>NZ_JBXCJB010000001.1:2335838-2692838 GCF_056786475.1 Williamsia sp. Y844
CCGAGCACGACCGAGCCGAGCACGACCGAGCCGAGCACGACCGAGCCGAGCACGACCGAGCCACCAGCAGTTCCACGGGGCCCTGCCGACAATACGATCGCTGCCGCCGTGACTGAGCCGACCGCTCCTGTGCGAACTACCTCAGATGAGGGTCTATTTTTCGGTACGGCGCGTGCGCTTCTGTGTTCTAATAAGCCGCTGAGTCGGTTCGTCGGAAAGCGTTTCTTTACATGCGGCGTCTCGGGTTGGAAGTTCGTGCTTCGGGTGAAGACTCAGGCAGGGATAGAGGACGTCTATTGGGCAAAGGGGTTCTTCTATTTCGACCAACTGTCATTTGCAACCTCCATGAAGTCAAGTGTCCGAGTACGTATTTCGCAGCGTGTGTCGGCAGGGGTCCTTCCTAGCGGGACTCCCTTGCAAGCGACGATGCTCGCGACAGCACCGGACGGCAACAGTGTCACTCGGAGCCCGAGTACACCGGTGGTTGGTGCCGTGTCTGCCGTGTCTAGCCCGACTCAGTTGTTCGAGTTTACGCAGAATGGTGTTTCTGACACGCCAGGAACTATCCGGCACTTCCAACCGAATGTCGGAATTTCCCTGGGCGGTGATTTGTTCAGGGAGTTCAACTTCAATCAGGTTCGTTGCGACTCGCTGACATACATACGCGGTTCTGGTTGCGTAATGAGGCCCAATATTGACAATAAGAACGTCCCAGTCTTTGACTTGACCGCTGGGCCAAGTAACAATACTCAGCTCTACGACCATGTCCTTTGGGCGCAAAACTCTCTGCTAGCTGGGAACCCGGCCGCTGTAACCAACCCTTTGTCTACCGTGCGCGTTGAGAAATTGACGAGAATAATGAAGTCCGACTCCCAATACGGGAAGAATCGTTCCTACGCCTGCCCGTATAGGAAGAAATACTATAAACCAACTGTCACGCCGGTTGTAAGCTGCGACGAGTATCCTTTCGCTGCCACCAGGGAGGGAGCTGGGAAGTACTATCCAAACGGAGGCAGAACTTTCTACTTCTGCTCAATGACGAACCCACTCAGAGGACCGGCTGTGGGGCCACTCTTTCCTGATGGTGGACTTGTGGAAAACAAAGGCATACAAGGCTGGAGTTCGTGTTTCATCCCAGATTCGCAGAATAAGTCCGGCGGTGGATTAATGCCCTCCTTCTATGATAAGAACCGTGTTCTTGGTTACAATGAAGACCCGGATGGGTACGTCGTTTATGCTTACCATGCTTAACAGTTGGTAACGAAGGTGTTGGTTGATGACTTAGTCTCAACCAACACCTTTCGTGCGGTTCGGTATGAAGGTCATTGACTACTGGTGACAGCCCGGAGGCTAGCGATCCGAATGTCCACAACATCGGTGAGGGCTCGTCGCCTCGCTCACTCAACCACCAGCTCAGCAGGAGACTTCGCCTACTAAACAGGCAGGCCTGGCACTGGTTATTGGTGTGTTGCTTTGGGGGTGACCGTTGACGGCACTAGGCGGTGCAGGTTGGGAGCGCGCACGTTAGTGCGGCGCGCCGGTGCCGAGGCCAGCGTCTTGCGATGTGAAGCCCTTCGCGGTGTTTTCATGGTGTCGGGACTGGTGGCTGTTGGCACGTCGCTTTCGCAGCGACCGTTTTGGTGCGCGCGGGGTCGAAGGCATCGGGTGCGCTGCCGGTAATGGCATAGGTGTCTGGCGTTTCGCGTGTTGCGGTGGCGGATCCGGTGGGGCTCTCGCCTTTTACGTTGGCGACGTACACGATGTCGGTGACGTTAGGACCTACGGAGCGGATGATGCTGATTCGCTCGACGATCGGTGCAGGGCCAAGTAGGTCGGTCAGTTCGATCGTGAAGGTTCCGACACCGACTCCGGTGTTGTAGTCGTTGTAGCCGTAACCCTGGGTCTCGGCGGAAACGGTCACTTCGTTGCCATCTTCGCTTCGTGTGCAGGTCTGGGTGAACTCGATGAGGTTGAGTTGTTGGTTGTCCACGGTGCCTTCGACGGTTGCGCGGTGAAGCGTTGCTTCAGGGTCCGGCGGCTCGCTGGTCTCTATGTCCCATTCGACCTCGAAAGTGTTGCTTTCCGACACCTGGGGTGGTTCAGCTGGATCGCTGGTGCAGGCAGAGAGTATGCATGCCGCCGTAGCGATCGCGGCTAGGTTGAACCTTCTCATCTGATTCCCCTCAGAGACAGTGCGTATTCTGCCTGGAGCGATTATGCAGCACGCGGACTGCGGGCCGGAAAATCTTCTCCTTGTACGGTGACAAAACTGTGCCCGTTGCTGCATGCGGGTCATCAGTCTTCGTGTTGTCTTGCGATGAAGGCGGCCATGCCGGGAACCGTGAAGCTGATTCGGCCGCGTTCGGGGGCGTAGATGATGCCCTTGTCGATGAGGCTGGCTCGGTGTGGGCCGGCGGCATTCTGAGTGATCGACAGTGTGGCAGTGCGGGGTGCGGCTTCTCCGGTGTCGGCTATCGCCCGTAGATATTTGCGTTCGGCTGGGGTTGCTCGGTCCCATCTGGACGGGAAGAAGCCATGGTCGAGTTGCTCTGTGCCGATGTCGATGGCTGCCTCGGCATCAAGGCGGGTGAACGGGGAGCGGGGAGCGACATCCCACATCGCTGAGCCGAACTCTTGCAGGAAATAAGGGTATCCCTCGGTCGCTTGCACGATCATTTCCAGAGCATCCGCGCTGTAGCTGCCGCCCATTGACTCGGAGGGATCAGCGAGTGCATGGCAGGCCTGCGCGTGGTCGAGAGGGCCGATGGTGCGATACAGAAAGAGCCGTTCTGCGTAGGAGCGTGCCTCCGCGAGCACCGATGGCAGGCTCGGTAGTCCAGCTCCGATGACGTAGAACGGCCAATCTTCTTGGTTGGCGCGGTGCTGGGCTACCACGAGGGCAGACATCAGATCCTGATCGAGGTCTTGCATTTCGTCGACGAAGATCGCTAACGCTGTGCCGGTGCTGCGTACGGTCTCGCCGATGGATTCGATGATCTCTTCGATGTCGAAGGCCACGTCCTCGCTGGCGTGGGAAGGAGCGGCCATCGACACGCCGGCCACAGACAGCGAGGAACCCTCGATCAGGCTGAGAATCTTGTCGGCGCCCTGTTTGAAGGCGTGTTTGCGACTGTAGCGACGTAGCCCTTGCCGTAGTGAGGAGGCGAGTTGGCGGTGGTTGGTGCGGGCACCCGCTGAGGTGCTCTGCGCCTCCATGGCCACGGTGTACCAGCCGTGATGTTCAGCGTGACCGCGCAGGTGGGTGAGCAGGGCTGTTTTGCCGACCCCCCGAAGACCATGGAGGACCATTCCCCGCCCGTACTTGCGGGACTTCGCTCGAGCCACGAGCAAGTCGAAGGCCTCGATTTCGTGATCGCGACCCTGTAGAGACGGCGGCTTACGCCCGGAACCGGGTGTGTAGGGGTTCAGGGCTGGATCCATGGCGTCACTGTAACACTCTGTAACCCTGTATAAGCAATTCATTACAAATGCCTATATAGTCTTACGGAAGCAGAGTGTTGTCTCCAGGGCTATCGCAGTCTCGGGTGGTGTTCTGAAAACGAACCTTTTCGGAACGTGCCGAAGATGAGGGTCGTAGCCCCAACTTCTGGGCGGTTGCCTCGCGAGTACGGGAGAATCTTGGAATGGCAGGTGAAAGCGATTCACACGGAACAGAGGACAGTGATGGTCCTCAGGCTGGCGACGATGTGCTCTCCAACATTCCGCTTGGCACCGATGCGCGACGCAAACTATACGAACAGTTCGTCATGTGGGGCCCCGATCGCGAGGTAGTGCCGAATCGTTGGCTAATACGCCTTGGTGAGTCTGCTGAGAATCCCTCGAGCATCAAACCCTTGAGCATCAAACGCTCGCGCAGCAACCGGAGCTGGCTGAGGCGCGGGCCGGCGGCCAAGCTGCGCTCGTCTGTTGAGCGTCGGCTGGGCGAAACGCATTCCTCCAATCGGGATGCACTCATCGGTTTGGTCGCGGAGTCGGACTTACGCGCGTACGAGTGTCGACGCGCCAGCAGGCGTTGGCGACGCGCATACTTTTCGTTGGGTCTACCAGCTGCTGTGTTGGCAGGGGTCTCTGGTGCAGGGGCGTTGGCTGACGAGAGGCTGCGCATAGCGGCGGGGTTGATTGCTCTCGTTTCGGCCGGATGCTCTGCTGCTGCAACATTTTTGAGCAGTGACGTAAGAGCGGATACCAGTGATCAACTTGGAGCCGCGTGGCAGGAGCTTGCTGATGATGCGCGGATGGAAGTGCTCCGCACCAAAGGTCGGAGGGAGGCTGAGGATATCGCCGACACGCTTCTTGCTCTTCATCGACGAAAGAGCGCGTTGATGCGAGGAGATTTAGCAGTCTCCGGTCAGCCAGCCGCGCTAGCGGCCGATTGATGAGTGTGCCAAAGCGTTCGTTGATGGCACAGAGATCCGTATAGAGCCGGGTTCAGCCTCAATCCTCGGTCTCGTCGGTAGGGGTACCCGGATCAATGTTTGATGATCGATCCGTTGGACTTCCTGATGCATCGTCACTTGCGTCATCGGAGTCTTCTGTCGAACCCGCACTTTCGTCGAAGTCGGGGGCATTGAAGTATGCGGAGGTGTCGATCGGCGGCACTAGGTCTTTGAACATATGAGCGGTGTCGATCGATGGCACGAGGTCTTTCAACAGGTTGGCGGTGTTGCCGCCCAGGTCTAAGTCTCTGAACATTGCGGTGTTGCCGCCCAGGTCTAAGTCTCTGAACGCGTTGCCCAGGTCTAAGTCTCTGAACGCGTTGCCCAGGTCTAAGTTTCTGAACATTGCGGCGTTGCCGCCCAGGTCTAAGTCTCTGAACAGCACTGGATGAGTATTCGGATTCAGATGAAGGTATCTGTCGAAGAGACTGGAGTTTCGGAGCTGCTCCCATGCGGCCTTGCCGGGGTCGTCGGGGAGTGCTTCTACTGCATCGATTTCGAGTTCTTCAACGAGCCCTGTTGCATCAATGCTGACCCGAGCCGACACTCGTGACGGTTTTCGAATCTCGAAGTCGAGCGCGGCATGTACGCCGAGTTCGGCATCGGCGGCGATCTGTGCTGTCCAGGTTCCTCCTGGCCGGCGAGCCACGTCCTGGAACCGGAAGTCTGGATCGATAGCGGTTGAATCCGTGATCTGGGCAAACCTGGTGAAAAGTGGCAACGCCGCAGCCTCGGGGTCGAGCTCGAAGCGAAGCAGATGCTCCTTGAGAGTGGAGGCAAGATGATCTTTGTTCAGCTGGTCGATTAGGGCGCTGCGTCCCTGTTCGTCGAGAGGCGAGTACTCGCTTGCCAGGTGTGGCTCAAGTCGGTGGAGTCGATCTAGATACTTGACCTGGTCCTCGGTGCTGTCTGCTCGCAGATCGGCGAGCAGCTCTTCATGTAGCGGTAGAGGTAGGTCTTCGCGGCTCTTATTCCTTCCGAAATCGCCTGTGTTGTCACTGATGAACCAGACATCGCAACCGGGGTGGGTCCGCGCAACCTCGCGCACTGTATGCCAGATCAGGGCGTCGCGAAGACCATCCTTACTTCCCTTGTTATACGGCTTTCGACCGTCCGCTGCCCACTCGGCGAGCTCCATGAGCGAGATTGATTCGGGAGGTGGAACAACCTCTGCACTAAGCGCTTTCAGTTCGTCTCTGAGCTTCTCTGGATATGCCGCGACCGCGTCAGCGATGGCCTCAACCATCGAGGCTTGAGCCTCATTCTGTTTCAGAGCTTGGCAAAACCTGATGTCCGTAAGCGCTGCCATCTGCGCTACCCATTTCTCCTGTACCTTCTTGATCGTTTCCATGACGACCACTTCCGGGACTACAACGCGCAGGTTCCATTCCGCTGCGTTGTTCCGCAAGTCATCCCACTGTTTGCCGTACAAGTCGGGAGTCGGAACGAGGATGTTGGTGTCGAGGACGATGAAGGTTGGGCGCACAGTAGTAATTCTGACTCAATTGCGACAGAAGCATGCCAGTTGACTCTTCAGAGCTCGAATGTCTGCTACTACTCCGTAGTCGAGGGTGGAGTATGCAGGTCTGTCCGAGCTCCACGCCCTGGTCGATTCTCGTTCCAATGGTCGACGGTTGCGGGTAGCCAGCCGCGGTAGCGGCCTATGACTCCATCTTCGGGGGGAAGCTTGTAGCGCTTCAGGGTGTCTGGCGAAACTCCAACGCGCGCAGCGAATTCCGCCAAGCTTAAGTATCGGATCGTTGCCACAAAACAGATTCTAACCCATTGACCTTACCCCTACATAGGGTTAAGGTTGGGTCATGTTGGAACTTATGGACTGGTTTTGCGGGGCAGGTGGATCGTCGCAGGGTGTTGAGTCGGTGCCTGGTGTGCGTGTTTCGCGTGCGGCGAATCACTGGTCAAAGGCGGTCGAGTCGCATGCCGCAAATTTTCCCGAGGCTGACCACTACCTCGGGGACATTCGTCTTGCGCCGGTGGAGAAGTGGCCGGTCGCGGACTTGTTTTGGGCATCTCCTGAATGCCCGCAGTGGTCAGGGGCTCGCGGTAAGAAGCGAGACTTCGCCGACACCATGCAGGGCGATTTGTTTGACACTCCACGTGATGATGAGGCCGACCGCTCACGTGCCCTCATGGAGGAAGTCCCGATGTACCTCGCGGGCGTGATTGCTCGGGGTGGACGGGTGCGAGCGGGCGTGGTGGAAAACGTTGTCGAGGTGCGGGGTTGGGACCAGTGGGATCGCTGGATCGGTGAAATCCGGGCGCTCGGCTACCGCACTCGAGTTATTGCGATCAACTCGATGCACGCTCAGCCAGGTCGTACCGCACCTGCACCTCAGTCCCGAGATCGGCTGTATGTGGCCTACTGGGATCAGGGCCTCGGGCGAGAACCCGACTGGGACAAATGGCTTCGGCCCCGTGCGTTCTGCGACAGCTGTGAACAGTGGGTCGATGCCCTCCAGGTGTTCAAGCGACAGGGGGCGGATATGGGCCGCTACCGGCAGCAATACCTGTACCGCTGCCCAAATGTGGCGTGCCGCTACGCCGTGCTCGAACCGCCGGCGACCCCCGCTGCGCACGCGATTGACTGGACATTGCAGGGAACACGGATCGGGGACCGGGATCGACCGCTCGCGGAGAAGACCGTTGCGCGGATCAAAGCAGGCATCGACCGCTACTGGTCGAGTGATGCAGAACCGGCAGAAACCATCAGCGGGCGCAGCAGGGCACTGACAGTCCCTGTCGAGGGTCGGATCGGCAAAACCGCAGTTCCGGCGTCCGTGCCACTGCGCACCATGACCACCCGCAATGAGACCGGACTTGCCTACCCACCATTCATCACCGAATTACGTGGTGGGAGTAGTGATGTGCGCGCAGTGAGTGATCCTCTCGCCACCGTCACAGCCTCGGGCAACCACCACGGACTCATTACCAGCTACTACGGCAACGGTGGAACCGTCACTACTGCTGCACCTCTGCCGACGTGCACCACGGTCGAGCGGCACGCGCTGCTCATGCGCAACAACAACGGCGGGGCCGAGATGACCACACCGGTGACCGAAGTGGCACGCACCGTCACCACGGCCGGCCACCAATCGCTACTCGAAACCACGCACGTACCAGTGGATCTGGCTGACGTGCTGTTTCGGATGCTCGAACCGCACGAAATTGGGCGGGCGATGGCCTTCGCCGACACGTACGTCGTCCTGGGGAACAAGCGCCAGCGAGTCCGCCAGTACGGAAACGCCGTCACCCCGCCGGTCGCGGAAGTGATCGTGTCGGCCCTGGTCGAGGCAATTTCTGGTGAGACCATAGAGCGTTGGCCAGCGGTCGCTTGAGGATGTCAGACGTGCAAGATACGACGGCCCGACAATCGGCGGTCAGCGGACGGTAGGGAGGGAGCGAGGGTGGGTATGAATCTTGTTGATGTCGAGATTGGGCCTCGAAAGGTCGGAGGTCGCTACCGGTCGCACTATTGGGGGCACACCTACACGGTGCTGAGCATTGATCGGGGACCTGATCCGTCGAGCCCGACGTGGTCGATGACAGTCCGGGACGACGATTCTGGACAAACGCGCACGCACGGGACGGGATGGGATGACCGCGACACGGTGATCGCCGAAGGTCGCGGTCAGTAAGGGATTCAGAACATCGCGTGCGCTTGCGGCATGAGTCATGCCAGTCTGGGGCAGAATTGCTGCATGACTGCTCGGATGGAGCGCATCTCATGGTCTTGTCGTTGTGGCAGCAACGCGGGGAAGGTGAACAAAAGGTGCAAGAGATGCGGAACGCCGATCTCTCCATCCACCGAGACCAGGTCGCTGAAGTGGTCTGGGCATGTCGCCCCTGAAGTCGTGGCTACGGCCCTTGGCCTGCGGCAGAGTGATAATCGGGTCGAGGCGATCTTGAGTGCGAAGGCTTCGTTAGAGCGGTGTCGGGAAGAGGAAGCAATGAGAGTCGGTCTGAGGTTGTCGGGTCCGTTTAGCGCCGCGTTCAGTGGCGGGGGTGGACCGAGTCAGTCTCAGATCGACACTGCGCTACAGAGTGCGCTGATCGAATCAAAAAAGTACAAAGGAATCAATAAGCAGGCCAAAGTGTCAGGTGCCTTCGAGGACGCTGACGATGAGACAGCACGGGCGCTCGCAACGGAACTCGTTGATATTCTGCAATATCTTTTCGGTGATGATCCGAGCGACCGTGACATGCGCATGGTGAGGAAGATGCAGGCGGCTGTTAAAGCGGCCGGCGGGGAACTAACCGACTCCGGTGGACTGCGCTGGAACCATGTCGATGCTCCTGAGTCGAGCCGACACGAGCCAGTATCGAGTAGCATTACCGCTCCTAGTCGCCGTGCTGGTTCGGCGACGGTGACTGCCAGGTCCGCCCGTATAAGCGCGCCAGTGAAGGAGACCCCGACAGTGGCCAAAGACAGGATCTTCATCGTTCATGGGCACAACACCGCGTTCCGCCATGAAGTGGAGAACTGGCTGAATAACCGTGGCCTAAAACCGCTCACGCTCGCCGAAGAAGCGAGCGGTGGTAGGACTCTAATCGAGAAGTTCGAGCATTACGCAGCGCACGTCGGCTACGCGATCATCCTCGCCACTCCCGACGATGTTGGGCGGGCGGTTGCGGACACAGACCTTAAGCTACGGGCAAGGCAGAATGTAGTTTTCGAGATGGGCTACTTCCTGGGACAGCTCGGGCGAGGCAAAGTCGCTGTCATCACTGACGGCGACATCGAGCACCCCTCGGACATCAACGGACTTGTCTACATAGGCAGGCAAGGCAACTGGATGGAAGAACTGCGTCGGGAGTTCGGTGCAGCAGGCTTTATCCTGACACCCTAACGATCGCCCCTGCTTAGAGAAGGTCGTGGCGTTGGAGGACTTTGCGTAGGCCGCCGGGTGAGAGGTCGCCGGCCTTTTGGAGTTCGGTCCAGGAAGCCCCGGCCTTCTTGGCAGCGAGAATGTGGGTGTCGCGGTCTGCGAGGAGCTCGCTGACGGCTTGTTGGGCAGCTGAGAGGGCTTCGATGGAGCGGCGGAGCGCTTGGAGTTCGGTGTCTTTGGTTGCCTCGGCCACGGTGGGCACTATACCGGCCGAGTGCCTTGGTGTAGCTCGCGCGCGAGGTCGCTGAGTGTGGGGGAGCTGGTGCGTAAGGCTCGCTGGTAGGCGGCTTTGACCGCCGATGATTCGTTGATCGTCAGTTGGGCGTCGATGGGAAGCCTGGTGACCAGTGCTGCGATGGCGTCGAGGTTGAGCGGTGCGGATGGTTCGTTGATCAATGTGATCAATCTGTGGCGCATGGGTACCTCGACCGTGGATTGAGCTGGGTTGCAGAGGTTTTGAGTATCGCACCGGGATGTGACATCACCGTGTCGTGTAGGGCGGGCTGATACTCGCCTCGAGGAATGTGGCGGCAGATGATGAGAAGTCGTGGGGTTCGGGATCGGCGAAGCCAGTGTCGTGGGCGACGCAATGATGGAGCACGGCAAGCCTGGCCAGCGCGATACCGAGATCGGAATGGGTTTCGGTCCACTCGTTGACGACGTTGTCGGTCCACCACAACACGAACCCGTCCCTGGTTGGGATGACTTTCGCGAGCGTGTCGGGCAGGTCGGCGGTGACGATGGCGGGGGCTTGGCGGTAGTCCATGAAAAGTCCTTTGATCAGGCGGTATGGGCGAGGGAATGGGCGGCGACGTCGTAGCCACCCCAGGGGGATCGGCCAGGGATGGCGCGGGCACCGTTGTGATCGCGGTCGGTGATGATGGGCCAGCCTTCGGGCCGATCGCCGTAGAGGTTGGCAACGCGCCGCCGAACTGTTCGAGGCCCACACCGAGCACTACGACGACGGCCCGTACACGGTGCACCAGTTGCGGCACTCGCGGTTGACCCACGCGGCAGAGGACGGCACGTCCACACCGGTGCTGATGAAACTGTCCGGACATTCCTCGGTGCGAAGCCTCGCCAAATACGCCCGAGTGTCCGATGAGGGGTTGGTGCGGTATCAGGCCGAGACCGACCCCGCCGCGCGGCGGCGGAGGTGACTTGGCGCGCGCCCCCGCAGCGCGGCCGTCGCGCGGTCGGTCAGGTGGTTTGCGACAGTGGGCTCTGGGGCCGGTGGGAGAAGCACACTGCGCGGGCTTGAAAACGATTCCCAGGCGCGGGCAGTCGGTGGCTCGAAGTATTGTCTGACGACATGTTCATGATTCACGGTCGGCTCGGTGCCAAACCCGGCAAACGGGACGAGTTGCTGAAAGTCCTCGTAGAGGGCGAGCACACGGAGCCGATGCCAGGGTGTCGGCTCTACGTCGTTGCCATCGACGAGACAGACCCCGACGGCGTATGGGCAACCGAGATATGGGAATCCGAATCGGACCATACGGCTTCGTTGCAGCTTGACGTGGTCAGGGAACGAATTTCGCGTGCGATGCCGTTGGTCGACACCGCTGGTATCCGTCAGCAACGGCTGGATGCCCGAGCTGGGATTCCTGATTGAACCAAGGGCCCATCACGTGGCGTGGGCCGGGAGTCCGGTGAAGAGTCCGCTACTGTGCAGCGCGGATCAGAACGGATCGGCGGTCCGGTGTGGCTGGTCAGTCGTCTTCGTGAGCCTCCGGGTCGCGCAGCGGCCGGTGGTTGCCGCCGAGGTCGGGCAGATGGAAGGCGTAGTGACCGTCGATGCCGATGTGGCCGCGGATAAACGCCGACATGCGTTCGGCGTCGGGATTGAGCACCGGGTAGCCCTGAGCGCGTAGCTGGTCCAAGGCGCGGTTGCTGTAGACGGTGTTCCACAACACCACGCAGTTGAGCACCAATCCTAGCGCCCCCAGCTGGTCTTCCATGCCCTCGTAGGCTTGGAATGCCATGGGTTTCACGCTCGGCTTGGGCATCAGCGGCAGCCATGTCGAAGAGGTCGAGTTGGATGGTCATCAGTTGTCTCCATGAAGTGAGTGCAGGCGGATAGCGCGGGCGGCGTCGCTGCCGCAGGCCGGGCCGAACAGGTCGGTGTCGATCACGCCGACGACCTTTTCCCCGCTGCCTTCTTCGCCTAGGCGGGCGGCGTCGGTGGCGCTGCCGACGGTGAGGTCAGACAGGTAGGTGCCGTCGTGGAAGTAGACGCGGTAGGTGGCCATGATGTGGTCCTTTGGTTCAGTGGTCGGTGAGGGTGAGCAGGTCGAGTAGGTCTTCGGGTTGATCGATGGTGTCGATGCCGAACACTCTGCGCAGCAACTGAGTTGCCCCGATTCCGAGTGGATCGTCGCTGGCACGACACTGTCGCAGATCAGCGATCACGCTGGCGGGCAAGGAAACGGCGAATGCGGTGAGTTGGGCAGTGGTGACCACAACTTCGCCCCGGTAGGTGGGGTGGTAGTGCAGTCCGGAGGTGATGACGCCGTATGCGCAGCGGAATCCGCCGCGTAGCCAGTCCGGGCCTTCGCCCCGGCGCTGTCCGTTGGTGCTGCCGCTCATCGAGGTCATCAGTGCGCTGATGCCCCGTTTGGGGTCGATGAGGCAATCGAGCATCTGCCAACCAGTCACGGCGTAGCAGAGCCAACGCTGATCTTTGGTGAGTGTTCCGGAGGCTCTTCCCATACCGCTACTATACCAGGTATAGTGCAACCATGGAAGCAATCAAACCGACTGAGGCGTATGACTTTTACTTTGCTGCCGAGATGAGCGTGTGCCGATTTCCCGGATGCACGCATTCGGTGCCGCATGACGAAACGGCCAGATATTGCCGCTGGTGCCAGGAAGCGTATGGCCCATCGGGATTTCTCGACGATGACCTGGTGGAACTGTTCGCCGGGCCGCGCGCAGAGAGGGTGGGCTGCGAGTGCTGCGGAGAGTTGCAGATCTGCACCCTGACCGCGGCTGGATGGATGTGCATCGACTGTCAGTGATCCTGTGCGTCAATGCCGTTGGGGGTATTTCCGGATCACCCGACTGTCTCCAGGCTCCGGGGAGCGCGTCAAGCAGGCATGCGCCAATACCTGGCACGCGCTGCGCTTATTTCGCACCAGCTCTCACCGCCTGCAACTGGACACCCACCCCGGCGCCCAGAGGTCGGCATGTATCAGGAAATGACAGCCCTGAAATGCCCTCTGTGCAGGGATAACTCTAGTGAAAGTGGTTGCGGCACAACATAATTCACGATATCATGGATACATGAAGCAGGGCCAGTCGCACGAGACCGAAGGATTCGACACCATGACTGATGCAGCGATCACCGTCTACAGCAAGCCTGCGTGTGTGCAGTGCAACGCCACCTACAAAGCCCTCGACAAAAACGGGCTCGACTACCAAATCGTCGACATCACCGAAAACCCCCAAGCACGCGACTACGTCATGAGCCTGGGCTACCTCCAAGCCCCCGTCGTCGTCACCGGAAATCAGCACTGGTCAGGCTTCCGCCCCGACCACATCAAAAACCTGACCCGCACCGCAGCCTGAAAGGACACTGGAAATGGCTACTACAACTCCGGGGACGATGAATCCTGACACCAACGATTGCTGCCCCGTCTGTGGAGAGCACTTCAGTGATCCCCACGCTCCAGGCTGCGCGAACACGCCGGCCGACGAGGATTTCGACACAGAGGTCGACACCGCAACCAGCGGTGGGCGATCAACGCACTTACCGGCGTAGACACCGACACACACCACAGCAGGGAGCGAGACGATGGGCAATACGGCGAAAGGCTCCGAGCCCGAGCGTTCAGCGCAGGTGTTCGATCTGTACACCGGCGACCCTCCGGGACCGGAACTGGTCGACAGCAATGATCCTGCTGAGCAGGCCGAATCGTTCTTTCTATGCGCTTTGATGTGGGCAGACCGTGACACGGCATTGGCTGCCACCGAGTACGTGCGAGCGAGCGACTTTTACGGGCAGAGCGCGGCGGTGGTGTTCAGCATCATCCGCCAGATCCTCACCCAAGGCGGGGAAGAATCCCCCCATACCGCAGTCGCTGTGCTGAGCGAATTGCGCCGACGGGGACAGGCCCACACCGCCTCCCAGCTGACGATGCTGCTCAGCTACGTCGCAGACACTGCCACCGCCGCAAACCCCTGGTCACAAGGCCCTGCCATTTCAGGAGTCCAGGCCCCGGCCTATGCCGCCGGAGTTCTTGCGTTGGCGTACCGGCGGCTCTATCGAGCAGCAGGCGAAGGACTCATCCACGCCGCTGAAACCCTGCCCGAGGATCAACTGTTCGAGTACATGGCCCAGCATGGCCGCAAGGCCCGCGATGTGCGTGACCGGCTTGCAGCCCTGCGAGGAAACCCCGACGACATGCCAGCGGAGGGTTAGGCCGCAATGACCACCGGAGACAGCTCGCTCTACGCGCACGAAACCCCTGAAGACCGGGAGCGCATGGTCTACGACCTGCACTGCGGTGGCCGGCCATTGTCGGACCTGGCTGACATATTTGAAGCCAATGAGGCAGAGGTTCGTGCATGGATCGAGACGTACAAGACCCGCACCGACATCCAGGCGGCTGACGAGCAGCCGGGACTGTTCGACATCTGACAACCAAAAACTCACAGCTGCCGCAGGTGAGTAGTTATCCGACCCAGCCCGCGCTCTGACAAACCAGGGGGATTAAAAGATGGAATCGACGATCGAAATGCCAGGTGGCGAGGCTACCGTGACCGCGCTTGTTTACGTCATGCTTGGTACAGCTCTCTTGGTAGGGCTGTTCTGTTGCATGGTGGCGTTACGTGAACCTAACCGGGCTAAACGACATACCGTGTTCGCGCTCGCAGGTGGTGCGAGCGCGCTCTTTCTGGGCATCGCTCTTGGTGTACCGACCTTCGTCGGGAAAGGTCAGATTCCTGAGAGTGTCATCGCCCAGGTCATGATTTACGGCGCAGTCGGAGTTGCACTCTTCAGCGGTGCGGGCTGGCTTGTGACCTTGCGTAAGCCGTCACGAGAGCCATCCACGGTCGGTATGACGAAGCAACGCAAAGACGTTGGCGACGCGTGAGCATGTCGAAACGGGGAACGACGAACACCTTCCGTGGCATGTGATTCTGCGGCAAGAGCTTCGTGGTTTGCCCAGGTACTGGCCAAACGCGGTGGGGTGGGCCGCAGCATTCTGCACGTTGATAGCTGTTATCAGTGTGGGCTCGCTGGTAGTTGAGAGCTGGACAGCGTTCACCGGCGACAGCGGCACCAGTAGCGGCCGGGAAATGGCGAGCCAGGAGGCTATGGCCGGAGTATTTCTGGGAGCCTGCTCGACCGTTGGGGTCAGCGGGTTGGTGTGGTGGGACCGCCGCGTCAACAGGCTTGATCACCGCCCTCTATCTCGTCCGGGAACTCGGTGCGTGGCGACGTTCGCTGTCTTCGGCGTGGCGCTGGTTCTTGCTGCCGGGATCCAGATGTTTGCTCTTCCTGCAGGCGATGTGCCATCTGAGCGGTTGGGATGGGGAGCGGTGTGGACGCTTTCGGCAGGATTTATGGAAGAGCCCGTCTTCGCTGCACTGCCCACCGTAATTGCCAGCCGTTTTCAACGAAAGATGCTGGTTCTCGTTCCGCTCATCGCCTCTTCAGCGCTCTCGCGAGGAGTAATGCATCTGTACCAGGGATGGGAGCGAGGTGCGCTGGCCGTGGGCTGGGGAGCAGCGGCAGCGATCATCTACGCCATCGTGGGCTCATTGGTCGGACTGATCGCCGCACACCTACTCAACAACCTCACCGTCATTGCCTTAAATGTCACCGATGACTGGATCTGGGCGTGGGTGTGGGCCGGAGTTGTTGCCGCCGCACTGCTGTGGTCGATGACCCGCCGCCAAGAGCTGATCGTGGCGCTGTCGCCAAGGAGCACAACCTCGCTGGCGCTGGTGAAACAATGAGATTCAGTAGCGTTGTGCCGCTGTGCATTCGGGCGCAGTGGCTTTGATGTGCCTGCCGATCGTTGTGGCCGGGTGCGGCGTCGGACAAGTGCCGGGACCACGCCACCCCCAGTCGCTGCATCTGGGAATGGCTATTCAGCGAAGGTGATCCGGGTGGCTGA
Organism: Williamsia sp. Y844; assembly: GCF_056786475.1. Lineage (NCBI taxonomy): Bacteria > Bacillati > Actinomycetota > Actinomycetes > Mycobacteriales > Nocardiaceae > Williamsia > Williamsia sp. Y844. Next base: position 2,351,328 of record NZ_JBXCJB010000001.1, read on the forward strand.
CGGAGACATGACTGGTGCCGTGCTCGACTCCGGCATACCAGAACCAAAACAATCGGTACCGCAACGACTTTGAGTCTTCCGGAGTCGCAGCGCAGGCAAGGGAGGTGGGATTGTGGGGAGCTGTTGAGTCAGGCACTACACCGGGAGAGTGGTTGATAGTTCATGACGGCTGTTCGATGCTTGGGGCACTCTGCAACCAAATTGAATAGGCGTATCCAACATGGCTACCAGTAACTCTGCTGGTCGCGATGGCGACCAGTTGGATCTATTTGCCCAGCACAATCAGACAGAAAGTGGACATGATGAGCGAGGTCAGGGCAGCGGTCGAGACGAGATTTCGGACCGAGTTGGCCGAGATGGACCGCGCGACGTACGAGGACTTCGTGGTGGACAAGACCGCGGAGTTGGAACAGATGATCGCCGAGTTGACGGCGAGCACCGAGCACCAGGTGATCGCAACCTGGGAGCAGTCGATGGGACGGGCGGCGGACTATTCCGAACGGATGGGACTGCACAATCAAGCCCGGTCAGCGGCCCAGGAGCTGGTGTTGGAGCAGCAGCTGTGGGAGGGCTACCGGGCGGCGGAGGATCAGGAGTCGCCCGAGGACCAGGAACCGCCAGTCCAGTTACTACCGGCGATGGAGCGCTGGAAGCGTCCCGAGGCCAGCGAAGCGGAACCGGAGATCGAGCGGCTGACCGAGCAGGTGTGGCCGACCGAGACGACGGAGTTCCTGGGATTGGCGGGGGATCTGTTGCAGGCCCGCAGCGAGGACAACCTGCCGCTACCGATCGGCCCGGACGATCCACTGGCACAGGAACTCGGGACACTGGTGCGCGAGTATCAGGCACAACTCGACGCCGCCGTGGCGGAGCTGCGCGCGCGGCAGAGCTGACCGAAACCCAGGGACTGCTGTTTGAGTCCTTGGATGATTTTCGGATGCCGGTCGATCCGGCGGTCATCGATCCCGGTGGCACACCGTTGCCGGCCGACGCCGACCAGGTCGAGGCGTTGCCGCTGGTCAGTCAGGACGAGATGGGTGTGCCGCTCTCGCAGCTGGCGAAGGTGCGTACCCGTGAGGCCCGCCGTCCGGACGGCTCGAGGGTATGGATTCGCGCCACCCACCAGGTCAGCGGCCTGGAACCTGATCCTGATCCCATCGAGACGGCACCAGTCCAGGCCGAACCCGAGGCGTCAGAAACCCCTGTTGCGGTCGCTGAGGTGGCCACAGAGCCGGTGTTCGTACCGCCGGTACCGTTCATCCACCCTGGCGGGGTGTTGGTGCCCTCAGGGGAAAAGTCGCGGGCACGGGCCAACATTGCCGCCCTTGAAGTGGTGGCCACGTGTGAGCGCGAGGACCGCTATGCCCGCCCCACCGAGCAGCAGGTGCTCTCGGCGTGGTCGGGGTGGGGTGGTTGCCCGAACATCTTTGACACCAGCCGCAGCGAGTGGGACGCAGAACGCGACCAGCTGGTCTCGATGCTCACCGACCGCGAGTATCAGGAAGCGCGAGCCTCGACGCTCAATGCCCACTACACCGATCCGGCGATCGCCCAGGTGATGTGGGAGGCGTTGGAGCGCGCTGGTTTTGATGGTGGCCGGGTACTGGAACCGGGGTGCGGCAGCGGCAACTTCGTGGGATTGGCGCCGGAGTCGGCGACGATGGTGGGCGTCGAGCTCGATCCGACCACGGCCCGGATCGCGCATCTGCTCTATCCCGATGCCCAGATCCGCAACGAAGGTTTTGAGGTCACTCGGGTTCCCGACCACAGTTTCACCGCGACAATCGGCAACGTCCCGTTCGGATCGTTCACCGCCACGGACCCGGTCCACAACGCTGCCGGTCATCGCATCCACAACCACTTTCTGATCAAGTCGCTGCATCTGACCGCACCGGGCGGGTACGTCGCGGCAATCACCTCGGCCTGGACGATGGACGCCACCGACGACAAGGCCCGCCAGGAGATCCATCAGATGGCCGATCTGGTGGGCGCGGTGCGGTTGCCGTCCAACGCATTTGCCAGGGTTGCCGCCACCCAGGTGGTCACCGATGTGTTGGTGTTCCGCAAACGCGACGAAGGCCAAGAGCCACCGCATCCGGCGACGGTGGACTGGTTGCGGTCGGGCTCGACGATGGTCCCAGGCCGCGATGGCGGCGAACAGTTAGTGCAGGTCAACCAGCTCTTCGACCTGCACCCAGAGTTTGTGCTCGGACAGATGCGCGCCGATCGCAGCCTGTATCGCGACAACGCACTGGTGGTCGTGGCAGATGACCTCGAGGAGGTGCCACGCCAGCTCTCGAGCGTCCTGGCAGCTCAGGTCGATACCGCGCTTGGCAGGGGTCTGGGGCTGACCGCACGGCCACGTCCGGCCCGGGCGAGCACCTTTGAGGCAGGTATGGCCAATGCCCGCGAGCTGTATGCCAACCAGCGACCGATCGGGCGGGTGGAGTACGACAGCGAGAACGATCAGTTCGTGCGGCAGGGACTCGACGGCTCGGAGACGTTGACGATCCCTGGTACCCGGCGCACCGAAACCCGGCATTTGCTGCGGATGCGTGATGTGGCTGAGGCGACGATTGCTGCTCAACGCACCGACACCGACCTGGACACCCGTGAGGCGTTGCGTAGCGAACTGGGCACTTTGTACGACGCCTACGTTTCCGCCTACGGTCCGATCAACCGCTCGAAGATCACCGGCGGCAAGGAACGGACCCCGGTCGAAGCGCAAGCCAAACTCGAAGCCCTGGAACGGAAATGGCGTGAAGCCAACCGCGACGAGGACGGATTGTCCTACGAGGGGGTGTTGCCCGAGTCGGTGGCCGGCGAGTTGGAAGAAAAAGCGTGGCAGGCCTCGCCGCGGATTCGACGTCAAACCCATCTGGAGGCGTTGCGCCAAGACCCGTCGCTGGCTGCGCTGGTGGCGTTGGAACGCTACGACTCCGAAACAGGGGAAGTGTCCAAGACGGCGATCTTCTCCCGCGATGTGGTGGTGGCACCGACCGCGATGCGCTCAGCGCAATCGCCACACGAAGCAGTGTCGATCGCGGTGGGAGAGACCGGCGCAGTCGAGCTGGAGCGAGTGGCGCAGCTGCTGGGCACCGACACCGGTCAGGCCCGCGAGCAGATCCGTGGGTTGGTGTTCGCCGACCCCGATCAGAACGGAATGCTGGTACCAGCTGCGGTGGCGTTGTCGGGCAACGTCCTTGCCAAACACGAACGGGTGTTGGCAGCCGTGGCTGAGGATCCGGGCAATACCGATCTGGTCGAGTTCGAGGCGGCACTGGCGCAGGTGATCCCCGAGCAGAAACAGCCGGGACAGATCGGTGCGGTCAGTATTGGTGCGACCTGGATTGAGCCGAAGGACTATGCCCAGTTCGTGCGGGAGGTCTTCGGTGCCAGTGAGGTTTCGGTGGATCGGTCCTCGCAGGGCTGGACGGTCGATGTGCCCCGCTGGCAGCGTGATACGCCGTTGATGCGCACCGATTACGGTGCCGACAACGCCCATGTGGACAAGTCGATTGATGCGGTCGAGATGTTCGAGTTGTTGCTCAACCAGCGGCCGATCGTGGTGAAGAATCCGGCCAAGCTGCGCGAGGACACCGGAGCTCCCGAGGTTGATGCCCAGGCCACGATTTTGGCGCAGGTCCAGTCCCGCAAGGTGGTCGGGGAGTTCCGGTCGTGGTTGTGGTCGGATGATGCGCGCCGCGACCGGCTGGTCACCGAGTGGAACCGCCGGTTCAATTCGTGGGTACCGCCCAAACATGATGGCCGCTTCTTGCAGTTACCGGGACTATCCCCGGCGTTCACGCCGCACCCGTACCAGCGTGATGCGGTGGCCAGGATCGCTGCTGAGCCCACCGTGTTGCTCGACCATGTCGTTGGTGCAGGTAAAACCGGCACGATGTTCATGTCGGCGATGGAACTCAAACGCCGGGGTGTGGTGTCTCAGCCATGGATTGTGGTGCCCACACACCTGATTGAACAGTTCGGCAGAGAGGTCAAGCAGTGGTATCCGGCTGCTGATGTGTTGGTCGGCAGCAAAGGCATGTCGGCAGAGGACCGGCGCGTGTTCGTGGCCCAGACCGCGACCAGCAACTGGGACATGGTGATTGTTCCGGGGTCGGTGTTCGAGCGGATCAACGTCAGCCAGGAGCGTCGCGAAAGCTATCTGCACACTCAGCTCGCTGAGCTGGAGGACGAACTAGCCCAAGGTCGCGGTTCGATGAACCAGACCACGGTCAAAAAGATCGAAGCCGCCAAGAAACGGCTGACCAAGCGGGTCAACGATCTGCTGGCGCGTGACAGCAAGGACCAGGGGGTCACGTTCGAGCAATCGGGGTGTGACTATCTGTTCGTCGATGAGGCTCACGAGTACAAGAACAAGGCTCGGATGTGTGCGATCGAAACGTTGGCGCACACCGGGTCTCAGAAGGCCGAAGACCTGTCGATGAAGTTGGACCTGTTGCGTGAACGCGCCCAGGATCAGGCCCGCGCGTTGGGGCACTTTGTTCCCGTTGGGGCAGAGCGGGTGGCCGCGTTCTCCACCGGCACGCCGATCGCGAATAGTTTGTCTGAGGCGTGGGTGATGCAGCAGTACCTCCGTCCGGATGTGCTTGAAGCTGCTGGGGTGCGGTCGGTGACCGATTGGGCGGCGTCGTTCACCACGACCAAGTCCGACACGATTACCAATGCCACCGGTACCCAGCTCAAGGTGGTCACCACGGTCTCGGCGTTTGCCAATCCGCGTGAGATGTTCGCGATGGCAGCTCAATACACCGATGTGGTTACCCGTGCCCAGGTGCCGGCGAGTTTGCCGACCCATCCGGGACGGCAGATCGTCACCACCACACCGGGGCAGGAAGTCGCCGACTTCATCGCCGATCTAGAACACCGCCTCGAGGCGATGGACCCCAAGACGCCGCACTTGGACAACACCCTCAAGGTGCTTTCTGATGGTCGCAACGTGGCGCTCGATCCACGGTTGGCGAACCTGAGCCCGGATCCGGGCAATACCCGCAGCGATGCGGTGGCCATCCAGGTTGCCGAGGTCTATCACGCCAACGCTGACAACGAATACCTGACCGAATCGGGAACATTGTCCCCGACCAAGGGTGCGTTGCAGTTGGTGTTTTGTGACCGCGGCACCCCCAAGGCAGGGGGAGGGTGGTCGGCGTATGACGCGGTGCGTGAAGGGCTGATGGAGCGCGGAGTGCCGCGGGAGACGATCGTGTTCATCCATGATGCGAAGTCGCCGTCGCAAAAGTTGGAGCTTCAAGCCAAAGCCCGGTCGGGACAGATCGCGGTGCTGATCGGGTCGACCTCGAAGATGGGCACCGGCATGAACGTGCAGCAGCGGATGGTGGCGTTGCATCACATGGACGTACCGTGGCGGCCGGCGGACCTGGAGCAACGTGAAGGCCGAATCATCCGGCAGGGCAACCAGAACGCGAACATCAACATCTTCTCGTATGTCACCGCAGGCACCACCGACACCGTGATGTGGGCCAAGGTCGAGATGAAAGCGATGTTCATTGATCAGGCCAAGTCCGGGCAGATCGACCCGAACGTGACCGAGGTCGAGGACGTGGGCAGCGAGTCGATCGCGGACGCAGCGGCAGCGACGAAAGCCGCTGCGACTGGCGATGAACGGTTCATGACGATGGTGCATCTGGAGGACGAGGTGAAAAACCTTGATGCGTTGTCGTCAGCGCATTCGGATGCACGTCGCCATGCCCGCAGCATCGTGCGTCAGGCAGACCGCAAGATCCCGGAGTTGGAAGCTGACCGGGAGACGATGGAAGGGTTGGTCGCTGGGCATCAGGCGTGGACGGATGCGGGGAAGCCGTTCACGGTGGCCGGGGCGGCGTTCGCTGAGCGTCCCGACCGTGGCCGTGCGTTGCTGAACCGGGCTCAGCAGCTCCACACCACGCTCAAAGGTCAGGGCATGTCCAAGACGATGGTGTTGGCCGAGTTCGCCAATGGTGTGGAGGCCAAGGCGGCGCGGATCATGCAGACCGACGAGTTGTGGGTATGGCTCGATGTGCCGGGGCAACCGCAGTTCACGATGAAGCCCGAACAACTGTGGCCGCGCCAGGCCGCACTGGGTGAGGACCCGAGCGAGAACATCTCGGCGGTGGCCAGCGGGATCTGTACGCGGTTGGAGAATGCGTTCGAGCGGATGCCGGACAAGCTCGGTGGCATCGACCGGGAGATCGGGCGGTTGCAGCGCGAGATCGAAGTGCAGTCCCCGCGCATGGACGCTGTCTTTCCTCATGCCGCGCAGTTGCAGGCCAAACAGGTTCAGTTGCAGCAGTTGCGGATGGATATCCAGGCTTCGCAGAACACCCCTGAGGCGATCGCTGCGCGTGAGGCTGCCGATCAACGGCTCCTGGAGGCCGGCCGCGCACCGGGATGGTCGTTGATGCTCAACCCGACCAAGGCGATGGTTGAAGAGTCGCCGTTCCTGACCGCCGATGAGTTCACAGCAGCGGTGCAGCGATCGCACATGGTCGAAGCGTCGCGGTATGCACGCGATCAGCGCAGGCGCGGTGCGGTGCCGTCACCGTTGGAGGCGACTGCGGATCATCCACGGCAACAGTTGGAGCGGGGTGGGCCGGCGAGGGCAGTGCCGCAGGCAGATCGGTGGGAGGAACGGAACACCGGGCACAGCCCCACACGCTGACCGTACGTCGCACAAGTGATGCCCCGGCGATATTTTCGCCGGGGCATCATTGTGTTTGTCAGCGCTGTGCCTCGAGGTAACCGATCGGTCCTCCGCTGTTGACGGTGATGCGGCTGTTCATGATGGTTTGGACTCGGTCGTGCAGGCTGTCGTTCGAGTTCACGTGGATGAGCGGGTTGGTGGTGATGCCGTGGGCAGCGTGGTTGGCCGCGTAGCGGGGGCCGTCTCCGAGGCGGGCGAGTAGTGTGCCCGCGAAGTGATACCTGGAGCCGCTTTCAGTGGCTCGTTGGGAAGTGTTGATGACGCTGCGGATGTTGTACACCGCGACTGGGATGGTGGAGACGGTGACGGCGTAGAGCTGGTTGCCGATTACGCGCTCGGGTTCGCAGCGCCACCAGCGGAGCGAGGTGTCGGTGACTTCGTCGTCGGTGTGCTCGATGTGGAATCCGATCCATGTGCGGTCTTCGTCGTATGCCTCCGCGCGGGCGGCGGTGCGCAGAACGGTGAGTTCGCCGGATGCGACGGCCAGCATGGGACGGCATGCCAGTTTTTCCACAGTGTCGACGCTGATCGGTGTGGGCAAGATTCCCGCGGCGACCAGTTTGTCGAGTGAACCGCGGGAGATGCCGAGCCGTGCGGCCGCTGCATTGGGCTTGATCGTCTGGGAGAGCGATGCGGCGGTGTGGGTGTAGAAGGTGGGTAGCGCCATGATGTTGATTCCCCTTCGAGTCGGGTTGGACCTCGATGGTCCTTGCGTTGGTTCAACGCACCCCGACTGTATTGGTTCAACGCAGTGTTGGCAACTGGTCTGGCTTACTTAATAGGCAACTGATACCCGTGGCCGGGGCTTGGAGCGTCGTGGTCTGTGCAGCCTCGAGTACCGGGCCGGTTGTGTCAGTCGGTGCTCATTTCTTGATCCCAGCGCACGAGGTCAAGGGCGGAAGTGATGGCCTGGAGCGCAATGTCGGGGAGTTCGTCCACCCAACTTTGACGGATCGATGTGGCCGCTTGGTTCCCGATTAAGGCACAAAACAAGCGATGCCCCCAACCAATGAAGGTTGGGGGCATCGGCTGTTGTCTTGCAGATCCGGTTCTATCGGCGTTTCACTAGACGTGTGGGTGCCGCCATGAATGTGTTCATGTCAGAAACCTTCGGTGGTAGTGGTGTTTGCCGGTGCTGTTGCGCGGCGCGTCGTTCGACGGGTAGAACCGCCACGGCCGCGGGTTGTGCTCGCAACGGCGGGGATGCCGGCCTTTTTCAGCGCGGCGTCGGTAATGCCGAACTCGCTGGCTTGTTGGCGCAGCTGGAGATGTTTGGCCCGGGACTGTTCGAGTGCGTGTTCGCCCTCAAGAATTTCTCCGTAGGAGGCGGCGAGTTCGCGGACGACGCGTTCGCGTTCGCTTTGTTCGGCGAGCAATGTTGCTGCTGCGGCGTCGGGATCAAACCTGATTGCTGTGGACACAAGTGTCCCCTTTCACTCACTGGATCGATATTTGGTTGCAGAGATCTCCAGTGTTCCATGCCTGTCAGACATGGGGCGAGCGTTCGCTATTCGGCGAGTTGATCGACTGTGCCGCCGGTTCGGCGGGCGTAGTCGTGCGCGGCGTCGTGTTCGTCGGCAGTGAACGCCTGGACCGCGGCGGGATCGCCAGGGATACGGACGATCGCGGTTAATTCGCTGACCGGAACACGGCCGCGCTTGGGGGATTGTCGGCTGGCGGTTTGGTCAGGATTGGTCACTGGCGCTCTGGGCAGTAGCGAGTTGATGGGCGCGTTGTGATGAGATTCCGATGACTGTTCCGATGTCGCGGTAGGGGATCTCTTTGGCTGCGAGTTCACGAGCGAGCTTGCGGGTTTGCTCGCTGGCCTCGTGTTCGTACTGATCGGCCTTTGCTTTGAGTGCACGCACAGTCTCGGATTCAGAAGAGGCATCGATGCCGTCGATGACGATGTGCAGATTCACCGAGACAGTGGACTTCGCTACGTCGGTGTCGACGGCGATGTAGTCGATGGCTTCTGCTTCGGCGTCGGCGAGCCTGCGGGTTTGGGTGAGTCCGTCGATGGCTGGGATGGAGATCATCCACCACTTCCCGTCGCGGGTGACTTCAACGTCGTATGTCATTTGCTGTTCCTTTCGGTGACGTAGCGAGTCAATCAGTGGCAGTCGCAGGCGGCGATCACCTTGTTCACGTTGCGCATCACGCCAGGACTGATGCTTTTGTGGCCGTCAGGGATGGTCATGGCGTGCTGGCCGGTTGGGCAGGCCCATTTGCTGTGACTGCCTTTGGCATCACGCAGGCGCGTGAACCCGGCAGCATGCAATTGCTTGATCACTTTTCGGGTGGGCTGCTCCGCAATCATGACTATAGTCAACCCCCCTTGACTGAAACAAGTCAAGGGGGGTTGATCATCTTGGTTGATCGGCGCGTATGGAGTGTGCGAACTGAATCATGCGGTCAACAGTGTCCGCGAATTGGAGTGCTTCGGTCCGGCTGAAAGTGAGTGGGTTCTCGACGTAACGTGCGGGGTTGCGGTTTTGGTGGAGCGTTAAGAACACTCGTCCGAAGCGGGCTGGGATCTGACCGGTATCAACCTGATCTTGAACCCACTCTGCGCGCCGTCCGTGCTGGCGATTGTCGTTGAAGCCGTCGGTGTAGATCATTGTCATGACTGCCATCTCGGACGCGGCGAAGAGCGGTTCAATCGCGCTTTCAAGTCCGCCGTTCGTTAACCCCCAGATTGCAAGGTCCAGGTCGGAGCGTGCCTTGCCAAGAAGGTCGGAAACGCGCGCTGCGGTGCCTGCAAAGTCGAGCGTGACGCATCGGCCACCATCCATCGCGGTTGCGAACGCCATCCAGTTCAGTTGTGGGTCGATGCCGGCGGGGAGCAGGCTGATGATGTCGCCAACGGGAAATTCGGAGGGGGCGGCGATAGAGGCTTCGCTGCCAGCGATTGCCCAGAGGTGGACGTCGTGATTGATCACAACACTTGGTGGGTCACCGTCCATGATGACCAATGCCTGTCTGATGGCCTCCCGCGGAACGAACGCGCCTAGGGCTGGGGTGATCCAATGTTTGAACATTTGGTCTATGGCATTGGGAACGAGCATCGGCGAGAAATTTTCGTCGCCTTCTCGCGCTAGACCTTTGGTGATCACACTGAGGGGGATGTCACCACCTGCTGGCGGTGCCGGTGGGCTATTGCTCTTGCGCGCTGACATGTCCTGTACTCCCTGCCGAGTGGTCGTGCGGCCGCTAAGAGCGTAAGGGCGACGGTAGTCGAGTACCCCGCCGCTGCTCTCTTGGCCGGCGTAGGGGCTGCGATCGTTGGCCGGGTCGTGTCCGTGCCCGCGGCCAAAGGTCCCGCTTGTCCTCAGCTTGAGGCCGCGCAGCGGCCGATTCTCGGTCGCGCTTTGCGCGACCGTTTCTCACATCCTCCGCATAAATCTCCTGTTCACTCCAGGACGGATGAAGGTGCGGTCGTTGTCCGGCGGTGTGGGCGTTGGACGCCGATGAGTAGGTCGTCGTTCTCCATGCCGAAGTCTGCGGGGGCGATCTTTTCCGTGATCCAGAGAAGGCCACGTTCATCTGTGTTGAAAACGACGCAGCGCTGCAGAGTAGTTGAGGACATCTCCACCACGTCCTCATGTGTGATTTTTTGCCAGTTCGGATCCCGGAGATGCGGATTGCTGACTTTGTGCGCGACAAGTGTCAGCGTTTGGCCAGCGTCGTTGACGATGGGTCCGACTCCGGCGTTTGCAGCGCGAGTCTGTTCTTCGTCTTGCCAGTAGGGGTCGGTTCCAGGATCGGCGATGTAGAGGTCTACGTACAGACCGCCTTCGGGTGGTGCGGTAAATCTGCCATGCACACCGCGTTTCGTTGTGGTCTTTGAGAGGTTGACGGGGAGACCGTTTGGCGTGCCCTCGGTGAACATGTCGCTCGCAAAGCTGAACCGGATTACTCGCCGTACGCGCGAAGTGATGCTCGTTCCCGTGAATTTGATAGGCCAGTCGGTGTCTGTTGCAACAAGTAGGGACCCGTACGTTGCCTCGTCTTTGGCGATGAACGTGCTGTCAGGACCAAACCTCAATACGGGTGTCATGCCCTCCCGCTGATCGGGGCCGTGCAGGCTGATCTTTGTCTCGGACATCGCCTGGTTGTTGATCTTGAGGTAGAAGCTCGTCCGGTGGGCCCAGATTTTCCAATTGAAGCTGCAGTACTTGACTAACGTCGCCTCTTCTTCCCCGGTCCCGGTCTCTTGAGGGCGGTCAGTTACTACGAAGCTCACGGCCCCGATGGTCTCGTCCATTGGGCAAGTGTTCCAGCCGGCCGTGACAGTCACGCAGCGTGCGGCGCGGTTCGGCGGGCCGGGCGTTGTCCGTATGTGGCTGCGATACCCCCGGTTGTTCTTGGCCCGGAGGCCGCGCAGCGGCCGGTTCCGGTCGCGCTCTGCGCGGTCGGCCCCAAAAGATCCCGAGGTTCGGGTGAGATCTCCTCTGGACGGTAGACCACGAGAGCAAGATATGACTTAGGGGACCTAAGTCGTGGTGTTCAGCCTAGCTAGGGGCTAGGCTGAACACCAGAAGTGAAGAGGATTCCGCGCTTGGGGCGCGGCCTTCGGCACGGGACGGCAACGGTAGGGGTTTGCGTGACGGGCACAGCATCGGTGCGGCGGAAGCGTCAGGAGAACGTTCCGGGTGGGCGGACTGCGCCGCCGATCAAGGTGAAGTGCACCGATGAGCAGCGTGACTTGTTGCGGCTACGGGCAGCGGCGGAAGGTGTGTCGGTTCCTCGGTTGCTGGTTGAGTCCACGCTCAACCCGCAGTGGCGCGGGGAAGGTGTGGACGCGACGGTATCGCGACGGCAAGAGGCGTTGTCGGCGCTGGAGCAGGCGTCGGATGCGCGGAACTTGTTGGTCGCGATCGGTCGCAACGTCAACCAGATCGCTAAGCATGTGAACTCCACTGACGGTGACTTGCCGGATGAGTTGTCGGCAGCGTTGCAGTCGGTGGAGCGGGCGTGCGATGAGGTGACTCGCCGGATGCGTGAGGTTGGAGTCGGTCGGGCGAAACCGCCAGCGGGGAAGGCGAAGCCGTGAGAGGAAAGATCACACGCGGTCAGACGATGTCGGGTTTGATCTACTACTTGCAGGGGCCGGGAAAGCATAACGAGCACACCAACCCGCACATGGTGGCCGGCCGCGGTGGAGCTGTTGAGCGGTTCATGTGGTCCACCGATGGAACCGTCCGGATGCTGTCGAAAGATGACGCTGCGGCGATTGCCCAGGAACTGGACGAGCCACACGTGTTGCATGAGACAAAGGCTCCGTGGGTTGATCCCAAGCGGAAGAAAGCTGCACTCGCAGAGGGCAACAGCGAGGTTCAGGCCCGCAAAATTGCGCGGATAGAGGATGCCAACGTGTGGCAGTGTTCGCTGGCGCTGCGCTCAGACGAAGGCCCACTCGGTGATGAGGTGTGGGGCAAGATCGCCGAAGACTTCATGCGCGAGATGGGATTCGATTCGGCAGACGCGAACGATGCCGGGTCGCGCTGGGTGGCCATCCACCACGGCACCAGTGTCAGCGGCAACGACCACATTCACATCGCAGCCTCGCTCGTTCGCGACGACGGCTCGCTGGTGAAACTGTTCGTGCCGCCGGCCCCCGGAAAGAAGCCGTTGGGTGACGGACCGCGTTCCTCCCAGGTGATCCAAGAGTTGGAGCGCAATTACAACTTGCAGATCGACCGCGACGACCAATCGGTGTCACCGAGCTACCACCAGGCAGAGGTTGTTACGGCCGAAAAGATCCGCGAGCCAGCCGAAACAATCAACGAGGCCGAGCAGCGCGTGGGCGTTGACGCGCATACGAACCCGGCCGAGCAGGACAAGGCTGTAGCTCGTGGCCGCAGCGAGCCAATCCGGTTCGAGCTCGCACGGCGCGTGCGCGCCGCGGCTACAGCGGCGACAGGAGAAGCACGGTTTGTTGAGCTGATAGGCGCCGAGCCGAACGTGGTGATCCGGCCACGATGGGCAGAGAGCGGCAACCACGTCAGCGGCTATTCAGTCGGGCTGGTGCCTGCGGGCCGCGACAAAGACAGCATCGCCGCGAACGAGGTGATCTGGTACTCGGGAACGAGTCTGGGCCGCGACCTCACCATCACCCAGTTACGAAAGCAATGGGGTCAAGAAGATCAGCACCAGGCCAGCACCGCCCGCCGGCGCTGGCGCACACACTCGATCGGCGCACCCACGATTGATCCCGAGACGGCGGCCCCGGTTCGGGAAAAGTTGCCCTACACCATGCCCGAGGAACCGGAAATCGGCGTCGACCACACAGCGACAACAGATCCGATCGAAGTCCAGCGGCGACAGCTGGAACAGGCACGGCGAGAGCTGGCGGGCTGGACCGACTACGTCCGGTCGATCCCTGCCGAGGACGGTGAGCAGGTAGCGCGGGCAGCAGGCGTTGTGTCGGGTGTGTTTGCTGCGTGGTCGTCACGCACCGAAGTCGTGCCAGGACCGCTAGCCCAGGCAGCAAACACCATGGCGCGGACGGCTGGCCGCTCGTACAGCCGACCACGACCCATCATGCGGGCACGCTCATCCGGGTCGCGGGCGGCAGCAATGTTGATGCTGGCTTCAGCGCACACTGATCCGGCGATGGCGTGGGCAATGATCATGGGACAACTGTTGGCAGCGGTCGAAGCGATCGCCGACGCACAAGCAGCAGCAAACAACGCGGCCGCGGCACAACGACTGGCAGCACTCAGTGAGCAGCAACTGGCCGAACGGGCGATCCGAGTCCAGGGAGGGACAGTTGCTGTCCTTGAAGCTGAACCTGCTCGGCGCTACCGCCTGGAGGCGGACGGTGTGAGCGACTCGAAGATTTCACCTGCGGTCCGTGCGCCGCGAGGCGATGTTCCGGCATCGAGTCCGGCGGCGCGTCGTACAAGTTACGACGACATCATCCGTCGGCGCGGGGAGGGTGGCCGAACACGATGACGTGGATGCCGTGGTCGTGTGCTGCCTGGTTTATTCGGATCTTTTCAATAGCCCGGTCAGGCCAGCGATGAGGAGCGCGGCCATGACCCATGACAGCCCGCGCAGTATGAGCAGCATGGTGACGAGGATGCCATTGGTGGTGCGCCAATCGGTACCACTGGCGGGCAGAGGCAACGTGTTTGAAGCTGCAAGAGCGAGGCTTGTAGATGCGGTGAAGCAGGGATAGCTGACAGTGCCGGCCTGAAGCAGCGCACAGTCGGTGGTGCCGGTGATCTTGTCCGGTGCAGGATCGTTTGGGTCTTGCTCGTCGTGCGCTGCCGCGACGCTGTGGGCCAGCGCCGGGTTTGCGGGCACGAACGCATCTCTACTGAACCAGATCAAAGCCACCGTGCACACAAACAACACCAGCAGGACTCCGACACTGCGCAGCGGGCGGTAACCGTGTCCAGCGATCGCGTTGTAGACCGCACCGCCCCACCTGGTCGGCGATCGCCATGAGCTGCTGCGCGAGGTTTGAACCGCTGCATAGTGACGAAGCTGCCGGGCACCCGCGGGGTTGCCATGCCGGCCATACACGTCTGCGAAGGCGTGCCAGGGATCGGGATCGAATCGTATTGTCTTGCTGGTGCTGAGCCACGTCGTGAGCTTCTTGGAGTCGTTGGCAAGCTCGCCGTACAGATGACCGACACGCAATCCAGAAGCGGAAACTTCGCCGGGAGGTATGGCGGCGCCGGGAGTTGTCAAAGCGTCGATATTTGCGTTGGTGAGGCTGATTGTTGTTAAGGCAGTTGGTCGTAGTACCAGGTTGGCGATGGTTGTGGCGTTCAGGTTGACTACGTCGATCTCAGCGGATGTGAGTGTTAGATGGCCGGCAATGCGGGCGCCGGTTGCTTGGACTGATCCGGTGGCAGTGAACCCGTCGTCGACGTGCAGGCTGCCGTCGATCTTTGTGCTTTCGAGATGTAAAGCGACGCCACTGGGATTGTCGATTCGCGCCCCGCGCAGTGACAGTTGGCCGGTGATGTGGGCGCCGGTAAGTCGGATTGTTCCGGTGGCGGTGAATCCGGAGGTGGCGAAAATGCTTCCGATGATGCGGGCGTCATCGAGATGTAGTGCGGCACCCCGGTGGTTGTCGATTCGCGCCCCGCGCAGTGACAGTTGGCCGGTGATGTGGGCGCCGGTAAGTCGGATTGTTCCGGTGGCGGTGAATCCTTCGTCGGCGAACAGGTTTCCGTCGATTTGTGCGCCGTCCAGGTGTAAGGCAATTCCGCCGGGGTTGTCGATGGTTGCCCCGCGCAGTGCCAGTTGGCCCCTGATGTGGGCACCAAGGGCACGAACCTCACCCATGGCGGTAAATCCTGAGGCAGCGACGACACTGATCTGTGCGCCGTCGAGATGCAGCGCGCAACCCCGGGGGGCGTAGATAGCCGCGTCGGTTAGTGCAAGTTCGCCGGCGATGCGGGCGGCGTGAGCTCGTATTCTTCCGGCGGCGGTGAATCCGTCGGCGAACAGGTTTCCGTCGATTTGTGCGCCGTCGAGGTGTAAGGCAATTCCGCCGGGGTTGTCGATGGTTGCACTACGCAGTGCAAAGTTGCCGGTGATGCGGGCTGCTTGGGCTCGGACTGTTCCGGCGGCGGTGAATCCGGCGGCGAGCAGGTCTCCGTCGATTTGTGCGCCGTCAAGATTGAGGGCATTTCCTTTCGGGTTGTCGATGCGCGCACCGAACAGCACGAGTCGGCTGCCGAAGTGGGCACCAAGGGCACGAACCTCGCCCTTGGCGGTGAATCCGGCGGCGAGCAGGTCTCCGTCGATTTGTGCGGCGTCGAGGTGTAAGGCGACTCCGGCGGGGTTATCGATGGTTGCCCTGTGCAGTGCCAGTTGGCCCCTGATGTGGGCACCAAGGGCACGAACCCCGCCTATGGCAGTGAATCCCTTGTCGACGAACACGCTTCCGTCGATTTGTGCGCCGTCGAGGTGTAAGGCGACTCCGGCGGGGTTGTCGATGGTTGCCCCGCGCAGTGACAGTTGGCCCCTGATGTGGGCACCAAGGGCACGAACCCCGCCTATGGCAGTGAATCCGTCGGCATTGAGATTTCCGGCGATCTGCGCACGATCGAGGCATACCCCGGATGACAAGGTTCCTGGGAGATAGAGGCTGTGTAGATGACTGTCCATTGCAGTGAATCCATCACGTAATCGGCAGCGAAAAAGAGTGATCGGAAATGAAACGATCACGTTGTCCAAGTCGAGAAAACCCAAGATGTAGCCGCCGGAAATGATCAGACCTTTTGGATCCACAAACCCCGGTGGTTTGATCAGCGCTGCGCGCAACTGGTCTGCAGGGATCTGACGTTTCGCGGTAGGGAGCCCGCGGAGGCCAAGGGGAATCCCCTTGGCCATGCATCGGTGTAACTCGGCTACCCATGATGGAGTGTCGGCATCGTCGTTTGCCACGGTGTGGTGACTCCTTGGCGTTGGATGCCGGTGGTGGGTCAGAACTCTATCGGTTGCTGATGTGTGAACTTGGCAGGGCGGGGCGGTGTCGGAAACGGGAGTGTCTCCGACACCGCACCTGCCTCATCGGGAGTGGCCGCGCTGGGGAGCAGATTGCTGCAGAGCGGGTCGAGCGGTGGTGTGCGCCCGTACCGTTTTTGATTGATCGGCGATGGCGTCGAGCGCGGACGGTGGCTGGAGCGGTTTGCGGTCCTTGAGACGTTGTTGGACCCGCGATCCGAGTGTCGTGGAGAACTCTGCTTGTACCGCCAGGGCTTGGTCGAGATAGGCGCCGGCCTGTTTGCGTTCGCTCTCGGTGGATTCGGGCCGGATGATGACGTCGCTCGCTTGGGTGGAGGCGTGGTGGGCGTGTGATCGTCGGCGTTCGCTGTCGACGGATTCGGCGTTGGCCGCGGCGAGTGCCTGCTGGGCATCGCTGAGAAGTTCTGCGGAGGTGTTCACCTGGGCTACTCCTTTCTGGTTGGTGGGTGTGGGTTACGTGCTGATGCCGCCGATGAAGTACCAGCCGCTACGGGAGGGGATGGAGTTAGTGGAATAGAAGTAGTCAGTTTTCGGGATCATGGGCCTGTTGAAATCGTCCCGGCAGTGGTTGATCGTGGGGTACGGGCCGATGCCCTCGCCCTGAATGGGCATTGGAGCGGCGGCAGCGGCAACGCCGGTGCCCGCGAGTCCTGCCAGTGTGGCGGCCGCAGCTACGGCCATGGAGGCGGCGGCGGCCTTGGTGGGTGCTGTGGGGTCACCGTCCTTTCGGAGGAATTGGGGATTGGGATTGGGGTCACACTCGGCGCGGCCCGCTGTGGCGGCTTCGGTCGTCGAGTGCGGCGGTTCGTTCGATTGGCGGGGCGACAACCTGCGCCGGGATGGGGTTGTGGCCGGTGCCGGAAGCGGTGGCGCGGATCAGGTCGCCGGTGGCTTGTGCTGTCGGCCGGTGGTGATGGTGAGGCTGATCGCTGTCTGGCGGCCAGGGCCTTGATGTGGTCGGGGCGGAAGCCGGACCAGTGTTGGTTTTCGGTGACGACGACGGGTGCTTGGAGGTAGCCCAGGCTCATGACGTAGTCGCGCGCTTGGGGGTTTTCGGTGATGTCGACGATTTGGTAGTCGAGCCCGTTTTTGTCGAGGGCTTTGTAGGTGGCGTTGCACTGCACACACTCAGGCTTGCTGTAGACCGTGATTGCGGCACCTGTGTCAGCTGGTGATTGGGGCAGGGGCGCAGACACCGACCCTCACCCGCCCGCGATGGCGGCTGGCAGCAGGTCCGAGAGCCGGTGTTCGTGCCAGTCCCGGTAGCCGTGTGCGTCGAGGCAGACTGCTGTCGCGGGGTTGTCCTCGGGATCGTCGACGTGGACAAGTTTCACAGCAACCAGGTGTTTGACGCCCGCACGCGATATAGCCTCTGCATCCAGGCCGGGATGGGAGTGATGGATGATGGCCTGCACTACTTCCAGGCCCTGATCATCGCGGACTTGGCCTGCGAGCCACACGGCTTTGCGGGCGGCGTCGGCGGCGACGGCGAGTTCGTCGGTGATCTTGTCACGGTCTTTGGGGTGAACGGTGTTGTACCACACGGGATTGCCCTCGGTGTCGGTCAGCGCGAACACGGGCACGATCTCGATCTCGTCTTCGCCGTCATCGGTGCGGCGGCGCTTTTCCACTAGCTCGCCGGCGGTGTACAGCTCGACAGTGGGGGCGTCGGCGGCCGACGCCGAGAGCTGGCGCGCCTTATCTGCCACTGCCTGGGCGGCATCGGCCCGGAGCTGGTCCATGTCAACGTTGAGTTGTTTGCGGATCTCGGTTTTGACTTTGGGCCACAAGGATTTACCTGCGTGCTTGTTCTTCTCGCAGTATTTGAAGATGGCACTGGGTGTGTCGAACTGCCGCAGTTCGTCGGCGTGTTCGGCGACGAATTTTTTGGCCTTGTCCCATTCCTGTGCTCGCGATGTTGCCATGGCGGTACTTCCTTTTCACTTCGTTGGTTGCAGAGATTGCATGAGGTGCTGTGGAGGTTCTGTGTCTGCTGGGTGGTTCAGCGGGCTTGGTGTTGTTGCTTGTCGTTGATTTGGGTGAGGTTGCGGACCTGACCGGTGCGGTTAGCCGAACCGCCAACCTTGGCCGCAGCTCCAACTGCGGCCGCTGGAGGGTGGGCAGAGCTCAGGTCGGCGCTCATCCGTGCGGAGATGGCTTCCTCGGATGCGTCGGTGTTCTGGCGCACCCATGTTTCGGTGTTCTCGCGACGTTCCGCGCTGTCGTAGGGGACCGCCCGATCGCGGGCGAGCAGTGCCGCCGCCGAATCGAGCCCTGGACCTGTTGTCATCTGCTGTGCGGCCTCGGCGACGTCGCCCCAGGTGCCCTGGCCGGTGGTGGGGTCGGGCATGTTCAGCAGCGACGCAGCCAGTTCATCGTGGGTGACCGCGTCGTTGTCCTGGCCAGTCGTGTGCGGGAGATTGAGCAGCGGTGCCGACGGATCGTGTTGCTCAACCTGGTCGTTGTCGCGAGCCTGGGTGGCGGGCAGGTTGAGCAGCGGCGATGAGGTGCTAACGCCGGGGGTTTGGATCTGGCTCTTCTTCGCGAGCATTGCCCGGATTTCTTCGCGAGCCGCCACTGCCACTGGTGAGAGTTCGGCAGGGGCCTGGGAGGGTCCACCATCGGCTTCGATTTCAGCGTCGATCTGGGTGTCTTCGCGGTCGGCGTCCTTGACCAGGGACACCGCCACAGCCTGGGCAAGGGTTGAATCGGCTCCGTCGTTGCGTTGAGCGCCAGCACGTCGCTCTGCCTCGCGCTCAGCGCGTTCGCGGGGCGTCATGTACGCCTCGGCCAGTGCGGTATCGAGATCCTGGTCGGAGAGTTCAGCCAGGTCGATGCCCTTGTCTTTGCGGACGCGTTCTTCGATGACCTCGGCGGCGTTGATTGCTGCCCCTGACTCTTCGCGCCATTCCTGGGCTTGGCGGTAGGCGGTAGCGATTCCGCCGGGGGTTGCTTTGTCCCACCACGCATCTCGATCAACCCGGTTGAGTTGGTACTCGGCGATCCGGCGGGCCGTCTGGTGCCGTTCTCGGTCGGCGTAGACCTTGTCGCGGGCAGCATCGCGTGCAGCGGCAGCTTTATCCCGTGCGGCTTGCTGTAGTTGGCGTTGCTGTGCTGACTCTGCGGCGGCGAGCTCCCGCTCGGCGGCTTCGGCGGTGGCCTGGGTTTCGCGGGCCTGGCGTTCGAGTTCTTGCTGGCGTTGCTGCCGTACTCGCGCCCGATGCTGGGCCATCTGGGTGGCCATCATCATCCCCATCCGCAGCATTTTCCCTACGGTCTGGGACGCTTCTTGTTCGTGGCCGGTATCGGCTCCATCAGTCATGAGTATTCTCCTTGTGGTGTGTGGTGATCAGTGAAAACTGTTGTGAGTCAATCAATCACCTCCGATTTCTGGTGGGCTGCTTCGTGCGTCACAGGGTCAGCGACGATGGGGTGTCGGGGCGGGGATCGCCGCCGGCCGCAGGAGCGGCGGCGGGAATGGTGCCGTGGGCGCGTACGGCGTTGCTGACTTCGGCTGGAGTGGTGTCGAACAGCCCGGGTGGGGTGGGGTCACACGGCAGCGGTGGCAGCGAATCTTGGCTGTGTTTGGTGGCTTTGCAGCCCACCAGAGGCCCTGATGGGGAGGTCAGAGCGTTCATCAGGGGAAGGAGATAGTCGCGTTGCCAGACCGCTGGTCCGGTACCTGGATCGTTGCGCAGCACTTCGAACGAGAGCCACAACCCGGTCAGGGTGACTACGGCGGGCTCGTGTTCGAACCAGCGGGGGCACCAGATGTATTCGCGGCCGTTGATGACGTCGCGGCGGAATACGCGGGTGATGTAGCCGGTGACGAACGCATCGAGGGTGTCGAACTGGAGCTCGGGCTCGATGGGGTACACCAGGTCGGCGACGGCTTCGACCACGGCTTCATCGACCGCAGGGCCGCGGACTGCGGCTGCTGCGGCGCGGGCGATATCGGCCTCGAACTGGGCGAGGAGTTCGCTGCCTTCGATCGCTTCTTCGATGGTTCCTGCGGCAGCTGTCACCAGTGTCCCGGCAACGGTTTTCGCTGCCTTGGCGTGGAGCATGGTCGAGATTTGATCGGTCAGTGCTGCGACGGTGGCAGCACCAGGATCGGTGAAGGTGGCGGCGCTGAGGTCGGTCATTGTGCTGGTTCCTTGCTCAGGTCGATCTTGACTTTGTTGGCCACCGCTGCGGCGGCAGCCGCGGCTTTTTTGCCCAGGGCGGTCAAGGTGAAGTCGGTTGTTTTGACCACGACGGGTGCGGCGGAGCCGTTGAATGCGATGGCGCGGCCTTTCGGGATCGCTGCCAGTGCTGCCACGTCGAGGATGCGTTCGGTTTGGGTGCTGCGCGAGGTTGATCCGCCGCCACGCCCGGAGCTGCGCGAGACCGATTGGTACTGGTAGTTGCCGATCAGTTGGGACAGATCTTCAAGCCGGTCACGGGTTTTGGTGCCGCCGCCGTAGATGGCGATACCTGCGGCATCCCAGAGGGTGTCCCAGCCTTCTTTGCCGAACGCGGTCACGCCCTGACTCATCGACTGGAACATTGCCGACAGGAGGATGCCTCGAGAACCGTAGTGGGTGTATTTTTCGGGCATTGCTGGCCACCGGATCACGTTGCCGGCTTCATCGAGCTGGGCCACCAGCGGAACATGGAGCCGTCCGCCTTGTTCGGAGGCCAGGTTTTCAGCGGCCTCGCAGATCGCCACGGTCAGCAGTGAGGCTATGGGGCCAGCGGAGCTGCCGCCGTCGCTGCTGCCCTGGGAGAGCACGTAGGCGGTGTCGGTGGAGGCGACAAAGTCGCGGACCTCGAAGTGTGGCCGTCCATCGCGGGGATCGGTGATCCACTCTTGCACGGTGGACATGGTGAACACCGACGCCCAGTTCAGAGCGGTCTCGAACACGCCGCCGCGCTGGTCGGAAGGGGAGGCGACCGTTGCGCGTACTTCGTTGGCCAGTCGCGGCCAGCCATGACGATCGAGGATGTGCGCGGCGTCGCTCGCCGCAGTGTGGTCAGTGGTCCATTCGGCCACTACTGCCGCAGGCAACTTGTCGAGCGCGGCGGCGAGCAACAGGCTCTTGAGCAGGCGGGATGCTGCTTTGTGAAAGAACTCGGCGCTGCCTCCACCGGCGCCGGCCGATGAGGGCACTCCGCTGACAGCCAGCACGCTGACGGCTCGTTCGGCGCTGTCGTCGTCGGTGACGTACGACAAGGGGTTCCACCAAGAGTCGGGTTTGGCTTTGGCGATCTCTTGCAGGTCGAACAGCCAGATCCGGCCGCGCTGGGCACGGTAGTCGCGGGTGGCCTTGATCATGTGGTCGTACTTGTTGGAGGTGGCCAGCACCGGGCCGGGTGCGCTGAGGATGCCGGGGATGATTCGGGTGCGGGTTTTACCGCGCCGTGGACCCCATACGTCGACGGTGCAGGTTTCCCAGTTCGAGAACAGTCCACGACCACCGGTGACGGCGCGGCCTACGGGTAGTCCGGGGCCGAAAGAGGCTGGTATGTCCAGCATTTTGGATAGTTTCCGGCAGCCTTTGGCTGTGAGGAACTCGATCTCGCGGCCGCGGCCCATCAGGGGCGCGGCACGGTCAAAGACCCTGGTCATTGTGCGGCGCGAGTAGAGCCACAACCCAGCTCCGATGACAGCGAGCAGTAGCAACGTCAACAGGACGGCCACCGCAGTCATTGCGCCGGTCCACTGGGTGCGGCCCTGGGCGAGGTCGACGACCAGGGTCACGGGATTGAGCGCGGCGTCGGCTCCAGTCAGAAAGACCGCGCCGACCAGCACGAAAGCGATTGCTGCCAGCAGTGCAATCACAGCGCCGCCGAGAACGACTTCGGGTTCGTGTGTGCCAGCGCCCCTGCCAGGGGCGACTCTGCGAGGTGATCCGGTCATGCTCATGGCGTCTCCTATGGTCGATATCGTTGTCTGACAGGGCTATTGGCTGGTCGTTGTCGGATACGTGCTGACCTTCCATTGGCCGTCGGTGGCGGTCAGTTCGGTCTGGGCGGTTAGCGTGCGGTACGGGGTCGATCCACCATCGAGGTGCAGCACGGTTTGGATGACTGTTGCGCGGGCAACTGCGCGGGTCGGGTTGATGGAGGTGACCTGGATGTTCTCGACGCGGGCGGTGATCAGATCCCCGGAGGTGCGCCACTGATTCCATTCCGCAGACACCCGCACTTTGCGGTCTGGCTGTTGGGCTGAGGCCAGCGCTTGTCCGGTGAGATTCGGGATGGCGCGGGCAAGGGCGTCGGTGGGGGACTCATCGGTGACCGGCTCCCAGCTGAATACTGTTGTCAGTACCGAGGTCAGCGCAGTGTCGGGTTGCCCTTGGGGCAACCCTGGCGGCGCACTGTAGTGCTCGCCGTGCCCTGGGCTGGCGCTGTGGTCGCGGTCGTCTGGGGAGTCCGATCCGCACGCCGTCAGGGCCAGGGCTGCAAGCAGTGCCCCAAACAGCAGTGCTGCTATATGCGTTGTGTGGGAGCGGTTTTGATTCCGATTTGTCATCAGTCCAGCCCTTGATTGGAGAACTCGGTCATGTACCGCACGACCTTGGCGCCGTAGGGCCGGGTCTGGGTGTCGTAGTCCCCGCCCGAGGGTTCACCACCAGCGGAGAGGATCGCGCCGACGCCCGCGTTGTAGGACTCGGCGTAGAGCTTTTCGCGGCCTCCGTCGGCCGGTGCCTTCACCGTTCCAGCGGCGATCGCAGCATCGACTTGGCGTGCGTTGTCGCAGGAGTAGCGGCCCGCGGCCATCACGGCATCACCAATGTCGACCGGTGTAGCGGTGCCGTTGCCGTCGTCGTCTTTGGCCCAGGACGGATAGGTGTAGTTCATGAACTGCATGGGTCCTTCGGCGCCGTCCGGGGAGACCAGGGTGGCGTTGAAACCTGTTTCCTGCTTACCGATTCCGGCCAACAGCGCCGAACTGATCTGTGGGCACAGTTTCCCGGCCTTGCGGAACCACGGTTCATACTCTGGCGGCACCTTGCCCGCGACCAGGTTGTCGACCCCACCACCAGTTGTGTCGGAGGGGGCGCATTCGGTGGTCGAGCTGCTTGATCCGCCGGTGACACCGGGTGCGGTGTAGACCTCGCTGCCGGTAGGTATTCCGCCGCCAATCACGGTGATGTGCACGTGGTCGAAGTGGTTGGCGGTCTGGCCACCGCGGTCTTCCATGATGCTGGTGGTGCCATCAGCGGCGGTATAGCGCTGGCGCCAGATGGTGTACTCGACGTGGAAGAAATCCTTGTTGTCCAGCGCATACTTCTGGACCTGATCACCCAGGGCAATGCCGTCAGCCGCAGTGTAATTCGGGATCATCACGTCCACGGCCCGCCCGTACGGGTGATCAGTGAAACCGCCGCCGTCAGAACGCCAGCCGCCGATGGTTTGGACCTGTGGGAACTTCGCCGAGATCGCGCGGGCTACGCGGATTGCGTCGACCTGGAAGTGCGCTTCTGTTCCTTTGGAGGCAGGCAACGCAGGCAATGGGCCAGAGTCCTTGGCAGCGTTGGAGTCGGGTGCGCTGGCCTGTTTGGGGCCGGTGGCGGCGTTGACGAACGCCCCTGCCGGGGCCGGCTTTTTACTGGTCACCCCGGCTTCGACGGAGGTCACTGGCCATGCGGGCCACCCCTGGGTGCCCAGTACCTTGTTCGCGATTTCCATCTGTTGTTCGCGGGTGGCCTTGTCGGCGGTGGCTGCGTACTGGCCACCACCGTTCCCGGTCCACGTGGACGGGGCGAATTGGAGACCACCGAAGTAGCCATTGCCGGTGTTGATGGCCCAGTTGCCGCCGGATTCGAGCTGAGCAACTTTGTCCCAGTCCGCAGCGGTGACGATCGACGGATCAGACGGATCAGACGGTGCAGCAGGAGCAGGAGCAGGAGCAGGAGCTGGTGCGGCCATGACATCAGGTGCGGGACCGGCAACAACGGGCGTGGAGCCAGGTTCGATGCCCTCGGTGACCCACCCGGTCGGGTCGATGGCGGTACCACCACCGAAGTCGCGGTGACCGCCGTCCCAGACCGCGAAATGCAGGTGTGCGCCGCTGGACTGGCCATTGTTGCCGCGCTTAGCGATGAGCTGGCCGGCGGTGACGTGTTGGCCTGGCTTGACCAGCACACCGTCGGGCCACATGTGCCCGTACACGGTCGACCATTTGTGACCGTTGACGTTGTGGTCGAGCACGATCCACTGCCCGAAGCCGCTGGCATCTCCGGCGGCGATGACGGTCCCATCTGCGGCGGCGAAGATCGGTGCCCCTTCCGGTCCGGCCATGTCGATGCCCTGGTGGGCGGTTCCGTCGCGGGGGCCGAATCCTGAGCTGATCTGAAAGTCGGCTGTGTGCATGGGCTTGACCTTTTGGCCAGGCATGAGCGATCCGCCGGTGGGCACGTCGATGGCGGCGTCGGCAGGTGCACAGATGTCATCGTCACTGGCGACTGCGCCGAGGATAATTCCGCAGGCAGCAAGCATGGTGATCATGACCAAGATCAGGGCCATGACTCCTTTGGCTGCACCTGATTCGCCCACTATCGACCGCCGCTGGAGTGGCGGCGGGTCATGTCCGCCAGTTCACGGTTGATGCGTTGGGTCACGGCCAAGCGCGCTTCGAACTCGCGCTCACGCGAGCCGAGGGTGTCCTCGCGCCCGACGCCGGCGATCTTGCACCAGCGCAGGACAGTCGAGACGCCACACCCGATGTTGGTAGAAACATCGGTGGCCGCAGCCGAGACCGACATCCGTGTATTGCTCAGAAGCTCGCGGACCGCTGAGACCGCGAGTTGCTGTACCTCCACCGGGTGCGCGGACCTGGAGGGGTTGTGGGTGCCGAGGCGATCAGTCAAATCGGCCGATGGTTGTTGTGCGCCACCAGATGAAGGGTCGATGCTCACGCCACGGCCCCCTTGGCGATCTGCTTTTTGCTGCGACCGCGTTTGAACCGGCTGTTGGTGTTGTGCAGTTCCTCGCTGTGCTCGGTGGGGGTGAGCAACATTTGTACGGGAATGCCAGGCAGGTTGGCCTCACCGTTTTTGATGATGAACTTGCCCATGCCTGGCGGAATGGCGTGGGTGCTGCTCTGTTCGGGACGCACTCCCGAGTCCCAGTCGGCTTCGCTGACTTCGGGCACCACCGCGTCATCGACACCGCGCGGGGGAGTGGCCCATTCGGCCAGGGTCTGGGCTTCTTGTTCGTTGAGGTTGACTTTGCCTTCCATCAACCGGGCTTCTTCCATGGGCAGGGGGAAGCAGATAGTGGCGCGAGCGCGATCGAGGAATCCCATGGCGCGCTGGCGATCTTCCATCGAGTCAAAGGCTTGGAGATCTTTGACGGTGTGGGTGGTGAACAAGGTGCCGGTACCTTGTTTGCGCTGCACGCGGGTTACTTCGTCGACCCGCTGCACGATGCCGTTGCCGACTCCGAGGACCAAGGAGAACTCGTCGCACACCAGGTTGTAGTTGCGTGGTCCTTGCAGGCCCGCATCGGTGAGTTTGTGCGAGGCTTCCACCGCGGAGAATCCGTCGGACCAGCACGCCAGCAGCACTGCTGCGCGCAGGGCGTGATCGGAGTCGGGGATGTTGGACATGTCCACGCACACACCGAGGGCGTCGATGTCGATGGGTGTTTCGGTCTGAGCGTTGAAGATTTCTCCGAACTGGCCCGACACCATTTGATCGAGGGATTGGCGCAGGTTCTCGGTCAGCAGTAGGTAGCGGTCGATGGCTCGCTCGTCGCCGGGCCGGCGGCCCAGGGACCCGGAGGCGTCGAGAAGCTCTCGGGCACGCCCAAGTTCGGGATTGGTCCGTGCGTCGACCTCCATGTCCGTCTCCACGGCGTCGATCAGTGTGGTCGGTGCCTTGCGCAGCAGGTCCAGTACGTCGCCGGGGATCGGTGCGTAGGCGAGGTTGAACTCGTTGTGAGTGCTGTAGAGCACTCGCAGGGCTGTGGTCAGCAGGGTGCGTTCGTGTGGCTCGATCCGTTTGCCCGAGGAGATTTCCAGCAGGCCAATCGCCGCTGACACCTGGCGGGCGCGCATCTCGCGTTCGGCCATTTTGCGTTGCGCCGTGGGCAAGCGGGCAATCAGCTTTCCGAACGCACCCACCGCCAACGGGTTGAGCGGGTGCCCGAAACCCACCGCCGAGACCTGGGGGCCGTATTTGGCGCCGGTGTCCGGGTTGATGAGTTCTTCGCCGTGGGCATCGCGGGGAACCATTTTGCGCATGAGGTCGGTGAAGTCAGGGCGGTGATCGCCCATGATCAGCGGACGAACGCCGGTGGCCAGGTCGTACATGACTTGTCGGCGACCGAAGGTGGACTTGCCAAAACCGTTGAGGCCGAACACAAAGGCAGAGGGGGCGGTGATTTCTCCGGCCTCAAACCATTCCAGGGCCGAGAAGCCGACGATCGCACCGGTTTCCTGATGGATGCCGACCGGAGCACCGGCCAGTGGCGCAGAAGCGCCGACCGGGAACGGGTACAGGCCAGGCACTTGAGCTGTGGTGCCGCGAAACTCGGCAGGGCGCGAGACATGCGAGACCTTGCCGCCTCCCTTGCCTTCGTAGCCGCTATTGGTTCGGCGCAGCGCCGGGATATCAAACTCGATCGGCCGCCTGCTTGCAGCTTGAAGCGACTGTCGGCGGCGGGCGTCGTTGTCCAGCCGGGAGCGGGCGACAGCAGCTTTGATCCCTAACCCACCGAGCTGGGCCTGGTCCTCGAGGTCTTCGCGATGATCTTCGTCGTAGAGCTCGCGGAGCTTCTTCTTTTTGACCTTGGTTGCTGGTGGTGGTGTGGTCAGGGTGCCTGCGTTGAGTTCGAGTACACCGTCGGCCGGAGTTGGTTGGTCCTGCGGGTCGTTGTGGTGCCGTCCGCTGCGAGAAGACAGATCGGTAATTGTCATGCGGGCTACCTGCTTTCACGAGAGACCGGGGCAAGAAAGTGGGCCATGGTTGGAAGGGTTAGGACGACGCGGCGGGCCGGTGGCGGTGTTTGATGGGTTCGTCGTCGATCTGGCTGTGCTCGGGCAACAGCACCCCGATCCCGAGGCCGGCGGCGAACAGTTCGGCGTGCCGGTCGTAGCCTTTGCGGATGCCCAGGCGGGCGTAGAGCGGTAGTCCCTGCCCGGTGCCGTCTGGGCCGTGTGAGATCGGGCTGATCGACGGGGTGCGGCCCAGCGGTTCGGTGATGGTTGCGATGGCTCCGAACCGCTCCAGGCTCGGCGTGTGGAGTAGCGCTTCGGGCTGGTCGGGGTCGATGTCGGGGGACAGTCGGGTGGAGCGGTAGGTCACCGTGATCCGTTTGCGCGGCACTGCTGCGGACGGTGCAATCAGTCCCCGGATGATCGGAGCGTCGAGCACGTGCGGAGAGATGGTCCAACTCGATGAGACGAATCCGTCGTGGCACAGTAGGTTTCGCACTCGGTGTTCTTCCACGGGACCGACCTCGGGCCAGGACACCCCGGCGGTGTCGGTGATCTCGTTGTAGGCCGCGCACGCCAGGTCGAGCACGTCGCCGCTGTGCATCGGTGCCACCGACAGCCCGGTGCCCAGCAGCGAGCCGACTAGTGCAGGTAGGCGGGCTCCGACCTCGACGCCCATTTCAGCGGCCTCTTTGCGGGTGTCGTCGGCCACGGCAGCGAAAGTCACCGAGATATGGGCCCGGACAGCGATATCGGCGTCGGGATCAAGGTAGTGGTGGCCATCGGCGATGAGCCACTGCCTGCGACCGTCGATACTTGCCGGGGCGCTCTCCCACACCGCTGACAGCGCAACCACGTCCGGCGCTGAAGGCCCCATGGTGATGCTGTGATTACCGAAGAGATCGGCCCATTGCTCCGCGGTGCCTTCACAGTGCAGCAGCACCGTGTAATGGGCTGTCTGCTCGGCCTGGATCAGCGCGAACGTGTGCCCGCCAGCGGACGGGTAGTCGCCGATTGCCAGGTTCGTCGACACCTGCGGCAACCGTGCAGTAGAACGCCCCAACCGGCGCGAGCGGCGCACCATGGAAACCATCGCTCAGCCCTGCTGCGTCAGGTCGCCGGTGTCAACAACGCAGAGCCGTAGAGCCTTGCGTCCGGAGCGTCGTTGTGTGATGGCCAGTTGCACGACGTTCAGGGCTATCACCAGCAGGACGATCATCATCGTCCAGAAAGGCGGAAGGAAGGCTGTGGCCAGTAGAGAAATTGACGCTGTGAACAACAGGCTGAGAGCGTGCTGTTCGAGTAGCTCGGAGAGCGGGTGCGGGGCTGGGAGCTGGGACCGGTTGGCCGTATTCATGGTGATGTGTCCTTTTCTGTTGGGAGAGAAAGGGTTACGCGGCGAGTTTGTCGGAGACGGAGGATTCTTCGGCGAGGACGATGCCCAGGCCCAGACCAGCCTCGAAGGCTGCAAGTTGTTGGTCGTAGGCCGGTTTGAGTCGTGTGGCTGCCGCCAGACCGAGGTCGGTGACCAGGGTTTGGATTTTGCGGGTGTCTCCGTCGACAGGAAGGGTGGCGGTGACGATCATCGATACGCGGGTCAGGCCCGCACCGCGGGCCTGCTCCTGGCGGGCGGCTTCGCTGTTCTCCATACGGACCAGTGATCGTTCGTCGAGCTTGCCGACATGGGTGCGGATGGCGTTACGGGCGTCGTTGTGGTCTTTGTTGACCGTTCGCGTTGCCTCCGACGGCGTGTAGGGCTGGTAGACGAATGTGACTCGTTTACGGGGGATCTCAGCGCGAGTGTTGAGTAGATCGGTTAACACATTCGAGTCGAACGGTGCTTCGGGCTCACCGACCATGGTCCAGTTCAGTGATCGGGCAGCGTCATGCAGATAGAAACCGTGCTGGTCCGACGAGGACGCCGGTCCGCAATCTTCCCAGCGCAGCCGCATCGGCTCGCCGGTCATCAGGCCGGTTTCGAGGTCGAGTTCGTCAGAAGGGGAGAAGGATCGGCGAGCTACGGCGCACAGTTCGCGTTCGAGCATGGGACGCACCCGCACACCGGCGGAGTGCGCGTAGTCCAGAATGCGGCGGATACGCCGGGACACTTCATCGCCCATTTCGGTGGCCGAGCGTTTGCGGAACGCGGTGTCTGCCGCCCACGTGATCGCGATGCGCGCTTCGAGTTTGACCTCCGCAGACGGGATGTTCTCGACGCTTTCGATGATCACCTGGCGGGCGATGGCAGGGGCTTTGGGGTCCAGGCGCGATCGCATCAGCGTGGAGGCGCGCTGACCGGATTCGGGCAGTGTCTCGACGGTGATGGTGACCGCGACGAGGTCGGGTGATTGACCCAGGAAAGTCAGCATGTCGCCGAGGCGGGCGACCCAGCGGTCACGGGTGGACTGAACATTCCACTCCCCGCCCTGGGGCCATGACCGCAGTACCAGGGTGTAGAAGTTGCGTGCGGTCAGCTCGATCAGGGCGAACGGTGCGCTGCCATCTCCAGGGTGAAAGTCGAAGGTCCGCGATGTCGCCAATAGCCCTGGAGGTGGTGTCCCGATCGGGACTGCGCTAAACGGCCCGGACCGGTACATCGAATACCCGCGCCGCATTTCAGCGGCGACTGCGGCCTTGCCGATACCCACTTCCCAGACCGAGCGGCCACCGATGGACAACACCAGGGGCAGGAACAAGATCGCCAGCGAGAACGGGATGCCCAAGAACTTGACCAGCGGCGGCAACGGGGACATGAAACCGATAACGCACAGCAGCACAAAGCCCAACCCGAGCATGGTGGAAAACATCGTCAGGCCGAAAGCGCCCGACGAGCGGAACGCTTGGGCCGGCCGGTAGAGCAACCGTTGCTGTGATGTTTTGTCAGACATCAGTTTCCGTCCTAATGAGTGGATCGCTTGTTGGTGGTGAAGGAGCTCTAGGGAAGCCGTCAGTGGTCCATGGCGTTTTCGCCCCACCCGGACTGCATGCGCGGCTGCATGGAAACCGGGGGACCGCCGACGTCGGCCTCATTACCGATGGCCGAACCGGTGGCCCCGACTGCACCGCCGGCGCTCGAGCCCACACCCGCTCCTGTGAGGGCCTTTTGTGGTCCGCCCTGGTTGCCGTTGTCACCGCTGCTGGAGGAACCTTCGTTGCCGCCAGAGAGCGCAGGCTGAGCACCGGGACTGACCGACGGCGGAGACGACGCGGGACTGTCACCGCCGCTGGAGGAGTTGTTGGACGAGCTGGTGATTTGGCCTTGGGATTGTTGTCCGGACCTGGTGGCAATCGACGAGGTGGACGCTGCGCCTCCAGCAGCTGATGCGCCGCCGGTCGCGACAGCCCCGCCGACTGCTACCGCTGCGCCGACTGCGGCTCCGCCTGCCGCAGCACCGGAGGCGCCGGCGCCCATGGAACCGATCACCGGGGCAACCAAACGCATCAGGGACGGAAGGACCAATGCGCACATGGCCATGAGCACCATGCCCAATACGACCTGTTGATCGTTGTCTTTTTGGGCTGCACCTTTGAAGGCAATGAAGTAGACCATTGCCCCAACAGGTTTGAACAAAAGAAAAGCGACTGACCAGCTGATGAGGCGCTGGTAGGTTTGCGATCCTGGCCCGGTCCCGGAAAAAGATGCGGCCACCGGCAACACGCCGACGACCAGCACTAGCATCGCTTGACGCAGAATCAAGAACGCGATTTGAAGGAGCGCGCCAAGGAAGCCGAACAGGCCCAGCAAGCCCAGCGCGGTCGTGCCGAACGAGGAGCCGGTCAGCACATCTAGCCGGAGGAAGTTTTTGATGATGTCGCCGTCTTGACCGCTACCAATAGCTTCGCCGACGAGCCAGTTGGAGAAAGCGTCCGAGATCTGGCCACCGACGGTGATGAACAGGGGAATCACCGACATCGACAGGGCTGCGCGGAGCAAGATTTTGAAGCCGTCTTCGGCATCGTCTGCCAGGCTTCGCTTGCGGTCCATCATCATTCGGAAACCGAAAAACATCAGCGAAAAGGCCAACCCGACGACCTGGATTTGCACCATGTGGTCGTGAATGTCCTGCATCAGGCTGTTGCTGTTGTCCAGCTCAGGGGTCGGGAGTTTGATCCACCAGGTCAACGCCCAGCTCAGGACCTTCTGGTACGACTCCAGCAGGGAGTTGACGATCTTCTCGAACGATCCTCCGACCACTGAACTGGTCGCGTCACCTACTTTGTCCTTGAGGACGCCGCCAGCGAGGTCCAGGCCTTTTTCACAAGCAGCTCCGGTACCGGGGATGATGGTGCTGACAGCGGTGCACGCAGGGTTAGCAGCGGCTGGTCCGGCGCCACCGCTGACCATCGAACCGGCGGTGAACGCGAGCACAGTGACCACCAGTGCCAGGCACAGTCGACGCATCCAGCTCGCGGTACGGCATCGTTGTTGTGCTGGCTCCGCCGGTGTGAGCGCGGCCGCGGCCGGAAGCGTCGGTGCCTCGAGGGTGCTCACCATTGCGACCACCCGATCAGGTTGGACACGGTTGATCCGGTTTCGACGCCGTCGTTGGGCACCACCCATTTCCAGGTGCCGTCACGCCAGAGCACGTCGAACGCCACGGTCGTTGCCACTGCTCCGTCTGCACGGCCTTCGGCCAGCGGGACAGCGACTTGGATGTTTGCGTAATCAGCGTCGTAGTTCGAAATCTTCACCGCGACGGGCACATCAGACATGCTCAAGGGCATCTGCTGGCGCAACGTGTCGATGGAGTCGCGCTCGGGACCGAGCATGCGGTCCGCGGTGCCCTGGGACTGGGGTGTGATCACCGTACAGTCGGCCAGTAGCGCGGTGGTCTGTGCGCGCGTTCCCCAGCCAGCGCGCTGGTAGATCTGCCATACGGCCATGACCGCACCCTGTGGGGTGCGTGAGAATCCGGCGGGAACACCATCTTGGGACACGCTGGTGGGGCCGTCTGAGGTCGAGAACGGCAGCGGGAACCCGTTGACCCGCTGCCACATCAAGCCCTGGGGTGCGGCAATAGGTTCTGTGGCGGCGTCTGAGTCAGGTACTTTCGACGGTTTGTCGGTTTGCGGAAGAACCTGGCCCAGGGGATTGGTGGGGGTCTCCACCCGACGACCGTGCTGGTCAGTGCTCGGAATGCCGAAGGCGTTAGGCGGCAGCTCGGTGATCGGGGGTTGAGCTGTGGGTTGCCCGGTGCCTTGCGGGAAGCGGGGCGCCACAGCCTTGTCGTCGTCGCTGCCGCTGTTCAGTGCGACCAGGACGGTCCCGCCGATAATGGTGAAGATGATCAGCAGTGACACCAGCAGCGTGGTGCTTTTGTAGCCCTGTCGTTGCCGAACATCGAGCATTCGCTGCATGCGGGAACGGTCAGCATCAGGGTCGGGTATAGACATGGTCAGGCTCCTTCGATCCGCACTGCTGCGGGTGGAAGAGACGAGATCGACTGCACCGCAGCATCTTGGGTGGCGTCGGGAAGCAGCAGTCCCCAGTCGTTGAAACCGGTCCACACCACGGTGGTGTGGTTGACGGCCACCGACTGATCAGGGAACCGGGTGTACACATCGACGTTCGCGCGCTCATCGCTGTAATTCGTGACACTCCACCCGAGCACCACCGGCGCTTGATCTGCGGGCACGGGATCGGTGGTGGAGAGCTGGATTCGACTGGTGATGAACGCATCTCGGGAGGGTCCGGGCGCGAGTAGTGTGCGCGCGACCTGGGGCCATTGCTGATCGGTGGCCACCGACATGCGGATGGTGGCGTTGATCGCGGCCAGCGCCGCGCCTGTGGGGGAGCGATCAAACCCATGCGGGATCACTGGATCGGTCGTGATGTGCGGACCCTGGTCAGCAGCGGGGATCGACATTCCGTTGAAATTGGTCCAGGTCAGCGCCGATGGAGGAGTATCGAGCCGCACAGTGGGCGGTTGGGACGACTGCGGATCGCCGCTGCTGCCGTCGCCTCCGCAGCCAGCCAGCAGTGAGAGCGCCGCGATCGCTGCTAGCAGGGTTGCTACGACAGTGCGACGGCCGCTACGTCGCTGGCGATCGTGGCGACCCACAGACCGACGATGATTTTCGTGAACCACTCGACGCTGCCGAGGTCCATCATCGGCCGATCCCTGACCTTTTCGTAGGCGATTCCCGCGGCCAGGAACAGCAGATGCATTGCGGCGAAGAAGTTCACCAGGAACAGAACGTAGCCGCCGAGGGTTCGGATCGGATCCATCACGTCGGCGGGCACATCGACCGCTAGCACCATGATCGGTATGTCCGAGTCCATGAGTTCTCCTCGTTGTGTCGGTGTTCATCACGCCATCGCGGCGTTGATGATGGTGGTGGCCGAGGATGCGACCATCGTTCCGGCGATGGCCCCGACGCAGATCTTGACGCCTTTGCCGCCGCCGTGGTCAGTGACTTTGTCCCAGGCGAGATAGCCGCCACCGACGAGGATGGCGATGCCGGTGGCGAAGTAGACCAAGAAGGTGGCCCACCCGCCGAAGGTGTTCAGCTTCTCCGATAGTCCGGGGATCGGGACCGAGTCGTAGGCAACGTAGTTGATTTGGGTTTTGGCGTAGGCCACGGAGGTTTGAATGCTCATGGGTTTCTCTCTTTCGGTAAGGAGCGAGCCGGTGGACAGGTGTGGTCAGCGGGCAAGTGCAGCGCGGGCACGATCACGAAGGGCGCGCCCGAGCTCCAGAACGTCGTCGTGAACATGAAGGGCAGGGTCGAACTTCTTGGTGGGCAGCGCGTCAGGGCCTGCCGAGGGCAGCCCTGCAAGAGGGTGGTCGATCAGGTAGGGGTGCCAGTCGATCTGCCAAATGTGCTCGAACAGGGGCACCAGTAGGTCTCGATGCCGTCTCAACGCTGGGTCTGGTTTCCCCGCCAACTTTGACGGCTTGCGTTGTGCGGCAATCAACACCAGGCCCAGGAGCTGAACGTGACCAGGGGCGTGGCCGGTGTGGTACTGCCTTGCTGCTGCTTCTGCTGCAGCTAGGCCACGAGCTGATTCTCGAGCAACGAGAACGACAAATGGTGCCTCGTTGGGCCTGGCGGGCCACCGCTGGCCGCTGTCGCCGACGTGTTCGAGTTGGGCGGACAGCGTTGATACTCCCGCGCCGCCATGGCAACCCACGGCCCAGATCAGCGACGGCGGACCAGGGTCGGTGCGCCAGTCGAGCATGTCGCATTCAGGCGGAGGCTCTATAGCGCCCGCCGTGAACGCCAGGACCGGCAAAGGGCCAGTGTTTGGTTGCTCGGTATCGATGATCGGGGCCGTGCTCATCTACGTCATCCCCTCGTTGGTGAGGTTGCGGTGCTGGGTCATTGCTTCGCAGGTGCCACGGTCTGTGGGTAGGTGATCTGCAATCCGTCGATGACCTGGGTGAGTCCGTCGCCGACCTGTTTGGTGACCGTCGCCACCGCCTCTTTTGCCGGTTCCTTGAGCGGGCCGAGCAGCTCGTACGGTGTGGCGGCTTGCTGCGCGGTCCAGCCGAGGTTCATGTCTTGGCCAGCGACGGTGGCTGAGATGTTCACGTCCCCCACAGTGTTGACCGTGTAATCCACCGCAGGCAGACCGGCATCGGCGGCGCTGGCGGCATCGAGAACCAGCTCGTACTGGTTGGCGCCGGGATTGGGCAGGGGTGTTGGAGAGGGACCGCGCAGGAAGTCTTCCCACTGCCCGATCAGGTCATCCCACGGAGCGGCTGGGTTGGTGTCGGCGTCGCCGCCGCCGATGGCATAGCCCAGACCAACGCCGATTGCTGCGCCGATGGTGCCGGCGCCGAGTGCTGCCACGGCTGCCACTGCGGCGGCAACGCCAGCTCCAGCAGCTGCGCCGATTGCCGCGCCCGGGCCGATGTTGAAGGGGGTGGGTGGAACCACCGAGCCGATCGCGGCGCCGATACCCGTTCCGATGGGGACCGTGAACAGTGCGGTGGCGATGAAGACTGGGACGCCGACGCTGACCGCGGCGCCAACACCCCCGACGACACCGAACAGCACTGCGGTGGCCGCTTTTTGGTCCGCCTCAGCGTCTGAGAATCCGACGGAACGGTAGAACTGTGCGATCTTTGCTTCCGCCCATGCGGAATATTCGTTGATCGACACTGCGACGTTCTCGGGAATCTCTCCGCGATCGACGACCTCAGTGCCGATACGGATCTTGTCGATGGGCACGTGTTTGGGTGCCACTGGAGCGGTTGGCACTGGGGTGTGGAGCTGCGGAGCGGGTGGGGCGGATGGCCCCATGGGGGCGGGTTCTGTCCAGGCCACAGGGGGTGCTTGCTGTGGGGGTGAGGGCAAGATGCCGGTCGGGTACGCAGGTGCGGGGTCGGGTTCAGGGGCAGGGGCGGGTGCGGGCTCTGCTGTGACACCGCCCTGTTCGGGTGACGGTTCGCTGGTGACTCCACCCTGTTCGGGGTCCGCCAGGGCGGGGCCGGCGAGAATGCCGCCCATGCCGATACTGGCGACAACACCGGCGGCGATCAGACGTGCAGCGAAAGGTGTTCCGGTGCAAGGTGTGGCCGGATGCGGGGTAGAGCGGCGAGACGGTGAATACATTGCGGTGTAGTCCTTTTCAGAGGTTGTTGTATGGGTTTCGAGGCGATGTTTGTGCGTGGTGTCGAGGCCGGACGCCATGGGGCGGTGCGCTCCTTTTAGGTGGTGGGGTCT
This sequence comes from Williamsia sp. Y844, assembly GCF_056786475.1. Classification (NCBI taxonomy): domain Bacteria; kingdom Bacillati; phylum Actinomycetota; class Actinomycetes; order Mycobacteriales; family Nocardiaceae; genus Williamsia; species Williamsia sp. Y844. The sequence continues at coordinate 2,387,147 of NZ_JBXCJB010000001.1, forward strand.
TTGGTGATGGCAGTGATGACGGTCTTGCCGTCGACCTCAGCGGTCTGGACCAGTTGTCGAATGACGACGGGTTCGCCTCCGCCAGGGGGGATCTCACTCAACTCCAGCGCCCACAGTCCGTTACCGCGTTCGGTGATACGAGTGCAGTAGAGGGTGTCGGGGGGAAGTTGGGTGTCGATGAATGCCTGCATCGACTCCGCTGAGCCCATACGGGCCAGCTCGGTGCCGTAGCTGCGGGCTTTGGCTCCGTTGCGTTCGACGTAGTAGGCGTGCTCAAACGCTTTGATGACGGCAGGGCCGCTGGTGGTTCCGCCTGGATCGCGGCCAGTGGTCACTGCCCCGTCAACACGGTTAGGACAGTCCGCGTCGGGGGCGGGCGGTGTGCTGGGTTGCGGTGGCGCGGTGGCCGATGGCGTCGGCAGTTCAGATTGATGGGCGGCAGGGCTGTCGGTGTCGCCCATCGTCACGATCGCTACAGAACCGGCGACCAGGGCGACGAGCACAACTGTCGCGAAGACGGCCGCCACGATCCATCGGCGGCGGCGCTCTGCGCGCACTGGTTTTGACCGCAGCCGACGTGGAGCAGCTGCCTCAAGCGGCTGCGCAGCGGCTACCGGCGCAGTAGCGGGGGCCGGTAGCAGCGAACCAGCGGGTTGCCCATCGTCGTGGACGACGGCAGGTAACTCCGCTGCCGCATCGGGGTCGTAGCTGTGAGCGGGGGCCTGCGAAACGGCTGTTGAGCGATCGCCGGCCGCTTCGAGATCCGCATGGGTAGTAAGCCATCCCGACACTGCGGGATCGCGTGACCACGCCGCATCAGGCGAGAGCGATGCTGGTTCTACCTGGTCTGCCTTGGGTAGGTCTTCAGGGCCCGAGACGGGAGCGTCGTCAGCGGGGGTGCTTGTATCCACGTCGGCGAGCCAGTTCGATACGGCGGGGTCGTCGAGCCAGGACGGGTCTTTGCTTGCGGGCGGATAGGAGTTTGCCGACCTGTCGCGGTCAGTCATGATCGGTAGTCCTTTCCCTGGGTCGGAGGGAGCTCAGCGCGTGAGGTGTCCGTTCTGCGACTGGAGTGGTGATCTGTTCGCCACCAGAGAGCGACCGACGTGCGTACACGCAGCGAGAACGGGCGGGGAGACAATGCACGCCGCCCGTGACCCAGATTTCCGACAACCTGATGGGTGGAGAACCGGGAGACGGTGCCCGGCAGAATCAGCTGCGACACGGTTGCGGTAAACAGCAGGTCAGCATGATCCCGATCCCGTTCGGCTCTAGCCGTCGCGCGGATCATTGTTCTGAGCCGGTGAGGAACGGGGGGAGGTCAGCGTCCAGGCTGGGCGTTGAACTGGGTACCGGCGACTTGCTACTGGACGAGGACACACCTGGGGTGGCTGCTGTGCTGCCTGTCGTTGTGGCAGGTGACCTGGTGGTGCTCGAAGGGGTGTCTCCTGCAATATCGTTGGCAGCAGCGATGATCCACTTGGCGACCAGTGCGGTTGGTGGTTCGCCACTAGGGGTTGCGGCAACTTCGCTGTAACTCGAATGCTGCTGCGCTGCATCCCAATACTTCAAAATCGAGCTGATCTGGAACAGGTCTCGGTTCGCGCCGATTTCGGCTTTGAAGGCGTCAAAGGCGTTGGTCACCCACCGTTTCTGAGTGGCCGGCGGGACAAGCGCAACGGCAGCTTCACCCAGTTTCGCGGCCAGAATTCCTACGATGGCAGGGGGATTGGTCGCTCCAGCTACTGCCAATGCAGTGATCGTTTGCGGTGTCGCAACAGTCTGAACGACCGTACGCACTGCGTTGAAACCGATAGTGCCGACCTTGATCAGCGCCGACAGCGCATCATCCATGTCAGGCAGCGGCGTGCGTGGATCAGATGCCGTCGCCAGACGCTCAGACAGAGTCTGGGACGGTTCATACGACAACGACTCCAGATTGTTCTCCGGCGCGGTGATGTCTTCGTTGATCACCGGGATAGCAGTTTTGACAGTGGTCATCGCAAGTGCTTCAGCAATAGTCGACAACGACTGAATCGGATCATCGGGGTTCAGTTCGCTCTGGCCTGCGATGTTGGTCACCAGATGTGCCAACGGTGCGCTCGCTGGTGCATCGCACGCGAGGTCGCCCTCGGTACACGAGGACAAATAGCGGCCAGCAATGGCCAGGTATGAATCGTCATCGACATCGGACTGTGGAGCGATGCCGCCGCCCGCAGGTGCCGAGTCGGGTAGAGCAGCGATCACCTGGTCGACCGCAGTCCCAGAAGTCCCTGGCACTGGAGACGGAGAAGACTGCCCAGGCTTGCCGGGAAACAGGGATGCCCCGGCCGGACGACCAGGGTCACCGAAGTTCGCCACCAAGGCGATTTGAGCGGGCGAAATGGCGGACTGTCCGGCAACGATGTTGTTCAGCAATACCCGCACGGCATGTGCGCCCTGCGAATAGCCAACGAAGCCGAACATGGTTGCCGGACAGTCGGTTACCTTCGCCTCCACGGACTTCTCGGCACTGGACACAGCGCCGTTGACCGACTCGGAGTATGGCTTCTTGCCGCCCGGTACCGCGCCACCGAACCCGGCGTCGTACGGGACATAGGCCCGGTCCATCACGTCGCCGGCCTCACGCATTGCCGGTGCAAGCACTCTCGACAAGAAACCAGCATCTTGTTTGGGGTCGGCGTCAGGGGAAGACTGTCCGGTGCCCTGGATGGCGTAGACCATGAGACCGGGGCAATCAGATGCGGCGACGGCATTACCTGTACCGGCGACCACGGCTATGGTCGTGGCTATGAGGACTGCGGCCGATGCCGCGACGACCGAGAAGAGACCTGCATACCCGCCCGACGATGACGTCTTCTTACTTGCGGTTTCGCGTTCCACTAGCTGCCCTTTCTGAGCTAGTCAGAAGCGGCGCTACGCACGCAGCGAGGGCAGAGTTCGGGTGGTTTCTTTTCAACCACCCGAACACCGCCTACGCTGGTAAGCGCTCACTTTGGTTGCAGAGACCTTGGTTCGGCCGCGAGGCCGATCAAGGAACCGATTGCTGAGCTTTCAGCGGCCCCCGGTGCGAACGCGTCGGATCTCCAAATCTCCGCGTTCGCGCCGGTGGGCTCGCCCTGTGCATCTTTGCTTTCCGCTGGGCACGCGCAGGACATATATCCAGAACGCGCACCGGCTGGGGACTTAGGCGCCGTGATGTGCCACGCCCACCTCCCCAGGATTGTTAGCCGGGGGAGTTAGTGGTGTGTGTGAGTCCTCACCAGTGCCTGACGCTAGGGCTCCGGAAGGCCAGCGGGCATGGACAACTCCTTCGGAGCAGAAGCTCTCGTGTGAGCCCGCATGCCCAGGTCTCCGACCGCACAGGACGCGAGCCTCAGTAAAGGCATCGGCGCAAATCGCGCCGCACAAGCCGATTGCATCTGCTCTGCGGTCAGTCAATGCCCGGTCCTTTGCTGTGACCGCAAGCTGGGCGACCCCACACCCTGGGCGCCGGCGCGTCGTGATTATTTGGGCTGCAAAAGGTGAGTCGCGCGGACCAGCACTGCGGAAGCGGACGCACGTATTGATGGTCGGGTGCGCTCAACGTTGGGGTGCTCCTGACAGGAAATTGGGGACGGCCGTAGGGGATTGATCGTCCGATGTCCTGCGCTACAAGCGGTGCCGAGATGGACAAGCACCGAGGACTCCTGGAGGGGCGCGCCTCTGCACTGTAAAGCAAATTGCGGAGGTTAGGCAATGGATCCACTTTCGCTCCCATTCCGTGATCGGCCTGGCGTTAGGAAACTATAACACGCAACTATAAAACACAGCACTGTCTAAGCGTATCCGACGGTTGAGTCAGACTTAGTGACGTTTCATACCTCGACCTGGAAGTGAACGAGATGCCGCGAAGTGGGGTTAGAGGATTTCGCGCGGATCGTTTACGGGACCTCAGGGTCCGCGCGGGACTGAGTGCGGATGACCTGGCCGCCAAGGTTGGCTCATCGAGGCAGGCGGTCTCGACCTGGGAGGTAGGGCGGAGCACTCCACCGCCCGCAATGTTGGGTCGGCTCGCAGATGCGCTCGATACCTCAGTGGCCGCATTGGTGCCCCTTCCGGCTTCGCAGGTCCGATTAGCTGACCTGCGCGTCCTGGCCGCCTTATCTCAAATTGAGGCAGCCAAACTGATTGATGTCTCCCCAACGCTGCTCGGCGAGATCGAGCGGGGTCGAAAGCCGCCTACTGAGGAGCGCGTCCGTGCGTTGGCGCACGCGTACGGAGTGACGGTCCGCTCTGTCGAAGATGCGTGGCAGCGAACCCAGCAGTTTCGGCAGACACGCGCTGCAAATATGTAGAAATACACGCAACTATAAAACATGCTTGTGGGTGCTGCGAGTTTGTGACGTGTATCTATTGCAGTCCACATACGTCTGTGGGCGTCTGGCAATAGTCGCACTATGGACATGTCTACGGCGGGAGACGCGTGATCGTGACTAACGCCGCCGTAGTTTGTCCGTGCAGTCGGACGGCCGTTGCGCGCAAACTGAGTGGCATCCACGATCCGTCCTCTGCTTTGAAGCGAATCCTTCCGTGGGTTTGCTCGGCATCAAGCTGGCGAGACATCTGCCGTGCCTTGAGCAAATCATCTGGATGAATGCCGGGTTCAGGTCTGCCGTCGACGCGATCCCAACAGAGCCCTGGAACGGGCGCGGAGTTGTACCAGCGCAAGAGAGTTAGCGTTCGCGGGTTGACTAAGGCTCGATAGGTTCCGGCCGGGGTCGAAGCCGTCAAAATGCGGTGTTCCAGGATGGTGGGTAGGGGTGCGCTCGCAACCATTTCGGCGGGGCCAACGTCGTGTGCGATCCCACGCATGTTGATCTCGGTTCCTTGAATGCCGCTGGTGCCGGTGGTCTCGGAGACTATTCGGCACGAAAGGCGCGTCGCACGTAGGGTTCCGTCGTCCCGTCGGATGGTCCACAACGCTTGATGCTCAGTGCCTGGCGCAGCCTGGATGATTTTGGCCAGTGCAATGTTTTCATCACGGTTTGTGACGAGCGGCAAGAACGCAGCCGCCAAGGATCGCTTCGCCTGCCAATTGAATGCCGGCGAGGCGAAGAGTTCCGAGAGGTCTTCGCTTCCACTTACTGTGCCGTGAGTAAGATTGACGACCCAAGCGCCTGCGGGTTCGCGTCTGGGCGGCTGCTCGTCGTAAGTGCCAATCCACAGCCAAATCCCGTGAAGACTGCCCGTGGACGTAAGCAGTGGTTCGGAAATTATTCGACGGCGGCCGTCGCCTATCGTTCTCTCGAGTCTTTTTGGCTGCGCCGTGACATCAGATATTGCGTGTAGTGCGGCACGCTTTGATTCGCTGCTACGGAGGATCCTGGGTAGTGGCGTGAACTTCTTAGGCGAAGAGCCCGCGGCTATAAGCGAAGGACTGCTGCCGCCAAAGGTTTCGATCAACAGCCAGTTGTTGGTCACGAAAGGTCCCCGATTGGTGGTCGACGAGGGGAACGAGGTCCATCCAACGCAAGGAAGGGTGCTAATGACGGTGTCGGCATGTGTGTCTGATGCGTCGGATGTCTAATATGTTCCGCGCCAGCGGTGGGCGATTCGAAGACTTGAAGGGGGCCCGCCGCCAGCGGAAGCGGATGAACCACGAGCGATCGATCTACGCTTCGGTGAGTTCGATGCGACTGTCGCTCAGTCATTTCGATGTGGGTGATTGACTTTCGTAGGCTTGGGGCGACGGCTCGTGGCCGCGGTCCCGTGAGCAATTGGTACTCAAGCTGAAGCCGCTGGCGGGGTCGACTCGCTGCGCTTGTCTTTTGTCGATCAGGGTGTGTCCCGCGGTATGCCTGTTCGAGGACTGCGCAGGCTGGATCACCGGCGCCTCTAGGTAGTCCTGAATGGCGCGGGGGTTTGCCGGCACATCGAGGAAGGGGGTCGCTGAGGCGGTTGACAAACGCCATAGTCGGCAACCGCCCTAAGTCGATCTACTTGCTCAACATTTACTCAACACTTTGGGTCTGGATCAGGATCGACGGTCTTGTACGGCGCCGGACACTTGATTCCCATAACTGCAGTTCACTGCTACACGGTTGGACTCTGTTGGATGCCCGCAGACGCACGAGTCGAGAACAAGAGGTTAGGGGTTCGAATCCCTTCGGGCGCACAACAGAAATCCCGGTGATGATCATCACCGGGATTTCTTGTATCTGCGACCGGGTGGGGGTCGATACGCGAATTGGTGTGATGTCAGCAACAATTGGGTGATGACCATCTATGTCTCGAGTCCGCAGATTCCCTACATCCTGACGTTCGAAGATACCGAGCGCGATGAGGTCGCCCGCGAGATCCAGCGCAGCATCGTCGGTGCCACCGAGACGATCGAGGTGCCGGGGACAACGGACTACCTCGAGGAGGTCGTACCCCCGTTGGTGATCGCACTCGACGCCCTCGATGCTGCGTTTGTCATCAACTGGGGGCAGGTGGCGTTTGTGGAGATCACCGAGGAAGATCCGAATGAGGTGACACCGGGAGCGGTCGCGCGGCCATATCTCGAACTCAGTACGTCGGACGGGGCCTTCGATGAGGGTGACGAGGAGTTCGAAGACGACTTCGATGAGGGCGCCGAGGCCGGGTAGTCCCGTACCCCGTCGAGATCGAAGCCACCGCGGTCATCAATTGACCGCGGTGGCTTCGGGTTTGAACTCGGGTGTCAGGTGACGCTTTCGATCAGGAAAGCACGCTCTCGAGATCCGCACTGATCTCTTCGGGCGTGACGGTGGGTTCGTAGCGCTTGATGACGGCGCCGTCGCGGCCGACCAGGAACTTGGTGAAGTTCCATTTGACCTCGTCGGTCCCGATTGCCTCGGGACGCGACTTCTTGACGTGGTCGTAGAGGAAGCCGGCGTCCGGGCCGAATTCTCCGGGTGCCTCGGCGCGCAGGTAGGTGAACAGCGGATCGGCACCTTCTCCATTGACCTCGACCTTGGCGAAGATCGGGAAGGTCACGTTGAAGTTGACGTCGCAGAACTCGGCGATCTCGTCTGCCGTTCCGGGCTCCTGGCCACCGAACTGGTTGCAGGGGAAGCCCAAAATCTGCAACCCCTTGTCCTTCTTGTCGCGGTACAGCGCTTCGAGGCCCTCGTACTGCGGGGTCAACCCGCACTTGCTCGCCACGTTGACAACCAGAAGAACCTGGCCCTCGTAGTCCTTCAGTGATTGTGTGCCGCCATCGGCAGTGGTGGCGGCGAAATCATGAGTGCTCATCGAGTTCTGTTTCCTCACATATGGAATCTGGTGGGCAAGTGCACTCCACGTTAGCGTGGAGTGCCCAGGTCGACGCGGCGATGCCTGTCAGCTGGGAACGAGCATTGCCTGTACGGCCGCGGCGAACTCGCGGCCGGGTCCGCCGAAGACCTTGGTTTCGGGAAAGTACATCGAGGCCAAGCCGCTCAACAGCGAACCGCATGCGCCCGGTCGCACCGCGACCGCAAACCACATCCCCATCGAACATCCCTGGATTGTTCGCGTCCAATCTCCGTGTTCGTCGATGGCGCCGGCGATGCGGAGTACTTCCTTCGGATCTTTGACCCCGGGCACCCCCTCCAGCTTCTGGACACTGGTCTGCTGGTCAGCGGGTGACGGCGGGTACGTGGTCGAGTGCATGGCGTTCTCCTGTGCGATGGAAGTCGGCCATTCGGCCAACATATTGACCGTCGCACGGGAGGGGCATGTTTGTTGCAGGTCAAGCCACTATTGATGGAGAATTAGTGCGCACTACCACGGATGTGGCTTCATTGAGCTAATAGTCACTGTGTCCAAAAGCATGGTGAATCACTAATGTTGTTCAGTTGGACTCTGAGGTCACCCGGACGTGATGGTGTATATGAGCCGGTTTCACCATCGCAACGACGGCGTCGAGACGGCGTTGATCGATGGTCGACGGGTCATCGACCCGCAATGTGACAGTGACTGCTACCTCTACGGCCGGGGTGCCGGTCGAGGTCGGGGTGGTTGAACTGACCACGCCCCCGGTCTCGTCGATCTCGGGCACCACGCCGAACGCGGCGGTCACGGAATCGCGCAGCCCCGTGACCGTCCCACGCCAGCGCAACGCCTCGGCACCTGCCGAGATCAGCTCGCGTTTTCGGTCCGCCTTTTCATGACCCTGCAGTGTCAGGCCGATCCAGCCGGCCAGCCAGCTCAGGGTGTCGGGAGGTGCGGTTGCCGGATCGAGATAGGCGGGAAAGGAATCGAGAACGAGGAATACCGGCGCGAGCATGTCGTCGAACGACTCGCAGAGTCCCTGGGCGTACCGGTCGTCGTGATAGATCCCCGGAAGCGTCCCGACAACCGGGATCGGGGTGTGGACAGATGCGAGTCGCCCGCGCATCTACAGCACCCTGGCCTGATGCTGATGTGAATGAACCAGGCCGTTCGGTGGCAGCTGGAGCCGGTCCGTCGGCTGACCGCGTCGGCCCGTGGCCGGGCCCACCGGAAACAGCTGGACGGCCACCTCGCCGCCCATGTCGATGCCGGGCACCGCTGCAAGTGTTGCGCTGATCTCCGGGATGCCCACCGGTCGTCCGACGGGCCAGCCGGTACCCGCGTGACCGCCGATGAGTGGATGCAGCATCCGGTACAGCGCGCGAAGCAAATCCTGCTGAACCACCTGCTTGTCGAAACCGGCCAGCGCCGAAACACTCACGACGGCGGTGAGCCCGATGTACTGCGGTGGCTCGAGCAGCAGGCGGGTGCCGATCAGTCGTCGGCGGTCGAGATACTCCTCGATCCGATCCATCGTCTCCGGCAGTGGCGTCAGATCCCCGAGCCGGATCTGGCCGAGCTCATCGGAGGCCACATGTGGCACCACCAGCACCCGCACCTCGCCGGCAGCAGCATCGTCGGTCAGACAGTGCACCCGTGCGATCTCCGGTGCCGCTTGACGGGTGAGCTCCTCGAAGTCCTCTGCGGTCACGGCACGTCCGCGTGATCGCAACACCACCGGTCCCCGGAGTTTGAGCTCTTCGACTGTCTCGGGTGCCGCGCCGCCGACCGCGGCGGTTCGGTTCTCCACCCGGGTGATGTACGGGACGCTGGTCTTGAGAACCCGGAGTTGGCCGGCACCGACGTTTCCGCGTGTTCCGCCACCGATCCGGTACTCGCGCAGTCCAAGGACCGCACCTTTTCGAGGAATCGCACCGAACCCGCGGACCGTGCCATCGGCGTTGCGGACCGACGGTCCGAACACGACCTCACCGGATACGGCATCGAGGTGGAACACCAAGTCGCCGTCGCCGGAATCGGCGAAGTCCTCGACCGCATGCCATTCGGTCCTCTCCTCACCATCGGTGACGGTGAGCGTCCCGGGCCGGGTGCCGGGTACGACGGGTTGTTGTTGCAGCGTGAACCGTTGTGCGGCAGTGCCGTCCGACAGTCCGAGGACCTCGCCGGTCACCGAGCGTGAATGAGCAGCGGCAACCGTGCCACCCACGGTGCACGCCGAGATCGCGTCGATGTGTGGCGATCTGGAATAGGTCGGCTGATCGGGAAGCGGTTCGAGGAGGCGGCAGCGCAGCCAGCCCGCGCGGTGGCCGGCGATCAGGGCGTTCGAATGATCCTCGGGCACATGGACGATGACATCCCCGGGCTCGTTGAATCCGCCGGTGTCGTCGCGGTCGAGGTCGCAGTCGACCCAACCCCGCTCGGTGAGCGCCTCCCATCGCAGTGGGGGCCGACGGGGGTCGACGCCCACTCCGGAAACCCGGCACGAGATCCGTAGCAGTACCGCGCAGGACGGCACCGGATTGCTCAGGCCGACGAGCAGTGCGTCGTCGGGGGTCGGCGAGGCGGAGAAGCAGTCGAACCCGCCATGTCCCAACGACAGGGTGCGGTCGATGACCTCGCCGCCCGATGGCGCCGAGAAGACCTGCTCTGACGAGCAGGGCACCACGTCCAGCGCGCGGTCGGTCGAAAACACAATGGGCTCTGCGATGTCGGTGCGGTCGGTGCTGACCTCGGTCGCAGCTCGTACGGTCACCGTTTGTGACTGCGGTGCCGACAGCCAGAACGTCACCTTGGTCCGGGCCGAGGACGCCGGACGCATCTCCAGGCCCAGTAGATCGAGGAACTCGAGGTAGTTGCGTTCGGGGACCCGGTTGAGGCGGTAGATGAGCTGGTCGACCATGTGCGCCACCGCTTCGATCAGCGTGATGCCGGGATCGGAGATGTTGTGATCGGACCATTCGGGGAAGCGCTGTCGCACCAGCCGGCGGGCGTCGTCCACGAGGTTCTGGAATCCGCGATCGTCTAGATTCGGGGCCGGGAGCATGACGGTCACCTGGCTTTCTGGCTGTCGGGGAGAGTGTCCGGGGAAACAGCAGTGGTGGAGTCTGGTTCGTCGGGGATGACATAGAACGGGAACACCAGGTTCCGGATGTCGTTGCGGCCGTGGATGCGATAGCCGACGTCGATGTAGAACGTCCCCGTGTCGGCCCCGTCGAAGTCGACGATCACGTCTTCGACGTCGATCCGAGGTTCCCAGTCCTCGAGCGCGGTGCGCACATCGCGTGCGATGGCGGCGGCGGTCGCCGATCCGGCGGGAGCGAAGATGTGATCGTTGACGCGGCAGCCGAACTCCGGTCGCATGGGGCGCTCACCAGGGGAGGTTCGCAGGATGATCTCGATGGCCTGCTCGATGTCGGTGCCACCGGTCGCCAGAGCGAACGCACCCGTCGGGTCGGTGCGGAGCGGAAACGCCCAGCCCGCACCGATGAAATCTGCTCCTGTCGTGGACATTTGAGTATCACCCGCCGATCAGGACAGTCGGGGCCCCGGCCACGATGGGTGCGCCGCACGCGGACAAGTCGCCGACCCGGGCCGCGGGGCGGCCGCCGATCAACACCGTCGGAGATCCGGGCGGAACGATGGCGCTGGGTGGATGCACCGCCGGCGGCGGGAACGAGCAGATGTGGGGTGTTCCGACGGTCGCGGCGGGGCGGCCCTCGATGAGGACGGTGGGCACTCCGGGTGGCCCGACGATCCCGGGATGTCCGGTGGGGTCTGAAACCCGTGCTGCAGGTGGCATGTTCGGTCCTCTCAGTTCAGCTTGATCGGGGTGCCGGAGATGGTGACAGGGCCCGACGCGGAGAGTTCTGCTGTGGCGCCCGCCTTCACCGAGACGCGTTGTCCACGGAGTTCGAGTTCGCCGGCACCGGCGTCGATGACCACGCCGGTCTTGCCCTCGATGTGGACCTTGCCGTCACTGTGCACGGTGACCACGGAACCGACGGCGTCGAGTTCGATTCGCACCGATTCCGAAGCGCTGGACAGGGCCACGCCTTCGGTTCGCCCGGCCTGGTCGTTCAGGTCTATTCGGTGTCCGAGGCGTGAGACAAATGAGCGGCGGTTGACCATTCCGGATCCCGAGTCGATAAGTGTGACCCCTTTGGCGTCCGGGGTGTCGACACCGTTGAAGAGGCCACCGAGCACATAGGGATGGTCCGCGTTGCCCTGCTCGAAGGCGACAAGTACCTCATCTCCGACCTCCGGAAGGATCAGCGCCCCGCGATCTTTGCCCGCACCGGGCTGGACTGTGCGGGCCCAGCCGCTCACGTAGTCGTCGGAGAGCTGCGGGAAGGTGAGTTTGACGCGGCCCGCGGACATCGGATCGTTGACGTCGGTGACCTGGCCGATGACGACGCCGTGGCCGACTCCGCTGCCGGGCGTGGCGGTCAGTCCCAACAGACTGCGATCATGACTGCTCGAGACGGTGAACGCGGTGGTGAATCCGGTTGCGGGGTCGAAACGGTGGCGGGCGCTGCTCACCACGAACTTGCCGTCGAAGGGCTGACCCAGGTTCTCCAGGGATACCGAGCTGCCCGCGCGGAGCTTCGGGTTTCCGTATGCGACGGCATCGATCTCGGCGAAAGCGCCTGCTATGGCGGCAGATCGGGCGGAGGCAGCGGTATCGGCCTCGGTCTGGGTGCGTAGACCGGAGTCGTTGCCGACGTAGACGGGGCTTCCGAAGGTCGACGCAAGTTGTGCGGGGTCGATCCCGGGCACCTGTGCGCTGGTGGTGGTGGCCTCCGCCGTCCCGATGATGGGGCGTTTGGTGGCCACGTCCCAGCCGCGCATCTCGACCTTGCTGACCTGCTGGCCGGCCGTCAGGGTGGACCGCAACCGCGTGATGTCGGTGCCGTACTGCAAGACCAGAGGATTCTCCGGATCGCCAGACGGCGCTGTGTCGGCGTGTGCCGGTGGCGCAAAGTCGAGCGCGCCGTCGCGGACGGCCACTTCGTACCCGATGTCGCGGGCCAGCGCATTCAGGAACTCCCAATCTGTCTGGCCGCGTTGCGAAATGTGCTCGAATACCGTTGGTGAGGATTCGATCCGGCCGACCTTCAGTCCGGCTCGCCGCGCGCATTGGGTGGCGGCATCTGCGGCCGTCGCCTGCGTGTACGAGGCTGTATGCCTGGCGCGAAACAGGCGGTGGGACTGGTCGTAGCCGCGAATCGTGGTGAATGTGCCCGACTTCTCGAAGTCTGCTTCCACCGCCGTCACCTCGCCGCTGATCAACTGCGCCGGTTCCGGATTGTGGTCGGTGACCACGGAAATCAGCACCACTGCGCCGATCTTCGCCCCGGCCTCGGACAGGACCGAGCGGCCCGAATCGCGGAATCTCAGCGTGAACGCGTCGGGCAACGTGGTGCTGGTGTCGACATGCGCCGACACCAGCGAACCGCTCAGGTCGGCCGGAAGTGCCGATCCGTCGATGGTGATGGTGAAGCCTCCGGTGGTTGCCATTGACGTCACCCCCGCGCCGCGGTGAGGTCGTCTTTGGCGGGCAGGCGGAGCACGGTACCGCTGGGCACCCGCATCGGATCGTCGATCTGATTGAAATCGGCGATACGCCGCCAGAGATGTTGGTCGCCATACTCGCGGAACGCCAAGCCGGCCAAGGTCTCCCCGGCGACGAGGACGTGGGTGCGGCGGGCGGAGGCCGCCCGCGACGTCGGATTCTGGCCGCCTTTGCCGCCGGGCATCTCCTCCAGTTCGACGGTGCACACGGCGCGGAGTGGCGTGCCGCTCGTCGAGAACAATGTGAACTTTGCGCTGACTTTGGTGATGAAGCCCGGAAAACTGGTCAGTCCACCCCATTTGAAGACCACCAGGGGTGGGATGGCGGTGGCCGTACCCGATGTCGACGTGGTCGGAACGCAGCACGACATCAGTTTGTCGACCTTCTCCATCACCGAGTTGTCCTGCTTCGCGCCGGCGTCGAGGAACATCTCCAGCGACAGCTTGCAGGGTTCGGCACCCATGAACTCGGCGGCCCCGGCCTTCGCAGCGCCCTTGGCGGGCTTGCTCTCCCACTTCGCCGATTTCGCGATCGTCACTTCCTTGGGATTGAACTGGAACTCGATCCCGCCGAGCTTCCCGCCCGGCTTTGCGCCGCCGGGCGCCTTCTTGGCCTCGAACAATTCGAGTTCGGCGTGCACAACGGATGGCGCGCCACCGCCGCCTGCCGAGCCCTTGGACGCCGGCGCCGCAGACCGCAGCGCGATGGAATCACTCATGCGGCACTGCCTTTCACTCCGGTGATACCGCGATGCGTCAGTTCGAGGGTCTCGGTCGCAACCTTGGGGGTGTCAGGATTCAAAGTGGGTCCCGTCCAGCGGACGGGCAGGACACCTTCGAGGGCCCACTCCGCGACGATCTCACCGGCAGAGTTCCTGGCCGCAATCGTTGCGGTTCCGGGCGTGTAACCACTCACCACATCGGTCACCCATTTCACGAGCTTGTGGCTGTCGTTCGAGACCGGCCGGGTCAGTTTGATGTTCGTGAACTTGATACGGGTCGGGAGTTGCCACACCATGCCGTTGTTGCCGCCCTCTTCACGTTGTTCCACAACAATTTCCAGACCGAGCCCCTCGCAACTCGCGAAGTCGCCGAGTGGTGCGCTGTCGACGTTGACGGTGAAGCAGACGCTCACCGCCGGATCGGTGTCGGTCATCGTCGTATTCTCCTGCCCGGTAATGGATGTCGGTGTTCGATGGTCATCGTTCGGTCAGCAATCCGCTTCTCTCGCGGTCAAGCCAGAGCTCGGCACGAAGGCGCGCGGTGAGGGGTTCATAGAGTTGCCGCGCCAGCTCTTCGATATCAGGTGCCGCGGTCGCCGGTGCGGCTGTGGGTGCGGCTGTGGGTGCGGATGCGGGAGGGGTCGCGGGAGCAGCGGACGCCGCGCTCTGCGCCACCGATCGGGCCGCGGACAGCGCTGATGCGGGTACACCCGATGCATCGGCCGCCGCCTGCGTCGCGCGATCGGTCAACCCTTCGAGTACACCGGCGGCATCGGGGATTCCCGGAAGGTCGGCAACGTTGGGAAGATTCGGGAGGTCCGGAGCCCCAGGGAGTTCGGGTATCTGCGGGATACCTGGGATGCTCGGCATACCTGGAATGTTCGGGATGCCTCGATTGCTGGGAAGGCCGGGAATGCTCGGGAGACCGGGGATCTTGGGGATTCCCGAACGGTTCAGAAGATCGGCGGGCAGGCCGCCCGGCATCTTCGGTACGTCCGGAACCGCGCGCTCCACCTGGTCTGCAGCGTCTGCCAATCTATTGGCCGGTGAGAACATCTCCGCCAGTGGGACCGGGTTCGATGGCAGCGACGGTAGCGATGGGAACATCGAACGCTGCAGGCTGGGTGCGAGACCTGATGTGTGCTCAGGTGACGTATCGACAGTCCGGGATACCGGGCGTCCGACAGTGCCTCGTCCGACAGTGCCTCGTCGACCCGGCGATGATGTCACGCGTTGAACGGACGGGATGGGGTCTGTACCTGTACTCGGAGTTGTTGGCGGGCTGCTGCTTTGAACAGGTTGCACAATAGCGGGTGGATTGAGGGGTGTATTGGAAGACGGCCGTGAGGTGGCACGCGTCCAGCTGGGTTGATACACAAGTGGGGGTTCGGGCACCGGGGGTGAAGGTGTGTCGGACGGCGATTGTGGGTCGGACGGCGATGGTGCGTCGGTCACAGTTCGCTGCATCGCGCTGCCCACTCCGCGAGAGGTGACGGGCGTGGTTGTTGTGGTGGTCGACGAACCGCCGACCATGCCGAAATCCCCACTGACCGTGCCCGAATCGCCGTCGATCGTGTGTACCGCGCTACGTGCATCGGGGGATCCGGGATGCCCCGTGTCACTCGCGGGCGTTGGTCGTGACGCAACCACTGGTGGTGGGGGAGCGAGACTGTTCATTCGAGGTGTTGCCGGTACGGCGGTGGGCGGGACCGCATCGGCGGAAGCTCGCTGGATTGTCCGGACCGACGAAGAATCGCCCGGCCTGATCGTGTGCACACTGAGCGGATCGGGTTGCGCGGTCGCAACACTGGCCCGCTGGATTAACTGATGGGCACGCTCGGCGGTCGTTGCGGCCCGCTGGAGGGTGTCTTCGACCCGATCGGTCGATGGTTGGGCCCGCTGGACGATATTTTCGGACCGCTCGATGGTCGGATCGGCACGGTCGGCTGCGGGTGTGGGGGCGGTGAAAGTTGTTGGGGCTGAGCGTTGGATGGGCAGGGTTGCCGCACGAGGCACCGGTGCGGTGCTGACCGGCAATGTGGCCGGTGCGGTGATGTCGTCTACGACCACTCCTGCCGCTACCGGTGGTGGGTTGTCGCTGTGTGGATCGAGGTCGGTTACCGTGGGCATCTCCCGGGTTGCCTGGCCTTCGGTGGGCGGCCTGGTGGTGACGGCCGGATCCGCGGGAATGGCCATGCGCTGCAGGGTCCCTCGAATGTCGGGTGCGGCCTTTGTCGATGGAGGCGACCGGAGGGCCTGCGTCGCTGTCGGTGTCGGCGCCGGTGCGGGAGTCCGGGCCGGTGTGGCCTCGGGGGCCAGCATGATCGGGTTGTCCGCCAGGTCGACGGTAGTGGACAGCGCATGCCCGAAACATGGATCTGCCGACGTTGTCAGTGATGAGGTGAACCCGCCGACGTCGGTGGTGGTAGCGATAGCTGATGTGGTCGTCGGGACCGGTGCGGGCAGGTGCAGGGCGCGCTGTACGGGGATCGCATGCACGGGCGCCGCGGGGGTGCGGGCAGTGCGCCCCCAAGGCCACCAGGTCGGCATCATCGGTTCCCTTCCTCGTTGTTCAGCGCAGTGATCTGTGCGACGTACTTCGCCCGCTCAGCGTGTTCCAGATCGAACAATTCGGCTCTGGCCCAATGGAAGTGGTAGGCAACGTACGAGACCTCGGCATAGAGTCGTTCGATCCCGTACGTCGCTATTCCCCCAGGCGCCCACCGGACAGGTCGACGGCGAACTCGGTCTTGCAGTTCGGACAGACCACGCCTGCGCGGGTGTGCCCCTCCTGGTTCACCCGCCGATACATGTCCTGCAGAAATGCCAGGTCTGTGGCAAACATGTTCTCCACCACGCCGGCGTGGACGTCGTCGATGCCACCGAGTCGGGTCACCACCCGACTGATCAGGATCACCGTGAGGTAGGCGGGGTTCTCGCGGACGCGGTCATCGCGTTGGGAGACCAGCTCGTCGCGGGCGGTTGCCAGTCGCATCGTGCCCTCGCGGTGGATGGTCCCCGCCGAATCGACAAAACCCCTCGGCAGCACAAATGCGAACTCGGTGCGCAATTCGTCGCCATCGGAGGAGTTTTCGCCGGAGCGGTCGATCACCGCGACAGCATTGGTTCTACGCACCGTCCACCTCCACGCGCTCGTAGGTGAGTACGAGCTTTTCGGTCAGCACACTGGTGTCGCCCGCTTTGAGGGAGTTGATCTCCAAGCTCTTGGGCCAGGCATTGGTGACCTTGTAACGCTTGACCGCGGTGCCCTCGTAGTCGTAGACCACGATCGCCCCGCCCTTGCGGACGTCGCTCATCTTGCCCAGTTGCGAGTCTTTGACCCACTTGTCGAAGCTGTTGTCCTCGGTGAGGGGCCGGGTGAGCGTGACTTCTCCGGCCTTCCACCGGCCGGGGAGCTTCTTGACGGTGTACTTGCCGTCGGCGGCGGTGTTCGACTTGTACTCGATCACATCCTGTTCCATCTTGAGGCCGGTGACCTCGGTGATGCTCTTGATCTGGATGCCATCGAATTCGAGCCCGAAGGAGTGGCCGACGGAGCTGTCGAATTCGGGTAGGGCCATGGTGTCACTTCTCTTTCAGCAGTGGTGAATTGGACTATTCGGCAACAAGACTGGTGCCGCCGGAGTACTGGGACAACCGGAAGATCACGAATTCGGCGGGCTTGACGGGCGCGACACCGATCTGACAGACCACCTCGCCGGCGTCGATGCCCTCGGCGGGATTGGTCTCCGAATCGCACTTGACGAAGAAGGCCTCGTCCGGCGTCCCGCCGAACAGGGCGCCGCGCCGCCACTCGTTGACGAGGAACGCGCTGATCGTGCGCCGGAGTTTTGCCCACAGCGCAGGATCATTGGGTTCGAAGACCACCCAGTTGGTGCCATCCAGGATGGACTCTTCGAGGTAGTTGAAGAGCCTGCGGATGTTCAGGTATCGCCAGGCCGGGTCCGACGACATCGTTCGGGCACCCCAGATGCGGATCCCGCGTCCGGGGAAGGCCCGAATACAGTTGATCCCCACCGGGTTGAGCAGATCATGCTCACCTTTGGTGATCTGGGTCTGCAGGGTCACCGCACCCCGGACAACTTCATTTGCAGGCGCCTTGTGGACGCCGCGGGTGTCGTCGTTGCGACCCCAGATCCCGGCAACGAAGCCGGACGGCGGGAGGAACCTCCCCTTGCCGGGGCTGACCCAGGGCCAGTACAGGGCGGCATATTTCGAGTCGTAGCCCGTGGTGTCCACACGCCATTGTTTGACCTGTTGCGCGGTGAGGTCCGGCGGGGTGTCCAGTATCGCCATCCGGTCGCCCATCAACTCGCAATGCGAGATCATCGCCAGCTGCACGGCTTTCACGGTGTCGACGTCGATGGCTCCCTGCTGATGGGCCGTCATCAGGTCTGGGATACACACCATCGTCACCTCGTCGATGGCCTCGAGTCCGGAGAAGCCGCTGCGGGCGGCCACATCGCCGACGTAGTCGTCGGTTGACAGCGTCGACGGGACGATTGCGGTGGGTGGCGGCACGACGAGTGTTGCGGTCTGGCCGGGGGATAGCTCGTCAGCTGATTTCCCGGAGACGGTGTCGATCTTGACGAGTTTCGACGCCGCGTTGACCACGGTCTTCACGCTGGTCTGCCCGCGACCGGTGGTGATCCCATTGTGTTCTTCGACAACCTCGTTACCGCGCCGGATGAGCAGCTTCATACTCCCCTCCGGAGGCGATTCGCCGTCGGCTTCGACGATGTCGACGCGCAGGCTTCCATCCACCGTGCCGGCATCGATTGCCGTCACCTTCAGATTTCCGATCTCGGCCTGCGGTACAGGCGATTCCAGTGCTCTGTTGCTGGATCCGTCGCCGTCAGACAGTGATCTTCCGATGCGGACGATGTAACAGTTGCCGCCGCCATTCTGGAAATAGGCGAATACCGACTGTGCCAGTGCGGCATTGCCGAGATATCCGCCGAACGTGTTGGTGAACTGTGTCCAGTTGCTCACCAGGGTTGGTGTGTCGAAGGGGCCGGATTCGGCGAGACCGACGAACGCGGCGACCGCGGTCCCCACCCCTTCGATGGGGCGTGATCCCGAATCGACTTCCTCGACGTACACACCGGGGGAGAGGTAGGAAGGCATTGCGACTCCTTGCTGGGCAGTTGATGTCCTGATCATTGCCGCGCTGGGTGGATGGCATAAGTGGCCTTCGGACTCCCATGAAGGCAGGACCGAGTGCACAAAAGGGCAGAGTTGTCCGACGACGTCGGACGCTGCCCGGTCCGGTCGTAATCTGGTGATAGAAGGCGACTTCGACGACTGGAGCAGTGATGGCCGATCACCACAGTGAACACGTGTCGGGTGTTGGCCCGGCCAGTGCCGGGCGACCGGAGCGGCGAGTCGATCCGGCTCGGACAGGTGGCATCAGCCGTGAGGAAGTACTGGGCAGCACCGGATTACGAGACCTGCAGCGTACCGCGGGCAATGCCGCCGTCACCGAGATGCTCGAGGGTAGGTCGCCGATCGACGGTGTCGTCGGCACGGGAGGCGGCCGGCCCTTGGAGCCTGAAGTACGGGTCGACATGGAATCACGGCTCGGTCATGATTTCGGGGATGTTCGCATCCACGACGACGGGGCCGCACATCGATCAGCGACAGCGGTCAATGCCCACGCGTACACCGTCGGATCCGACGTTGTGTTCCAGCGAGACCTCTACGACCCGAGTTCGACCAATGGGCGGGTGATGCTGGCCCATGAGCTGACTCATGTGGTGCAGCAACGTAATGGCCCTGTCGACGGGACTCCGACAGCCGACGGTGTCAGCGTCTCCGACCCTTCAGATCGCTTCGAGCGGGAAGCAGTCGCGACGGCTGAACAGGTGGCAGGGGCGAATGCGCGGCCAGTGCAGCGCGCCGGGGACGAGAGCGAGGACCTCGACAGCGATTGAGACCGTCAGGAATCAGGAATCAGATCGGGCTCGTCGGGTGTCGCGAGCGTCAACACGGCTTCGATGACACGCGGGTCGTTCTCTAGTTCGCCCTCGATTCGCCGTAGGGCGATGGCAACCGAGGATTCTTCGTTATTACCGGTGATGTCGATCGCGGCCACCAGGAATAGTGAAGCGGGCCCGGCATATTCGATGTGCAGGTAGGTGACCCGATCGACGTCGGGGTGGGCGAGGAGCCTGCGGAGCACGCGCTGGCGGGTTGCGTTGTCGACGGTCTGACCGAGTAGGAACCGACGATTCTGGTTGATGAGGACCACGGCGACCACACCCAGCAGGATCCCAACCAGGACAGAGCCCAGGGCGTCGTAGGTTGGCGAACCGGTGACCTGATTCAGGAACACGCCGAGAAATGCGATCGCCAGGCCGATCAAAGCGGCCGAATCTTCCGCGAACACGGCACGCAATGTCGGGTCTGAGGTCCGGATGACCTGATCCAGCAACCTGATTCGCCGTTTCTCCGCCCCTTTCTTGGCCTGTTGGTACGACCGCAGGAACGAGATGCCTTCGAGCACGGCGGAGAGGGCGAGAACGACGTATGCCACCCCGTATTCGCGTGCCGGCTCCGGTGACACCAGCTCGGAGATGCCGTGCTGAATGGAGACCGCCGAGCCGACGGTGAAGAGCCCGAACGCCGCGAACATCGACCAGATGTACGCCTCGTTGCCGTATCCCCGTGGATGCAGGACATCCCGGCCTCGGTGTGAGCGGCGTTCTGCGATCAGGAGCAGGATCTCGTTGCCGGTGTCGGCCCAGGAGTGCGCCGCCTCGGCCACCATGGAAGCTGATCCGGTGATCACTGCTGCACCGGTCTTCGCGATGGCGACCAGCAGGTTCGAGATGAAGGCGATGAGCACCGTCAGAAAGCTCTCGCTCTGGCCCGCTCCGGAAGAGTCGGTCCGTTCAGTGGGCTTCGCCATGTGAACCTCCCCTTCCGAGGGTATTCGCCGTCGACGGGTTGGGGAACGATCTCCAAATTTTCGACCCTTGCGCAACGGGATATGCCGAGCGGACCGGGCGACCATCTATTGACAAAAAAGTCCTTGTGCAAATAGTTGTTGGTGTTAGCGTGGCGACGTGGGTTCCTCAACGGCAGTGCAACCCTGCACCTTGAGCACCGCCCGTCTGGCCGCGATGAGCACATGGATCGACGACCAGCGCCGCGTATGGGACGACAGACTCGACGTGCTCGAGACGACCATCGACCCACGTGTCGGGGGCGAGTTCTCATGACCCAGACCGACCAGCGAGATCTGGTTGCCGAATATTCGAAGGGTTTCGCGGTCAGCCTCATAGCCCGCGTGGACTCTTACGTCGTTCCGCTTTCCTGATCCGAGGGGATCAGACATGCGGGGGAGGAGAAAATGACAAGCGCCTTGGACCCCGGCCGACCGTTCACCGGCAGTGAGCGAGAGCTGCTGGAGAACACCCTCGATCTCAATCGAGCGGGGATCGTGGCAGCCGTCGGCGACCTCACCGACAGTGAAGCGCGTGCGAAGTTGGTCCCTTCACTGACCACACCGATCTCGTTGATCAAGCATTGTGCGGCGGCCGAACGCATTTGGTTCCAACGAACACTCGCGGGCATGAGCGCCGACGATTGCGACGGCTTCGCCACCACCGGCGGAGAGGCCAGCTTCGGTGTCGCTGACGACGAAACCCTTGCGGACGTGATCGCCGAATACATCAGGGCCTGCGACCGGTCGAGACAACTCGCGGCCGGCCACGGCCTGGACGACACCGCCCAGCACCGCATTGCCGGGACGGTGAGCCTGCGATTCATCTACCTGAACATGATCGCCGAGGTCGCACGGCACGCCGGTCACGCCGATATCCTCGCAGAGCAGGTCCGTGCGCAGCGCCCCACCACCGATCGCAGTCTGGAATAGGCAAACCAGGTCCGCGCCGAAATGAAGGAGATGTGCAGTGCGTAGTCGTCACCTCAGCCGGGTGATCCCGGCCCAGCCCGCCAATGTCTACGAGTTTGCGGCCAATCCGGACAACCTGCCCAGATGGGCTGCAGGTCTTGCGAAGTCCGAAGTGACCCGTGACGGTGACACGCTGTTCGCGGACTCCCCGATGGGCAAAGTGGCCGTCCGTTTCGTTCCCCACAATGAGTACGGCGTCTTGGACCATGACGTGATCCTGCCTTCCGGAACGACGGTCAACAATCCCATTCGAGTGCTGGCCCATCCCGAAGGGTCCGAGGTCGTGTTCACCATCCGCCAAATCGACCTGAGCGACGAAGAGTTCGATCGTGACTGCCGGTTGGTGGAAGAAGATCTCGCTCGGTTGGGCGAACTTCTCGCGACCAGATGAGCTGCGCACGTGCGCTATGGGGTCCGTCGCTGAAGTTTTCGACGTAAGGGTTCAACCCCTCGGTGCCACACAAGAGCTCGAACTCCTGCCATCAGTGCCGAGAACCCTGCCCGTAAGGGCAACGTGTCTTGGCTCTTTCGTGATGGGACCACTCGTCGATGCCAGGCACGCTTGTCGCATGCGATGCGCAGAAACGGAATACCGAGTCAACGCCGGCGGTGGGCCATGAGCACCCTGGCCTGCCCAGAATGTGGATCCGGCAACGCGCCCGGCACCCAGTTCTGTGTGGAATGTGACACCTACCTGGGTTGGACGTCGGCGCGGGCAGCGGTCGCGCCATCGTCTGGAGCACCGCCCGCCGGGACCACGACGGCGCCGCGGACCTCGCCGGACGCCGGCCGAGTAGTTGTCCCGACTGTCGAAACGGGTACGACCACAGCAACTCTGGAACCTGACACCGGGGTGACGGTCGAGCTTCGGATGTACAACCCTTCTCCCATCGTCGACGGCTATCGCGTCGAGTTGCTCACGGCACCAGAGTGGTTGATGGTCGAGCATGGTGAGATCCGGCTGATGCCCCACACGGATTCGATGATCCCGGTGACGTTCGCCCTCGCCGAAGGGAGTGTTGTGGTGGCGCAGACGATCAGCGTGCCGCTGCGCGTGCGGTCTCTGACCGATCCGGAGAAGTTCACCGATGCCGAGATCGAACTCGTGATCCCGCGGGCCGGTCGGGCGGTGGTGCTCAGCGCACACCCCACGCTGGTCCGGCTCGTCGACGAGACGGCCGGGACCGCCCGCATCGATCTCGACAACACTGCCAGCAACTACCCGCAGACGGTGATGCTCGGTGGTACCGATTCCGAAGGCGTGGTGCGGTTTTCGTTCACCCCTCCCACGGTCGAGGTCCCCGCCGGGGGAACATCCAGTGCTGACATGCGTTTCGAGACCCCGGTACTCGACTACGGAACCCAGACCTCGCGCCAGCTCACGGTCACCGCCACCAGCGGCGAGGACTCGACCGATGCCCAGATCACGGTGAACCAACAGCGGTCGGCAGCCCCCGAAGACGTACCCGCGGAGCTGCGCCTGGAACCCAGCGTCCTACGGGTCACCGACTACCCGGCAGCCGACCTCGACGTGGTCATCGACAACCGGCGCGGCAGCGCCGACCGGCAACTCACCCTCGGCGGTCGGGACCCGGAGAACAAGGTTCGATTCAACTTCGCCACCACATCGTTGTACGTGCCTTCCGGGGAGATCGCGGTCGTCCGTCTGAGCGTGCAATCGACACCGCCGCCCGAGGGCGAAGAGGTCTCAAAGCCGTTCACCGTCATGGCCGCTGACGAGAATGAGGAACTGGAGGTGAGCGGCACACTGATGCTGATCACCTCGTCTTCCTCGATCACCACTGCGTCGTTACGGCTGCACCCGGCCAGAGTCCAGCGCCGGAACAGCGGATCGGCACGGTTCAAGGTCATCGTGGACAACGCCAGATCGACTCAGCCGCTCAATGTGGGACTCGCGGGATCCGATCCCGAGGCCGCGGTGCGATTCACCTTCAGTCCGGCACGTTTCGAAGTTCCGGCCGGACAATCGATGTGGGCGTGGTTGTCGGTGAACGCGAGCCAACCGGACCCGGGAGAGCAGATCGAGAGATCGTTGACCGTGGAGGCCTCGGACGGCAGGGACCGGATCACTGCCGAAGGCACACTCGTGCAACACACCTCGGACTGGATGCCGGTGGCACGGGTAGTCCTCACCATACTCGGTGGTCTCACCGCAATCATCGGTGCGCTCAGCCCCTGGACCATCAACCTGCCCGACTACTACTTCGACCGGCTCCTGAACCCGAGCGCCGAGGCGGACTTCGTCGAACAGACACAACCTGCGGCCCGCCTTGCCGTCCTCCTGCTCGCCGGTCTGATGATGTGGGGCATCACCGGGAAGACCGGCAAGCTGACCCGGACCTCGGCGATCCTGTTGGCCACCACGGTGATCGGCTACCTGGTCTACCTCACGGTGCAGTACGGCACCGGTGGACCGATGTACGGAGCCACCCTCGTGGTTGCCGGAGCGATCCTGGGCGGGCTCGGCGGACTCTGCATCCGCAATCGCTGAACGGGTCAAGGCCTGTCGGCCAGGTACCCACCGAACTCACGTTCACCGATCAAACGCCCGAGCTTACGATATTCATGAGCGATCGCCGCCACGACGTCGGCAGTGGTGATCGAACGTTCCTCCGCGGCGGCCCGATAGCCCGCCGTCACCGACGCTGATCGAATATTGCCGCCGGCCAATGTGAATGCCCGCGCGCAATGGTCCAGGTCGATATCGGGGCATACCGGTACCGGCGGCCGCAGACACCGCTGCCACAGATCGAGACGGGCGTCGCGGTCCGGTTGCGGGAAATCGATCAGGGCGTCGAGCCTGCGGGTGAATGCATCGTCGAGGTTTGACCGCAGGTTGGTCGTCAGCACTGCGAGACCGTCAAATGACTCCATCCGCTGCAACAGGTATGCGGTCTCGATGTTGGCGTACCGGTCCTGCGCGTCCCGAACCTCACTGCGCTTGCCGAACAATGCATCGGCCTCGTCGAAAACCAGCACGGCGTTGACCGATTCGGCCTCGTCGAAGATCTTGTCGAGGTTCTTCTCCGTCTCGCCGATCCACTTCGACACCACGCTCGACAACCCGACCGTGTACATCTCGAGTCCGAGGTCGGCGGCGATCACCTCGGCGGCCAAGGTCTTCCCGGTTCCGGATTCGCCCGCGAACAATCCGATCACCCCGCGACCGCGTGCACCGCCTCGGCGCATGCCCCATTCGGTCAGGACGCGGTCGCGGTGCCGCGCCCGGGCGGCGAGGTCGTGCAGCGAGCCCTCCACCGGTGCAGGCACGATCAGATCCGGCCATCCGACGGCCGGGGTGATCCGGCGGGCCAGGCGTTCGAGCCCGGCGGCGTTCTGCGCGCGGGCCCCGGCCTGCAGATGCGCCGCGGAGACAACGTGGCCTGCGGCGCCTGCTGCGACCTGTGCCGATGCCACCGCGCGACGTACCTGGACCGGCGTCAACGCGAAATGGCCGCCCACCTCCTCGGCGCGAACCGGGGCGGACGTGTCCTCGAGGGCAGTTGTCCACAGCGACAATCGATCCGACTCGGTCAGTCGGGGTGCGTCCAGGATGAGTGGAACCTCCTCGCACCACAACGGATTCCATGGTGCCCGTCCCACGATGATGACGGGGATGGTGAAGCGTGAGAGTTGTCCGAGGACCGTCGCGATGTTGTCGCCCACCGCATCGGCCGGTGCGAAGACCACCACCGCGCCACGGAGAAGGGCCTCCCGTCGGACCGCGACGAGCACTTCGGTGAGGTCCTCGGACCCGAACCGTTCCGCATCGATCCCGAGATCCCTGCGGCCGGCCGAAACCACAGCGGTTGCGGCCACCGCGGCACCGGCGCCCCCGGTCTGGTCGCGGATGTAGATGAGGGGGCACCCGCCGGCGATGGCCGCGGCAATGGTGTCGGTCATCGGGGTCGAGAAGTGGCCGAAGTCGCAGGCAACGCGATTCATGACCGGCTCGAAAGTGTTGTCGCCCAGAAGATGCGCGGTGACGCGATCGGGTACCCGCAGCGCGCGGGTGAGGAACGGCCTGCCGGTCTCTTCGACGTCGATCAGGCCGTGGTCGATCAGCGGCGCCCCGGGGGTCAGGCGCATCCGGGCCGTCACCGATATCGCCGCGACCCCGGCCAGGGTGAGGGCCAGATCAACCGTCGCCCGTCGCCGGGATACGTCATCGTTGAGATAGCCGTACAAACGCTCGAATCGTGAATCGAGGTCGGGAAGTAGGCAGATGACAAGCAGCTCGGTGTCGAGTTCGGACAGTCCTGCGGTCGTGTACAATTCACGTAGCCGGATCACCGCGCCGGACTTCTCGGCGGCCACCGCAGCCGCTTCGGCAGCGCCTCTGGTCTCGTCGTCGGCAGTGCCGGGATCCGGGTGGGGGCTCAGTAGTCGATTGACCGCGTCGTCACCGAGATACAGGCCACGAAACGGATCGTCCGGCGCCGGATCGTTGCTGCGCCGGTGGTGAACGACCTCCCGAATCCTGTTCTCCACCAGCTGTGCCCGGGACAGCAGGTAGCGTGCGCTATCGGTGCTCACGGCGACCGGCGATGGGTCTCACGGGACGGTGCGCCACCGAGGCCCTCGGCGACCACAATGGTGGGGTGGAGCACCGGCGGTCCGACAGGGAATGGGTGAGGTACCGCCAGCGGGGCGGTGATGACCACATCGAGTGACGGTTTCAGTTCTCCACCGAGCGCGCTCCACACGTCGGCGAACGACCGGTCCTCGGGAGGCGGCAGCGCCACCGACATCGGGACGGGAAGCCCGGTCGCGGCGAGGGTGCCTTCCACATGATGAGTCGGAATCGATTGGTATTGAAGGAAACACGTCAGTAACCGGGCCAACAGTCCGTGCTCGTCTTCGGCGCGTTGGGTCCATGCCGCCACCAGGTAGGACAGTTTGAAGTAGCGGGGCGGCAGGTGGCGGGCGGTGACGTGATTGCCCGAATACTCGTTGACCATACCGCTCTCCCGCCGCCGCAGATCCTCGCGAATGTCGTAGAGGAAAACGTCGACGGTGGGCCCGGTGCGTTTGCCCGCCCATTCTTTGGTTGGGGCGTCGAAGGTGACCTCCACGCCGGCACCGTGCAGTGCGTCCTCTTCGATGATGGCGCGCAGCGCCTGGTCGACATCGGCAATCACCGTTCAGATCAACCCCTCACGCATCGCATACGCGACCGCATGCGAGCGATTCCGCAGTTGCAATCGTGTTGTCACATCGTGCAATACGTTCTTCACGGTCCGCTCGGAGAAACATAGTTGACGTGCGATTGCGGTGGTGTCGAGTCCTTCGGCGACCAGTTTGAGAACCTCCACCTCGCGTTCGGACAGGCCGGAGAACCGGAGGCCGCGCGGGGCCAACACCTGGCGTTGCAACCGGCCGACCTGATCGAGCAGGCTGCCGAGCAGATCCGCCGGTACGACTCCGCCGCCGGCAGCAACCCGGCGTATCTGGGCGATCAGTGCGTCCGCGTTCGCGTCGGCGCGGCGTACCAGGCCGCTGACCCCGGATTCGGCGGCGGCCACGACGGTGGTGTCGTCGAGGACGCCGAGTACCAACATCGTTCGCGGAATTCCGCCTCGTTGCAGCGCGCGCAGGTTGCGTTTGACGGCGTCGTCGAAGCAGTCCGCGACCACAATCGCGACTTCGGCGGAATCCACGTCGGATTCGTCGACCAGTCGGATCTCTGGGCGCATGTGGAGTTGGCTGGCGACCCCGGCCTGCAGGATGGTGTCGTTCGAGTACACGTAGGTGAGGATGCGATGTTGCATGTGTCGACTCCTGGCTGACGATTGCGATGTTTGTGGTGGCTCATGGGTGGTCATTGTTGGGACTTTCCGCAACGACCGCAGAAGGTCTGTCCCAGACTGAGGTCGAATCCGCAATTGGTGCAGTGGATTCCGGAGCTCTGGGGAAGCGTCGCCGTCGATCCCGCACCACCCGGCGCCGGTCCGGCCGGAGCGGCACCCGCTATCGGGGATGGAGACGGAGGTGGCGCACCGGCAGGCAGAGCGCCCCCGGGGATATCGGCGCCTGGTCCACCGGTGCGGTGGGTGCGCAGGTAGTAGATCGATCCGGCGGCTGCGAGTCCGACCACGACAACACCGATGACCACCAGCATCCAGGGTTGAAAACCCCGAGAAGTCGTGTCGCCGGCCTGTTCTCGTTGCCGAACCGCATCGGTCCGCATGTCGAAGGCCTGTGGGTAGGTGGGTGCCAATTCGAGTGCGGAGTCGAAGTTCTCGACGGCAGCGGAGTAGTCACCTGCATAGTAGTCGTCGACCCCGGCGCGGTAACTGGCATCTGCCGGAGACAATTCGGGTTCCACTCCGGCATCGGCGAGCATTTCCAACAGTCCGCTGACCGGGGCGATGTAGTTGAAGGATTCTTCTTCACCGACGGGGGAGAAGCTGTTGATCCCCAACACCCGCCCGTCCAGGTCGACGGTGGGACCGCCGCTCATCCCTTTCGACATGGCGGCGCTCACCTCGTAGACAGGCGCCGTGTCAACCGTTTTGATCGCACTGATGGTGCCGCTCTTCGCAGTCGGTTCCAGACTGAAATCAGTCACCTCATCTGTGCTCTGGGGATACCCGACCGCCAACACCGCGGTACCGACCGCCGGATCACTTCCGTCTGTGAGTTCGGCCGACGGCAGGTTGTCGGCTTCGACCTTCAACAGGGCGACATCACCTTTGCCCAGCGGTCGTGCGTCGAGCACCGTGGCGGGAACGGGTTTGACGTTCTCGCCGGACTGGCCGGCGCCGAGTACCGAGACCGTGATGCCGCTCTGGTCTATCTCCTGGAGGACGGTGGATGAATCGGCGCCGGAGGCGTTGGCGATGTCGTCGGCGTGGAACGTGGCGTCAACACAATGACCGGCGGTGGCGATGTACCCGTCGGAGTTCACCACGAACCCGGTGCAGCGGGACACCGCCTGATAACCGCTCGCCGTCACCGCGGTCTCGAGGTAGACGATGGCGGGCCGGATCACCGCAGCAGCTTTGGTCTCCGGGGTGCTGGTGGGCTCTGCCGTAGCAGCACCGCCTCCGAACAGGCTCAGCGTGGCGGTGATCGCGGCGACTGCTGTGACTGCGGTGATCCGGTTGGCGTGCACTGGGTTTCCTTTGGCTTGTCCGGGAAGTTCTCTGCGAGAGAATGATTGCTATTCGGTGATGGGCGGTTGCTCGATCTCCACCTGCACATCGCCCTGTCCCTCGGTTCCGCCGGTGTCCGGAGATTCACTTTCTTGCCCGCCGCCATCGCCCTCGTTGCCGGATCCGTCTTCGTTGCCGGCTCCGGGAACATCTTCTGGAATGACTTCGGCACCGGGATCGTCGGCGGGTGCGTCCTGTTCGGCACTGGGATCCATCTGATCTCCGGTGTCCGCGGACTCGTCCGAATCGACAGCGGCGTCCCCTTGCTCGGCGGGATCCGGGCCGGTCTCGACGTCCGTCGTCTGACCTTCTGCGACGACGGCGCCGTCGACCACAGCAACTTCTTGGACGGTCATATTCGGCGTTGCAGTCGGAGCAGGGGTCACCGTGATGGCCAGCGCGGGGTCGAACTTCGGCCAGGCCTCGCCGACATAGGAGGCGGCCTCCCGGTCGGATTCGGGCTCGGCCAACGGATTGCCGCACTCGCATCGGACCTTGGGGGCACCATGACTGTCGACGAGGACTGCGGTCCCCGCCTGCAGAACCGATTGGAAAGGCTGTGCCTCGCCGTCGGAGTATCCGTGATTGGTCACGTTGGTGTCGGTGGTCAGGACAACGGGGGTCAACGCATCGACATAGGCCGTGGCATCGTCGGTGCCGACAACATCGGCCCAGGCCTGCGCCTGCTCCGGATTGGACGCGAGAAAGCTCTGGAGCTGTGCGCGATCGCAGACCGACAATTCGCTGGAACCGCCGTACAGGCCGGGCTCGTCGCCTGACACCTTCGAGGTGTCTTCCCCGGCAAGCGGGGTGACCGTCGTCGAATCAAGTGTGTCGGCGGTGGCGGAGAGATCAACCGGCGCGGTCACCGACTCGGTCCACGGTGAATCGCCACTGGACTGAGAGGCCTCGAGGACAACCTGATTCGCCTCGGACGGCACGTCTTTGGAACAAGCCGCGACGATCATGACAATGCCTGCGACGAGTACTGCGAGAGTCACCGTCGACGACTTCAGGAGAACCAGAAGTGACGTTTGCGAGGTGCCGGTTTGTCGGGACATGCACTGATCGTGGTCCGGCGGTGTGTCCGAAACGCGAGTAGCGCACTACCCGAATATGCGAGGGCCTCTCACCACTGGGCCGGGTATGACCGTGGCGACCCGGGTAGTCGCCGTCTGCGCGGCCCGCTCAGTGTGCGAAGTGTTTTTTCTGAGGGAGGTGGCCGCTGGCCTTGAGCTTGCGGAGGTCGGACATGACCTGGACGAGGTGTTGGTGCAGGACGCGGGCCATGTCGCGGGAGAAACCCTCACGGACGACCACTCGCAGAACCGCCAGGTCGGTGACGTTGTCGGGCATCGTGTAGGCAGGCACCTGCCAGCCATAGGCGCGCAGGGCGTGACTGATGTCGAACGCGGTGAACTCACAGGATTCGTGGAGTCTGAACGTCACAACCGGGATGGCCGAACCGTCGGTGATGATCTCGATCTCGTCTTCTTTAGCGATTTCCGCGGCGAACCACTGTCCGGTTTCGGACAGCGATTTCATGATGTCGGTGTAGCCCTGACGGCCAAGGCGCAGGAAGTTGTAGTACTGCCCGATGACCTGATTGCCCGGCCGCGAGAAGTTGAGGGTGAAGGTCGGCATGTCGCCGCCGAGGTAGTTGACCCGGAAAACGAGGTCCTCGGGCAGCCACTCGCGGCTGCGCCAGACCACGAATCCGACGCCGGGATAGGTTAGGCCGTATTTGTGTCCGGAGACGTTGATGGACACCACCCTGGGGACACGGAAGTCCCATTCGAGTTCGGGATGCAGGAAGGGGAGTACAAAGCCGCCGCTGGCACCGTCCACGTGGATCGGCACGTCCACGCCACCGTCGGCGGCCAGCTTGTCGAGGGCGTCGGCGATGGCTTTGACGGGTTCGAGTTCGCCGGTATAGGTGGTGCCTGCGATGACGACCACGCCGATGGTGTTCTCGTCGACGGCGTCGACAACCTGTTCGGGGGTGATGACGTATCGCCCCTTCTCCATGGGGAGGTAGCGCGGTTCGACCTCGAAGTAGCGGCAGAACTTCTCCCACACCACCTGCACATTGCTGCCCATGATCAGGTTCGGCGTGCCGGACGTCGCGGTGCGCTTGGCTTTCCAGAGCCACTTCAGGGCCAGGCCGCCGAGCATGACCGCTTCGGAGGAGCCGATGGTGGACGTGCCGACGGCGGTGGAGGCATCCGTCGGAGAGAGGCCCGGCGCGTTGAACAGATCGGCGACGATGGCGACACAGCGTTCTTCGATGGCCGCGGTCATCGGGTACTCGTCTTTGTCGATCATGTTCTTGTCGAACGTCTCGGCCATCAGCTTCTCGGCCTCGGGGTCCATCCAGGTGGTGACAAAGGTGGCGAGGTTGAGGCGAGAGTTGCCATCGAGCATGAGTTCGTCGTGGATGAATCGATACGTGACTTCAGGATCCATCGATTCGTCGGGCATCCGCAGGGCCGGTATGCCCGAAACCGCAAAGCGGCCGGTATAGGCGGGAGTGATCACTCCGCGGTCGTCGTCTGACATCTCAGTGAACTCCATCGTTTGGCAGATGAATGGGAAAGGCTGAGCGTCGAGCCACCCGATATTACCGCCGCCCCCGCCGATCAGCAGGGGAATCAGGCAACCGCATACCGATTTCAGGGCTTACTGTATGAGCGTGATCGTGCGACCAGAGACCCGTGTTCCCGGCCTCGACCGCGGCGTGGTTGCCGGGTATGCCGCAGGCAGTGTCGGAACAGGCGGGTTTGGTGTCCTGCCAGGACTGGTACTTGCGTACTACCTCACGGACACATTGGGTGTGGCCGCGGCGGTGGCCTCACTGGTGGTGATCATCCCGAAGATCGCCGACGTGCTCCTCGATCCTTGGATCGGAGCGATCAGCGACCGGATGGTGGGCCGCGACGGTAATCGCGTGCGGCTCATGCTCATCGGTGCACTTGCCCTGCCGTTGCTGTTCATCGCGATCTTCTCGGTGCCGAGAGTCCTCGGACCGGCGGCAGGTGCGATCTGGGTGCTGGTGGCCTTCCTGCTGGCTGCGGTCGCCTACAGCCTCTTCCAGGTTCCCTACATCGCACTGCCTGCAGAACTCACCGCCGACTACCACGAACGCACTCGGCTCATCTCGGTGCGCATCGCTGTTTTGGCCTTGACAATTCTGTTGGTGGGCGCCGGTGGTCCGGCGATCCGTGACGGTCTCGGCGGCGGCGCCGCGGGCTACCTCGTGATGGCTGCCGTGGTCGCGGCGGTGATCTGTGCGGGAATGCTTGCCGCGACACTCGGAGCGGCCCGAAAAGCATTGCCACCGACGAAGTCCGGGCCGGAAACCTCCACCTGGGTGGCCTACCGGGATGGTCTCGATGCGTTGCGCGACGTCCGGCGGTTTCGAGTGCTTGTGACGGTGTTCGTGATCCAGGCGCTGGCAACGGCCGTCATGCTGGCAGGTGCGCAGTATGTGGCGACCTATGTGCTCGACAACGAAGGCGCTCTGAGCATCCTGTTCGCAGCACTGGTCGCGCCCGCACTGTTGGTGATGCCGCTCTGGTATCGCCTGGCCCATGCCCGTGGAAAGATGACCGGATTGGTCTGGGCCTCAGCGATATTCATGTGCGCCACCATGCTGCTGACGTTGCTGGTCTGGGTACCGGGCTGGTGGGTGTATCCGGTGGTCGGCCTCGCCGGGGTGGGATACGCCGGGATGCAGGCGTTTCCGCTGGCAATGCTGCCGGACGTCATCGACGAGGATGCGCAACGGAGTGGTCGCGAGCGGGGCGGCGCTCTCGCCGGTGTGTGGACCGCCACCGAGACCGCGGGCCTGGCACTGGGCCCGGCCGTGTTCCTCGGGATCCTCGCGGTATCCGGATTCGTCTCGTCGGACGGGGACGATCCAGTCCCACAACCCGACTCGGCCGTCACGGCGATGGCGCTCGCATTCTCGTTGCTGCCCACCGCGTTGGTCGCCGGAAGTCTGTGGGTGCTCCGCGGCTATCGCGACACCACGGTGGAGGAGGGGAACTGATGACGCCGGAGAAAACGATCGCAGACCGGGGTGCGTCAGTGCTACGACGGTTGGAAGACCTGCGGGCACAAGACGCACCTACCCACGGCGGCCGGATCCTGTCCTACGTCTACGACAGCGGGCTGGCCGAACTCGACCGGATAGCCGCCGATGCCGGTCGCCAGGTGCAGCCGGTGAACGGCCTCGACCCCACGGTGTTCACCTCGGTCGCGGTGATGGAGCGCGAGTTGATCGCATTCGGCCGCAACGTATTCCATGGTGATGACACCATGGTCGGAACGGTGACCAGCGGCGGTACAGAGAGTTGCCTGCTGACGGTCAAGGCGGCCCGTGACAATGTTGCCCGTCCCCGCGGCACCGGTTCGCTGGTGATCGCGAGCACGGCGCACGCGGCCTTTGTCAAAGCTGCGGAGCTGTTGTCGCTGGAGCTGATCCGGGTACCGGTCGACCCCGGCACCACACGGGTGAGCGCTGCCGCCATCGCTGCAGCGATCCGCGAGGACACGGTCCTGGTGGTGGTCTCGGCCCCCAACTATCCAACAGGGGCCATGGACCCGGTCGCCGACGTTGCGGAAGTGACGTCGCAGCAGGGTATTCCGCTGCATGTGGATGCCTGCCTCGGTGGATTCGCCCTGGCCTGGTGGGAGACCGATGACATCCCGGTGCCACCCTGGGACTTTCGCGTCTCCGGGGTCACAAGCATCTCTGCGGACCTCCACAAATATGGCTACGCACCCAAAGGTGCATCACTGCTGCTTCACCGCGATCGCGACCGACACCGGGCCCAATACTTCGGAATCACCGACTGGCCCGGCTACCCGGTCGTCAACCCGACGCTCCTGGGCTCGAAGTCGGTGGCGGGGACGGCCGCGGCCTGGGCGATCACCCAGACACTTGGCGTCGAGGGTTATGCCGCGCTGGTGGCGGGGATCCGGCGTTGCACGGCCGCGCTGCTCGAGGCGATCGAGAGTATCGACGGACTGCGCGTGGTCGGAGAACCGTTCGGTCCGGTCTTCGCGGTCGCGGCGGACACTGCCGCGTCAGCGCCGGTGGATCCGCACCGGTGGGCAAATGCGGTGCGTGAACGCGGATTCACCCTGCAGATGCAGCCATCGTTCACCCAGGCCGATGGTTCGGTGTTGCCTGCGACCACACACTTCACGGTGACCCCGGTGACCGAAGCCGTCCTCGATGAGCTGGTCGCGGCTCTCGGCGACGGGGCTGACGCCGTGCGGGGACAGTCAGCTGCCGGGCCGCCGGAGGCGTTGCGAGATCTTGCCGCCGCCATCGACCGTGAGGACCTGGCGGTGACCGATATTCTGGCACTGCCGAGTGCTGCCGTCGGCGAGGCGCTGGCCGCGGCCGGGCTCGACCCGCAGGGCGACGGCGAGCTCGACATGGCGACCGTGCTCGCGGCCGTCGAGGCATTGCCGCGTGAGGTCACCGCCAAGCTGTTGGTGGAGTTCCTCGCAGGTCTGGTGGCCCCGAAATGATCACCGTGAACATTTCTCTTCCGGCGGGCGATGTTCACCGGTAGCGTCCACCGGGTGTCGCAGCCCAGACGTTTCGGTGCCCTGTTCGTCCTGCTCACCATCGCCGCCGCCGGGGTGATCACCGCGGCACCGCCGGTTGTCGCTGCGCCGGCGGACTTCTACGACACGAGCTCGGTGACGCCGGGTGACCCGGGGACGGTTGCGCGACGTGAGGCGCTGGTGCCGTTTGGTGGGCTGGGCTCGGGACATCGGGTGCTCTATTCGACCACCGACACCTTCGGTGCACCGATCCTCGTCTCAGGCACCTCGCTCGAACCGGATGCGGCGTGGACCGGTCCTGGCCGGGTGCCACTGGTGGTGATCGGACCCGGAACACAGGGGCAGGGCGATCAGTGCGCACCGTCGAAGAACTTCGAAAAGGGATTCGGGACAACCGATATCGGCGGCGAGACCAGCATCCAGGCCAACTATGAGGGATTCTTTGCCGCGAGCTTTCTCGCGCAGGGATTCCGGGTCTTCGTGACCGACTATGTGGGGCTGGGAACCCCCGGCGTGCACACCTATGCAAACCGTGCGGAATCCGCGCACGCGATGCTCGACGGGGCGCGCGCAGCGTCTCCCGGAACCGGTCCGGTTGTGCTGTGGGGGCATTCGCAGGGCGGAGCTGCCACCGCAGCCGCGGCCGAGCTTGCGCCGGAGTATGCGCCGGAGCTGAATATCGCTGCCGGATATGCGAGTTCGCCACCGGCAGACCTCGTAGCGGTGCAACGGCATATCGACGGCACCGGGCTGATGGCGGCAATTGGCTACACCATCAACGGATTTCTGGCGCGCTACCCGGAATTGCGCGACCCATTGGATGCGCATCTGAACGACCACGGTCGAGCCGTGCTCGCCGATGTCGCCCAGCAATGCCTGCTCGACTCCCGCAATGAGTACGGAAAACAGAGCACCGCCGGATGGACCACCGACGGACGCCGGCTCGATGAGGTGATCGCGGACCTACCGGTGGCCAGGGCCGTGGCCGACGAACAGCGGATCGGCCGCCGAACGCCCGCCGCGCCGATCATGGTCACCGGTGCGGAGAACGACGACTTCATTCCCTACGCGCAGACTGTTGCGCTGGTCCGCGACTGGTGTGCCCGAGGTGCGAACGTCGTCCTGAACACCGACCGGATTCCCGCGATCAATCCGGGTAGCGGCAACAACCACCTCGCTCCGGTGGTCGCCGATTACCCCGTTGGCCTGCAATTTGTGCGCGACCGGCTGGCCGGACTGCCGGTCGAGGGTAGCTGCGCCACCGTCTGATCCAGGTGGCGGAGTTGATCCGCATCGGCTGGGCAACGGCACAAACTTCAAGCGCCGGTAATGTCTGAACCCTGACCACCGACGTGAGGAGTGCACGCATGGGTCCCGGAAACGGAAACGATCCCGAGAATCCTGACCAGCCGACTTGGGGTGGCGGGCAGGATCCTGCGCAGCCGCAGCAACCATATTGGGGCGCGCCACCGGACCAGCAAGGCCAAGGGCCGAGCGGCACCACCCAGATGCCATCGCAGGATCCTCAGTACGGCCAAGCGCCGCAGTACGGTCAGGATCCGCAATACGGCCAGGCGCCTCAGTACGGTCAGGATCCGCAGTATGGCCAGGCGCCTCAGTACGGTCAGGATCCGCAATACGGGCAACCCCAATACGGTGGCCCTCAATACGGTGGCGATCAATACGGTGGCCCTCAATACGGCGATCAGTCCGGCGGGGACCAGTACGGTCGGCCGGTTGTCGGTGGCCAGCCCGCCTACAGCCAGCAACCCGACTACGGCCAGCAATACCCGAACGCACCGTACGGCGGAGGCGGCCCTCCCTATGGTGAGCCGCCGTACGGCGGCTACGGAGCCGGTGGTCAGCCTCCGGGCAATGGCGGAAACAAGAAGGCCGCACTGATCATTGCGGCTGTTGTGGCCGTTCTTGTGCTCGTCCTTGGCGGCATATTCGCAGCGGTGGCGTTGTCCGGCGACGACGATGACGATTCGACCGCCGGATCGTCGTCGACCGCCACATCGACCGCAACATCGGCCGATGAGACCGAAACCGACACGACCACAACAAAAACCACCACCACAAGCGAAGAACTGTCGGGCAACGTCACATATGAGGTCACCGGCAATGCCTTCGTGATCACCTACACAGATGCCGAAGGTGTCGAGCAGACAGACGACGACCCGACAATACCGTGGACCAAGTCGTTCGAAGGAAATCCGGACGAGCCTCTTGTTCTCGGTGCGATCGCAATCGATGGCAGTGATGTCACGTGCACGATCAAGGTCGGTTCGAAAACGGTTTCCGAGGAGACGGGCCCGCTGGCGGCTTGTGTGAGTCTGGACTGGTGAGGCAACAGAACTCGTGACCGATCCGGACAAGCGCGCGCAGATGTCGACCTCATTCGGGGAACAGGCGCGTGCGTACAGTCAGGGACGACCCGACTATCCGGCCGCGGCCGTCGTCGAACTGCTCAACCCGGGCGCGCGGGTCGTCGCTGACATCGGTGCCGGCACAGGCAAACTCACCGCATCGCTGATCGAATCGGGTCGGACGGTGTACGCGGTGGAGCCGGATACGGGGATGCTCGATGAATTGCGGGCGCAACTGCCCACGGTGCGCGCGCTGTCCGGAACGGCCGAGCAGATCCCGTTGGCGGACAACACCGCTGACTCACTCGTGTTCGGTCAGGCGTGGCATTGGGTCCGTCCAGACGAGGCGGTGGCCGAGGCAGAGCGGGTTCTGCGGCCCGGCGGCACGGTGGGATTGATCTGGAACATCCGCGACGAATCCGTGCCGTGGGTGCGCGAGTTGACCGCGATCGTGGCGGCCAGCGAAGCCGAACGGTATGTGGCCGCAGGCGTACCCGAACTGGGCGGTGGATTCGGGGCCTTGGTACACCGGGTCTTTCGATGGGACCGCACATTGACCGCCGGACAATTGATGGCCATGGTGGCCTCGCGTAGCCCGGTCATCACCGCCACCGGCACCGACCGGGCCCGGATATTGGCGGAGGTCGAAGTGCTGGCCGGACAGGTGGCCGATGAGACCGGGACCATCGTCCTGCCCTACCTCACACATACCTACCGTTCTGAATTGAATCCGCCGCAGGCATGAGCACCGCTCGAGCCCGATCCGGGCGACGTGTTGAGGGTCTGATCGGAACTTATCCCCGGTTGGGTCGATAACCGACAACCCGGTCGCCTACCGTGGAGTCGTGAGTTCCCCAGACGTGTCCCAAGTGCCCGCTGAGCCCGCGCCCACGGTGGCAGGCAATGGCGACTTCAAGACCATGATGACCTGGCGTGGCATCGGTGCCGAACGCCTGGAGCAGGTCCGGGTGACGGTGACCGGCAAACGGATCAAGGCCTATGGCCGGATCATTGCCGCGGCCACCGCCGATCACGAGGCATTCAGTGCGTCCTACGACCTGATCACCACGGACGCCGGTCTCACCAAGCGACTCTCCTTGCACCTGGTGCGGGCCGGTGGCGACACCCAGATCTCCATCACGCGTGATGGGCAGGACGTGTGGCTGGTCCAGACCGCTCGCGGTATGCAGCGCAGCGACTTCGGCGGTGCCCAGGATGTCGATCTGGCGTTGAGCCCGTTCTTGAACGCGCTGCCGATCCGTCGCCTCGGACTACAGAAGGCGTCCACGGCTCCCACCACGGTGCCGGTGGCATACCTCTATATTCCGTCTGGCGAGTTCTCGGCGGAATCGTTGCAGTACACCCCGGGCGAGGCCGGTATCGACATCGTCTCGCCGATGGCACAGGCCACCATCACCGTCGACGACAACGGATTCGTCCGTGACTATCCGGGCCTGGCCGAGCGCATCTGATACCGGGCACGCGACTTCACGCTTGCAGAACTAGCCGGTCCAGATGGCCCCGTCGCGGGCCGCGTTGCGCAGCTCGGCCTCCCAGCCGGGCGCTCCGATGGACACCGACGTCGGCGGTCCGTCGACTCCGTTGACCCTGTCGTAGTGTTTGCGGGCCCGATGCCCGTCGGCCACAAGTGTCTCGACGGTGCCTTCGTCGCGCAGTTGGTCGCGCGCATACGTCAGCCGATCGATGGTCTCGCTGAGCGCGATCAGCAGCTCAGTCGAATTCGCCTCGAGCATGGCCCGCTGGGCCGTCGGCGAGGTCCCGGCCACGCGGGTGACGTCTCGGAACGACCCGGCCGCCAATCGCAAGGCCAACTCGCCCTCACCCGCGCCGACGACGGCGGTGACCGCGGCCGTCAGGTGCGGCAGGTGCGAGATCCCGGCAACGGCCCGGTCGTGTTCGTCGGAGGCCGCCGCGACCACCCGTGATCCGACATCGAGAGCCAGGCGCGCGACGGTCTGCCAGACCTGCGGATCGGCGCCGTCATCGGTTCCGACCACCCACACCGCGCCGGTGAACAGTTCGGGGTCGGTGGCAGGCCATCCGGACTCGGACGTGCCGGCCATCGGGTGTCCACCCACGAACCTGTGGGCCAGGCCGTGGGCGTGCGCCGCGTCGGCAACCGGCTGTTTCACGCTGACCACGTCGGTCAGTGGACAGTCCGGGGCGTGCTCGGCCACTTGTCCGACCAGTGCGTCGATCGTCGGGGCCGGGGTCGCCAGCACGATCAGAGCAGAACTGTCCGCGGCCCGGAGTAGCGTCGCGACCAGATCGGACGAGGCGTCGAAGCCGTCGGCGACGGCGGCGTCCACCGTCTCCTGGGACCGGTTGTATCCGAACGCGGTCCGACCGGCGGCCGCCGCCGCGCGGAGGAGGGAACCGCCGATCAGGCCGAGGCCGAGAACGCAGATTTGTGGCCGATGTGTCGGAGCGGTGTGTGTCACCTGTTCAGATTCGCATATTGCGGCTTCCGGCAATGCCGGGTGGCGCTGGTCAAGGGAGTTGGGTTTACCCGCGCCGCCCGCTACCGTGACCGCTATGGCTGGTGCGCGCGCGGATGAAGTAGATGGGTTTGCCATTGCGGTCGTCCGAGAGGACGGCAAGTGGACCCTCACCGCATTGGACAGTGACTCCCTCGGTGAACTGACGGAGACCGAAAACCTCCTGCGTGGCCTGCGTAGTGCGGGCGCGGTGTTCGGCCTGCTCGATGTCGACGACGAGTTCTTCATCGTTGTGCGTCCGTCGCCGTCGGGAACCAAGCTGTTCATCTCTGACGCCACCGCGGCCATCGACTACGACATCGCCGCCGATGTGCTCGAAGTCCTCAACGTCGACATCCCGGACATCGATCCCGACGAACTCGCCGACATCGAGCCGTGGGAAGAGGGTGATCTCGCGATCCTCTCGGACCTCGGACTACCCGACTCGGTGATGAGTGTGATCGTCGGCGACACCGACCTTTATGCCGATGAGCAGATCGGGATGATCGCAGCGCGGTTGGGCTTTGCCGACGAGCTGGCGAAAACCCTTGAGCATCTGGGTCATTAGACCCCTGGGGCGAGCATGAGCACCGATGAGCAGTTGATCGAGGCCGCGCTCGCCGCAGCCGCACAGGCCGATCCGCGGGATGTCCCGGTGGGTGCGGTGATCTTTGACTCCGAGGGGCGTGTGATCGCCTCCGCGGCGAATGCACGTGAAGCCACCTCTGATCCGACGGCGCATGCCGAAGTCCTTGCCATCCGTGCGGCTGTCGCTGTGCTGGGCGATGGCTGGCGGCTGACCGGATGCACCATCGCCGTCACTCTCGAGCCGTGCACGATGTGCGCGGGCGCGATCACGCTGGCTCGGTTGGAGCGGCTGGTGTTCGGTGCCTGGGAGCCCAAGACGGGCGCTGTGGGATCGCTGTGGGACGTCGTCCGCGACCGTCGCAACACCCACCGGCCACAAGTGCGTGGCGGTGTCCTGGAGGACAGGTGCGCCGAAGTGCTGCGCGATTTCTTCGCCGCCCACAGACCTTCCTGAACTGCTTCCGGCTCGCGATCTACCTGAAACGGGCGTCGAACCGGCGTGGTCGGTTGGTCAGATCACATTCGCGGCCTGCTGTGACGGCCGGACGGTGGCCAGATCAACCCGAAGGTGGCACGTTGGAATTTGGTACCCGGGTGTTTACGGGTACCCCTCGGCTGGGTATGCGACTTGCATGCCGAAGAACACGGCCATCTGATCGAACTTCAGAGGGAGGATTGTCATGGGTGTTAGCGACGATGCAAAAAACAAGGCAGAAGATCTCAAGGGCCGCGGCAAAGAGGCCGCAGGGAGCCTGTCCGGCGATGACGAGCTGAAGGCCGAAGGCAAAGGCGACCAGGCCAGCGCGAGCGCCAAGCAGAAGGTCACCGATGCTGCCGACGCGGTCAAGCACAAGGCAGACGACCTCAAGAACAAGCTCACCGGCCACTAGAAGTCGGCGCAGACTGCAAAAACCGGCCCTGACCAGCCGATTGCAGTCCTAGGCCACCGCTGCGGTAATGTCTTCCGCGGTGGCGTGTCCGAGCGGCCGAAGGTGCAGCACTCGAAATGCTGTGTACGGTGACCCCGTACCGAGGGTTCAAATCCCTCCGCCACCGCCATAGAAATCCCCCCATCTTTCAGGTGGGGGGATTTCTTGGTTTTCAGTGCGTTCGGGGCGGGATCAGCCGATGTTGTTTGCGCGGTAGAAGGTGACGGCCTTACGTACCGAATCCTCGAATGGCGTGGTCTTCCAGCCGAGTTCGCGTTCGGCCTTACTGTGGTCCAGTGCGCACATGTAGTCCCACATGTTGAACGCCCGTCTGACGAAAATGATGTCTCGCCGGATCAGTTTTCCGATCACCTGGAGGGCTG
This sequence comes from Williamsia sp. Y844, assembly GCF_056786475.1. Taxonomy (NCBI): domain Bacteria; kingdom Bacillati; phylum Actinomycetota; class Actinomycetes; order Mycobacteriales; family Nocardiaceae; genus Williamsia; species Williamsia sp. Y844. Next base: position 2,428,185 of record NZ_JBXCJB010000001.1, read on the forward strand.
ACGCACTTGCCAAGACCACAGGCAGTGGCAATCCGAGCCACGGGGCCCGTTTCCCGCCGGCCGCTGTTGCCAGGGTGTGCAGTTCGCGCGAGGTCATGTATGTGTCAGAGATGATGTAGCGCTGCCCATTACGGCCATGGTGCATCGCCAGCACCATGGCTTCGGCGGCGTCGTCGATCGCGACGACCTCGTGCCGCAGACCGCGGAAGTAGAACGGTGCCTTGCCGGCTGAGATCCTTGCCAACATGCCGCCGTGCGGGGTCGGCTGCCAGTCGAGAGGGCCGTACGGGGTGGAGATGCAGAGCGCAACCGCAGGTAGTCCCTTGTCCGAGGCATAGCTCAGCACCAGGTTCTCTGCGTCGACCCGACACTGTGTGTACGCGCCGCCTTCGTCATACCAATTGAACGGATCGTCTTCGGTGACCGGTATGCCGTCGGTGCGTACCGCGAGTGTCGCGATGGTGCTCATGAAGACGAACTTCTCGAGGTCGGCGTCGACCGCGACATCGAGAACATTGCGCAATCCGTCGACGTTGGTGCGAAACAGCGGCGCCGGATCTCTCAGCCACGCCCGCGCATCAACAACGCAATAGAAGACGACGTCGCACCCGGCCATCGCGGTGCGCAGGGCCTCGACGTCCCAGACATCGCCATAGCATCGCTCGACGTCCAGGTCCTCGATGCCCTTCACGGAACTGGTCTTGCGAAGCATCACCCGGACGTCCTCGCCACGTTCGACCAGTTTCCTGGTCACGTTCGAGCCAACGAAGCCGCTGGCCCCGATCACCAATTTCTTTGCCATTGAACGCCTTTGCGTTGTCGATCGACCCGCGACTGGCGTGGGTCGGAGAGGGGAGGCAACACGATTTGATCGATTGATCAATCGACTGCCTATGATGCGGGTCACATTGTGACGTGTCAAGGGGTGGCGTGTGGCGGGTTCCGATCGGTCACCTGTTCGTATGCGAGGATGGGCGAATGGTCGAACGTTGGACACGCGAGCGACGTCTCGAACACACTCGTGGTCTTTTGTTGGATGCGGCCGAAGAGCTGTTTGCGCGCAAGGGTTTTGGCTCCACGCCGCTGGAGGACATCGCGGAAGCCGCGGGGTACACCAGGAGTGCGATCTATTCACACTTCGGTACCAAGTCCGAGCTTTTTCTCGCCGTCATCCAGCGTAGTCGCGAGCGGTTCCTGGATGGCTTCACCGACCTGATCGCTTCCCTGCACCGGTTGGATGATCTCAATCTCGATGTCCTCGCGGACCGTTGGCGCGAGCTGAGCCTGAGTCAAGACGGTCCGGATCGGGCCGCGCTTGGATACGAGTTCACTCTGTTCTTGCTGCGCAATCCCGATGCCCGCGAGCGCGTTGCGGCCCAGCGGCTCGAAGCGATCCGGTCCTTGGGCGAATACATCACCAGGGATGTCACGCGGATCGGCGCCACCCTGACCATTCCGGCTGAAACGTTGGCTCATGTGATCATCGCGACCAATGATGCAGTGACACTCAACAGCAGCGTCGACGACGAAGACCTCTACCGCCCCTTTTTGCAGCTGGTCGTCTCCAGCATCGTGCCGCCCAACGGCGGATAGATGCCCTGGGCCGCTGTCGGCCCGACCCGAAGTCCAGACCACCCGCGGTTCCACCGCGGGTGGTCTTCTTCTTGGATAAGTGCTTTCTCACCTGCGGAAACACTCACTCAAGAACACTCTTGCGCTTTATGTACAACTTTGTACAATAGTGCTGTGGATCACAGTCACCCCTGATCCCGGCCACAACACGTCAGCCCACGTTCAGATCGACATCTCGCCACGAAGGTTCACAGAGTGCGCACCGGCCAACTGGTGGCGCGCGATGACCGCACTCGCGTATCGATGTCGCTCGGACCGCTCGGCTGCCACCACCGACGAAGAGAGCTGAACAAATGGAAACAGCGAGGACCGGAGAATGGGTCGACGAGGCCCGCGGGCTTGCCGAGTACGAGTCCCATGGATTTCCCACCGAGATTCCGAACTCCGAGTACACCTCTCCTGAGTTCCAGGAGCAGGAGCGCGACAAGATCTGGATGAAGGTCTGGCAATTCGCCGGTCGCGTAAGCGAATTGCCCAATGTCGGCGACTGGAAGGAATACAAGGTCCTTGACCAGACCTACATCATCGTGCGCGGCAAGGACGACCAGATTCGCGGATTCGTGAACGCATGCCGGCATCGTGGAAATGTGTTGTGCCAAGGCACCGGAAACGCCAAGCGTGGATTCCTCTGTCAGTACCACCTGTGGTCTTACGACCTGGAAGGCAAACTGCGCGGCATGCTTCGCGAGAATGCGCAGGGTGACATCGACAAGGATGACCTGTCGCTGGTCTCGGTGCCGGTGGATACCTTCGGCGGCTTCATCTTTCTCAATCCTGACCCCGACGCTGCGCCGCTGTCGGACTATCTCGGCGCGGAGGTTTCCAAGCTGCTGGAGCCGTACGCACTCGAAGAGATGACCACGGTCATGAACGTGCGAGAGCGGATCAATTGCAACTGGAAAGTTGTCATGGACGCCTTCGAGGAGGGCTACCACATCTCAGGTATCCATCCCGAACTGCTGAATGTCATTGCGCTGGACCCAAAAACGAGTCGGTACCGGTTCTTCGAGAACCACAGCGTGGCCTGCGCGCCGTTTGATGTTGCCAACTCGATCTCTGCGGATGACGAGATCATGGGAATCAAGGCCCTCCCGGAAACCTTCCCGGGAACCGCGGCGGTATTGCCGCGCTTTGATGAGCTGGTCAGCGCCTACCAGGATGCGGATGGGAAAGTCAGCTTCCCGGAAGGGGTGACCGGCCGGACGATCTTGCAGCAGGCCACCCGCGACACCTTCACCGGCATGGGGCTCGATGTCAGTGGGCTCACCGACGCACAGATGAGTGACAACCACGGCTGGGTGCTGTTCCCGAACTTCTTCATGACAATTCGGGCAGGTGAGGCGCATGTGGTCATGGCGGTCCCTGATCCCGACGGCGATCCCAACAGGTGCATCTGGCACGTGGCCAGTTTCATGTGGCTGCCGGAGGAGTTGCGAGATGTGTACAAGGCAGAGCTGGTCGAGGTCGATGAACCCGGCAGTTACAAGTACTTCCTTGCGCTGCAGCAGGACTACGAGCAGATGCCCAGGCAGCAGCGCGGATTGAGGAACAAAGGGCTCAAGTACATGTCCTTGGTCAGAGAGGAAATCGTCGTATCCCACTTCCACTCTGTTCTGAACAAACACATCGCCGGTCTGTGAATTTTGAAATGCCTCGAATTGGAGAAGAAATGCCAGTGTCTTTGAAGGACGTCAATGATGTTATCGACAACTACACCGGGCTATCGCGCAAGGCTTTGGAATACGGTCTCGTCACAAAGGGGATCGTGGCAGGAGCAGCTAAGGAGCCCGGGTTTTCGGTCGATAGTTGGGCTCCCCTTGCTGACCTGATCGCGGTTGACGTCTTCGAGCGTGTGGGCAACTTCAAAGAGGTCATGAACTGGACCGACTATGTGAACTTTCTGACCGCCTGGGCCGGAAATGCCGACTGGGACTGCTCATTCAAGCGGGTCACCGAGAGCGGGAGCACCGTATTCCTGGAGCTCGAGGAGCGCAGCACGATCGGGGAGTTCAAGAGCGTGGTCAACTCCGTGTCGGTGTACGAATTCGACGACTCGGGAAAGGTCACACATATCGACGTGTATCTGCAGATGGCGCTGCCAGAGGGCGACATGTTCGGTAGCTATGAGGGGGTGACGATTTCAGAGTGAGTGCACCCGAGAACCTCGATGAGGTCGACTTCTTCATCGACAACGAACTGCTGTCGGATCCGTACGACTATCTCGCGGCTGTCCGCAGTGAATGTCCGGTACGGCGAGCGAGCCACCATGACGTGGTGATGATCACCGGCTACGAAGAGGCCCTGGAGATCTACAACGACCCCGCACGCTTCTCGTCGTGCATCTCGGTCGCCGGACCTTTCCCCGGCTTCCCGGTACCCCTTGAGGGCGATGATATTTCGGAACTGATCGAGAAGCATCGCCACCAGCTGATCATGAATGATCAACTGCCCACGATGGATCCGCCTGTTCACACCGCCCACCGGGCGCTGCTTTTGCGGATGATCACACCAAAGCGGTTGAAGGAGAACGAGGAGTTCATGTGGAGACTGGCGGATCGCCAGCTCGATGAGGTGCTCGTCGATGGCCGCTGTGAATTCAACGGCGGATTTGCCACACCGTTCGCGATGCTTGTCATTGCCGATCTCCTGGGCGTTCCGGAGGCCTCGCACGACGAGTTCCGCGACGCACTGCTCAGTGGAACGACCATCGGGAGCAGCACCGGTGACGCGATGGAGCATTCCCCGCTGGGGTATCTCTACGAGAAGTTCACCGAGTACATCGAGGACCGTCGAAGTGCTCCGCGCGGCGACGTTCTGACCGGTGTCGCCTCGGCAACATTCCCGGACGGGAGTGTTCCAGAGGTGTCCGATGCGGTGGCCGTGGCGGCGAATCTCTTTGCCGCAGGCCAGGAAACGACGGTACGTCTGCTCAGTTCGGCCGTGAAGATGATCGCCGAGGACGCCGAGCTCCAAGCCAGGTTGCGGGCCGACCGCAGCCTGCTCCCGGCATTCATCGAGGAGGCGCTGCGCTACGAGAGTCCGGTGCGTGGCGATTTCCGGTTGTCGAAGGTCCCGGTGAACGTCGGCGGAGTCGATCTGCCTGCCGGGACCACCCTGATGCTGATCAACGCGGCGTTGAACCGGGATCCCCGAAAGTTCCCCGAACCCGACGTATTCGACGTTGATCGGTCGAACGCGCGGAGCCACGTTGCCTTCGGCCGCGGAATCCACAGTTGTCCGGGCGCACCTTTGGCCCGGGCCGAGGCCGTGGTGAGTTTGGAGCGCCTACTCGACCGGACTGCTGACATCTGGATCGACGAGGAGCATCACGGTCCCCCCGCGGATCGCCGGTACAGCTACCTTCCGACGTTCGTTCTGCGTGGCCTGACCCGCTTGCACATCGGGTTCAGTCCGGCCGGTCACGGTTCGTGATCCTGCACGTCGACTCCGATCGGTGCGCCGGCCACGGTGCATGTGTTGCCACCTGCCCCGAGGTCTTTGCCTTCACCGACGACGGCTATGCGGAGGTGGTGATGGATCGGATTCCCGACGAACTCGCCGAACTGGCGGGTCAGGCCCAGAGTCATTGCCCGGAACAGGCAATTCGACCGGGACCGTCCACCGCTGGGGCGGAATAGAAAATGCTCATCCGATTCAGTGTTTGAAAGGACTACAGATCATGCCCTTTGAGGGAACCACCGCAGTTGTGACCGGCGGTGCGTCGGGTCTCGGCCTTGCCATTGCCGAGGGCCTGATCGCCCGCGGCACGCAGGTCGCCATCTTCGACGTCCAAGCCGAACAGCTCGAACTCGAGGTCAAACGTCTGCGAGAAACGGGGGCCACGGTCAACGGATACGTCGTCGACGTGTCTGATCGCGGCAAGGTCCGATCCGCAATGGAACAAGTGAGATTCGACTTCGGCCCGGTGCTCATCTTGATCAACAATGCCGGGATCGAACAGTTCGGAAAGTTCGATGAGATCTCAGACGAGTTCTGGGATCGCGTGATGGCGATCAACCTTCGCGGACCGTTCATCTGTACTCAGGAAGCGCTACCCGACATGAAGGCGGCGCAGTGGGGACGGGTTGTCAACATTTCCTCGTCCAGCGCGCAGGGCGGACAGTCGCAGATGGCGGCCTACGTCAGCTCGAAGGCCGGGTTGATCGGTCTGACAAAGAGTTTGGCGCTGGAGCTGGGCAGGTACGGCATCACCGTCAACACGGTTCCGCCAGGAATGGTGGTGACGCCGTTACTGGAGAAGGCAATAGCGGAAGGACGTTTCACCGCCTCGCTGGAACACTTCGCCAAGATCACCCCGGTCAAGCGCGCCGGCCGTCCCGAAGACATCGCGAACGCGACAGTCTTTCTCTGCCAGGACGAGTCGTCGTACATCACGGGCCAGGTCATCGGTGTCAATGGTGGTCGAAGGACATGAGCACCGTGTACATGAAAGGAATAACGAACGTGAGAAGTCATCGAATGGTGATTGCCCTGATGGCATCCGTGCTGCTTGTGGCCGGATGTAGCGACCGCGGCGGCAGTACCGAGGAAGCCGGTGGTGGAGGCGGTACGGCTGCCGCCGACACTGTTTCGAGCAGTTTCGGCGATCTGACTGATGTCTGCCAGGAAGGTGACGCGAAAGGCTCACCGACGCAGGGGGTGACCGATGATCAGATTCAGGTCGGGGTCTTCTCGGATGTCGGTTTCACCAAGAACGAGGAATTCGTCGCCGCCGCAAAGATATTCACCAGCTGGTGCAATGATCTGGGTGGCATCAACGGTCGCGAGATCGTTGCGAACATCCGCGATGCCAAACTGATGGATGTCCGCAAGCAGATGGTGGAGGCCTGCGCCACCGACTTCGCACTTGTGGGTGGCGGTGCCGGACTCGACGGTCTCGGGGTCAAGGAGCGGTTGACCTGCGGGTTGCCGACATTCACAGCCCAGGTCGCTCAAGTCACCTCCGCCGGTGCAGACCTGGAGATCAGTGCCGATCCGAGCCTGACACCGGGATACGACCCCTATTACGGATTCCGATCATGGCTCATCAACGATGCCTATCCGGAGTCGAAGAACGCGGTCGGCATCATCAACGGGGACTCACCGGTGACCAAACTGATGGGCCAACAGGCAGTTGAAGCCGTGGAGGCGGCAGGCGGAAGTTTCGTCTACAACGACCTGTATCCGGCGATGGGTGTCTCGGACTGGACCCCTTATGCGCAAACTCTCAAGAGCAAGGGTGTGAAGGGGTTGATCTGGTACGGCGAGTTCCGGCAGTTGGCCAAACTCGAAGCCGTGCTGACCTCGATGGACTACAAGCTCGATTGGATCGACACCAACAACAGTGCTTATGGCGAAGAGTTCATCGGCCTGCTGGGTACGTCTGCCGAGGCGCAGAACAATTATCTGGATTTGGGCGGCAACGCACCGTTGAACAGTGATGCCCCGGCAATCAAGGAATTGCTTGCCCTGCAGGCGAAGTACGCCCCGGACTCGCTGTTGACGCTGCCGGCGATCAGGGCCATGTCCTCGTGGTTGCTCTTCGCGAAGGCGGCGGCCTCGTGTGGCGACGATCTGACCCGAACCTGCGTCTATGAGGCGGCCAGGTCTGAGACAGCCTGGACCGGTGGCGGTTTGCATGTGCCGCAGAACATTTCCGAGCCGGTCCCACCGTCGCCCTGCTTCAACGTCGAGGTGGCACGGCCCCAGGGCTGGGAAGCCGCGGACTTCGGACCGGACGTCGATGGCCTCTACCGCTGCGATGTCCCGCCGCTGAAGTACACGACCGACTTCGGTCAGCCGATGACACTGGCGGACGTCGGAAAGAGTATGGCCGACATCAAGTAGGTGCCGAACTGTTGCAGGCAGGGGTCCTGGGCGCCGTGGTCTTGCGGTTGTCCGATTTCCCGTTACACTTGTGCTCTGCATCACAGAGGGAACGTCGTATGGATCGAATCACAGCCTGATTCTTGTCCAATGCAACCCCTGCTTTGCTCGCTCGGTGATGACTGACCGCATAGGAGAAGGTTGCAGTGGACGAACGCCTGTACTACTCGAATCCGCCGATGGATCCCTCGACCCTTGTCAGGGAGAGCGGGGCCAGGCTCCATGCCATCGTCTTGTCGCAGAAAAATCGGTGGCGTATCAAGCTGGCCAGTTCGGACTTCCGATCGATAGTCGGGCTTCCCTGGGTGGTCTGATCGCCCGAAGGCTTCGGCGTCGGCAAGATTTTGCGCGGATTGCTTTTGCCACGTTGATCGGGTGCGGCAGCAGTCGCTGAAATCAGTGGTTCGGCAGTACGCAGGCGGTGTCCAGGCCGAGAACATGGTTGAGGCGACCAAACGCCAGCCACGAACCCAGGCACATGCTCAGCTCCACGATTTCGCGCTGGTCGTAGGCGGCAGTCATCCGCGACCAGAACTCGTCGTCGAGCCCGTGATGGTCCACGGCGTACCGCTCGGCGTACTCGGCTGCCAGACGGGTCCGGACGTCGAAGGCGTCAGTGGTGCGCCAATTCTCGACCGCCTCATCGAAGGTCGGTTCGACCTTCACGCCGTCCCGCTCGGTCCGCCAGTCCTGGCAGAATACGCAACCGTTGATCTGGGCGATCCGGAGGCGGGCCGCCTCGAATTCCCGAAGTCCCAGCGTGGAATCCGAATAGACCTTCATCGAGAAGTTGGCCGCCGCCCCACCGATCGCCGGCACCATCTCACCCCACACGTAGGTGATCGGGTCTTTGCCGTCGGGTACGTCGATTCTCATGTCGATGTCTTCCTCTTCAGTTTGCCGATAGCCGGCGTGAGTGGAACGTCGAGTGCGTCGTACAGGCCGGGGCCGGCCGCGCGGAGCCAATTGATCGAGTTCACCAATCTGCCCACCGCCGTGGCATTTCCACCGGCGGCACGGTTGCCACCTTCATCGGTCGCCTCGACATTGATCTCTATCCGCGGGCGTCCTTCGATGATCACCTTGTGTGCGCCGTCCCCGCCGTCGGGTGGCATCGGCCAATCCGGTGCGCAGGAGGGGTGGATCCGGGTGATGTGTTCGATGACGATCAGCGGTTCACCGTCGGTGATGCCCTGGATCTCGAAACGTAGAGCTCCCTGGGTGCCCGCGACGAACGTGCCCATCTGCGCGGTTTCGATCGTGGTTTCCAGTGGCCGACGAAGAAGGGTTTCCCGGATCTCATCCACCTCGACCCCGAGGGCGCGGGCTATGAGCCGAATCTGTCCACCCCACACCATCGTTGGAACACCTTGCGCCACCATCGGTGGGTCGTAGTCCATCGGTTGCCCCATCCCGATGAGATAACGCACCGAGTCGGGCTGGTCGTAGGTTGTGTAGTCGAAGATCTCCTGGCAGCGGACCTGTTCCACGGTCGACGCCAAACCGCTCGCGAGGATCGGCAGGATGTCGTTGCCCCACCCGGGGTCGACGCCCGATACGAAGAGGGATCCACCGCCGTCGTCGATGGCGGCCAGTACGGGGTCGCGCAGCTCCGCGGGGGCAGAGGTGGGGTCGTAGAGCGCATAGAGCGCCGGGCTCACCACCGTCGCACCGACCCGGATCGCCCGGATGATGTCGGAGAGAGCGTCATCGGGTCTGATGTCGCCGGACGCCGCATAGACGACGGACTCGGCCCCGGCCAGGGCCTTCTCGATATCGTCTGTGGCCATCACCCCAAGGCTGCGGCCGACGTCGGCGATGTCGCCGGCGTCTCGCCCGACCTTGTCGGGGTTGTGCACAATCACTGCGGTGAGTTCGAGGTCAGGATGGGCGTCGACAGCGCGAATCGCCGCCCGCCCCACATTTCCGGTTCCCCACACCACGGTCCGTACCGCGCTCGGACTACTCATCAGGCCAGAATATAGAACACGTTCCACTTTATCCGGCGGTCCGAGATGTCAGCGATAGAACACCGCGGCATTGTCGGCGAGGTCGAGTAGCGGTTGCGGGAAGATGCCGATCAACACGGTGGCGGCGGCGCTGATTCCGATGGTCACGGTGGTCGCGAGATTGGGTGCCACCACCGTCGGGGCATCGGAATCGGGTTCGGCATCGGGCTCGGTGAAGAACATCAACCCGATCACCCGGATGTAGAAGACCACGGCAATCGCACTGCTGAGTACACCCACGATCACCAGCGGTACGGCTCCGCTTGAGGCGGCAGCTTCGAATACCGCGAACTTGCTGACAAATCCACTGGTCAGCGGGATGCCGGCAAAAGCCAGCAGGAACAGAGCAAACACTGCTGCCACCACCGGTGACCGGCGACCGAGTCCGGCCCACCGCGACATCGCGGTCACCTCGCCCGCACCGTCCCGGACCAACGTCAGTACCGCAAAAGCTCCGACCGTGCTGAAGCCGTAGGCCACCAGGTAGAACATGGTCGACGACAAGCCATCTCGGCTGATCGCGATCACACCGGTGAGGATGAATCCGGCGTGGGCCACCGAGGAATACGCCAGCATCCTCTTCATGTCGGTCTGGGTGATCGCAACAACGGAACCGAGCACCATGGTCGCGATCGCGACCGCCCACATCACCGGACGCCAATCATCTTTGAGGTCTGGTAGCGCGACATAGAAGACGCGCAGGACCGCACCAAACGCAGCGATCTTGGTGGCCGAGGCCATGAAGGCGGTGATCGGGGTGGGAGCGCCCTGATAGACATCGGGGATCCAGTAGTGGAAGGGCACGGCGCCGATCTTGAAGAGCAGCCCCACCGACACCAGCCCGGCACCGATCAGCGCCAGAGTCCGATCGGCGGTGTCGGCGTCGACGGCTGCCGCGATCTCGTCGAGCTGGACAGACCCGGCGTACCCGTAGAGGAACGCGGCGCCGAACAGGAAGAACGCTGACGAAAAGGCGCCGAGTAGAAAGTATTTGAGCGCTGCCTCCTGCGACAGCAACCGACGTCGGCGGGCCAGCGCGCAGAGCAGATACAACGGCAGCGACAGCACTTCGAGGGCGATGAACATCGTCAGCAGATCGTCCGATGCCGGGAACAGCAGCATCCCGCCGACCGCGAACATGACCAGTGGGAAGACCTCGGTCTGAATGATCCCGGCCCGCGTTGCGGTGTGCTCGTTCTCGCTGCCGGGTACGGTCGCGGCCGCAGAGGTGAACGCGTCCAGGACACCTCGTCCACCCGATGTGGCGGTGCCCACCCCGGCGGCCGCTGCGACTCCGACCGACGTCCGCTGCGCGATGAGCGGGATGACCAACACCGACACGACCAGGATGGTGCCCTGCATCAGCAGCGCGGGGCCGTCGACGGCAACGGCACCCACCGCTGCCGATGCACTGGTACCGGCAAGTGCCACAACAGCTATGAATGCCGCTGCCAAGCCTCCGATGCTCAACACCAGCTGCCCGCCATAGCGATACCGGGCCGGTGCAAAGGCCTCGACCAGCACGCCGACCACCGCCACCCCGAACACGATCAGCATCGGTGAGAGCTGGGCGTATTCGATGGACGGGGCCGGCAACACGTCTACAGCGGAGTTCATCGTGGTCCTCCGTCGGGTACGGCGACAGCGGGCGCCGGATCTTGTTCGTCGATGACGGTCAGGGTGTGGCCGACAGCGGGATCGATCACGTCCAGGACAGGTTTGGGGTAGATGCCGAGCGCCAGCAGCAGGGCGATGAGCGGTGCCACGACCATGAGCTCGCGTCGCTTGAGGTCGCCTATCCGTTCGTTGCCCTTCGACACCGGTCCGGTCATGATGCGCTGGAACATCCACAGCACGTAGAGGGCAGCCAGGACCAGGGCGATCGAGGCGCAGATCGCGGCCACCGGATAGCGGGTGAAAGTGCCGATCAGGACCAGGAATTCGCTGACAAAGGGCCCCAGGCCCGGTAGCGACAGGGTGGCAAGCCCTGCGACGAGGAACGTCCCGGCCATGACCGGAGCGACCTTCTGGACCCCGCCGTAGTCGGCGATGTTGCGGGTGCCGCGCCGGGTGACCAGGAAGCCGGCGATGAGCATGAGTGCGGCCGTTGCGATCCCGTGGTTCACCATGTACAGCGTCGATCCGGCTTGTCCCTGGCTGGTCAACGCGAAGATGCCAAGGATGATGAAGCCGAAGTGGGAGATCGACGTGTACGCGATGAGTCGCATCATGTCGGTTTGCCCGATCGCCAGGATCGCGCCGTAGACGATGCCGATCACGGCAAGGGTGATGATCAGGGGTGTGAAATACCTTGTGGCATCGGGAAACAGCTGGACGCAGTAGCGCAACATCGCAAACGTGCCGACCTTGTCGACAACGGCCATCATGAGCACGGCGCCGGCAGGTGTCGCCTGAACGGCCGCGTCGGGCAACCAGGTGTGCAGGGGCCAGAGCGGGGCCTTGACCGCAAAGGCGAACATGAACCCGAGGAACAGCGCCTTGGCCACGGTGGGATCGACGTCGAGTGCGCCCGACGAGATCGCGGCAACGATCTCGCGGAAATCGAAGGTGCCACCGCCGTGATCCACGGTGACCACGTACAGTCCGATCACCGCCGCCAGCATGACCAGACCGCCGACGAGGTTGTAGAGCAAGAACTTCACCGCCGCGCGCGTGCGTTCTCCGGCTTCGCGGGGACTCCCGAATCCGGCGATGAGGAAGTACATCGGGATCAGCATGGCTTCGAAGAAGATGTAGAAGAGCAGGATGTCGAGTGCGGTGAACGAGATCATCACCATCGCCTCGACCAGGAGCATCAGCGCCACGTAGCGGTGTGTGGCCCGTCGTCGTTCCGGGTCGGCGTCATGCCAGCCGGCGATCAGCAGTAGCGGCAACAAAACTGCCGTCAGGAGCACAAGAGCCAACGCGATCCCATCGATTCCCAGCGCGTAGCTCGCGCCGAAAGCCGGTATCCACGACCTGGATTCGACGAACTGGAACTGCGCACCGCCGGTGTCGAAGTCGATCGCGAGGCCGATGGCGATGGCGAGTACCACCGCCGAGGTGGCCAGGGCGATCCACTTCACATGCTCGCGCATCCGCGGTGGCATGCTGAGGATGATGACAGCGCCAACGGCGGGTACCGCCCACAACAGTGTCAGCCAGGGAACGTCGCTCACCACACCCTCACCACCATCATCATCGCGACCACCAGGGCGGCGCCGGCAAAGACCGACAGCGCGTACGAACGAACAAAACCGGTTTGGAGGTGACGCGCGCCACCCGAGAACGCCGACACCGCAGTTGCAACGCCGCGAACGACGCCGTCAACTCCCTTGGTGTCGACCACATCCAGTGCAGTGGTGAGCTTTTGGCCGGGACGCATGAACACTTCCTCGTTGAATGCGTCGCCATAGAGGTCCTGGCGGGCGGCCTTGGTCAACGGTGTCACGTCGTCGGGGGCGACGTCGGGAATGGTGCGCCCGGCGTACTGGCGGTAGGCGATCCCCACCCCGACGAGCACCACGGCCAGGGTGCTGACGGTGATCACCCAGACCGGCACTCCGAGGTGTCCGTGGTGTTCCCCGACAACGGGTTCCAGCCAGTCTTGCAGCGAGCTGCCGAGTACCAGGAGTCCGCCTGCTCCCGCCGACCCGAGGGCAAGCACGATCATCGGCGCGGTCATCAGTGTCGGCGACTCATGGGGGTGCGTGTCGGCTGCCCACCGCCGGTCCCCGAAGAAGGTCAACAGCATCACGCGTGTCATGTAGTACGCGGTGATCCCGGCGCCGAGCACCGCCACGGTGCCGAGAATGATGCCCTTGGCACCACCTGCCGCCCAGGCGGTTTCGATGATCTTGTCTTTCGAGAAGAATCCGGAGAACGGTGGGATGCCGATGATCGCGAGGTATCCGAGCCCGAAGGTGACAAACGTGATCGGCATCAGGGTCCGCAGCCCGCCGTACCGGCGCATGTCGGTCTCGTCGTTCATGCCGTGCATCACCGAACCGGCGCCCAGGAAGAGCCCGGCCTTGAAGAACCCGTGGGTGATCAGGTGCAGGATGGCGAACGCGTACCCGGCCGGGCCCAGCCCGGCAGCGAGGACCATATAGCCGATCTGGCTCATGGTCGATGCGGCCAGTGCCTTCTTGATGTCGTCCTTTGCGCAGCCGATGATCGCGCCGAAGAGCAGGGTCACCGCACCGACGATCACCACGCCCAGTTGGGCATTCGGCGCCAGATTGAAGATCGGTCCCGAGCGGGTGATGAGGTACACGCCTGCGGTGACCATGGTGGCCGCGTGGATCAGCGCGGAGACCGGGGTCGGGCCCTCCATGGCATCACCGAGCCAGGATTGCAGCGGGACCTGAGCTGATTTTCCGCAGGCCGCGAGTAGCAGCATGAGTCCCAGTGCGGTCAGTGTTCCTTCGCCGGCCTCGCCGGCGCCACCGAACACCTCGGAGAAGCCAACCGAGCCGAACGTCGCGAACATGATCATCATGCCGATCGCCAGGCCCATGTCGCCGACCCGGTTGACCACAAAGGCCTTCTTCGCGGCGGCTGCCGCAGCGGGCCGTTCGTGCCAGAAACCGATCAACAGGTATGACGCCAGACCGACTCCTTCCCAGCCCAGGTACAGGCCGAGGTAGTTGTCGGCGAGCACCAGCAGCAGCATTGCCGCCAGAAAGAGGTTCAAATATGCGAAGAACCGGCGTTTTCCAGGATCGTCTGCCATGTAGCTGACGGAATAGATGTGGATCAGCGACCCGACGCCGGTGATCAGCAGAACAAAACACATGGAGAGCTGGTCGAGCTGTAACCCGAAGTCGACCTGCAGTTCTCCGACCGGAACCCATGTGAACAGGGTCTGATCCATCGAGCGGTCGTCGGTGGATGTGCCGAGCATGTCGAGGAACAAGACGACACCGAACACAAACGACGCCAATGCCATCAGGCAGCCGAGTAGATGTCCCCATCGGTCGGTGCGCCGACCGCCCAACAACAGAACCGCTGCCCCCGCGAGGGGCAGTGCCGGAAGGACCCAGATGAGTTTGTCCATGGCGGATCAGAGTTTCAGCAGATCGGCGACGTCGACCGAGGTCGAGCGACGGGTGCGGAAGATCATCATGATGATCGCCAGGCCGACAACAACTTCCGCGGCGGCAACGACCATGGTGAAGAACGCGATCACCTGGCCATCGAGATTGCCGTGCATGCGGGCGAAGGTGACAAACGCGAGGTTGCAGGCATTGAGCATCAACTCGACACACATGAACACCACGACGGCGTTGCGGCGGACCAGAACACCGGCGGCCCCGATGGTGAACAGGAGCACCGAAACATAGAGGTAGTTCTCCGGATTCATGATCGGCGCTCCGTGTCGCGGATTGCGGGAGACGGACCGGTCGGGTCGCGGGGAACGAGGACGTCGCTGACCGATAGGTCGGAATAGGAACCATCGGGTAGGCGCGCCGGCATGTCGACCGCATTGTGGCGGGCGTAGACACCGGGATTGGGCAGGGGTGTGGCGCGTTCACCGTCGCGGAACCGGTTGATGGACATCTGCCGCTGGGTTGCCTTGGGGACGAGTCGTTCCCGATGGGCGAGCACCATCGCGCCGAGGGTGGCGGTGATCAGTAGCGCGCCGGTCAACTCGAATGCCCACAGGTATCGGATGAAGATGATCTCGGCCAAACCCTCGACGTTGCCACCCGCGTTGGCGTCCTCGACTCCGGCAAAGGCGGTGACCGAGGCGCTGCCGACACCGGCGATGATGAGGATCCCGAATCCGAGCCCGGCCACGATTGCTCCGAGTCGTTGTCCCCGAAGGGTTTCGACCAGTGAATCCGTCGAGTCGACTCCAACGAGCATGAGGACGAACAGAAAGAGCATCATCACCGCGCCGGTGTACACCACCACCTGCGCGACGCCGAGAAACATCGCACCCTGTGCGATGTAGAAGACGGCAAGGATGATCATGGTCATCGCCAGGAAGACCGCCGAGTACACCGCTTTGGCCGAGCACACCACGCCGAGGGCGCCGAGGACGGCGATCGTGCCGAGGATCCAGAACTGCACCGCCTCAGCGGTTGACGTCTCGGTCAGCGGCTGCGCGGCAAGTGTCGATGCGGACAACAGGCTGTTCACTGCGATTCTCCTTCGGGTCTCATCGGCGGGGCGTCACCGGGGCGTGCTCGGCGGCATCACCTCACCGATGACGTTGCCGCGGTAGTAGTCCTCGTCGGTGCTCCCGGGTGCCATCGCGTGGGGCGGTGGCGTCATACCGTCGGCGAGTGGGGCGAGCAGTTGGTCTTTGCCGTAGATCAGGTCGGCCCGGTTGTCGTCGGCCATCTCGTAGAAGTTGGTCATCGTCAGAGCGCGTGTCGGGCAGGCCTCGACGCACAACCCGCAGCCGATGCACCGCAGGTAATTGATCTGGTAGACAACGCCATAACGTTCGCCCGGTGAGTAACGGTCGTCTTCGGTGTTGTCGGCGCCCTCGACGTAGATCGCATCGGCCGGGCAGGCCCAGGCGCACAATTCGCAGCCGATGCACTTCTCCAGTCCGTCGGCGTACCGGTTGAGTTGGTGGCGCCCGTGATATCGGGCGGCCGTGGGATTCTTCACCTCGGGGTAGAGCTCGGTGTTGTTCTTCTTGAACATCGACAGGAAGGTCACACCGAAACCGGCCAGGGGCTCGAGTGGGTTACGCATCGCTGCTCTCCTTGATCGGTGGGACCGGGAATCCGCCCGCCATGGCATCGAACGGTTCTATACGTTCGACGAGTTCGGGTTCGGCGCGACGGCGGTCGCGCATGCCTCGGAAGACTCTCCACAGGACCGCGATCAGGGCCAGTGCGACAACCACCCCGGCCACGCTGATGACGGCGGTGGCGCTGCTGTATCCCTCGTTGCGGAGCGCGCGGACCGTGGCGACGACCATCACCCAGGCCAGGGAGACCGGGATGAGGATCTTCCAGCCCAGCGCCATGAACTGGTCATAGCGCAGCCGCGGCAGGGTGGCGCGCAGCCAGATGAAGAAGAACAGGAATCCCCAGACCTTGGCCACAAACCAGATCAACGGGAACCATCCCGAGTTGGCGCCATCCCAGATCGAAATCGGCCAGGGTGCATGCCATCCGCCGAAGAACAGGGTTGCCGCCAGCGCCGACACGGTGGCCATGTTGATGTATTCGGCGAGCATGAACATCGCAAAACGCAGCGACGAATACTCGGTGTGGAAGCCGCCGACGAGTTCACCCTCGGCCTCCGGGAGATCAAAAGGCGCACGGTTGGTCTCACCGACCATCGAGATCACGTAGACCACAAACGAGGGCAGCAGCAGAAATACGTACCAGGTGCCGTCCTGCGCCGCGACGATGCCCGAGGTCGACATGGTCCCGGCGTCGAGGAAGACCGCGGCGAAGGTCAGGCCCATGGCGATCTCGTAGGAGATCACCTGCGCACTCGACCGCAGGCCGCCGAGGAGGGGATAGGTCGATCCGGACGACCAGCCGGCGAGCACGATCCCGTAGACCCCCACCGACGTGACCGCGAGGATGTACAGGACGGCCACCGACAGGTCGGTCAGCTGCAGTGGTGTCTGATGCCCGAAGATCGATACCTCGGGACCGAACGGGATGACCGCATACGCCATGATGGCCGGTACCACCGAGATGATCGGTGCGAGTAGATAAATGGGCTTGTCGACCCCGGCCGGGATGATCCCTTCCTTGAGTGCGAGTTTCACCCCGTCCGCCAGGCTTTGGAGCAAACCCATCGGACCCACCCGGTTCGGACCGACGCGGGTCTGCATCCAGGCCATCACCCTGCGCTCGGCGAGTATGCCGATCAGGACGGTCAGCAGCAGGAAGACGAAGATCGCCAGGGCCTTGATGACGATCAGCCACCACGCGTCGTGGCCGAAGGCGGACAGGTCGGTCATGAGCGTTCCACCCTGGCTGCCGGAGTGATCTGGACGGACTGTCCCACAGCCGGTCCCAGGGTCGAATAGACCGAGCTGCCCGGGGAGTTCAGTGGCAACCACACGACACGATCGGGCAGGTCGGTGATCTCCAGCGGCAGCGTGATGGAACCGCGCTCGGTGCTCACCGTGACCAATTCGTCGTCATGAAGGCCGTTTTCGGCAGCGGTGGCCGCCGACAGCCGCACCACCGGACGCCGAGCGGTGCCTGCCAGGTGCGGTTCACCGTCCTGCAGGCGCCCAGAGTCCAGCAACATTCGCCAGCCGGCCAGTACCGCTCGTCCCGGTGAGGTCTCGGGTACGCAGGCAGATGCTGTTGCAGAGTGTGTTTCGAAGGCGCCGTCCCAGGCCCCGAGCCGACCGAGTTCGTCGCGTGAACTGGCCGCGTCGGGAAGGTCGATGTCCCGGCCCATCTGGCGGGCGATCGCATCGAGGACTCGCTGATCGGGCATCGCGCCGTCACTGGGCAGGGCGGCTTCGAACGAGCGTGGACGTCCCTCCCAGTCCACGAACGTGCCACTCTTGCGAACCACGGGCGATACCGGGAACACGACGTCTGCGTGGTCGGTGACGTCGCTTTCCCGCATCTCGAGGCTCACCACAAACGGTGCGGCGACAAGCGCGGCCAGCGCCGCGTCGGGATCGGGCAGATCGGCGAGCTCCACACCGCCGACCACCAGCGCCTCGACATCCCCTGCTGCGACGGCCGAAAGGATTTCGGCGGTTTCGAGCCCCGGCGTAGGTGGCAACTCGGTACCCCAGATCTGGCGCACCTGGGCGCGTGCGATCCGGTCACGGACCGGTCGGCCACCGGGCAGGAGGTTACCGATCGCGCCGACCTCGAGTGCTCCCCGTTCACCCGCCCGTCGCGGTACCCAGCCGATCGATGCCCCGGTGGCGTCGGCGAGTGCGCCCACGGCGGTCAACGCTCCCGGAACCTGGGCCAGCCGCTCGCCGACCAGGATGACCGCGCCCGGCTCACGAAGTAGGTCGGAGCCCTGAAGTTGCTCCAGCGCAGCAGGTTCGCCGCCGGGCGCGACCTTGACCAGGCCGCCCGACATCTTCCTCAGGCCATTGCCGGCAAAGGGCGCGATCGAGATCACGGTCAGTCCACGTTTGCGGACCGCCTTGCGCAGGCGGAGGAAGATGATCGGCGATTCTTCTTCTGGTTCGAATCCCGCGAGCAGAACGGTCGGCGCCTTCTCGAGATCGGAATAGGTCAGGGCCATCGGGCGGCCGGCGATCCGGGAAGCCAGGAAGGACGCCTCTTCGGCCGAATGCGCCCGGCTTCGGAAGTCGACGTTGTTGGTGCCCAAAGCCGCTCGGGCGAACTTCGCGTACGCGTAGGCGTCCTCCGCGGTGACCCGGCCACCGACCAGTACCCCGGTGCGGGTACCTGCCGACTTCAGACCGGCCGCGGCAAGGGCAACAGCCTGCGGCCAGGATGCGGCAACCAGATTGCCCTCGGCGTCTCGGATCAGCGGCGTGGTGATCCGGTCCCGCGACGTCTCGTAGGTGAAGGCCCATCGACCCTTGTCGCAATTCCACTCTTCGTTGACCTCGGGGTCGTCGCCTGCCAGCCGTCGCAGCACCTTGCCCCGCCGGTGATCGGTGCGTTGCGCGCAGCCATCGGCGCAGTGCTCGCACACACTGGGGCTGGACACCAGATCAAAAGGGCGGGCCCGGAATCGGTATGCCGCCCCGGTCAGTGCGCCGACCGGGCAGATCTGCACGGTGTTACCGGAGAAATACGATTCGAAGGGCGCATCTTCGGCGATCCCGACCTGTTGCTGGGCGCCACGTTCGAGGAAGTCGATGAACCGGTCACCGGCAACCTGATCCGAGAACCGGGTGCAGCGCGCACACAGCACGCAACGTTCGCGATCGAGAAGGACCTCCGATGACAACGGAATCGGTTTGGGGAACGTACGTTTGACGCCCTCGAACCGGGACTCGGCCGCCCCGCTGGACATGGCCTGGTTCTGCAGGGGGCACTCACCACCCTTGTCGCAGACCGGGCAATCGAGGGGATGGTTGATCAGCAGCAGCTCCATGACGCCGCGCTGCGCCTTTTCCGCAGCCGGGGATGTCAGTTGCGTCCGGACCACCATCCCGTCCGAGACCGTGGTGGTGCACGAGGCCAGGGGTTTACGTTGGCCCTCGACCTCGACAAGGCATTGTCGGCAGGCGCCCACCGGATCGAGGAGCGGGTGGTCACAGAATCGGGGGATCTGCACGCCGATCAGCTCCGCGGCGCGGATGACCAACGTGCCCTTGGGAACTTTGAGTTCGGTGCCGTCGATGGTGATCGCGACCAGATCGGTCGCGGCCGACCCCGGGGCCGAATTATTGGTCAGGGTCATGGGGCACCTACCTGGTCGAACAGCGTGGAGCCGGCCGGTTCGAACAGCGTGGACCTGGCCGGATCGAAAGGACATCGGCCACCGTGGACGTGTTCGATGTACTCGTCGCGGAAGTACTTGAGGGAGGACATGATCGGGCTGGCCGCACCATCGCCGAGAGCGCAGAACGATTTTCCGAGGATGCTGTCGGAGATGTCGAGGAGCTTCTCCAGATCAGCGGCGGTGCCGGTGCCGTTCTCCAGGTCACGCAGAATCTGGACCAGCCAATACGTGCCCTCGCGGCACGGCGTGCACTTTCCGCAGGATTCGTGGGCGTAGAACTCGGTCCAACGCAGTACCGCTCGGACCACGCAGGTGGTGTCGTCGAAGACCTGTAATGCCTTGGTACCCAGCATCGAACCGGCCGCGCCGACGCCTTCGTAATCGAGGGCGACGTCGAGGTGCTCGGCGGTGAAGAGGGGCGTCGAAGAACCGCCAGGTGTCCAGAACTTGAGTTGGTGGCCGGCCCGGACGCCGCCCGCGTAGTCGAGCAGTTCACGCAGGGTGATGCCCAGTGGGGCCTCGTACTGGCCAGGGGTGGTGACGTGGCCGGACAGCGAGTACAGGGTGAAACCGGGCGACTTCTCTGTGCCCATGCTCTGGAACCAATCGTTGCCGCGCAGGATGATCGGCGGAACGCTGGCGATCGACTCGACATTGTTCACAACGGTGGGGCTGGCGTAGAGACCGGCAACCGCCGGAAACGGGGGACGCAGACGAGGCTGGCCGCGTCGGCCTTCGAGGGAGTCGAGCAGTGCGGTTTCCTCACCGCAGATGTACGCTCCGGCCCCGGCGTGGACCACCAGTTCCAGGTCGAATCCGGACCCGAGGATATCGCTGCCGAGGAGTCCGGCGTCATATGCCTCGGCGACCGCGGTCTGTAGGCGCCGCAACACCGGAATCACTTCGCCTCGAACGTAGATGAACGCGTGCGAGGCCCGAATCGCATACGCCGCGATGATGATGCCCTCGATCAACACATGGGGTGTGGCCAGCAGCAGGGGTATGTCTTTGCAGGTTCCGGGTTCGGATTCGTCGGCGTTGACCACGAGGTAGTGCGGTTTGCCGTCCCCCTGGGGGATGAACGACCACTTCATCCCGGTCGGGAATCCGGCGCCCCCGCGTCCGCGCAGGCCCGAGGCCTTCACCGTCGCGATGAGCTCGTCGGGGTCCATCGCCAGGGCTTTGCTCAGTGCCTCATAGCCCTCGTGGCGACGGTAGGCGTCGAGGGTCCAGGAACGGGGCTCGTCCCAGTAACGGGACAGCACTGGTGTCAAAGGCATCTCAGCTCGCCTTTCCGGGAGACACGTCTGCAGACGGTGCCGGTGCAGGCTTGTCGGCCGTCGACTCCGCGGCCGCCTGTTGGTCGTCGGGGCCTGCGACGTCGTCAGAAGCCGTGGCCTCCTCCGGAGCCTGCATGTCGCGTTCTTTGGCGATGCGATGCCCGGCCAGCGTCGGAGCACCCGGTTCGGCCGCATCCGAGGACCCCTCGCGAGGGTCGGCGAACCCGGCCAGAATCCGGGCGGTTTCGCGGAAGGTGCACAGTTGGGCACCGCGACTGGGTGTCACCGGATCACCCCGGCGCAGTGCGTCCACCAGGTCGCGACCGGATCCGGGTGTTTGATTGTCGAAGAACTCCCAGTTCACCATCACCACCGGCGCGTAGTCGCAGGCCGCGTTGCATTCGATGTGTTCCAGCGTGATCGAGCCGTCGGGAGTGGTCTGGCCGACCTCCACTCCGAGGTGTTCGTGCAGATCGGCCAGGATCTGATCACCGCCCATCACGGCGCACAACGTGTTGGTGCAGACCCCGACGAGGTAGTCGCCGGTCTCTTCGCGCCGATACATCGAGTAGAAGGTGGACACCGCCGTGACCTCGGCGGGTGTGAGACCGAGTTGGTCTGCGCAGAAACCGATTCCGGCCGGTGTGATGTATCCGTCCACGCTCTGCACGAGATGGAGCAACGGAAGCAGAGCCGACCGCGCGCTGGGATACCTGGCGATGATCTGTATCGCGTCACCGGTCAGGCGAGCGGCCACATCGTCCGGGTATCGCCGGGATTCGGCGGCCACTTCGCGCGGTGTACCGAAGTCGATGAAGACCGGTTCGGCGCTCATCGGTCCACACCCCCCATCACGGGGTCGATCCCGGCCACGGCGGCGATCACGTCGGAGATCATCCCGCCCTCGCACATCGCGGCCACCGCTTGGAGATTCGTGAACGACGGATCCCGGAAGTGAACCCGATAGGGACGGGTGCCACCGTCGGAAACCATGTGGACGCCGAGTTCGCCGCGCGGAGATTCGACCGGGATATAGACCTGCCCCGGTGGGATCCGCATCCCTTCGGTGACGAGTTTGAAGTGGTGGATCAGACCTTCCATGGACGATCCCATGATCTCGGAGATGTGTTTCGGGGAGTTCCCAAGACCGTCGTCCCCGACGGTGAGCTCGGCTGGCCAAGCAATTTTCTTGTCCTCCACCATGATCGGTCCGGGACGAAGCCGGTCGAGACACTGCTCGACGATCTTGAGTGACTCCTTCATCTCCTTGACCCGGATCTGGTAGCGGCCGTACGAGTCGCAGGCGGTATCGGTGATGACGTCGAAGTCGTAGTTCTCGTAGCCGCAGTACGGAGAGGACCGACGCAGATCATGGGCCAGTCCCGTGGCCCGCAAGATCGGTCCGGTGACACCCAGCGCCATGCATCCGGTGAGGTCGAGATAGCCGACGCCTCGGGTTCGGGCCTTCCAGATGTAGTTCTCGCTCAACAGATCTTCCATGTCGCGCAGGCGCCCGGGTAGCACGCGGAGCACCTCGCGGACTTTCTCGACGGCCCCGTCGGGTAGGTCCTGGGAGAGTCCGCCGGGCCGGATATAGGCGTGGTTCATCCGCAGACCGGTGATCATCTCGAAGACGTCGAGGATCAATTCCCGTTCCCGGAATCCGAAGAGCATTGCGGTCACCGCGCCGAGTTCCATGCCGCCGGTCGCGAGCGCCACCAGATGGGACGAGACCCGGTTGAGTTCCATCAGCATCACCCGAATGACGTTGACCCGCTCTGGGATCGCGTCGGTGATATCGAGAAGCTTCTCGACCCCGAGGCAGTAGGCCGTCTCGTTGAAGAACGGGGCCAGATAGTCCATCCGGGTGACAAACGTGACGCCCTGGGTCCAGTTGCGGAATTCGAGGTTCTTCTCGATGCCCGTGTGCAGGTAGCCGATACCGCAGCGGGCTTCGATCACGGTTTCGCCTTCGAGCACGAGGATCAGACGCAGCACCCCATGGGTCGACGGATGCTGCGGTCCCATGTTGACGACGATCCGCTCCTCGCCCGCGCCGGTGGCGGCGCTGACAACCTCGTCCCAATCCTGTCCGGTCGCGTTGTACGTGGTCATCAGTTATACGACCTCCGCTGGTCGGGCGGTGCGATGCGAGCACCCTTGAACTCGACCGGGATACCTCCGAGTGGATAGTCCTTGCGTTGCGGATGGCCCTCCCAGTCGTCAGGCATCTGGATCCTGGTCAACGCCGGATGGCCGTCGAACACGATCCCGAAGAAGTCGTAGGTTTCCCGTTCATGCCAGTCGCACGTCGGATAGATCGCATACAGGGACGGGATGTGCGGATCCGCGTCCGGCGCAGCCACTTCCATACGGATGCGGCGGTTGTGGGTGATCGACAACAGCGGATAGACGGCATGGAGTTCGCGATCGGTCTCGTCGGGGTAGTGCACACCGCTGACACCGAGACACAGTTCGAACCTCAGACCGGGCTCGTCGCGGAGCGCACCGGCAATTGCCGGTAGATGTTCGCGGCGCACGTGGATGGTCAGTTCGTCGCGGAACACCACGACCTTCTCGATGGCCTCGTCGGCATCGGGTCCTCCCCGTGCGGCCAGAGCCCGGCCGAGTTGGTCGACAACGTCGTCGAAGTAGCCCCCGTATGGCCGGGATGTGCGCTCGGGCATGAAGATCGGGCTGACCAGACGGCCGTACCCGGAGGTGTCACCACTGCCACTCGCGCCGAACAGGCCGCGACGGGTGCCGATCACCTCGCGTCCGGAGTCCTTCTCTGGTGTCGGGGGAGTCATCGCAGCAACCCCTTCATCTCGATGGTCGGGGTGGCCGACAGCGCGGCCTGTTCGGCTGCGCGGATCGCTTCGTCGCGATTGACACCGAGCGGCATCTCCTGGATCTTCTCGTGCAGCTTGAGGATTGCGTGCAGCAGCATCTCGGGCCGCGGGGGACACCCGGGTAGGTAGATGTCGACAGGGACAACATGGTCGACGCCCTGGACGATGGCGTAGTTGTTGAACATTCCGCCCGATGATGCACAAACACCCATGGCAAGAACCCATTTCGGCTCCGCCATCTGGTCGTAGATCTGGCGGAGAACCGGCGCCATCTTCTGACTGACCCGGCCTGCGACGATCATCAGGTCGGCTTGGCGGGGCGAGGCGCGGAAGGCCTCCATCCCGAAGCGGGCGATGTCGAAACGTCCACCGCTGGTGGCCATCATCTCGATGGCGCAGCAGGCCAAACCGAATGTGGCCGGCCACAGTGAGCCCTTACGCATGTACCCGGCCAGGCCCTCGACCGTGCTCAGCAGGAATCCGCTGGGGAGCTTTTCTTCAAGACCCATGATGGACACTCTCTTTCGGGCAGCGTGCTCGGTTCGAGCCGATCAGTCCCAACTCAGTCCGCCGCGCCTCCATTCGTAGGCGTACGCCACCGAGACATTGAAGATGAACAGCGCCATCGCAATCAGGCCGAACACGCCGAGCGAGTCGAAGTAGACCGCCCACGGATACAGGAACACGATCTCGATGTCGAAGATGATGAACAGCATTGCGGTCAGGTAGTACTTCACCGGGATGCGCTGCCTGGTAACACTTCCCGAATCGATGTCGGTTCCCAAGCCGCCCAGTGGATTTGGGATCGGTTCGATGCCGCACTCGTACGCCTCCAGTTTGGCGCGATTGTATCGGCGGGGGCCGACGACACCCGCGAGAACAGCTGACCCGACCGCGAATGCCACTGCGATCAGGCCGAGTACAAATATCGGCACATACAGGTTCACGTGTGCGTGTTGCTCCTTCCCAGCGAGTGGTTGCGGAGTGGGCGGCGACGCTCGGACAGGGCCGATTCGCAAGGTCGATGTTCGTGCTCGGATCACCCAGGGGACCGTGTGTGATCTGAAACACACACTACCGTCGGCCGGGTCTGCGGCGACACCGTTACGGGCTGGGACGGCCGTGCTGATTTGTAATCGCAGTTATCTGGATCGCTCATAAAAAGCCCGGACAGCGAGAACTGTGGAAACGGGAACGATGAGAGGTCAAAAGATGGGTCTACGGGCGCGAACGCAGTACCGCAACCACGGCTTTCGTGAGCGCAAAGGGGTCGATCGGGCGGGAAACCACGGCCTCGGCCTGCGACCACGACGCCAGCCATCGATCTTCCGCACGGCCGGTGAGCAAGATGATCGGCGGGCAGTCGACGATCTCGTCTTTCAGCTGCCGCGCGATACCCATCCCGCCTGCCGGAGCCGCCTCTCCGTCGAGGATCACCAGGTCGATGCTCCCGGCGTCCATCTCGCGGATCACACCGGGGCCGGTGGCCACCTCCACGTAGAGGAAGGGGTCGAGGCCGTCGGGCGGGAAGTCGCCGAGGGCAGCGATGATCTGCCTGCGGGTGCTCGCGTCGTCGCTGTAGACGAGGACACGTTTGGCGTCCAGGCGATTGTTGGTGCGTACCGGTGTTTCGGTCACGGGGCCGATGCTACTCGTCGGGGAGCCCGTGGATTTGGTCAATGAACAATAGGTTCCGGCGACTTCGGTCCGTCGCCTCCGGGGCCGGGTGTATCTGCATCCGCGTCGGCCGCAGGCGGTTTGGATCGTTTCGTCGGCCACCAGAATGCGCTCCTCTGCAACACCGAGAGTCCGGGGACCAATATCGGCGCCATCACCAGAGAGGCCAGCAGTACACCGATTGCCACGCCGGTCCCGAGTTCTCTCAGATTGTCCAGCCCGGTGAGGATCAGTGAGGCGAAGGTCAACGCGAGGATGGTGCCGGCTGCGGCGGCCGTGGGTCCGCTGCCCGCGATGGCGATCCTGGCGGCCTCGGCAGGTCGATGGCCGTTCAAGAACTCTTCTCGGATGCGCTCGCTCAGCAGGATGTTGTAATCGGTCCCGATGGCCACCACGAACAGATAGAGGACGATCGGGGTGGTGAAGTCGATCCCGTCGAGTCCGGCGGCGAACAAGAAGACGATGACAACCGCTCCGAGGGTGGCACCGAACGTGAGACCCACGCAGACAAGCAGGTTGAGTGGTGCGAGCACGGATAGCAGCAGCAACCCGAGAATGAGGCCCACGATCACCACGGCCACCGGGAACACCCGTTTGCTATCCGAATCGAGTTGCGAGCGGACGTCCGCGAGTGTCGCCGACTCGCCCCCGACGAGCACATCGGCATCGGGGATCGAGCTCTGGGCGGCCTTGTTGAGTGGACCTTTGACGAGATCGAGTGCCCCGGATGTATAGGGTCCGTCGACCAGGATGACATCCATCACCGCTGCCGTGCCGTCCGTACTGATTCTGGGTTCCGACACCGATGCCACACCGGGGACCTTGCTGAGATTGCTGCTGAGCGTGGCCAAGTCGTCTTGTGGAACCGGCCCTTCGGTCTCGACGTACACCTGAGTGGGGCTGAGTGCGCCTTGGGGGAAAGATGCGGAGAGGGTGTCGTAGGCCTCGAGAGACGGAGTATCAGAAGGCATTTCGTTGAGCGTGTCGTACGTCGATTTGTATGACGGCGCGAAAATCGTCAACACGATCAGCCCGGCGGCGACGATCACCACCACAATTGCCGGGCGGTGTCCGACAAATCGACTGATGGGACCATAGGGCGACCGCTTCGACTCGGTGCCCGGACCCAGCGGCCAGAACAGGTACTTGCCCAGCAGGGCGCAGAGTGCGGGTATCAATGTCAGGGCTGTCATCAGCATGAGCGCCACGGCGATGATCAGCCCGGGTGCAAGCGAATTCAACAAGCCGAGCCTGGCCAGGAACAGGGCGGCGAACGCGCCGATCACGGTGATGGCGGATGAGGCGACCACCCGTCCGATCACCCTGGTGGACTGGAGTAGTGCGTCATGGTGGTTGGCGCCCTGCCGCAGATGTTCCCGATATCGGAAGAGCAGGAACACGATGTAGTCGGTACCAACTCCGAAGAGAACCACCAGCAATATGGCATCGAGGGTGTTGGGAACCTTGAAGTCGAACAGATCGGCGGCAAAGGCGGTCACGCCGCGAACCGCAAGGTAGACGATGCCGATCACGACGATGGGTACCACCGCGATGATCGGGCTGCGGAAGACCAGGCCCAGGGTGAGCACGATGACGATGACGGTCGCGATGGTGATGATGTTCTCGGCATTGTCGTATGCCGAGTCGGTGTCGACCAGGATCGAGGCGTTGCCCGTCAGGCCGGCCCGAAGGCCGGTGCCATCGAGTGCCTTACGGGCGGCTTCGCGCACCTTTGGCACCGCGTCATCGACGTTGTCGGCGCCTGCCTGGCCGGCAAAGGACACTTGCAGGACGGCCACTTTTCCATCCGGCGAGAAGGACTCTTCGCTGCCGGTGACCGCGGTGACGCCCGGAATCTTCTCGTTCTGCAACGTGGCGGCGAGTCCGAGGGCGGTCTGCTGATCCGTGGTCGACAGTGGCGCACCATCGGTCCGTGAGATCACCAGCGTGCCGGTGGCGCCTGCGGAGGCGGGAAAGTATTCGTCGGCAAGTTCTTGCGCCTTCACCGACTGGAACGATTTGGGAAGGAAATCCTGATTGTTACCGCTGGTGTGGTCCCCAAGGCTGGGCGAGAACACGATAATGAGCAATGCGATGACGGCCCAACCCGCGATGACTCGCCACGGGTGACCGACAACGACGCGTGCGATGAATGCAAACATTCGAATCCTGTTCGCTGACAACGTGTCTGTGTTCTAGGACGGTCGTTTGTTGCCGCCTGTAGGGACGACCCGCCGCGCGGTGCGACGTCGCATCAGAGCTGGCCAATTTTAACGCGATTGCAATTGGCAAGTGTGCTAACCGGATATTCGGCTGCACGCGGATAGGCACGAGGAAAGGGGAATATCGCCTCGTGGATAGGATCGCGTGATGACTGCCGAAAACGATGTCGTACTTGCCCGGACCGAGGGACATGTCACCACTTGGACGCTGAACCTGCCAGAGAGCCGCAACCCGATCTCCGGGGATGAGGTGGTTGACCGGATGGTCGAGTTGGTGCAGATCGCGAACACCGATCCGCAGACACGCGTGGTGATCCTCACCGGTGCGGGCAGCGCGTTCTCGGCGGGCGGCAATGTCAAGGACATGGTCGATCGCAACGGCATGTTCGGCGGAAAGCCGCACCAGATCTTTCAGGGGTACCGGCGTGGGATCCAGCGTCTGGCACGCGCGGTGTACACGTGCGAGGTGCCGATCATCGCGGCTGTCAACGGCCCGGCGGTTGGCGCGGGTTGCGACCTGACGCTGATGTGCGACATGCGCGTCGCCTCCACGAAGGCATTCTTCGCGGAGAGTTTCGTCAAGCTCGGAATCATCCCGGGTGACGGTGGCGCGTGGCTGTTGCCGCGGGCCGTCGGCGCCGCGCGGGCCGCCGAGATGGCGTTCACCGGCGATCGCGTCGATGCCGCGACCGCGTTGGACTGGGGGTTGGTCTCGCGGGTCGTCGAGCCCGAGGATCTGCTGGCCACCGCCCGGGAACTCGCCGAGCGGGTCGCCGTGAACCCGCCGCATGCGCTGCGGGCCACGAAGCGGCTACTGCGCGAATCGGGCAGGCAGGACTTCGACGGATTCCTGGAACTGTCCGCGGCCCTTCAGGCCCTGTCGCATCCGACCGAGGATCATCGGGAAGCTCTGGCTGCCTTCAACGAACGTCGCGTGGGGGACTTCACCGGAGAATGACCCCCACGCGCAAGGGATGTGGGCGGCTCAGACCAATTCGATGATGGTCGCGTTGGCCATGCCGCCACCCTCGCACATCGACTGCAGACCGAACTGAATCCCGTTGTCGCGCATGCGGTGGATCATGGTCGTCATCAGGCGCGCGCCCGATCCGCCGAGCGGATGGCCCAGCGCCATCGCGCCACCTTCGGGATTGAGCAGCTTGTAGTCGGCACCCGTGGCACGCAGCCATCCGAGTGATACCGAGGCGAAGGCCTCGTTGATCTCGAAGGTCCCGATGTCGTTGATCGACATCCCGGCGCGCGCCAAAACCTTTGCCGTGGCCGGGATCGGGCCCTTGAGCATGGTGATCGGATCAGCGCCGACCACGGCCACCGAATGCACGCGTGCCAGCGGCGTCCAACCATTGGCCGCCGCGATCTCGCTGGTGGTCACCAAAAGTGCCGCTGACCCATCGGAGATCTGCGAGGCATTACCCGCCGATACGACGCCGTCTTCCTTGAACGGGGTCTTGAGCGCACCGAGCTTTTCGAGCGTGCCGCCACGGCGGACACCTTCGTCGGTGGTCACCATCGTGGTGGCCCCGTCGTCACCCGTCACCGTGATCGGTGCGATCTGGTCGGTGAAACGGCCATCGTCGATGGCGGTGGCCGCGCGCTCGTGTGAGTCGAGGGCGTGCTGGTCGAGATCGGTACGGCTGAGCCCGAATTCGTCGGCGATCATCTCCGCGCCGATGCCCTGATTGAACGCGAAGTTGTCATACCGTGCGCGGACCATCGGGCCGTACGGCTCACCGTGGAGTCCACCGGCACGCGTGGCCCCCATGACAACCCGCGACATCGATTCGACGCCACCGGCGACGGCGATGTCGTAGTGGCCGGCGACGACACCGGCCGCCGCGAGGTGAACGGCCTGCTGCGACGAGCCGCACTGGCGGTCGACGGTGAAGCCGGGAACCTCTTCGGGCCATCCGGCAGCCAGCAGCGCGTACCGGCCGATACACGCGGCCTGCTCGCCGACCTGCGAGACACAACCCCAGATCACGTCGTCGACGGTGGCGGGGTCGAGGTTGTTGCGGGCCGCCAGGGCTTGGAGAACCTGGGCCGACAGGTCGACCGGATGGACTCCGGCCAGTCCGCCGTTCCTTTTGCCCACCGGGCTGCGGACGGCATCGACGATCACTGCATCACGCATCTGCGCTTGTCTCCTGAGTTGAGGGTGTTCTTGATGGATGAACGAAGTTGGCTAGATACCAAGGGATTTCGCAATGATGGTCTTCATGACCTCGCTGGTTCCGCCGTAGATGCGCGAGACACGGGTGTCGGCGTAGAGGCGGGCGATAGGGTACTCGGTGACGTATCCGTAGCCGCCGTGCAGCTGCAGGCACTTGTCGATGACCCGGCCGGCGCCCTCGGTGCAGAAGAGCTTGGCTTTCGCGGCGTCGGGCACGCTGAGTTGTCGCTGGTCGTGCAATTCGAGTGCATGGTCGGCCATCAAAACGATGGCATCGACGTCGGTGGCGCACTCGGCCAGAACGAACTTGGAGTTCTGGAACGACGCCAACGGCTTACCGAAGATGGTGCGTTCCTTGACGTAGTTGATGCCGTGTTGCAGGGCTGCCTGGGCGGAGGCCGAAGCCTGCAGCGCGATGGTCAGGCGCTCTTGGGCGAGATTATGGGTGAGGTAGTTGAAGCCCTCGCCCTCCTCACCGAGGCGATCGGTGACCGGCACCCGGACGTTGTCGAATGACAGCTCGGCGGTGTCGGAGGCCTTCAGTCCGATTTTCTCGAGCTTGCGGCCAACCGAGAAACCTTCGGACGTGGTGTCGACACACAGGATGGTCAGCCCGGACCGCCGGTTCTCCGAGGTGCTGGACGCGGTACGGCAGACGACCAGGATGAGGTCGGCGAGTGCGCCGCCGGTGATGAAGGTCTTGGAACCGCTCAGGGTGTAGTACTCGCCGTCCTCGGACAGCTTGGCAGTGGTGGCGATGTTGGCCAGGTCAGATCCGGTCCCCGGCTCGGTCATCGCGATGGCGGTCATGATCTCGCCGGAGATGAAACCGGGAAGCCAGCGCTTCTTCTGCTCCTCGGTCGCGTATTCGACCAGGTACGGCAGGATCAGGTTGGAGTGCACCGAGTATGAGCCGAACGTGACGCCGGCGCGGGCTGCCTCCTCGGTGACGATCGCGGTGAACTTGAAAGAGTCCGAGCCGCCGCCACCGAACTCCTCGGGGGCCTCGATGCCAAGGATGCCCAGCTCACCGAGTCGGTTGTAGAACTCCCGGGGTGGATGACCCTGCACCTCCCACTCGTGGTGCACCGGAACGACCTCGCGATTGATGAAATCGCGAATCACCTTGCGAAAAGCTTCATGCTCTTCGTTGAACACTGTCCGAAGCACGGTGCCTCCATCCCCAGATGCCTGTGCTCCGGGAGATCCGAGCGCACACAGCGGCGAATTCGAACATAGAGCACCTGGGGATGGAGCGATAGGGCTAAGTGAACGGTCAGCCCAGCGGGATCTGCATGGTCCCGTCGTTGAAGCAACCGGTCAGCGTCTGGAAGTCACCCGCGAAGCCGGGGCCATCTGTGCAGGTAACACGGTTGACTCCGTCAACGGTGACCTGGCCACCGGGGCCGGCGATACCGATCGCGAGACCCGGATTCACGCCTTCCATGTTTACCTCTGCTCCTGGACCGATGGCGATGGCGGCAGGTCCGGCGAAGTTGTCTCCGGTTACATAGGCCTTACCACCGTCAAGCGTGATGGCCAGGGTCAATCCGGTCGGCCCGGAAGCGGCCGTGCAGTCCTCGGCTGTGGCTGATTGCCCAGGTAGGGCCGGACAGATGGACACCGGAGCGGCGGATGCCCCCGGTGCCGCGGCAAACGCCAATGCCGCGCTACCTGCGACAGCGGCGAGAACACCTGTGGTCGTGCGCGCAATTCGATTCATGGAAATACTCCTCATCTTGTGCGTTCTGGCGGGCACAGGGGCTTCGTGACCACACCAGATGTAGATGGGTTTCCAAAAATATTGGATTTCTAAACTGCTTCGAAGTGGACGCCAGGTGAAGGTGGAGTCGCCGTGGGCTATTCGATCGAAAATGAGATGGTGTCAGCACCACTGGTGCAGCTGGAAAGCACTCCGCGGGTTTGTGAGGGGCCGCAGTCCCATCCCTGGACCTGCTGGGGTTTGCCGGTCGCGATCATGGGTGCGTATTCCTCGGCGATCGGCATCGCCACGGCGCAGTCGATCGAGCTGCCTTCGAGGATGATGACGTGCAACGCCCCGTCCGGCCCGTTCACGGTGTCGCAACGGGCGCCATCGACGTCGGGCAGCAGTTTCGATTCCGGGATCGAGGTTGCCGGCGGCAACGACGGGCCCGGAACGGCGGGCGCGTTCGAGTTCTGAACGGCCGCACTGCCGGTCGCAGGCGGGATCGCAGCCGAGGTCTCGGTGGCAACCGCTTGTGCCGACGACGATGCCGAGTCATCAGATTGTGCCGAATCGTCGTCGGAGCAGGCGGTCAGCGCCATCGCCATACCTCCGGCAACAATCGTGGCCCCGAGGAGTTTGGAGATCGCTACGCGCATGCCGCCAACCGTAGCGAACCGTTGGTGATTGCTCGCCGAAAGCCGCAAGAGGCCTCCAACTTCCGCGGTCGGTGACGGGGGTCACCAATGCTCCCGGCGTGTGACCTATTCATCAATTTTGCACCCCGCAGAAAATTTGCAGGGCACTGCAATTTCCGTACGGTGGGTTGCATGGAGCAAATGGGACTTCGTGAAACCAAGAAGGCCGCCACGCGGCTCGCCTTGGCGACCGCGGTGCTCCGTCATGCCGCTGAAGGTGGTTTGGAGTCGGTTTCAGTCGACACCGTGGCGGCTGAGGTCGGCGTCTCGGCGCGGACCTTTCACAACTACTTCACCGGCAAAGAGGATGCGCTCATCTACTTTGTCGGCGTTGTCCTCGGCCGGATGGCCGACCACATCGAATCCCGACCGGCTGACGAATCCCTTTGGGATGCAGTCGAATACGGATTGACTGAGATTGCCTGCGACACGGATGCGGTACCGGGCCAGTTCGCCACGCTGATCCGACTGCTCGAGACCGAGCCGACCTTGGTCGCGCACAAGGAGCACAGCGACATGACCGATGTGCAGAAGGAACGGTTCACCGAGGTCGTCTCCGCGCGCGGCCCGACAACTGCGCTTGGGCTTTTCGAACGGCTCGTCTTCACCAACGCACTCTGCACTCTGCGCGTGGCTCTGGAGATGTGGACCGACGGAACCGCTCCGCACGACGATCTGCGGCAGTTCCTCGGTGAGGCGTTCGCGGTGACCAAGGCCGGTTTTTCCGGACCGGCGCCGGGCCCCACCCAACCCTGACCCCAAAACCTCCTGAACGAAAATCCCGATGGAAGGAAGCCCCGCACGTGGCTACATATCTTTACCGGATAGGCAGATGGGCCTATCTGAACAAATTCAAGATGGTGGCGATCTGGCTGCTGGTGCTTGTCGGGATGGGCGTGGCCGCCGCGACCCTGTCGAAGCCGACCTCGGAGAGTTTCACCATTCCCGGTGTCTCTTCGGTCGAGGCCCAGGACAAGATGGTCGAGGCCTTCCCGGAGAAGCCGAAATTCTCTGAGAACATCGCGATCAGCTACGTGGTGCAGGCACCCGACGGTGCCAAACTGACCGACCCGCAGTATCAGGCCGCCATCAACACGATGGTCGATCAGATGAAGCAGTTCGACGGGGTCAAGGCGCCTGAGTCGATCGCGAATCCGTTCGACACCTACGGAACGCAGCAGAACCCGGGTTCGGGTCGCGATGCGGTGGTGCAGTTCAACGAGCAGACCTTTGGTACCTCGCCGGAGGAGGCGCAGGCCGACGCGCAGGTCACCTCGCCGATCAATGCCGACGCCACGATGGTCCAGTTGGGCGCCGCGTTTGATGTCGAGGCAGCAGCCGACGTCAGTGAAACCGCCCAGACCCAGATGGATGAGATTGCCGACCAGGCTCGTGCCAGTGGTCTGACCGTCGAGATGTCAGGCACCGCATTGCCCCAGGCGGCAATGGGTATGACGTCCGAGCTGATCGGTGTCGCCGTGGGTGCCATCGTGATGATCCTGACCTTCGCATCGCTGGTGGCGTGGGGCATGCCTCTGATCACCGCGATCATCGGTGTGGGCATCGGCATGATGGGCGTCACCGCAGCGACGTTCTTCTTCGACCTGAGCTCCGAGACCCCGATCTTGGCCACGATGATCGGCCTGGCGGTGGGTATCGACTACGCACTGTTCATTCTGTCGCGGTACCGGCATGAAGTGCATCGGTCCAAGACCCGCGCCGAAGCTGCCGGTAAAGCTGTCGGCACGGCCGGTTCGGCAGTGGTGTTCGCCGGTGCCACCGTGTTCATCGCCCTGGCGGCTCTGTTCATCGTCAACATCCCGTTCCTGACAGCCATGGGTCTGGCCGCGGCAGGCACCGTCCTGGTTGCCGTTCTCGTCGCGTTGACCCTGCTGCCCGCCATCCTCGGCATCTTCGGCGAGAAGGTGTTCGGCGCACGCATCAAGTCGCTCAACCCGCCGGATGTGACACCGCACGACCCGGCTCGCCGCCACAACGGTCAGCGCTGGATCAATCAGGTCGTCCGGCGCCCGGCTGTCTTCGCCATCGGTGGCATCGTGCTGCTGGCGCTGATCACGATCCCGATGACCGGACTCAAACTAGGGTTGCCGAACGATGGCAACGGTGATCCGAGCACCACACAGCGCCAGGCCTACGACATGGTCTCCGAAGGCTTCGGGCCGGGCGTGAACAATCCGTTTGTGGTGGTCGTCGACGGCAGCGGTGTCGAGGGTGAATCGCAGCGGATCGAGGCTTTCGACGGTCTGGTCGACCAGATCCGCGGGGTAGACGATGTCTCGGCTGCCGTGATCAGCCCCGGAGACATCAGCAGCAACACCGAAACCGCCATCATCTCGGTGATCCCGGACAGTGCTGCCGGAGACGACGCAACCACGGACCTGGTCAAGGAACTGCGCGGGATGGAATCCGGGGTTACCGACAGCGCCGGGCTGACCTACGGCGTCACCGGCCAGACCGCCATCGAGATCGACGTCTCCGACAAGCTCTCGTCGGCGCTCGTCCCGTATCTGATCGTGGTCGTGGGCTTGGCGTTCATCTTGCTGATGATCGTCTTCAGGTCGATCCTGGTGCCGTTGACCGCCGCGTTGGGCTTCCTTCTCAGCATCGGTGCCACTTTCGGTGCCACGGTGGCGATCTTCACCAACGGTGACCTGGGGCTGGTGGGCAATCCGCAACCGCTGGTCAGCTTCTTGCCGATCATCCTGATCGGCATCGTGTTCGGCCTGGCGATGGACTATCAGGTGTTCCTGGTCAGTCGTATGCGGGAGGCCTACGTGCACGGGAAGTCTGCCAAGGACTCCATCGTCGACGGCTTCAGTCACAGCGCCCGGGTGGTGGCTGCGGCAGCCGCGATCATGATCTCGGTGTTTGCCGCATTCATGTTGCAAGACATGGTCTTCATCAAGGCGATGGGTTTCGCGCTGGCCGCAGCGGTCTTCTTCGATGCCTTTGTCATCCGCATGACCGTGATCCCGGCAGTGCTCGCACTACTCGGTGACAAGGCATGGTCGCTGCCGAAGTGGCTGGACAAGATCCTGCCCGACGTCGACATCGAAGGCGAAAAGCTGAACAAGACGCTGGCTGCCGAGGAGGCGGCCCGCGAGTCGGATGCCGAGGTGAAGATCTGACCCGCGTCAGATCCCGGCGCAGGCGTCTGTTTTGCCGGGCAGGGTCACCGGCTGCGAGGATGCAGCGGTGAGCGATATCGACGAAGGCCCCGACCGTACTTTCACGGTCGGGGCCACCCTGCCCGGCACCCTCGGCCGCACCGGTGTGATCAGCACCCCACACGGGGACATCCAGACGCCGGCTTTTGTTCCGGTAGGCACCAAAGCGACCGTCAAAACGGTTGTGCCGGAAGCCGTCCGTGACCTCGGTGCGCAGGCGGTTCTCGCGAACGCCTATCACCTGTACCTGCAGCCGGGCCCGGACATCATCGACGAGGCCGGTGGTCTCGGAAAGTTCATGAACTGGCCCGGACCGACATTCACCGACAGCGGTGGTTTCCAGGTCATGTCGCTGGGAGCCGGGTTCAAAAAGGTCATCGCGATGGACCTCACCGGAATGCAGAACGATGACGTCATCGCCGAGGGCAAGGAACGACTGGCCCGCGTCGACGATGACGGTGTGACGTTCAAGTCGCATCTCGATGGTTCGACCCACCGGTTCACGCCGGAGGTCTCGATGCAGATCCAACATCAGCTCGGCGCCGACATCATCTTCGGGTTCGACGAACTCACCACATTGATGAATACCCGCGCCTACCAAGAGACTTCACTCGAGCGGACCCGACTGTGGGCGATTCGCTGTCTGGCCGAACACAATCGGCTCACCTCTGAGCGCAGCCATCGTCCGTTGCAGTCGCTGTGGGGTGTCATCCAGGGCGCGCAGTACGAGGATCTGCGGCGCAAAGCGGCTCGCGACCTGGTGACGATGAGTGAAAAAGATGTCGCAGAAGGCGGTCGCGGTTTTGGTGGCTACGGCATCGGCGGCGCACTCGAGAAGCAGAATCTCGGCACCATCGTCCGGTGGGTCAACGAGGAATTGCCGGTCGACAAGGCCCGGCACCTGCTCGGCATCAGCGAACCCGACGACATCTTCACCGCGATCGAAAGCGGTATCGACACGTTCGACTGCGTCTCGCCGTCCCGCGTGGCACGCAACGGTGCGATCTATTCACTCGATGGTCGCTACAACGTGACCAACAGCCGGTTCCGCCGCGACTTCACGCCGCTGGACCCTGAAATGCATAACTACACAACGCAATACACGCGTGCGTACATTCATCACCTGTTCAAGGCCAAAGAAGGCCTGGCGGCCACACTCTGCACCATTCACAATGAACACTTCATCGTGACGCTGGTGGCGCGGGCGCGCCAGGCCATCATCGACGGCAACTATTTCGAGTTCCGGGACGAGTTCCTCGGCCGGTACTACGCGGGCGCCGCGGCCAAGTGATCAGGCGGTCTTGACGACCGAGGTGCCGCCTGCGAACTTGTCGTGCCACCCCTGATTGCGCGGGTCGCTGTTGATCGTGACGGCGATGGAGACGGCCAGCCCGATCCAGATGAAGCCGAGGAACAGTGGCAGGAAGAACACCGGCAACCAGGCCAGGACGCCGACGAGCATCCAGGCGTTGCGCTTGGTGGATTCATCGATGGTCGGAATTCCGCCCTGCGCACCAACAACTTTGAGCTTCAGTAGCTTTTTGGCAACGGTCGCGCCTTCTTGCTGGGTCTCGAAGTAGACGAAATACGCGAACGCCGCGAAGGACAGCACGAAACCCACGGCCAGTGCGATGAACCACGGGGCCACCCAGAACAGCACCGTGTAGATGATGTTCATCGGAATCGCGACGATGAACCAGTCGATGACCCTGGCGGCCAAGCGGATTCCCACATCGGCCGGTGCTCCGGGGCCGGATGGCGGTCCGGGTTGCGGCCCCGGCTGACCGTACTGGGGACCTGGCCCGCCGGCGGGGCCCGCGGGTTGTCCGTAGGGAGATCCGCCGTTCGACGGTGGCGGGTAGGAACCCGGTTTTTGTAGCGGGGGAGGGTTGGCGCTCGGGCCTGGATACGGCTCGGATCCGGGGTACTGGGGGCCACTCATGGGAACGTCCTCTCGCGGGGTATGCCCCCGTCGGTTGTCGATTTGATGAGTGACCTTAAGCCGGGAGTGTCGGCTGAAACGAGAGCCGAACCGATAGATATCCCGATTGAATGACCGTCGACCAGCGCCTATGCGTCAGCGGCGCAGTAGGTCTGCAGGATCGAGAATCCACGGTTCGGATGGCAGGCTTGCCGGAACGAACCGGGCGAGCATCAGGTCGGCGGAGACCGCCTCGCCGGGATCCGCGAGATTCAACGAGTTCGCGATCAGCGACAGGACACGCTGACTGTCCACGCCGCCGACCTCCAGATCGGCCAGGGTGACGGCGCCGTCGCGTTTGGCCAGCCGTTTGTGCTCGGTGTTCAAGACCATCGGGACATGTGCGTACGAGGGAGGGGTCAGCCCGAGCATTGTTGCCAGATAACTCTGCCGGGGCGCCGAACTCAGTAGGTCGTCGCCGCGGACAACCTGATCGACGGCCTGCGCGTTGTCGTCGATGACCACCGCGAGGTTGTATGCCGGGATCCCGTCGCCGCGGCGCAACACAAAATCGTCGACCGGGCCGGTGAACCGACCTTTGAGCACATCGGACACGGTGAACTCGGTGACGTCGGCGCGCAGTCGGATCGCCGGTCGTCGTCCGGCGTCGAGGTGGGCCTGCTCCGCAGCGGTTGTCAGATTCCGGCAGGTCCCGGGGTACGCGCCCGCGGGGCCGTGCGGCGCCGACGGCGCTTCCAGGATCTCGCGCCGGGTGCAGTAGCAGTTGTAGGTGAGGCCGCGGCTCTGCAGTTCAGCGATCGCCTTGTTGTAGTTGGCGAGCCGCTGGGACTGCCACATGATCGGCGGATCCCAGTCGATGCCGAGTTCGGCGAGGTCAGCGAGTTGCCGTTCCGCGGATCCGGCCGCCACCCGATCGAGGTCTTCCATCCGCATCCGAAATGTCCGGCCGGTGGTTCGGGCAAACATCCAGGCCAACAGCGCCGTTCGAAGATTACCGACGTGCAGGTCACCTGACGGTGACGGCGCGTACCGTCCACCGCCGCGATAGTCCACCCCACGAGCCTACAAGTGGAAGTATGGACCGTCATGGACCTCCCTGTGATGCCGCCGGTGGTGCCGATGCTGGCCAAGGCTGCGGTAAAGATTCCTGACGAACCCGGCGCCGAGGTGTGGTCGCACGAGCCCAAGTGGGACGGATTTCGTGCCATCATCTTCCGTGACGGCGATGAGGTCGTCATCGGGTCGCGCGGTGGCAAAGACCTGGGCCGCTACTTTCCGGAGCTGATCGAGGCGGCCCGAGATGAGTTGCCCGACAAGGTTGTTGTCGACGGCGAGATCGGTGTCCAGGCGGATCTGGGCGGCGTCCGGCGCCTCAGCTGGGATGCGTTGTCGATCCGGATCCACCCCGCCAAGTCCCGCGTGACGATGCTCGCCGAGCAGACCCCGGCGATGTTCATCGGCTTCGATGCGCTGGCGGTGGGGGACCGGGACCTGACGAGCGAGGCGTTCTCGGTCCGTCGGGCGGCGCTGCTCGAGGCGATACCCGGCGCCGGTCGTTGCCGGGTCAGCCGGGTGACCACCGATGCCGAGCTGGCGCGCCAATGGTTCTCCGAGTTCGAGGGCGCCGGCCTCGACGGAGTGGTCAGTAAACGTCTTGATGGCCGCTATGTCCCGGGCAAACGCGAGATGGTCAAGGTCAAACACAAGCGCAGCGCCGACTGCGTGGTGATCGGCTATCGCGTCCACAAGAGTGGAACGGGACTCGGCTCGATGTTGCTCGGCCTGTACGACGAGGGGGAATTGCGGATGGTCGGCGGGGCCGGAGCGTTCTCCGACGCCAAACGGATCGAGTTGCAGCAACTGCTCGAACCGATGCGCCTGGACCCGGACAACGTCGCCGAAGGTGAACCCAGCCGGTGGAAGGAAAAGGGTTCCGCACAATGGTTTCCGATCCGTCCGGAGCTTGTGGTCGAGGTCGGCTATGACCAGATGGAAGGGCAAAGGTTTCGCCACACGGTCCAGTTCGTGCGCTGGCGTCCGGATCGCGAGCCGGGGAGCTGCGGCTACGACCAACTCGAGGTGCCGTTGACCTACGACCTGTTCGACGTACTGGAGGGACGGAACTGATGGCCAGATCACCGGCTGAGGAACTCGATGTCGACGGAACGCCTGTGCGACTGTCGAATCCGGACAAGATCTACTTTCCGCAACTCGGTGAGAACGGTGGCCGCAAACGCGATCTCGTCGGGTACTACCGCGCCGTTGCTCTGCAGGGTGCGCTGTTGACCGCACTACGTGATCGCCCGACGTTCCTGCAGCGCTTCCCCGATGGGATCGAGGGCGAGGAGATCTACCAGAAGCGGGTCGCGGCCAAACGCCCCGAGCACGTGCAGTCGACCTCGATCACGTTCCCGTCGGGGCGTAAGGCCGATGCCATCCGGACAACCAGCGCACCGGACATCGTCTGGGCCGCCAACCTCGGAACGATCACGTTCCATCCATGGCCCACCATCGCACCGGACAACGATCACCCCGATCAGCTTCGCATCGACCTGGACCCGCAACCCGGAACCGATTTCTCGGACGCGCGGCGGGTGGCGATCGACGTACTGCGTCCGCTACTCGATGAGCTGGGGTTGCACGGCTATCCGAAGACCTCGGGTGGTCGCGGTCTGCACGTGTTCGTGCCGATCGAACCGAAATGGGACTTCATCTCGACCCGGCGGGCCGTCATCGCGCTGGCCCGAGAGCTCGAACGCCGCGACAGTTCGGCGATCACCACGTCGTGGTGGAAGGAAGAACGCGGGGAACGGATCTTCGTCGACTTCAACCAGAACGCGCGCGACCGGACCATGGCCGCCGGCTACTCGGCCCGTCGCACCCCGACGGCCACCGTCTCGACACCGGTCACCTGGGATGAGCTCGCTGACGTCGACCCGTTGGACTGCACCATCGCGACTGTCCCAGGTCTGCTCGAGAAGCGCGGTGATCCCATGTCCGGCATCGACTCTCATCGAAGCAGCCTCGAACCACTCCTCGAACTGGTGGCGCGAGATGAACGAGATGGATTGGGGGACATGCCGTATCCGCCGAGCTATCCGAAGATGCCGGGTGAACCCAAACGGGTGCAGCCATCACGCGCCAGGAACGACACCTGACCCATCCGTTTGCCGGGACGGTCGAGGCCCCCTGAAAAGCAAGATCGCCCCGCATGGAAATGCGGGGCGATCTCGATGTTTCGACCTTCTGGCGGAGGATAGGGGATTCGAACCCCTGAGGGCTATTAACCCAACCCGCGTTCCAGGCGAGCGCCATAGGCCACTAGGCGAATCCTCCGTCCGGCAGCTTACCGGCTACAGGCGGACTCACCAAAAACGGGCTGCTCAGTGGGTAAGTTTTCGCTCTCTGCGGTCGGCCCGCTACACTCGTTTCTGGATCCCGCGCGGCGAGCATCCTGTGAACTCCCCCAGGGCCGGAAGGCAGCAAGGGTCAGCGGGCTCTGCCGGGTGCGCGGGGTCCCCTACTTTGTTACCGAGAAGATCCGCTGTTCTGCGCGTACCTCCGCGCAACCACAGTTCCGGGGCGGGGCCGTTCCGGGAAAGGCCGTAGTGAATTTCCACTCGATGAGTGCTGACCAGCTGACCGCCACCCAATCCGAGCTGCGTGCGAAGTATCAAGCGCTCGTCGATGCCGGCCTCAAGTTGGACCTCACCCGAGGCAAGCCGTCCCCCGCGCAACTCGACCTGTCGGCCGAACTGCTGTCACTGCCCGGTGCCGACGACTACCGCGACGGCAACGGAACCGACACCCGCAACTACGGCGGCGTCACCGGTCTGCCCGAGCTGCGCGCGATCTTCGGCGAACTGCTCGGTATCCCCACCGACAATCTCCTGGCAGGCGGCAATGCCAGCCTGGAGATCATGCACGACCTGGTCGTGTTCGGCCTTCTGCACGGCACCCCCGATTCCGCTGAGCCGTGGGGGCACGGCCCGATCAAGTTCCTGTGCCCGTCGCCCGGCTACGACCGTCATTTCGCGATCACCGAGTCCTACGGGATCGAGATGATCACCGTGCCGATGAACGACGACGGTCCCGACGTCGCGTTCTGCGCGGACCTGGTCGCATCGGACCCCCAGATCAAGGGCATGTGGTGCGTGCCGACGTACTCGAACCCGACCGGCGCGACCTACAGCCCCGAGGTCGCCCGCGGCCTGATGTCGATGAAGAGCGCGGCTCCTGACTTCCGCATCATCTGGGACAACGCCTACGCCGTGCACACCCTCGTCGACGAGCCCCCGGCCCCGATCGATGTTCTCGGACTCGCGGCCGCTGCGGGTAACCCGAACCGGCCGTTGGTCCTTGCCTCGACGTCCAAGATCACCTTTGCCGGAGCCGGTGTCTCGTTCTTCGGTTCGTCCGCCGAGAACCTGGCCTGGTACCAGCGCCACGTATCGATCAAGACGATCGGTCCGGACAAGCTGAACCAACTGCGTCACCTTCGCTTCTTCACCGATGCCGATGGCGTCCGGGCCCACATGGCCAAGCATCGTGAGTTGCTGGTGCCGAAGTTCGCGATGGTGTTGCAGATCCTGGAAGAACGGCTCGGCGGCGCCAAGGTCGCGTCCTGGACCGAACCCGAGGGTGGCTACTTCATCAGCCTCGACGTCATCGACGGCACCGCTGCCCGGGTCATCACGCTGGCCAAGGAAGCCGGGATCTCGCTGACGGGTGCCGGCTCGGCGTTCCCGTACAAAAAAGACCCGAACGACCGCAACATCCGCTTGGCCCCGACGTTCCCCGGCCTCGAGGAGCTTCGTGCGGCCATGGACGGCGTGGCGACCTGTGTCCTGCTCGCGTCGGCGGAGCAGTTACTCGAACAGCAGAGCTGACCATGCACGCGTGTGGTGACCGGACAGGTCGTTGAGCGAGCGCAATCCGATGGACCCCGAGTCCGTCACCGCAGGGTCGCACACGGAGAAAACCGCAGGAGAACCCCGTCCGGAGCGGACCGTGCCGTGGCCCGCCGCCGTCGTGGTGGTCTCCGTGGTCCTCGGACTGCTGGCGATCTGGCTACAGCACCTCGCGGTCCCGCTGGACGAGCCCTATTGGGGTCTGTTCGGTAACCAGCTCGACCTCGAGGT
Source organism: Williamsia sp. Y844 (assembly GCF_056786475.1). NCBI lineage: Bacteria > Bacillati > Actinomycetota > Actinomycetes > Mycobacteriales > Nocardiaceae > Williamsia > Williamsia sp. Y844. The sequence continues at coordinate 2,470,997 of NZ_JBXCJB010000001.1, forward strand.
CTACCGGCAGGGTGCCCAGGCCGTCATCGATGGGCACCGGCTGTACGAGGCAAAGCTCGTCGGTGTCATGGACTACACGTATGCCCCGGCGTCGGTGTTCGTCTTCGTTCCGTTTGCGTTGATGACCGTGGAGATGGCCCGAGTCGTGTGGATGGCGGGCATCTTCATCGCGCTGTACTTCGTGATGACGCTCAGCTTCAAGAGTCTCGGCTATCGGATCACCTGGTCGGTGCGGACGATGGCGATGTCGCTGGTGTTGATCTCCACGTTGATGGAGCCGGTGCGCACGACGATGTGGTACGGCCAGATCAACGTGTTCCTGATGCTGTTGATCTTGTGGGACCTGTTGCGCGAAAAGGACAGTCGGCTGCGCGGTCTGGGTGTCGGGATCGCGGCAGGCATCAAACTGACGCCGTTGATCTTCGTTTTCTATCTGGCGATCAACCGGAACTGGCGGTCGGTGGTCGTTGCCTGTGCCGGACTCGTCGGAACCGTGGTCCTCGGTTTTCTCGTGATGCCGCGGGACTCGTGGAAGTACTGGAGTGGGACGTTCATCGACTCCGAACGGGTGGGAGCGCCCAACACCGTCGGCAATCAGTCCATCCGCGGCGCCCTGGCGAACCTGGGGCAGACGGACAGCCCGAACATCCTCGTGTGGGGCACGCTGGCGCTGGCGGCGTTGGTGCTCGGCATGGTCGGGGCCTCACTTGCCCATCGCGCCGGCCACGAGCTGCTGGCGATCACACTGGTCGGGATGACGGGCACGGTGGTGTCGCCGATGTCGTGGGGTCATCACTGGGTGTGGGTGGTTCCGATGCTGGTGATCGTGGTGCATCTGGTGCTGTCTGCACGGACGCCTGCGCTCCGGATCCTCGCCGCGGTAGGTGCGCTGGCGATGCTGCTCACCACCTTCGTCTGGCGTACCTACCGGGACCATCCGGTGCTGCAGATCGAGCGGGTTCTACCCGACGGCTACTTCACCGGACTGTTCCACAAGTTCGGGATCACTTGGCTCCGGTGGTTCACCTACGACCCTTACAACTGGATGTTCCTGGTGGTCGCTGTCGTCAGCGTGATCTGCCTCACGGCAAGCCGCAGGGCCGAACGGGTGCTGCCGGGCTAATATTTCTGGCGAAGTCACTGCTGGGGGAAGGCGGAGAAGTGCCCACTGACGACGCCACGCCTTCTTCGACGCGTCTTCGTTTCCCGACCAGTTCCTGGTTGCTCGCCGGGTTTGTGGTCGCTGCTCTGCTTGCGGTCTACGTCCAGGTCACCTTCATCCCACTGGACACCAAGGTCTTCGGCCTCTTCGAAAACCAGGTCGACCTGCATGTCTACCGTCAGGGCGCACTGCACCTGATGCACGGGCAACCGCTGTACGAGGCCCCGATGCTGCCGAACGGGCTGCTGTACACCTACACCCCGTTCTCGACCATCGTCTTCCAGCCGTTTGCCTGGCTGGACGTTTCCATGGCCGAGTTGGTGTGGACCGCACTGATCTTCGCGGCCCTGTTCTACGTGATCGTCGCGTCATTTCGGAGCCTCGGTTACCGCGTCGACTGGCGGTTGCTGGTGGTCTCCGCGGCGCTGGTGTGCTGCTCGACGTTGCTCGAACCGGTTCGGACCACCATTTGGTACGGACAGATCAACGTCTTCTTGATGGCGATCGTGCTGTGGGATCTGCTGCGGCCAGATGGCAGTCGGCTCAAGGGGCTCGGCGTCGGTCTCGCGGCTGGCATCAAACTCACCCCGGGCTTCTTCGTCCTGTACCTCGCGGTCACCCGACGCTGGCGCGCGATTGTGGTTGCCGCCGTCACCATCCTGTGCACGATTGTTCTCGGGTTCCTGGTGACACCTGGGCAATCGTGGAAGTACTGGACCGATCGGGTGATCAACTCCGAACGCGTCGGTCCGATCGATGCACCAAGCAATCAGTCGATCAAGGGCGCGCTCGCCACGGCGTTCAAAACCGTCGATCCCAATCAGGTGTTGTGGGCGGTGCTGGTGGTCGTCGCGGTTGTTGTCGGGATGGGCGCGGCCTACCTCGCGCATCGGCATGGGCAGGAACTCCTGGCGCTGTGCCTGACCGGCATGACGGCGACCGCGGTCTCCCCGTTCAGTTGGGGACACCACTGGGTCTGGTTCGTACCCTTGCTCGTCTACCTGGTCCACCTGCCCATCGCGGCGTGGCGCTCCGGGAGGACCTGGATGTTGCCGGTGACGCTGTTGCTCCCGGCGGCGCTGTTCACCACAGCCTTCACCTGGCGCAACCACCTGCCCGCAGGCGCAATGGGATTCACGCCGTTCTACGGGACGGGCATGTTCATGACACCGTTCCCGGACTGGCTGCGTTGGTTCTCATCCGAGCCGTATCTGTGGGTCTTCGGGGTCACGGCTTTGGCGACACTGGTTCTTTGGGGGCCTGCAGAGTTCCGGAGGCTGCGGACACCGAAACCTGCCCCTGAACCGGTCGAAGTCGCGGTCCGGGACAGTTTGCGCGACTAGCGACGGCTTCTGATCTGGACACCGGTGCTCGGTCTGAGTGATCAGCACACGATTCGGTTCAGGCAACAACTGGCCGACCCCGCGGCCGTCGTACCTCGCCGGTAGTCTCGCACCGTGGCTCTTTACCGGACTTATCGCCCCGCGACCTTCGCCGAAGTTGTCGGGCAGGAGCATGTCACCGAGCCCTTGGGTGTGGCCCTGAACTCCGGCCGGATCAACCATGCCTACCTGTTCTCGGGTCCTCGTGGTTGTGGCAAGACGTCGTCGGCTCGCATCCTTGCCCGTTCGCTGAACTGCGTGGAGGGGCCCACATCGACACCATGTGGCGTCTGCTCGTCGTGCATCGCGCTGGGTCCGGGTGGCCCGGGCAACATGGACGTGATCGAACTCGACGCCGCCAGCCACGGTGGTGTCGACGACACCCGTGAACTGCGCGATCAGGCGTTCTATGCGCCTGCCGAGTCGCGCTACCGGGTGTTCATCATCGACGAGGCCCACATGGTCAGCAACGCGGGTTTCAACGCGCTGCTCAAGATCGTGGAAGAGCCACCAGAGCATCTGATCTTCATCTTCGCGACCACCGAGCCCGAGAAGGTCTTGCCGACCATCCGGTCGCGGACCCATCACTACCCGTTCCGGTTGCTGGCTCCGGCGACCATGCGCGGACTGCTCGAACGCATCTGCACGAGCGAGCACGTCACCGTCGAACCGGCGGTGTTCCCGCTGGTGATCCGGGCGGGCGGCGGTTCTCCGCGTGACTCGCTCAGTGTTCTCGACCAATTGCTCGCCGGTGCCGGCCCAGAAGGTGTCACTTATCAACGGGCGTTGACTCTGCTGGGTGTCACCGATGTGGCGTTGATCGACGACGCCATCAACGCACTGGCCGACCACGACGGCGCCGCACTGTTCGGGACGGTCGAGGCCGTGGTGGACGCCGGCCACGATCCCCGCCGGTTCGCGGTCGACCTGCTCGAACGACTGCGGGACCTGATCCTGATGAACGCCGTCCCCGATGCCGCGCAGCGAGGACTCGTCGAGGCCCCGGACGATCAGGTCGAGCAGATGGTCGCCCAGGTCGCCCGGCTCGAAGCGGGCACACTCACCCGATTCGCCGAGACCGTCCATGACGCACTGGGGGAGATGCGCGGGACCACATCCCCGAGGCTGCTCCTGGAAGTGATGTGCGCCCGGATGCTGCTGCCGGCCTCCTCGGATTCGGAATCCGGTGTGCTGCAACGGATCGAGCGCATCGAGTCCCAGCTCGCCAGTGGCGTGATCGCCGTTTCGGCCGATGGTGCGTCCGCGGTGTCCGGGCCTTCGCCGGTATCGTCGGCGGCTCCGGCGGCGGCCCCGATCGACGCGGCACCCTCAAAGTTTGTCCGACCGTCGCAGCGCAAACAGGAGGACGACGTCACCGAATCGGAGCCGGAGGCCGCGCAGGCGCCTGCACCGACTCCGGTCCCCACCCCGGAACCGGTGCCGGCCCCCACCCCGGAACCCGAACCGACTCCCGCGCCGCAGCCGGAACCTGAACCCGCGCCTGTCGCGGAACCTGCACCGGTCGTAGAACCTGCACCGGTTCCGGAGCCCGAACCCGAACCGACCCCTGAGCTTGCACTCGAGCCCGAGCCCGAGCCTGAGCCTGAGTCTGAGCCCGAACCCGAACCTGCGCTGGCACTCGAGCCAGAGCCAGAGCCGGTGCTCGAACTCGAGCCAGAAACCGAGCCAGTGCTCGATCTCGAGCCAGAAGCCGAGCCAGTGCTCGATCTCGAGCCCGCGCTCGTGCCTGTGCCGCAGCCGGTTTCGGTCGCGGCGGAGCCAGAGGCGGCGCCCGAACCAGCGTCCGCGCCTGAAACATCGACAACGCCCGTGCCAGAAACGGCGCCGGAACCGGAATCGGAGCCCGTTCAGGAGCTCGAGTCGGCATCGCCGTTCGATGATGTCCCGCCGCCGCCCGAACCAGATTTCGAGCCGGAGCCCGATCATCACGGTGAGCCCGCGCCACAGGTCGAACCGGAGCCCAAGGTCGCAACCGCTGGTCTCGATCTGGCTGCGGTGCAGGCGAAGTGGCAAGAGGTTCGGTCTGCGGTTCGAGCCGCCAACAAGGTGACCGAGGTGATGCTCTCGGGTGCCTCGGTCCGTGGGGTCGACGGCAGCACCTTGATCCTGAGTCACGACTCGCAGCCGCTCGTTCAGCGGTTGAGTTCGCAGCACGCGGTGGACGTGATCAACGCGGCGATGACACATGTTTTCGGCGGCGCCTGGCAGGTGCAGGTGCACGCGGCGTCCGCGATGCCGGCAATGCCGAAAACCCAGACCGCACAAACCGATACCCGCAAGCCCGAGACGAAACAGGCCACCTACACCAGGCCGAGCCGCGGCGCTCCGGCCACCCCGAGCGCAGGCGACGAAGAGTCACCCGAACCGGAGCCTGAACCGGAACCGGCTCCCGAGCCCGTCAAAGACGAAGACCTCACCGATGACGAGCGCAACGAAATGGTCGCCACCGCACGCAATTCCACACCGGATCCGCGTCAGGACCCTGAGCAGATCGCGATCGCGCTGCTGAGGAGTGAGCTCGGCGCCACGCCGATCAACTAGGTAAGCGACAGGTACACCCGTTCCAGTCAAAAGCACACGCTGCAACGTGTGCTTTTGACTGGAACGGGTGCGTTTGCGTTGCGGAGGTTAGGCCTGCCACCACGGGCGCAGCGGAAGTCCGCCGTTGCCGCCGTCCTTGTCGAGCTTGACTGCCAGGACCTGGTGGAGCTGAATGATGTTGCGGTCGAAACCGAGTCGGCAACCGGCCATGTAGAGGCCCCAGAGCCGGGCGGTACCTTCGCCGACTTCCTCGACGGCGGCATCCCAGTTCTCGACGAGGTTCTTGTTCCAGTCGCGCAGTGTCATCGCGTAGTGCTCGCGCAGGTTCTCCTCGTGGAGAACCTCCATCGAACCGACGTCCTGGATCGCGGAGATGATCGTGCCCGAACCGGTGAGTTCACCGTCGGGGAACACGTATCGATCGATGAATGCGCCCGCCTTGCCCTTTGATCTGTTGTTGGGGCGGGTGATGCAGTGATTCAACAGGATTCCGCCATCACGCAACTTGGCCCGGATGAACTTGAAGTACGACGGGTAGTTCGCGATCCCGATGTGCTCGGTCAGACCGATCGACGAGACGGCGTCGAAACCTTCTTCGGTGATATCGCGGTAGTCACTGTGCCGGACCTCGGCGAAGTCGCTGAGGCCTTCGTCGATGATGGCCTGCTGTGCGTACTGCGCCTGCTCGGCTGACAGGGTCACGCCGATGACGTGGACGCCCTGTCGTGCGGCGTACCGGACCATCGAGCCCCAGCCGCAGCCGATGTCGAGCAGCCGGTCACCGGCCTTGAGTTTCAACTTCTCGAACACCAGGCGATATTTGTTTTCCTGGGCCTCCTCGAGGCTTGCTTCCCGCTCGGGGTAGCAGGCGCACGTGTAGGTCATCGATGGTCCGAGGACCAGCTCGTAGAAGGCGTTGGAAACGTCGTAGTGGTAGTGGATGGCCTCTGCGTCGCGGGTCCGGCTGTGCCGCAAACCCTCTGCGATCCGGCGCCACCGCGGAAGCTGTTCCTGTGGTGGCGGTGCGATCAGCTTGAAGTGTTCCAGACCGATCGAGCGCGTGATCTGTGCCATCACACGTGCGGAGGGCCGTTCGAAATGGAGGTCCTCGGCCAGTGCCCGAAGTGCGTCGTACGGATCACCGCCGGGCGCACCGTGCAGCTTGAGGTCGCCGGCGATGTAGGCCCGGGCCAGTCCGAGGTCTCCGGGAGCTGTTGCCAGATACGTGGTTCCCCGGGGTGTCACCAACTCCACGCCGTACTCGGCGTCTTCGGGACCTGCCGAGCTGCCGTCGTACGCGGTCACCCGCACGTTCAGATCTCCACCCGCAAACGCTTCGACGACTTCGGCCAAGCTGAGCTTGGGACCTACCACCGATCCGGAAGTGAGGTCATTTTCTTTGAATGTCGTCACTGACGTTGCACCGCCTTTGCATAGAGGTCGAGGAGCCGCGACCCTGAGTCATAGTGTTTCTTCAACAGGCGGTAGGGCTCCCCGCCGTACAGTTCATCGAACTCTTCTTTGCCGTAAAAAGACTCGGAATACAGCGACTTGTGACCACCGAGTTCGGACACCTTGATCTCGATCAGACGATTTGCGTAGCCATCGGGCTGGTCGTCGCGCTTGGGTACCGCCGACCAGAAACCCACGTTGACGTAGGTCCGGGCAGGTTCGAGGGGGTACAGCGGCCACGGCCGGTGGGTGTCGGCGCCGGGCAGTGCCGGTTCGCGAAGTCGTAGGGGGCAGAGCCAGATCGGTTCGATGGGGATGTTCTCGAGAAACCACGCGATGAACTCGGCGGTCCGCTCGATCGGCACCTCGATGTCCTGGACCACGCGTTCATTCGGGGGCTCGCCTTTGCGGGCATTGAGCTTGTCCCCGACGTTGAATCGGTGATCGAGGCCGATCAGCTTCCAGTAGAAGCTGCTGCGCAACAGTTTCTTGGGCCACAACCGCCGGATGCGAGGGCTCTGCGCACCGAATGCGCGGGAACACCAGAACCAGTCGGTATCCCACCGCCAGAGGTAGTCCGAGATGGTGAGGCGGTCGCGGATTGGTGTCGAGTCCGCGGAGTGCTGGATGGAGCGGTAGAAGATCTGTTCGCCGGTGTAGTCGCTCACCGGGCCGCCTGCGGTGGTCTGCCGACCGAGGATCAGGTAGCTCTCGGCGGCCGAGAAGACCACTCCGTCAAGGTAATCCACGCGTTCACCGTCGAACTCGCCGTCGTCTACGATCTGTGCCATCGCGGATTGGAGTGCCTCGACCGTGGTGAACCGGACGTGGCGCAGGTCCACAAACGGTGCAACCTCTTCGAGCTCGATCCGCAGCCGTGTCGAATAGCCAAGGGTGCCGTAGGAATTGGGGAATCCGAAGAACAGATCCGAGTTCTCACTGGTTGGTGAGGTGGTGACGATCTCACCGGCGCCGGTGAGGATGTCGATTTCGAGGACCGACTCGTGCGGCAACCCGTTGCGAAACGACGTCGACTCGATACCGAGGCCGGTCACGGCGCCACCGAGGGTGATCGTCTTGAGCTGCGGAACGACCTTCGGGGCAAGTCCATATTTGAGCGTGGTGGCGACGAGTTCCTCGTAGGTGCACATCCCTGCGACATCCGCGGTGCGCGCGGCCACATCGACGGAGATCACCCGGCCGAGTCCGGAGACGTCGAGGCCGGGGTACGGATTCTTGGCTCGTTTGCGGAAAAGGTTGGATGTCTTTTTGGCCAGACGGACCCTACCGGAAGCCGGAATTGCCCGATAACTCGCCAGCAGCGTCGCGACTCCTTCATCGAAGGCGGCGCGACCGGACACGGAACCCATAACCCTCGGCACGCATTAGAGCCTAGGACTACCGTCCAGTGCATGCCACTTCGGAGGGTCCGCATGTTGTTCTGGCAGGCTCAGGGGTCTAAAGCATCACAAACCGGAAGGTGATTTTTTCGTGGCACAGGTAACCGCATCACAGTCGATTGAAATCAATGCCGCGCCCGAGCAGGTTCTGGCGGCGCTGTCCGACTACCAGACCGTCAGGCCGGCCATCCTTCCCGCGCAGTATCGCGACTACGCCGTGGTCGCTGGTGGGGTCGGTGCCGGGACCGTCGCCAAGTGGACTCTGCACGCGACGTCGAAGCGCTCGCGCAATGTTCAGGCCTCTGTGGATCAGGTGGGTTCGACGATCACCGAGACCGACGCCAACTCATCGATGATCACCACCTACCAGGTGCAACCGCTGGGTACGGGTTCGAAGGTCACCACCGTCACCACCTGGCAGGGTGCAGGCGGTATCGGTGGCTTCTTCGAGAAGACCTTTGCGCCCAAGGGCCTGGGCAAGATCCAGGCCGAGGTGCTCGGGAACCTGAAGTCGCACGTCGAACGCGGCTGATCGGTCACGTCCGGGCGCGCTGAAGAATCCCTGTTGAGGAACCGTAGACCGTCGCCGCTGCCATTGCGGGACGGTGTCGACCCGACCCGGGTGGTGCTGCGGCGCTCGGATGTCACCGTCGCCGAGGCCATGCTGGCGGCACCGGCCTGCGCCGGACTCTCGGTGGCCGACCTGTCGGTGCGGGCCGCGCAGGGGGAGGTGCTCGACATCGCAGGCGATCGGGTCGATCTGGCCGGACCTGCCGAGGTGGGACGTCCGATCTACTTCTATCGCGACCTGCCGGACGAGACGCAGATCCCGTTCGAGATGCCGATCATTCACCTCGACGACAACCTAGTGGTGGTCGACAAGCCGCACTTCTTGGCGACCATGCCGCGCGGCGCGCACGTGGTGCAGACCGCGCTGGTGCGGTTGCGGAGAGAGCTCGACAATCCGCAGATCAGCCCGGTGCACCGGCTGGATCGGCTCACTGCGGGTGTCCTGATGTTCAGTCTGCGGCCGCAGGCTCGGGCGCCGTACCAGTTGTTGTTCGCCGACCGCCGGGTCGACAAGGAGTATCGCGCCCGGGCACCTCTTGCAGGCGACCTCGAGTTGCCCGTGACCGTTCGGAACCGCATCTTGAAGGACTCCGGTGACCTGCGGGCCCGGGTGGTTCCCGGTGAGGTGAACGCGATCTCGCGCATCGAGCTCACCGACACCGCCGGTGACCACGGTGTCTACCGTTTACTCCCGCAGACCGGCCGCACCCATCAGCTACGGCTGCACATGTCCGGCCTCGGAATCCCGATCGACGGTGATCCCCTGTATCCCGAGGTCCGGCCGGATGTGGCGGCCGCACCCGATCACGGTGACTTCTCCAGCCCGCTGCAACTGCTGGCCTACGCTGTGGAGTTCGACGACCCCCTGACCGGGCGGCGCCGTCGTTTCGAGAGCGTCCGCAACCTGCACTGAAGGAGGACCCATGGCCATCGTCGTTTCCTATGACCGCTACGAGGACCTCGCCTGTGAGGTTGTCGTCTTTCTCGACGACGAGTCCGGCGACTGCTTTCAGGTGCAGCGTGACCTGCCTCAGACACCGGCGTCGAGTACCTCGGAATCTGCGATCTACCAGATCAGCACCGGTGCCGGGCCTGCGGTGGAGCAGGGGATCGTGGCCTGGCAACGCGACGGTGGTGAGTTCGAATTCGCGCTCTCGCCCCTGGCGTCGCGGATGTTCGGGGGCAACGCGCGACTGCGATTCGAGGCCAAGCCCGCTGACGGCGATACCATCGATGACATCGCCGCTCATCTGGAACGCATGACGCGCCGGTGAGTGCCCGTGGGCGCTGACGCAGCAGGTTCGACAACAGACGATTCGACGCAAGGACAAGATTCAAGTGCAACCAGACAACCCGATGGCCGGACTCCTCCAACAGGCTCAGGAGATGCAGCAGCAACTACTGGCCGCTCAAGCCGAGATCTCTGCGGCCGAGGTGACCGGCACCGCTGGTGGCGGCCTGGTGACCATCACCGGTAGCGGCACCGGTGAGGTGACCTCGGTGACGATCGATCCCAAGGTTGTCGACGCCGATGACGTGGAGACACTGCAGGACCTGATCGTGGGAGCTCTCGCCGACCTTGCGGACAAGCGTGATGCGCTGACGCAGCAGAAGATGGGTCCGCTGGCCGGAGGCCTCGGCGGTCTCGGCGGCGGTTTCCCCGGCCTGGGCGGGTAACCACCGGTGTATGAAGGCCCGATCCAGGACTTGATCGACGAGCTGGCCAAGCTGCCGGGACTCGGTCCGAAGGGTGCTCAACGCATCGCCTTTCACCTGATGGCTGTTCCGGCAGGCGACATCGATCGCCTGACCGCGTCGCTGGTCCATGTCCGTGACGATGTGGTGTTCTGCGAGGTCTGCGGCAACGTATCCGCCCAGGCGCGCTGCCGCATCTGTCGTGACGCGCGACGGGATGCGAGCAAGATCTGCGTGGTCGAAGAACCCAAAGATGTGCAGGCCATCGAGAGGACGAAAGAATTCTCCGGTCGCTACCACGTGCTCGGCGGCGCACTCGATCCGCTGGGCGGTATCGGTCCGGATCAACTTCGGATTCGGGAACTACTGCGCCGCTTGGGAAATCAGGAAGACGGCGTCGACGTCAGCGAGGTGATCGTGGCCACCGATCCGAATACGGAGGGTGAGGCCACCGCCACCTACCTGCAACGCATGCTCCGTGATTTCCCCGGGCTGTCGGTGACCAGGCTGGCCTCGGGCCTCCCGATGGGCGGCGACCTGGAGTTTGCCGACGAACTGACACTGGGCCGGGCGCTGTCCGGTCGTCGTGTGCTGACCTAGGCTCCGGCGATGGTCGACCAAACCTGGACGGATAGCCTTGCCCGGCAACTGAAATCGGGCATCGTCGCGATCGACGGTCCGTCGGGTGCCGGGAAATCGACGTTTGCCGATGCGCTGGTGGCCAGGCTCCGAGAGCTGCGGACCCGGGTTGTGCTGATCCGTACCGACGACTTCGCCACCTGGGACGACCCGGTGGGATGGTGGCCGGAGCTGGAAGAAGAAGTGCTGCGGTCGTATTGGCGAGGGCACGATTTTCGTTTTCACCCCAGGGTGTGGCGTGATGGCAAACCGGAACTCGGTCCACGGGTCTGGCTGCGGTGGGAACCGTTGCTGATCATCGAGGGCGTGTCGAGTGCTCGCGTGCCGGTGCGCAGCCATCTCAAACGTGCGCTCTGGCTCGACGGTGGCACCGAGGAACAGCGACTGGAGCGTGGGGTTGCGCGGGACGGTGAGGCGCAACGTGAAAACCTGCGCCGCTGGCAGGATTTCGAGCGCGGCTGGTTTGCCGTCGATCAGACCCGTGACTTCTGCGAAATCGTGCCCGAGTACGTTCTCGGGCCCGCGACGAGCTGATCGGTTCAGACGGCCCTCACCGCTGTGGCTTGGGCGCCCACATCGGTCAGCGCGCAGGTCCGGTGTTGTCCTCGGCCAGACACACTGATCGAAGTACGTTGTGGTACACGATGAGTCCGTAGGTGTTCGGTGCGTTGATCAGGCTTCCGGGGTTCGGTATCAGCTGCGTCAACTGCTCCGGGGTCAGCGTGGGAAGCAGTAGCTGCAACACCGAGGCCGTAGCCGGCTTGCTCTGGGTGAAGGCCAGGTTGAACACGTGGGTGCTCAGGGCGTAGGCGTAATAGCCCGCGGTCATCGACTTGGTGACCGTCAACTCCGATAGCGGGACGGTCTCGGACATGTCCGCGCCCTTGAGGTGGTTGCCCACCAGGCCGGTGATGGCCTGGGTCGGCGCTCCGCCGACGTAGGGAACAAACCCGAGTCCGAGGGCCATCAGTGTCTCGATGGTTCCGAAGTCCGCAGGATCTTCCGGGATGAGGTTGTGCGGGACCTGGGCCCGGCTCATGAAGTCGCGGAGCCGCGCGGTCTGGTCGGTAACCTGCGCTCCTGTCTTTGCATCCGTGGTGGCCTGCAGATAGTGGGAGGTGCGGTCGACGATCCGGGACAGCGGCAGCGATCCCACCGAGGGGCAGGTCTTGTCTTCGGCGATCAGTACCTGTCCGGCGATGTCGGTGAGTATCTGTGGCACTCGATTCGGAAAGCGGAGGTCTTTCACGGGCTGACCGGCCCGGTCCTTCTGGTCCTGGGTGACCGAGACGATGCAGGCATCGAGGAGCGCGGCGCTCAACGCTTCTTTGACCATGTTGATCGCCATCGAACCAAGGCTCAGCGGCAGAGAGATCAACAGGCCGAGGCTGACGGGGCCGATCGGCATGATCGGCGGAATGGTCCCTGCCACCAGTGTCATCGGGATGATGACGGTGATGTAGAGGTAGAGGTACACGGTCTCGACGGCCTGCGACAAGGTCATGTTCTCGAGGGTGATCGCTTCGTACTCGGTGCCGTTCCGGATGTTCATCAGCTGCGTCAGGATGTACTGCGACAGCGGGTCCCGGTATTGGAGACTCGGGGAATCCTCGGACGCGCCGAGCCCGACCGGGTGGTTCGAGATCGCCAGCGACGACACGCGCAGGCCGTCCATGTCACGGTGGGCGTCGGCTTTGATCGAGGCGGCGTCCCGCTTCACCTGCTCGGGCATCTGGGGTAGCAGCGAGTCAAAGACGGCATCGTAGATGCCGCCGAGGGTCGCAAAATTCGAGCCGACACACTCTGTCGGGGCGGTGCTCGGAGGGGACGTCGACGGTTGCACCGGCGTGGCGGCCGCCGAACCCACCTGGCCGATCACACCGCTGCTGCCGAAGGTCACGAGTGTCAGGCTCAAGACCATCGCAGCGATACCGCCATGGAGCAGGTGCCGTAAAGGCTTGCGCGGCCGAGCCGACAAGACGATCCCCGATCTGTTTATTGCCCACGAGTGGGCAGGCGCCGCGAGCCTTGGCTTCGCAGGGCAGGAGTAGACCGAGACTAAGGATCGCAGGATTCCGGAAAATGCGCAGCGCCACAGGGATATTCACGATGCGCAATTTGCCGCCGGTGAACTCTAGATTCTCTTTGCTGAAAACGAGGCCCCGCAGCGTGCCTCGGACGTCGACCGCACTGTCGGTCACGTGATCGGATGGGCCAGAAGCTTGCACACGGTGGCGTCGGAGACCTGCTCGAATCGCTCGTACCACTGACCGACAGCCCGGAAATCGGCAGGCGTGCTCACGCAGACGAGGTCGTCGACCAGCGGTGTGATCTCGGAGATGGCCGATTGCGGCGCGACACCCACCGCGACGATCAATCGTGTGGGCTCCAGCAATCGGGCGGCCTCGATCGCGGCCCGCATGCTCGCTCCGGTGGCGAGTCCGTCGTCGACCAGGATGGCGATCCGGCCGGCCATGGCGACCGGCGGCCTGCCGGCCCGGTACTTCTGTTCGCGTCTCACGAGCTCGTGGGTCTCGGCATCGACGATGTCGCGAAGTTGCTGGTCGGTGACGCCGAACTCGGAGACCACGCGCCGGCTGATGGCCGGAGCGCCGCCGAAGGCCACCGCGCCCAACGCCAGCTCCGGATTGGTGGGGACACCGAGCTTGCGGATGATGCAGGCGTCGAGGGGTGCGTGCAGTGCGGCAGCGACCTCCCACGCGACCGGCACCCCACCGCGGGCGAGGCCGAAGACGGTGACCGCAGGATTGTCGACGAGATCGGCATCGCGGGCGATCAGCGCTTTGGCCAGCATCTGACCGGCCTCGCTGCGATCTCGCAACGTATGACCCCGGTCGCCCCATGGTTGTCGCGTGACCGGTCACCTCCGCCGGCTATTACAGGAACTGTGCCTTCGTGATGCAGGTCTTTCCATTCTGCACGATCACGTCGTACACGATGCGGGATTGGTTGACCGCGTCACCGGATTGCCAGGAGGCTGCGACCAGGACCTGTGCCGATGGCGAGCTCGGGATGTGAGGTGTTACGGCGACCGACTCGAATGTGACTGTGCTGGTGCGGTTCTGGGTCTTGAGCTCGTCGGTGAACGAGATCAGATTGGGCAGCGCCGAGTCTGCGAACTCGCCGCAGGTGTTGTCCTTGAACGTTGCGATTTGGGTGTCACTGGTCGCCGGGCTGATCTCGAACATGCTGCGGGTGACCACATCGGCGATGTCGCGGGCCTGCTGATCGTCGATCACCGGGACAGGTGTGGTGGGCGGTGCGGCGTCGGCGTCGTCATCCGGTGCGGTCAGGGTGGCCAGCGCGATGGTCAGGGCCATGACGGCAACAAGAACCACCGCCAGGATGATCGCGGTGCGGACGTGACGGCCGGAACCCGCAGGGCGCTGGGGTGTGGGTGATTCGACGGTCATCACAGCACCTCCATCGCGCTGATGCACGTCGGGACGGCGGTGCGGTCCACGGTGAACTCTATGGCTGTGGTGGCAGGCGCGGCAGGGGTGTTGTTCTCGGTGGTGTCGAGGGTGAAGAAGGCGAGCACCGTTGCGGTGGTCTCATCTTGCGAGGCGATCCCGTAGTGGGCATTGGAGGTCGCCACACTGCGATTGGTGTCGGCGACGATGCGGGGCAACGTCTTTGCGGTCTCGTTCCACTGATCGAGGGCATGTCCGCAGAGTGACGCCTGAGCTGATTTCACCGTCGCGTTGATGGTGTCCGGCGTGAAGTTGTACAGCGATTCGGTGGTTGCCCGGACGGTGTCGACCACTGAGGTCGCAGGGACGGACTCGGTCGTGGTTGGCGGCGCCGACGCGGCATCGTCATTGCCGGTCACCGACCAGGTGATCGCCCAGGTGGCGGTCACGACCACGGCGAGAACAACGAGTCCCAGCGCGAACACCAGCGGGGCCTTTGTGGGGAGGCGGTTCTGTGGAGTTGTGCCACCCCGTTGTGGCACAGTCGGTTTCGTCATCGGTGTCAGCCTCGGCGGCCGGCCGCCAGACGCTCACGACGCAGGCGCTCGACCTCGGGTAGGTCCAGTGGCGCGAGCTTGTCCACGCCGAGCGCCCGAGACAGCAGCAGGTCGGCGAGCTCCGGATTGCGGGCCAGCGCCGGACCGTGCAGATAGGTGCTGATCACCGAACCCTGTACGGCGCCTTCGATTCTTTCGCCTGCACCGTTGCCGACACCGTGTTTGACGCGGGCCAGCGGGCGGGCGTCCGGGCCCAGAGTGGTGCCGCCGCGGTGGTTCTCGAAACCGGTGAGTGGCGCGGTCAAGCCGGACTCCGGAAGCGGATCGGTGATGAGTTCACCAATGCTGCGGGTCTTTTGCGGTGTGGTGGTCAGGTCGAGCATCGAGATGCCGTCCACCCGTTCACCGGCCGACGTCTCGTACCAGTGCCCGAGCACCTGGATGGCGGCGCAGATCGCCAGCACCGGCCGTCCGGCTTCGGCGGCTCGTTGCAGGCCTGGGTATTTCGTCAGATGCCGGGTCGCCAGACGCTGTGCGTAGTCCTCGGCACCGCCGAGGGTGTAGACGTCGAGGGACTCGGGAACCGGATCGGCAAGCGTGATCTGGATGATCTCGGCTTCGATGCCGCGCATCCGGGCGCGCTGCCGCAGGATCAGGGCGTTTCCGCCGTCGCCGTACGTGCCCATCACGTCGGGCAGTACCAGGCCGATGCGCAATGTCGATTCGCTCATGTCAGCGGATTCCCTTCTCCGCGCGGTCCATTGCGATCCCGAGGTCGCGGAATGCGGTGTAGTTCGCGAGCACCTCGACCCGCCCCGGTGGGCAGGAGGCGATCGCTGCCATCGGGTCGGTGATCGTGGTGTGTTCGGCGCCCGCGTAGAGAAGTCGCACACCGAGGTCGGTGGCCCGTTCCCCGGCGGCAACCACCTGAATGTTCTCGAACTCCTCGAAACGCACATCCCAGAGCCAGCTCAGGTCCTCACCGTCGGGCACCTGACCGTTGACCGCGATGACCAGCCCTTCGGCGTCCTGGTCGATCATCGACATGGCTTCTTGCCAGCCGGCGGGGTTCTTGGCCAGCAGCACACGCACGCGATGCGGTCCGATCTGATGCACGCCATACCGGCCTGCCACCTCGCCGACCGTGCCCGCCGCTGCGGTGGCCGATTCGGGGTCGGCGCCCATCGCCGTGGCCGCGGCGATCGCCTGTGTGGCGTTTCCGCGGTTCGCCTTGCCGGGCACGGCGAGTTCCATCGGGTGGGAGAAGCCGTTGGGCCCGTACACGTGCGTCTCGTCGAACCACCAATCAGGTTGGGGCCGTTTGAAATCGATGCCGGGGGAGTACCAGTGATCGCCTTCGCGCACGATCGGCTCTCCGGAGCGTGGGCAGCTGACCGAGTCGTTGGCCCAGCCCGCACCCGCGGCGACCCACACCACATTCGGGGCGTCGTAGGCGGCGGACGAGACGAGCACGTCGTCGCAGTTGGCGATGACCGTCGCCTGTGGATGCCGGGCGATGCCCTCGCGCAGTCGCCGTTCGATCATGTTGATCTCGCCGACCCGATCGAGCTGATCCCGGGAGAGGTTCAGCAGGACGATCACCTCGGGTTCGACGGCGTCGCTGACATGGGGCACGTGCAGTTCGTCGACCTCGAGGGCCGCGAGCTTCGCGTTCGGGTGCAGCGAGAGCGCTGCCACGATGCCGGCGTCCATGTTGGCGCCGTCGGCCTGCGATGCGACCTCCCCGAGTGACGCGAGCGCTGCGGCCGTCATCCGGGTGGTTGTGGACTTGCCGTTGGTCCCGGTGATGATCACGGTGCGCTTGCCGCGACCCAGCTCGCCGAGCAGGTCCGGATCGATCTTCAAGGCGACCAGGCCGCCGATCATGGAGCCTTTGCCGCGGCCGGTCTTCTGCGAGGCCCAGCGGGCGGCAGCGGCGGCGCGCAGGGCCAGCTTGGCGCGAGGGCGGAGCCGGGTGGAAGGGCGTGGGCGGTCATCGTCGAGCATGGCAGCGAGTTTGTCACAGGTCCCGGTGTGACCCGTGTCGAGAGTGGTCACGGCCGGGTGCGGAACTCCGAGGAGATCAGGATCGGACCAATCGGGCGATGGCGGCGGATGCTTCTGCGAGTTTCAGCTCGGCTTCCTCACCCCCGGCCTTGGCGGCGTCGACCACACAGTGCCGCAGGTGGTCATCGAGCAAACCCAGGGCGACGCTTTCGACAGCCTTGGTCAGTGCGGAGATCTGGGTGAGGATGTCGATGCAGTACTGCTCTTCGTCGACCATGCGGTGGATACCCCGGGCCTGACCCTCGATGCGCTTGAGGCGGGCGAGGTACTTCTTCTTGTCGTTGATGTACCCGTGTGGGGCCGAGTGGTCGGCGTCAGTGGTCGGGATGGCAGTCATGGTGAAGATCCTAGGGTTCGCGGGCGGTTGGGAGTGTAGGTGCGCAAGGCCGGTGGATCAGGCCAGTGCGCTGCCTGCAACCCATTGATCCCACGGCACGCTCCAGTCGCCGTTCTGCCACAGCTCCAGCGGTGGCCCGCCGGTGTTGCGGACCTCGACGATGTCCCCGGGTACCGAGAAGTCGTAGAACCACTTGGCATTGTCGGGGTTGAGGTTGAGGCAACCGGACGACACGTTGGTGTTGCCCTGCTGCGCGATGGTGTCGGCGAGCTCGTGCAGGTAGATGCCGTCGTTGCTGATCCGGGTGGCGTTGTAGATGGTTTCGCGGTAACCGAGGCGGGAGTTGACCGGCAGGCCGTAGGTCGACGAGTCCATGATGACCGGGCTGGCCTTGTCCAGCACCGTATAGGTGCCCGATTGGGTCCAGAAGTGGATGGTTTGACCGTTCACCGTTTCGGTACCGCCGCGGCCCATCGAGGTCGGCATGGTGCGCACCAGCTCACCGTTGTTGTAGACGCTGACCTGCTTGGTGGTGTCGTCGGCGATCGATACGTGAGCGTCCCCGATCGTGAACGAGGTGCTCACGTCTTCCTGACCGAACAGGTTGTCCCCGAGCTGGATTCCGTAGACATCAGCGCTGACGGTGACAGTGGTCCCCGGGGTGTAGTACTCCTGGGGTCGCCAGTGCGCGTTCTGGTCGTCGACCCAGTTCCAGGCGCCGGTGACCGACGGGTCGGTGCGCACTGACAGCGTGCGTTCAGCGGCGGCGAGGTCGGTGATGGGTTCGTCGAAATGCGCGACGATCACCGTGCCCACGCCGTAGGTGGCGCCGTCGGCGAGCAGATTGCCGCCGGTGGTCACGAACGTCGGTTTGGTCTGGTTACCCGGCGTGATCGTCGCGAACGAGGCGGTCTCTTCGGTGCGCTGACCGTCGTTGATCGCGCTGGCCACGATGGTGTAGTCGCGGCTGTATCCCAGTGGCTCAGCGGGTTTCCAGGCAACCCGGTCGGGAGTGAAGATGCCGTCGATGACGGACCCGTCCTCGTTGGTCATGACCACCGATTCCAAGGTGCCGAGTGAGGATTCCACTGTGACGGGGTCGGTGGGGTTGAACGAGACTTCGCCGTCATCGGGAGTGAAGGTGATGACGGGAGCGGCGGCTGCCGCTTCGGAAGACGGCTCGCCGGTTGATTCCGAGGGCGAGGTGGATGAGGAGCAGGCCGCGAGCATCACAACGATGAGCGGCAGCAACAACACCCGGAGTAGGTAACGGATATGCATGAGACCTCCAGATAGTAGAAGGACGGCGCGCCAGCGTTCACGGAACGCGGCGTGGGGGAATGGAAGTGCGGTTGTGTTCAGGGCTGCGTCTGCATTGCCTTCATGGTGTCGATCTCGGCTTGCTGGGTTGCCGCGATGGTGTTCGCCATCTGTTCGACCTGCGGGCTGAGTCCGTCGGCGATCACGGTGTCGGCCATTTCGATCGCACCGACGTGGTGCTCGATCATCATCGACAGCCAGGTCTGATCGAAGTCGACACCGGTTTTGGCGGCCAGGTCGGTCATCTCCTGGTCGGTCATCATTCCGCTCATACCGCCATCGCCGTGATCCATGCCGTACATGTCGGTGCTCGGGGCCGGCTGACCCCACTGCTCCAGCCATTGCTGCAGCTGCGTCATCTCCGGACCCTGCGCATTCTCGATGGCCGTGGCCAACTCGGTCATCTGCGCATTGGTGCTGCGGCCGTCCACGAGCCCGGCCATCTCCACAGCTTGCGCGTGATGGGGATACATCATCTGGGCGAACATCACGTCCGCATGGTTGAACTGGGCCGTGGTCGCTGTTGACCCGGCGGTACTCGGTGCGTTGGACATTGACGAGTGCGACATCGAATCCATGTCATGGGCGTCGCCGTCGTGGTCGTCACCGTTGTCACCACAACCGGCCAGCAGGAGTGCGGTGACACCGAGGCCGGAAACGGCGAGTTTGATACGGGTGGAACGGGTTTTGGGCAGGACGGAAAGGGTCAAAGACATCGGGGATCTCCTCAGCGAAATTGTTCACGAAATCGGTTGGACTGACGCGTACCCGACGGCACGCAGAAGGGCGGTCACCACTGCAGAGCGGTGAGATGCCCATCAGATCCGCAGAATCGACAATTTCTCCAAAGTGGTTGTTGCCCAGGGTGGTGCCCGGGAAACATGCCTGCCGGACAGGCCGATACCCGACTGGCGGGCACGTCCTCCGGAACGGTGTTTCAACAGTCGTCGAATGAGAATCAACGCCGAGGCGATGGTGATGACGGCCATGCACATCGCCATCCCGGCATGTTCGGAGCAATCGGCGGTGCAGCTCTCCATAATCTGCGATATGCCCGACGCTGTCGGCGTCGAATGTTCGGTCATCGATCCGGCCGCCACGATGTGTCCACCGGGAGGATGCACCATCGGTACCGAGTGCATCAACAGCACACCGGCGAGTACGGCGAGCGCCGCGCAGGCCATCATCAGGCCGTGGCTATGATCGCGCCAGCGGAAAGGTGCGGTGTCGAGAGATCGCAGGTCCGCGTTCATGGCCATCGACATATACACCTCCCCTTCCGCTGGATCTCCACAACAAGTTTACCCCCCATGGGTATACCTCAACCATGGATGAATTCCCACCATGGGCGTGATTTGTGACCCAGTCCATGCTGGATCCGATTGTGGCGCAGGTCATTGCGTGAGTCATTCACGCTGTGCGGACCTCTGTCCGTAGAGGCTCCGGGGAAGGTCGACTAATGCAGGGTGCCGGTCACCAGCGGTGCGATCGTCCGGCGTGCGATGTCGCGGGCGACGGCTTTGTCATTGAGGTCGAAGCGACCGTCCGGGACCACGAGATACCCCAGGGTCAACCGGACGATGGCGTCTGCCTGGATGGCGGGATCGGAGGGTGGGAGCAGACAGTCTGCCTGCGCCATCGCGATGCGCGCGGCGATGAACTGTCGGCCCAGCTCGATGGGCGAGGGATCGCCGCTGGACAGGACCGCCAGGACCTCGCCGCCGTGTCCCGGCTTCGGGTTGTCGCCGAGGAACCGCTTGCGCATCTGTAGGCAGGCCACGAAGGCTTCCACGATGCGCTCGGTGGGATCGGTGACCTGCAGGAAGGTGGCGGTGATCTCGGTGAGGAAGGTGCGGAGCAGGTGTGCGATGGCTGCCTCGAACACCGCGTCCTTGCTGCCGAACCGCCGGAACAGGGTCGCGCGGCTGACACCGGACCGCGCCGCCACGTCGTCCATCGTTGCCGCCCGGGTTCCGAACTCGGCGAGCACGCTCAAGGCGGCATCGAACACGTCGTCATCAGCGGAATCGGCGGGTGTGTCGGATATGGCCGCGATGGCGGCTCGCTCGAACAATCGGGGCAGGGGTGCGCCGGGACGTGGCATCGAAGCAGTATCGCACCTGAGACTTATCTGCTGGTAACAGACTCATGTCCGATCTGGGGAGCGAGATGCGCGGGTCGGCCGACCCTTACCTACGGTAGCGTAACTTACGGTACCGTAGGTTCGGTGAACATCGATATTTCAGAGGCCGACCAGGTGTATGCCCACTATCTGGACCATCAACAGGATCGTCGCAATGCGTTGATGAAATACGGCTTCCTTGCGCTGAAGTACCGTCCACGGGTTCGATTTGATGAAGCCGGTGGGAAAGCAGCGCTGACTGGCCTGATCGAGTCCGGCGTGCGGTTGGTGATCTCCATCAATCACATCAGCGAGGTTGATCCGTACACGGTTGCGGCAGCGGCATTTCGATCCCCATTGCGTTCGTTGATCGGCCGCACGCGCATCCTGGCGAAGGATGAGTTGTTTGTCGACGAAGAACTCCGTCGGAAGATCGACTCCATGGGAGGCATTCCGGTGTTCCGGGCAAAGAGCCACGGAACCCGGGTCGCAGCCGAGGCGGGCCTGAAGATGATCGACACCTGCGTTGAACGGATGTCCCGTGGGGACAGCATTGCGGTGTTTCCGGAGGGCACGTGCAATCTCGAAGACCCCGCCACGGTGGCGCCGATCGGTAGCGGAGTCGCCCACATCGCGGTACGGGCAAGAAACGTCGGTTGCCGAGTCGCGCTGGTCAACATGGGGTTGTCCTACAAGGGGGCAGGCAACCGAAAGCCTTTGGTGGTCATGGGAACTCCCACAGAACTGGAATCGAAAGCGCGTCCCGCCGCCGTCGCGCGGCAGATCCGACTCGATTTGCAACGCCTCGTAGACCACGCGAACGCCTGACTCACTGCGCAGGCGTCTACTTCTTACGGCGCCCGAAGGTCTGGAATCGATAGAGGTAGGGCGCGATGCGGTAGAGGGGGACCGCGCGCGGCCATTCGTTGGTCCGGAAGTACGCGTCGGTGCCGCCGTCGACGAATATGACGCTGCCGCACAGGAAGTCGGCGGCGTCCGACAGCATGAAGATCACCCAGTCGGCGAGTTTGCCGGGATCGCCGAACCCGCCGACGGGGACCGGGAACTTCTTGACCGCCTTGGATTCCGTGGGCGAGGCGAGCTGGGCTTCGAGTAGGGGTGTCATGATCGCGCCCGGGGCCAGCGCATTGAGTCGGATGCCCGCACCTGCCCATTGTGGTGAGATCGCCTGTTGTCGCACCCAGCGGCTCACCGCGATCTTCGACGCGGCATAGGCCATCACCGAAGCGGCCTTTCCGAACATTCGAACCGACCGCACGGCCTTGTCGCTGTCGCCGGCCAGGAAGGCTCGGATGGCACGACGTGGTACCGCCGGCACTGTGGTTGTGGAATTGCTGGAGAAGACAACCACTTTCGCGGCATCGGTGGCCGCCAATGCCTCTCGCCAGCCCTGCAATAGATCCACAACACCGAAGTAGTTGACCTCGGCTATCAAGCGCGGGCGGTCCTTACCCGGGCCGGGTCCGAGCCCGGCCGCGAGCACCGCGCCGTTGAGTTTGCCCTCCGACCTCGCGAGAACCTCCTTGATGGCGTTCTGGCGACCCGCTGCCGTTGACAGATCGGCGATCACGTCGGCGTCCTTGAGGTCGACCCCGATGACGGTGTGGCCGGCTGCGGCAAGCTTGGCCGCCACTTCGCGGCCCATTCCCGATGCGGCTCCAGTTACGGCATATATGCCCATGGCACTACTTCCTCGACGGTCGGGGGTTGGGATTCTCGCATTAGTGGTCCAGCGGAACAGTAATGTACGCGGTGTACGCCGTCGGGGAGGCTGTTCGGCGTGAAAGGAGTGGATAAATGCTGGTCGCTGTCACCGGGGGAACCGGCTACCTCGGGGCCCACCTTGTCCGTGCGGTCCTGGAGGCCGGGCATCAGGTCCGTCTGCTGGTCACGCCTGACGAGAAGATCGATGAGTTGCTCGCGGTGCTGACTGCGGCCGGGTCCGTCGAGACCCTGGTCGGCGACGTGCGCAGCGCCGACACGGTAGATGCGCTGTTGTCCGGGACGGACGCCGTCATCCATGCCGCCGGGGTTGTCGGAACCGACGACCGGCGCGCGGAGCTGATGTGGGAGGTCAATGCGTATGCCGCCGAGGCGGTGATGCGGTCGGCCGTCGAACGGGGACTTGATCCGGTGGTGCTCGTGAGCAGCTACGCGGTGCTGACACCGACCACGGACCCGATCGTCACCCTCGATACCCCGACCGCGCAGGCGCGCAGTGCCTACGGCAAGAGCAAGGGATATGCCGAACGTGCGGCCCGGGTGCTGCAGGAAAGCGGTGCTCCGGTGGTGGTCACCTATCCGAGCAGTGTGGTCGGGCCTGCGCTGCACACTGCTCCGGGTGTCACCGAGCAGGGCTGGGGCACCATCGTGCGGTCCCGCTGGGCACCGCGGGTGCGCGGTGGCATGCAGATGATCGACGTCCGAGATGTCGCCGATGTGCACGCCGGCATCATCGATGCCGGACCCGGACAAGGGCCGCGCCGCTACCTCTGTGGCGGCCAGATGCTGACGTTTGACGGCATGGTGGATGCGGTCGAGGTGGGGATGGGTCGAAAGGTACGACGGATACCGCTGCAGCCGAACATATTTCGCCGACTTGGCAAGATGGTTGATGTCATCGGCCGATGGATTCCGGTCAGCGGTGGCTTCAGTGGTGAAGCGGCCGAGTTCCTGACCGCTGCGGTCCCCACCGACGACACCGTCACGTTGAACGATCTCGGAATGAAGTGGCGTTCTCCGTCGGACGCGATCGTCGCCACCTTCCGACCGTAACCTCGATGATGTGCGGTTCTGGCGAACAAACGCCCAGGTCGCGCCCGCCAAAACAGCACATCATCGGGGTTTGGGAGCGGCGGCCAGGGTCAGTAATTCGGTGATCCGCGAACGCAGCGCTGCCGTGTCATCTTGGGCGGCAATGGTTGTGGAGAAGAGTGCGGCGCCGGCGGCCATGATCAAGATGGCCCGGGCGTCTTCGCGGGCGTCTTGATCGCCTTCGGTGAACAGGTCGATCGCCGGATCGCTGAAGTGGCGCCAGAGTGTCGCCCGCAGGTCGGGGTCACTCTGCAATGCCACGAGCAACCCCGGCAAGGCTGCCTGAACCTCGTCCCGTGCGAACAAGAGGTGGCTGCCTTCCACCACCCACGCGATCCAGCCGCTCTGATCGGTACCGGTGAACGGTGCGAGGTCGGGTGCCTGGCCGAGAATCGCGTGCAACACCAGGTCGGCTTTGGATGACCACCGCAGTTGGACGCTGGTGCGGCTCACCCCAGCTCGAGCGGCGACCTGGCGCAGACTCAGTCCGTCCCAGCCGGACTCGAGGAGCAGCTCGAGACACGCCGAAAATACCCGTTCGTCGATCGAGTCATCGCGTGGGCGGCCGACCTGCTGCCCATCGTGTTCCGCCGACCCGGTCATCTCCCAGATTCAACCAGGCCGACCGGGGTTCTTCGGTGAGCTTCGCGCTATGCGGGGATCGGGGTCTCCGCAGCCGGCCGAGTCTCGGTTGTCGGCTCTGGTGCGCGCCGCACGCTCAACCCGGCAAAGCAGCCGATGATCACGACGGCGGCACCGATGATTTCCCATGGTCTCGGCGTCTCGTCGAGGAAGATCCAGGCGGCGGTGATGCCGACCACCGGGACCAGCAATGAAAATGGCGCGACTCGTGACGCCGGGTACCGCGACATCAGGTAGGTCCACAGACCCGAACCGGCCGCGGTTCCGAGCACCACCACATAGGCGAGACCAGCGAGGGCGACGAGTCCGGTGTGCGAACCCACCGTGGTGATCGCGTCGAAACCGGCCTGCGGTCCCTCGACCGCCAGGCTGAGCGCGTACAGCGGAATCGGTGGGATGACGCACATCCACAGGGTCAGATGCAGCGCGTTGTCCGGGCGGGCCAGGCGCGACCCGATGTTGCCAAACGCCCACCCCAGACCGGCGACCAAGGTCAGGAGGACCGGCAGTAGGGCTGCGCCGGCGCCGTGGGTGGTCCGGTCGACGCCGATGATCGCCATACCGGCGACCGCAACACTGATGCCCAGGATCTGACGCCTGCTCATTCGTTCGCCGAGCAGCAGTACGCAGAGCAACACGGTGAACGGTGCCGACGACTGCAGGACCAGAGAGGCGAGGCCGGTGGGCATACCCTGGTCCATTGCGAGGAACAGGAATGCGAACTGGACTGTGCCGAAACCGATTCCGTAGAGCAGCAGCCACCGCAGTGACACGTTCGGCCGCGGGACGAACAGGATCACCGGCACTGCCATCACGGCAAAACGCAGGGCCGCGAAAAACAGCGGAGGGAAATGTTCGAGGCCGACGTGGATCGCCAGAAAGTTCAGTCCCCACAGCAGCACAACGGTCAGGCCCAGCATGCGGTCGCGAGTAGTCACACGTCCATGTTTAGTGGGCGGAACAGTTCAGTTCAATCTAATTATTGTGGACGAATAATGTAGAAGAACCACACCGTTTAGGCGATGCGCACTGCCCGGAGCACGGTGTCGTTGATGTGGCCGGCCCCGGCAGACGACGGGTCGACATGACGCGGTTGTGTTCGGTCGACAAGGATCTTCCAGTTGTCATCGAGGAATGCGGCGAACTCGTGGGAGGTGTAGTAGTCGAGCGGGTTGAAATCCGCTTCGCCCGAATGTGATTGCACGTGCTGCCTGACGTGGTCCTCGGAGAAATCGTGGCTGACGACGAACAGTGTTCCCCCGGGGGCGACCGCGTCGACAAATTGGCGGGCGGCAACATCGCCCGGCGCGCGAAGTAGTGGGAAGTAGTGCAATGACACCAGGTCGAAAGCCGATGCTTCGGGGGGATTTTGCACCGGATCGGCATGCGTCCAGGTGATGGACGGATGATCGTTCAGTTCTTTTGCCCGCGCGAGCGCGGCGGATGAGATGTCGACGGCGGTCACCGTCCAGCCGTGGTCGGCCAGCCACCGCGCGTCGGCGCCTTCTCCGCATCCGACGTCAAGTGCGGTGCCTGGTGTGAGGTCGGCGAGTTCGCCCTCGAGTGCGTGGTTCGG
Source organism: Williamsia sp. Y844 (assembly GCF_056786475.1). NCBI lineage: Bacteria > Bacillati > Actinomycetota > Actinomycetes > Mycobacteriales > Nocardiaceae > Williamsia > Williamsia sp. Y844. Next base: position 2,496,749 of record NZ_JBXCJB010000001.1, read on the forward strand.
GTTGTTGCTCCAGACGCGATCGGTGTTGGTGTATCGGGCGTCCCAGTAGGCTTCATCCATGGTTCCCAGTGTTCCTGATGGTGCATCGCACGGCAAAGTATCTTGCCATTTCGGCAAATTCTGACCTCCCGGTACCGATTGCTACGAGGTAGGCTGAACCATGCTCGAGATGAAGAGTCAGTGTGAACTTTGTTCAGCAGCACTGGGTTTGGATGCAGCGGCGTGGATCTGCTCGTTCGAATGCACGTATTGTGCGGACTGTCGTTCCCGCCTCGACGTCTGCCCCAACTGCGCCGGTGAGCTCTCTCCGCGTCCTCGGCGCGCGACGGGCTGACGCGGACGGTCGGTTGTTGGATTGTCAGCTGGCCGGCCCCAACAGTGCAAAGCAGGCCCGCAATGCGGTGTCTTCGATGGTGGCGACGGTGCGGCCGCTCTCGACGGCGTTGGCGGTCAGCTCGTGGAGTCCGCCGAGCAGCATGATGGCCATCTCTGGGGTCACCGGCTCGACTCCGGCGGCACGCATCTGTGGGGTGTCGGTGAGGGCGATGATGGTGTGGACGAAGTCATTGATGGCTTGCTGCTGGATCGGGCGTGCGTCCACTCCCAATGCCGGCAGCTCGCGGATCCAGCACAGGGTCATCGCCGGATGCGAATCCATCGATCGGATGTAGGCGCCGATGGCCTGCCGGATCTGATCGGTCCAATCGGCATCGGGGTCGACCGAGGCCACGATCGCGTCGATGTTCTGACTGTTGGTCACGTGCAGGAGCTCGACGAAGCAGCTCTCCTTTGACGTGAACTCCTGGTAGAAGGTGCGCCGCGACGTTTTTGCGTGGCGCACGATGTCGGCGACCGTGGTCGCGCGGTAACCGCGTTCGGTGATGGACTCGCCGAGGCCTTCGAGCAATCGGAGTCGGAACTCGCTGTTGCCCGCGGGGCTCGTCCGGGCCGGGGTTGCGGCGGGGTTTGGCACATTGCCACGATACGGCGCTCCGAAACCTTGCGACGTCTGGTACGTCGGCGTACCGTCGGTGTGAAACGTGACTCAGGACACTGGCGGGGAGTGGTTCGGCATGAGTGCAGTTCGACACGGGGCGACCATCGACGAAGATCGTGCCGGTGCCGCACGTCTCCCGCCCGGGCTTCGAATACCCCGGATACTGCAGGCCCTGCCGTTCGTGATCGCCCGGCGCCAGTCGATGGCAATGGCGGCCAAGCGATTTGGTCCCGTCTTCACCATCGACACGCCGGTCTTCGGGAAATCTGTTGTGGTCGCCGATCCGCAGTTGGCGAAGCAGGTGTTCACCACACCTTCGGACGTTCTGTGCAATGTCCAGCCGAACCTCAGCCGGATCCTGGGCGAGGGTTCGATGTTTGCCCTGGAAGGCGATGAGCATCGTGACCGGCGCAAATTGTTGACACCGCCCCTGCATGGCAAGGCGATCAAGGTCTATGAGCAGATCGTGGCGGAGGAACTGGCAAAAGAGACCGGAACCTGGACCGAGGGTGAGGAGTTCGCAACAGTTGATCCGATGATGCGGGTCACGCTGAATGCGATCCTGCGGGCGGTGTTCGGCGCGCAGGGCGAGCACTTCGACTCGCTGCGTGAGGTCATCCCGCCGATGGTCGAAAAGGGGTCGCGGTGCGCCACCATCCCCGACTCGCTACAGAAAGGCAAGGTCGGGCCGTGGGTGCGATTCCGGGCGCTGCGGGTCGAGTATGACGCGATCATCGAGGGGATGGTCGAGACCGCCCGTCACGACCCCGATCTCGAAACCCGCACCGACATAATGGCACTGATGCTGCGGAGCACCTACGACGACGGTTCGGTGATGTCCACCAAGGAAATGGCGGACGAACTGGCGACACTGTTGGCGGCCGGCCACGAGACCACTGCCAACACTCTCGCGTGGGCATTTGAACGGCTCAGCCGGCACCCGGAGTTGTTGTCGCGCTTGACCACCGAGGTCGACGAGGGCGGCTCGGAACTGCGCCAGGCGACCATCCTCGAGGTGCAACGCAGCAGACCCGTGATCGATTTCGCCGGCAGGCACGTGCTGGCTCCGATGTATGAACTGGGGCAATGGCGAATCCCCAAGGGCAGCACCATTCTCGTGGGCATCTCACTGATGCACGACGACAGTGAACAGTTCCGGAATCCGGAGATCTTCGATCCGCAGCGGTTCGTCGGCAACCGGCCGTCGGCGGCGTGGTTGCCGTTCGGGGGCGGCACCAGGCGTTGCATCGGTGCGGCGTTCGCGAACATGGAGATGGACGTGGTGCTGCGCGATGTCCTGCGCGACTTCGAGATCGTCGGCACCGACGCCCGTCCAGAGCGCTGGCACGGACGCGGAGTGGCCTACGCACCGCGCCGCGGGGGGCGTATGGCGGTCCGTCGGCGTTAGTACCGGTACCGCGGCTAGCGTTGCGGGTATGGACCTGCAGCGTTTACGGATACTGCGAGAGTTTGCCGACCGCGGCACGGTCGGCGCCGTCGCACAAGCGTTGAACATGACACCGTCGGCGGTCTCGCAGCAGCTCAAGGTCCTTGGCCGGGAGGCCGGCATCGCGTTGCTCGAGCAAGATGGCCGGCGAGTGAGACTGACCGAGGCCGGTCGGGCCTTGGTCCTGCGGGCGGACGAGGTCGTCTTGGCGGTCGATCGTGCGGCCGAAGAGATGGCGTCCTATCGCGACGATGCGGTCGGTTCCGTGCGGATTTCGATGTTCCCGTCGGGTGCCGCCTTGCTCCTGCCCGGACTCATGGAGCGGATGGATGAGGCCGGTATTGCGTTGATCGCCCGCGATGAGGATGTGCGGTATCAGGAAGCGCCTGCGTTGCTGTCCGATTCAGATGTGGTTCTCACACACCGTGACGAGCGGGCGCCGCAGGTGGTCTCGGCCCGCGTTGCGACCACGTTTGTGATGCGTGAACCCATCGACCTGGTGGTCGGTCCCGACCATCGTCATGCCGGACGCAACGAGGTCACGCTCGGTGAACTCGCCGACGAGGACTGGATCAGTGTGCGTGATGGGTTCCCCGTCGACGACGTGCTGCTGTCGCTGGCCGCGATCACCGGAGTGCAACCCCGGGTGATGCACCGTATCAACGACTTTCGGGCGATCGAGGCGTTGGTGGCGCGGGGCCATGGGATTGCCCTGATGCCTCGGTATTCCGTCTTCGACCCCAACGTCGTCCGGCTGGTGCTCACCGGCGTCCGGGCGGCGCGGGTGTACGAGGCGCTCAGTCGTCCGGGGGCACAGGACCGCGGCGCCGTGCGTCAACTGGTCAGTGCCCTGGTCGCCGAGGCGCGCGAACTCGATTAGATCCCCGCCACCTGAATTTGTGCCGTCCAGCAGTGATCACTGCTGGACGGCACAAGTTCGAGTGGGTGGTTGGTCCGCGGTTACGGGGCCCAGGTCCGAGGCGCCTGCTCGGCGTCCTCGGGGACATCCGCACCACCGGCGGCGCGCACCGAGCGGTTCACGGCGGAGACAACGGCCCGCAGCGATGCGGTGGTGATCGACGGCGCGATGCCGCAGCCCCACACGGTCTCACCGTTGATCTCGACCTCGACGTAGGCGGCGGCGTTCGAATCGTCACCCGAGGTGAGCGCGTGCTCCGAGTAGTCCAGGACCTGGATCTGATAACCGACGGTCGACAGCGCATCGACAAAGGCGGCCAGCGGACCGTTGCCGGCACCGGAGATCTCTTTCTCTTTGCCGTCGATCTTGACCGTGGCGGTGATCTGGTCTTCGCCGCCGTCGATCTCGGCTGCGTCGACACGCTGCTTGATGCGCTCGAGCGGTCGGACCGGCTGCAGGTACTCCTCGGCGAAGACGTCCCACATCTCCTTGGGCGACACCTCGCCACCTTCGCCGTCGGTGATCTTCTGGATCTCGCGACTGAACTCGATCTGCAGGCGCCGGGGCAGCTGCAGTCCGTGGTCGGCCTTCATGATGTAGGCGACGCCGCCCTTGCCCGACTGGCTGTTGACCCGGATGACCGCTTCGTAGTTGCGGCCGACGTCCTTCGGGTCGATCGGCAGGTAGGGGACTGCCCACGTGATGTCGTCGATATCGGAATCTGCGGTGTCCGCATCGATTTTCATCTGATCCAGGCCCTTGTTGATGGCGTCCTGATGGCTTCCGGAGAAGGCCGTGTAGACCAGATCGCCACCGTACGGGTGCCGCTCGTGCACGCCGAGCTGGTTGCAGTACTCGACGGTCCGGCGGATCTCGTCGATGTCGGAGAAGTTGATCTGTGGGTCGACACCCCGGCTGAACATGTTCATGCCCAGGGTCACCAGGCAGACGTTGCCGGTGCGCTCACCGTTGCCGAACAGGCAGCCCTCGATCCGGTCGGCGCCGGCCTGGTAGCCCAATTCTGCTGCGGCGACGCCGGTTCCGCGGTCGTTGTGCGGGTGCAGACTCAGGATCACCGAATCGCGGCGGGCCAGGTTGCGGTGCATCCACTCGATCGAGTCGGCGTACACGTTGGGTGTTGCCATCTCGACCGTGGCAGGCAGGTTGAGGATGATCGGCTTCTGCGGTGTGGGGTCGATGACCTCGGTGACCGCGTCGCAGACCTCTTTGGCGAACGAGAGTTCGGTGCCGGTGTACGACTCCGGTGAGTACTCGTAGCGCCAGTTGGTATCCGGGTACTTGCGCTCTTCGGCCTTGGCCTTGTGGGCGGCGTCGGTGGCGATCTTCTTGATCGCGTCCTTGTCGGCGCGGAAGACCACGCGGCGCTGCAGGATGGACGTCGAATTGTAGAAGTGCACAATCACGTTCGCGGCGCCACGGCAGGCGTCGAAGGTGCGCTCGATCAGTTCACCGCGGCTCTGCGTCAGTACCTGGATCGTGACGTCGTCCGGGATGGCGCCGTCTTCGATGATCTCGCGGACGAAGTCGTAGTCGGTCTGGCTGGCCGAGGGGAAACCGACCTCGATCTCCTTGTAGCCCATCCGCACCAGCAGGTCGAACATGCGGCGCTTGCGGGCCGGGCTCATCGGGTCGATCAGGGCCTGGTTGCCGTCGCGCAGATCCACCGCACACCACATGGGTGCGCGGTCGATGACCTTGTCGGGCCAGGTGCGGTCGGGGAGCGTTACCGGCTCGACCTCGTCAGCGAACGGACGGTATCGGTGCGCGGGCATAGCCGAATTGCGCTGGGGATTCCAGGAGGGCTGATCGGCGGGGATGGGGCCGGCCGGTTCAACAATTCGGCTGGCATTGGAAGTGAAAGCATCTGCGGCAGGCATTGGGTCAATCTCCGGGGGTGGTGGGGGGTAAGACCGGCGCGTCACAAAGCCCGCGACGGGAAGCCGGTCTGGATCAGACCCCGCCGCGGCAAAGGAGAAGGAGCACGCGCTGCATGGTGGCGACTCTACTCTCGTCGTTCTCGAACTCCAAAGGGGGTCCTGTCAGGGCTCTGACGTGTACGAATTGCCCCAGGAGTCGCGAAAGACGACATCGCGCAGCGGCAACCTCGTGCGCTCGCGCCGGTCACGTTCTGCGACTTCGGGTGCAAGTGCGTTTGGGGCGGCGAGCTTGCCGATGGCCACAATGAGCAGTGGTCGATGGCCCGGCGGTATGGCAAACCTCTCTGTCATCTTCTCGGCGCGGAACCCGCCCATCGGATGGGCATTCCATTCGCCTGCCTGCGCTTGCGTGATCATCTGCGAGGCGGCCAGGCCGACGTCCATGGTTGCGTAGTCCTGCATCTTCGGTTCGTCCGGAATGTCGGTCGTACACAACAGGATCAACGCGGCCGCGGCCGGTGCCCAGGACTGATTGCCGCGCTTGAGTCCGTCGACAAGACCCGCGAAGGTGCTGTCGCCGCGCACTCCGACCAAGAAACGAACGGGCTGGTTGCCGCCGCCGGTTGGCGCCCATCGACCGGCCTCGAGGATTTCTTCGAGCTGCTCGTCGGAGATCACCGCGGCGCTGTCGTAGCCGCGGGCGCTCCACCGTCCGGCCAGGATCGGATGTAGGGGCACGGTTGTAACTCCTTGTGGTGGAGCCGGTTCGACTCCTACTTGGCCGGTTCTACGGCTGGTGTCCGGGTGCGCAGCAAGACCGCGACGATGACGGCCATCGCAGCCAAGAGTGCCACGTTGACCACTGCTGTGACGTGCAGGCCGTCGACAAAAGCGCTGCGTGCGGTGTCTGCGAGCGCAGTCTGGGCGGACGGGTCGAGGTCCTGCCCATGATCGAGGGTTTCCGACAAGGTGTCCTTGGCCCCGGTGTTCTCGGTGTTGCTGCGGAACACCATGGTGGCCACCGAACCCAGGATGGCCAGGCCGAACGCGGTGCCCAGCTCGAAGCTCGTCTCGGAGATGCCCACGGCGGCGCCACTGCGCTCGGTCGGGACCGACGACACCGCGACGTTGGAGACCAGCGAGAAGATCATGCCGTAGCCGATACCCGCGATCGCCGAACTGACCAGATAGACCCCGACGCCTTCGGAGACGCCCAGCCAGATCATCCCCGCGTTGCCGATGGCGGCGAACACGATGCCGATCACAAAAGCCCAGCGGACCGAGACGAATGTGGCGATCCGAGAGGCGCTCATCGAGAAGACCGCGACCGCGATGGCCATCGGAAGCCCGAGGAGGGCTGCGGTCATCACGTCTCGTCCGAGCACCGACTGGAGGTAGATGCCGGTGAGGTAACTCAATGCGCCGAGCGTCATCATGCCGGTCAGCGCACTGCCGATCGCTGCCGAGAACCGCGCGTTGCGGAACAGCTTCAACTCCAGCAGCGGGAACGGGGTGCGGCGTTCATGACGGATGAACAGCCACATACCGGCGATTCCGATCGCCGCAAAGACCAGCGTGGTGGTGTCGAGACCTTCTGCCGCACCATGTTTGATCGCGTACACCAGCGGCAGGATGCCGAGCATCGACAGTGCGATGCCGAGCACGTCGAACGGGTCGGTACTGCCCGAGCGGTATTCCGGGACCAGACGTGGTGCGAGTGCGAGGAGGATCAGCAAGACCGGCACGTTGATGAGGAACACCGAGCCCCACCAGAAGTGATGCAGCAGAACGCCGCCGATGACCGGGCCCAGTGCGGATCCGCCGGCAAAGGCTGCGGTCCAGACACCGATCGCCTTGGCGCGGGTCACGGCATTCGGGAACATGTTGCCGATCAGCGACAGGCTCGACGGGAGCAGCGTTGCACCGCCGATACCCATGATGGCGCGGGCGGCGATCAACGATGAGGCGTCCGGCGCGAACGCGGCGACCGCCGACGCGACGCCGAAGAGCGTCGCACCGACCAGGAGTAGTCGCCGCCGACCGAAACGGTCACCGAGGTTGCCCATCGTGATGAGCAGGCCCGCGATCAGGAAGCCGTAGATGTCGACGATCCAGAGTTGCTGGGTCGCCGAGGGGGCCAGTTCGGCGCTCAGGGTGGGGATGGCGAGGTACAGGACCGAGAAGTCCATGGAGACCAGGAACACGGGCAGCGTGAGAACGGCGAGCCCGAACCACGCGCGGCGGTCGGGGCGATGATCTTTCGCCTCGGCTCCGCTGTTGGCTGGGCGGTCCGTGATGCTCACTGCACTACTCCTGGTCGATAGGGTTGGGTACAACGTACGCATATGGGTACGTTGTACGCAAAGCGTTTATTCCAGGGTTCCGGAAATTTCGGGAGAATGATCAATCGAAGGAGGTCTGCCCGATGAGTGTTGCTGATGCCGAACAGGGCTCCGATGGGGTCAAACTGACCCGTGTCGCAGTAGTCAATGCTGCCATCGAACTCGCGGACGCGGACGGGTTCGGCGCGGTCACGATGCGCAAGATCGCCGACCGGCTCGGCGTCGGAACGATGTCTCTCTACCGGCATGTGTCCGACAAGGACTCCCTGCTCATGGCCATGTCCGACGAGATCGGTGTCCGCTTTCCCTATCCGCCTGCCGGTGATGCGAACTGGCGGCAGCGGGCGTTGATCGCGGCCGACGTCGACTGGAACCTTTACCAACTGCATCCCTGGGTCCTGTTGGCGTTTGCCTCACCGCGCAGCAGCATGGGGCCGCAGAGCCTGAACTGTCTCGACTGGCTGGTGGACGCATTCCTGGAGTTGGGGATCACCACCGCGCAGGCGACGGAGATGGCGTTGTCGCTCTGGAATCACATCGCGGGCACGGTTCTCAGTACCGTCGCCGAGCGCCTGCTGCACGACCGGGCCGACGAGGACGGCGAAGGTCAAAGCGGATTCATGCGGCTGCTGGCGGGCAGGCCCGACGGGACACCACCTCCGCATCTTGCCGAACTCGTCGGGACCGGTAATCCGCAGCTGAACGATCCGCGGTATCTCCTCGATCAGGGGATCGAGGCACTGTGCGACGGATTCGAAGCCAGGGCCCGTCGCCTCCGCTGAACCGTCGCGCGTGCCGACCTGACGAATTCGCGCCATCTTCAGGCGTCCGCGCCGGTTGCAACTGGCGCGGATGCAGGCAAGTGGCGCGAATCGTGCTTTCTCGACGGACGTCACATGGCGTGCGGATACACCGTCAGCATGTGTGCGCCGAACCAGGAACTGAAGGTGATCACGATGATGGCGACGATCACCTGGGTTGATGTCCGGCGTTTGGCGAGTCCGATGGCGAACGGGATCAGCAGGACAAAGGCGGGCAGAAGCAGTCGGGGCCGACTCATCATCAATCCGCTGGAGGCCACGATCGAGACGACAACCAATGCGCCGTACACCGACACGGGCCAGGGCACCCGATCCACAAAGTTGTAGACGGCCAACGCGATGGTGATGACGATGATCCACGCGGTTGCCACCGGCGCGATTTCTGGTGAGTTCACCAGGGCGTAGTTCACGAAGTCGAAGGCCGCTTTGCCGTAGTCGATCTCGGTGTTCCATCCCTGCGTCTGGATCCGGAACCAGCCCAGCGGCTCACCGGTCTTGTGCCACACCACTGCGAGATAACCCAGATAGCCCAGTGGGCTGATCGCGATCGCGACCCAGGCACGCCAGCCGTCGCGATGCCGCAGTGCCGCGGCCAGGATGACAACACCGATAAGGACGACCGCGGTCGGACGACTCAGCCCGGCGAGCATCGCGCAGGTCCCGGCCAGCAACCAACGCTGCTGCAAGACACCGACCAGCGTCCACGCGGCCAGCGCGCAGAAGAGTGCCTCGGTGTAGGCCATCGACAGCACGATGCCCATCGGGGCCGCGGCAAAGAACACCGAGAGCAGTAGGCCCGCACGTGCCGGATCAGCCTTCGAGAGGCGGGATTCACCGGACGCGTCGCGTTCCTCGGTGAACCAGCTGGTGATACGCGCCGGGATCCAGCGGGGCGGATTCGGCCGATTCTGCATCTGCTCGCAACAGATGGCACCGATCCGCGCCACACCCACCGCGGCGAGTGCGCCGAGAAATACGTTGACGGTGAGAGCAGCACCGAGCGGGGTGAACCCGGGGATCTTGTCGACCGCGCCTGCGAGCATCGGATACCCGGGAAAGAAGGCGTAGGGCGTATCGGAGTCGCGCATTCCCTGCGCGTCGGTCTGGGTGAGAGGAACGCCACCATAGCCGTGCTCTGCGATGGCCAACATCCATTTGCCGTCCCAGGCCGACAGCACCGACCCGAGGCCGCCGCCGCTACGGAGCTGATCGAACCGCTGCAAGGTCAGCAGTCCGATGAGGCGGATCACCAGGAAGGCCGCTATCGGTTCGATCCAGCTGCGGTGCTTGTACAGCCGATCGCTGACGGTTTCGATTGTCGCTCGGCTCAGCACCTCACGGATCCTAGTGTGGACCGGCCGCGGACATCGACCGAGTGGCTGCGTCCGATGCGTCGGCGCACGTGAAGATGCAGGTGGCTATCCTTGCACGGGGCAGTAGCGGCCCTGGGTTTTTCCTGCTGTCTGATTTCTGGCAGCTCGATGCAAGAGAGAGAAAGGAAACTGCGTGGCTCTGGTCGTGCAGAAGTACGGTGGCTCGTCAGTGGGCGACGCCGAACGCATTCGCCGGGTAGCGGAGCGCATTGTCGCGACGCGCAAAGCCGGCAATGACGTTGTGGTCGTCGTGTCCGCGATGGGTGACACCACCGATGAACTCCTCGACCTGGCGGAGCAGGTTTGTCCATCACCCCCACCGCGGGAAATGGACATGCTGCTCACCTCTGGTGAGCGGATCTCCAATGCCCTGGTGGCGATGGCGATCAGCTCCCTTGGCGCCGAGGCGCAGTCGTTCACCGGGTCTCAAGCAGGCGTGATCACCACCAGCAGTCACGGCAAGGCGAAGATCATCGACGTCACGCCCGGCCGCGTCCGGTCGGCGCTCGACGAAGGCAAGATCGTCCTGGTCGCCGGTTTCCAAGGTGTCTCGCAAGACACCAAAGACATCACCACGCTCGGACGCGGTGGTTCGGACACCACCGCAGTTGCTCTCGCGGCCGCGCTCAATGCCGACGTCTGCGAGATCTACACCGACGTCGACGGCATCTACACCGCCGATCCCCGGATCGTCCCGAACGCCAAGCATCTGGCCACCGTCTCCTTCGAGGAGATGCTCGAGATGGCGGCCTGTGGCGCAAAGGTCCTGATGCTGCGGTGTGTGGAATATGCCCGCCGCTACAACGTTCCCGTTCATGTGCGCTCGTCGTACTCAAACAAGCCCGGCACCATGGTGTCCGGATCGATGGAGGACATTCCCGTGGAAGAAGCCATCCTCACCGGCGTTGCCCACGACCGCAGCGAGGCCAAGGTGACCATCGTCGGGCTCGACGACAAGCCCGGCTATGCCGCCAAGGTGTTCCGCGCAGTCGCCGATGCCGAGATCAACATCGACATGGTTCTGCAGAACGTGTCCGAGGTCGCGACCGGAAAGACGGACATCACCTTTACGTGTCCGAAGGAAGTCGGGCCGCTGGCCGTCGAGAAACTGACGAAGCTCAAAGACGAAATCGGCTTCAGCTCCATCCTTTACGACGATCTCATCGGCAAGGTCTCGCTGGTCGGTGCCGGAATGAAGTCGCACCCGGGCGTCACCGCGACATTCTGCGAAGCGTTGTCGGAGGCCGGGATCAACATCGAACTCATCTCGACTTCGGAGATCCGCATCTCGGTGCTGTGCCGCGACACTGAACTCGACGACGCCGTGCGCGCGCTGCACGCCGCCTTCGACCTCGGTGGCGAAGAAGAAGCCACTGTCTACGGCGGAACGGGGCGATAACCATGGGTGTACGTGTAGGCGTAGTCGGTGCCACCGGTCAGGTTGGCACCGTCATGCGAAAGCTGCTGGAAGAGCGTAATTTTCCCGCCGACGAGATCCGGTTCTTTGCATCGCCGCGGTCGGCAGGCAAGAAGCTCCCGTGGCGTGGCGGTGAGATCGTGGTGGAAGATGCCGCAACGGCAGATCCCGCCGGACTCGACATCGCGCTGTTCTCGGCCGGTGCCACCATGTCCCGCGAGCAGGCACCTCGTTTTGCCGCCGCCGGTGTCACGGTGATCGACAACTCGTCGGCGTGGCGCAAGGATCCCGATGTGCCGCTGGTGGTTTCAGAGGTCAACGGTGAGGAAGCGCGCAATCCCAAGAAGGGCATCATCGCCAACCCGAACTGCACCACGATGGCCGCGATGCCGGTCCTCAAGCCTCTGCATGATGCAGCCGGGCTGCAGCGCCTGATCATTTCGTCGTACCAGGCGGTGTCCGGAAGCGGCCTGGCCGGCGTCGAAGAGCTGGTGTCGCAGTTGCGTGCCGGTATCGATGACGCCGAGAAGCTGGTCCACGACGGATCCGCGGTCTCGTTGCCTGATCCGGTGAAATACGTTGCGCCCATTGCCTTCAATGTGTTGCCGTTGGCCGGCGCGCTGGTCGACGACGGCTCCGGTGAGACGGACGAGGATCAGAAGCTGCGCAACGAATCGCGCAAGATCCTCGGACTCCCCGATTTGCTGGTCAGCGGAACCTGCGTGCGGGTTCCGGTGTTCACCGGCCACTCGCTGTCGATCAATGCCGAGTTCGAGCGCCCGCTGTCTGTCGAGGAAGCCACCAAGCTCCTCGAGGGTGCGCCCGGTGTCACAGTGACCGAGGTTCCGACCCCGCTCGAGGCTGCCGGTAAAGACAACTCCCTGGTCGGACGTATTCGTCAGGATCCGGGTGCTCCGGAAGGCCGTGGGTTGGCACTGTTCGTCTCGGGTGACAACCTCCGTAAAGGTGCGGCGCTCAACACCATCCAGATTGCCGAACTCCTGGTCTAGTCGGGTCTGACACCCTGAAAACTGTCAAATAGCAGGGCTCCGAGGGCAAATAGCCCTCGGAGTTCCTGTATTTGCCAGACTTCAGGGCCGCGGTCGCGTGCGGTGGCGATCGGACCGGGCGATCGCCCGGATATCGGCGAGCACGCCGTCCCAGCCGTAGAGCACGTCGTCGTAGGTGATGCGCATGGTCATCCAGCCGTCGACCAATGCGCGACGGTCGCGACGACGATCGTTGTGGTAGTTCTCCAAGCTGGTGTGATGGGTCATGCTGTCGCACTCGAGAAGTAGCCGCCCGACTCCTAGGTCCACCCGGCCGACACCGGAGATCTGCGGCTGAACGACCACCGTGAATCCGATCGCCCGCAGTCGTACCCGGGCAATGGATTCCGTGCCCGACTGGGACGTCGGATCACATTTCTTCAGGAGCGCGGCCACTCGCCTGGCCGCCGGGCCCATCTCCGTGACCATCTGTGACACCGATAGGTCGGCGGTGTTCATGGCCGAATCGCAGGTGGCGATCCAGTGCTCGGAACTCATGCATTTTGCGGCGGTGAGCAAAGCGGTGGGGACCGGATCTACGGCGGTCAGAGCTGGGGGAGGGCGCCCGAATCCTCTGCACGCTCGACTGCTCGTCAGTTCGCCGTGCCGGGTCGGTCGGGTGTGGACCCGCCGATATCCGGGCGGCACCCACAGCTCATGTTTGCGTAGCGCGGACACGCAGCCGAGCACCCCGCCGGCCCGGACCGCTTCGACCACGTCGGGATCAGCAGTCGGCGTCGCATACCAACCGCGCCGCAGTCCGACGAGCGAGCCGGACTCGGCTTCGCGCCGGATCTTCCAATCGTCCAGCCCGTGCCGGTGCAGTTCCTTTGTCGAATAGACACCGAAATCCATGGAGATCAGACGTATTGGACGTGGCTCCGGCTTCAATCACCCTGAAGACTGTCAAATAACAGCACTCCGAGGGCAAATAGCCCTCGGCGTCCCGGTATTTGCCAGTTTCCAGGGCGAGTTATCCGGTTCGTGCTTGGATATGCGGGTGACGCGCTCTGGGAGTTGGACGGTGTTGTTTCTCGCGGTGATCGTGTCGTTGGTGATGACAGCACCAGCCGCGCAGGCTGATCCGGGTGCCCCTGACGTCGGCCCGGCCGGAACCGCACTCATCCACGGAGATCTGGCATCGACCGATTCGACGCCCAATGCCGGACCTGGGGGCGATGGAACGCTGATCGCGTCGTCGCTGCCCGGTGGTGCCTGTGCGGCAACGTTCATCGGGAGCGACGGCCTGCCGGTCGCGCTCTGCACCGGCTATGTCGGAATCGATCCACCAGGATTTGCCGTCCCGACCGTGGCGCTCTTCGACCCCGCGACCGCTGCGCCGATCGCGTCATTGCAACTGACCAAAGGTGGACTGCTCGGCGGTGTGTACGGCTATCTCGACAGCCGCGACCGCGTCGTGATGGCGGACGGTTCGGGTTCGATCCTCAAGATCGCCCACCGTAAGAATCCCGACGGTCGCTGGCAGCTGTTCATCGATGAGCGCCTGGACGTCAGTGACGAGATCCCCTCCGGCGACGCCATCACCGGACTCGCGCCGGACTTCGACGGGCGTATCTGGTTTGCAACCACCGGCGGTGTGATCGGCACCGTCGATGCGAGTGGCCATATCGGGTCCACACAATTGCCGGACGGTGAGAAGCTCACCAACGGTCTCACCATCCGCCGGGCCGGGGCGTCGATCCTGACCAGCCGGGCGCTGTACGAGATGCGGGCTGATCAGGAGGGGGTACCGCTGATCATCTGGCGGGCCGCGTACGAGACCGGAGGCGTTCGACGACCAGGCCAGCTGGCACCGGGATCAGGCACCACGCCAACCTATTTCGGTCCGAACAGCGACGAATGGGTGGCAATTGTCGACAATGCGCCGCGGCCCAAGCTGCTTGTCTATCGCTCCGACGACGGTTCGCCGGTCTGCAGCACCGACGCGTTCGGAACATCCGGGCAGGGAACCGAGAACTCGCCGATGGCATGGGGCAACTCCATCGTCATACCGAGCACCTACGGCTTCCAATATCCACCGTTTGCCACCTCAGGACCGAGTGACCCACCGGCAGCGGCATTTACCGGTGGGATGACACGTATCGATGTGTCCGACAACGGATGCCATCGGGTGTGGGAAAGCGATGACCGCATGGCCACCCTGCCCAAACTCTCCCGCGCCGATGGTCTGATCTACGCGCTGAGCTATGGCCCGCTTCCACCTGGTGGCGGAGTGCAGCAGGTCGGCCCGGTCTACTACACGGCCGTCGACTTCCACACCGGGCAGCGTCGGGCGCGTACCCAGGTTGGGGTCGCACCCGTCGATGAACCGATGCAGCTCACCGGGACGATCAGCGCCGACGGCGCCCTGTGGCAGGCAACGATCGGCCGGATGTTGAAGATCGGCTGATCGCCGCCTGGCCTCGCGGTTTCCCGTGAAACCAAACTCGCTTCATTTTGTCGCCATGGCCTGCGGGGGGAGAGGGTTTCGCGAATGCAACAATCGACAGTGTGACGCAGGACCCAGGGGATCAGCCGACTGAACCGAAGCGCGACCGCCCGAACCTCGAGAAATCAGAGGCCGGGCCGGACGACTCGGTGATCGTGCCGCCGGATCTGGAAGGGATGCCGTCGCTGGCCGAACTCGACGCGGCCGACATGGCCAGGATCGCGCAGGGCCGGACGTCCAAGGACAAGGACCACGCCGACCTCGAAGTGGACACCCCGCCGCCGGCGTCCTTGTACCACGCCTGGTTGTTGTGGCTCGGTGCCGCAGGAGCGGCGTTGATCGGTGTGATCTACGGGTTCGCGAATCTGGGTTCGGTCACCGACTTGTTGAGAGATCGTCTTCACGAGGGTGTCCGGGACGACCCGAGCAACGCGGCACCGGCTGACCAGATCGATTCGATTGCCGGGTTCTTCCCGCCGGCGATGTTGATCACCACCCTTGTCCTGCTGGCCGTCCAGTACCCGCTGCTCGTCGCGGTCGGTCGTCGCCGCAGTCGCGGTGCACGCAACATCTACGTGACGATGGCTCTGGTGATGCTGCTGTGCATCCCGATGGGCATCGACCTGCTCTTCGATTACCCGTCGGTGCCTGCGGCGATTCGGATCGTCGGATGGCTGCAGTTTGTGCTGCTGCTGTTCTCTGCGCTGTTCACGTTGCGCCGCGGCGTCAATCAGTGGTTGCCGTCGTCGCAGCGGATGAAGCCGACGCAGATCTTCCGTCCCGGGAGCCGCTACTGAGCGCTGCCCGGGTCGGAAACGGCGGCCGCGGCCTCGACGATGATCTCGCGCATCGCCCGCTCCGCGTCTTCCGGATCCCGGAGCCTGATGGCCCGTGCGACCTGATCGTGGAGGTCGATCGCTGCGGGATTCGGGCGGGTGGGCATCATGCCGTGATGGGTCCGTCCCGCGAGGACCTCACCGACCACATCGCTGAGCGCCCGGAACATCTCGTTGCCGCTTGCCTCGAGCAGGGTGCGATGAAAGATCTTGTCCGCGAGCAGGTATTGGTCGAGGTCGCCGGAGCGTCCGTGCATCACCATGTCCGAGACCGCGGCCGCCAGGATGCGGCACTGATGCTCGTCGGCGCGCTCGGCGGCGAGCGCCGCGGCGATCGGCTCGAATCCGCGACGTAACTCTGAGAGCGTCAACAGGAACTCTGTTCGCTCACCGGCGTCGAGGCGCCAACGGATCAGCCGTGGGTCGAAGACGTTCCACATCTCCTTGGGCTGAACGGTGATCCCCACCCTGCGGCGGGAGGCCACCATGCCCATGGATTCCAGTACGCGGATGGCCTCGCGTGCGACCGTCCTCGACACCCCGTAGTGCTTGCCGACGCCATCGAGTGTCAGCACATCCCCGGCGGAGTGGTCGTCGGACACGATCCGAGTTCCGAGATCGGTCACAACACTGCCATGCAATTCACCCACGGTTGTGTCAGATGCCACGCAATTATCTTCTCATTCGCTTGCTCGTGTACCAAAGAACTGGTTTTATGACGGACAACCTTACAAAAGTATGACTATTGAAGTGGGATCTGCGGTGGGTCAGCAGACGTGGCGAGGAGAAAGCATGCGATCAGCTCTGGTTGTGATGGGGGTGTCGGGTTCGGGCAAGTCGACGGTCGGCGCTGCGCTCGCGCAACGGCTCCGCGTCCCGTTTGCTGACGCCGACGACTTTCACCCTGCAGCCAACATCGCGAAGATGTCGGCGGGCCATCCGCTCGACGACGCCGATAGGTATCCCTGGCTCGAGACGATCGGTGAATGGCTCGCAGAGCACGGCGACGGTGGCGTGATGAGCTGTTCGGCTCTCAAACACAAATACCGTGACCAACTCCGTGCGCACTGCCCGACGGTGCGATTTGTGCACCTGTCCGGCACGCCAGAGGTGATCGGACGACGCCAGGCCAGCCGGCCCGGACATTTCATGCCGCCGTCGCTGCTCGCCTCACAGTTCGAGACCCTCGAACCTCTCGGGGCCGATGAGCACGGTTACGAGATCAACATCGACCAAACCATCGACGAGATCGTCGAGGCCTATGTCGCCGCCGCCGGCGTCGACCCGAGCATCTCCGAGGAGAACTGATGAACGCCGGATCCATGGCTGTGCTGGCAGCCGATACGGAGTTGCCTGAACCCGTAGCACCCGGCTGGCAGCTGATCCTGGCGGCGCTTGCCGGTATCGCGGTGATCGTCGTTCTCATCACCGTCGCGAAGTTTCATCCCTTCCTCGCGCTGGTCGGCGGTGGCCTCACCGTGGGAATTGTTGCCGGTGAAGCGATTCCGGACGTACTCGACTCATTCACCAAAGGATTCGGATCCACCGCCGCCGGCGTCGGAATCCTGATCGCGCTCGGCGCGATGTTCGCCAAGCTGCTCGCCGATTCCGGAGGCGCGGACGAGATCGTGGACACGATCGTCGGACATGCCTCACCGCGCATGCTGCCGTGGGCGATGGCACTGGTCGGCGCGATCATCGGCCTGCCGATGTTCTTCGAGATCGGCCTGGTGCTGCTGATGCCGGTCATCTACCTCGTCGCGCGACGTTCCGGACTGTCGCTGGTCACCGTCGGTATCCCGGCATTGGCCGGCCTGTCGGCGATGCACGGTTTCGTGCCCCCGCATCCGGGTCCGCTGGTCGCCATCGATGTCATCGGTGCCGACCTGGGCACCACGCTTGCCCTGGGTGTTGCGGTCGCGGTCCCGACGATCATCGTCGCCGGACCGCTCTTCGGAAAGCTCGCGGGCCGTTGGGTTGTGCTGCCGGTCCCGACCACATTTGACTCCGACCCGGCCGATGGTGAAACCACCAAGCGGCCGTCCTTCGCCATCACCATCTTCAGCGTGCTGCTCCCGGTTGTCCTGATGCTGGGCAAGGCGATTGCCGAGATCTTCATCGACAACGATGATCAGATCGTTCGGCAGGTCCTCGACGTGATGGGCACACCGGTCATCGCGTTGCTGATCGCCGTTGTCGTTGCGATGTTCACCCTCGGCCGGGGTTCCGGCATGGATCGCGACACCATCGCAAAGTGCACGGGTGCAGCACTTCCGGCCATCGCCGGCATCCTGCTGATCGTCTCCGCGGGTGGCGGGTTCAAGCAGGTGCTCGTCGACAGTGGTATCGGCACACTTCTGGCCGACTGGGCCAAAGAAGCCAACATCTCGGTCATCCTGTTGGCCTGGGTCCTTGCCGCACTGATCAGGCTGGCGACCGGCTCGGCGACCATCGCGACCATCACCGCGTCTTCACTGATCCTCGGACTCATCGACGGACTCAGCAGCGGCGAACTCTCCCTGGTGGTGCTGGCCATCGGCGCCGGTTCGGTGTTCTTCTCCCACGTCAACGACGCCGGCTTCTGGCTGGTCAAGGAGTACTTCGGGATGTCCGTCGGCCAGACGATCAAGACCTGGTCGATCATGGAAACCGTTCTCTCGGTCTCCGGCCTGATCATGGTCCTGCTGCTCGGCCTGCTGATCTAGCCGCCGCGAAGGGCAGCTAGTCCGTCGTCTGGACTGCTGCCGCCGGCGTGCCTGCCGGTGCTCGCGGGATCCGGCCGGTCGCGAAGAGCGCGGCGACGGCGAGTAGGGCTGCCAGTGCAAACGCCGCCCGCAACGCCTCCAGACGGGCATCGGAGTTCACGTCGATCACCGCCGAGGCCGTGTCTGCCGGCACGCCTGCCTTCGTCAACGATTCCTGGAGTTGGGTGTTGGACACGAACGGCACTCCGGACGCGAGTTCGGTTGACGCCTGTTGCGCGACGGACGCGGGGACGTCGGGGTTGTCCTCGAGGCCCGAGATGGCGGACGTGGTGAGCGTGGCGATGAGGATCGAGCCGATCAATGCGGTACCGAGCGATGCGCCGAGATTGGTCGCGGTGTTCTGCAGCCCGCCGACCTCGGCACTCTGCGAATCGGGAACCGCGGATACCGTCACCGCGCCCAACTGCGAGGACAGTGAGCCCAACCCGAATCCCATGAAGAGCATCGGGATCATGACGACGCCGGCATTGGCCCCGGGATCCATTCCGGCGACGAGGATTCCGATGCCGATGATCATCGACGTCAGTCCGATCCGGATGACCCGGCGTGGATTCGCCTTCGGCCAGATCTTCGGTATCCCGATGGCAGCGACTATCAAAGCGATCGACAGCGGCAGGATGCGGACACCGGTTTGCAGGGCGCTCAATTCGAGAACCACCGACAGGAACAGTGGGACCGCGAAGAAGACGCCTGCCTGGACGAGGAACTGCGCGAAGAACATCGACAATCCGCCGGTGAGTTGCCGATTGCGGAGCATCGCCGGATCGATCAGTGGATCGCCATCGGTCTCGGCGAGATGGGTCTCCCAGCGTAAGAAGCCGTAGAGGACGAGCAGGCCGCCGAGGAGCAGCCAGATCACCGGCGAGAGGCCGACGAGTTCGGTGCCGCCCGGCTTGGCCTGCACCCAACCCCATTCGCTCGAGCGCAGGACGCCGTAGACGAACATGCCCAGACCCGCGACGGACAGGACGGACCCGACGAAGTCGAGCCGGATGCGGACCGGTGGTACGTCGTTGATCTTGCGCAGTACCAACAGGATTGCGACAACGATCACGACCTCGCCGACGAAGACGTAACGCCATGAGGCGAATGTCGTGACCGCACCGCCGAGCAGCGGACCCACCGCGACGGCCATCGCCCCGGCCGCCGCCACCAACCCGTATGCGCCTGCGCGACGGTCGGCCGGGAAGTTCGCGGCCACCAAGGCGACGATCGCGGGCATGATGAGCGCCGCCCCGATGCCCTCGAGCAGAGACCACCCGATGAGCAGCACCGTCAGATTCGGGGCCAGGGCGGTGATCGTCGAGCCGACGCCGTAGATGATCAGCCCGATCGCGAAAGCGCGGCGCCGTCCGAGCATGGTCCCGATCTTGCTGCCGGTGATCATCAGGCTCGCCATCACGAGCGTGTACATCGTGATCGCGGTCTGGATCCCGGTGATCGTGGTACCGATGTCGTCGGCCACCGTTGCCATCGAGACGTTCATGACCGAACTGTCGAGTGTCATCAGGAACTGCCCTGATGCCAGTACCGCAAGGACCAGCCCAGAGCCTGTTTTTGCCGCCACCGCAGGTGCCCCTTCTCGACTGGTTGAGGTCACCTTATATCCGTCAGACCAGCAATCTCTCACGCTTTCGGATGATTCCGCGAGACCTTTCACCGCGGTCGCACGATTGGTAACACGGTGTCGTGGGTGGCCGGAACCTTCCGGTGGTGCGGGTGGTCCGCGTGCGGGTCTGATCGCGACCTCATCGAATTGCGCGGGTGGGCTCAGGAATTGGCCGGAGCCGCCGACCTGCTGAGCCGCTGGGGGTCGCGAACTTTTCCTTCGATGATTGCGTGGAACGAGCGACCAACAACTCCATTGACCGTGCCCAACCGGGCTACTGGCTACGGTGCTGCGGTGGTCGCGTTCGGATCGAAGGCACCGGGGATCTCATAGATGTTGCCGTCGAAGCCGGCTCGGAACAGCCGTCCTTTCGAGAACCCGGAGTCGCTGCGGCCGTAGGAGACCACGCTCGACGCCGGTACTCCGGATGCCAGGGCGCAGAACCTGTTCGGTCCGTCGACCCGCAAGATCTCGCCACTGATGTCGGTGGGGACGATCGGCCGGTTCTGGGAATCCAGCGTCAGACCATCTGCCGCCGCGATCACGTCGCCGCCACCGAATGTGACCAGAGACTGTGGTGCGCCAGGGTTGTTGACCGGGATCCGGCTGACACCCGGATTGAAAAATGTTCGTGAGACGTAGAGGTAACCGTCGTTGTTGCCGAGTACCGCGCCGTTGGCGCTCGGCAGGTTGGCCCAATCCGGCTGCACGGCCCCGTTGGGGAACACCCGCCCGACCAGTGCGCCGAAATCGTTGGTGGCGTAGATGGTCCCGTTGCCCGCCACGGCCAAACCGTTCGCCGCACTCAGCCCGGTGACAAACGGTGTCAATTGTCCGGTGGACGGCGAGAACTTCGCGATGGAGGCTGCGCGCAACACATCGCCGACAAGAACCCGTACGTCGGCGCCATAGCCGACCAGAAGCGTGCCGTCCGGGGTCCAGGCCAGGGCTCCGCCGCCGCCGTTGGGGACGGTCGCCACCGGTACGGCACCGGCTCCCGGGCGATCGATCCGGAACAGGCGGCCGCTGATCAGATCCGTGGTGTAGAGACGACCGGCGGGATCGACAGTGAGACCTTCGAGCGCGGCACCTGGGACCTGGGCGACCAGTACCGGCGCTTGCCCGGCGCCTGGACAGGTCGCCGCGGCTTGTGCCGCCGGGGCTCCCACCACGGATATCGTTGCCGTGATCAGTGCGGAGCTCGCAATCAGACGTACTGCAGCACGCAGTGAGAAGTTCGACATAGTGGCCTCCCAGCCCAGTCGGATGTTCCCAGCTTAGGTGCTCGCCGACACCGTTGGTGGCGATGTCCGACTTCGGATCAATGTCCGGATCAGCGGCCCGACATCCCGCCTCCCGGGAGCCGGCAGCGGGTGACGGGAACCGAGATCGTCAGGTCGCCGGGCTGGGTTCGGCAGCGTCGAGACGTGTGGCTTTCACATTCATGAGTCGCACACCGAGGTATGCCGCGAGCGGACCGAGCGCGCTCATCGCGGCGGAGCTGACGGCAGCAGCACCCAGATTTCCGGCGTCGAAGCCGAAACCGCCGAGGTAGGTTGCGGTCACCGACGCGAATCCGAAGAACATGCCTGGAATCAGGCTGAAGAGCGGAAGGCGTCCGAGCGTGAGTAGCGATGCGTTCACCACGAAGATGATGATGGCGAGCGCAAGTGTCTTACCGAATGTCCCGCCACCGATATGTGGGCTGATGGTGTTGTTCACGTAGAGGGCGACAACGCCGAACGCGGTGCCCGCCGTGGTGGCGATGACCATCTTCGTCGCGTTCTCACGCGACGGACCGCCGAGCAGAAAGATCCCCGCCCAGGTGATGAAGATGGCCCAGGTGGGCATGAATAGCGGACTCATCGTGAGAAAGACCGTCGCAAAAGCCACTATCGATGCGCTGATCTCATGGGGGAGTGTGAATTTCATGGAGGTCCTGACATAGAGGTGGAGTGGGTGTGACCGAGACAGTCGGGTGGGTTCGGGAAAACCCACCCGACCGATGGATGAAAGTCAGCTCAGGCCACCCGGTTTGGCGAGCAACTCAAGGAGTGCGGCATCGATGAAATCGATGTCTTCGGGATTCTTGCCACCACCGGCGAAGTGACCCCAGATCCCGGGCATGATGCGGAGTTCCACATTGCTCATGTGACTCACGGCCCAGGCCTCGTCCTCCGGCGGGAAGTAGAGATCCTTTTCGGCGGGGATCACGATGGACGTCGCCCGGATGGACCCAAGCGCCGCCTCGGTGTCACCGTTGAATCCGGGTGTGAGACCGACATCTCCGTTGCGCCAAGTCCAGATCATCGTCAACAGGTTGTTCGGGTCACGTCCATCGAGGAAGAAGCCCTCCCAGAAGCCGACCACGAAGTCTTCCAGTGACGTGTAGCCGAGTTTCTCGTACTCTTTGTGCCAATAGAACGCCTGCGAGAAACCCCACCCCGCATAGACTCTCGCGAACGCACGGAGTCCGACGATCGGAAGGTCATCGCCGTACCATCCGTTCGCAAACTTGGCATCCGCCTTCAGTGCGGCGGCGATACTGTCGAGGAATACCTGGTTATGGGGGGCCGTCCGCGGGGATCCACAGAACGGTGCGATGCGTTCGACCATCTCGGGATAACTCACGCCCCACTGGTAGGTCTGTCCCGCACCCATCGACCACCCGGTGACCAGCGCGAGTTTCTCGATACCGAACTGCTCGGTGACGAGCGCGTGCTGAGCACGGACCTGATCGTAGAAGGTGATGTCGGGGAACCGTGGTCCGGCATAGGCTCCCTCGGTGTTGCTCGGGGACGTCGAGAGGCCGTTGCCGATCATATTCGGGATGATGATGAAGTAGTTCGCAGGGTCGAGCGCACGGCCTGGGCCGAGCAACCACTCGTTGTCCCAGTGTCGGCCGGAGTACCACGTCGGATAGACGATGGCATTCGACTTGTCGGCGTTGAGCTCACCGTAGGTGGTGTACGCCAGTTGTGCGCCACGCAGGGTGGCGCCGTGCTGGGTGGTGAAATCTCCGAGTTCGAAGATGTGCACTTCGGTTTCGCTCATCATTGGTTCTCTCTGCTTGGAAGGTTGGATGGGTTGTTGAAAACGGTTACATGGCAGCGGAACTCGTCGCGCATTGACCCCTGTCCACACTCACTGGCCCGGCCGCCGACGGCCTGATTTCGAAATCGAAGATGGCGGTCGGCAGGTAGAGCGTGCAGCACGAGTTGGGGGTGTCGACGACGCCGCTCAGACGCCCCTCGATCGGTGCAGAACCGAGGAGCAGATATGCCTGCTCACCGGTGTATCCGAACTTCTTGAGGTACTCGATGGCGTTGAGGCATGCATTGCGATATGCCAGGGTGCTGTCGAGGTAATAGTTGGTGTCGGTTTCATGGTCAACCGAGATTCCGACAAAGGAGAGGAACTCGCTGTAACGCGGTTCGACGTTGCCGGGCAGGAAGATCGGGTTGGTGGTCACCCCGTAGGTCTCCATGCCACCCTTGATCAGATCGACCCGTACATCGACGAACCCACCCATCTCCACGGCGCCACAGAATGTGATCTCACCGTCGCCCTGACTGAAGTGGAGGTCGCCGCCCGAGAACAAGGCACCCTCTACGTGGACCGGATAGAACACCCGTGAACCGCGACTGAAGTTCTTGATGTCCTGGTTGCCGCCGTTTTCGCGTGGGGGAACGGTCCGCGCGCCCTCCTCGGCAATTCGGGTGGCAACCTCTCCGGTGGCCAGTCCGGTGACCGCGTTCTTCGCCAGGGGTGGCAGCGCCAGCGCCGGCACCCGGTGAGGGTCGGTGTCGATCAAGGCCTGTTCGCGGATATTCCAGCGCGATAGCATCTTTGCCGATGGTGCGGTGCCGAATAGTCCGGGATGGGTGATACCCGTGTATTCGACACCAGGTATGTGTCGGGATGTCGCCTTCTGGCCGTGGAAATCCCACACCGCCTTGAGGGCATCCGGATAGTGGTCGGTCAGAAAGCCGCCGCCGTTCTTCTTCGCGAAGACGCCTGTGTAGCCCCATCCTTCACCCGATCCGGGACCCGCAGCCTGTGGCACAGGTCCGATGTCGAGGATGTCGACCACGAGGAGGTCGCCCGGCTCAGCGCCTTCGACCGCGATCGGACCGCTGAGCATGTGGACCTTGCTCAGGTCGACATCGCGGACGTCATCGGCCGAATCGTTGTTGCCGATCTGATTGTCGGTCCAGTCGCGGCACTCGAGGCGGAACTCTGCACCAGGCCGGACGGTCGCGACGGCCGGGATGTCGGGGTGCCAGCGGTTATGGCCTGGCACCATTTGATCTTTCATGAGTTTGGCCTGGTCGACATCGAAGAGGACTTCGGGCACGTGATTCTCCTGATTCGTGGGATGTTGCTCGGTACGACCGGGGTTGGTCAGGGGCGTGGAAGGAGGGCGTGGCGGGGGTTTGTCGCCCCGGCCGGCCGGGCGCGTGCGGCTTCCGGGACGTGACGGGTGATGGTGGGTTCGGAGGAGCTGGCTTCGCTGAGTTCGCGAACCAGGCGCAGCGGTGACGCACTCCCGTGGAGTGCCGGCCCGGAGTAGACGCGCGTGGACGTCTGGCAGCACGTGAGGCACTCGGTGGTTCGGTTCGCAGAGCCTATTGGGAGTGCTAGATCGAACTCCCCGCACTCGGGGCAGCGGTAGGTGTAGGTCGCCAACGGATTCACTTTCTCTTGAAATACTTTCTATAGAAACTATTTCAAAGTGAACGTGACAATAGTGGGTCTTTGTGTAAATGATCGGTTAACCCATTGGGCGAGGTGACGAACGGGACTCCCGGGACGTCAGGATTGCAACTCGTGCAAGACATCCCACTGTAGTCCGTCTGCGGCAGCCAGGAACACGGAATGGTTCAGATGTCCGTCACGGATCTCCACCTTGCCACGGGGACTTTCGTAGGTCAGTCCCTCCGCGATCGCGCGCATCGGGTTCACCTGGGTCGATCCGGACCGTCTCATGAGTTCGACGATCAATCGGATGCCTTCGTAACACGATTCGCCGAGACTGTTGAGCACCGGTGCGCCAGACCCGAAGCGATGGAAGTACTGGGCAGAGAAGTCCAGGCTCGAAGCGGTGGACAGATCGTCGAAAAATCCTGCGGCGGTCATCAGTCCGCGGGAGTTCTCGGGACCGGAAGCGAGTAGGACATTCTCGTCTATCAGCGAGCTGAAGCGGATCAGGTCTCGGTCGAATCCCGCGGCCGCGAACTGTCGGTTGAACGCAACCGCGTCGTCGCCGATCAGCAGCATCAGGACCCCTTCGCACCCGCTGCTCTCGAGTCGACGGAGTACCGACCCGAACTCGGTGGTTCCCAGCGGAACAAACATCTCGTCGCAGACGATGCCACCCTCGGCCCGTAGGAACTTGGTGGCCGATCGTGATGACATTCGGGGCCAGATGTAGTCGTTGCCCACGATGGCCCAACGTCGGATGCCGGCGTTGCGGTCGAACCATCGCAAGGAAGGCCAGAGCTGGCGATCCGGAGTTTCCCCGGTCAGGAATACGCCGGGCCGGTGCTCGCCGCCTTCATAGAGTGCGGTGTAAACATAGGGGATGCGTGCCCCGATCCGCGGTGCGAGCACCTCCCTGACGGCAGAGATGTGCCACCCGGTGACGGCGTCGATGGCCGAAGCGTTGATCAAGGCGCCGACCTCATCGGCGACACGGCGCGGTGCCTGGCCGCCGTCGACAGCGATCAGTCGAACTTCACGGCCCATCACCCCGTCGGTGGCGTTGGCCTCCTCCACCGCGAGTTGGGCGCACGCCTCACAGGACGGGCCGAACAGCCCCGCCGGTCCCTGTAACGGGATCACCAATGCAATGTTGAGCACACCCTCGCGATGCGCGATCAGATGGAGCCGCTCCTCCTGGATAGGGGTGGGGTGGCTCGCATCGCCAATGTTCACGAGTGCACTGTAGGCGCTGATTGCTACATCGGCGTTTCGAATGAACTGGTCTAGAGTCTCTATGCATGGCGGAGTCATCCCTGGGCGGAACCGGTGGAACCCTGGGGTTCTTCCGCTTGCTGACGCTCGCCGAACGTGAGTTGGCCCGGCGGCTCGAAGTTGCCCTTGCACAGTGCGGTTCGACCGTGGATCAATGGCGGATCCTGAACTTTGTTGCCGATACCGCCGGTTCGCCGATGACTGCCATCGCAGATCACGTGGGTATGCCTGCTCCGACGTTGACCAAGATCATCGACAAGCTCGTGTCGTCCAACCTGGTATTGCGCCGCGCGGACGCGAACGACCGACGGAAGGTTTTGATCCTCGTGTCGGCTCGGGGCACCGCTGCCCTCGCCGACTGGAACAGCTTGACCGAACCCACAATCAAGGAGTTCTCGGATTCCGTCGGTGACAGAGATGCCGCCAAGTTGACGCGAATGCTCGAGAAACTCGTCGGTGCGTCTGTCCAGTCCGATTCGGGCGAAGCACTTCTGCGCTGATTGCCAGGGGTAGTCGTTCGCCCTACCGTTCCCGCAACACCCCTGCGCTCTGGGCGTACGAGAGATGTCCACCCAGCGCACCCGAGACACCGGAGACGGCAAGTCCTGCCAGCGACCAGATCGATCCGCGTACTGCGTTCCCACGCCGACGCTTTCGCCAGGATCGGGCGAAGCAGGCGATGCCGATCGTGTTCGTCGCCATGTGGAATACCGCGACACGGCGTTGAGGTGTGTCGAGCGTGGTGTATTCGACGAGGCCGGTGACGCCGGCGGGAACTGCGGCCATGAGCCCGAATGCGACCAGACGCTGGGCGGCGGCGCGTTGGCCTGTCGCATCGAGCAGCGGCACGGCCATCCAGGCCCCGATGGGGACGGTCACGAGGATGGGATGAAGCGGATGCCCCAGCCACTGCCCGCGCAGGAATGTCAGGGCTGCCGGAGGAAACTTGGTGTGCAGGAGGCCGGCAAGTGCGTTGGCCGGTCCGTCGACTGCTTTCACATTCTCGACTGCCAGCAATGCGCGGGCGATCGGGCGGGGCCCATCCGGCCGCGCGGCATCGGTCAGCGAGACGGTGCTGTCCGGTTGCCCGCGGTCTTCTGTCTCGCTCGGTGGGTTTTCGATGGGGTCGTTCGATGAGGTGGTCACCACGGAGTTGTTCCCCGTTTACCGTTCTTCCAATCACCCTCATGGCCACGATCAGGGCGGCTACCTGCCATTTCGAGTTTTCTGGAAAGATTCCAAATATTATCTGGACTCATTCCAGAAAAGGCGGTATGGTCGGTCTCATGAGTTTCCAGCAGCCTCCCAGCGACCCGCAGCAGCAGCTGCGTGCGGTGGGTCTTCGGGTGACAGCGCCACGCCTGGCTGTTCTCGGCTTGCTGGAGACCCATCCGCATTCCACGGCCGACTTCGTTGCTGCCCGCGTCCGCGAGCAGCTCGGGGGCGTGTCCACGCAGACCGTGTACGACGTCCTGCGGGTCTGCTCGGAGCGGGGACTGTTGCGCCGCATCGAACCGGCCGGGTCTTCCGTTCGGTACGAGAGTCGGACCGGCGACAACCATCATCACCTCGTGTGTCGGAGTTGCGGCGAGGTCCGTGACGTCGATTGTGTGGTGGGGATGGCACCCTGCCTGCAGCCAAATGTCGATCACGGCTTCATGATCGACGAGGCCGAAGTGACGTTCTGGGGACTTTGCTCGCAATGCCAGGTGAAGCCTGAGCAGGGTTAGATCCCCGAAGCTCTGCCGCCGGCCATTGGGGTCGGCGCCAGTATCTTTATATCTTCTTGAAGTGCAACACCTTTCAATACGCATTGAGCAGCGCTCGGCGCGAACTCAACAGGAGGTAAATAAATGACCCCACGGACCACCACCAACGCTGGGATCCCGGTGTCGAGCGACAACGAGTCGCTGACCGCAGGAACCCAGGGGCCGATCCTGCTCCACGATCACTACCTGATCGAGAAGCTCGCCCAGTTCAACCGCGAGCGGGTCCCGGAGCGGGTTGTACATGCCAAGGGCGGCGGCGCATTTGGCGAATTGACGATCACCGGAGACGTGTCGAAGTACACCAAGGCCAAGTTCCTGCAGCCGGGCAAGAAGACCGAATCGCTGGTCCGCTTCTCAACGGTGGCCGGCGAGCAGGGCAGCCCTGACACCTGGCGCGACCCCCGCGGCTTCGCGATGAAGTTCTACACCGAGGACGGCAACTACGACCTCGTCGGCAACAACACGCCGATCTTCTTCATCAAGGACCCCATCAAGTTCCCTGACTTCATCCGCAGTCAAAAGCGCTTGCCCGGTTCGGGTTTGCGTGACCACAACATGCAGTGGGACTTCTGGACGCTGCGTCCGGAGACTGCGCATCAGGTGACCTGGCTGATGGGTGACCGGGGCATCCCGAAGAGCTGGCGGAACATGGACGGTTTCGGTTCGCACACCTACCAGTGGGTGAACGCCGCAGGTGAGCGCTTCTGGGTGAAGTACCACTTCAAGACCGATCAGGGGATCGAGTTCCTGACCCAGGCCGAAGCCGACACACTTGCCGGTACCGATCCCGACTACCACCGCCAGGATCTCTATGAGGCCATCGAGCGTGGCGAGTTCCCGACGTGGACGATGAAGGTCCAGGTCATGCCGGTCGCAGAGGCAGAGGCATACCGGTTCAATCCGTTTGACCTGACCAAGGTCTGGTCGCAGAAGGACTACCCGCTGATCGAGGTCGGCAAGTGGACGCTGAACCGGAATCCGGAGAACTTCTTCTCCGAGATCGAGCTGGCGTCGTTCGGGCCGTCGAATGTGGTTCCGGGAATCGGCTTTTCGCCCGACAAGATGCTGCTCGGCCGGGTCTTCAGCTACGCCGACGCCCATCGGCACCGCATCGGGACAAATTTTGCGCAACTGCCGGTGAACGCGGCGAAGGCCGCCACGGTCAACACGTACTCGAAGGAAGGCGCGATGGCCTACACCTTCAGTGACCCGAACACCCCTGTGTATGCACCGAATTCATTCGGCGGACCGCATGCTGATCCAGAAGCGGCCGGCGACGAAGGACTGTGGGAGTTCGACGGACGGGCAATTCGTGCCGGCTACATCGAACATGCCGAAGACGGTGACTTCACGCAGGCGGGAATCCTGTATCGCGAGGTGCTCGACGATGAGGCCCGGGAACGACTGGTGGGCAACATCGTTGGACACGTGCTCGGTGGCGTTCGGGAGCCGGTTTTCTCGCGTGTGTTCGAGTACTGGAAAAACGTGGATGCAGACCTGGGCAAGCGGGTCGAAGAGGGCGTCCGAAACGGGGAATAGGCGTCTGTCGGCCAGGGTTGAACCCAACAGACTCAATCGCATTTTTGCGCGCACAGGAGGTAGCGGAATGACCAATCCCATCACCAGCACACTGAGCAAAGACCAGCAGGCTGTGGCAGGTAAGGCGCTGCAGGAGACCGTTGTCGACATGATCGACCTGTCGCTGATTGCCAAGCAGGCGCATTGGAACGTCGTCGGCCAGCAGTTCCGTTCGGTTCACCTCGAACTGGATGAACTGGTCACGGCTGCGCGTGACTTCACCGACGCCGCGGCAGAGCGTGCCACCGCGATCGGTGTCAGCCCGGACGGTCGGGCTGAGACCGTGGCAAAGACGGCAGGCACCAAGGGTTTCGGCGATGGCTGGACCAAGGACGTCGATGTGGTGAAGGAGATCGTCGCCAACATCAAGACCGTTGTCGACGGACTGCGGTCCCGTATCGAGGCCACCGAAAAGGCTGATCCGGTCACCCAGGATCTGCTGATCGGCTTTGCTGCGCGGCTCGAGCAGCTGCACTGGATGTGGCAGGCGCAGGTCGCCTGACCCGAGACCGCAGGTGATGCGCAGCCCGCATCGCCTGGCGTAAAGCCCCCCACGGCCATCCCCCCGGCCGTGGGGGGCTTTTGCGTGTGAAATCGCCTGTACCGCTTGCGGGCAGTAGATTCGTACAGATGTCCGACCGCCCGTTGCATCTGCGCCTGAGTGCGCTGGTCCCGATCTTCGTCGGCGGCCTGTTGGGTACCGGAGCCCGCTATCTCCTGGAGAAGGCCTACCCCTTTGAACCATCCGGGTGGCCCTGGACCACATTTCTGATCAACCTGGTCGGAGCCTTCGTGTTGGGCGTGGTGCTGGAGGCGCTGGTTCGCATGGGCTCCGATATCGGGTGGCGTCAGCGCGCGCGGTTGTTCCTGGGGACCGGATTCTGTGGCACCTTCACGACCTACAGCGCGTTTTCCCTGGAGTCGACGCTGCTCTTTCGTGACGGCAATCCCGGTACGGCGGTGGGATATATGGCGACGACTGTTGTCGTGGGAGGCCTGATGGCCTGGGCCGGGATATCGGCGGCAGCAGCGGTTCACGGTAGATCGGTGCGGCACCGATGATCTTCTGGGTGGCGCTGGCAGGGGCACTGGGTGCCGTCCTCCGGTTTGTCATCGATTCGGAGGCCAAGCGCAGGATCTCGGTGACGTTCCCGTGGGGCACCGGTGTCATCAACGTGACCGGCTCCCTGATCATCGGCGCGGTGGCCGGATCTGTGATGTATCACGCGGGCGCCACCGAATTGCAAGCCATCATCGGTACCGGATTCTGCGGTGGTTACACCACATTCAGTACCGCGAGTGTCGAGACCGTTCAACTGATCCAACAAGAGCGACGTGGTGCGGCAATGGTCTACGCCGCCGGTTCGTTGATTCTCTCTGTGGCCGCGTGTGCGGCCGGACTCACACTGCTCTACCTGCTGTAGTCCGACCGTCCACCGGATGTACCCGAATATTGCCCGGACTCAGTAACTTTGTTGCTGCTGCGCCATTTGTGACTGGATCTTCTGGTTGAGCCGCGTGAGCCCGACCGACGACAGGCCCGGGATCTGACTTTCCAGGCTGCGCACCAGATTGTGGTCGTTGATGACCTTCTCGCTGGACTGGATCAGGACCGTGCCGGATCCGGTGAAGTCGAACTGCTGCTCTTCTCCACTGGCCGCACCCATCATGGCCGCGCCCGCGGCCATGAATCCGGTCACCCAGCTCTGGTCGTAATGATGACTGGGGGAGGGGCAGTCGGCCCATCCGACAAGGGCTTCGGGGTCGACGCGAAGCGGTGGTTCGGCGAACATGACCGGTCCATTCGACGACGCCAGGAACTTACCGCTTCCGATGAGCGTGAGGTATCCGGGGACGATCGACTGGTTGAGCTGCAGTCCCGGCTCGAATGCCAGGAGGTTCGCGGCACGCACCGTCAGGTTGCCGTCTTCGAGGTCGTAGGAGTTGATGTCGTATCCACGGTCGCCGATGATGAGCGTGCCCTGTCCCTGGGCAATGATGAAGTCGCCCATGTACAGCGGTGCGCTGATGGTGCCTGCGAGTTGCTGCATCATCGAGGTCTGCATGCCCTGGATGAGGGCCTGGAACTGCATCTGCCCGTAGTAGGCGATCATGGCGCCCTTGGACATGATCCAGGGCTTGGTCATCTGCATGTAGTACGCGTAGCTGTTGCCGGGAATGTTGTCATCGCCCTGCAGCATTGACGGATTGAGTATGTCGCTCATGGCTTTCCCCTACAGCTTTTCTTCGGACGCTTGCACGAACACGGTCCCTTGCCCCTGGCACAGCAACTGCATCGCCTCGCCGGCTCCACGTCCGACGGCATCGCGCCAGCCCGCGGTCGACTTCAGCTGGGTCTGCACATTTCCGAATGTGCCGACAAACGCCTGCGGGTCGACGACGACCGGGTACTGGCCGCCGACCTGGATCTCCAGCACCTCGCCGTGGGCCAGCAAGACCACCGAACCCATTCCCTGCAACTGAGTGGTGAACATGCCGTCGCCGGTCAGTGCGCCGGTTGCCGCTCCGCGGAGTGCTCCCATCAGACCACCGCCGCGTCCGCCGCCGTCGCCGCCGTTGCCGTTGCCCTGGGACGTCATCGACACGATGGAGGCCTGCAGACCCGCGGTGTAACCGAGTGTTCTGGACGCATCGGCGGTAACGGTGCCGCCCTGGGGCATGTCGATGACATGTACTGCGAGCCCGCCGAATCCGTAGTGGATCTGGCCGTGCCCCTGCGCCATCATGGTGGCCTCGTGCTCACCGCGCATCATCCGGCCTGCCATACCGGCGATGGCACCCATACCGCCAAGACCAGGCATTCCGCCGGCCCCGGGAATCTGGTGCGGAGAGAACTGAATCTGGCCGGTGTAGAAGAGCATGGCGCCTTTTCGGGCAACCACACCACCGGCCTGGCCGACGTCGACCTTGACAACCTTCGAGTTGATCTTCTCAAAAACCATGTCGCTCACCGCTCCGCCGGTTGGATGGACACAACACCCTGACCCTGCCAGCGCAGTGAAAAGGCCTCACCGCCGTCTTGGCCGATCATCGAACGCCAGCTGACATCGGTGACAAAGGACTGCTGTAGTTGGCCTTTGGCGGAGACAAATGCGTCTGGATCGACCACCAACGGGAGATTGGGATTGACCTCGAGGTGAATCAGCGGTCCGCCTGCCGACAACAACGCGACCTGGCCGCTGCCGGTCACCGTGGTGGTGAAAAGTCCTTGACCGCTGGACATCCCGCCGACTCCGGAAAATTGGACATTGGTCTGCAAGTTGCCTGCCATGGCCAGGAGTTGGCGCGACTCGACCTGGATGGTCTCGTTGTTGAGTTGCAGAACGGTGGTGTACTGCGCATTGATCGCCAGGTGCACGATGCCATTTCCGGTGCACTCCATCAACTTCAGCGATTCGCCTGTCGCCTTTTGTTTGAGGCCGGCGAGAACGCCTGATCCGCCGCCGAATCCGGCCGATTTGAATTCGACCTGCCCCTGGTACGAGATCATCGATCCGCTCACTGCCTTGACTGACGTGTTGTTCAGGCGTGCTTCGACAACGCGCTTGGTCAATCCGATCAACTCGGCCATCTGACCCATTCCCCTATGAGTTCGAAAACTGCACTTTGGTACCGCATTATCGTAGGCATCCCGGACTCCGGTGAACAGACCCATACACAGTTCAAATGATCACCGGTGTCGTCCGCGGCCTCGGGCGCGCTGGCGTGATAGGACGTTTTCTGTAACGTGTGTCAGGTGAATGACACATCGTGGGCGGCAGTGGGTGTTGGGATTTTCGTTCTGGCGGTGGTCATCGGGGTGGGCCTGTACGTCTGGTATCGGCAGACCGAGGCGCAGCGTCTCGGCAAGGACGTCGAACTGGCGGTGAAACTGCGGACGGTCGCCGGGGACGATCCGGTGCGGGCGGCCGCCGTCGACGAGTTCGAGACGGCCATCTATGAGCGGTTGTTCTATGTGTCGACCGTTGGACCGCGGGCAAGGGGAGCAGCCTGGGCGCTACTGGGTACCGTGCTGTCGGCATTTGCCTCGTTGTGGGTGTCCGGCGACGGCATCATCGAACGCGCCGTCCACTACGGATTTGCGGCTGTTGCAGCCGGTTTCGCACTGACCTTCTTGGTGTTCCTGGCGCTGACGGTTTACGCGGCGACCGCGATGCCGCGGATCTCGTTCGCCGATTCCTATGAGCCCGACACCCCGGCCGACTGAGGGATCAGTATCCGGGATATCCGCCGTATCCGGCCGGTGCAGAGGGTGGGTTGATCTTTTTGTGACCCAGGACGATTCCCGCGATGCTTGTCCCGGTCATGACCACCAATGTCACGGTTGCCAGGATGGCGCCAGGCCCGGTCGAGAAGTCGTTCAGCCCTTCGAACAGGGTCGAATCCTCGTCATCGTCGAAGATGATGCACGTGCTGGGAACGGCAAGAAATACCAGTGCCACGAACAGGTGTAAGACCGACAGGACGAGGATCGCGACAGAGTTGCCGAAACGGCCGATGTTGCACATGACCAGCAGCGCCAAAATGGCCACCGGCAGTACCAAGAACGGGATGAAGATCGCCGCGAAGGGTGTCCCGGTTGTTCCCGGATCCATGATCAGCTGCGAACCATCCTGGAACACCTGACCCCAGCCGTTGACCGAAACCTTTGCCGCATCGGTGTATTTCGGCTCGAACGAAGCCCATGTCAACCAGCCGTACGCGATGAACAGCAATGCACCCACCATTGCCACGGCCCCGAGCGCGCGAGTTGCTGCGATCGCGGCGGGTTGTAGCCGCACCGGCGGAGGGCCACCCATCGCGAACTCGGGCTCGGGATACTGCAGTGCCTGGTATTGGGGTGCCGGGTATTGGGGCGTCGGGTATTGCTGTGGCGGATACTGCTGCGAGGGGTAGTGGGTTTGCAGCGGATCCCCGTACTGCGGAGGGGTATACGGCGCGAACTGGTCGGACGACGATGTCGGGTACGTCGGTTGCGCAGGGTAGGGATTGACCGGGGGCGTAAATGCTTGCGTCGCTTCGGTGTTGTCCGGATGCTTGTTCAGATCCGGACGGCGGTCACCTGAATCGCCTGAGTTGCTGGTCATCGTCTCCGCTGCTTCCGGTCGGGGGTCGGACCCATCGTAGAGGGACGCCGGAGTCAGCCGACGCAGCCGAAGCGGCCCCGGAACGCGGTGGGTGTGATGCCCACAGCGGTCGAGAAGTGGTGACGCAGCAGCGTTGCCGAACCGAATCCCACCTGCCGCGCGATCTCCTCGATGCCGTGATCACTCGACTCCAGCAATCCCTGCGCGGCCAGCACCCGTTGCTCGGTGAGCCACCGAAGCGGACTGGTGCCCACCTCGTCGCGGAATCTGCGGGCAAACGTGCGCGGCGACATATGCGCTTTTGCGGCCATGTCGGAAATGGCTATATCGGTGTCGAGATTGGTCAGCATCCAGCCTAGGACCTGCCCGAATCCGTCGCTATCACATTCGGGGACAGGCTCTTTCACGAATTGACGTTGCCCGCCATCGCGATGGGGAGGCACCACCATCCGCCGGGCGATCTTGTTTGCCGCGATCGGTCCGAGTTCCGTCCGGATCAGGTGCAGGCTGGCATCGATACCGGCGGCCGTGCCTGCGCTGGTGATGATGTTGCCCTCTTGGACATAGAGGACGTCGGTGTTGATGCGGACCTCGGGGAACAGTTCGGACATCTGCGTGCCGTACCGCCAGTGCGTCGTGGCTGACTTCCCGTTGAGGAGTCCGGCGGCGGCGAGCACAAACGCGCCGGTGCAGACCGACAGGATGTAGGCGCCACGCTTGTCAGCCGCACGAAGGACATCGAGTACTTCTTCGGGGTAGTCCGCGGTGAGCCGCCCGGCCGGGATCGCCACGAGGTCGGCGTCGGCGCAGGCGTCGAGTCCGTAGGTGGGGATGATTTGGGCGCCGGTGGTGAAGTTCAGTGGCTTGCCCGGTTCGATCCCGCACACCCGAAAATCGATTCGGGGTACGCCCTCGTCGGTGCGATCAACGCCGAAGACCTCGCTGACAACGCCGTACTCGAACGCCGCCACGGGTTCTTGCAAGATGACTGCGGCTGATCTCAACACATAACCAGTATGGCAGTAAATTTGCGACGAAGGTCAAATCGGCCACTGTTGGCTTGATCTTTTCGAGCGCATAGTTTTGGACATGGAAATCGAAGCCGTGATAATCGCAGTCTTACTCGGCGTGGCGCTGGCCGTAGCCTTTGTTGCGATCTATCAGAACGCAATGAAAACCGCCCACCTGCCGCAGGCTCCCTTCGGTGCCGACGTCGATGCCGAGATCGGGTTCGGGGGAGTCGCAGAGGTGGGCGGAATCAGGAAAGTTCCCGACCGCAGAGGTCAGACGACGCGGAAGTCCGTGATGCCGCGCTGACGCATGTCGTCGAGGATCGGCTTGATGTTGGTGCCGGTCTCGGGGCCGATGCAGCCGAGGAAGTAGTAGGCGTTGACCATGCCGACGAGGCGGTCGCCGACAACCACCGGGCTACCGGAATCACCCTCGACGACGCAGATCTGGCTGAAGTGCGCAAAGCCGTCCGAGAACCAGGTGATGCCGCAGGTATTGCCGGTGGTGCGGCCTTCCTTGCATGCGAATTCGAGGAATTGCGGCGCCTGCGTGCGAAGTCCGCGAATCGTCACGCCGCCGATCTGTCGGACGGGATTGACCTTGGCGGCATCGAACCGGATTATCGCGTAGTCGAGAACCTCGTTCGTGTACACGATCTGGCCGATATACCCCGCGGACCTGGCCGATTCTGCGAGGACCGGCGTACCGGCATCCCCGCAATGTCCGGCGGTCAGTCCGACAAGGGCGTTGTTCTGATCGTGTCCGATGGTGGTCAGGGTGCACGCACTGAATCCGCCGCGACCTTCTGGGAACAGCAGTCCGGACCCACCGCCGAGGTCGATCTTCGCAGGGGCTGCCGTTGCGGTCGACACCCCCAGGCTGGTGAGTGCGAGTAGAGCACACAGGGCTGCGATGACCGTGCCGACCTTCTTGAACATCAATTCCTCACGTGAACCATGCGAAAACACGAGGGCCCGGTGTCAGGCCCTCGTGTCATCGCCTTTGGAACCGAGGGTAGTCGCAGAGCCGGGGGGCGTCGATATCGCCTCAACGACCTACACGCGACCGACCCGGATCACTTCGGAGGGCGTGCCACGCACTGCGCGAGGTATAGCGCCTCGCCGAGCGTGTCCATCAACTCGAGTTGGGTGTCGAGATAGTCGAGATGTATTTCCTCGTCGGCCAGAATCCCTTCCAGCAAAATTGCACTGGTGGTGTCGTGTTTCTCACGGCACATCGCGATTCCCGGTTTCAGTCGGTTGATGACGTCGACCTCGATGGCCCGGTCGCTGACGAATTGCTCGCGCAGGGTCTGGCCCACTTTCAGCGAGAACAACCGCTGGTAGTTGGGCAGGCCGTCGAGCAGCAGGATCCGGTTGGTGAGCGCTTCGGCATGGTTCATCTCGTCGAAGGATTCGGCGCGGGTGGTGGCGGCTATTTCGGTGAATCCCCAATGTTCCTGCATTTTCGAATGCAGGAAGTACTGGTTGATTGCCGTCAGTTCACTGGTCAACTGCTCATTGAGCAGTTTGAGAACCTCGGGATCTCCTTGCATGGTTTCTCCTCACGTCAAAAGAAGCGGGTGTTTTCAGACACCGGGAGGGCTGGTCCTGGTGGGGCCGTATGAACCCACGCGCTCAAATCAATTTACCCGGTAGCATGGCGATTCGACCGGCAATGACAGACCTTAGACAGCAGGGACGGGCTCAAATGACCCAGCATTCGCGAATTCTGGCCGCGGACTTCTCCGTGTCCGACGAAGCCGGAATCCTGGAACGCCTTGCGGTGAACAATGATTCGCTTGCCCGTCTCGGCGCCCATCACCTCGTTGTCTACCGGGCGCTTCACGATCCCAAACGCGTGTTCGCCACGCTGGGACTGCGTGATCGGGGATCGATCGACAAACTCTTGCGGAGCCCCGCGGTGATGGATTGGTACGACGCGGCAGGCGTCGAAGAAATTCCACCGATGTTCGCAGGCGATGTCGTCGAAAAAATCGAACTCGAATCGCCCGCGTCAGGGGATTCGGGCATCATCGTCGCCGCCATTGCGCCGGTGGACGACGTGACGACTCTGCTGGAAAAGGTCCGTGTCAGTTTGCGGCGGTTCATTGCCTCCGGGGTGCGCAAGGTCTGGATCTATCAGGCCTTCGACGATCGCCAGGAAGTGATGATCCTGGTGGAACTCGACACCGAGGAAAATGCCATCGCCTGGGTCGAGCGACCTGACGCCGCTGCCGAATGGATGCAGGGCGCGGGTGTCGGCGTGTACCCGCCGCTGTTCGTCGGAAAGTTGGAGCGGGTCATGGAACTACAGATGATCGGTTAGTCGCAGGTATCCGCGATGTATGTCTGTTTGTGCCAAGGGGTTACGAGTCACGTCGTCGAGCAGGCCGTGATCGACGGGGCACGCACGTCCAAAGAAGTTGCGAATGCCTGTGGTGCCGGCCGCGACTGTGGTCGCTGCCGGCACACCGTCCGGGCCATCATCGAGGCGCACTTCGCCCAGTCGCCTACCGCCCCCCGATAGTGTGGGGTTCTGGCGGCGTCCACCTGGGAAAACCTGCGCCAAAAGGGCACATTATCGGGTTTGGGAAGTAGTCCACTTCGCAATCTCGGTCTGATCGGCTCCGGGACCGAGGTCTTTGTCGGCGGTAGCCCAGACCTCGACAGCTCGTTCGCCGAGCGGGGTGGGGACACCGATCGCCGATGCGAGTCCGGTGGCGATCCGCATGTCCTTCAGCATCAGTTCCATCCGGAAGCCCGAGTTATAGGTCTCGGGGATGACGAACCGGGGAAACTTCACATCCGTGGCCGCATTCTGGCCGCTTGATGAGTTCAGCATCGACACCATCAGCTCTTGGTCGAGACCGAAACGCCGTCCGATGGCGACGCCTTCGGAGGTGACCAAGAGACCGACCGCTGCCATCAGGTTGTTGATCGACTTCAGGGCGTGACCTGCACCGGTGTCGCCGACCCGGGTCATCGTTCCCATCGGCGCCATCACATCGGAGATCGCGCCGACGGCTTCTGCGGTACCGCCTGCCATGATCGTCAGCTTCCCGCCCTGCGCACCGACAACTCCACCGGAGACCGGTGCGTCGACCAGGACTGCTCCGGTTTTCTCGACCGCCTTCGCGAGTTCGACCGTCGACAGTGGCTCCGACGAGCTCATGTCGATGACGGTGGTCCCGGGATTCAGTGCGGCCAGTACCGCCTCGTCACCGAGCACGACCTCGACGACACGTGAACTCGGCAGCATGAGGATGACGTATTCGGCACCGACGACGGCTTCGGCCGCGGTGGTGGCGGACCTGCCGCCCGCGGTGACGAGGGCTTCGCGAGCTGCTTCGGTCGGGTCGAATCCGACGACGTCGTAACCGGCGTCGAGCAGTCGGATCGACATCTGCGCGCCCATGTTGCC
This sequence comes from Williamsia sp. Y844, assembly GCF_056786475.1. Lineage (NCBI taxonomy): Bacteria > Bacillati > Actinomycetota > Actinomycetes > Mycobacteriales > Nocardiaceae > Williamsia > Williamsia sp. Y844. Next base: position 2,535,536 of record NZ_JBXCJB010000001.1, read on the forward strand.
CAAGCCGACGAACGCGACCCGATTCTTCTCTCGTGCGCTCATGCGAGGTGCTCCGCAACGATTTCGTTTGCCACTCGGAAGGATTCGAGCGCAGCCGGGACACCGACATAGATCGCGGTCTGCAACAGGACCTCCTGGATTTCTTCCGGGGTCACCCCGTTGGTGAGTGCGCCGCGGACGTGGGCGGCGAGTTCGGTCGGTTTGCCCAGGGCGGTGAGCATCGCCAGGTTGATCATCGAGCGTTCGCGGCGCCCGAGTCCGGGGCGGGTCCACACCGCGCCCCAGCAATACTCGGTCACCAGCTCCTGCATCGGGCGGGTGAAATCGGTGGTGGCGGCGACCGCACGTGCGACGTACTCGGCCCCGACCACCTCCTCGCGAACCTTCATACCTGCGTCATAAGTCTCGCGGCGGGTGGCGTCGGTGGTCATCTGGTGTGCGGTCCTCTCTCCGATTGGCCCGTTGCCACTGCGTTGAGCAGCAGCTCAAGGACCATTCACGATAAATGGTATTGGCATTCTCATTTTTTGCAAGTACGGTATTCAACAATGAACGAGAACGTGGAAACCTCCTCTGGCATCCCTCTTGAGTCGGTGTACGGACCGAATCCCGAGGGGTCGACCCCGCCCGCCCCAGGCGAGTTCCCTTTCACCCGCGGTAACTTTCCGTCGGGCTATCGGGGACGACTCTGGACCTTCCGTCAGTACTCCGGATTCGGAACCGCCGAAGAGTCCAATGAGCGGTACAAGTACCTGCTCGGGCAGGGTGGCACCGGACTTTCGGTGGCACTCGATCTTCCGACCCAGTGCGGTTACGACTCCGACGATCCCGAGTTCACCGACGAGGTCGGCCGGGTGGGGTGTGCGGTCGACACCCTCGCGGACGCAGAGATCTTGTTCGCCGACATCCCGCTGGACAAGATCAGCACCAGCTTCACGATCAACGGCACGGCCGCGATTCTGCTGGCCCTCTATGTCGCTGCCGCCGAGAAGAAGGGTGTGCCCCGCGAAAAACTCACGGGCACAATCCAGAACGACGTACTCAAGGAGTACGCCTCGCGTGGCACCTGGATCTGGCCACCGGAGCCGTCGCTGCGACTGATCGCCGACACCATCGAGTTCTGTGCCGCCGAGGTCCCGCGTTTCAACGCCATCTCGGTTGCCGGTGCGCATTTCCGTGACGCGGGTGCAAATGCCGTGCAGGAGATGGCCTTCACGCTCGCCGACGGTGTCACCTATTGCGACACGGTTGTCGAGCGCGGTCGGATGACCATCGATCAGTTCGCGCCGCAGATCTCCTTCTTCTTCTACACACATGGCGACTTCTTCGAGGAGATCGCCAAGTACCGGGCCGGCCGTCGCCGCTGGGCGACGATCGTGCGGGAACGGTACGGCGCCAAGACGGAGAAGGCCGCGATGTTCCGGTTCGGCTGTGTGGCAGGCGGCGCCTCGCTGTACGCACCGCAGGCCCAGAACAACCTGGTCCGCGTCGCCTACGAGGCGATGGCCTCGGTCCTCGGTGGTGTGCAGTCGATGTTCACCGCCGCCTGGGATGAGCCCTTCGCGCTTCCCAGCGAGGAGTCGGCAACGATGGCGCTGCGCACCCAGCAGATCCTGGCCCTGGAAACCGGTGTCACCCGCGTCGCCGATCCGCTCGGTGGCTCGTACTTCGTGGAGGCTCTCACCGACGCCACCGAGAAGAAGATCATCGAGATCATGAGCGATCTCGAGAATCACGGTGGCATGGTTGCCGCGATCGAAGATGGTTACCTGCAGGGGCTCATCGCCGACGAGGCGTACAAGATCCACCAGGAGATCGAGGGTGGCGTCCGCCCGGTTGTCGGTGTGAACCGCTTTGCATCCGAAGAGGCCGCACCGGATATCGCAACCTACGAACTCGACGCCGAAGGGCGCGAGTTGCAGCTCAAGCGTTTGGCGAAGGTCAAGGCCGAGCGTGATGACGAGGCCGTGAAGAACACGCTGGCGCAATTGTCGCGAGCCGCGGAAGGAACGGAAAACCTCATGCAACCCTTGATCGATTGTGCAAATGCATACTGCACCGTCGGAGAGATGACCACCGCACTCAAAGACGTGTGGGGCGAATTCTCGCAGCCGGTGGTGTTCTGATGACCGCCCGTATCCTCGTCGCCAAGCCCGGCCTCGACGGCCACGACAAAGGCGCCAAGATCGTTGCCCGCACCCTGCGTGATGCGGGATTCGAGGTGATCTACACCGGTATTCGGCAGCGGATCGAGGACATCGTCTCGATTGCACTGCAGGAAGACTGCACCGTGGTTGGTCTGAGCATTCTCTCGGGCGCCCACATCGGCCTGACCAAGCGCGTGGTCGACGCTCTGCGTGAGGCCGGAGCCGGAGACATCAAAGTGATTGTCGGCGGCACGATTCCGCAGTCCGACGTGCAGAAGCTACTCGACATCGGCGCGGCGGCCGTGTTCCCAACGGCGACCCCGCTCGACAAGCTCGTGAGCGGTATGCGGGAACTGACAGGTACCGCGGCACCGGCCTGAGGCCGCCCGACGAGAACCAGGACCAATCTGCCACATGAATCAACAAGCCATGTGGGAGAACTAATTTCGTAAACTTGGAGGTATCGTGCGCGTCGGGGTAATGATTGGTCCGGAGCGGGGTGACGCGGCCAAGAAGGTCGACCGGATGATGGCCGACATCGTCTGGGCCGAAGAGGCCGGGATGGACACGGCCTGGGTGCCGCAAATCCCCACCGACTTCGACGCGCTGATCACCGTCGCGTTGATGGGCACCAAGACCTCTCGCATCGAAATCGGTACGGCCGTGGTGCCGCTACAGGCGCAGCATCCGATTGCCCTTGCCCGACAGGCATTGTCGGCGCATGCGGCAACCGGGGGTCGGCTGGCACTTGGCGTCGGGCCGTCGCACCACTGGATCATCGAGGACATGCTCGGTCTCCCGTACGAGAAGCCGGCAAGGCTCACGCGTGACTATCTCGAGGTTCTCAACGCCGCGCAAAAGGCGCCGGGTGATGTGAACGTCGTCAACTCGACGTACAACGTGCACAACCCACTCGATCTCGGACCGGTGGCCCCGCTGCCGATCTTGATCGCCGCCCTCGGGCCGGTCATGCTCGACATCGCCGGCCAGCACGCCGACGGCACCATCCTGTGGATGGCCGACGAGCGAGCTGTGGCAGATCACGTGGTTCCGAAGATCACCGCTGCGGCGGAGAAGGCCGGACGCGGCGCGCCTCGCATCGTGGCCGGTATTCCGGTCTGCCTGTGTGCGCCCTCGCAGGTCGATGAGGCCAAGGAGCGGGCGAACCGTATTCTGGCCGAAGCCGAGGTCTCTCCGAACTATCAGCGACTGCTCGATCAGGGCAACGCGAAGACCGTCGGCGACCTGTGTGCCGTCGGTGACGAGGAGGCGATCATGAAGCGCTTCAAGCAGTTCGAGGATGCCGGCGTGACAGACCTGTCGATGCGACTGCTGCCCATCGGTGATACCCGCGATGAGTTGATCGCTTCCAAGTACCGCACCCGGGACGTGATTGCCGGGCTCGTGGCGGACCTGCGATGAGTTCTGGACCCCTGGCCGGGATTCGCGTCCTCGAGGTCGGGCACATCCTGGCCGGCCCCTACGCGACCATGATGCTCGCGGATCTCGGTGCCGAGGTCACCAAGATCGAACCGGCAACCGGAGACCTGTCGCGGCAGGTGAGCGATGCATATTTTGCGAGCCTCAATCGCGGCAAGCGCAGTATCTGCCTCGACCTCACCACCGATGCGTGCCAGGCGCGCCTCGGTGAACTTGCCAGTGAATCGCATGCGCTGGTCGTGAATTTGAAGCCCTCGGCGATCCGGAAGTTCGGATTGACCTATGAGGCATTGCAGAAGTGGAACGACAAGATCGTCTGCGTTGCGCTCACCGGGTACGGCCTCGATCAGGGTGATGACCCGGCGTTCGATTACGTGATCCAGGCGGTCACCGGCGTTGCGTCGCTGACCGGCGATCCGGACGGACCGCCGACCTTGCCCGGATACTCTGCCGCCGACAACTCGACGGGGCTCACGGCCGCGTTGGGTCTTCTCGCGCAGATCATTTCCGGTAAGGGTGGGCAGGTCGACGTGTCACTGCGCGACGTGATGCTCTCGCAGCTCAACTATCGCGCGTCGGCATACTTGAATGAAGGCACCGAGCCACGCCGGATGCCCAATGGTGCTCACTCCTATTACGTTCCGGCGCAGCTGTTCCCGACCGCTGACGGATACCTGGCACTGTTCATCACGCACGACGGATTCTGGCGGACGTTCTCGCGCGAGGTTGGCATCGAGGGATTTGCCACCATGGCCGAGCGGGCCGCGAACCGCGACGAGGTTCTTGCGGTGGTGACGGCGGCGCTGGCCACTGATACGGCGGCTTCTTGGGAAGCACGGCTGCGTCCGCTGCAGGTGCCGGCCGCCGCTATCCGGACGCTGCCCGAGGCATTGGCGGAGAATCCCGGAATGGTGGTCAAGGCAGGTGCTTTCAGTCTGGTCGGCAGTCCGATCCGGATCACCGGCTACGAACCCGAATACGGTGCGCCGCCTGCACTGGGCGAACACGGCGCCCTGCCTGCCTGAGGGGGCACGGAACCGATAACCAGTTACCCATCGTGGCTTGTCCGGTGGGCAATTGGTGTCTGGCTGCGCGTGTGGCCTCTTCTGCGTCGAGTTCTTTGAGCACCCATTCAGCGATGAGGATTGCCTCGATTCCGGCGGGTACACCGACGTAGATGGCTGCCTGTAGCGCTTCGTGAACGCGGTCATCGACCCTGTGGTGGACCCCCAATCCGGGTGGTGCTGGACTGTTTTCGCGCTCAGTCGGGTGTGGTCACCACAAGCGATTTCAGCGAAAACGCAGAATTCGGCCGTAAGTAGTATTAGATTCTGCTCCATGGTGAAACTACGTTCTACATCATGCAGGTCATATGGGAGTGAATCTGCGGGGGCATGGGCTTCGCGGACTGAATCGTCCGGTATCGCGGCGGTGTATGCCTCATGATCCCCGTGCCCGACACCCTCGACGTAGCCCTGTCTCCGGAGTGGCTCACGTCTGCGCTCGCTCCTCGATTCCCGGGAATCGAAGTGACCGGCGTGACCCCGGGGCCGATCGTGGACCGGATCTCCACAAACGCTCGATTCACCATTGACTGCGCAGGCGGCGTTCCGGATGGCCTCCCGGCGGCGCTCTGCATCAAGGGGTACTTCAACGAGGAGGGTCGGGACCGGCGTTTTGTCGGCGAACCCGAGGCGTGTTTCTATCGTGACGTCGCCGGGGAGGTCGATGTCCGGACGCTGCGAAGTGTCTACGCCGATCTCGACCCGGTGACCCGTCACGGCGTGGTGATCACCGAGGACATCGTCGAGCAGGGCGCAGTATTTCTCGATGCGGCAAGCGAATTCACCCCTGATCAGACCGCGCAGAGCCTGGACCAGTTCGCCCGGCTTCATGCTGCGACATGGGGGAAGCCGCAATGGGCCGATGTGCCGTGGTTGGCGCCGCGCCTGAAGGGTGCGATGCGCGCGTGGGGGATCGACGGCGTGACCGCCCATATCGAAAAGAACTTCGCCGGGCCCAATGGTGCGGGAGTTCCCGAAGAAGTGCGTGATGCCGATGGGTTGGTCGCGGCGTACATCGGTCTCGCCGACGCCCTGGATGCCGAGCATGCCGCATCGGACTGGTGTGTGATCCACGGGGATGCTCATGTCGGGAATCTGTTTCTGGACGCCGAGGGTGCGCCGAGCCTGGTGGACTGGCAATTGGTGCAACGGGGGATGTGGTACATGGATGTCGGTACCCATATCGCAACCGCATTGTCCGTCGATGACCGTCGTGACAATGAGCGAGATCTCTTGGCGCACTACCTCGATTGCCTTCGCGGCCAAGGCGTGGAGCCGCCCACATTCGATGTGGCATGGCGCGCGATCCGACGGGGCATCGTTCGCGGCTTCTACCTGTGGGGCATCACGACCAAGGTTGAACCGCGGTTGATCGAGATACTCCTGCGGCGGCTCGGTACCGCAGCCGCCGATCACGACGCGTTGACTCCGGACCTGTTCGTGGCCCCGGTATGAGGATGTCGAACAGTATCTACTGCAATCGATTTCGACCGGAATGGAGTGACTGTGCCACACGCGAAGCCTGATGAACTGCCCAATGCCGGAGGTGGCCGCTGGCCGGCGGCCAAAGATCATTTCTATTCAGTTCAATGGGGGGATCTCGAGGTCGGCTACACCGCCACCGAGGGCGCACGCGACTGCACGGACCTGTACCGCGCGGCGGGTCTGCCCGGAGGTGTGTGTATGTGCCCCCACTACGGATTTGTGCTCGAAGGGGCGGTCACCGCGACCTATCCGAACACCGACTGGCCCGATGAGACGGCTGGTCCGGGTGAGGTCTACTTCTTTCCCGCCGGACATGTTCTCAAGTATTCCGAGGCGACAAAGCACCTCGAGTTCAACCCCGCATACGCCCTGCAGCAGCTCATGGATGCGATACAGCGCATTTCGGCCGTTGACCTCAGAGTTGCCCCGGCCGAGACGGAGGGTGGCCGATGACCGTCGACGAAACCACAGGGCATGGTGCGTTCGAGGGGATCCGGGTCGTAGAACTGGCGCAATGGGTGTTCGTCCCCGTCGCCGGTGCCTTGCTGGCCGACGGTGGTGCCGAGGTGGTCCGGGTGGAGCGATTGGATGGCGATCCTTATCGGGGCCTGGCCACGCAGGGGATCGGGAGCGAACGAGGTGGTGTGAATCTGTCGATGGCACTTGCCAATCGAGGTAAGCGATCGATTGCGCTCGATCTGCATCGCGATGAGGGACTGAAGGTTCTGCACGAACTGCTCGCCACGGCAGACGTCTTTCTGACAAGTCTTCGACCGGGTGCCCTGTCACGCCTCGGGCTCGATGCCGAGACTCTGCGCAGTCGGTACCCCGGGTTGATCTATGCGCGTGGCCACGGCTTCGGTGTGCGTGGACCGGACGCAGATCAACCCGGCTATGACAGTTCGGCATTCTGGGCCCGCGGCGGGGTCGGGCACACCCTCACACCCACCGAACGCGACTATCCCATCAGCCAGCGAGGTGCGATGGGTGATCGAAATGGTGCCATGGCACTGGCTTTCGGCATTGCATCGGCGATCGTGGAGCGCAGCCGGACCGGTACCGGTTCGGTGGTCGACGTCTCCTTGCTCGCGACCGCGATGTGGATGCTGTCCTCAGATTTGTTGGCGGCACTCAACGGCGGTGATGTTCAGGCTGTGAGTGGTCGTGGGCCACAGGTGAATCCGTTGACCGGGACATACCGGACCAAGGACATGCGCCACGTCCAGCTGATGTTTCTCCAGGGCGATCGCTATTGGCCGGGTTTTGCCCGGCTCATCGGCCGGGGCGACCTCGTCGATGACCCACGATTTGCAGACATGGCGGCGCGGCGCGCCAACAGTGCCGCCTGCATCGCCGAACTGGACGAGGTGTTCGCCATGCACACACTCGACGAATGGAAAGGCATTCTGGCGGACCTGGACGCGCCGTGGGCGCCCGTGCAATCAGTGCAAGATGTCATCGACGATCCACAGGTCATCGCCAATGACTATGTCGGAGAGGTGAAACTCGACGACGGACAGGTCTATCGCCTGCCTGCCGTGCCGATCCAGTTCAACGAGCAGGCTCCGCAACTGCGGCGAGCACCCGAGCACGGCGAACACACCGAGATGGTACTGCTCGAACTCGGGTATGACTGGAGTCAGATCAGTGGTCTGAGCGGCGCAGGCGTCATACCGTGAAAACCGAGCGCCCGCTGCCGATCCCGGATGCATCGTCGGCGCCGTACTGGGCTGCGGCGGCCGAACACCGTCTCGTCATGGCGCGGTGTCGAGCGTGCCAGATGTTCGCGCTACCGCCGGACAGTGTGTGTCCGCATTGCGGCTCAACAGAACCGGACTTCGAGTTCACCGAGGTCAGTGGAGCCGCAACCATCCGATCGTGGACGGTGGCGCGGCAGTCGTTCCTGGCGGGGTTCGCCGATCTGCTCCCGATGGTGCTCGTCGACGTCGAACTCATCGAGCAATCCGAGCTACGGATGATCGGCCGACTACTCGACGGCGTCACGGATCGGCTCCGGGTGGGCACGGCTGTTGTCGTCGGGTTCGAGGATTTGGCGCCCGGCATCTCCGTCCCGGCGTTCGTGCTCGCCGATGACTGACGACCTGCAGGCGCGCAACAAGATTGCGATAGCCGGCTATGCGCACAGCGCCATTGTGCGACATGCCGACCGGCCACTCGGAGCGGTTGCCGTCGACACTGCGCGCGCCGCAATCGCCGATGCCGGTCTGAGAGTGGACCAGGTTGACGGCTTTGTCAGCGCCAGTCTGCTACCGAATTCGGGTGGGCGAGGGCCGGAAGATGGTGTCAGCGTTGTCTCGTCGGCATGGCTGGCCCAACGCCTCGGCGTCGAACCGCACTACGTCGCAGGCTTTGACGGGATCGGTCAGCTGACCGGCTCGATGGCCATCGCGGTCAATGCTCTGATCAGTGGTGCTGCCGAGTACGTACTCGTTCACCGTGCGTTGCACAATCCAACGGGGGTCTATCACGGCAACCCGATGCAGGAGGTCCGCGGTATCCAGCAGTGGACGGCGCCGCAGGGATTCTTCGGGCCGCTTGCCATGATCGCGCTGCCGTACAACGAATATCTGCAGCGGTATGGTGCCGACGCGGAGTCGATGGCGGCCGTGGTGACCGAGGCGCGGAAGAACGGCGCGAGAATTCCCTGGTCCCACTGGTATCACCGGCCGTTGAGCAAGGACGAATATCTTTCGGCGCCAGAGCTGTTCGATCCGGTACGTCGCTTCGACTGTGACATTCCGGTCGACGGTGTCGCCGCATTCGTGCTGACCTCCGCCGACCGGGCGCGCGATCTTCCCAATCGGCCGGTCTACATCACCGGCTGGTCCGGTGGAACTCCGCGCAGGCGGCGTCTACCGTCGCATTGGCCGCTGGACGACATCCTCGACGGCGGCGCTGCGATGGTCGGTCGATTGCGGGAGAAGATCGGTATCCCGATTGCCGAAATAGATCTGCCGCAGGTGTACGACGGCTTTTCCCCATTCGTCTGGTTCTGGCTCGAAGTGCTCGGATTGTGTCCACCGGGACAAGCCCATCGATTTGTCGAGTCCGGGGGAATCGACAGCGACAATCCCGGAGCGATCCCGGCGTTGTCAGGAGGCGGCGCGTTGGGAAACGGTCGGATGCACGGTATTCCGCAAATGCTCGAGTGTTATCTGCAACTTGCCGGCCGAGCAGGCGACCGGCAGCGCGAACGGGTCACAACTGCCCTCGCCTGCCACTCCTCACCGCATTTTGGTGGGGCGATTGCATATTCGAATCACCGATTCTGAGGTTGTCGGAGGCATTCTCGGAATTCAACTCTTGTGGAGGCGAGAACTATGTTCTACTGCTACCAGCGAATAAGGAGTCAATTTGAGTATTGTTTCTGAACAGCGAACCTATATCGCCGGCCATTGGGTCACGGGTGATGAGGCGCTGGCCGTGCAGAATCCGGCAGATGAGAGTCACGTCGCCGACGTCACCATCACACCCATCGGGCAAGTTGAACGTGCGATCGCGCAGGCGCGACGCGCCTTTGACGAGGGGACGTGGGCGCACCGCACATCTGACGACAGGGCCGACGTCCTGCACGCCTTCATCGATCACATCGAGGCGAACCGAGAAACGCTCGTCGACACCCTGGTTGCCGAGGCCGGACAACCCACCCGCTTCGCGGATGAAACCCAGTGTCGCGCAGGGGTTGCCATGGCAAGGCAGACCATCGACCTCTATCGGTCGATGTCGCATGAAGAGGCGAGTCCGGTCCCGGTGGACGACCTCGTCCGTGGCCGGGTCGCCCTCAGCGTTCGGCGGCACGAGCCGGTCGGGGTGGTCGCCGCCATCACGCCGTACAACGCGGCACTCATCATGGGCCTGCAGAAGCTGATCCCAGCACTGATGGCAGGCAATTCGGTGATTCTCCGACCGAGCCCGTTGACTCCGATCTCGTCACTCATCTTCGGCCTGGCCGCAGATGCCGCGGAGTTGCCGCCTGGTGTCTTGAGTGTGGTGGTGGAGGAGGGGACCGCCGGCGCGCAATTGATGACCAGTCATCCTGCGGTCGACATGGTTTCGTTCACCGGGTCGACTGTGGCCGGCCGCAACATCATCGCGCAGGCGGCGCCGACGGTGAAGCGCCTTTCCCTCGAACTCGGAGGCAAATCGGCTCAGATCTACCTGCCCGACGCGATCGGTCGCACCGGTATCGGCGCGATGGCGGTGGTCGCCCGAACGGCCGGCCAGGCGTGTGTGGCGGCGACGAGGATGTTGGTTCCGGCCGAACACAAGGAGGAGGTTCTCGAAAAGGTATCGGCAGCATACGGATCCATCGCTGTCGGCGATCCAACTGATCCGAGGATGCTGATGGGGCCGGTGATCAGCGCGGCGCAGCGGGAAAAGTGCGAGCGTTTTGTCGCATTGGCCGAAGAGCAGGGGGCCAAGGTGCGATTCGGCGGCCGCAGGCCGGCAGGCCTGGACACCGGATATTACTTCGAACCGACCGTGCTCGACTTGCCGAGCAATGCCAATCCTGCTGCCCAAGAGGAGATTTTCGGACCTGTCATCGGCATCCTCGGCTACCGCGACATCGACGAGGCCGTGCAGATGGCGAATGACAGCGTGTACGGACTCTCCGCACAGGTATACGGCGGTGACACCAGTGCCGCCGTCGGTATCGCACGAAGACTGCGCGCAGGCGCCGTGAACGTCAACACCACCGTCTTCAGCGCCTACGCGCCCAGCGGCGGCTACAAGCAGAGTGGTCTGGGCCGAGAACGCGGTCCAGACGGGATCAGAGAGTTTCAGGAAGTCAAACATATGTCGATTGGAGAGCTGGCCAAATGAACACAACCAACGGAACCGGTGGTAGCTACAATCTGGATTGGCTTGTCTCGGTGGATGATCACATCCTCGAGCCACCGAACCTCTGGCTGGACCGGGTTGCGAAGAAAGACCGTGACCGAGCGCCTCGCCTGATCAAGGACGACAACGGTATCGACGTCTGGCTGTACGACGGCAAGCGGATGCCGAGTAGCGGCCTCAGTGCCGTGGCCGGCAAGACCAAAGAAGAGTTCAGCCCGGAACCCCTCAACTATGACGAGATGCGTCCGGGCTGCTACGACCCCCTTGCCCGCGTGGAGGACATGAACCGCGCAGGCATCCTGGCATCGCTGTCATTCCCGACCGTCACCCGATTCTGTGGCCAACTCTTCTATGAGGCCGGTGACCGGGACTTCGGATTCACCTGTCTGCAGGCCTACAACGACTGGCACCTCGAAGAGTGGGCAGGCGCGGCACCGGGACGTTTCATCCCGCTGATCCTCATCCCGCTGTGGGATCCGCAGCTGGCCGCCAAGGAGATGGAGCGCTGTGCCGCGAAGGGTGCGACCTCGTTCGCATTCTCCGAGAACCCAGAACCTCTTGGGCTGCCTACGATTCACGACAAGGATCGTTACTGGGAGCCGGTCATGGCCGCCGCCAACGATCTGGAGATGGTGGTGTCGATGCACGTCGGTTCGTCGTCGACGGTGCCGCAGATCTCGAAAGATTCGCCGTTCATGGCCAACCTGGCCTGGGGTGCCACCCGGACCTCCGGTGCCATGCTCACCTGGCTCTTCAGCAGCTTCCTGCAGCGCTACCCGAATCTCAAGATCTCGCTGTCCGAGGGCGAGATCGGTTGGATGCCGTACTTCCTCGAGCGTGCGGAGCAGGTGCTGGACAAGCAGCGGTACTGGGTGCAGCGTGGCGCCACGTGGGGCGGACACGCGGGCACCGACGTCGATCTCAATGAGCTCGATATTCGAGAGACCTTCCGCAAGCACATCTTCGGCTGCTTCATCGACGATGTCCACGGTTTGGCGAGCCTCGATGAGATCGGCGAGGACAACGTCATGTGCGAGACCGACTACCCGCATTCTGACTCGACGTGGCCGAACTGCATCACGGTGGTGAAGGATCGGATTTCGCATTTCACCCCTGAATTGCAATACAAGATCCTGCGGGGCAATGCCGAGCGGCTGTACCGTTTCACCCCGGCAGAGCCTCCGGTGCTGACCAATGTCTGACTTTCGCGGTAAGGCCGCAATAGTCGCCGGCGCCGGATCCGGTGTGGGACGGGCCATCGCGCTGCGTTTGGCCGAAGAAGGCGCGAAAGTGGTTGCGGCAGATATCGGTCTCGATCAGGCCAAGGAGACCGTGCGGATGATCGAGGCCGCCGACGGCACCGCAGTCGCCGTCGATGTCGACGTCTCGGTGGAGCAGCAGGTGGAGGCCATGGTTGCCGCCGCTGTTGAGCACTTCGGGAGCCTGGACATCCTGGTCAACAATGTCGGGATCCCGACCCCCAGACTCGGGGCGCTTCTCGAAGATCACACCGTCGAGGATTTCGGCCGACTTGTCGGTGTGAACCTCGGCGGCGTGTTCTTCGGGTGCAAGCATGCGGTGTTGCAATTCAAAAAGCAGGGCGACGGCGGGGTCATCGTCAACACCGGTTCGGTGGCCGGCCTGGTCGCCTGCGGTGGCTCGGTGTACGGCGCGACCAAGGCGGGGGTGCTCTCGCTGACCCGCTCGGTGGCGATCGAGGGTGCACCCCATGGGATCCGGGCGAACGCGATATGTCCGTCGGCGATGCCGTTGACCGGGTTCATGGCCGCAGGCGGGCTGGACCCGGCCGCAACGGCCACTCCCGAAATGGCCGAACGGTTTGGTGCGCAACATCCTTTGGGTCGCTTCATCACGGCTGAGGATTGTGCCGAGGCGACCGTATACCTGGCTTCGGACCGGGCCCGCAACATCACCGGCGTGTCGTTGCCCATCGACGGCGGGTTGGTTGCCCGATGACCACCGCTATCCCGGACCGGGAGAAATTGCGAGAACTCTTCGACCTGCGCAGCTCGTACAACGCGCTGACCGGCGGGTTGTACGACGGCGATCCGTACCCGGCCTGGCATCGCCTGCGGGAGGAAGGCCCGGTTCATCCCGGGACCGTCCACGAACTCACCGGGCTCACCGAGAACCTGTACTTCCAGGGGCTTCCGTTCCCCGATCGCCCGCACTTCTCGGCGTTCAGCTACGACGCGTGTTTCGAAGCCTTCCGGGATCCGGAGTTGTTCGCCTCGTCGCCTGAGCCGGTTGATCCGCGCTCAGGCGGCTTCGGGACAAGCACCAGCATGATCTCGATGGGTGGTGCACAGCACAAGCGCTACCGCGGGTTGGTTCAGCCGTCCTTCCTGCCCAACAATGTCAGGTGGTGGGTCGAGAACTGGATCGAAGAATGCGTCAAGGATCTGATCGACGGGTTCATCGGGCAGGGACATGCCGAACTGAATGTCGACTTCTGCGCTGCGATCCCCGTGCTGACGATCACCGGCAGCTTCGGTGTCCCGGTGGAGCAGGCCTTGGAGATCCGTGCCTGCCTGAACACGAACCAGCAACGGGTGGTGGACATCCTCGAACCCATCGTGGCGGCGCGACGTGAGAATCCGACTGATGATCTGATCAGTGTGCTGGCCGCGGCCGAGCTGACCGATGAAAACGGTGTGACCCAACGGCTTTCCGACAACGAGATCTACTCGTTTTCGTTGCTCTTGTTGACTGCGGGATCGGGTACGACGTGGAAGCAGATGGGATTGACCCTCACCGCGCTCCTGGAGCGCCCCGAAGTTCTCGAACAGGTGCGAGGCGACCGGAAGCTCCTGAAAACCGCCATCGACGAGACGTTGCGGTGGATCCCGACCGACCCGATGTTCTCTCGTTTTGTCACCGAGGATGTCGAGTTCTTCGGTGTCGACATCCCGAAAGGTGCTGTCTTGCATCTATGTGTGGGTGCCGCCAACCGCGACCCGGCCCGGTGGGATGACCCGGACAGCTACGACATCACCCGGCCGTCACGTCCGACGTTGGCATTCGGGCAGGGGTCACACATGTGCCTGGGTATGCATGTGGCGCGCGCCGAGATGACCGTGGGCATCAATGCGCTGCTCGACCGGCTCCCGAATTTGAGGCTCGACCCGAACGCCGAGCAACCCAGATACATCGGGATGTACGAGCGCGGCGCGACGGCGATACCTGTCCTGTTCGACGCACGGTGAGGTGACCATGTCCACATCTGGATCTGACTACTCGGCACCGGACCTGAGCCTTCGGGGCGAAGAACACGTCCGCGTGTATCGAGAAACCGGTGGGGAGGCCGGCTATCTCTGGAATGGGGTTCCGACACTTCTGCTCACCGTCACCGGCCGGAAATCCGGCCGCGATCTGACATCGGCTCTCATATTCGCTCGTGATGGTGATGACCTGCTGGTCGTGGCATCGAAGGGGGGAGCACCACTGGCCCCTCAGTGGTACCTGAATCTGAGCGTCAACCCGCAGGTTCGGCTCCAGGTCAAAGCGACCAGGATGGCGGCAATTGCCCGCACCGCGACCGAGGCCGAGAAGCCCCGGCTGTGGAAGGTCTTGACCGATCTGTGGCCCAATTACGACGTGTACCAATCCCGAACCGACCGGAGTATTCCTGTCGTGGTGCTGACACCCGGGTGAGGCCCACTAGTATTCCGGATATGTCATGGGCTGAGGAGCGCGCCGTCGAACGTTCTGCGGCGGTTCAACGGTCGCGGACGCGTATCGCGGAACAGGTGCGCCTGATGCTCGATGCCGCGGGCAGGCTCATCGAGGTCAAGGGCGATGCTTTCACCACCCAGGAGTTGGTCAAGGAAGCCGGGGTCGCACTCCAGACCTTCTACCGGTACTTCTCGAGCAAAGACGAGCTGCTTCTCGCAGTGATCAGCGACGCGATGACAGAGGCGTGCACTCGGTGGGAACGCGGTGCGAGCGGGATTCCCGATCCTCTCGATCGGGTGCGCTACTTCATCACATCGATCCTGGGTGGCGCCGACCAGGGGCCGCGGCGTGACGCGCTCGCCCAGTTCATGGTCGTCACACATTGGCGACTACACCGGGTCTTCCCGGACGAACTGGCAGCTGCCGAGAAGCCCTTGGTCGATCTGCTCTGCAAGGAGATTCAGACCGCTGTTGACGCGGGACAGCTGACGTCTGAAACACCTGAAGTCGACGCCTGGTTCGTGGCGGAATTGGTGCGGTCTGTTTTCCACCACTACGCATTCGCATCAGATGACGCGGGCGACGTGAAGGACCGGCTGTGGGTCTTCTGTCTAAGAGCCCTCGGGGGCAGCACCAGCGCTTGAGACCTCGTCTCGGTGCAATGGCGAAAAGAATTGTACGCCAATCGTTCTCCGGACCCTGGGTCCATTTCTGAATAATCTTTCCGAATCTTTCGATTCTGCCAACGCGCGGCGGAATGCAAACTAGGTTCTAGTCAAACGAAGAACGTAGTTCTATCTAATCCGGATCGTCATTCTGTCTCTGAAGGCCCATCCGGGTGCCCCCTGTATCTCATCTGAGAGGCCGACGATGTTTCGACGAAAACGCTCTTATACCGCAGCGGTCGCTGCGCTGAGTTCGCTCATGCTGGTCCTGACCGCTTGCGGGACGACCTCCGATAACGGTGGGACGTCAACCGATTTCGGTGATCCGGTGGCCGGTGGCGCAGGCCGGGTCATCCAGGTCACCGAACCGCGAACTCTCGATCCGGCCGGTCTCGGCAACGTGTGGGCCACGCAGCCGCTGCTGGGAAACGCCCTGTACGGCACGTTGATGATCAACAAGCCGGACTCGCTCGAGATTGAATACACGATGGCCGAGGACTTCTCGTCTGCCGACGGTGGCAGCACATTGACGCTCAAACTTCGTCCGGGACTGCAGTTTTCAGATGGAACGCCCCTTGATGCAGAGGCGGTCAAGTTCAACTGGGAGCGGATGCGCGACCCTGCCCTCGGTTCCGGTGCGAGCAAGTTCGCTCCACAGATAGCCTCGACCGCGGTCGTCGACCCCACGACGTTGAATGTCACATTGGTCGAACCCAACCAGCACTTCGGCCAGGCCGTGATCAGCAGTGCATTGAACTGGATTGCATCTCCCGCCGCGCTGAGCAAGGGGCGCGAGGCCTTCGACGCGGCCCCGGTCGGTGCCGGCCCCTTCACTCTCACCGAGTGGACGCGACAGGATGAGATTGTCCTGCAGAAGAATCCGACGTATTGGGATGCGCCAAAGCCTTACCTGGAGACGTTGACGATCAAGTCGGTCCCCGACACTGCTCAGCGGTACAACTCTGTCACCACCGGTGGCGTCGACCTCGCCTCGGAGTCCAACTCGGAAAGTCTGGGCAGGGCTGATGCGGCCGGTTTCCCGACCGAACTCGATGAGGTCGGCGGAGGCCAGTACCTTGCGATGAACTTCAGGCGCGCACCCTTCGACGATGTACGGGCTCGTCAGGCTGTTTCGTTGGCCTTGGATCTGGAAGCCCTGAACACGGTTGTCTACAACGGGTCCGGTCAGATACCCGACACCCTGTTCCCGGAATCGTCGCCCTTCTATAGTGACATCGCGCTCAGGGAGACGAACAAGGCGCAGGCGCAGGCGCTCTTCGACGAACTCGAGTCCGAGGGTAAGCCGGTCTCCTTCACGTTCACCGCATACTCGACCACGGAGAGTAAGAAGGCTGCCGAGGGCGTGCAAGCTCAGTTGAGTGCGTACGACAATGTCGATGTCGAAGTCAGGCAGGTGGACTCGACATCGATCCCGATCGTTGTCGGCACCCGCGACTTCGAGATGGTGGTCACATCGGCGAATGTACTCGACCCTGATACCGAGCTGTGGAGCAGCTTTCACTCGAGATCAGCCGGCAACATGACCGGTGTCAGTGATCCTGCGCTCGATGCCGCGCTCGACGCCGGACGGGTCGAAGTGGAAGTGGCCGAGCGCAAGAAGGCCTACGACATCGTCCAAGAGAGATTGGCCGAGCTCAGTCCCGGAGTCTTCTACGTGCGATCGTCGCCGTCGGTGATTCTCGCCAAGAATTTGGCAGGGGTACGGATGTATGGTCTGGGATCGCCTTTGCCAGAGGAGATGTGGCTGGCGAAGTAGCAGATCAGATCGGTTCCACAAGAAAGGGCCCCGCTTTCGCGGGGCCCTTTCTCATGCCTGCGTCTTTGTCGCGGTCTCGGTAGGAGGTCGGCTCGTGTTCAGCACCGTCAGTGGAAAGTGGCAGGCGGCAAACTGGCCGGGCCGCGTCTGCCGGACCTCGGGTTCTTCTGTGACACAGCGGTCTTGCACGTTGGGGCAACGGGTGCGGAACCGGCAGCCCGTCGGTGGCGACAGGGGTGAGGGAACGTCGCCTTCGAGTGCCGGCCCGGCAAAAGCCCGGTCCGGATCGGTCAGGGGTACCGAGTCGAGCAGCGCTCGTGTGTAGGGATGTGTCGGGTTGTCGTATACCGCTGCGGAATCGCCGAACTCGCAGACCTTGCCGAGATACATGACCATCACGTTGTCGCTGACGGTGCGTACCACTCCGAGGTCGTGGGCGATGAAGACAACCGTGAGATTGAACTCGGCCTTGAGTTCCTCGATGAGGTTGAGGATTTGGGCCTGGACGGACACGTCGAGAGCGGATACCGGTTCGTCACAGATCAACAGTCGAGGGTTCAGTGCCAGCGCTCTGGCAATGGCGACACGCTGGGCTTGACCACCCGAGAGGGCACGTGGCAGGACGTCGGAAAAGCGTTCCGGTGGTAGGCCGACCGATTCGAGGACCTTGGTCGATGTCGCAGCACGTTCGGCCTTTGGGACACCTGCCACCGCCATGCCTTCGACAACGATGTCCTTGACCGCACGCCGGGGGTTGAGTGAACTGACCGGATCCTGGAAAATCATCTGCATGTCGCGCCGCAGGCCGCGCATCTGTTTCTCGTCGGCCTTCTCGATCCAGTCGGTGCCGAACCTGATCTGGCCGTCGGTGACCCGGTCGAGGCGCAGGACTGCCCGCCCGGTGGTCGACTTGCCGCAACCGGATTCGCCGACGATTCCGAGCGTTTCGCCGGGCAGGACGTCGAAACTGATCTTCGAGACGGCCTGAACCGTTCCACTCTGGGTGGGGTATTCGACAACGAGGTCTTGAACACTGAGCAGTGCTTCCTCGCCGCGTAGATGTGCGTTTCCGCTGCCGGCCATGTGATTACCTTCCGGAGGACGTGAGTGTCTTGGACGATTCGCGGGTGACCGGGTACAGACACGCAACGTCGTGATCGTCGCCCACGGAGGTCAGTTCGGGGCCCGGGGTGATGCAATTGTCCTGGACTGCGCTGCAGCGCGGTGCAAATCGGCAACCCTCCGGCGGTGACGTCGGGTCGGGTAGGGACCCGGTGATCACATTGAGTGGTGCATGGCGAGGATGGTCGATCGATGGGGTCGCGCCGAGGAGGGCATAGGTATACCGGTGCTGCGGTGCGTCGAATACCTCACGCGTGGACCCTGTTTCGGCCAGTCGTCCGGCATACATCACCGACACGCGGTCGGTGCGGCCTGCGACAACGGCGAGATCGTGGCTGATCAGCATCATGCCCATGTCCCGTTCGACCTGGACGCGACGCAGCAGGTCGAGGATCTGTCGCTGGATGGTGACGTCGAGTGCGGTGGTCGGTTCGTCGGCGATGAGGAGATCTGGTTCGCAGGCCAGAGCGATCGCGATCATCACCCGCTGGCGCATACCACCGGACATTTCGTGCGGGTAGTTCTTCAGTCGCCGCTCAGGATCGGGCACGCCCACTTCTTGGAGAAGTTTCAGTGCCCGATCGTGAGCTTCGCTGCGGCTGACACCGAGGTGCTTTCGCATGCCTTCGGTGAGTTGGCGTTCGACCCGGACGACCGGATTCAGTGATCGCCCCGGGTCTTGGAACACCATGGCAATCTGTTTGCCCCAGATGTCCTTGGTCTCCTTTGTGTTCAGGGCCAACAGATCTCGACCCTGAAAGGTGACCTCACCTGATCGTGCGGAACGGGCGGGCATCAGGCCCATGATGGCGCGGGCCATCACGGACTTACCCGAGCCGGACTCGCCGACGATCCCCAGAGCCTGCCCGGTGTCCAGGGTCAGGGAGACGTCGTCCACGGCGCGGACTGTGCCGCGTGCGGTTCCGATGTATGCCCGAAGATTGTTGACCTCGAGGAGAGGTGCCTTCTTCAGAAGCGTTGTTCCACTGCTCTGGGGATCGTCGTGAGTGTTCATGCTCGGTATGCCCTTTCGCTTCGCTCGGTCAGCTGATCCAGAAGTTCTCGGGCATCGGCGAACCGAGGGTGTAGAGCTCGACGCCCTTGACCTTGGTGCTGTAGACAACCGCCGGAACAGCCTTCGTGTACCAGATGCCCGGAACAATCTCGACAAGACGTTCCTGCACGGTCTTGTAGGCCGCTTTCCGGTCCGCGTCGCTGGTGGCGAGTCGTCCGGCATCAAGCGCAGCGTCGAGCTGGGCGTCGTTGGTGCCGACGAAGTTGCCGGTCGACTTGGAGTGGAACGCGGTCCAGAGCGGGTAGTCCGGATCCTGGATGACCGCCGACGAGATCAGCATCTGGAAATCACGCTGTCCGGCACGTGCCGTGAGGGCGGCGAAGTCGAGGACCTCGACCTTGACATCCAGGTTCTTGAAGGTGCTGAGCTGCGTCTGCAGGCCCTCGGCAAGCGTTTTGCTCTCGGTGGTGGGGTAGGAGAGAAACGTGAACGAGACCGGCTTGCCTTCGGCGGCAAGCTCATCGAGAAGCTTCTGGGCTTCTTCTTTGTTGGTCTCCTGCAGCGAGATGTTCTCGTAGAACGGTGAGCCCTCGGGGAACAGCGTCTGCGGGATCTCGTTCTCGCCGTTGTAGACAACGGTGTTCAGTGCGTCGACATCGGTGGCCAGTGCAATTGCACGGCGAGCACGGAGGTCGTCGAAGGGCGCCTGGCGCTCGTTCATGGCCATGTACTGACCGCCACCGGTCGGTACGATCTCGCTGTTCATGCCTGCCGCGTTGATCTTGTTGATGCTTGCGAGGTTGGTCTCTGAAGCGATATCTGCGGCGCCGGTACTGATGGCGTTGAAACGCTGATTGCTGTCTGCAACTGTCTTGATCGTCAACTTGTCGAGGTATGGCTTGGGCGCGTCGTAGAAATTGGGATTCTTGGTCAGTTCCACCGAATCCTGACGGGTCCAGTTGACCAACGTGAACGGGCCGGCACCGATCGGAGCTTCGTCGAATGCCTGTGTGCCCATTTTCAGTGCTGTCGGCGAGGCGATCCAGTTCATCGCACCGGACAGCAGTGACTGCGCAAAGTGGGGGTTGGGCGCCGCCATGGTGACCTTGAGCGTGGTCGGGTCGACAGCCTCGGTGTTTGCGACCTGAACCGCCTGGCGGATCGAGGTCGAGGCCAGGGTGGGATCCTTGAGGCGATCCCAGTTGAACTTGACCGCCTCGGCGTCAAACGGGGTGCCGTCGGTGAACGTCAGGCCCGGACGCAGCACCAGGTTGAAGGTGGCGCCATTGTCGGTGGTGGAGAAGTCGGTGGCCATCTTGTACTCGACTTCAAAGGTGTTGATGTTGTTGATCATCAACGATCCGTAGAGAGCGTTGCCGAGCGTGGGCTGGTGGGCCCAGGTATTCGACAGTGAGGCCGGATCAAGCGAGCGGGGCTCGCCACTCTGCAGCACAACTGCAGATCCACCGGCTACCGGATCGCCTTCGTCCTTGGCAGAGTTGCTTCCACCGGAGCTGTTGCTACTGCCTCCGCCACAGGCGGCGACAAAAGCAAGTGCGAACAGCGATAGAAGTGCGGCCAGAAGCTTCGGTAAGCGTCTGTGTTGGAACATGATTGACCTCTCATGATGGTGGACCGGGCGGGAATGCCGGGCCGGATTGTCCGACGTGCCTCAGTGCTGCAGGGTCTTGTCGAACTTGGTGCGAAGGTGGTCGCCGAGCTGGTTGAGGCCAAACACGGTGAAGAAGATCGCCAGTGCCGGTACGAAGACGAGGTGCGGCGAGGTGGACAGGGCGTCCTTGCCTTCGCTGATCATGCCGCCCCAACTGGGGGTCGGCGGTGGGATGCCGAGTCCGAGGAAACTCAGCGAGCCTTCGGCGACGATGAGGGCAGCCATGACGATGGGGAGGTAGGACGCCAGAGGAGCCAGCACGTTGGGGAGGATTTCTTTGAACAGGATTCTCGGGTGGGTGGCGCCCATATTGCGCGCCGCGCGAACGAATTCGCGTGACGACCACGACATTGTGTTCGCGCGGGAGAGACGGATGAACGCGGGGATCACCACAAGTGACAATCCGAGTAGCAAAGTCTGGGCACTCGGTTTGAAGATCGAGGCCAGAGCCAGGAGCAGGATCAGAGGCGGGAAGGCGAGCATCGCGTCGGTGAGCAATGAGACGCCCGTGTCGAGTTTGCGTCCGAAGTATCCGCCGACCAGACCGATCAGGGATCCGATGGTGAATCCGATGATGCCGGCGACGGTTCCGACCACCAGTGAGACCCGCGCACCGTAGATGATCCGAGATAGTTCGGATCGTCCGTAGTTGTCGGTGCCGAGCCACAGGTCCACAGACTCGAATGAGGGTCCGAGTCGCGGTGCGCCGACCGGTGTTTCATAGGACGCGATGGGAAGCAGGCCGGCAAATATTGCAGCCAGGACCAAGGCGGCGAGCCAAAAGATCGACAGGTAGACCAGGATCGATCGGGGCTTCCGGACCGTCGGGACGTTCGGCAGTGTCTGCGCGATGGGCACTTCAGGGGAGACCGGGGTCTCGTCATGTGCGGTTTTCGAGATGATGCCGGTCATGCTGTTGCCGTCACCTTTCTGACCCGAGGATCGATGAGCCCGTAGCTGAGGTCGACCAATGTGTTGATTGCGACGTAGACAACGGCGATGAACACGACGATGCCCTGGACCATGATCAGGTCGCGGTTGGTGATCGATACGGCGATGAGCTGTCCGAGTCCCGGTAGGCCGAACAGGGTTTCGACGATCACGGTGCCACCGATCAGTCGACCGAGATTCATGCCGGCCAGCGTGATCAGGGAGAAGGATGACGGCCGGAATGCATGACGGAACATGACGTACGTGCGACCCATGCCCTTCGCCCGGGCAGCGGCGATGTAGTCCTCGTTGAGGGTGGAGATGAGGTCGGTGCGCAGCAACCGGTGGAAGGACGCAATTTCGGTGAGTGCGATGGCGATCACCGGAAGCATCGCGTAACGAAGGTTCTCGACGAGTCCGTCGCTGATATCGGACCAGCCGAGAACCGGAAACACCTGCATTTGGATGGCAAAGAAGTAGATGAGGACCGGGCCGGCGATGAAGGCAGGCACCGAGAGGAACACCGCCGAAAGGGCATTGATCCCGCGGTCGACGGCCGAGCCCGGGCGAGAGGCGGACACGACGCCCATGACGATGGCAACCGCCAGCGCGAGTAGGAGTCCGAGCGCGGCCAGTTCGAGGGTCACCGGAAGCCGTTCCACGATGGCATCGGTCACCGACTGGTTGGTGATGGGCGAGGTTCCGAGATCGCCGGTGACGGCGTTGCCGAGCCAGTCGATGTACTGGCGCCAGGCGGGCTGGTCCAGGCCGAGCTTCTCGTCGAGCGCGGCTACCGCTTCGGGCGTTGCGTTCTCGCCGAGAATGACCTGCGACGCCGATCCGGGCGCGAGACTGAGCAGGCTCACCACTGCGATGGTCACCAGTAGGACCACCGCAATACTTCTCGCGAGGCGCGTAGCGATCGTTTGGAGCATGAATGGTCAACTTTCGTCCTGCGCATAGGCGCTGAAAGGGTCGGCACGCCGCGAATACTCTTGGATATCAACGTGTTCGGAGGCTGTTATTCACGGTGTGAGGTGAATGCTGCTAACTGTGGCTGCGGTAGTGATCGATAACTCATACATAAAGGGACTGTGACGTAGATCCTACTGAGAACCATACCTGCACGGCAAGTTATTGGGCCGTACATTTCCCGCGCCGGCGTCTGCCAGGCGTCCGCATGACGGGTGGAGTCGCAAAGAAATCGCCAAAAGCCTTGAAGTGCAACGTATTATGGTGGGGGTGTTGGTTCGGAACCAGTTCGCCAAATAGGCGGACATTTGTAACCGGTTCTCGTTCCTGCGAACGCAGCCTGGATGCACAAATGGGGCCGACACGCAAGGTGTCAGCCCTATTTGTTCTTCAGTTGTGAAGTGCGCCAGTACCTCGCTGCGCCAGTACCTCGCTGCGTCAGTCCTCGTACCGCACTCTGATCGTCGGGGTATCCGGCACAGCCTGGCATGTCAGTACAAATCCATCGGCGACCTCGTCGTCGTCGAGCGCATTGTTGGCGCGCATGGTCGCGCTACCTTCGAGAACCTCGCCGATGCAGGTGGCGCAGTTACCCGATTCGCACGAGAACGGCGGGGAAAGGCCGGCGCGGCGGGCGCTTTCCAGGATGGTCTCGCCGACCTTGCGCTCGATCTCGACCTTCTTGCGGCCGAGCTGGATGAACGCGGTACCGAGTTCGACCGGGGTGGTGGTCGTCTCGACTTCGAGCTCGGCTTCTGGGACGGTCTGGGCCGCCGCACCGAACTCCTCGGCAATGACCCGGCCGGGTCCGGGCAACGCGGATTTGATGACCGCCATGAAGGGGTCGGGGCCGCACAGGTAGCTGTCGGCATCGGTGTCGTCACCGACGAACTCGAGAACCTTCGCCGCGTCGAGGAATCCGTGCTCGACATCGAAACTGCGCACCACGGACAGGCGATCGGGGTACTGAGCGGCCAGTTCGTCGATGGCGGCGTGGAAGATCGCCGAGGCGGGGTCCCGGTCGGCGCACAGGAGCCGGATGCGGCGATCGGTGGTCTTGAGGGCGCTCTTGGTGAGCGACAGTATCGGCGTGATGCCGCTGCCGCCCGCGAAGCCGAGCAGGGGCGCGGTGGTGTCGCTCAAGCAGAACAGCCCCGCAGCCCGGGTGATCTCGACCTCGTCGCCCTCGCTGATGTTGTCGTGCATCCAATTCGAGACCTTGCCGCCGGGGACCCGCTTGACGGTGGTCATCAGCTCGGCATCGGTCTCCGGCGCGCTGGACATCGAATAGGAACGGAACAGCTCTTCGCCTTCGACATGCACCTTGAAGGTGATGAACTGACCGGCGCGGTACGGGATCGGTGCCTCGTGTGGTGCAAGTACGTATGTGCGGGCGTCAGCAGTCTCCTTGACGATCCTCGTCACGGTTGCGCGCTGAAATAACGGGGGCCTCGCCATGAGCCACCTCCTTCGTGTCGTGTCGATCCTACCGAGATTGATACTTAGATTCTACTAGATGAGAATAGTATTCTCGCCAGTGAGCTAGGATCCTCTCAAGTTGATTCAGTAGAAGGTGGATCGGTGGGTACCTGCCGATCGACGCCGGTTAGGACAAGGACATGAACGGGCCCGCCGCCCTGGCATTCGAGGGGCGCAGCTATACGTTGTCGCAGCTCGAAGCGCTGACGGCTGGTCTGGCCACCACGCTTTCCGAACGCGGTGTAGGCCGGGGCACGCGTGTCGCCTTGATGTCGTCGAACCGCCCGGAGTTCGTGGTCGCGGTCCGCGCGATCTGGCAGGTCGGGGCCGCTGTGGTGCTGATCAGTCCTGCGTACAAGCGCGCGGAGGTCGAGCACGCGCTGGCGGTCACCGGTGCCGCGCAAGCGGTCGGCGACAACGCGGTGCTGGCCGGCCTGATGCCGATGCTGCACCTCGACGAGCGGATCGAACCCGTCGAGTCCGGTGTCGGCGAGGTCACCTGGCCGGAGAAAGATCCGGACGCCGACGCGGTGCTGGTGTTCAGCTCGGGGACCACCGGGATGCCCAAGGCCGTCCGCCACACGCACCGGTCGTTCGGTGTGGCCGTCCGGCACTGGCGTGACGCACTGGAGCTGACCGCCGCTGACCGCCTGCAGATCCTCACCCCGCCATCGCACATCCTGGGCATCCTCAACGTCATCACCGCACTCGATTCCGGTGCCTGGGTGCGGTTGCACCGTCGATTCGACCTGGCGCAGATGCTACGTCACATCGAATCTGATCGGATCACCATCGAGATGGCGGTCGCTCCGATCGCGCTGGCACTTGCCTCGGACCCGGATCTCGAGAAGTACGATCTGTCGTCGCTGCGCTACATCATGTGGGGCGCGACTCCGGTGACACCGGCCATCGCCGAGATCGTGACCAGCCGGACCGGGGTGCGGTGGGTACCGGCGTACGGAGCCAGCGAATTGCCGGTTATCACCTGCAACCCGATCGATGGTGCGCGCCTGGACAGCGTGGGACGCGCTGCTGCCGGCGTAACGCTCCGGGTGATGTCCACTGAGACCGGAGCGCTTCTCGGTCCCGGTGAGGCCGGGGAGATCCAGGCCCGATCGGAGTCGGTGATGTCCGGATACCTTCCGGAGGAAGCCAATTCGGATGCCTTCTGTGATGGCTGGTACCGGACCGGTGACATCGGAACCATCGACGCCGACGGGTGGCTCCGGCTGACCGATCGTTCGAAAGAGATGATCAAGGTCAAGGGTTTTCAGGTTGCACCCGCCGAGATCGAGGCGGTGTTGCACGGCCACCGGGCGGTCAAGGACTGTGCGGTGTTCGGCGTTCCCGACGCGGTCACCGGTGAGGCAATCGTCGCCGCGGTTGCCCTGGCGGATACCGCCGAACCTGTCGAGGCCGCAGAACTCGCCGAACTGGTCGGTGAGCGGCTGGCGAAGTACAAGCGACCCAGCGAGGTCATTTTTGTATCTGATATTCCGCGCCTGCCATCCGGCAAGGTGCTGCGCAGAGTGCTGAAGGAGCGCTATGGACGTTCGTCTGACGAGTGAGCAGCGGCAATTGCGCGATGCTGCTTCGAAATTGGCCGATGATCTGGGACCGTCCGCGGTCTCCGATCTCGACGACGAGAGCCGTATTGCACGGCTGGAGAAAGTGATCGACAGTACCGGGTGGCGTGATCTGCGTTCCGACGGAGCTTCGGCGGTGGAGGTCGCCATCGTCGCCGAGGAGTTCGGTCGCGGGCTGGTCGACGTTCCCTTCCTGGGACCGGTGCTCGCCGATGACGCCCTGCGTCACCTCAGCGAAGGGCCGCATCGGTTCACCGCTGTGGTCGGCGGTGAGGCGATCGACGCGCGCGGCTTCGATCGAGGCGTGGTGCTTGACGAGAACAAGGTCAACACAGTCGATCTCGGCCCAACTCGCGAGGGTGTCGATCTGACCAGGCTCCGTGCCGACGTCGCAGGCGAACCGGCCACGGTCGGTGAGCTGACATCGGAGCAGGCACAGCGGAACCTGGCCTTGGCGCTGGTCGCCACCACCGCAGACCTGGTCGGTTGCTCACGTGGGGCACACGCCACCGCGGTCGACTACGCCAAACTGCGCGAGCAATACGGCGCGACAATCGGTTCGTATCAGGCGGTTGGGCATCTGTTGGCCGAAGGTCTGGCGCTGATCGAGGGCTCGATCAGTGTGCTGCGGCACGCGGCCTGGGCCGTCGACGAACTGCCGACCGACGAAGCACTGCAGGCTGCGCGAATCGCAAAGCTCTACTGTGCGCGCACGGCCCGGACGGTCTGTGAGACCTCGATACAGGTGCATGGCGGCATCGGCAATACGTGGGAGTGCGTGGTGCACCTCTACCTTCGCCGGGCGCTGAGCGCCACCGAACTGTTCCCAGTGAGTCTGGAGGAGATCCAAATTGGACTTTCGTGACACCACCGAAGAAGCTGCGTTCCGCGAGCGGATGCGCGCGTGGCTGCAGGAGCGCAAGGGGACGTTCGCGACCTCGGGTGACGAATACTTTTCGCGCATGGGCGAATGGCACCGGGCGTTGTACGAGGCCGGATTCTTCGGGCTGAGCTGGCCGGAAGAGTATGGCGGACAGGGGCTGCCTGCGGTCTACGACGTCATCCTCGATGAGGAACTGGCGCGCGCGGCCTTCCCCGCCCGGCCGAGCCTGGGTTATCTGGTCTTCGGCCTCGGTCACCACGGCAGCGAAGAGATCCGAAAGCGCTTCGTGCCCGGCATGATCAACGGCACCGAACGCTGGTGCCAGGGGTTCTCGGAGCCCGGTGCCGGTTCGGACCTTGCCTCGCTCACCACCACGGCCACTCTCGACGGTGACGAGTACGTCCTCCACGGCCACAAGATCTGGACCAGCTACTCGGACAACGCCGACTGGTGTTTGCTGCTGGCCCGGACCGACAAGAATGTGCCACGGCACAAAGGCATCTCGGGTTTCATCGTGCCGATGAACCAGCCAGGTATCGAGCAGCGACCGCTGAAGATGATCAGTGGTGTCACCACCGAATTCGGGCAGGTGCTCTTCGACGGTGCCCGTGTTCCGGCGGAGAACATGGTCGGCGCGCCCGGAGACGGCTGGAAGCTGGCGATGACGGTGGTCGGGCACGAGCGCGAACCATCCACCCTGGGTTTCGCAGCGCGATACAGCAAGCTGGTCAACCAGATCGCCAAGAAGTCGGAGGGTAAGCCCTCTGCTGACTTGACCTGGGCCGCAATCGAAACCGAGATGTTGCGACTGCATGTGCGGCGCCGGCTCTCGGAACAGCTCGATGGCGTCCAGCACAGCTCGGAAGGTTCGCTCGACAAGCTGTTGATGACGTGGGTCGAACAGGCCGTGGGGCATGCCGCGCTGGATGTGGTCGGTACAACCGATCCCGAACTGCTCGGCGCGTACCTCTACAGCCGGGCGCAGAGCGTCATGGGCGGCACGTCGCAGATTCAGAAGAACATCATCGCATCGCGAATTCTAGGATTGGGAGTTTGACCATGTACGACATGCCCGACGAGATCGACGTCCAGGCCGACGGGTCTCTGCGCATCATCACGCTGAACCGCCCGGACGCGCTCAACGCAGTGAATCATGATCTGCACGTGGGTCTTGCGCGGTTGTGGCCGCAGCTGAGCGCCGATCGTGGTGCGCGCGCTGCGGTTTTGACCGGAGCAGGCAAGGCGTTCTCGGCCGGCGGCGATTTCGCGTACCTCGCGGAGTTGGCCAAGGACGACGAACTACGTGCGCAGACCATCGCCGACGGCCGTGAGATCGTGCTCGGAATGGCGCGTTGCCGGGTTCCGGTTGTCGCGGCGGTCAATGGTCCCGCAGTGGGACTGGGCTGCAGTCTCACCTCGCTCAGCGACATCGTCTACATCGGCGAGAACGCCTATATGGCTGATCCACACGTGCAGGTGGGATTGGTTGCCGCGGACGGTGGCCCGGTCACTTGGCCGTTGCACACCAGTCTGCTGCTGGCCAAGGAATACGCGCTCACCGGCGCCCGGATCACCGCAGAGCGTGCCCGCGAGATGGGATTGGCGAATCACGTTGTCGCCGATCCTCTCACCGAGGCCTTGGCCTGCGCGAAGCGGATCTCTGAGCAACCGCAACAGGCCGTGGAAGCCACCAAGCGACTACTCAACTTGCACCTCGAGCGGGCAGTGCTTGCGACCCTCGACTTCGCGATGAGCGCTGAGCATCAGTCGTTCACCACCGACGACTTCCAGGCGAACATCGCACGGCTGACCGCCAAGAAGTAGTAGGCGGGTCGCTGCAGTCCCATCCAAACGAGCCACTTGTACGAAGACGAGCCACAAATATGTGGCTCGTCTTCGTGTAGGTGGCTCGTTTGCGGGAGGGGCGGTATCAGGCGAGTTTGGAGATGTACTTCTCGGCGAACGCCTCCAGCGGAGCGCGGTACTGCTCGGCAGGTGCGCGGAGATCATCGTGGTCACCGGAATGCGTGCGTTCCCAATTGGCCCAGGGGTTCACCATGATTGCGGCGATACCGAGGTCTTCGGCCTGTCGGTAGACATCCAGTGAGGGTTCTTCCCGCAGTCCGATGATGATCTCGAACGGCTCGTTCTCACGACCGTATTCGCGACGCAGACCGTTGATCCGGTCGATCCACGGCTTGGCCTCCTCCAACGTGTACGCGGTGCCCACCCACCCGTCGCAGTGCCGAGCGGCGCGGCGCAGGGCCGGGCCGGACTCGCCGCCACACAGAATGGGAACGGGCTCCGGCGGATGAGGTTCGATCATCATTTCAGGGATGTCGTAGTACTCGCCCTTCCATGAGACCCAACCGCCCTTCCACAGCACTCGCAACGCCTCGATCATCTCGTTGAGTCGCGGCCCACGATTGTCGAAATCCTGTCCGAGAAGCTCGAATTCCTGACGATTCCAGCCGGCGGACAGTCCGATCGAGACGCGACCGCCTGCGATTGCGGCGGCGGTGCCGACGACCTTGGCCACATCGATGATGGGACGCGCAGGTGCGATGTACACGTTGTTACCGAAGTGGAGATTGGTGGTGACCGCCGCCATCGCGCCGGTGAGAACCCACGGATCGGGCCACTCTGTCTCCGGGTGCCAGAACGGTTTTCCGTCAGGGGTGGCCGGATAGGGGGTCGTGGGCTCTCGTGGATAGACCAGATGGTCGGAGACGAGCATGCCGTGATAGCCCGATTCGTCCATCATCTTTGCCACGGAGGGCATTTCGATTGTGTTCATGAATGCAGTGCCGCACCAGAATTTCATTCTGATAGGTTATGCGAGGATGATTCCCAATGTCGCACAATCCAATTCTCAATTGTGTTAAATCCGATAGTCTGCACACATGACTGATGATTTGGGAGCCGGCGGCCTGAAGTTCAAACGCGAAGGACCGATCGGGTGGTGCACGATCGATCGTCCCGCGGCGCGCAACGCGTTCACCCCCGCGATGTACTACGGATTGAAACGAGCTGTCCGTCTGGTGAATTCGGACCCCGACCTGGCCGCGCTGATCATCACCGGCACCGGTGACGTGTTCGCGCCGGGCGGTGATCTGGGAGGTCGGGCCGAACCGGGTGACAATCTTCCCGAAGGCATCGGCCATGATGTCCTGCCGTTCTTGACGATTCGGGATAGTCGGGCGCCGGTCATCTCGGCGGTCAACGGCATTTGTCAGGCCGGCGGGCTCTTGGTGGCCATGATGTCCGACATCGCCGTTGCGAGCGATCGGGCGACGTTCCGGGTGCCGGAACTGCTCCGCGGAATCCCCGATGCCACCTATGCCGCAGCACTTCCCGCGCATGTGGGTCTGGCGGCAGCGCGTGATCTTCTCTTGTCCGCCCGCAAGTTCGACGCGGCG
This sequence comes from Williamsia sp. Y844, assembly GCF_056786475.1. Classification (NCBI taxonomy): domain Bacteria; kingdom Bacillati; phylum Actinomycetota; class Actinomycetes; order Mycobacteriales; family Nocardiaceae; genus Williamsia; species Williamsia sp. Y844. The sequence continues at coordinate 2,565,751 of NZ_JBXCJB010000001.1, forward strand.
GAGGCCTTGCGCCTCGGCGTGATCTCCCGGGTCGTGCCTCACGAGGACCTGCGGTCGGCAGCGTTGACCGCGGCGCGTGAGATCTTGCAGACCGCTCCCGAGGCGCGGGCTCAGGTCAAGCGCATGCTCAACGAGCGCTACGGTCTCATCGACTATCAGACGATGTTCGGGGCACTCGAAACCTCGCCCGAGCCCCGAGAAGGCATGCGCGCCTTCATGGAGAAGCGCCAACCGAGCTGGATTCCGTCCAACATTCCCGAATAGCAGCAGAATTCGCGCCGGCTACCGTCATCTGCACCCTTTGCAACAGGAGCGGATGACGGTAGCCGGCGCGAATTTGGTTGTGGCCGGGGGTCAGGACCGGGGGATCAGCGTTTCGGAACGCTGGATCGTCCCGGTGATCCCGGTCGAATCTTGCTGTGCGAGCAGCAGTGCTGCCTGACCCATGGTCTCCGGAGGTTCAATGGCCTCCGGTGGGATCTTCTGTCCGCCACCGGCTGCGGCCCACCCTTCGGTGAGTACCACCCGGGACGGGCTCAGGCAGTTGACCGCGATGTTGTCCGGCAACAGGTCGGATGCGAGTCCGAGATAGAGCCGCTCCACTGCCGCCTTCGAGACCCAGTACGCGTTCGAGCCACGATCGATCATGTCGACACCGGTGGTGGTGACGGCGATCAGTGACCCGCCGCCCCGCGCCCGCAGATGCGGGATGACGGCCTGGGTCATCAGGAAAACGCCCGTCAGATTGACGTCGAGGCACAACTGCCACCGTTTGAGTGGTGTCTTCTCGATCGGTCCGAGCCAGAGCACTCCCGCGTTGGCGATCAGGATGTCGATGCCGCCGAACTCGGCGACGGTCTGATCGACCGCTACGCCGATCGACTCCTCGGAGGTGACGTCACAGGGCACCGGGATCGCCCGGCCGCCGGACGACGTGATCCGCTGCGCCACCGATCCGATGGTGCCCGGGACACGGCCTTCTGTCTCAGATCGTGCCGCAACGGCCACGGAGGCGCCCGCGTCTGCGAGCGCCACCGCGATGGCCGCACCGATGCCCCGGCTCGCGCCGGCCACGAATGCGACCTTTCCGTCGAGCGGCTTGCTGTCAGTCACTTCGGCGGGAACCGCAGTGCACCGTCGAGGCGGATGACATCACCGTTGAGATAGTCGTTTTCGACGATGGCAGCAACAAGTGCGGCGTACTCGGTGGAACGACCCATGCGCTTGGGGTGCGGAACCTGCGGGCCCCAGTAAGCCTCCAGTTGGTCGGCGGCCTTGCCGTACGCGGGGGTGTTGATCGTGCCGGGGGCGATGGCCATCACCCGGATGCCCAGCGGCGAGAGGTCGCGAGCGGCGACCAGCGTCATGCCGATCACGCCACCCTTGGCCGCGGCGTAGGGGAGCTGGCCGATCTGGCCCTCGTAACCGGCGATCGAGGCGGTGTTGATGATGACGCCACGGGTGCCCTCGTCAAGCGGCTCCTGCCGGGCGATCGCGGCCGCGGCGAGGCGGGTCACGTTGAAAGTCCAGGTCAGGTACGAGGCAATGGTCTTCGTGAAGGCCTCGAGCTCCATTGGGCTGCCGTCTTTGCCGACCAGCCGGCCGCCACCGGCCGGACCGCCATGGCAGTCCACGGAGACACGCAACGGGCCCAGGGATTCGGCTTCGGCGATGGCCGCGTTGACCGAGGCCTCATCGCTGGCGTCCGTGTGGACGTAGCGGATGCCCAGCTCGCTCTCGAGTGCTTTGCCCTTCTCGTCGGCCACATCGGCCACGACAACTTTCGCGCCTGCGGCATGCAGACGGCGGACGGTTGCCTCACCGAGTCCGCCGGTGCCTCCGACGACGATGGCGGAACTGCCACTGATTTCCATGGGGTTTCCCTTCTTGCAATTGACGATCTCAGTCTGAGAGAATCATGTTCTCATGAATATCACGATGATCTTGGAAATGGCAGCGTCGGCGGACGATCGGGCCGTCGTGACAGCCGGCGGTCGAACGAGTACCGCCGGGCAGATGTTGGACCTCGCACGCCGGGCGGCGACGGGATTCACCGAGTACCCGGCGGTTCTGTACTCCGGGATCAACCACTTGGCGTATCCGGTTGCCCTGTTCGGCGCCGCGATGGCCGGTGTCCCGTTCGTGCCGCTCAACTACCGGCTCGGAGAAGCGCAGTTGACTGCGCTCCACGAGCGACATCCCGGTGCGCTGGTGCTCGACCAGAATGATCTCGATTCCTGGATCGACTCCCTCGAAGGCAGCGTCCCCATGGACGACGCCGACCGGCCCGCTGCGCACTACGACGGAGATGCCGTCGCGGTGATCATCTACACCAGTGGCACCACTGCGGCACCCAAGGCCGCGATCCTGCGACACCGGCACCTGCTGGCCTACGTGCTCAACACGATCGAGTTCTCTTCTGCTGCGCCGGAGGACGCGACCGTTGTCGCCGTGCCGCCGTACCACATCGCGGGTCTGACCAATCTGCTGTCGAACCTCTACAGCGGACGGCGAATCGTCTACCTCGACGCCTTCGATCCGCGGGCGTGGATCGAGACGGTCCGGCGCGAGAAGGTCACCCACGCCATGGTCGTGCCGACAATGCTGGCGCGCATCGTGGACGCCACCACGGAAGCCGATGCCGGCCAACCGTTCCTGAAGAGTCTGGCCTACGGCGGCGCGCGTACTCCGCGGCCGGTCCTCGAGCGTGCGCTCGCGCTGTTCCCCGACACCAACTTCGTCAACGCCTACGGCTTGACCGAGACCGCCTCGTCGATCGCGGTTCTCGGGCCCGATGACCATCGGACCGCTTTCGCCTCGACCGACCCCGAGGTCAGGGATCGGCTCGGTTCCGTCGGTCAGCCGTTGCCTGGTATCGAGATCGCGATCCGCGACGAAGAGGGCAACCCGACGCCCGATGGCCAGACCGGACTGGTATTTGTTCGCGGCGAACAGATCTCGGGTGAGTACGGCGGGCGGAGTGTGCTGGATGACGAGGGCTGGTTCGCAACCCGAGATCTCGGTCATCTCGACTCGGGTGGCTATCTGTTCATCGAGGGACGTTCGGACGACACGATCATCCGCGGTGGTGAGAACATCGCACCCGCCGAGATCGAGGATGTCCTGCATGATCACCCCGGCATCAGCGAGGCCGCGGTCATCGGTGTGCCCGATCCCGAATGGGGACAACGCCTTGTCGCCGTTGTGGTCGGCACCGGTGACGCCGACGAAATCAAGCAGTTCGTCAGGGACCGGCTCCGCTCGTCCAAGACCCCGGACGTGATCGTGTTCCAGAACGAACTCCCACGTACCGAGACCGGAAAGCTATTGCGCCGCAACCTTGTGGCAGAACTGGAGAACAACAATGCCTGAAGCCGTCATCGTCTCGGCGTTACGCACCCCGATCGGCACCGCTGTCAAGGGAAGTCTGCGCGATACCGACGCCTACGTTCTGGCCGACCACGTGGTCAAAGCTGCGGCCAGCACCCTGGATCCGGAGCTGATCGACGATATCGTCCTCGCCGAGGGCCTTTACGGCGGCGGCGTCATCGCCCGCCACGCGGCGATCACCGCCGGTCTGACCGGGGTACCCGGACTTGCCGTCAACCGGCACTGCGCGGCCAGCCTGTCGGCTGTGACCACGGCTGCCGGAAGCATCAAGTCCGGCATGGACCAGCTGATCCTGGCCGGTGGCGTGAACTCCGCATCGACCTCGCCGAAGGCGCGTTTTCGCGTGGGAGAGGACTGGATCGACCCGTGGATGTCGCCGTCGCACCCCGACCGTCCGGACGCCCCGAACAGGGACATGTCGATCACCGTCGGCTGGAACGCGGCGCAGAAGGCCGGCGTCACCCGTGAAGAGATGGATGCCTGGGCATACCGTTCGCACATGAACGCCATCGCCGCCATCGACGAGGGCCGTTTCGACGACGAGATCGTGCCGATCGAGACGGTCCACGGACTCTTCTCGGTCGACGAGCACCCGCGTCGCGGTTCGACCATGGAAAAGCTTGCCTCCCTGAAGGTTCTGCATCCCGAGATCGAGGGATTCTCGATCACCGCGGGCAACTCCAGCGGCGGCAACGATGCGGCTGCGATCTTGACGGTCGCGAGCAGCGACCTCGGATTGCCTGCGCTGGCGACCGTACGTTCCTGGGCATCGGTGGGTATCGACCCGGCATTCACCGGTCTGGCCCCGGTCGAGGCAATCCCCAAAGCGCTTGCGCGAGCAGGCCTGAAGATCGAAGACGTCGATCTGTTCGAGATCAACGAGGCATTCGCGGCGATGTGTGTCGCCACGATCAAGCTGCTCGATCTCAACCCGGATCTGGTCAACACCAGCGGTAGCGGTTGCTCGTTGGGTCACCCGGTCGCTGCCAGTGGTGCCCGCATGCTGACCACGATCATTCACGAACTCCGCCGTCGTGGCGGCGGTATCGGTGTGGCGGCGATGTGTGCCGGTGGCGGTATGGGTTCTGCTGTTGTGGTCGAGGTCCACGCGTGAGTTTGTGGACTGACAATCACTGCCTCGCATGACAATCGATGAACTGATCGCCGCGGCGCGGGCCGGATCGGAGCGGGCAACGGGCAAGTTGCTCACTCTGGTCGAGGGCCCGCGCCGCGATGAGGTGCTGGGAGTGATCGGGTCGGCAAGGCCGCGTGTTGTCGGCCTGACCGGCCCGCCCGGCGCCGGAAAGTCGACCACCGTCGCGGCCCTGGTCACCGCCTATCGCCGGCGTGGTCTGAAGGTCGCGGTACTCGCGGTCGACCCGTCGTCACCCTATTCCGGTGGTGCGTTGCTCGGTGACCGCATCCGGATGGCCGCGCACATCAACGACACCGGAGTCCTGATCCGTTCGATGGCCACCCGCGGCCATCTTGGTGGGCTGTCGGCGGCGGTTCCGGCGGCGATCAGGCTCCTGGGTGCGATCTCCTACGATCTGATCGTCGTCGAGACGGTTGGGGTCGGACAATCCGAGGTCGAGGTGGCAGCGATCGCCGACCCGACCGTCGTTGTCCTCAATCCCGGTGCCGGAGATGCTATTCAGGCTGCAAAGGCCGGTCTGCTGGAGGTCGCCGACATACTGGTGGTGAACAAGGCCGACCGAGACGGCGCCGATCAGACCGTCCGTGACCTGCGGGCCGAATCGGGTGTCCCGATCCTCAAACTCGTTGCTGTGCGCGGCGAGGGGATCGATGAGCTGGTCGAGGCGATCGATGCCCACCACCGCGACGACAACGCCGGCCGGAAGTCGGCACGGGCCCGGGTGCAGATCCTGTCACTGGCCCAGACGTTGCTTCAGATGCATCCGGATCTGGGGCGTTTGGCCGACGCGGTGGCCGCGGGCCAGACCGACCCCTACGGCGCGGCAGAACAGTTGATCGCCGCGCCGGCGCAGGGTCAGCCCAGTCGCGCGATGATCTGAGGTAGATCGGCGGTGGTCCGTATCCCGGCGGATGCCGCGCAGATATAGGGGATCGCATTGACCGCGCGGTTGGCGGTATACCCGGGGGTCGTTGCGGCCATGTCTTCCAACGCGATCGGGAACTTGATGGTGATCTCGAGTGGTGCGTCGCCTTCGACGGTTACCCGCCAGCCGGTGTCGAGCAGATCCCAGTTCTGATCGAAGTCGGTGGTGCAGTACCAGTTGGCCCGGAACGTGATGAGCGCCTTGCCGTCGCGCATGCCGTTCGCGCTGATCCGCTGCGCTGCAACAGTTCCCTTGTTGATCGTGCCGGCCGCGATCTCGATGTCCTTGGTCGCAAGACCGATTTCGCCGGAGGCCTCTATCGAATCGAGGGTCAGGCCCAGCGCATCTGCAGTATGCCGCAGTGATGGCCCGAAGCTGGTCCGTGCGTGCTCGAGTCGGGCGTCATTGAACTCGCTGGGCGCCTGCCCAAACCCCATGATGCTGAACAACAGGTCCGGTGAGTTGCGTGAGGACAGTTCGGCATATTCATCGATGGTCAGCTTGTCGAGGCGTCGCTGGATGGAAGTCACCGTCAAGGGAAGGGCTTCGGTGATGAACCCGGGACTGCTACCGGTGCTGTGAATGGAGGCGTCGCCTGCGCGACATGCTTCCTCCACTGCGGCCCGCAGTTGCGAATCCATGGTCGCCGGATGGTGGAACTCGCCACGGGTGGTGACGATGTTGATACCTGCGGCAAGTAGCTTGCAGACCTCGTCGGCGTCGAGTGCGGCCGGCATGTACAACACGCAGTCCGGGGCAAGCGCGATCACGTCGGTGATGTCATTGGTCGCGGTGACCCCGATCGGGTCCAGGCCGGCGAGTTCGCCTGCATCTCGGCCGACCTTGTTCTCGCTGTGGACATGGACGCCGGCCAAGGACAATGCCGGGTGTTCGATGATCCCTCGTAGTGCTTTGGTGCCGATATTGCCGGTTGCCCACTGGACAACGCGGTTCGGTGCAGCATTGGTCGCCATGTATGTCCTCAGATCTGTTGTGCTTCTGCGTGTTTCGACCAAATGTGGTCAGGACTTGATGCGTACCATGGCTTCTTGTGCAAATGAGGCAACAAGCTGCCCGCTCTCGGTGAGGATGTCACCGCGGCCGAAGGTTCGGGCGTGCGCCACCAGTGGGCTGTGCTGACGCAGCAGCAGCCACTCGTCGGTACGGAACGGCCGGTGGAACCAGATGGTGTGTGAGGTGACCGCGGAATGGAATGCGGTGCCGTTGCCGATCTGGCTGTAGCCCTCCAGCGGGAGCAGGGCGGTACCGATCAGTGTCAGATCGGTGGCATACGCCGCCAGCGCGGGTGCGAGCGCGGGGTCCACTGTGGGTGTGCGCATCCAGAACTCGAACTCGGGAGCCGAGACCCCGGTGGAGTTCAGGTCGCCTGCGGTCCGGGTCTCCCACGGGATGAGGTTGAAGTCGATGTCGTGGTCGGCCGAGAGCAGGGGCGACGGTGCGCCGATTTCCTGGAGCTCCGGCCCGTCCTCGGACACGTGCATCGAGACCGCCGCCGACGCGATCACGCCGCGTGATTGGTGTGCGGTGATCAGGAGGCTGGCGAACGTACGTCCCTCTTGCTGACGCACCACGTCGTAGGTGACGGGCTCGTCCGCATGGCCTTCCTTGCTGAAGACGGAGTGGATCGATTTGATCGTCTTGCCTGGCGATGTCGCCAGAGCGGCCGAGATGAATTGACCGAGGAGCTGACCGCCGAAGAGACGGTGATATTCGAGATTCTGGTTCTGCCCTTCGAAGACCGCAGCGGTGTTTCCGGGGCCCTGCGCAGGGGTATCGGAATCGTTGGCGGGGGTCAGCGGGCGTAGTTCGAGACAGCTGAGAAGGTCACTCCACATATCGGCCATCTACCGATTGTAAGCAGAATTCTTCAACAGGAGAACAGCATTCTCACTTTTCGGAAGCTGAGAATCCCTTGGCGCAGAACTTCCAGACCTCGTCGGACGTGATCGGTTGCACCGTGGTGTCGTCGGTGGCACCACTCGATTGCGCGATGAACATGACGGTTTGCATCGTCATCGCGGCCGTTCGCTTGGGATGGGCGTCCGGACGCAACTCGCCGGCCTCGTGCGCGAGTTCCATCAACTCGGTGAACAGGGCGAGCAATGGTGCGTGCGCGATCTTGACCTCGGCGGGATGCGTCAGCAGCAGCTGGGGCGCGAAGTCGTTGAACAGTGGGCGTTTGGCGTTGGGGTCGGGGCGGCAGAGCTCGAAGAGCAGCTGAACAGCAACTTGTAGGCGTTCCAAGGGATCGGTCTGCCCGGCGGCGGCGGCCCGGATCTGATCGGCGGATCGGCCGAGTGCATCTTCGAACAGGGCGAGTAGGAGTTCGTGCTTGCCGTCGAACTGTAGGTAGAAGCTCCGCAGCGACTGACGTGATCGGTCGACAACTTCCTGGACCGTGAACTCCGTCGTGCCTTTCTCGGTGATGATCGCTTGTGCGGCGTCGAGAAACTTCTGGACGCGCTGCTCGGCGCGCAGCTTGGCGGTCTTGATCGAGCGTTCGACCGCGCGCTGCTTCCATGCCGGCTCTTCGCTGGGACTGGTCACGATCTGATCGCTCCTGGGCCTTTATCGGACGATGGTCCGCGGCGAAGTGTGGAGAACATGGCTGGCACTCTACCGGACCTGAGCCCGGAAAAGTCCGTTCGGGACGCAAGTCACCAACACTTCCGAGACCGATACTAACGGTATGTGAGAATGATATTCTCACTATGTCGTGGAAACACGACGGAGAAGGAGGCCTGTCGGCATGCTGTTGGAGTTCGACTCGGACCAACGTCTATGGCGCGACACCATCCGCGACGTGGTCGCGAAAGAGTGTTCACCCGCTTTCATTCGAAGTGTCGTCGACGGTGGGGTTGATCCCGCGCCGCTGTGGAAGCTCTACAACAAGCTCGGGTGGACGGAACTGACCGACCGCGCCGATGCTCTCGAACTGGCGATCGTCCTCGAGGAACTGGGCCGGGCGACCGACCCCACTCCATACCTGGCCACGATGACGCAGTTCGCTCCACTTGCGCCCGGCCACGAGCTCGACGGCGGAGCCGGAACAGCGGTCTTCGACGGCGTCAACGCTCGCCGTGACGGAGCCGGTTGGGTGCTCGACGGCACCGCCAAGCACATCCTCGACGGCGATCGCGCCGACCGGATCGCAGTGGCCACCCCGGCCGGAACGTTTGTTGTCCGGGGCGATCAGGTGGTTGCCACCCGTAGCGAGGTCTTCGATCCCGCGCTGCACATCGCCGAGGTCTCGTTCGCCGGAGTTCGGGTCCGGGGTGGTGATCGCGCCGATATCGATGTGTCCCTGGCGATGCCGGTGGCGCTGACCGGGCTCGCGCTGACGACAGTTGGTGCCTGCCAACGTGTTCTGGACATGGTGCTCGAGCATGTGAAATCCCGGCAGCAGTTCGGTGTCCCGATCGGTTCGTTCCAGGCCGTCAAACACAAGGCCGCGGACATGCATGTAGCCATCGAACGTGCGCGCGCTCTCGCCTATTTCGCCGCTCAGACCATCGCGGCCCGCGACGACAAGGCCGTTTCGGTGGCGGCATCGATGGCAAAGGCCTCGGCAGGCGAATGCCAGTCCCTGGTCTTCCGGCACGGCCTGCAGTTGTTCGGCGCAATGGGGTTCACGTGGGAGAACGACCTGCAGTTCGCGCTGAAACGGGCGAAGTCCGGCGAACTCTTACTCGGTGGTGCTGCGCAGCACCGTGCCCGCATCTTCGAGGAGCGACATGCAGTTGACATTTGATCCCGAACTGGAGGCTTTCCGGCAAGAGTTCGTAGCCTTCCTCGATGAGCATGTGCCGGCGGAGGCCGAGACCACCGAACGGTCACATTCGAGTGCGGACATGCCGCAGTGGGCTCGGCGCTGGCAGCGCGTGCAGTTCGAACACGGATGGCTGCTGCCCGGAAACCAGCCGGAGTTCGGCGGCCGGAACGCAACGATCCTGCAACAGTACGTCCATCTGCGCGAGCTGTCGCGCCGACGGATCTACCACAGCTTCAATCCTCAGGGCCTCGGCATCATCGCGGCGTCGATCCTGTCATTCGGTACCGACGAGCAGAAGAACCACTGGGCCGCAAGGATTCTGCGGGCCGAGATCACCGCTGCTCTCGGTATGAGTGAACCGGGCGCTGGTTCCGATCTGGCATCGCTGCGAACCCGCGCCGTACGCGATGGAGACCACTTCGTCGTCAACGGCCAGAAGATCTGGACGTCCGGCGCCCACCACGCCGACGTGCTCCTGACGTTCGTTCGGACCGATCCAGATGTGCCCAAGCACAAGGGGATCAGCGTTCTGCTGATACCGACCGACCTGCCCGGCGTCACGCGACGTCCGTTCGCCTCGGTCTGCCGTTCCGACGACACCGACTTCAACGAAGTCTTCTTCGATGACGTGCGGGTGCCTGCGGAGAACCTCATCGGTCCGCTCAATGGTGGTTGGGGTGTGGCATCCGGATCGTTGGGCCACGAGCGGAATCTGCTGTGGATGGGTTTCGCCGACCGCTTGCAAGATCTCATCGGCGACTTCGTACCCACCACCCCGCTGGACCGTGACCGCTACGCGACCCTGCTCATGGACGCCAAGGCCCTGAGCCTGCTCGGCTCGGCGGCGTTGGCCCGCACGGCGCGCGGTGAAGAGGATGTGGCCGCATTGTCGGTGCTGAAAGTGCTTGGATCCGAGGCGGTTCAGACGGCATCCGAGGTGGCGCTGAACGCGGCCGGGGTCGACGGTCTCATCCATCCCGCAGTCAGCTCACCCCATATGCCCTTGAACAATGACGATTTCAGCGGGAGCTGGTTCGACCGGTACGCGCGGAGCTTCGCAGGCACCATCGCAGGCGGTACATCTGAGGTGCAACGCAACATCATTGCCGAGCGTGTGCTCGGACTACCGAGGGGATGAGACCAATGACGTACATCGACTACGAGGTTGCCGACAAGATCGCGACCATCACGCTCAATCGTCCGGAGGCGGCGAACGCGCAGAACGCCGCTTTGCTCGACGAACTGGATGCGGCGTGGATGCGTGCGGCCAACGACCCCGAGGTCGTTGTCATCGTCCTGCGTGCCGAGGGCAAGCACTTCTCGGCCGGTCACGATCTCAAGGGTGGCGGTCCGATCCCGGACAAGATCACCCTGGAGTTGATCTATCAGAACGAAAGTCGCCGCTACCTGGAGTACTCACTACGGTGGCGCAACATCCCCAAGCCGTCGATCGCGGCGGTTCAGGGTCGTTGTATCTCCGGTGGTTTGCTGCTGTGCTGGCCGTGCGATCTGATCGTCGCCGCCGATGACGCGCAGTTCTCGGACCCGGTGGTGCTGATGGGTATCGGCGGGGTCGAATATCACGGTCACACATGGGAACTCGGCCCGCGTAAGGCCAAGGAGATCCTGTTCACCGGCCGTCCGGTCACCGCCGTGGAGGCGGAGCAGGTCGGCATGGTCAACAAGGTGGTGGCTCGTGCCGACCTCGATGACGAGACGATGAAACTGGCACGGCACATCGCGTCCATGCCGCCGTTCGGTCTGCGTCAGGCCAAGCGCGCGGTGAATCAGACGCTCGACGTGCAGGGCTTCTACGCGGCTATCCAGTCGGTGTTCGACATACATCAGACCGGGCACGGAAATGCGCTGAGTGTCAACGGATATCCGGTTCTGGCCCGCCTCGACGAAATGAAGGCGAAGATCACTTAAGAGCTTCACGATCATCGCAGGTGGGACCGGTCGAATCTCCTCGACAATACGGTTCTGTGGATTTCTTCGAATCCCTTCAGGGCCCTTCGAGAATGTCGTACGATCCATCCGAGAATGCAATTATCAGTCTCAGTCGTCGTAGCGGGTGAGTGGGCGCACATGCGAAATCGCAAGTGCCCATTGATCGGCCGGAGACTTCAGCTTTATTTCAGTGGCCGGAACCTCTGTCCACGAGAAAGGACTCACGCCATGCGTAATTCAATCGTCCGTAGGGCACTCACGGCGGGCGCTTGCGCTGCTGTTCTGGTCGGCCTCGTTGCCGGCTGTAGCGATGACAGCGACGACAGCTCGTCATCGTCCACCGCCGCGTCCTCGGCCGCCGCCACCTCGAGTGCCGCCGCAGCCACCGCCGACCCGGCAACCACCGAGGCGATCACCGTCGCGTACGAGACTTTCTTCAACGGAGCAGCTCCGATCGAAGAGCGAACCAAGTACGTCGAGAACGCCGCGGTCTTCGGACCGGTGCTGCAGGGCATGGTCGCAAACCCCCAGGCCGCGGGCACCACCGCCACCGTCCAGGAAGTCACCCTCGACAGCGAAGACAAGGCAACTGTCTTGTGGGATCTGAACATCGGCGGCGCACCCGTGCTCCCCGGCCAGAGCGGCGAGGCTGTGCTGGTCGACGGCACCTGGGTCGTTTCAGGCACCACCTTCTGCACGATCCTGGCCGTCCAGGGCTCCGGAGAAGCAATCCCGGGTTGCTGATCGGATAGCTGAAACAAGAAGGGCCGGTATCTCTTACGAGATACCGGCCCTTTTTTTGTGGTGTTGCTTCTACAGGTCGACGAGGCGGGGTGCGTGACCCTGCTTGCGAATGATGGCGCCGGCCTCACGGGTGAGTTCCCGTGCACTGCCGAAGAGACCGTCGAGGACCAGAGCACGTTTGATGTGGCGCTGCAGGTCGTGTTCTTCGGTGAATCCGATGCCGCCCAGGATTTGCTGGCAGTGTTTGCTCGCGGTCAGGGCTGCTTGTCCCGCAGCAGCTTTCGCCAAAATCGACCCCAGTTCGTCGGTATTCGATGGTCGAGCTCCGCTCCGCTGCGTCTCCGTGGCCACAGTCAGGGCCGCCTCGGCGCCCTCGATGGCGACGTAGGTTTCGGCGAGCTTGTGGCGGATCGACTGGAAGCCGGCAACAGGCTTTCCGAACTGGGTGCGACTGAGTGCGTGTTCGCGGGCCAGGGACAACATCGTCCGGCTGGTCCCGACCAGCCACCATCCGATCGCACGTTGGGCGGCGGCCAGCGTGGCGACGGGCAGCGGGGTCCCGCTGCACGATCCGACCACCTCCAGCGGCAACTCCGGATCGAGGGTGCTCGAGGTGGCAGTGCTCTTGCGATGCCAGACAACCCAGGAACCGCCCGCAAACGGCAGTGGGATGTATTCGCCGATTACGTCGTTGATCACCGACGCGTGCGCACCGGTCTCGCCGAGGAGCCGGAATACCATCGGCACAGCGACTTCCGGGATCTCGGCGAGCATCTCGTTCCAGCCGAGTGCGACCAGTGCCGCATCGAGCTCAGGGCCTGATGCGCCGGTCATCGCCTTGCGGAAAGTCTCTGTGAGCAAAAGGAGTTCGTCGTCGTCCATCTTCACTCCTTCCCGAGATCGAGTAGTCGTCGCGCGATGATGTTGCGCTGGATCTCCGCGGTGCCGCCGTAGATCGTCGCGGCACGCGAATAGAGGTATTCGATCCGCCATTCCGACTCCGAGAGCTCGATTGCCCCCGGCAGCAGGTCACGTGCGGTGTTGAACAGTTGCTGTTCGGCGGTGGCCAGCAGCACCTTGTCGACCGACGTCTCGGGCCCGAGTTGGGCTCCGTCGGCCAGTCGTTGCTGGGTCATCCGGGAACGGCAGCGAATCGTGTGCAGGGCCAGGTAGGCGGAGCCGAGTTCGGCGTCGTCTGCGGCGGTGGTGATGGGCGCGGACTGGGTTAGCAAGCGGTCCAGCCGGGTGAACAGATAGGCAATGCGGTGCCAGAAGCACGTTGACCGTTCATGGGGGAGGAGATCCATCGCCACACCCCAGCCGTCGCCGGGCTTGCCGAGCATCCGGTTGGCCGGGACAACGACATTGTCGAAATAGACCTCGGCGAACTCGTCGACCCCGTGCATCGTGCGCAGCGGCCGAACGGTGATACCGGGAGTGTCCATGTCGACGAAGAACGCGGTGATCCCGTTGTGGCCGGGACCCGTTCGCGTCAGCAGGACACAACGGGAGGCGTACTGGGCCAGGCTGGTCCAGACCTTTTGCCCGGAGATGACCCAATTATCGCCCTGTTGTTCGGCTTTGGTCGTCAGTGATGCGAGGTCGCTGCCCGAACCGGGCTCGGAGAATCCTTGGCACCATTGCTCGGCGCCGCTGAGCATCAACGGAACCATCTCTGCTGCCAGTTCCGGTGTCGCGTAAGACATCATCGTCGGCACCAGGACTTCGATCATGGAATACAGGCCCGGCTCGGCGAGATCGCGGATCGCGACCTCTTCGCCGAGGACCGCACGCAGTTCTGCGGGTCCACCGAGACCACCGACCGCGGCGGGCCACCCGTAGCGCATCCACCCCGCATCGAAAAGGGCCCGACGCACCCGATTCAACTGCTCGACCTGACCATCCAGAGAATGGTCGGGCCCAGGAGTCAGATCATTGGCGTCGAGCCATTCTCGAACAGCCGAGCGGAATTGCCCGGTGTCCATGTGACCGGTGTCGATGTGACCGCTGTTCATGCACCCGGACGTTCGAACGCGTGCGGGATACCCGAATCATGTTCGCCGCTGCGGCGGATGAACGTCATCTTGCGGGTACTGATACGCCAGCCGGCTTCCGTGCGGACATAGGTGTCGTTGTAGTAGCCGATGCGCATGTCGTGTGTGGCGTCATGAACGAAACACAGTGGCTGCGTGCCGGTTCCGGTATCGCCGTCGATCTCGAGCAGTGGCAGGCCGGTCATGAACAGGCCCTTGGGCGCTGCCGCGACCAGATCGGGGAACTGATCGAGGGGAAAGGCGTCGCCGAAGGCGCTGTAGGTGCCGTCGGGGGTGAAGACACTGACAACGCCTTCGACGTCGTTCTGGGTCATCTTCACCGCGTAGCGAGCCAGCAATTGCTGGAGCTCGAGCAGATCATCATTTGTTGACATAGATCTTGCCGCCTTTCATCACGAACTTCACGTTCTGAGTAACGGTGATGTCGTCCAGGGGATTTCCCGGCAGGCCGACGATGTCGGCGAGCAGCCCCTCTGCCAACCGGCCGCGGTCGGTGACGTTGATCAGATCGGCGGCCACGGTGGTGGCGGCGCGCAGTACGGCCAGTGGGCTCATGCCGCGGTCGACCAGGGCGACGAGCTCATCGGCGTTCTTGCCGTGGGGGATTGCGGGGGCATCGGTTCCGACGGCGATCTTCACGCCGGCGTCGTAGGCCTTTTTCACGGAGATGCGGGCCTGCGGGAACATGATCGCCGCTTTGTCTTTGAGTTCATCGGGGGCATGGGAGATGTCCATGCCGTCGATCAACCGGGTCGTTGGGACCAGGAACGTCCCGTTGTCGACCATCATCTGAATCGCTTCGTCATCAACGAGGAAGCCGTGTTCGATGCAGTCGATTCCGGCCTTGATGGCCTGCTTGACCGCTTCGGCGCCGTGGGTGTGCGAGGCGACCCGCAGCCCACGTCGATGGGCCTCGTCGACGATCGCGACGAGTTCGTCGAATGAATAGTGCTGGGCGCCAGCGGTTCCGGTGTGTGACATGACACCACCGGAGACACAGACCTTGATCAACTGGGCACCGTGCTTGATCTGGTACCGAACGGCCTTCTGGACCTCGGCGACACCGTTGGCGATGCCCTCTTCGATGGTCAGATCGAGGACGCCGGGCATGAACGCCGCGAACATCGTCGGATCCAGGTGTCCACCGGTGGGGGTGATCGCGTGCCCGGCGGGAATGATCCGCGGTCCGTCGACCCAGCCGGCGTCAATGGCCTTGCCGAGTGCGACGTCGAGCAGATAGCCGCCGGTTTTCACAAAGAGTCCGAGGTTGCGGACGGTGGTGAAACCGGCCCGCAACGTGCGGCGGGAGTTGCCCACCGCACGCAACATTCGTAGCGGCGGATCATCCTGGACCATGGATGCGACGGGCTTTTCGCCACGTCCTCCCATGAGCAGGTTGACTTCCATGTCCATGAAGCCAGGGACCAGGATCAGGTCACCGAGATCGGTGATTTCGCCTTCTGGAGTACCTCCTATTCCAACTATCCGTTCACCATCGATCCGGATGACTCCGGGTCGGACGATTTCGCCGGAATCGATGTCGAGAAGGCCCGCCGCTACGAGTGTTTGCATGTCAGAACACCGGCTGCTTCACGGTCTCGACCCAGGCCGCACCGCTGTCGAGCACGCGGGGCTGCTTCCAGACCTCGATCGGGAACGACACCATGATCAGCGACGACAACAGGTGCATGAGGGCGCGGACGTCCTCGGGCAGGTCATCGAGCTGGAACTTGTCGCAGTAATCAAGCGCGGCTTCGATGCGGTCCATGCCGGCGTCGTAGAACACCTGCATCTCGTCCATCGTGGAGTCGAGACGCTTGGCGTAACGCTCCTGCTCGGTGGCCAGAATCCAGTCCGAGAACTTCTCTAGATCAGCGAAGTCACTTGGTAGCTGTGGCATTTTTGTGCTCCCTTACTTCATCTTTGACCACCTTGTGGAGGTGGCGGAGGAGGATTTCCTGATCGCAGAGCGGGAAGTCGCTGACCGTCTTGGTTGCGAGCATCGTCTGCGTTGCTTCGAGGGTGTTGGCGTCCTGGAACGCGTACTCCTTGAAGGTCACCGCGGCGAGTTCCTGAGCCAGGCGCTCCCGTGGGGTCTTCGCGGGTACGAAGTAGAGATTGGCCTCGAAGACGTGCTGGTTCACCGCGGTGGGCCAGTAGTGGTACGTGAGGTACCAGCCCGGAGCCCAGAACAGCAGCGACATGTTCGGGAAGAACTCGAACTCGTCGATGCCCCAGGGCTTTGCCTTGCCGGGGTTGATGCCCGGGGGCAGCGGATCGAGGCCCTCGATGTCGGGACGATCCCATGGTCCGAACAGGCCACTTCGCAGAGCGCGCTCGATCGGCTTGACCATGTTCAGGTCCTTGGG
Source organism: Williamsia sp. Y844 (assembly GCF_056786475.1). NCBI lineage: Bacteria > Bacillati > Actinomycetota > Actinomycetes > Mycobacteriales > Nocardiaceae > Williamsia > Williamsia sp. Y844. The sequence goes on from NZ_JBXCJB010000001.1 coordinate 2,582,132, forward strand.
CGGCGACATGCCTCCCCAGGTGGAGATCATCGAGTGCGGGGTGTCGATGTCGTAGTGCAGAGCCTCGAAGCCGTGGTGCAGCAACTTTTCGGCTTCTTCTTTGGTTGCCTGCTTCTGATGCAGCACCGGCGCGTGGTAGAACTCCGCGAACGCGTCGATGAACAGCTTCCAGTTGGCGTTGATCGTCGACTTGTAGCTGTAGACCGAGGTCATCTCGTGGTACGGGTAGCCCTCGACACCTTCGGCGAGCCGGCCGAGGTATTCCTTCAGCGGCTGGGCGTTGTCATCCATGTTGACCCAGATGAAACCTTCCCAGACGTCGCAGTTGACCGAGACCAGGCCGTAGTCGTTCTTGTCCAGGTCGAAGAACTCGCCCTCCTGCTGGACGAAGGTCAGGTCGCCTTCGAGGCTGTAGCGCCAGGCGTGGTACTTGCAGGTGAACTGGCGGCAGGTACCCGAGGTCTCTTCGTTCGGGAAGTCGTTCCAGACCAGCTTGTTGCCGCGGTGACGACAGACGTTGTGGAAGGCGCGGACCTTGCCCTCGGTATCGCGCACGATGATGAGCGAGGTTCCGAGAGCGGCGATCTCGCGGGTGAAGTAGTTGCCCTTCTTGGGGATGCGCTCCACGCGACCGATGTTGACCCACTTCTTCTTGAAGATGGCGTCAATTTCCCCCTGGTAGAACTCAGGGTCGGTCGAATCCGAGTAATCAACCGGTGCGGTGCCGAGCTCCGGCCAGTGCTCGGTCCAGCTGCCTGCAGCTGGTTTTTCAAAGTGGGCCATGATTTACCTTTCCTGTTCGAGCTGTACGTCAAAAGTGTTGATAGCCATTGCGAGCATCCGATACGACCCGACTGTGAAGACGAGATCCATCCGCTGCTTTTCGTCGAGGTGGTCGGATAGTTCCGCCCAGGTCTCGTCCGAGATTCGAGAGTGCTGATTTAGTTCATCGACTGAGCGCAGGGCCACGCTGTCGAAGTCATTGAGTCCCTCGCCGCGGGCTGCCGCGGAGATCTCCTCCTCGGTCAAACCTGCCTGTTTGCCGAGTTGAATATGGTGGTGCGCTTCGTAGTCGCAGTTCGCGACGTGTGCAATCCGCAGGACCATCAGTTCGCGAAGGCGCGCCGGCAGGGTCGAGTTGAACAAGATGTAAACATTGAAGCCGAGGTACGCCTGTGTCAGAGCTGGATGACGTACCAGTGTGGCGAGGATTGTTCCGGCGTTCTCCGGATTCCTACGCCACCTCGGCAGCATGCCTTTCAGGGCAGTGTCGACGGTCTCATCCCATTGGTCCGCGGGTAGCGGGGGCAGACGCATCCACCACCTCCTCTCATTCGGTCGGAGAATCACGTTCTCACTTTCGAATACCTAGATTTCCATGAACCGCCCGGTTAGTCAATCCTGCTGGAAAATTCCTCGACTTTGATGCCGTGGGCGACTGTGGCTCGCGGTTCGGTCTCATCCTGGGGTCCTTGACTTGGACACTTCTATGAGGGTCGCGGTTATCGGGCCGCTCACCTGGATAAACGAGCGGGCCGACCCTGAATCGTGCACGTATGCTGTCCGGTTTGCCGATGGTCACAGTTTCAGTAAGGTGTGACCTGCATCCTACAAAATCTTGATTCTTCAAATGGGAGAAGCTAGTTTCCTACTAGCGGAAGCGCCACAGCCCACAGCGTGCAATCCATCCGCCGTGGGCAGGGTCCACAACCCGTCTCGGATCTCCCCATCCGCAGACGGACGGACGTAGTCGAAAGGAACAATGTGAAACCACAACGCATGCTGATCGCCTTGATGGCGATCACGGTGCTCGTTGCCGGCTGTAGTGGCCGAGACAGCAGTGACACCGGGACCGAAGAAGGCGGTGGTGGCGGCACCACTGCGGCGGCCAGTGCGTCGAGCGACTTCGGCGACCTGTCCGACGTCTGCTCGTCGGGGCCGTCGAAGGGGTCCACCGCGCAGGGGGTCACGGACTCGGAGATCCAGGTCGGGGTCTTCTCCGATGTCGGCTTCACGAAGAATTCGGAGTTCGTCGACACGGCCAAGGTGTTCACCTCCTGGTGCAACGATCTTGGTGGTATCAACGGACGCAAGATCGTTGCCAACACCCGTGACAGCAAGCTCATGGAGGTGCGCCAGCAGATGATTGCCGCGTGCCGTGATGACTTCGCCCTCGTCGGCGGCGGCAGTGCGCTCGACGGACTCGGTGTCAAAGAACGCCTGGGTTGCACCCTTCCGAGCTTCCCGGGTCAGGTTGCCCAGATGCAGTCGGCAGGCGCTGACCTCGAGATCTCCGCCGATCCGAGCATGACAGCGGGCTATGACCCGTACTACGGCTTCCGGAACTGGCTCATCAATGAGGCGTACCCCGATTCCAAGGGCGCGGTCGGCATCATCAACGGCGACTCACCTGTGACAAAGGTACTTGGCGAGCAGGCGGTCGAATCCACCACCGCAGCCGGTGGCACATTCATCTACAACGATCTGTACCCGGCCATGGGTGTGTCGGACTGGACGCCTTACGCACAGTCGATGAAGAGCAAGGGCGTCAAAGGGCTCATCTACTACGGCGATTTCAAGCAACTCGCCAAGCTCGAGAGTGTGCTGACCAGCATCGACTACAAGCTCGACTGGATCGACACCAACAACAACGCCTACGGCGATCAGTTCGTCGAACTGGCAGGCTCCTCGGCCGCCGAGCAGAACAACTACCTCGATCTCGGGGGCAACGCGCCCTTCGGAAGCGATGTTCCGGCGATGCAGCAGTTCGAAGAACTGTGGGCCAAGTACTCTCCGGACACCGAGATGACCCTGCCTGCGATTCGTGCGATGTCATCCTGGTTGCTGTTCGCCAAGTCTGCCGCGGCCTGTGGTGACGATCTGACCCGTGCCTGCCTGGTGGAGAACGCGAAGAGCGAAACCGCTTGGACGGGTGGCGGATTGCACGCTCCGACGAATCTCTCGGCACCCGTTCCCCCGAACGGTTGCTTCAATGTCGAGAAGACAACAGCCGACGGCTGGGAGTCCGTGGACGTCGGTAGTGAGGGCGGAGAGTTCTATCGCTGCGTCGAACCGTACAAGTACACCAAGGATTACGGAGCCCCGATGACCCTGGCCGATGTGGGTAAGAGCATGAGTGATGTGAAGTAATGGACCAATTCCTCACCTTCGGAATCGTTGGACTGACGACCGCTGCGATCTATGCAGTGATCGGCAGTGGTCTGGTACTCACGTACACGACCACCGGCGTCTTCAACTTCGCGCATGGCGCGGCAGGCATGTTTGCCGCGTTCACGTTCTGGCAGATCTCCATCGGATGGGGTTTGCCGGTATGGCTCTCGCTGGTAATTATTCTCGGTGTCCTGGCACCGGGGTTTGCGATCCTTGTCGAACTGGCGATGCGCCCGGTCCAACGATTGGGTGAGGCAGAGAAAATGGTGATGACGATCGCTCTGTTGAGCGGTCTGATCGCCCTGGCACGGTGGATCTGGAATCCGAACGACGCCAAGTCGATTCCCCGGTTCTTCGCCGACCAGTCTCCGATACACATCGGTTCGGCCACCATCACCTGGCATCAGATGGTGACGATGCTGGTGGCGATTGCAGTGGCAATCGGCCTGCGGCTGTTGATGTTCAACACCCGTATCGGCACCGAGATGCGGGCAACCGTGGACGACAGGGGACTGGTCGGCCTCACCGGAGCAAATCCGGTGCGTGCCAACCGCGTGGCGTGGATCCTGGGCACCGAACTGGCCGCGATCGGCGGCATCTTGATCGCCTCGATGGTGGCCCTCGATGCGATGCAGCTGTCGTTGCTCATCATCAGCGCTTATGCCGCAGCAATTTTCGGGCGGCTCAAGAGTTTGCCGATGACCTTTGTCGGCGCAATCGTGGTCGGTTGCATGGAGGCGTACCTCGCCGGCTACCTGCCACAGAACGAGTACCTTCCGGGTCTGCGCCTCGCGGCGCCTGCGCTCCTGCTGCTGTTGGCCCTGCTGTTGTTCCCGCATGGCCGTCTGCGTGGTCGCGACCGGCGTCTGACCAAGGTTCCGTTGCCGACAGTGCGTGGCACCGTGATCTTCGGTGTGGCAATCGTCGTGTTCGCGGTGGTGCTGACGACCGTCCTCAGTGAGGGTGATCTGATCAGCTTCGGATTGATCTTCCCGATGAGTATCATCGCGCTCTCGTTTGTCCCGCTTGCGGGCTTTGCCGGTCAGATCTCGTTGTGCCAGTTGACGATGGCCGGTATCGGCGCGGCTGCGTGCGCCTACTTCGGAGGCAGCGGGCAGTGGTGGGCACTGATCGCCACGGTGTTGGTGTCGGCGATCGCGGGTGCGATCGTCGCCATCCCGGCGCTACGGCTCTCGGGGGTGTATCTGGCCCTGGGAACCGCCGCGTTCGCGGTCATCATGGATCGCTGGATCTTCACCCTCCCGGCGTTCAACGTCTTCGGTGCAGAGATCACGATCTTCGATCAGGGATCGGTCGAGTTGGTGGGGCCCAACCTGTTCGGGTTCCATTTCGACACCACGGCCAGGATCACGATCCTCTCGGCGATATTCCTCGCCCTGGCGACACTCGTCGTGGCACTGGTTCGCCGAAGCCGGTACGGGCGCAGGCTCATCGCGCAACGTGACAGCGAGGCGGCCTACGCCACGCTCGGCGGCAATCTGCTGACGGCGAAGGTTGCGGTCTTCGCACTCGGTGCCGGCATCGCCGGTCTCGGTGGCGCCCTGTACGGAATGCAACTGCAGTCGGTCACCGCCGATCAGTTCAACTTTGTTGCCGGACTGCCGTTGTTCCTGATCGCGACCATCGCGGGTCTGGGCTCGGTGGGTGCCGGGTTCTTCACCGGATTCATGCTGGCCGGTCCGTTTGTCGCAGTGGTGATGATCTGGCCCGATTCCGCCGACCTCGTCCAGGTGATCCCGGGTCTGGCGGGTATCGCCTTCGCAGGCGGAATCCTGAGTTCGGGTGCGATCCCGCAGATGCGCAAGCAGTGGGATCCGATCTTCGCCGATCGCATCGCGGTGTCGGCATTCCTGAGCTGGTTCGTGCTGCTCTGGGCACTGCGCCTCGGCGACGTGTTCGATGGCTGGATCTTCTTCTTCGGCATCGTCGCCGGAGTGATTGCCCTGCAGGTCTGGGCGGCGCTCAAGCCCGCTCCGATCATCGATCCGGACGATCCGGATTTCCCGAACTCGGACACTTTGGGCTCCGATGGGTCGATTGTTGATGAGGACATCCCGGTCGAGTGGTGGGGGCTCAAGCGCCCGTGGCGCGCCGAGGACGAGGAGGTGTTGGACCATGCCATTGCAACTCGAGGTTAGTGGTGTGACGGTGGCCTTTGGTGGCCACCGCGCGCTGGAAGACGTTGCGCTGTCTGCGGAGGCAGGCAAGATCACCGGCTTGATCGGGCCAAACGGCGCAGGTAAGAGCACGCTGTTCGACGTTGTCACCGGATTGCGCAAGCCGGTGACGGGCACCGTGGTGATGGATGGCCACGACGTGACGCGAGAAGGTCCCTCCAAGAGGGCCCGACGTGGTCTGGCCCGGACATTTCAGCGACTGGAACTGTTCGGCCGCTTGAGTGTTCGCGACAACCTGCTGGTTGCCGCGGAACTCGGTCCGCATCGTCGCAACGCGGCAGAGGTCGTCGACGAGATCATCGAGCGACTCGGTCTCAGTGACATCGCCGATGTGAGTTCGGACGAGTTGCCAACGGGCATGGGGCGTTTGGTGGAGGTGGCGCGAGCCCTTGCCGTCAAACCCAGCCTGTTGCTGCTGGACGAACCGGCGGCCGGTCAGGATCCCGAGGAAACGGAACGCTTTGCGCTCCTGCTCCGCACGATCGCCGACCGTGGCGCTGCGATCCTGCTGGTCGAACACGACATGGAACTGGTCATGGAAGTCTGTGACCAGGTGTTCGTGCTCGACCTCGGCAAGATCATCGCATCGGGTCCGCCCGACGTGATCCGTAAAGACGAGAAAGTTCTGGCGGCATACCTGGGGACGGAAGCATGACTCCAATGTTGGAACTGAGGGACGTCCGTGCGGCTTACGACGCCATCTCGGTGCTACACGGCATCAATCTGAGCGTCTCCGCCGGACAGGTCGTTGCGCTGCTCGGACCGAACGGCGCAGGCAAGACCACGACGCTGAACGTGGCGGCAGGCAATCACCCGGTCAAATCGGGGCAGCTGGTGCTCGGTGGTCGAGATGCCACCGGAATGGCACTTGGCGATGTGGCCCGTGCGGGTGTCTGCCTGATACCCGAAGGCCGCGGCGTCTTCCCGAACCTGACGGTCCGGGAGAACCTGCAGATGATGACCTTCACCGGGCGTTCGCGCGCGGAGATCGAAGAGATCGCGTTCAGTCGCTTCCCGATTCTGGGTAAGCGGGCAACGCAGACCGCCGGCACGATGTCCGGTGGTGAGCAGCAGATGCTGGCCCTGTCCCGGGGTCTGGCAACCGATCCCGCGGTGCTGTTGCTCGACGAGTTGTCGATGGGGCTGGCACCCCTGATCGTCGCCGAGCTCTATGAGCAGGTGGCGGAGATCGCCCGGCAGGGTGTCGCCGTACTGGTTGTCGAGCAGTTCGCGGCGGCCGTTCTCGATTATGCAGACCATGCCGCGGTGCTAGTCCGCGGACGGGTCGAACACCAGGGTCGTCCCGACCACGAATTCCGAAAACAACTGGCAGCCCTCTACCTAGGAAGTTCCTCATGACCTCATCCGAATCCCGCGCCGATCGCTTCACCCGCGAATTGTCCGAGCTGAAGATCGCCGATCCGGCGACCGGGCGGTCGCAGCTCTGGTTGCGCATCGGCCTCGCTTTGATGGTGATCGGCCCGGTGCTGGCGATCATCGCGTACTTCATCTCGCATGGCACCGCGAATCCGCTCGAGCAGCGCGACGCAATCGTCATCGCACTCATCGGTATCTCGCTGGCTGTCGTGGGCTCTGCGGTGTTCCTGCGTTACTCGCTCACAGAGTTCCTGCGATTCTGGTTGGCGCGGCAGGCATTTGACTTCAGTAACCTCTCCGAGCAGCTGTCTCCCAACGATAAGATTCTCGTCGAAAAGGATGTTCACGATGACTCAGCAAAGCACGCCGTTGCGCCCCGGTGACCAGCTGGCAAGTACCAGCTGCGCCACCCGCGTCGTGGTGGTGAAGGCGCCGGCAGGCGACGTGGCGGTTGCCTGCGGCGGAGCGCCGATGGTTCCGGCCGCCACCGCGGCAAAGATCGCCGGTGACGGCGGCTCTCCGGCAACACTTCTCGGAAAGCGCTATGTTGACGCAGGCGACACGATCGAACTGCTCTGCACGTCGGCAGGCACCGGATCGTTGAGCGTCGATGGCGCCGAGCTGAGTATCAAGAGCCCAAAGCCGCTGCCCGCCTCTGACTGATCGGGTATCTGAGCGCCAGAAGGTCGTCGTCGCGGGGGGTCGGAATCCGACCTCCCGCAGCGGCGAATCTTCTGCGTTCACGTCGCAGACGTGGTGACTCGATATGGATATCGGCTCGACACGGAATATCGGAAGGAATGCGTTGTGTCCACCGGAATGAACTTTGATTTGACCGAGGATCAGGAGCTGATCCGCAAGTCGGTATCCGAGCTGGCAAGTCGTTTTGATGACCAGTATTGGATGGAAAAGGATCTCGCGCACGAGTTTCCGAAAGAATTCTACAAAGCGATCGCCGATGGTGGCTGGCTGGGAATGACCATGCCGGAGGAGTACGGCGGTCATGGCCTCGGCATCACCGAGGCGACGCTGTTGCTGGAGGCGGTCTCCCGCTCCGGCGGTGCGATGAATGCGGCGAGCTCGATCCACCTCTCGATCTTCGGTATGCACCCGGTGGTCGTACACGGATCCGATGAGTTGAAGGCGCGCACGCTGCCCCGAATCGTCAACGGCGACCTGCACGTCTGCTTCGGTGTGACCGAACCCGGTGCCGGCCTGGACACTTCACGGATCACCACCTTCGCCAAGCGAGACGGTGACAGCTATGTCGTCAACGGTCGCAAAGTGTGGATCTCCAAGGCGATGGAGTCGGAGAAGATCCTGCTGCTGACCCGAACGACGAAGTACGAAGACGTCGAGAAGAAGACCGACGGCATGACGCTGTTCCTCACCGATCTCGACCGCAGCAAGGTGACGATCCGGCCGATCCCCAAGATGGGCCGAAACGCGGTGACCTCCAACGAGTTGTTCATCGACGATCTCCGGATCCCGATCGAGGACCGGGTCGGAGAAGAGGGCCAGGGCTTCAAGTACCTGCTCGACGGCCTCAATCCCGAGCGGATGCTCATCGCCTCGGAGGCCCTCGGTATCGGCCGTGTGGCCCTCGACAAGGCCGTCAAGTACGGCGGCGAGCGGATCGTGTTCAATCGGCCGATCGGCATGAACCAGGGCATCCAGTTCCCGCTGGCCGACGCGCTGGCCCACCTGGATGCCGCAGAACTGGTGCTGCGCAAGGCAACCTGGCTCTACGACAATAAAAAGCCCTGTGGCCGTGAGGCGAACACCGCAAAGTACCTTTGTGCTGAAGCCGGTTTCAATGCGGCCGACCGGGCCCTGCAGACGCACGGCGGTATGGGCTACTCGGAGGAGTACCACGTCGCGCGGTACTTCCGCGAGGCCCGGCTGATGAAGATCGCCCCGATCAGCCAGGAAATGATCCTGAACTATCTGGGTTCACATACTTTGGGAATGCCGAGGAGCTACTGATGAGTGTCAAGAGTGGGATGTTTGATCTGACCGGACGGTCGGCCCTGGTCACCGGCGCTGCCGGTGGTATCGGTTCGGCTGTGGCAGAGGCGTTTGCCGCTGCCGGTGCCGCCGTTCTGGTCACCGACATCAATGGCGAGGCGGCCACGTTGGTTGCCAAGCGCATCGTCGAAGCCGGTGGCAAGGCAGAGGGTTTCGAGCTGGATGTCAGTGATCGCGAAGGTGCCGATGCGGCTGCGTCGGCTGCGGCCGCGCTCGCCGACGGGGTCCTGCACATCGTTGTCAACAATGCCGGGGTCACCGCGCCTGCGATGTTCAAGGACACCACCGCAGAATCGTTCCAGCGCATGCTCGACATCCACCTCAAGGGTGCATTCAACTGCGCGCAGGCGGCATTGCGGTACCTCCCCACCGACGGCACCGGCCGAATCATCAACGTGACCTCGTCGGCCGGTATCACCGGCACGCTGGGGCAGGTCAACTACTCGGCGGCGAAGGCCGGAATCATCGGGCTGACGAAGTCACTCGCCCGCGAGTTGGCCCGCAAGCAGATCCTCGTCAACGCGCTGGCCCCGCTGGCCGCCACGCCGATGACCAAGACGATCCGCACCGACGAAAAGTTCGCAGAGACCATGCTCAACCGGATCCCGTTGCGGCGCTGGGCAGAACCGGAAGAGATCGCAGGCGCGTTCCTGTTCCTCGCCTCGGATGCCTCATCGTTTGTCACCGGCCAGGTTCTGCCGGTTGATGGCGGCATGGTGATGTGATGACAAACGCTGACCTTTCGGAAACACCTGACCAGCCGGGGACAGGTGAGTCGGTGGGCCCGCTCGCCGGTGTCACAGTGGTGACCCTCGAGCAGGCAATTTCGGCTCCGATGTGCACCCGCACCCTCGCAGATTTCGGGGCCCGGGTGATCAAGGTCGAGAATCCGAAAGGCGGCGACTTCGCCCGTCACTACGACGATGTGGTGAAAGGCCAAGCAGCTCACTTTGTCTGGGCCAATCGCGGCAAGGAATCGGTCACTCTGGATCTGAAGTCGGAGGCCGGGATCGATCTGCTACACCGGCTGCTGGATCAGGCCGACGCGCTGGTGTCGAATCTGGCGCCCGGAGCGACTGCACGGCTCGGCTTGTCGGGGGACGTGCTGGCGCAGCGTCATCCGAATCTGGTTGCGGTCGAGATCGACGGGTACGGCAGCGGTGGTCCGTTGTCACACAAGCGGGCCTACGACCTGCTGGTGCAGGCCGAGGCCGGCGTCTGCGCCGTGACCGGATTTCCGGGGCAACCGGCGAAACCCGGTCCGCCGGTGGCGGATGTCTCGACCGGGCTCTATGCCGCACTGTCGATCATCGCGCTGCTGTACTCGCGGGACCGGCGCATTGCGCAGGGCAAGGGTTCTGCCGAGGTCAAGGTGAGTCTCTTCGACACCGCGGCCGAGGTCATGGGTTATCAGCTGAACTACACCCGCCATTCAGGGATCGACCAGCAGCCGTTGGGCATGAGTTCGCCCGCGGTGTCGCCGTACGGTTCGTACCCAACCGCCGACGGGCAGACCGTGGTCCTGGGCACCACCAACGACAGCGAGTGGCAACGTCTGGCGCGCGAGATCATCGGGCGTGACGATCTCGCGGACGACCCCCGTTTCGCGAACAACAGTGGGCGGGTGGAGAACCGCGCGGTCCTCGAAGAGGCCGTAGGAGCATGGTGCGGCAAGCATGATCTGGTGGACATCCAGCGCATCGCGGACAAGGCAGGGATCGGTAACGCGCGGTACAACCTGCCCAGCGAGGTGATCGCGCACCCGCAGCTCTCCGAGCGTGATCGGTGGCGCGACATCGATACTCCGAACGGTCCGATCGCAGCGTTGCTGCCGCCTCCGATCATCTCGGGTTTCGATCCTCCGATGGGCGCGGTACCGGGGCTCGGTGAGCACACCGAGAAGATCCTGGCCGATGTCGGCGTCGGCGAGGCCGATCTGGTGGGATTACGGGCACAGGGCGCGGTCGGTCCGGCGTATGAACGCTGAGCCGGAACTGCTGTGCGCTGACCGCGACGGTGTCCGTACCCTCACCCTGAATCGACCGCGCCGCAAGAATGCGATCAGCAGGGAACTCTGGATTGCGTTGCGTGATGCGCTGATTGCCGCAGGCGATGACCGCAGCGTCCGGGCACTGGTCATCACCGGTGCAGGCGGGGCGTTCTGCTCGGGTGCCGATATCGCCACCCCGGATCCGACCCATCCCACGTACAAACTGCGGAACCTCACCGCGGTTGCCGAGCTGCTGCACAACCTCCCGATGCCGACGATCGCCAAGGTCGACGGGGTGGCTGTGGGTGCGGGCTGGAATCTGGCGCTCGGTTGCGATTTCGTGGTCGCGACACCTGGATCGACGTTTTCGCAGATTTTCGTCAAACGCGGACTGTCGATGGATCTCGGCGGTTCCTGGCTGCTGCCCAAACTCGTCGGCCTGCAACAGGCCAAGCGGCTGACGATGCTGGCCGACACGATCGATGCAGAAGAAGCCCGCGCGCTGAACCTCGTCACCTGGGTTGTCGCCGCATCCGAACTCGACGGATTCGTCGACGACCTCACCGGCCGACTCGCGGCCGGCCCGCCGATTGCGCTGGCACAGACCAAGGCTTTGCTGAACGAGGGCGCCGATCGCACATTGCACGACGCATTGGCCAACGAGGCCCGCGCGCAGGCGGCCAACTTTGCAACCCGCGATGCCCAGGAGGCGTTTGCTGCCTTCAGCGCGCGGCGAACACCGGAATTCACCGGCCAGTGGGCTGTGCCCAGGCCGTCATCGTCAGAACACCGAAGTGGAGAAAAGTAGATGCGCGAAGTAGTCATCGTCGAGGCGGTTCGTACCGCTGTCGGAAAGCGGAACGGTGGACTGGCCGGCGTCCATCCCGTCGATCTTTCGGGTCATGTACTCAATGCGTTGGCCGAACGCAGTGGGGTGAACCCTGAGATCATCGATGATGTTGTGTGGGGCTGTGTTTCGCAGGTCGGCGACCAGTCCAGCAACGTCGGTCGGTACTCGGTGCTCGCGGCGGGATGGCCCGAATCGATTCCTGGCGTCACGATCAACCGGGCGTGCGGATCGAGCCAGCAGGCGCTCGACTTCGCGGTGCAGGCGGTGATGTCGGGTCAGCAGGACGTGGTCGTGGCCGGTGGTGTCGAGGTGATGAGCCGGGTGCCGCTGGGCGCAGCTCGATCCACCGGTGCACCGTACGGGCCCAAAGCCCTTGGCCGCTATGAGGGTTTTGCCTTCAACCAAGGGATCTCGGCAGAGAAGATCGCCCAGAAGTGGGGTTTCGACCGGACCTCGGTCGACGAGTTCTCGGTGCTCTCACATGAGCGGGCCGCGGCGGCGCAGGATGCCGGGGCGTTCGAAAGCCAGATCGTCGCGACCCCGACCGAAGACGGTGTGGTCACCGCCGACGAAGGAATCCGTCGGGGGAGCACGGTCGAAAAGCTTGCGAATCTGAAGCCCGCGTTCTCCGAAGACGGGGTGATCCACGCCGGGAACTCTTCCCAGATCTCTGATGGCGCAGCCGCATTGCTGGTGATGACCCCGGAGAAGGCGCGCGAACTCGGCCTGAAGCCGTTGGTGCGGTACACCGCAGGCGCCGTTGTCGGCGACGATCCGGTGCTCATGCTCACCGGCCCGATCCCGGCGACCGCGAAGGTCCTCGACAAGGCGGGCGTGAAGCTCTCCGAGGTCGGCGTGTTCGAGGTGAACGAAGCGTTTGCCCCGGTACCGATGGCCTGGCTTGCGGAGACCGGAGCTGATCCGGCCCTGCTCAACCCGTTGGGTGGCGCGATTGCTCTGGGACACCCGCTCGGTGGCTCGGGGGCGATCCTGATGACCCGCATGATCAACCACATGCGTGACAACGGAATTCGGTACGGACTGCAGACCATGTGTGAGGGCGGCGGCACTGCCAATGCCACCCTCGTCGAATTGGTTTCGTGAGAGAGGAAGCGAAATGAGACGCGGAGTATTCACCGAGGACCACGAGGAATTCCGGGCGCTGGCGCGCGACTTCATCGGCAAGCGCATCGTTCCGGAGTATGCGGCCTGGGAAAAGGTCGGTCAGATGCCGCGCGAGATCTTCGCCGAGCTCGGATCGCTGGGACTGCTGGGTATCGCGATCCCCGAGGAGTTCGGGGGCGCCGGCCTGCGCGACTACCGCTACAACGTCATCCTCCAAGAGGAAGCGGCTCGAGCGCTGGTCACCCTGAGCACGGTCCGGACCCAGCTCGACGTCATCCTCCCGTACTTCCTCGAGTACGCCAATGACGACCAGCGGGCCCGCTGGTTCCCCGGGCTCGCCAAGGGCACCCTGTTGTCGGCGATCGCAATGACCGAACCCGGCACCGGCTCCGACCTCGCGGGCGTCAGCACCAACGCCGTCCTCGAGGGCGACGAGTACGTGCTGAACGGGGCGAAGACATTCATCACCGGGGGTTTGCTCGCCGACCTGGTGATCGTCCTGGCCCGGACATCGACCGATCCGGACAACCGTCGTGGCGGATTGTCACTGCTGGTCGTGGAAGACGGCATGCCCGGATTTGAGCGCGGCCGGGTGCTCGACAAGATGGGTTGCAAGGTCCAGGACACCGTCGAACTGTCGTTCGACAACGTCCGGGTGCCGGTGTCGAACCTGCTCGGTGAGGAAGGCAAGGCATTCGGTTACCTCGGCCGGAATCTGCCACAGGAGCGCATCACCGTGGCCGTCGGATCGATTGCCCAAGCGCGGGCGGCCGTGGCGACCACCATCGACTACGTGAAGGAACGCAAAGCGTTCGGCACGCCGGTTGCGTCCTTCCAGAACACCAAGTTCGAACTCGCGGCCATGTCGGCCGAGATCGAGGCCGGACAGGCGATGGTCGACCGGGCGGTCCTCGATCTCGTGGACGACGAACTGTCCGGTCCGGACGCCGCGAGGGTGAAACTCTTCTGCACCGAGGTCCAGGCAAGGGTCGTCGATCGGTGCCTGCAGCTCTTCGGTGGATACGGGTACATGACCGAATATCCGATCGCGAGACTCTATCTGGATGCCAGGGTCGCGCGCATTTATGCAGGTACGAGCGAAGTGATGAAGGTGATCATCGCGAAATCGCTCGGTCTGTGATCTGCAACCCAGATCAAATTTGATGAGACCCTTGTCACAAGGCGTAATCCAACCTACTATCTGTTCAGTTGGTTGGCTGTAGCGAAGGAGATCAGTGGCGCGCGATCGGCCGTATGAGGCACTTCTCGTCAAAGGCGAGGAGCGCAAGCGACAGATTCTCGACGTCGCTCAGCGGTTGCTCGCACGTAACGGGTGGCGAAACACGACTCTGTCGCAGATCGCCGCCGAAGCCGGCGTCAGCTCCGCCGGTTTGCTCCACCATTTCGAGTCCAAAGCACAGCTCCTGCATGCGGTGCTCGAAATGCGTGATGCCGACGACGACCAACATGCCGATCGCGCAGGCGATCTGTTGGATGGGATAGTGAGGGTCGCCGAGCGATTCGAACGATCTCCGGAGTTGATTGGAACGTTCGCGGTTCTCCAGATGGAGAACCTCGAACCTGATGCGCCGCTGCATGATCGCCTGCTCGCCAGGTATCACGCCGCAATTGACACCGTTGCCGCTGGTATCCGGCGCGGGCAGGTCGATGGTCGATACCGGACGGACTTCGATGCAGATTTGAAGGCCGTCGAAATAGTCGCCTTTCTCAACGGGATGGAAACATCATGGCTGCTGGATCAATCAATTCCACTGACGGAAGTGTTCAGGGATTACGCAAGATCGCTGGCGAAGGACTTCGCGCAGGTGACGAGTTCGTGAAGTACCGCCTGGTGGTCGTTGCGCCCACGGCAAACGAGGTCATCAAGTACGCGGGCGGTCTGGTGTTCGACCGCGGTATGGCCGGCTGGGACGTCACGGTGCTGGTGCAGGACGATCCGCACGCTCGGGCCCTGCAGATACTCGGCGCGCAGACGGTCGATTTCGAGTCGGCGTTCGAGTGGCGTGGATTGGGCTTCCATCCGCAGGCCGTGGTCACCGCAGGTTCGCTGTACGAGCGTGATGATCGGGTGCGCGAGGGTGTGCAGCAGATCCTCGAAGACGGTGAGACCGAGGTGACCCTGTGGGGAGACAGCCTGCCCTCGGAACTCGAAAGCCGGATCGGTACGGTCCGACATCGTCTCAGCGTCGCCGCCCGGGCCTTCAAGGCGCAGGCGCTCGCGGCAGCGTCTCTGCCTGCTGATGCCGTTGGACTCTCCGAGGTGTTCCGCTGCGGCAAGACCCATGCGTGGGAGGGTCTGTCGGATCTCGTTCCGGCCTGACGACGAACTTTCACCTGGGCCCTGACACGCATGTGTTGGGGCCCAGTCTTTTTTGCGTCTACCGGCACACTCTGTTCAGGCGAGATGCAGCGCCGGCGGCGCCTTGGTCCGTAACTTGTTGCCCAAGAACGTTTCTGTGCGCGCGACATCTGTTGCGGAGGCAGACGTGGCAGAGAGTGCGTGCCGCTTGAAAGCGCGGGCGGCGTTGCTGAGCTGATGTTCGACCGGAGTGACGTCGTCGCCGTCCGCCGCGGGCCGCTCCGGACCCCACAACATTGTGTTGGTGGCACCCTCGTCGAAGGATTGACGGACGGCCTCGCGTAGCCGGGTGTTACCGGCGCACAGGTCGCCGGCGATCACGACCTTCTGGGGCCAAGGCGTGTGGCGGCGTGATGCAAGTGCCGGCTCGAGATCCATCGCCAGAGCCGTGTGCACGTCGAGGATCCGGGTGCCGAGTATCTGCAGCGGTCGCGGATCGGCCTCCGGCGGAACCAAGACGGTGACGATCCAGCCCGCCATGATGTGGTCGAACAGCAGGCCACCGGCATGCTCGACGAGGTCGGCGGTGGTGGTGCCCAGGACGGCCAGCCGGTACGGCAGGTCGCGGCTTCGAGCTCGCAGGCGCTCCTGCTTCACCAGCCGGACAGCGTCGACGAGCTGATCGTTGGTGGCGAAGGCGGGAACCACCGTCATCGTTGCCCGCTCGGGTGTCGAGGACGGTATGGGCCGCCCGGCTGCTCCGCTCACGAGAATATTGTGGCCGGGAACCGCTTCGATGGTCGCGGTTTCGCCAATTCGATGTCCGATCTGCATGTGGTGGACACCGCCACTACTTTCCGGCTTTCCGAAAGTCCCAGCTGACGATCTTCTCCGGGACAACTCGAAGCCAGGCATGCCTTCCGTCGTAACCGAACCTGCCACCGGCGTACTTCGCGCCGAATGCTGCTTCCGGGGTATCGAGCTCCTCGACCGGCTCACCGGTCCTGGGGACCTCACCGACCGGGGTTGCGTAGCCGATGATCTCCACGCCACACAGATCGGAGAAGTCGTCACCCGAGTCCACGAGCACCGATACCCTCCGGTCGCGATCGATGTCGGTCCAACGCTGGCTCTTCACAAGAGAATTGAGCCACAGCACCTTGCCGTCCCAGACGTACCAGAGTGCTGACATGTGCGGGGCACCGTTCACGCCGCTCGTTGCCACCCGGCAGGTGCGGTTCTCGTTCAGGAATGTGTCGCGCTCCTCCGGTGTCATGGCGATGCGTCGCCCGCGTTTCTGCTCCCGCAACTGGTCGCTCAAGGTTTGCCCTCTCGTGGGTGTTTTTGTGGTGCAGCCGGTTCAAGAAAAGGTGACAACGACTTTGTCGGCGGCACCCGGGGTGGATGCGGTGGACAGGGCCTGCTCGACATCGGTGAAGTCGAACTGGTCGCTGACGATCACCGCGAACTTTTCCCAGTGGTCGGCGATCTCCGCTGCGACCTGGAAAATCTCATCGGGGTAGCCCATCGCGGTCACGATGTTGATCTCGGCGCCGAGGAGGAAGCCGAAGTCGATCTCGACGGGCGCTTTGTGCACGGCGACGATGCACACGGTGGCGTTCTGTTTGGCCGACTGCATCGCGATGTGCAGCACCTCGGGAACTCCGGCGGCATCGAGGTAGATGTCGGCACCGACGCGGGGTTTGCCGGTTGCGGTGGTACCCGGACCATGTA
Organism: Williamsia sp. Y844; assembly: GCF_056786475.1. Lineage (NCBI taxonomy): Bacteria > Bacillati > Actinomycetota > Actinomycetes > Mycobacteriales > Nocardiaceae > Williamsia > Williamsia sp. Y844. Next base: position 2,598,925 of record NZ_JBXCJB010000001.1, read on the forward strand.
GTTCGAGTAGTCGAGTCCCGACGTCCTCGGTGGCGGAGTTGATCACCGCATCGGCGCCCACCGCGAGCGCCTTCTCCAGGCGCGACGGGAGAATGTCCGCCACCACAACGTGTTTCGCGCCGCTGAGTTTGAATCCGATCACTGCGCCGAGTCCGATGGGCCCGGCACCGAAGATCAGAACGGTGTCGCCGGGTTTGACGCCGGTGCGGTTCACCGCATGGCGGGCGACCGCCATCGGCTCATTGAGCGCGGCAACGTGGAACGGGACCTCGGGTGGCACGACCGCGAGATTGCCTCCGACTTCGGCCCGCTCGACCAGGACGTACTCCGACAAGGCGCCGACCGGTCCACCACCACCCATCATGCCGGTGCCGTCGGCCATCGGGTTGATCACGACGTGGTCGCCGACCGTCAGACCGGCAACCAGTTCTCCGACCTCGACGATCTCTCCGGCCGGTTCGTGCCCGAGTGGGGTTTTGCCCTGCAGCGGTGGGATGCCGCCGATCTCGATGTAGAACCCGTCCGAACCGCAGATTCCGCAGGCCCGCATCTTGATCAGGACATCTTCGGGTCCTGGACTGGGGATGGGTATGTCGATGATCGCGGTGGTACCGACGCCGGAAACGATGACCGACTTCACCGGGTGACCTTGACGAGTACCTTGCCGATCGCCTGACCATCGGCGACCAGACGCAATGCCGAGGCTGCCTCGCCAAGTGGGTAGGTCGCGCCGATGTGGGGGACCGCAGTGCCCTTGATCAGGAGTTCGGCGAGTTCGTCCTCATTGCGGCGGTACTCGTCCGGAGGCAGATCCTGGAACTGAAATCCCAGCACGTGCACCCCTTTGACGAGGATGAGGTTGAGCGGGATCCGCGGAATGGTGCCGGAGGCATAGCCGATCGTGACAAAACGTCCGCCTCGGCCCAGCGCCCGCAACGCGGGTTCGGACTGGTCGCCACCAACCGGGTCGATGACCGCGTCGGCGCCGCCCGGGACCAGTTCGCGGAGTGCGGTCCTCAGGTCGGCGCTTCGGTGGTTGATCACGTTGGTGGCGCCGTAATCCTTGGCGACGGAGAGCTTTTCGTCCGAGGATGCGACGGCGGTGACGGTGGCACCGATGGCGACGGCGAGTTGCACCGCCGCCAGTCCGACGCCACCACCGGCACCGAGAACGATCACGTGGTCACCCGATTTCACGCGGGCCACCGAGCGCAGCGTGTGGTACGCCGTGCGGTGCGCCACGCCGAATGCGGCCGCCACCTCGTCGGAGATCGACTCCGGGATCTTCTTGAGTCCGGCGGCTTTTGCACACACCTCTTCGGCGAAGGCGCCGACGATGCCTGTCCCGGTCACCCGGTCGCCGACGGCCACCGATGTGACATCGTCGGCAATCTCGGTGACCTCACCGGCGAATTCGCTGCCCGGCACGAACGGCGTGGGTACCTTGACCTGGTATTCCCCGGCGATCACGAGTACGTCCGGAAAGTTCGCTGCGGCGCAGGCAACTGCAACCCGGGCCTGACCGGCTTGCAATGTCGGCGCGGGAATATCCTGCACCTCAACGATTTCCGGAGGACCCAGTTCTCGACACACGGCGGCGCGCATATGGTTCTACCGTCCCTGCCAGTTCGGTTCGCGCTTTTCGATGAATGCCATGGCGCCTTCTTTGGCGTCGTTGCTGCTGAAGACGATCTTCTGGTGATGTGCCAGACGGGCCTTTGCGGCCGCGGCGTCCGACACCGAGAGACGGACCAGTTCCTTGCAAGCGGTCAGGCTCAGCGGAGCGTTGGCCGCGACACGCTCGGCATAGCCGATCGCTACGTCGAGCACATCTTCCTGTGGTGCAACAGCATTGACCAAACCGATCTCATAAGCACGCTGCGCCGTGATCAGATCGCCGGTCAGAGTCATCTCCAATGCGATGCCCATCGGGATACGGGTTCCGATCGTGGTGCCACCGCCACCGGGGAAGAGGCCGCGCTTGACCTCGGGTAGCCCGAACTTCGCGGCCGTCGACGACACGATGATGTCGCAACCCAGTAGCAGTTCGAGGCCACCGCCGATCGCGGTGCCGTTGGCGGCGCCGATCACCGGGATGGTGAGGTCGCCGGAGGCAAGGCGGGTGAAGCCTTCGGATGTGAAGTCGCCGCCCTCGGCGAATGCTCGCAGGTCCATACCGGCACAGAAGGCACGATCGCCGGTGCCGGTCAGGACGATGGCGCGGATCTCCGGATCGGCTTCGGCTTCCAGTGCGGCGCTGCCGATGCCGCGAAGCAGACTGCCGGTGAGCGCATTTCGGGCTTCGGGGCGGTTGAGCCGCAGGATCAGGACGGCTCCGCGCCGCTCTGCGATGAGCTCGTCGGTTGTTGTGCTCATGATTTGTAGTCGCTCGATTCTGCGAACTCGGCGGCCGAACGCATCAGGGTCTCGATGACGGGACCGTAGGCCTGCAGCTTGATGTCGTCACCGGCACGTTGGAAACCCTGCTCGAGGACGATGGCGAGCTTCCACTTCGCCAGCACCAGGTAGTAGTCCAGATCGTCGACCTGACGGCCCGACACCTTGGAGTAGTGGTTGATCATCTCATCGCGCGACGGCATCCCGGACAGATCGACGTAGCTGGCCGTGGCGGCCTCTGGTGCATTGGTGTCCTCGGGCCAGCCCTGAACCATCCAGGCCAGGTCCAGCTTCGGGTCGCCGACGGTACCCATCTCCCAGTCGACGATCGCGGCGAGCTGTGCCGGAGCGCCCTCTTTGTACATCACATTCGCAAACTGATAGTCGCCGTGCATGATTCCGGGGATGAAGTCGATCGGCTTGTGGGCGTTCAGCCAGGCGGTTGCCTCGGTCATACCCTCGAGTTCACGACCCTTGATCCGGTCGAAGAATCGGGTCCACCGGGACACCTGGCGCTCGTGGAAGCCGTCGGGCCTGCCCAGATCTCCGAGGCCCTGGGCCTTCCAATCGACCTTCGACAGCAGTGCGATGCCTTCGGCCAGCTGATATGCCAGGCCTTTTCGCAATTCGAGGTCGGAGGTGAACGGTTCTTTCCACTGCTTGTTGTCCATCGGCGACCAACCGTCGACGTAACCCATCAGGTAGAACGAGCGTCCGAGGACCGAGGTGTCGGAGCAGGCAGCGATTGCCTTGGTGTGCGGAACCTCGGTGCCGTCAAGGGCTTCGATGATGCGCCATTCCCGCATGATGCCCTCATCGCGGTTGGCCGGCGCGGCAGGCGGCGGCATCCGGATCACCGAAACATTGTCTCCGCGAGTGAGTTTGTAGATCTCGTTCTGCGTTCCGCCGGAGAGGAACTTGGCCTCGAGTGGTTCGCCCTTGCCGGGTAGCCCGGCCTCGTCCATCCAGTCTGCAAGTTTGATCAGGTCCATCAGAGGTTCCCCACTTCGAGTTCGAGATATTCGGCGTATTTTGCTTTGGCTGCAGCTTGTTTGCGCGGGATCCACTCGGTGGGCCACAGGTCGTCGGTGCCTTTGTAGTCGCGCAGGACCTGCTTGGCCACGGTCATCTTGTGGACCTCGGTGGGGCCGTCGGCCAGACCCATCACGGCCGCGCCGTGGACCATGGTCATGAACGGCATCTCGTTGGTTACACCGAGCGCGCCGTGTACTTGCATTGCGCGCCAAGCGATGTCGTGCAGGACCGTGGGCATGACCACCTTGGCGGTGGCAATGTCTTTGCGGACCTTCTTGTAGTCGTTGTACTTGTCGATCTTCCAGGCCGTGTTGAGGACGAACAGCCGGAACTGTGCCAACTGGGCGTACGAGTCGGCGATGTAGCCCTGGATGATCTGTTTGTCGGCCAGAAGGCTGCCCGCGGTTTCGCGGCTGAGCACGCGTTCGCACATCATGTCGACGGCCTTCTGCGCCAAGCCGATTGTCCGCATGGCGTGGTGGATCCGGCCACCGCCGAGGCGGGTCTGGGCGACAGCAAAGGCCTGGCCTTCGCCACCGAGTAGCGCGCTGTCGGGAACTCTGACGTCCTTGTAATGGATCAGGGCGTGGGTGCCCTCGTTGATCGGTTCGCCGTAGAGGCCGACGTTGCGTTCGATGATCACACCCGGTGTGTTGGTGGGGACCAGGAACATCGACATGCCCTTGTACGCGCTCACCTCGGGGTTGGTGACAACCATGACAATGAGGAACGAGGCAGTCTTCGCGTTGGATGAGAAGTACTTGTAGCCGTTGATGATCCAGTGATCGCCGTCTTTGACCGCGCTGCACTTGAACTGGGTCGGGTCTGCGCCGGCCTGCGGTTCGGTCATCGAGTAGCTCGAGAAGCATTCGCCGTCGAGCAGCGGTTGCATGTACTGCTTCTTCTGTTCCGGGGTGCCGTAGTGGGCGATGATCTCGGCGTTGCCGGTATCGGGGGCCTGGCAACCGAAGACGATCGGCGCCCACGATGAGCGGCCGAGGATCTCGTTGAGCAGTGCGAGCTGGAGCTGGCCGTAGCCCTGCCCGCCGAGATCGGGTCCGAGGTGGGTGGCCCACAGGCCCTTCTCTCGCACTTTTTCCTTCAGTGGATCGATCGCTGCGCGACGGCCCCCCTCGAGCGGTACGAACTGCATGTGCGGCCACGCGAGGTCGAGCGGTTCGACTTCCTCGCGGACGAATTCATCGGCCCAGTCCAGTTTTGCCTGGTACTCGGGGTCGGTCTCAAAATCCCATGCCATGGAGGCCTCCTCGTTCCATGTGAGAATATCATTCTGACGAGACGGAACACAATTCTTATTTGTGTGAAGATCGTTCCGAATAGGGTGTCCAAACGGAAGGCGGTTACCACCAATGAAGGCTGAAGACCTGTTTCACGTAGGAATCGTTACGCACGATCTGGAGGCGACCCAGGCGCAGTTGTCGTCGCTCCTCGGCTACGAGTGGGGCCCGGAGATCGGGGCTCCCATCGAGGTCACGCTGCCGACCGGTGACGTGACGGTGGATGTCAGGTGCGCCTACTCGATCACCACCCCGAGGCTGGAGGTGGTGCGCAGCATCCCGGGCACCTTCTGGGAACCGGTCGAAGGCGCAGGCATCCACCACGCCGGCTACTGGTCCGATGACGTGGACGCCGACGTCGCCGAACTCACCGAACACGGTTACGTCACCGAGGTGACCCGCAGCGGCCAGGACGGTTCGCTGTTCTTCGCATTCCTGCGCAGTGACACCGGCTTTCGGATGGAACTCGTGACCCGCCTGGCCGAGCCGTCGCTACAGCAGTGCTGGGCGGTGCGTTGATGGGCACTGTTGGTGTGGTGACAGGTGCCGGACGGGGCATGGGCCTGGACTGTGCGCGCCTGCTGACCGGAGTGGTCGACGCGCTGGTGCTCGTCGATCTCGATGAGGCGACGGTGACAGCCGCGGCGCACGAATTGGCATCGGCGGATGGTGCTGTCGTCGAACCGTATGTCCTCGACATCACCGATGCCGACGGTGTGCAACGGCTTGCCGATCGCGTTGCCGAACTCGGAACCCTGCGGGCGGTGGCCCACGTCGCGGGCATTTCCCCGACGATGGCGGACTGGCGCCGGATCTTCACGGTCGATCTGGTCGCGACCGCAAGACTTGCCGAGGTATTTCGGCCGCTGACCACGGCCGGGACAGCGTGGGTCTACTTTGCGTCGATGGCCCCTGCCATCGGCGGGGTCGAGATCGATGCCGCCACCGCGGAAATACTCGACCACCCGCTGGAGCGCGAGTTCCTGGATCGGATCCGGGAGAGCTTCGGGCCGACGATCGAGCATCCGGGCGCGGCCTACGCCGTGGCCAAACTCGGGGTGAAACGATTTGCGCAACAGGAGGCCGTGCGTTTGGGACCACTCGGCGGTCGCGTGAACTCGGTGTCCCCGGGGCTCATCGACACCCCGCAGGGCCGTCAGGAAGCGGCCGACAATCCTCGGATCTCCGAGTGGATCGGGACGACGCCGGTGGGTCGACTCGGGCAGGCGTCCGAGCTCGCATCGGTGGTCGCATTTGCATTGTCGGACGAAGCGAGCTTTCTCAGTGGTACCGATCTGCTGGTCGACGGCGGACTGTGTGCCGCTGTGCGCGGGCCCGGTTCGCGCTGACCAAACCAGTCGAAAACGATTGAAGGGCAACATCTTATGGCAAAGGGTATCTACTACGTCGAATCCAGGCCGGCGTCGCAGGCGGTCGAGGCCGAGTTCAACCACTGGTACAACGAGATCCATCTGCCAGAGATGGTCGCGATCGACGGCATCGTGTCGGTTCGCCGGTTCGCGCCGGTCATCGATGACGGACCTTACGTCGCGATCTATGAGTTGGAAGGCGACGACCTGCCGAGCATTCTCAAGGCGATGATGGCCGCGGCGCGGTCGGGTGCGCTGACATTGTCGGACCTGCAGCAGACGGATCCGCCCCCGACGATGCGACTGCTCGAGGTCACCACCGAGTACCCGACTGCAGGTGGGCACTAATCTCGTGGTGTGGACAAGCAGATGAGCGAGGATGCGGGCGACGATCTGGCGAGCAGGATCGCCGAGCGCACCTTGGCGAAGCGTGGTGCGAACTACGCCGCCGAGGTACGCCGGTTGCTTGACGCCGCTCTGGCCGTGATCGAGGAGCGGGGGACCGCTTCCCGGCCGCGGGTCGCCGACATCGTCGCGGCCGCCGGGCTGTCGAATGAGGCCTTCTATCGCCACTTCTCGTCCAAAGATGCATTGGTGGCGGCGTTGCTCGAGGATGGCACCCTGCGTCTGCGCCGGTATGTCGATCATCAGATGAGCAAGGAGTCGAGCCCGGAGGCCAAGGTGCGTCGCTGGGTCGAAGGTGTGCTCGCGCAGGCGATCGGTGACACCGCGGATTCCACCCGCGCGGTCTCCTGGAACGCCGGTGGCCTCGCCGGGGACAGTATGCAGGGCACGGTGTCGGCCAACGGCCCCATGGCGTCGTTGCTGACCGAACCGTTTGCCGAACTCGGCAGCACCGATCCCGATTTCGATGCGCTGCTCGCCGCCCATGCCACACTCGGCATGCTCGCCGACTACCTGTGGCGACGCGTCGAACCCACATCGGCAGACATCGACCGCATCTACGAGTTCTGTCTGCGGGCGGTCACCCCTGCGGCATAGGTCGCAGACTGCGCAGGAACAGTTCGACCGCGGCGCGGATGTGCCGGTCCTGCTCGGCGGTGTCCCGGACGATGCCGAACGATGCCAGTCGCGACTGGCCGCCGACCATGCCGAGGAAGAGTTCGGCGAGCACGCCCGGGTCGTCCGCCTCGATCGAACCGGTTGCGGAGTGCCGAACGAGTAGGTCGACAACAAACTGCTTGCGCGGCCAGAAGCCGTTTCCGTATGTACGACGGGCGATTTCGGGATAGCGCGAGGCGTGCGCGATGGCTATCTGCTCCAGCTTGATCATCGACGGATTCGTCGCGCGGCGGATGGCTGCGCGGGCAACGGCTGTCAGTGCCGCTTCGAGGTCGTCGGGATCGGGCTCCGGCGGCTCGGGCTCCGGCCAATCGCGTTGTTGCAGTGCCCACCCGAGTACCGACCGGAAGACATCCTCTTTGGTGGGAAACCGCGCGTAGAGCGAGGGCTTGGTGGTTCCGGCCGCGGCGGCGATCGCGTTCATCGACGTGCCCTCGTAGCCGTGCTGCAGGAACTCCTCCAGTGCGCACTCGCGAATCTTGCGATCGAGTGCACCTGCCTGCGCTTTTGTCGGACGACCGCCGCGGCTGCGGGTTGGGCCGCCGGGTGGTGTGCCGGGGTTGGTCGACGTCACCTGGGAAAGTCTGCCATCTCTGGCCTGGACAGGAAACTTTACCGGCGGGTATGGTTAATCATATCGGTTCCCGCACCCCTCACTTTCCACATTCCACGGAGGCAGCAATGTCAGTGACCACAAGTCCGCGAGATGTCGTCGAGCAACTCGATGCCCGTTTCCAGGAGCGCCGCGAGCAGGTTCCCGTCTTGAGGCAGCGTGCTGACGCCGAAGGCATCACGGAGATCCGGGCCCGAGAGGACCTCATCCCGCTGCTGTTCCCGCACACGACGTACAAGAGCTACCCGGAATCGCTTATCGCCAAGGGCAAGTGGTCACAGATGAATCGCTGGCTCGACTCGCTGTCGACCCGACGGGTGGCCGATGTCGACGTCGACGGGGTCGAAGACGTCGATGGCTGGATCGGCCGCCTGGAAGCCGCGGGACACATGGTGTCGAGTTCCAGTGGCACCAGCGGCAAGGGGTCCTTCCTCAACAAGACCCAGATCGACCTCGACACGAACTCGACCAACATGCTCGACTGTCTGACCGATCTCGGTATTCGGCCGCAGCAGATCTGGAACTTCATCCCGGTGGGTCCGGAGACCAGCCTCACCGCACACGTTGCGTTGAAAGACATGCTGGCCGCGGCCTACGGCAGGCCGGACGGTATCGCGATGCCACCGAGCGCCGCCCCGGCCGGACACCACAAGTACATGGCGCTGCTGCAGGCGATGCGCCGGGCCATGGCCGACGGCACCGCCGCGCCGGATGAGATCGCCGCATTCGAGGCGAAAGCCGCACAGCGCCAGCAGAAGAACGAAGACCGGTTGCACTACCTCGCCGAGCAGATCCTCGCCCGTCGCTCCGAACGTTTCTTCTTCAGCGCGCAGTTCCCGAATCTGTTCCGGCTGACCGAGATCCTGAAGGAGATCGGCGGCAAAGACGGTGACATCACCGGCGAGAACGCGTTGACCACCGGCGGCGGCCTCAAAGGTACGTCGCTGCCCGATGACTACCGGGAGCAGATCTACCGGCTGCTCAACATCGACCCGAGCCGCTTCCTGCACTACTACTCCATGCAAGAACTCAACCAACGTTTGCCGAAGTGTCCGGCCGGGCGGTACCACGTGCCCGCCGAGGTGGTCTTGTTCGTGCTCGACAAGAACGGTGAGTCGATGGCGCCGGTCTCGGACGGGCAGGTCGAGGGCCGCGCGGCGTTCTTCGACACCACGGTCGACGGACGTTGGGGCGGAACAATTTCCGGGGACAAGATCATCGCGGAACTCGATGGTTGTCCCTGTGGACGCGCAGGCACCACGGTCCTGGACCAGATCGCCCGCTACTCCGATCTCAAAGACGACGACAAGATCACCTGCGCAGGCACCATGGATGCCTACGTGCGCGGATTCATCGAGGACTGAGGACCGATCACGTGACCACCACATTGAGCCCGACCAAATCCAAGATCCGGGTGCCGCACTTCGTTCGGGGCAAGCTGATCTGGGGTGAGGACAACGAGTATCTCTCCAGGGACTTCGGCGTCCCGTTTGTCACACCCAAGATCGAGTTCAACGAACTGTTCGTGCCGCGCACCGAGCAGGGACCGGCCTTTGACATGCCGGTGTCGGAGATCATCGACTTTCTGGTCGAGACGGCCTCCCACCTGTCGCTGGAGAAGAACGAATACCTGCAGGAATCGCTGGAGATGACCCTGCAGGTCAGTGCTCTGCCCCGGCGCATCATCGAGAACACTTTTGCCAGGCCGGGACAGTTCCTCACCAGGGAGGCGATGGAATACCGGCTGAAGAAGACCTTCGGAAGCCTCGAGGTGCTCGACGGCTGGGTGGAGAACACCGATCCGAACGGAAGCGTCAGCCGCATCCGGGCTTTCCCGCCGAGGCTGGTGCACATGTTGGCAGGCAACTCGCCGAGTGCGGCGATGACGTCGATCGCGGACGCCGCTTTGACCAAGGCCGTCAACGTGTTCAAGATGCCGTCGGCCGATCCGTTCACCACCGTCGCGGTACTGCGCACCATGGCCGATATCGCACCCGATCATCCAGTGCTCCAATCCATGTCGGCGGTGTACTGGAGGGGCGGTGACGAGAAGGTGGAAAGCGTTCTCTACCGGTCGCAGTATTTCGACAAGCTGGTCGCCTGGGGTGGCGGCGCCGCGATCGAGAACGCGGCGAAATATGTGGGTCCCGGTTTCGGGCTCATCTCCTTTGATCCCAAGGTGTCGATGTCGGTCATCGGCAGGGAGGCATTCGAATCCGAGGACACCCTGCTCGAGGTTGCGGAGCTGGCCGCCAAGGACGTCACGATCTTCAATCAGGATGCCTGCCTTGCTGCCCGGCACATCTGCGTCGAAGGGGACATCGAGCAGGTTGATCGCTTCTGCGAGCTGCTCCACGAACGTCTCGGTGTGGACCGCGATTTCGCGTCGGCCGTCGGACCGAAACCGGCCTCCGATATCCGGGAGGCAGTCGAGGGGATGCGCTTCCTCGAGCCCGAATATCGGGTCTGGGGTGAATTCGACGGCCGCGGACTGGTTGTCCGGTCACCGGAGATGGTGGACTTCCATCCGACCAACAAGACGGTGAACGTCATCCCGGTGGACAACATGCGGGACGCTGCGGCGTTGGCCACGGTGGCCACGCAGACGGTTGGCGTGTTCCCGACGCACCGAAAGGCCGAGATCCGTGATGACCTGGCCACCGCGGGCGTGCAACGGCTGGTGAAGCTCGGAAGTGCCATGAAGGGCAGTATGGGTGGCCCCCATGACGGCATGTATCCGTTGCACCGATTCGTGAACTGGGTGGTGGACGACGATGCCTAGCGGGGTCGAGGGTTCCGGTACTGCGATGCCCGTGCGGATCCTGGGTAAGTCGGGCCTGAGGGTCAGTGAGTTGTGTCTGGGTGCAATGACATTCGGAACCGATTGGGGATTCGGTTCCGAGGAGCAGGCCTGCGCCGAGATCTACAACGTCTTCCGGGAGGCGGGCGGCAACTTCGTCGATACCGCAAACGTCTACACCAACGGGGCCAGCGAAGAGATCCTCGGACGTCTGGTTGCCTCCGAACGAGACAACGTGGTGCTCAGCACCAAATACACGCTGCCGACGGACAAAGACGACCCGAACTCGGGCGGCAGCCATCGAAAGAGCCTGCGTCGCAGCGTCGAGACAAGTCTGCGACGCCTCGACACCGACTACATCGATCTGTTGTGGGTGCACGCCTGGGATCAGTGCACCCCGGTCGAGGAGACCCTGCGTGGGCTCGATGACCTGGTGCGGTCGGGCAAGGTCCTCTCCATCGGCGTGACCAACACCCCGGCCTGGGTGGTCGCCCGCTCGGCGACGATCAGTGAACTGCGCGGATGGACATCGTTCTGCGCCATGCAGGTCGAATACTCGCTGGTTGCGCGGACACCCGACCGGGAGCTGCTGCCCATGGCGCGTGAGCTGGACATCGCGGTCTGTGCGTGGAGTCCGCTGGCGCGCGGGTTGTTGGCGGGCAAATCGTCGGACGACGGTCCGGCGAAGTTGTCGCCGTCGGGTCAGCGGGCCGTGTCGGTGGCAAAAGAGATCGCTGCCGAACTCGACACCACGCCCGCACGTGTGGCACTGGCGTGGGTGATGAGCCAGGGACTGATGCCGTCGATCGGGGCGAGAACCGTTGCGCAGCTGAGAGATAATCTGGGTGCGCTGGCGGTACGGTTGGAACAGGCGCACCTCGAACGGCTGGAGACGGCCACTCGGGTGCGGCTCGGATATCCGCACGATTTTCTCAACAAACGTCGTGCAGTCTTCACCCCGACCAGTTAGAAGGACCTGACAGACGTGCAAAAACTCGACCACTGGATCGGCGGCGCCAACGTGGCGCCGTCGGCAGGCGAATACCTTGGTGTCACAGATCCGGCGAGCGGCAACGAGGTTCGCCGGATCGCCGCCGGGAACACCGCAGACATCTCCCTCGCGGTCACCGCGGCCGAATCGGCTGCCGAGGCCTGGCGTCAGGTGCCGGGTCTGGCCCGCGCCCGGTTGTTCTCCGACCTCGCACGTGCGATGCGCGACAACGCAAAGGAACTCGCGCAGCTGGAGATCAGTGAGACCGGCAAACCCGAGTCGGTCGCACTGGGTGAGGTCGAGGGTTCGGCAACCTACTTCGACTTCTACGGCGGTCTGATCGGGATGCCGATCGGTGACACCCTCGACGTCGCACCGGACCAGCATGTCTACACGCGGCGTGAACCGTTTGGTGTTGTCGGTGTGATCACGCCGTGGAATGTGCCGCTCAACCAGGCGTCGCGAGCATGTGCTCCTGCGCTGGCTGCCGGGAACACGGTGGTGGTCAAGCCGTCTGAGTCCACATCGTCGACCACGGTGCGGCTGGCGCAGTTGGCGTCCGAGGTGGGTTTTGCGCCGGGTGTGTTCAATGTGGTGCTCGGCAACGGGCCCGATGCCGGTGCCTCGCTGGTGGAGCATCCGTCGGTGGCCAAAGTCGCTTTCACCGGGTCGGTTCCGACCGGCCGGGCGATCGGGAAGATCGCGGCCGAACGCATCATTCCGCTGACCCTCGAATTGGGTGGGAAGTCGGCCAACATCATCTTCGCCGATGCGGATCTCGATGCAGCCGTGGCCGGTTCGCTACAGGCCTTCACCGCCAATGCAGGTCAGGTCTGTTCGGCCGGTACCCGATTGCTTGTCCACCGCTCGGTCCATGACGAGGTGGTGCGGAGGCTGGTCGACCGCGCCGCGAACGTGCGAGTGGGCCGCGATATCGGCCCACTGATCACCCGAGATCAGTTCTCGCGGGTGCAGGAGTATTTCAAGGTCGCCGAATCCGATGGGGCGCACCCGGCCGCAGGCGGCACGGTGTCCACCGTTGCCGGCGAGACCGGCGGGTTCTACATCGACCCGACGATCTACACCGGTGTCGACAACTCGGCACGGATCGCCCGCGAAGAGATCTTCGGTCCCGTCGTCGTGGTGATCCCCTTTGACGACGATACCGAAGCCGTTGCGCTGGCCAATGATTCCGACTACGGGCTGGTTGCCGGGGTGTGGACCAAAGATGTCTCCCGCGCACTGACGGTGAGCGATCGTCTCCGGGTTGGTCAGGTATTCGTGAACACCTGGTCGACGGCATCCGTTCAGACACCGTTCGGCGGCTGGAAGAACAGCGGCTACGGCCGCGAGAAAGGCGTTGAGGCACTGCATCACTACAGTCAGGTCAAGTGCGTCACCATCAAACTCTGACCCTGCGCTTCCAACCCTCCCCTCGAGCGTGCCGAACGGCACGCTCGACGGGCGTTGGTCAGCGGAGGAACGTGCCGCCGTCGATGTTGACGACCTGGCCGTTGATCCAGGAACCCTCCTCGGACATCAGGTAGGCGATCATGCTCGAGATGTCGCGGGCTTCACCGAGTCTGGGACTGCGGGTTCCGCGGAGCATGCCCTGCAGCATCTTCGGATCGGCGCCCTGTTTGATCTCATCGGTCAGGATAAGACCGGGTGTGATCGCGTTGGCCCGGACACCGTCCTTGCCCCAGCCCGAAGCCACGTGGCGGGCAAGGGCATTGATGCCGGCCTTGGTTGCGGCGTAGGCGGGACGTTGGGGTTCTCCGGCGAACGATGCGACCGACGACGTGTAGACGAGCGATCCCCCGCCGCGTTTGAGGAGTTCAGGGATGCTGTGCCGGCTGACCAGCATGTGTCCACGGAGGTTGACGGCGATGGTGCGATCCCAGATCTCGAGGTCGATGTCCACAACGTTGGTGTCCTTGGAGACCGCGGCCATGTCTCCGGCATTGACGTGTACGGCGTCGAGTCCGCCGAAGGTGGCGACCGCAAACGCGATGAGCCCTTTCACCGAATCGTCGTCGGCGATGTCGAACTGCGCGGCAACCGCCTGGCCGCCAGCGGCGTTGATCGCGGCGGCGGTTGTGTCGGCACCTTCTGAGTTGAGGTCACCGACAACAACTTTCGCGCCCTCTCTGGCCAGCCGCTGTGCCGAGTCCGCTCCGAGTCCGGTGGCGGCCCCGGCTACCACGACGACCTTGTCCTGCAGTCCCTGCATCAGCTGGCTCCCTTATGAAATATTGATGTGAGAATCACGATCTAAGTAATCAGAATGCTATTCTCGTTGAATGAATGCAACCCCTGCGCCCGGAGCCGAACTCGCTGATCTGTTCTCGTTGGAGGGCAAAGTCGCCCTCGTGACAGGTGGAAGTCGCGGCCTGGGCCGCGAAATGGTGTTGGCCTTCGCCAGGGCCGGAGCCGACGTGGTCATCGCCAGTCGCAAGTTGCCCGCATGTGAGGAAGTGGCAAGGGACGTGGAGGCGCTGGGCCGAAAGGCATTGCCGGTGAGTGCTCACGTGGGCAAGTGGGAAGACGTCGACGCACTGGTGGAGACGGCGTACGCGCACTTCGGCAAGATCGACATCTTGGTCAACAACGCCGGTTTGTCGCCGGTGGCTCCGTCGTCGGAGGAGACGAGCGAGGAGCTCTTCGACAAGGTTGTTGCTGTGAACTTCAAGGGGCCGTTCCGACTTGGTTCATTGGTCGGCCGCCGGATGGCCGATGGCGACGGCGGATCGATCATCAACATCTCGTCGTCAGGCGCCCTCTTTCCGGCACCGAACTTCGGTCCTTACGCCGGGGCGAAGGCGGCGCTCAACACGTTGGCGGGCGTGTTCGGTCGCGAATACGGCCCAACTGTGCGGGTCAACACGATCTCGGCCGGACCGTTCCTGACAGATATCTCCAAAGGGTGGGGGGACGATGCGCGTACCGGTTTGCGCAGCGCGGCGGGGCGTCCGGGTGAAACGTCGGAGATCGTGACCACTGCGCTCTACCTGGCCAGCGCGGCGTCGAGCTTCACCACGTCGTCGTTGATCCGGGTCGATGGCGGGCTGTACTGACCTTTACGAGCTGCCCGGTCATCCTATAAAAGGGGCAGGTCAGCGACGCTGTTTTATCATTCCTCGTTAACCTTATAAGGATAAAGTTTCAAACTGCTCCGCTCCGGTGCTCCTCGGGGATAGGCTCCGCGCTACCGGGGGGTCACGATCGAGGAGGAACAGTTGAAACCGCATCGCATGCTCGTGGCCGTGTCGGCCGCCGCACTGCTTGTTGTTGCCGGATGTAGTAGCGACCGTGGAAGCGGCGACGGTGACGAGGGCGGAGGTGGTGGTGGAACCGCGTCTTCGGAAACCGTGTCGAGCGACTTCGGCTCCCTGACCGACGTCTGCGAGGACGGCTCGGCCACCGGATCGCCGACGCAGGGTGTCACCGACAGCGAAATCAAGGTCGGGGTGTTCTCCGATGTGGGCTTCACCAAGAATCCTGAGTTCGTCGACGCGGCAAAGGTGTTCACGTCCTGGTGCAACGACCTCGGTGGCATCAACGGTCGCACTCTGGTGGCGAACACCCGCGACTCGAAGCTGATGGAAACCCGTCAGCAGATGATCGCCGCCTGCCGCGAGGACTTCGCGCTCGTCGGTGGCGGCAGTGCGCTGGACGGGCTCGGGGTCAAGGAACGGCTGACCTGCGGGCTGCCCAGTTTCCCGGGCCAGACCGTACAGCCAACTGTGACCGGTTCGGAGTTGCAGGTCAGTGCTTCGCCCAGCCAGACCGTCGGCTACGACCCCTACTTCCAGTTCCGGACCTGGCTGATCAAAGATGCCTACCCGGATTCGGCCAATGCAATCGGAATCATCAACGGTGACTCGCCGTTGACCAAAGATATTGGCGCGCAGGCCATCGAATCCACCGAGGCTGCCGGTGGTACCTACGTCTACAACGACCTGTACCCCGCGATGGGTGTCTCGGACTGGACCCCGTACGCACAGTCGATCAAGAGCAAGAATGTCAAGGGACTCCAGTTCTACGGCGATTTCAAGCAGCTGGCCAAGCTCGAGAGTG
Organism: Williamsia sp. Y844; assembly: GCF_056786475.1. Lineage (NCBI taxonomy): Bacteria > Bacillati > Actinomycetota > Actinomycetes > Mycobacteriales > Nocardiaceae > Williamsia > Williamsia sp. Y844. The sequence goes on from NZ_JBXCJB010000001.1 coordinate 2,614,592, forward strand.
TGTTGACCTCACTCGATTACAAGCTGGACTGGATCGATACGAACAACAACGCCTATGGACAGCAGTTCATCGAGCTGGCAGCTGATTCTCTGGACTTCCAGAACAACTACCTCGACATGGGTGGCGTGGCACCACTCGACAGTGACGAGCCGGCCATCACCCAGCTCAAGGCACTGTACGAGAAGTACGCCCCGGACGCGGAGATCACGTTGCCCGCCATCCGGGCAATGTCGGCATGGTTGCTGTTCGCGAAGTCCGCGGCCAGCTGTGGCGACGATTTGACACGTACCTGCGTATATAACGCCGCGAAGGCTGAAACCGCTTGGACCGGGGGCGGATTGACCGCACCGCAGAATCTGGCGCAGCCTGCTCCGCCGTCGCCCTGCTTCAACGTCGAACAGGCCACACCCGATGGCTGGGAGGCCGCAGATTTCAAGCCGGACAACGGTCTCTACCGCTGCGACATCCCCGCCTACAAGTACACGACCGACTACGGAACACCGATGACGCTGGCCGACGTCGGTAAGTCCATGGCCGACATCAAGTAGCGTACGAAAGCAAGCTGGGCGAACTCGGACTGATCACGGTGTGATCAGTCCGAGTTCGTCTGGTCCATGACCGAAGCCGGTGCATAGTTGGCCCAACCGTGGTCGGGCCAGTTGAACCATCCCGACGAGGCGAGGGTGCCACCGTCGGGGTGCAGAGTGGTTCCGGTGATGTACTCCGAGAGTCCGGAAGCCAGGAACACCACGCAGTTCGAGACATCGGTGACATGGCCGACCCGCCCCATCGGGATGGCGATCCGGGCGCCGATCGGGGTGGCCATCGCGGGTGTCCCGCCACCGCCCAGCCTGTCCAGGCTGGGTGTCGGCACAAAATCGGGGGCGATGTTGTTGACCCGGATCCGGTCCGGCGCAACCTCCACCGACAGAGTGCGAGCGAACTGCTCCACCGCGGCCTTGGCAGCCGAATACACCGCGAACCCGGGTGCCGCACGATGCGCTTCGATGGTGGTGATGTTGATGATGCTGCCGCCGCGACCGCCTGCCTGCATCCGGGGGATCGCCAACGAGCAGGCGTGGAACACGTGGTGAAGGTTGGTGCGCAGGAGTGCGTCCCAGCCTTTCGGTTTGCTTTCGGTGAAGGGACTCCGGAAGGTGCCGCCCACGATGTTCACCAGGGTGTCCAATTGTCCCCAGCGTTCATCCACAGCTGTGAACAAAGCGGCCAGCGTCTCGGGGTCGCGAGCATCACCGTGGTGCACGATTGCCTCGTGGCCACCGTCGGCGAGACTCTCACGCAACGCCTCGACGGCAGTGGGATCGATGTCGATGACGGCGATCCGAACACCGTTGGCGACGAGGTCGGCGGCGATACTCTCCCCGAGACCTCCGGCGCCGCCGGTGATCACGGCTACGGTTCCCTCGAGGCGGGCGCGTTCTTCGAACCAGGTCATGACAGGTATGTCGATCCGAAAGCGTCGAGGAACTCGCTTGTCTCGCTGTAGGACCCGGCCGGAGGGTGGGAGACAACGATCCAGGTGACACCGGCCTTCTCGAGCTCGGCAAAATTCTCGCGGTGACGGTCGGCGTCGACGGCGGGAGTTGTCAGTCCATCGGCCTGGTAGGAGTAGAGAACGTCGATCGGTTCGGTGCGCCCGGCGGCCGCGGCAGCCTCTCGCATCTCCGAGATCTTATCGCCCAGTTCCGAACTGGACCCCAGCGCCGGGGTGCGGGCGGTGGTGCTGAGTTCGGCTCCACCGGACATCGGCATCCAGCCCTGTGCCCGCTCTGCGACCCGGCGGCGGCTCAGTTTGGAGTTGCCGCCGACCCAGATCGGGATCGGGTTGGAGACCGGACGGGGCAGGGACCGCACATCACGCGCGTTGAAGTGCTTGCCCTGGTAGCTGAATGCCTCGCCACTCCAGTGCAGTGGCAGTACGTCCAGCGCCTCGTCGAACAACTCGTTGCGCTCGTTGATGTCGACACCGAGTGCAAAGAACTCGCTCTTCTGATAGCCGGTGCCCAGGCCCAGGATCAGTCGTCCGCCGGACAGCGTGTCCAGTGTCGACGCAGACTTGGCCAGCAACAGTGGATTCCGGTAGGGCGCGACAGCAAGATAGGTGAGGACCTTGATCCGCGTGGTGGCAGCGGCGACAAAGCTAAGTGCAACAAAGGGATCCACCGTCTGATGTCCGCCGGTGGCGAGCCACTTCGCTCCGGGGATCGGATGTTCACTCACCGAGAATCCGCTGAACCCGGCCTGTTCTACCGCTACCGCGACATCGGCCATCGGTCCGGCGGCAAAGAGATCGGCTTCGGGGCCGCTGGGTTCTGGATAGTGGAAGATGTAGCGCATCGGTCACCTCATGAACTTTTGTTGTGGACTAACTCGGGTCTTCGGTCAAAGGATGAGGCTGTTGTGCCCGTCCCAGTAGCGTTCGCGGAGCCGGCGTTTGTACAACTTGCCGTTCGGGTCACGCGGCAGTTCGTCGACGAAGTCGACGCTGCGCGGACACTTGTAGGTGGCGAGTTCTCGTTGGCAGTAGGCGATCAGGTCGGCCGCCAACTCGTCACCGGCAGCATCCGGATCAACCAACTGCACAACGGCCTTGACCGATTCACCCATTTCGTCATCGGGTACCCCGATGACGGCCGCGTCGGCGATCGCCGGATGGGAGGCGAGGATGTTCTCGGTTTCCTGCGGATAGATGTTCACTCCGCCGGAGATGATCATGTGGGCCTTGCGGTCGGTGAGGTAGAGATACCCGTCCTCGTCGAGGTAGCCCATGTCGCCGATCGTCCGCCAGCCGTGGGCGTTTGCCACAGACGCGGTCTTTTCCGGATCGTTGTGGTATTCGAATGGGCGGCCGCCTTCGAAGTACACAACACCGGACGCGCCGGCCGGAAGCTCGTTGCCGTGCTCGTCGACGATGTGGCACGGCTGCATCGGCCGGCCCACCGAACCCGGATGCGCCAGCCATTCGGCAGCCGTGATGGCCGTGGCCCCGACATCTTCGGTACCCGAGTAATACTCGGTGATGATCGGGCCCCACCAGTCGAGCATCTGACGTTTCACCGCGACCGGACACGGTGCGGCCGAATGCATGACGCTACGCAGACTCGTCAGGTCATACCGTTCCCGATCTGCTGCCGGCAGCCGGAGCATCCGGACGAACATGGTCGGTACGAACTGCGCGTCGGTGACACCGTACTGCTCGATCAGCTCCAGGCACCGGCGTGGATCGAAGGTCTCCATCACCACAACGGCGGCGCCTGCCCGATGCCAGGACATCGAAAAGACCAGTGGTGAACCGTGATAGAGCGGCGCCGGTGACAGGTACACGACATTCCCGCTCGAACTGCGGTCGATCATGCCCTTGGCGATGAGTACCGGCGCCGACGACGGGTCGCCGAAGGGGGTGCCGGGCAGTGGTTTCCGGACACCTTTCGGCCGTCCGGTGGTACCCGACGAGTACAGCATCTCGCGGCCCTCGCACTCGTTGTCGAGGGGCGTGCCCGCGGTGGCGGCCAAGACGTCGTCGTACGACTCGAAACCGTCGATCTGCCCCGCGCCACTGAACTTCGCACGAAGACGGGTCAGATCGAGGTCGGCGACCACCCCGGCGACAGACTCACTGGCAACAAGCGCCAGCGCGCCACAATCATCGAGGACGTATTGCACCTCGTCGGTGCGCAGGTGCCGGTTGATGGCGGTGTAGTAGAGCCCCGAACGCTGAGCCGCCCAGGTGATCTCGAGAAACGACCGAGTGTTCTCCATCAGGATCGCGATGTGATCACCCGGCTGCAGTCCCCGCTCGCGCAGGGCCCGGGCAAACCGGATCGACCGATCCTCGAGCTGGGCATAGGTGACAACCTCACCGCTGATGCCCATCACGATTGCCGGAGCTTCGGGCGTCAGTTCTGCGTGGTGGCTTGGTGTCATCTGCATACGAAGTCCTTACTCGGTCGGATCAGGGTTTGACGGCTCCGAACTGGTCGCCGATCACTTCGTCGATCAGTCCGAGCTGTCCACCGAGTTCGAGGGCGACGGCGCGGACAACGGTTACGTCTTTGCTGACGAACGCACCCACCGCTTCACTGAACGCGGAAACCGATCCGCGGGACGACACCCCGTCCAGCGCACGGCTGCTGGAGCTGCCGTGGGGGAGCGAACTGAGCAGGGTGGATTCGTCGACGCCGAGTTCGGCTGCGAGGCGAACTCCTTCGCGAAGCAATCCGATCTGCGCCGCGAACAATGCGTTGTTGACCAGCTTGACCCGCTGGCCGTTGCCGATGGCCCCCACATGCAGGGCCGGTTCGGCATAGGTCTGCAGGGCCGGACGGATGCGGTCGATGGCCTCGGAGTCGCCACCGAGGAAGACCGTGAGGCCACCGGCCGCGATGTTGTGTGGACCGCCACTGACCGGGGCGTCGACGACATGCACGCCAAAGGGTGTGGCGCGCTCCGTGATCAGCTCTGCAGTGACCGGGCTGCCGGTGGTGTGCAGAACCAGCACCGAGCCCGGCGGCATCGCGGCGATCAGCGGACCCTGGAGGCAGATTTCACGCACCTGGTCGTCGGTGAAGACGCAGACGATGACGATCTCGGCATCGAAGCCGACTTCGCTGATGTCGGTGACTGCCTCGGCACCCGCTTCGGTGACGTCATCACGGGCCTGGTCATTGCGGACGAGGGCACGCACCTGGTGGCCGCCGCCGACAAGACGCCGGACCATGGGCAAACCCATCCGGCCGGTGCCGACAAATCCGATACGCATCATGACTCCGCTCGTGGGTGGTTCATCTGGACCAGGGTGGCATCGGCCGCGGTCAGGACTGCGCCGATCGTGGTGTCGGCCGCGTCGGCAAGGCTGGCGACCAGTCCGACGTCCTTACGGAGCAGGTCGCCGGCATGATGTGCGATGCGGTCGACGGAGCCGCCACTGTCGGCGATACGACTCAGGGCAAAGCTGTTCGAGGTTCCGTGACCGAGGACCTCGCCCAACCGGACCGGGTCGACGCCGAGTGCCTTGCCGAGCGCGAGCGTGCTGGAAGCGGTGGCGAGGTTGGCGGTGAACAGCAGGTTGTTCAGGAGCTTGGCGACTTCACCGGCACCGATTTCGCCCAGGTGCACAACAGGATTGGCGTAGGTTTCGAAGACCGGGCGGACCCGCGCGACGACGTCGTCCTCGCCGCCGACCATCAGAAGCAACGTACCGGCGGCCGCGCCCATTCCGCCGCCGCTGACCGGTGCATCGACGAACGAGATGCCCTGCTCGGCGGCCTTCGCGGCCAGTTCACGGCAGGTGTCCGGGTGCACTGTCGAGTGCACGGCGATCACACCGCCTGCGGCCATCCCGCGCAGGATGCCTTGTTCGCCGTCGACAACCTCGCGGACGTCGGCGTCGTTGACCACACACACGCAGGCGAGGTCGCTGGCCGCACCGAGTTCGGCAGGAGTCCCCGCGAACTTCGCTGCGGTGTCACCGTACGGCTCGAGCGACTCCGGCCGCCGGGCCCACAGCGTCGTCTCGTAACCGGCCTCCACGATCCGGCGGGCCATCGGCCCGCCCTGGCTGCCAAGGCCGATGAATCCGACTCGCATCGATACTCCTTCTACTTGAAAGTGACTAGTATTTGGGACGTTTCGCGTCGTCGAAGCACTCTTCGACAAACGACAAGATGTTCAGGTGGTAGGCCCTCGCGGTGTACCCCAGACTCAGGTTGTGGCCGCCGTCGAACTGTTGTTCAACCACGACCCGGGGGGAGTTGCTGAACAGCGCGCCGATGTCGTGCAACGCGTCGGGATCCTGGCGCCACACGTTCTCGAACTCGCCGGCGGTGAAGTGCACGGGGACCTTGACCTGTGAGGCCTTGTCCGGGAACGTGATCGTCGGCCAATCCCGGACCACCTCGTACTCATACTTGGGGCCTGCCGCCGAAATCGCGGCGCCACCGGATAGTTCTGCCGGATAGAGACGCGCGGGGTTCCAGAGCAGTTCGCGTACTCCGGCACCGTCGGGCTTTTTGTCACCGTTGTGTCGGGGCACCAGAACCCTGGCGGCCTGGGGCTGATGCTCGAGACCGGTTCCGGAGACCTCGAGACCCAGGAGGTCTCCTCGTGGGTTGGCGGCAGCCATGCGGACACCCAGCTCGGATCCCACCGAATGGGCCAAGATGAAGGTGCCGGCTCCGCGCGGGCGGGTACCGAGATGCGCCTCTATCGCCGCGTAAGCCCAGTCGACACGTTGCTCCGCGGTGGTGAACCGGCCGCCGAAATCGTACGAGGCCTGGTAACCCGGACGATCCAGTGCCAGAACGGTATAGCCGTTCGCGGCCCCGGCCCGAAGTAGTGAATGGCGCGGAAACCCGGGGCAGTCGTAGTAGGCCGCCTTGGACGCGCCACCGTGTAGCGCGACGATGACACCACGCGGATCAGGCGCAGCCAGGAGCAAGCCAGACGAGGGGATGCCGTCGACGTCGACGATCTGCGCGACCGGCACGTCGCCGCATGCGGTGGGCGTCATCTCTGCGGCGGTCACTGGGCCGACCTCAAGAGCATCACGCCGCCGGGTGTCAGGCCACCACTGCTGGCGATCGCGGTCTTGGCACCGGGCACCTGGCGAGCTCCACCCTCGCCGCGAAGCTGGGTGATCGCCTCGGCGATCAGGCCCATACCGTGCGTCCGTCCGTGTGAGAGCTGACCGCCGTGTGTATTGACGGCGACTTCGCCGCCGATGGCGATGTTCTTTCCGCCGTCGAGGAAGTCCTTCGCCTCGCCGATCTCGCAGAAGCCCAGTGCTTCCAGCCATGACAGGCAGTTGAAGCTGAAGCCGTCGTACAGCTGAGCGGTATCGATATCTTTGGGCCGCAACGAGGTTCGCGACCACATGTGGGCCGACGGGCCCAGGACCTGTGGTTCGTGCGTCAACGTGCTCTGGTCCCATTCGATCCGCTCGAGGATCTGAGTGCCCACCGCCTCGACGTATACCGGGGGCTTCGCCAGGTCGGCCGCGGCGTCTTTGGCCGAAACGATGACGGCGATCGACGCATCACAGGGCACGTCACAGTCGTAGAGACCGAACGGCGTGGTGATGGTGCGGGCCGACAGGTAGTCGTCCATGGTCATCGGGTCGCGGTAGATGGCGGTGGGATTGAGTGCGGCGTTCTTTCGCTGGTTCAGGGCGATCCAACCGAGCGTCTCGCGCGTGGTGCCGTACCGGTGCATGTGGCGCTGCGCATTCATCGCCAGCGTGTGCGAGGCGGACATGGCGCCGAACGGCATGATGTAGCCGTTCACCCGGCCCCCGCCGGAGTGAGAGAGCTTGCCCTGCTTCATCAATTCGCTGTAGGTGGACTCCCACAAGGTCCGGTAACACAACACGTGGGTGGCGAGTCCGCTGGCAACAGCCATCATCGCGGCGATGACCGATCCACCGGGACCAAAGGTCTCGATGCCGCCGTTGTACCAGGTCGGATGGATACCGAGGGCCGCCTCAACGGCCATCACCCCGCCGCCTTCACCGAACCCGCCGACGTTACCGGAACCCGGATAGCTGGCGATACCGTCGATGTCGGCCATTGTCAGACCGGCATCTGCGACCGCGCGTTCGCAGGCGGTGATGGTCAGGTCCAGCGGTGAAATCATCAGGCGCCGGCCGATCTCGGACATTCCGACGCCGGTGAGAGCGACCTTGTCCTCGAACTTTTCAGTGGTGGCCATCGGACGGACGTGCTTGTGGAAGTCTTCGGGTTCGATTTCGTCGCGTGGGGCCGCGGCGGGCTGCGCGGCCTGCTCGGCGGCGGGCCGGAACAGCGGGAACCAGACATCCTCGCGGTTTTCGAAGACAACTTCCATGCGCATACCGAGTTCGAGATCGGCGGGGTCGCATTCAACTGTGTTGGTGGTCAGTCGAATGCGGGAGTCTTCTTCGAGTGCGACCTGGGCGATCACGAACGGTGTCGGCATGCCGGGTAGCGGGAATCGTTCGTTGACGGTGAAACCGATGAGCGTGGCGTAGCCCGAGACAACCCGGGGCGCGAGCTCCCGCCCGCGGCAATAGCGGCAGACCGGCTGTGGTGGATGGATCAGCGACGAGCAGCTCTGACATTCCTGAATACGTAATGTGCCATCGGAGCCCGAAGTCCAGAAGAACTCGTTCTCGCTGGTGAGTGACGGCAGGGGACGTCCTGTCGTTTCGGCCACTGTGCCTCCTTGTTGGAACTAAAACAGTGACCGCCACGCCTTCATCAGCGTGGCGGCCCCTGTTCGGTTCTTTGTTCTACGCTGTCAGATCGTTTGTCCTGCCCCGACTATCCGGCTGACTGGGCTATCCGGCTGACTGGGCGCGCGCTTTCGCGATGACCGCAGGCTCTGCCAAGCGGGTGTCGTCGATCAGCTTCTGCAACCGGACGAGGGTGGCGTCGAAGCCGTCGCCGATCGGCTTGCCCGGGGTGAAGTCCGCAGGCAGATGACGCATGCCCTGGATGACACCGATGGTGTCGTAGTGCACGGTCGCCTCCGGATCACACTTGTAGTCCGGCATCCGGTCGAGAACGGCGAGCAGCATCCGCTTGAAAACGGTCCGGGCGACATTGGAGCCGGCGCAGCGATGCAGGCCGAGTCCAAAGCTGTAGTGCCGGTTGGCACCACGGTCGAGAATGACCTCGTTGGGATCCTCGAACACCTCGGGATCGCGGTTGGCCATCGCCCAGGACAGCCACAACCGGTCGCCCTCCTTGAATTCCTTACCCTCGATCTCGATGTCCGCGGCGACGGTACGTCCGTCACCGGGGGCCGGGGTGTAGTAGCGCAGGAATTCCTCGGTGGCGGAGTCGAGTAGTTCATCCCGATTCTCGCTGAGTGTCGTACGCGCATTGGGATTCTCCGACAGCCATTCGAGCGCATGCGCAGTCAGGGCAGTCGTGGTGTCGAAGCCGCCGCCGATGAGCAGACCGAGGTTGCCGAAGATCTCCATGTCCGGCAACGGCTCACCGTCGAGGCGCGCCTCGGCCAGGGCGTTGATCAGTCCTGGACGTGGATTCGCCTTGATCTCAGCAAGGTTGGTGAACAGGTCGATGCCCATGGTCTTGTGCATCTCGTTGACCCGCGCGATATCCGGGGAGTCCGGCGGGGTGTAGACGGCGGCATGCACCGGCTCGTTGTACAGCGTCCACTTCTCCAGCGGGATGCCCATCATGCCCAGCGTCAGGACGGCGGGCACGATGTTGGCGAGCTCATCGACGAAGTCGATACGCCCCGACTCGATCTTCTCGTCGAGGCAGGCGTGCACGACATCGTCGATGAACGGGATCCATGCCTTGACCGCAGCCGGTGACAGGTACGGGTTCAGGACTGCGCGGTAGTTCTTGTGATCGGGGTCGTCCATCTCGAGGATGCCGCCGCGAAGACCGTTGGCACGGTCCGGGGTCGGGATCGAGATGCCCTTGTAGCCGTTCCCGGTGCCGTTGACGTCGTGGTCGGTGGACACCACTGGGCAGCGGGCCAGCTCGAAGACCTCTTTGTTACCCGCGGCAACCCAGTGGCCGCCGTAGGTGTCACTCCATGCAATCGGACACTCCGACTGCATCTTCTCGGTGACGGCCTCGAATTGATCGCGATAGCCGGGGGAATGTCTTTCGAATTGGAAGCGGGGCGTTTTACGTTCGTCTTGGGTGACGTCCTCAACGGTCATGGGCGCCGTCCTTTCGGGTGTGCGGGGCAGTCGAATACCAGGGGAGTGGGTGTACTACTCGGTGATGCTGATTGCTCGTTCCGGGCACGATGCGAATGCCTCGCGGACACTCTTTTCGTGCTCCGCCGGTACATCTTCGGTGATCGCCGACGCATGTCCGTCGATGTCGTTCAACTCGAACGATTCGGGAGCGATCATCGCGCAAAGCGTGTGTCCCTGGCACTTGTCTGAATCGACCTGCACCTTCACGTGTTCTCCTCGAGGGTTGTTGTAAAGCGGGCTGGGGCTGGGGGTTTCGATCAGAAGTGGACGCCGTACCACTTCAGGTAGCCGCCGCCGTCGACACGTTGCTGGGTGCCGGTGACGTAGCGGGATTCGTCCGAAGCCAGGAACAGGACCATGTTGCTGATGTCGAGCGGCTCGACGAACGGGATCCGCATCGCCTGCTGTACGCCGAACGCGGGCTCTGCGTCTTCACGCTTCGGATTCTCGAGGTCCGGACGGAAGGAACGGTACATCGGTTCGCTCTGCAGCATGTCCGTATTGCAGTTCGTCGGATGGATAACGTTGGCGCGGATGCCTTCCGGGGCGATGTGCAGCGCGAGATTGTGGATGAACTCGGTCAGTGCGCGCTTGGAGTAGACGTAGGCGACGCCACCGGGATCCTTGCCGGGGACGTCGACCTTGCTGGTGTCCATCAGCGCCGCGGTGGAGCCGGTGGCGATGATCGAGGCACCCTCTTTGAGGTGGGGCAGGGCGGCGGTCACAGCGTTGATGGTGCCGACCAGGTTGGTGTTGATGACGTCGGTGAAGCACTGCCACCGGGGCTCGCCCTTCATGCCGGCGATACCGGCCTGTGCGACAACGATGTCGAGCCTGCCGAGTTCGGCAACACCCTGATCGACCGCGGCTTTCATCTGCGCTGCATCGCGCACATCGGCCTGCACGGTCACGATGCGCCGGTCGTGCTTCTCGACCAGCCTGGCGGTTTCTGCCAGGTCTTCGGGTGTTGCCATCGGGTACCCGATGGTCTCGAAGTCTGTGCAGATGTCAACGGCGATGATGTCGGCGCCCTCTTCGGCGAGACGGACAGCGTGACTGCGCCCCTGCCCTCGTGCCGCTCCCGTGATGAACGCGACTTTGCCCTCTACACGACCCATGATGACTGCCCTCTCAATTTTCTTCTGCTGCTGGAACCATCGACAACGGCGAGTGACGCCGGTGCTTTCTACTTATGTGTTGCGACCGTCCTACGTGTTTCGCCCGCCATTGACGCCCAGGATCTGACCGGTGATGTAGCTGGCGTCCTCGGAGATCAGGAATGCGCAGGCGGCGGCGATGTCCTCGGGCCGTCCGACCCGGCGTACCGGAGTGCGCAGGATGTGATCTTCGACGGTGCCGCCGAGACGCTTCTGGCCTTCGGCACTCCGCAGGAGCGGGGTGTCGACAAAGCCCGGCGGTACCGCGTTCACGGTGATGCCGACCTGGCCCAGTTCGAGGGCCAGTGACTTGGTCAGTCCGTTGACTGCAGACTTCGACGAGACATACGCGGCCATATACGGCTGGCCCGAATGTGCGCTGGACGACGAGATGTTGACGATCCGGCCCCACTTGGCTTTCAGCATGTCCGGCAACGCGGCCTGGATGCAGTGGAAGGTGCCGTGGAGGTTGACCTCGTGGATCTTCTTCCACTCATCGAAGTCGAGATCGACGAAGCGGCCGAAACTGTCGATGCCTGCGGCGTTGACCAGCACGGTGACCGGACCGAAGGTGTCGCGAACTTCCGCCAGCGCGGCGTCGATCTGCTCACGGCTGGTGATATCGACGGTGTAGGTGTTCTTTTCTTCGCTCGGTGTCCGATCGAAGGAGGCGACGTTGTAGCCGTCGGCGACCAGCCGCTCGACTACGGCGTGACCGATCCCCGAGCTACCGCCGGTGACAACTGCAGTCTTCACGCCCATGGTTCAGTTCCGCCCATCGTGGTTCGGTGCATCTCGCGTTCAGAGCTGGGGTCGTAAGGCAGTGCGCGGTGCAGCATTCCGGTGTTGTCCCAGATCACCACGTCGCCGACCTGCCATTCGTGGCTGTACGAGAAGCGGTCCTGTGTGGTCCAGGTCAGCAGCTCGTCGAGCAGCTCGCGGCTCTCCTGCGGGTCCATTCCGAGGATGTACTCCGCGGTGGCGCCGATGACCAGCGACTTACGGCCGTCCTTGCGGTCCCAGACCAGTGACGTGTCGTGCGTGGGTTGTGTCCGCCAGCCGGCGAGCACTTCGGGGCTGGGGTCCGGGTCGACCAGCCGCTGGGCGGCTTCGAAGCTGTGGTGCACGCGTAGACCCTCGAGGCGTTTTTTCTCTGCCTCGGGGAGTGCATCGTATGCGGCGTACGTATTGGAGAAGGCAGTGCCGCCGCCGACCATCGCCACATGCTTGCAGGTGAGCATCGTGGCCTTGGAGGGGATGTCGTTGCAGGTGTCGTCGATGTGCCAGAAGAGAGTGCCCTTGAGGTACTCGGCCGAGCGGGACTTCTCGGGGTTGAGTGAGACGACGAAGACCTCTTTGCCTCCCGGCGCTTGCACCGGTCCGAGCTTGCGGCTGAACGTGACCTGGTCCTCATCGCTCAGGTCCAGTCCGCGGATCAAAAGGACACCTCGCCACTTGAGTGCCTCGAGGCACCGGGCGGTCACGATGGGGTCATTCAGGTCGTCTACGCCGTGAACCTGAACGCCGAGGGCGGGGCCGAGGGCTGTTGTCTCAATCACAAGAATCTCCCTTTCTATTTGTGAGAACGATACTCTCGAAATGTAGCAGTCGGCAAGAGTTTGATGCGTTTGGGCTGCGGCTATTGTCCGTTTGCCCGGCCCTGGATGGGGCTACCTCGGGGTAGGCGTTGGCTGGAAATGTTGCTACAGTCCGTTTAAGGCGAATGTGGCGTTGGTCATATTTGAGAATGAAGTTTTCACAGATTTTGAGGAGGCGCAATGCCAGCCCAGGAAGCAGTGGCGACCGATGGAGGACTCGACGTGAAAGGTGGCGGAGTCCGCAAACGTCTGCTCATCGGCGGAGAGTTGGTGGCGATGGACAAGGAGTTCCCCTCGCTGAACCCGGCCACCGAAGAGGTTTACGGCTACGCCCCGGATGCGGGTGTCGACGAGGCGAATGCGGCCATTGCCGCCGCGCGCCAGGCATTCGATCACACCGACTGGTCCACCAACACCGAATTCCGCATCAAGTGCCTCGATCAGCTGCACCAGGCGATGCTCGACAACCTCGAGGACCTTCGTGAGCTCACCATGGCCGAAGTTGGTGCCACCCGGATCCTGACGCACGGTAACCAGCTCGAAGCGCCGATCGGCATCGTCAAGTACTACGCGGATCTGCTCCGTACCTACCCGCTCACCGAAGACCTCGGCGAGGTCGAGCTGAACGGCAAGCGCCACCGTCGTTGGGTGGAGAAGGAAGCAGCCGGCGTGGTCTCGGCCATCGCCGCCTACAACTACCCGACTCAGCTCGCGCTCGCGAAGCTGGCTCCGTCGCTTGCCGCCGGTTGCACTGTGATCCTGAAGGGCGCACCCGACACCCCGCTGCTCACCCTGGCGCTCGGCGAACTGATCGCCAACCACACCGACATCCCGGCCGGTGTGGTCAATGTGCTCTCGTCCACCGATATCGCCGTCGGTCAGGTCATGACCACGCACCCCGACGTCGACGTCGTGACGTTCACCGGCTCCACCCCTGTCGGCCGCCAGATCATGTCCGCCGCAGGCGACACCCTCAAGAAGGTGTTCCTGGAGCTCGGTGGCAAGTCGGCCCTGATCGTTCTCGAGGATGCCGACCTGCAGACCGCTGCCCAGTTCGCGGCGTTCAGCATCTGTTCGCATGCCGGTCAGGGCTGTGCGCTGACCACCCGCCTGCTGGTGCCGCGTCACAAGCAGGACGAGATCGTCGCGGCGGTTGCAGCGATGATGGGGCACATTTCCTACGGCGACCCGACCAACCCGAAGATCTACATGGGTCCGCTGATCAGCGAACGTCAGCGTGACAAGGTCGACGGCATGGTGAAGCGGGCCGTCGAAGCCGGCGCGACACTGGCCTTCGGTGGCGAGCCCGTGAGCCCGGGCTACTTCTACAAGCCCACACTGCTGGCCAATGTCGACCCGTCCAGCGAGATCGCCCAGGACGAGGTCTTCGGACCGGTCCTCGCCGTGATCCCGTTCGACGACGAAGAGCATGCCGTGCGTATCGCCAACGACTCGCAGTTCGGTCTGTCCGGTGGCGTCCTGAGCGCCGACGAGGATCGGGCAATCGCGATCGGTCGCCGGATCCGGACCGGCACGTTCAGTATCAACGGTGGCAACTACTTCACACCGGACGTCCCGTTCGGCGGCTACAAGCAGTCGGGGCTCGGCCGTGAGATGAGTGCCGCCGGATTCGAAGAGTTCCTCGAGACCAAGGCGTTTGCGGCTCCGGTGGTGAGTGCATGAAGCCACTAGAGGGCATTCGCGTCCTCGAGGTCGCCATGTACGGCTTCGTCCCGTCCGCCGGTGCGGTTCTTTCGGACTGGGGCGCCGAGGTGATCAAGATCGAGCACGCCGTGACGGGCGATCCGCAACGCGGACTGCGCCAGACCGGCACGATGGTCGTCGTGGGCGACCCCAACCCGAACATCGAGCATGCCAACCGTGGCAAGCGGAGTCTGGGCCTGGACATGTCCAAGCCTGAGGGCAAGGAAGTCCTGACCGAATTGGTCAAGAAGGCGGACGTCTTCCTGACCAGTTTCCTGCCCGACCACCGTGCCAAGTTCGGGATCGACGTCGACGACATTCGGGCGATCAACCCGAAGATCATCTACGCCCGCGGCAGCGCTCTGGGTCCGCGTGGCCAGGAGTCCGATCGGGGCGGCTACGACATGACCGCCTTCTGGTGCCGTGCCGGTACGGCCGCAACCATCACTCCTCCTGGGACCCAAGGCATGATCGCGCCTCCGGGACCGGCCTACGGCGACACGATCTCCGGGACCAACCTGGCCGGTGGCGTCGCCGCCGCGTTGCTCAAACGTGAGCGGACCGGTGAACCGTCGGTGGTGGATGTGTCGCTCTTGGGCAGTGGCCTGTGGGCGATGGGACACGGCATCGCATTGTCAGCTCATCTGAAGGAGCCGATGGTCGCACCGGTTCCCGGCGTGCACGGTTCGCCGGTGAATCCGCTGACCGGTGTGTACGAGACGGCCGATGGTCGGTACATCTCGTTCATCATGATGCAGCCGGCGAAATTCTGGGCGGATGTCTGCAGGCATATCGAGCGGCCGGAACTCATCGACGATCCGCGATTCGCCACGGGCAAGGACATCTCTGCCAATACCGACGCCGCGGTGGCGATCCTGCGTGAGGCGATCAAGGGCCGCACGCTGGAGGACTGGACCGTCCGCTTCGGGACACTGGCAGGCCCGTGGGCGCCGGTGCAGGATTCGCTCCAGGTGTCGTCCGACGCGCAGGTCCGGGCCAATGACTACCTCGTCCAGGCCGGTGAGATCGAATTGGTCTCCACGCCGGTGCAATTCGATGTAGCCGCAACGGAAACCACTGCGGCCCCGGAGTTCGCCGCCCACACCGATGAGATCCTCCAGGAAATCGGACTCGACTGGGACCGCATCATCGAACTGAAGACCGCCGGCGCGGTCACCTAGGTAAATCGGGAGATCAACATGCCTTACATCGCCTCTATCGGAACGTACCTGCCGCCGTGGGGTACCTCGGAACATCGCATCGCCGGTGACGATGAGGATGCCATCACGATGGCGGTGGAGGCGGGTCGGGCAGCACTGTCGAAAGGGGGTGCGGTCGACTCGGTTGTTCTTGTCACCCGTGACCTCCCTTTGCTCGAAAGCAGCAATGCTGCAGTGCTTCTCGCCGGGCTTGATCTCGACCCCGAGCTAGAGGTGACCGAGCGTCTCGGTGGCGCGCCGGCAACGCTTGATGCGTTGAGTTCGGCGCGCCAGCGGACGCTGGTCATCGGTGTGGATCTCGATCCGGCCGGAGCGGCCGCCGCTCTGACCTCCGATTGCGGTCTGCACGTACGCACGTCGGCCCGGGTGGCGCGCAGCCTCCCGGTCCGCACGCGCAATTCCACCGGTGTGGTCCATGACTACGGTGACCCGCGGTTGCTGCACGATCGCGGCCTGGTTGCCTCGCTGGCAGCGGCATGGCTGGATCATCCGACAGCCGTTGCCGGCGTTGACCACAAGCACGCAACCGAACTGAGCCCCGAGTTCTCGGCACACCTGCCGACAGTGGGGGCCAGTTCAGGTCTGTTCGCCCTGGCGGCGATGGCCGAGTCGGAGACGACCGGTCCTTTGGCAGCCATTGAACAGGCGAGCCTTTCCGGGATAACAGTTGCTGCCGGGTCGGTGGCGCTTCACCGGCGTGAGCCGACTGCCCGGCCCAAGATCGAGACAACGTACATCCCCGGAAACGAGATCCCGATCTCGCTGGCGGCGTATGAACGGGCATTCGAGGCGAAAGTGCGTTGGGAGGCAGGCCGACACGCTGGTTCCGACCAGCTCGACTTCCCGCCGCGCTACCAGGTCTCCGACGACTCTGTTTTGCAGACCGAATACGAACACGTACCGCTGCCGCGGACCGGGACCGTTTACACCGGTGTCACGGTGTACGTGCCGGTGCCGGGTCTGAAGACTCCGTATTCGCTGGTGATCGTCGAGCTCGAAGATGTGAATGTGCGAGCACTGGTGAAGGTGACCGGTGCCGATCCCGGTTCTGTGGGTATCGGTGATCGCGGGCGGTTGGCTCTCCGTCGGGTGGCCATGCGGTCGGGAGTTCCCGACTACGGCTACGCATTTGAGCCCGAACTTGTTGTGGAAGGAGCAGCGGTATGAGGAAGGTTGCAGTTGTCGGCGCGGGTATGACCCCGTTCGCCGAACACTTCGCTCACGGAATCAAGGATCTGCTGCCGATGGCCTATGCCGAGGCGGCGGCCAGTGTTGACAAGGGCATCAACAAGAATGACCTGCAGGCCGCCTGGTTCGGTGCGATGGGTACCACCGACGGCTTCCCGTCGGGCATCCTCGCCGATTCCCTCGGCCTGCCCGACATTCCGGTCACGCGCATCGAGAACTCGTGTGCCACCGGCAATGACGCGGTCCGTAATGCGTTGTACGGCATCGCCTCCGGCGCGTTCGACGTCGCGCTCGTCATGGGTGCCGACAAGCTCCGCGAGACGGCCTCCAAGGACATGCTCTGGGAGTGGGAGGCGACGTCGCGGGACATGGCCTGGGACTACCCGCTCGGTCTGGTCGCACCTGCAGGATTCGCCCTGCACGTGAGCCGCTACCTCTACGAGTCGCCGGCGACCCGTGAACACATGGCGATGGTCGCGGTGAAGAACCACCGCCAGGGTGTGAACAATCCGAAGGCGCGCTTGCGATTCGAGATCACCATGGAGCAGGCACTCGAGGCCCCGACTGTGGTGACACCGTTTGGTCTCTACGACTGCGCGCCTCAGAGTGACGGCGCTGCCGCGCTGATCCTGGTCTCCGAAGACGTCGTCGACCGCTACACCGATCGGCCCGTGTGGGTCCGTGGTGTCGGTCTCGGGCTGGATTCGGTGATGCACCAGCACAAGAAAGATATGACCACGTTCCCGGCCACGGTTCGTGCGGCCAAGCAGGCGTTCTCCATGGCCGGGATGACACCGGCCGACGTCGATGTCGCCGAACTGCATGACTTCTTCACCGGCGTCGAGATCATGAGCTACGAGGACCTGGGCTTCGCTGACCGGTTCGAGGGCTACAAGCTGCTCGAGGCCGGCGACACCTCCGTCGGTGGTTCGATGCCGGTGAATCCCAGCGGAGGCCTGAAATCGAAGGGGCATCCGCCGGGCGCGACCGGTGTCGCGCAGTGTGTCGAGTTGTTCGACCAGCTGCGCGGCAACGCCATCAACCAGGTGGACGGTGCCAAGGTCGGCCTGGCACACAACCTCGGTGGACCCACCGCCGTTGCCGCCGTGACGATCCTCGAGGGACCGGACTCGTCCCGCTAGGTTCGGCCACCACGCTGTGAAGTTTTCAAAGAGCTTGCAGGGCAGAGCTATCTGCGCTACTTGGGGTACGTGGAATGTGCCGTCATGAGGTCTGGCGGTTCCGGGCCTGGTCGTTCTAGGCGGCGATGGATTCGGTGGTCAGGGTGCGGCGGGCATGCGATCTCAGCGGTGTCTTGCTCGCATCGTCGGGTGAAACAAACCAGGGGTGTCCGTCGCGACCGATGAAGACTGTCCACCTGCGGTGGTGGATGTATCGGTGGTGGCGTCGGCACAGCAGGACCATGTTGGTCAGGCTGGTGGTTCCGTCGTTGCGCCAGAAGTCGATGTGGTGGGCATCGGTGTAGCCGGCAGGACAGCCGCAGCCTGGGAATGCGCAGCCGCGGTCTCGGGCGATCAGTGCTTTGCGGATCGCCGGGGTCACGGTGCGGTGCTCGCGTCCGACATCGAGTGGTACGGAGTTGTTGTCGAGCAGGATTTTCGTGATGACTGAATCGCAGGCGAGCATCTGCGCGGTGGGTGCTGAGGCCGGTCCGGTCCATTCGAATGCAGGCGCTATCGCCGGTGGTGTGGCGTTGCCGAGTCCGCGCAGCTGTAGTGCTTGGAGGTATTCGGCTGTCACTGTCACCGTCACGTGCGGTTTCACGCCGCCGCTGGAGGGCCGGTTTTCCTGTCCGAGATAGAAGTCCAATAGTCGTTCCAGGGCATCGGCCCGGATTTGGGCGTTGTTACGTGGGTCTGGTGACCCATCTGGTTCGGGTACTGGTGTGGATAGTGGTTTCAACGCGACGGCAAGTTTCTCGCCCACGAGGTTGTCCAGGTCGAACACTCCGTGCGTGCGGCCGTCGTCGCCGGTTGCGAATGAGAACTCATTCAAGTCGTGATTCTCGGCATCGGGTATCTCTTTGTCCGGTGGTGACAACACGATCGCCATGTGCCGTGCTCGCTCCGATACCGCGGCGGGTGTCGCCATCAGCGCTTCGGTCAGGAGTCCGCGCACACAATCGGTACGATCAACGTCGGGTAGATCAGGGTTTCGCCGTTCAATGTGGTTCAGCCCCTTCACGATAGAGTCGACATGCTCACCCGACAGTGTTCCGTCCACACCATAGGACGCCACCGACGGAATGTTGTTCAGTGCCTTACCTACCCGCACGTATCTGTGCGCGACCGCCGGCGCCATCCCGGCCTGTTGTAACAGCCTTGCGGTGGAACCATCACCCGATTTCTGCGCTATCCCACGCCGATCAAGTTCACCGACCAGCCGAAAAAGTATCTGTTCCACAACATGATTGAGTCGAATAACCGCCACCGTGCGTGATGAAATCTCAGCATCATCACCGGCGACCAAAGCCGCATCCCCTGCCGGATCAGACAACCTGGCGAACATTCCCCGAAGTCCATAGCTCAACAATACGGCCCCAACCCAGTTCGCACAAGCTTTCGAACAGGTCAATTTGGTTGCACTGCAATATCTTTCGCGATCCTCAGGTTCACGACCGGTCAGTCTATCGAAGTGGTCTGACAAGGAGTGGTATCCCTGGTCGGCGCCCTATGGTGGCGAATTCGGTGCAGTCGTAGGCGACGAACCTGTACTGCTGGTTGTCAGGGGATTATCTTGCGGGTTCGGAGGTCGGTGAAGATCTCCAGGAACATTGCTTCGGTGTCGACGTAGCGGTGGAACCCGGCCCGTCGGGCTTTCGATCCGTCGGCGAAAAAGTCGTAGTCCCAACTGAATACGAAGTCCCCGAACTCCCACGATGAGACGTCGGAGTACGGGGTTTGAGCCAGATCATGCTCCTTGACGAGCTCGTCCCATACCGACTCCTTGTCTGCCATTGCCAGCGCCATCGACATCGGGAGTGGAGGTGCGACGTCCATGTCGAAGAACGCTGCGATCTTGGGCCACATCTCTTGCCAGCGAAAGAGATCGCCGTTGTTGATGTTGAACGCTTGATTGGCGCAGTCGGGGCTGGTGGCGGCCCAGGCCGTTGCCTCGGCCAGTAGCCCGGCGTCGGTCATCTCGATCAAACTGGTGTACGCACCGGGTTTTCCGGGGAAGCGCAGCGGGACACCCAATCTCTTCGAGATGGTCGCGTAGACGGCGATGACCAGTGCGAGGTTCATCGGGTTGCCCAGTGCGAATCCGGACACAACGGATGGTCTGATCGCTGACCAGGTCCACCCCTTGCCTGCTTGTCGGCGTTCGAGGAATTGCTGCTGGTCGACGTTGAACTCCGGCGGCATGTGCGGCGGATCGCTCTCGCGGGCAGGTGTTTTGAACGGTCCGAGATGGGCCCCGTAGACCTTGTATCCCTGCATCAGGCTGACGTGCTGGAGTCCTCGAGCGACCGGTTCGATGGCGTCGAGAGTGTTGACCAGCATCGCCAGGTTGGGCGCCACCAGCTCGGCCCACGTCGGGCGGTCCTGATAGGCGGCGTAGAAGACATGGGTGACCGCGTCCAGTCCGCTCAGCGCGGCCGTGGTCTGGTCTGGATCGAGCAGGTCGACTGCGATGTGTTTCACCGGTCCGGAGTCCGTGCCGCCTCGCCGAGAAAGTCCGATGATGTCCCATTCGCCGATTGATGCGAGGTGGTCGATCAGGTTTCCACCGATCACACCTCGGGCTCCGACCACGAGTGCCACTTTGTTGTTCTGCGTCATCCCGACCTCCATTGGTATATCGCGATCTTGCGATATTGCTAGTCAACCACATGTATCGGGATATTGCGATCTAGCGGTAGGCTGAGCGACGTGGACGAAGCATCGACAGGTACGGCATGGGATTCCGCGTTCAAAGCGCTGTCGAATCCCGCGCGTGTGCAGATCCTGCAATGGCTGAAAGACCCAGGAAGTTTCCCTCCGCAGCTCGCGCCTGCCGAGGAGATCGGAGTGTGCCTCAAGCACATTCAGGCGAGGGCAAAGGTATCGCAATCCACGGCGTCTCAGTACATGGCCGCACTCCATGCAGCTGATCTGGTGACCACCACACGGATTGGCCAATGGACGCACTACAAGCGAAACGAGCAACAGATCGCGAGGCTTGCCACGTTCATCGAGCAGGGGTTGTGAGCAACTTCGGCGCGGTCAATGGTCCGTTGGCACGTGCGACGGGGGAGTGCGGCGGGTGTTTTACTCGATGCTGCTTCGGATCTGCGTAAGCATGCGTTTGACGATCAGTCCGTGTGCTCCGGAGCTGATGACGAAACGTCGATAGCCCCAGCCGAGCACTCCGGGAAACGTCGCATAGGAGCGGGCGCTGATCTCTGAGCCACCCGCGTCGCCGCTCACCGTGAAGCGCAGGAGGTAGCGGGAGAAGCGGTGGCGACCGGCCAGCGTGATGTGGTCGCCCGGTACGGATTCGGTCACCGCGAATCCGGGGATCGTGGCGCCGACGTCGGGGATCGTGCCCGAAGCGCGCCGCGGATCGGTTCCCACCAGATGCGCGAACTGGGTGTTGGTGCCGAGTTGTGTGCGGGCGATCCAGGCGGTCAGTGCTTCCCAGACTGTCAACACGGGTGCACTGACGGACAACCGGTGTTCGTCGATCAAAGGGAGATCTGTGTCCATCGGGCGGTCCTCGTGATGGGGGTGTGTCAGGTCAGACTATCGACTCCGAACTCATCGGAGAAGATCTTTCACAACCTTGCCGGTTGCGTTGGTGGGTAGCCCGGTCAGGAACTCGATCGAGCGCGGGACCTTGAAGCCGGCCATGCGCTCGCGGCTCCACGAGATCAGATCGGCTTCGGACACAGCCTCTTTGGTGACGACGAACGCCTTGCAGACCTCGCCGAGCCGGTCATCGGGCACACCGATGACCGCGACCTGTGCGACCGCCGGATGTTCGAGGAGGAAGCCTTCGATCTCGGCGGGGTAGGCGTTGAAACCGCCGACGATGAACATGTCTTTCTTGCGGCCGATGATGCGCAGGCGGCCGCCCTCGTCGAGACTTCCGAGATCTCCGGTGTGAAGCCATCCGTCGGAGTCGATGGCTTCGGCGGTTGCCGCCGGATCGTCGAGGTAGCCCTGCATGACGTTGTACCCGCGGATCAGGACTTCGCTGTCGTCGGCGATGTGCAATTCGATTCCATCGCACGGTGTTCCGACGGTGGTGGCGATCTGTTCGAAGGTGTCGCCCGCCCGTGATGCGGTCGCTGTGCCGCCCTCGCTCAGGCCGTAGCCGGTCATGATGGTTTCGAAGGGGAGGTCATTTTTGATCCGGCGGATCAGTTCGACGGGGATGTCGGCCGAACCGGTGACAGCGGCCCGCAGTGACGAGAGGTCGCGGCTACCGTCGTTGGCCGCCAGTAACGACTGGTAGAGCGTCGGGGGGCCGGGAAGCATCGTGATCTTCTCGCGTTCGACGAGATCGAGTACCGCATCGACGTCGAGGACCGGCACGGGAAAGATGGTGGCACCGCGGATCATCGACGCGATCATGCCGGCCTTGTAGCCGAACATGTGGAAGAAGGGGTTGACCACCAGATAGCGGTCGCCTTCGCGTAGGTCTGCGAGGTCGCACCACTCGGAGAACAGCCGCAACGTCTGCCGGTGGTTCATCATGACGCCCTTGGGGCGTCCGGTGGTACCGGAGGTGTACATGATGTCGGCGATGTCGTCGCCGCTCACCTCGCACTCGAAAGGCTCACCGCTGGAGAGGAAATCGGACTTGAGGTCGATGACTGGCACACCTTCGGGGCCGCCGTACTGCACCCCGAGAAAGCCCTGCTGCACGAGCAGGAGCTTGGCGCCGCTACGCCGGACGATGTCGTCTGCCTCATCGGCCTTGTAACGGGTGTTGACTGGGACCAGCACGCCGCCTGCGGTCAGCAGCCCGAAGACCGCGATGACCCACTCCGCCGAATTGGGTGCCCAGATGGCGACCCGGTCGCCTTTGTCGATGCCCGCTGATGCAAAAGCTCCGGCTGCCTTCCGAACCCGTTGTGTGAGTTGACGGAAAGTCAGCCGGAGCGGTCCGTCGACGATCGCTTCGTTGTCACCGAAGCGATCGTCGACGGAGAGGACCATCTGCGGGATGGTCTCCCAGGTCATACCTTGAGCAACCTCGCCATGTTTCCGCCCATGACCAGCTTCTGATCTTCGAGAGGCAGATGCTGGATGTGGTTGATGTACGTGGTCGGCTCGGCCAGGCCCTCGGGATGCGGGTAGTCCGACCCGAACAGCACGCGCTCGGCGCCGATGAGGGCGGTGAGCTTGCTGAAATCTTCTTCCCAGAAGGGGCTGACGTGGATGCTCTTCTTGATGGCAGCCACCGGATCCTGCATGCCGAAGCCCTCAGGAGCCTTCTTGTACACGTCTGCAAGGGTCTGCAGCACGTGCGGCAACCAGCTGGCACCGTTTTCGATGACCGCGATGCGCAGCTCCGGGAACCGGAACAGGGCGCCGTGGCAGACCCACGAGGCAACTGTGTCCTGAATCGGACGCCATTCGCTGACCATGCGGAAGGCATTGGTGACGAAGGGGAGCATCTCGTCGCTGGTGCCGTCCCAGTCCTGGTTGTAGCGTGCGTAACCGCTGTCCGACGAATGCTGGGTGACCAGCACATCGAGCTCGACGACGCGCTTCCAGAACGGGTCGAACTCGGGAAGGGCGAACGACCGCGGGCCCTTGAATCCGGGGACCGGAGCGGGACGGACCAGGATGGCCTTGGCGCCGCGCTCGACACACCACTCGAGTTCTTTGATGGCCTCTTCGACGATCGGCAGGCTGATCACCGGGACGGTGAAGATGCGATCCTCGTAATTGAAACCCCAGGTCTCGTACAGCCACTGGTTGAGCGAGTGGACCACGGCGTGAATCAGTTCCGGGTTGTCACGCATGCGCTCTTCGATGAGGCTGGCGAGCGTGGGGAACATCAGCGTGCGGTCGATCTGCAGCTCATCCATGAGCTTGAGACGCGCAGCAGGCTCACGGAATGCGGCAGGCGACTTGATCGGCTTGCCGAAGATCTCGCGCTTGCTCAGGCCCTTGGGGTTACCGTTCTTGAAGTAATCCTCCATGGCACCCGGCCGTGCGACGACGTCGAACGTCGGGTTGGGGATGTATTCGCTGATCTGCCCACGGATGGCGATCTTTGTCCGGCCGTTGACCTGGACGTATTGGATCGCATTCTTGTACTTCTCCGGAAGGAACTTGGTCAGCGCCTCCTGGGTCTCGTACAGGTGGTTGTCCGCGTCGAACAACGGATACGGCAATGCTTCGGGCATGAGATCCTCCATTTCCTCTTGTGAGAATCATATTCTCTTTATGCGGATGTCGCAATATCCTTGCGCACCTGAAACTTCTGAACTTTCCCGCTCGCGGTACGAGGAAAATCGTCGGCCTGATGCAACTCCTCGGGCCACTTCTGCTTGGCCAAACCGATCCGATCGCAGTGTGCGCGGACTTCGGCCATCGTGGGCATGGAATGGCCCGATTTGAGTCGAAGGACCCCGGCGGCGTGCTCGCCGAGGCGGGCATCGGGCGCGGCGACCACCACCGCTTCGGCAACTGCCGGCATACCCATCAGGACCTCTTCGACCTCCAAGGCGCTGATGTTCTCCCCGCCGCGAATGATGAAGTCCGCCTTGCGATCTGTGATCGTCAGGTAGCCGTCTTCGTCGATCACCCCGACATCGCCGGTGCGGTACCAGCCGTTTTCGTCGAAACTACGTTCGGTCAGTTCCGAATCGGTGTAGCCGATGCAGAGATCCGGTCCGCGACTGAAGATCTCACCGTCGTCGCCAAGCCGGATCTCGGCGCCCGGCAGAACATTTCCGTCGGTGAACAGGCGCTTGTCGATGGGGGCGTTGTACATCGAGCCGACGATGGACGGGTGCTCGGTGCTCCCATATGAGCGGAAGACCGTGATGCCGAGGTCCTCGAGTCGCGTGGTGACCGCCGCAGGCACCGACGACCCGCCGAGCCCGGCATATTTCATGAATGGCAGGTACTCGTCGGTGAAGTCCGGATGGTCGATCAGGCTGGTCACGAAGTAGGTGGCACCGCCGCCGACGGTCAGGCCTTCCGTCTTCATCAGGTCCATCGACTGCACGGGATCCCACGCGTCGGTGAGGTTGATCGGACTGCCGTCGAGGACCGGGATGAGGAAGGCGTTGACCATCCCGATGAAGTGGCCGACCGGCGCGGCGGTGAGCTGGCTGCCGCGATCGGGTGGATACCACGCGCCGAGTTGCCGGGTCTCGAAACCGAGCGTGCGATGGCTGTGGATCACGCCCTTCGGTGAGCTGGTTGTACCCGACGTGAAGGCGATCAGTGCAGGTAGCGCCGCATCTGTCTCGATGATCCCGGACATCGGTTCGTCGGCCAGGAGGTCGTCGAAGTCGCGGCCGACCACCCCGACGATCGGAACGTCGGTACTGAGATCAGGGGAGTATTCGAGGCGTCCGAACTTCTCGGCGGCGATGAACACCTTGGGTTTGATCGCACCGAGGATGTAACCGACTTCCTTGCGCCCATAGAAGTGGACAATCGGAACCACCGTGGCGCCGAGGAACGATGAGGCCCAAAAGGTTGCCGCGGCTTCCATCCAGTTGGGGAGTTGAAATGCGACGACGTCACCTGGTCCCACGCCACGGTCACGCAGGCCGGCGGCAAGTCGTCGGGCAACCAGCTCGACATCGGCGAAGGTCCCCGTCCACGGTCGGATCGACGAATGGATCCGGAACTCGACATCGGGTGCGGCAGCGAGCCCCGCTGCGAGCAGTTCTCCGATGGTCTCGTCGGTCCACCACCCCTGCTGCTCGTATCTGGCCACCAGGTCGGCGGGGATGGTTCGCATGTAGACAACTCCAATACAGCTCTGATCCGGGTCCGGGTACCGAACGACGGCCGGGGTCGCGATCGGCCGGGTGAGGCGATCAACGGCCGACGGTGATGATGATATTCTCATAACTGAAGAATGCCAATCTCATTGATGGAGAATCTCCCATGGTTGAACTTGAACTCAACGAAGGCCTGGCGGTCATCACGATCGACCGTCCGCAGGCCCGGAACGCGATTGCGCCGGAAACCATGGATCAGCTCGAGACGGCGCTGGATGAGGCGAAAGGTGCTCAGGCCCTGGTCATCAAGGGTGGCGGCGACAAAGCGTTCGTCTCCGGCGGAGACCTGAAGCAACTGAGCGCCCTGCGCACAATCGAAGAGGCCGAGGCGATGGCCTGGCGGATGCGCGGGATCTGCGATCAGATCGCCGCGTTCCCGGCACCGGTTGTCGCGGCGCTGAACGGGCACGCACTCGGTGGTGGGGCCGAGGTTGCCGTTGCCGCCGATATTCGTATCGCTGCCGACGACATCAGGATCGGCTTCAACCAGGTGACGCTGGCGATCATGCCGGCCTGGGGTGGCGCAGAGCGACTCGCGCAGCTGGTCGGTAAGAGCCGGGCCCTGCTGCTCGCCGGGGGTGGGGCACTTCTCGGTGCTGCCGAGGCCGAGCGGATCGGACTGGTCGACCGGGTACTGCCCCGGGCGTCGTTCGATGAGGGCTGGAAGGCCGTGGCCAGGTCATTGGCCAACAATTCGTCCGGTGACATCAAGCGCGTCATCGGCGGTGCGACCCCCGATGAGGCGGTTGCGGCGTTCGCACGCCTGTGGGTGGCCGAGGAGCATTGGGAAGCTGCTGACCGGGTGATGAACCGCAAGCGCTGACACGTCGCATCGAACTGGCCGCCCGGTTGTCCGGGCGGCCATTTCGCGTTTCTGCACGGAGCGGTGCTAGGCATTTGCACAGCATCCGTCGATATTGTGGACAACGGCGCGCTAACATGTCGTGAGCCAAATGGCTGCTGACAATGATGCGGAGGTCGAACCCGATGGCATCGCCCCGCAGACTGGGCGCCCCGGACGCAAAAAATCGCGCGGTGCTGCTTGCCGCCGCCGAGCGTCTGATGTTGGAGAACGGCTATGCCGCGGTGAGTTCCCGCCGCGTGGCCGACGAAGCGGGCCTCAAACCTCAGCTGGTGCACTACTACTTCCGCACCATGGACGAGCTGTTCCTGGAGCTGTTCCGGCGTCGGGCCGAGCAAGGCCTCGAAGTACAGGCGTTGGCGCTCAAATCCGAGCAGCCGTTGTGGGCGCTGTGGACGTTCAGTACCGATCCGGCCGGTGCGATCTTCACGATGGAATTCATCGCATTGTCGAACCATCGCAAAGAACTTCGGGCCGAGATCGTGCGGATCTCTGAACAGTTCCGCAGCGAGGCAAGTGCCGGTATCGAGGAAGTGCTGCGCAGATATGGGGTTGATCTCGACCAGATGCCGGCAGTGGCGGCGATAGTGTTGATGACCAGCATCTCGCGGGTTGTGGTCATGGAAGACACTCTCGGCGTCCGCGAAGGGCACGCGGAGATGATCGAGGTTGTCGAGAATTACCTGCGCCAACTCGAGGGCGAACCGAGTCCTGAGCTGCGGGAGGTCATGCAGCGCCGTCGTTGACGGCGCCGCGTTTTACGAGATTGCCTCGAGGCTGTCGTCGTTGACGAACACCAGGCTTCCGTCGTTCAGCAGCACAGCAAAGCGCTTCGGGCTGACCTTGAGTCCGTCACCGAGATCGACCGTGGCCTCGGGGAGAACACCGAAGTCCTCGACGATGGTGCCTTCTCGAGTGTTGTCGTCAGTGGTGACGTTGACCTGCGCTCCAACGCTGAGTGCCTTGGATGCTTCGGGAGCATCCTTATCAGCAGCAGTCGATTGTCTATTTCGCATGCATACATTAGATCAGTAGATTCCCGCTATTGGTACATCGGAGTTGCTGAACTACTGATTCGGCATTGCGATATCTGAATACGTCAGCTGTATTCACGGCCTCGATTGAGCCCGAATCGCCACGCGCAAAGATCGCGTAAAGATCGAGGATGCGGGCGTATGAAGGTCGTCAACGACGGGTTCGACGCCCCTTTGATCGGCGCATGCTCAGGACACACGCCGGGCTCGATGGAGTAGCCCGGCATCTCTCCAGGAGTGGTCGTGTCAGATCTCTTTTTTCTGCTGGCAATCGGCGGCGGTTTCCTAACATGCGCGCTGGTTCTGCGTGCCGTCGCTGCGAGAACACGCCGGTGACCGCCGACGGAGCAACCAACGTCGTGTTGCTGATCCTCGCAGTGATCGTCGTGCTGTACCTCTTTGCCGCCCTCATATTTCCCGAAAGGTTCTAAGGCGTGAACTCCTCTTTGGCTGCCGCGCTCCAGGTCGGGGTGGTGGTGTTCGTACTCGCGGCGGCATATGTGCCCCTCGGCGACTACATGGCCCGAGTGTTCTCCGGTGCGCGCGATTGGGCGCCCGAACGATTCATCTACAAAATCGCCAGGATCGATCCCAAGCGCTCCCAGACGTGGACCGGCTACGCCACCGCGTTGATCGCATTCTCTTTCGTCGGCATCGTGTTCCTCTACCTGCTACAACGACTGCAAGGTGTCCTGCCTTGGAGTGACGGCCGCGATTCCGTATCGCCTGCCATGGCTTTCAACACCGCGATCTCGTTTGTCGCGAATACCAACTGGCAGTCCTTCTCGCCCGAAGTGGTGATGAGCAACCTGACCCAGATGGTCGGACTGGCAGTGCAGAACTTCCTGTCTGCGGCAGTTGGGCTGGCGGTTGCCGTCGCGCTCATCCGCGGCATCATCGCGAAAAAGGGTGACGGGGAGCTCGGCAACTTCTGGGTCGACATGACCCGTTCGGCACTCCGGATCCTGTTGCCGCTGAGCATCATCGTCGCGGCCATTCTGCTCACGCAGGGTGCCGTTCAGTCGTTCAAGAGTGGCTTCGATTTCATCGGCCTCGACGGATCGAATGGTTCGAGTGTGGTCGGTCCGTTTGCGTCGCAGGAGGCGATCAAGGAACTCGGTACCAACGGAGGCGGCACGCTGTCGGCCAACTCCGCTCATCCGTTCTCCAATCCGACACCCCTGAGCAATATCGTCGAAATCCTTGCACTGCTGATCATTCCGGTCTGTTTGACGCGCACCTACGGCACCCTCGTTGGCGATCGTCGCCAGGGTTTGACGATTCTCGGTGTGATGGCGGTGATCTGGAGCGGCATGCTGGCTGTCGTGTGGGCCTTCGAGTCACGTACCAACGGCATTGCTGCGCAGGCGGCCGGCGCCATGATGGAAGGCAAAGAACAGCGGTTCGGAGTCCCGGGGTCGGCATTGTTTGCGGTCTCGACCACCGGAACATCTACCGGCGCAGTCAACTCCGCACACGATTCCTATTCCGCCGCCGGTGGCGGCGCGCTGATCTGGAACATGTTGCTCGGTGAGGTCGCACCTGGTGGCGTCGGAACCGGTCTGTACGGGATGCTGGTACTTGCGATCATCGCGGTGTTCGTTGGTGGCCTGCTGGTCGGCCGGACCCCGCAGTTCCTCGGCAAGAAGATCGGTCAGCACGAAATCACGATGGCGGCCCTGTCGATCCTGGTAATGCCGGCGTTGGTGCTGACCGGAACCGCGATCACGGTCATCCTGTCGTCCACCACCGGGTTTCAGGGAAACAGCGGCGATCCGGGGTCGACCGAGTCGATCCACGGCTTCTCTGAAGTGTTGTATGCCTACGCTTCTGCCGCCAACAACAACGGCAGCGCGTTCGGCGGCCTCACCGTGACCAGTGACTGGTTCCAGACATCTCTGGGCTTCGCGATGCTTCTCGGCCGATTCCTGCCGATCATCTTCGTCCTGGCGCTCGCCGGGCTGCTGGCATCACAAAAGCCCCGGTCTACCAGTAGCGCAACACTTCCCACCCACGGTCTCCTCTACGGCGGCCTGGTCACCGGCACCGTACTCCTTGTTGCCGGGCTCACCTTCTTCCCCGCGATGGCGCTGGGACCAATAGCAGAGGCATTGTCATGACCACATCGGTGGCGCAGCGACCTGCACCCGTCGACATCGCGGATGATGATCTGGCAGGCAGCGGAGCATTCGATCCGCGGCAGCTCATCACCTCGGTGCCACAGGCGCTCCGCAAACTCAATCCCCGCGATCAGGCGCGCAACCCGGTGATGTTCGTGGTCTACATCGGCGCGATCGTCACCACTGTTCTTGCGGTGTGGCAGCCGTCGTGGTTTTCCTTCGCGGTGGTGTTCTGGCTCTGGTTCACGGTTCTGTTCGCCAACCTGGCCGAAGCGGTTGCCGAAGGCCGTGGCCGGGCGCAGGCGGCAAGCCTGCGCAAGGTCAAGCAGGACACCATGGCCCGCAAGCTCGAGGCGGACGGGAGCATCACCGAGATCTCCGGTAGCGCGCTGGTCATCGGTGATCGGATCGTGGTCGAGGCAGGCGAGGTCATCGCAGGCGACGGTGATGTGGTCGAAGGTATTGCCACAGTTGACGAGTCGGCGATCACCGGCGAATCTGCCCCGGTCATCCGGGAATCGGGTGGTGATCGGTGTGCGGTGACGGGCGGCACGGTTGTGCTGTCGGACAAGATCATCGTCAAGATCACCACCTCGCCCGGTGAGTCTTTCGTGGACCGGATGATCGCGCTGGTCGAGGGGGCATCGCGCAAGAAGACGCCCAACGAGATCGCCCTCGACATCTTGTTGTCCAGCTTGACCATCATCTTTCTGTTGGCGGTGGTGGCAGTCGGTCCGATGCAGGAGTACGCGGGCCAGACACCGGACGCGGTCAAGCTCATCGCATTGCTGATCTGTCTGATCCCGACGACCATCGGTGCTCTGCTCTCGTCGATCGGCATCGCCGGTATGGACCGGTTGGTGCAACGCAACGTGCTGGCGATGTCGGGCCGTGCGGTCGAGGCCGCAGGCGACATCGATACGTTGCTGATGGACAAGACCGGCACGATCACCTTTGGTAATCGTCGCGCCACATCCCTTGTCGCCGCACCGGGGGTGACCACGAAGGAACTCTCCTTGGCCGCATGCCAATCGAGTCTTTCCGACGACACGCCAGAAGGGCGCAGTATCGTCGACCTCTGCCGAGACGAGTTCGGCCTCGATCCGGCGTCGATCGATATCGAGACCCGAGGTTCTCGAGAGTTCATCGCCTTCACCGCCCAGACCCGGATGAGCGGGATGGATCTGCGAACCGGCGAAGGCGTGCGTCAAATCCGCAAGGGGGCGACAGATTCGGTACTCCGGTGGGTGAGCGACAACGGCGGTGTGCCGCCGATCGAGGTCTCCGATGAAGTCGATCGCATTGCCGGTGCCGGCGGAACCCCGTTGGTCGTCGCTGTGCGGGTCGGGGATACAAAGGCGCGCGTCCTGGGTGTCATCGCACTGTCCGACGTTGTGAAACCCGGTATGGCACAGCGTTTCGCACAGCTGCGGGCCATGGGCATCCGGACCGTGATGGTCACGGGTGACAACCCGCTCACCGCCAAGGCCATCGCCGCCGAGGCCGGGGTCGACGACTTCGTGGCCGAGGCGACTCCCGAGGACAAGCTGGCGCTGATCCGCAAGGAACAGGCCGGTGGGCGCCTGGTCGCGATGACCGGTGACGGCACCAACGACGCACCCGCACTGGCACAGGCCGATGTCGGTCTGGCGATGAACACCGGTACTTCGGCAGCCAAAGAGGCAGGCAACATGGTCGATCTGGATTCGGATCCGACCAAACTGATCGACGTGGTGGCCATCGGCAAGCAGTTGTTGATCACCCGAGGGGCGCTCACGACGTTCTCCCTTGCCAACGATCTGGCAAAGTATTTCGCGATCCTGCCCGCGCTGTTCACCGGCATCTATCCGCAGCTCGACAAGCTCAACATCATGGGCTTGCATTCGGCGCAGTCGGCCATCACCTCGGCGGTGATCTTCAATGCGCTGATCATCGTGGCGTTGATCCCGTTGTCGTTGCGAGGCGTTCGTTACCGGCCCAGCTCGGCGTCAAAGTTGTTGGGCCGCAACCTCTTGATCTACGGACTTGGTGGTGTGGTCACGCCGTTCATCGGAATCTGGCTGATCGACCTGGTGGTCCGCTTTCTCCCGGGAATGGGGTAGTTGAACATGAATTCTGTGTCGACATGGATACGGCAGTGTGTAGTTGCCGTCGCGGTCCTCGCGGCGATGACGGTGATCCTCGGCGTCGCTTATCCCACTGTGGTGTGGGGGATTTCGAGAGTCACCTCGTCCTCTGCAGAAGGCTCCAAAGTGGAGGACAGCAACGGCTGTGTCGTGGGATCGAGCCTGATCGGCATCGACCCGCAGGTGGAGAACGGGCAACCCGACAAGTTCCTACACGCTCGCGTGCTGGGATCTGCTGACGATCCGATGGCACCGGGCGACCCGGCCGCCTCGGCTGCCAGTAACCAGGGACCGAACAGTGCCAAGCTCGCGGGATGGATCGACGAGCGCAGGCAGATCATCGCCGCCCGGGAGAACGTCGGACCGCAGCAGGTGCCGGTCGATGCCGTCACCGGATCGGGATCGAGTCTGGATCCGCACATCAGCGAGGCCTACGCACAGCTCCAGATACCGCGGGTGGCCCGTGAGAACGGGAAGTCCGTGGACGAGGTCGAGCGAATTGTCGCCGAGAACACCAACGGTCGCCAGCTGGGATTCCTGGGGGAGCCGACGGTCAACGTTCTTGGTGTCAACATCGACCTGGGGCTGACCGCTCCGGCCTGCGACTAAGATCGCTGCAGTGACTGCCGGCAAAGAGACCAGGGGACGACTCGAGGTATTCCTCGGATGCGCACCTGGTGTGGGCAAGACGTACGAGATGTTGGCGCAAGCCCACGCGCTGGTCGGCGAAGGCGTTGATGTGGTGGTCGCGGTGGTCGAGTCGCATGGGCGCTCGGTCACCGCGGCCATGACCGACGGTCTGGAGATCGTCCCCCGTCAGAAGATCGAGTATCGCGGCACGGTTCTGGAAGAAATGGACCTCGACGCCGTGCTGGCACGCCGTCCACAGGTGGCGCTGGTTGACGAGTTCGCACACACCAACGTCCCCGGTTCGCGAAATGCCAAGCGGTGGCAGGACATCGACGAGCTTCGCGACGCCGGGATCGACGTGCTGTCCACGATCAACATCCAGCACCTGGAGAGTCTCAACGACGTTGTCCAAGAGATCACGGGCATCGTGCAGCGTGAGACGGTACCCGATGACGTCGTGCGCAAAGCCGACGAGATCGAGCTCGTCGACATCGCTCCGCAGGCGCTGCGACAACGATTGGCTGCGGGCAAGGTGTACCCCAACGACCGGGTGGGCGGCGCACTGGCCAACTATTTCCGGCAGGGGAACCTCACCGCACTCCGGGAGCTGGCGCTGCTCTGGTTGGCCGACCAGGTCGACGACAACCTGGCGGCATATCGTGCCGCACATGACATCACCGCGACGTGGGAGGCGCGCGAGCGAGTGGTGGTGGCGCTGACCGGCGGCCCCGAGTCGGCGACCCTGCTGCGGCGGGCGAGCCGGATCGCGTCGAGATCAAGTGCTGAACTTGTTGTCGTTCACATCGTGCGCGCCGACGGACTGGCCGACCCGACGGCGGTCGACATCGTCAAACTGACCGAGATCGCCAAAGGGTTCGGTGCACAGATCCACACGATCGTCGGGGACGATGTTCCGGTCGCGTTGCTCGAGTTCGCCCGCGGCATCAATGCCACGCAGCTGGTGCTGGGAACGTCGCGGCGCCCGCGGTGGAAGCGGATCTTCGACGAGGGTGTCGGTGCCACGGTGGTCCGGAACTCAGGGAAGATCGACGTGCACATGGTCACTCACGAAGAGGCCACGGCACGGAACCCGCTGGACATCAGGCAAACCCGGTTTCATCACCCGCTGAGCTGGCTTGCCGCCGTGGTTGTTCCCTGTGTGGCGGCGGGCTTCCTGGGTCTGCTGGATCGCTGGTTGGGGTTCGCCAGTGAGTCGGCGCTGTTCTTCGTGGTGGTACTGGCGGTCTCGATGCTCGGTGGCATCGGTCCGGCGGCACTGTCGGCGATTCTGTCGGGACTGCTGCTCAACTACTTCTTCACGAATCCGCGATTCACCTTCACCATCAATGAGCCGGACAACCTCATCACCATCATCGTGATGCTGATTGTTGCGATTGCCGTCGCAGCCCTGGTCGATTCAGCCACCGTCCGGCGGACACAGGCGCAGCGCGCCAGTCGCGACGCCGAACTCCTGGCCACATTCGCCGGAGCCGTTCTCAGTGGTGAAGGCCTCGAGGGCCTGCTGCAACGGGTTCGAGAGACGTACGACCAGGAGGCGGTATCCGTGGTCCGCCGGGGTGGGCGGGATCCGAACACCGTCGAGGGGGCGGTCGGTGCTACCCCGCCGACGGAGGCCGCCGATGCCGACACCGTGTGTTCCGTTCCCGGCAGTGAGTTCGAGATGCTGCTGAAGGGACCGAAACTCGGTGGGCGAGAGCGCAAGGTGCTGTCCGCGGTCGCCACGCAGGCGGCGGGCATCGTGGAGCGCCGCGAACTGGCTGCCGAGGCGTCAGAAGCGCGTGCACTCGCGGAAACCGATCGATTGCGCAGGGCGCTGTTGTCGGCGGTGAGTCACGATCTGCGTACCCCGCTGGCCGCGGTCAAGGCGGCGGCGTCGAGTCTGCGGGGTACCGACGTCACATTCTCCCCCGAGGACACCGCCGAATTGCTCGCGACGATCGAGGAGTCGACCGATCATCTGACCGCGCTGGTGGGCAATCTGCTCGATTCGTCGCGGCTGGCCGCGGGTGTCGTCCGCCCCGATCTGCAGATGGTCTACCTGACCGAGGTGGTGAGCGGGGCGACGGTCGGGATATCGCGGCTTGATCCGGCAGGCGCGAATCGCATCGAACTCGATGTCGAACACATCCTCGTCTACGCGGATCCGGGCCTGCTGGAGCGGGTTCTCGCCAACCTCATCGACAACGCCCTACGTCACAGTGGACAGTCGAGTCCGGTTCAGGTCCGGGCCCGGCTCACTGCCGATGACCCGCCGCGGTGCACCATTTCGGTATGCGACCACGGACCGGGTGTTCCCGCTGATGATCGGGACAAGATCTTCACGGCCTTTCAGCGACTCGGTGATCACGACAACGGCGTGGGAGTCGGACTCGGGCTGTCGGTTGCCCAGGGGTTCGTTCAGGCCATGGACAGCAAGATCATCCCTGGCGTCAGCCCTGGCGGGGGCTTGACGATGTCATTCCAACTTCCGGTCGGCCCTCCATCGGAGCGCGGCGATGAGTGAGCGGGTGCGCGTACTGGTCGTCGATGATGAACCCCAGATTCTTCGTGCGCTCCGAATCAACCTGAACGCGCGCGGGTTCGACGTCACCACCGCGTCGAGCGGCGCGGGTGCACTGACTGCAGCCGGGCAGACCAACCCTCAGGTCATCGTCCTCGATCTCGGTTTGCCTGATATCGACGGTTTCACCGTGCTGGCCGGGTTGCGTGGCTGGACCAATGTGCCGGTGATCGTGCTGTCCGCGCGCGTCGATTCGGCAGACAAGGTGCAGGCCCTCGATGCCGGCGCCGACGATTACGTGACCAAACCGTTCGGGATGGAAGAGTTCCTGGCGAGGCTACGAGCAGCGGTACGTCGGGGGAGTGCCAGCACCGATGAGGGCGCTCCAGTGGTCGAGACCGATGCCTTCACGGTCGACCTGCGGGCCAAACAGGTGACTCGCGCCGGCGAGCCCGTGCATCTGACTCCCACGGAGTGGGGTGTGCTCGAGATGCTTGTGCGGCACGAAGGAAAGCTCGTCAGCCAGCGCGACATACTCAGCCATGTCTGGGGCCCGTCGTACGGCACCCAGACGAACTATTTACGTGTATATCTGGCCAGCCTGCGGCGTAAGCTCGAACCGGATCCCACCCGGCCGCGGCACCTTCTGACAGAAGCGGGCATGGGATATCGCTTCGTGCGATAGCACCTTTCCTCGTCCGGTATTTGTTGATTGCAATGAAATTACTATTAGTCCACTTGCCCGAAAGGGTAAGTGGACTTCGTTGGTAATTCTCGATCGCTTTTCTGAACCCTGTGGATCACAAACTTTGCGAGTGCTCGCTTTCGATACGATCGGCGTTAGTTGTTTGTGAACTTAGAAAACAGAAGCCGATCAAGTAGGTGTGCCCGAAAGTTCGCACGTTTGTACTACAGGGCAGGTCAGTGCGGGTGTCACAATACTTCTTGACCGCTTGAGACCGCCGGTTTGCCAAAGATATTTCCCTTGTGGGAGTTTTACTAGGAATGACCGGTTAAGCAATTCGGTTGTGTAGTTTCGTGTCGGGTTTCAGTTGTTGCCGGGCGAAGCCGACCATTATGTGTTTAGGATCGAAGAGCTTCTAGCGGAGGGGTGGACAATGGTGTTGGCCAGTCGGCTTGGTGATACTCAACTGTTTATCGAACCCGGGGGCGATTTGTTACGGAGAGCGGGCGAGCGCTGTGCAGCAATCAGGACCTGAGACAACAACGCTTCTTGCCACTCTTCGACGATGGCAGGACGTTGAATGTGCCGATGGCGTCTACTGGTGTGCAGCATGGCTGTACTCGTGTGGAGATGCCCTCGCCAACGACCTCCTCGAAGACCTCGCGCGCGACGAGGGTCTGGAAGACGTCTACATCGACGAGGCCCTTCGTATGCTGGCGCGCTCTCGGTTCCAAGACCTCGTCGAGTGGTGCCTGCAGACGGCGACCCGCCTCGACGGATCACTGACCACTGATCCCGGCCGGTGGCTACCAGAACTCATCCGCAGTCTCGACGAAGGCGTTCTGGCACTGAGCGTGGCGCTGCACCGGCTTGTTCTCGCCGACATGTGGCTGATGACCTGTTCCGACTCCGTCCTGATCCAGAACGCGCCTGCTATCCGGGCGTACCAGGCCAAGCGACAGGCAATTCTGGCCACCGCGGCGCAGCGCAACTGATCCGATCGAGAAGGCCGATCCCGACCGTGCCCTGACCTCGGTCACCGGATATCTCAGGTGATGTGCCTGGGGGCTGCCAATCTTGTTCGGCGTCAGAGGATTCAGGACCGGCGAAGACGGGGGCATGACGCCCCCGTCCAGGCCCGGCGCGTGGCCGTCGGCAGAGACCTAGTTGGCTTGTGGCGCTTCGGTATCCGCGTCGACCCCCAGGACTTCTGCCCCGGGAGTTGCAGGGGCCAGCACGTCGTCGTCAGTGGCAGGCACTTCGTCTTCAGTCTTGGTTGAACTGGCGGATGCGCCCGATTGGGCGTCCGGAGAGCCCAGGTTTTCTGCTCCAGGTGTCGCAGGCGACAACACCTCGTTTGCGACATCTTCCGAAGGGACCTCCGTCGTGCGGAGTTCTTGTGGGTCCTGGGCTGCCATGGTCGACCTCTCATGATGCTGATCGTGCAGTTTCGACACTGCTTGTCAGTCCACAAAGAATTGTGGGGTGCATGTTTCTATACCCGGATCGGACATCGCGAAACTTTTGCAAGCGCGAACGGATTGGAACAGCGGCAAGAGGGTCTCCAGAAACGAGGAAACCCCGGTCTCGGTTTCCCGAGACCGGGGTCTCACTGCTTGTGTCTCAACCAACACATCTTGTAAAACCGATCGAAATCGGTCTTTCTGTCGGGGTGGCGGGATTCGAACCCACGACCTCTTCGTCCCGAACGAAGCACGCTACCAAGCTGCGCCACACCCCGTGACAATCAACCTGCGATAGCTTACCGCAGTCCGCCCGAGGCATTAAATCGCCTGGTCAGAGGCCTCAATTGGCTTCGGCGCTGATCGGCGGAAGAGAGCCTTCCTGGTCAAAATCGGAGTCGTGATCCGAGACCGGTGTGAGCGTCAACAGCGACGCCTCCGGACGGCAGCAGAAGCGGGCCGGTGCGTACGGGGAGGTGCCCAGGCCGGCACTGACGTGCAGGCGCATCGAGGAGCCCCACGCGGACGGTCCCTTGACCCGCGAGCGGTCGAGGTGGCAGTTGGTCACCAGTGCGCCGTACAGCGGCAGGCAGAGCTGGCCACCGTGCGTGTGGCCTGCCATGACGAGGTCGTAGCCGTCGTCGGCAAACCGGTCCAGTACGCGGGGCTCGGGGGAGTGGGTCAGACCAAGGCGCAGGTGGGCCAGCGGGTTGGGGCGTCCCTCGATGGTCTCGTAACGGTCCCGTCCGATGTGTGGATCGTCGACGCCCGCGGCGGCCACGCGGACCCCGGCGACCTCGAGTTCACGGACCGAATGGGTGGCGTCGAGCCAGCCGCGCTCGGTGAAGGCCGCCCGCAGATCCTGCCAGGGCAACGGCTCACCGTGGGAACGCTTGTGGTCCTTCTTGAAGTACTTCAGCGGGTTCTTGGCGGTCGGACCGAAGTAGTCGTTGGAGCCGAAAACGAACAACCCGGGCACCGACAGCAGTCCACCGAGGGCCTGCACCACCGCGGGCACCGCCTGGGGGTGAGCCAGGTTGTCGCCGGTGTTGACCACCAGGTCGGGCTTGAGGCCTGCGAGTTCCTGGACCCAGGCCTGCTTGAGGCGCTGGCCGGGCATCATGTGCAGATCGCTGATGTGCAGAACCCGCAGTGGCGTCGCGCCGGGCTCGAGCACCGGAAGCGTCTGATGGCGCAGCGCAAAGGCATTGCGCTCCACCAGAGTTGCGTACGCCAGGCCGGTTGCGCCTGCGGCAACTGCACCGAGTGCGATCTGCTGCAGCGTCGGGCGTGAGAGTTGATTCCCGCGCCCAGGAGCGCCTTGTAGTCCCTGAATCATGGTCCCAGAATACGCGCCGGTCCCGAACCCGCAGGTTGCTCGGCCTATGCCCTGAGCGAAAACAGGTTGGGAGCGCGGTACCTCGTCGGCGTAGCTTTGACCTCATGTCGACCATCAAGGAACAGATCCGCGCCGATCTGACCACTGCCATGAAAGCCAAGGAAACTGTTGTCACCGGGACGTTGCGGATGGTTCTCGCCGCGATCGGTGCCGAAGAGGTCTCTGGCAAGGCGGCACGTGAGTTGACCGACGACGACGTCCTCAAAGTGCTTGCCCGCGAAAGCAAGAAGCGAGCGGAGGCGGCTTCGATCTTCGCCGAGAACGACCGTGATGAACTCGCCGCCAAGGAGCGTGCCGAAGCCGAGATCATCGCCCGCTACCTGCCGAGCCAGCTCGACGACGCCGAACTCGAGGCAGTGGTGAACCAGGCCTACGCGGCGGTCGCCGAGCAGACGGGCGCCGAGCCGACGATGAAGCAGATGGGCCAGATCATGGGACAGGCCACAGCCCTCGCAGCAGGCCGGGCCGACGGCAAACGCCTGTCGGCCGCGGTCCGCGCGCGTTTGCAGTAACTGCGTAAACGAAATCCGCTCCACCTACTTGCGTCTGATCCGGTTGCAAACGGATCGAACGCAAGCAGGTGGAGCGAATTTTGGTCAGGGTGGTGTCGGTATCTCGATCGGGCCGATCCCCGGCACGGTGATCGTCGTCGGCAGAGCGGGTGCACGTGTCGTCGGTGGTGGCGGTGGCGGCTGCGTTCGCCCGGTGCTGACGTAGATGGTGATGGTGCTGCCACCGATCGCGGTGCCCTCAGGGCTCATCGACACGACGGTCCCCGCTGACGCAGGGCTGTCGGTCTGGACCCGCGTGACCCGGAATCCGGCGTCCTCGAGGCGACTGGTGGCCGCACTCACACTCATGCCTGCCACGTTCGGGACGGACGTGCCGCCGACTCCGGCGACATAGCGCGGGTCGTTGGGCGGTAGGACGGTGGGCCCGAAGTTGTTGGCGATCGGCAGGATCGCGGTGAACCAGGTCCGAGCCGGTTCACTACCGCCGTACAGGTTTCCGTCGCCGCACTGCCGAAGTGGGCCCGAGCAGATTTCAGACGGCGTCGGGGAATCGTTGTAGGTGTAGGTGGCCGCAGCCAGATTGTTGGTGAAGCCGACGAATGCCGATGAGCGGTGGGCTTCGGTGGTGCCCGTCTTGCTGGACAGCGGCAGACTCCAACCGGTCGAACCAGCGGCACCGGCAGCGGTTCCCGCACCGCGATCGTCGGCACTCAAGGCGTTGGCGAGGGTGTCCGCGAGCCCGGGTTCGACGGCTTTCTCACATTTGGGCCGCTCGAACGCGACTTCTTGGACAGCGGGGGCACCGTTGGCGTCGACCACCTCGTTGCCATAGCGGTCCCGCTTGGGCTGGGTTATCGATGCGATCGGGTTGGGCGGGCACCACACACCGTGTGAGGCCAGCGTTGCGCCGACGTTCGACAGCTCCAGCGCGTTGACCGCGGTCGGTCCCAGGGTGAACGAACCGAGGTTGCCCTGCTTGAAGTAGTCCGCGAGAGACTGCTCGCCGTTGCCCGAGCTGCCGGGGCTGGCGTACGACCGCATGCCCAACCGAACTGCGATGTCGACGGCAGGGGCCACACCGACGTCCTGCAACAGCTTCACGAACGCGGTATTGGGCGACTGCGCGAGAGCATCGGTGATCGACATCCGAGCCGGGTACCTGCCGTCGTTCTTGACGCAATAGCTGGCCGGGGGACAGCCGTTGGCGCCATCACTGCTACCCATGCCCTGCGCCTGGAACGATCCCGGGACCACCAACGACGATCCCGCGCCGAGCCCGTTCTCCATGGCCGCGGCGACGGTGAAGATCTTGAAGACCGATCCGGCGCCGTCTCCGACCATCGAGAACGGCTGTGGCTGGACGGTCTGGTTCGCGTTCTGATCGAGTCCGTAGGCGCGGCTCGACGCCATCGACATGATGTCGTGCGATTCGGTGCCGGGCTTGATCACACTCATCACCGTTGCCACGCCCTCGAGGTTGGGGTCGGTGATCTTCTGCACGCCGGCATCTGTCGATCTCTGGACGGCCGGATCGAGCGTCGTGCGGATCGTGTAACCGCCACGGGCGATGGCTTCGCGGTTCATGCCGTTGGCGGCCAGGAACTGCAGTGCGTAGTCGCAGAAGAATCCGGCGTCGGCGGCGGAAAGGCAGCCGTTGGGCATGGTGATCGGGGAGGGGGCAACGCCCAGCGGGGCGCTCATCGCGGCCTGGTATTCGGCGGCACGGTTCGGGAAGTTCGAGACCATCGTCTCGAGGACGACGTTGCGGCGTTCGGTCACACCCTCGGGGTTGGTGTACGGATCCAGGGCCGAACTCGACTGGACCATGCCTGCGAGCATGGCCGACTCGGGCACATTCAAATCCTTGGCAGGCTTGCCGAAGTAGGTCTGGGCGGCGGCTTCGATGCCGTAGGCACCGTTACCGAACGGCACCACGTTCAGATAACGGGTGACGATCTCCTTCTTCGCCTCCTGCTTGGCCTCTGCGTCGCTGAGGTTCCGGTCGCTCTTGATCTGTTCGGTGAGCGTCTTCTCGAGGGTCAACGCCATGCGGACCTCTTTGAGCTTGCGGGCCGGAGTCGTCTCGGTGGCCGCGCGGCGCTCGGCGTCGTTCTGCGCGAGCACCAGCAGCTGGTAGTTCTTCACATACTGCTGGTCGATGGTCGATGCGCCCTGCTGGACCTCACCGGTCGACTGGTTCTTGAGGAACGCACGGATGGTCCCTTTCCAGTCGACGCCGTCGTGATCGAGGAATCGGCGGTCCTCGACGGAGATGATTGCTCGGATCATCTCGGGGGAGATGTCGTTGTAGCCGACCTGGGTGCGATGTTGGTCGTAGACATACGCGATCGGTTTGCCGTTGACGTCGGTCATGGTCGTGACCTCGGGGACCTGACCCTCGATGAGCTCCGACGACACGTTCTGCATGGTGTCCGCCGCCCGATTCGACACGAGGCCGAAGCCGCCTGCGATCGGAAAGAGCAGGCCGGCGACCAGAACTCCGGCCAGGACACAGGATCCAACGAGCAGAGTTAAAGATTTCGACTTCGACACGCCCGCCACGATACGTGTCACCCGGGGGTGCCTCGAAGGAGTTCGAAGGTCTTGAGATCGACCCGATACCTCATCTGTTTGGACGTCAGTGCCACTTTTTTCAATCCAGGTCTTGACTGTCCATGAGTGTGATCCATAGATTAGTTCTACTTGAATGTGACTCACATAACATTCAGTGGTAAATGCAAGTCCAGGCGTACTTCATATGCTTTAGACAGGGGATGCACATGGCGAAAGCGGCAGCTGCGACCATAGAGAACGAAGCCAGGCTGGCCTGGGTGGCCAGGGCACGGTGCCGTGAGGTTGATCCTGACCAGCTGTTTGTCCGTGGCGCAGCACAGCGCAAGGCGGCAACCATCTGTCGGCATTGCCCGGTGCAACTCGAATGTGGAGCCGATGCGCTCGACAATCACGTCGAATTCGGTGTGTGGGGCGGGATGACGGAGCGTCAGCGTCGAGCACTTCTGCGTCAGCATCCCGAGGTCACCTCGTGGAGTACGTTCTTCGAAACTCAGCGCAGGCGTCAAATCGTCGGCGTTGGTTGAGCAGTCAGCGCAGATCAACAAAGGAGGCGGCCGGGGAGACCGCCTCCTCGCATGTTTTCAGCCTTTGTTCGTGAGCTCTTCGGCTACGGCACGTAACGCCGTCATGTCCGCGACCTCGAACGGCAGTGCCGGAACACCCACGATCGGAACCGTGGGATGTGAGGTCGTGAAGCTGTGCAAGAGGTGCAGCTCGCGCTTGCCGATGGTGGCCCGCTCTGCGTGAATGGTCAGAATCGCCTTGGTCAGCGGATCATCGATCTGCGAGGCGGCGGCCTCGGCTGTCGATCCGCTGATGCTGGTCAGGTTCGGATGGGTCCGGTTGAGGATCAGTCCGGCCAACGGCATCTTTTCTTCCGACAATCGGTCGACGAAAAATGCGGCTTCGCGCAGCGCATCCGGCTCGGCCGTGGCAACCACCGCGAATTTGGTCCCCGGCTGCTTGAGCAGCGTGTAGGTCTTGTTGGCCCGCTCGCGGAAGCTGCCGAACATCGTGTCGAGTGACTGTACGAACACGGACACGTCTCGCAGGGTCTCGCCGCCGATGATCGTCGAGACGCCCTTCATTGCCAGGCCCACGGCGCCGGTGACCACGCGGCCTACGCCACGTCCACCGCCGACGAGCACCTTCATCAGGCGACCTTCGAGGAACGAGCCGAGTCGCTGCGGTGCATCGAGGAAATCCAAGGCATTGCGCGACGGTGGGGTATCGACCACCACAAGATCCCAATCATCCTGTGCCAGAAGCTGGCCCAACTTCTCCATTGCCATGTATTCCTGTGTTCCGGAGAACGAGCTGGCAACCGTCTGATAGAAGGTGTTGTTCATGATCGCCTCGGCCCGATCGGGTGGCGAGTATTGCGTGACCATTTCGTCGAAGGTCCTGCGCATGTCGAGCATCATCGCGTCGAGCGTTCCCTCGCCGTCGATCTTCACCGGCTGTGGGCTGTTGGTCAGCTCGTCCATGCCCAGCGACTGGGCAAGGCGTTTGGCCGGATCGATTGTCAGCACAACAACTTTGCGACCGCGCTCGGCAGCCCAGACCGCCATTGCCGCCGCAGTGGTGGTCTTGCCGACTCCGCCTGCGCCGCAACAGATCACAACTTTGGTGCCCGGATCGGTGAGGATCGCACCCATTTTCAGGTCGATGGGCATCAGGCACCCGCTTTCTGCAGGATCTCGGACAGATCGTAGAGACCGCCGAGGTCCATGCCTTCGTCAAAGGCCGGGAGTTGCAGCTTGTCCTTGTGCAACGATTCCAGATCGGCCCCGGCCTCGAGCTGCGCCTGCACCCGGCCGGCATGCTCGATGGTCTCGGTCAGCAGGCCCTCGAAGTCGGCTTCGGTGACGGTCAGGCCTGCGGCGTCGAGCTGAGTCCTCAGCCGGGCAGCGTCGATCACGCCATCGGCGATGTCGGTGACCGAATCGGCAGGCAGGTGCTGCGGCGACACCTTGTTGATGATCAGCGACCCGATTGTCAGGTCTTTGCCCTCGAGCTCGCCCACCGCGTCGATGGTCTCCTGAATCGGCATCGCCTCGAGCAGGGTCACCAGATGCACCACGGTCTCGCTGGAGTGCAACAGCTTCACAACACCGTCGCTCTGATTGCGGAGCGGACCGGTTTTGGTCAGATCGGCCATCGCCTTGGTGACATCGAGGAAGTTACCGATCCGCCCCGTCGGTGGTGAATCCACGACCACCGCGTCATAGATCCGGTTGCCCTTCTTGTCCGTCCGGACCACGCAC
The DNA here is from genome assembly GCF_056786475.1 of Williamsia sp. Y844. Lineage (NCBI taxonomy): Bacteria > Bacillati > Actinomycetota > Actinomycetes > Mycobacteriales > Nocardiaceae > Williamsia > Williamsia sp. Y844. Next base: position 2,658,374 of record NZ_JBXCJB010000001.1, read on the forward strand.
TCTTTGATCTTTCCGGTCACCAGAACATCGCGAAGCCCCGGCGCGACGGTGGTGACAAAATCGATCGCCCCGATCCGGCGCATGGCGCGACCGGCGAATCCGAGGTTGTAGAACATGTCGAGATATTCGAGCAATGCGTGTTCGATGTCGATGGCCAGCGCCGAGACCTGGCCGCCGCCCTCTGCGGTCGCGACTTTGGTCTCGGTTGGTGCCAGCGGCGGAACGTCGAATATCTGCGCGATGCCCTGCCGCCCCTCGCATTCCACGAGCAGCACTTTCTTACCCTCGGCCGCAAGAGCCAACGCGAGCGCAGCCGCGACGGTCGTCTTCCCGGTCCCACCCTTACCTGACACGAAATGAAGTCGTGCTTTCCTGGCTGCTTCCGGCCAGTGATAACCCTGCGGTTGTTCTGACGTCACCGGCTCACCTTATCCATCAGAGCCGGTGATCAACATGGCGCCGCGGACTTCGGGTCCAAGTTTTGCCGCTTGCCCGACTGTGGTTCCGGTGGCTGAGCGCGGCTGCCCCTGGCTTGCGCATATGCAGCCGTTAGGCTGGGCACATGAGTGAGCCAACTGCCTGGGAATACGTGACCGTTCCGCTTCTGACCCACGCCACCAAACAGATCCTCGACCAGTGGGGTGCCGACGGCTGGGAGCTGGTCAGCGTCCTGCCCGGACCCACCGGCGAACAGCACGTCGCCTACCTCAAGCGCGCGAAGGGCTGATGCGCATATGACCTGGTCGGAGCGACTGACTGAACTGAACATCGTGCTCCCCAAAGTGGTGGCGCCCCTTGCCGCATACGTGCCGGCCGTCCAGACCGGCAACCTCGTCTACACGTCGGGTCAGTTGCCGATGCTCGGTGGCGAGCTCACCGCGCACGGCAAGGTGTCCGAGGGAGCCGAAGGTGTGGTCCGGCCCGACGCTGCCGCCGACGCCGCACGGATCTGCGCGCTGAACGCGCTGGCCGCCATCGACGCGCTGGTGGGTATCGACTCGATCAAGCGGATCGTCAAGGTCGTCGGATTCGTGGCATCGGCACCCGGGTTCACCGGACAGCCGACCGTCATCAACGGCGCCTCGCACCTGCTCGGTGAGATCTTCGGTGAGGCCGGGGCTCACGCCCGATCAGCGGTGGGCGTCGCCGAACTGCCGCTCGGTGCACCGGTTGAGGTCGAACTCATCGTCGAGGTCTGACCACAGCGGTATCGATCCAGCTGTACCACTGCTCCAAACCTTCACCGGTCCGCGCGCTCACTCCGAATCACGTGGGCGCGCGGATTCGTCTGGGCGATCGTGTCCAGAAATGCCTGCAACTCGATGTCGAGGTGCGGCAACAGGTCGATCTTGTTGAGTAGCACCACATGTACCCGGTTGACCATCGGCGTATCCAGATGACATTCCCCGCCAAACCCGTTGGCGGTGACGATGGAATCGACCTATACGCCCATGGCAGGTGGGTGTGAGCTGGGTAATAGGCTGGTGCGAAGTGCGGGGGACCAGAAGGAGCATCGGTGACCGATCCGGCGAGGCGCTGGGCCAGTAGCGGGATGGCTCATCTGACCGGTGATCCGGACGGCCCACCTGATTTCAGTCGGGCCGGCATCCTGGCACTGGCCGACGAGGCCGCGGCGCCCTTTGATGTCTCGGTCGACGATCTCCTCGCAGGCCGATCTGCGCTGATGGGGACCCGGCGGCAGGGGCGGATTTCGGTGGGCGGTGCCACCCGGCTGATCCGGTGCAGCGACACCTGGACGGCGTTCTCCCTGGCCCGCAGCACCGACATCGAGTCGCTTGGCGCATTGCTCAGGACCGACGAACCCATCGAGGACGTGTGGTCGACGCTGGAAGGCGCGGCCCGGGGTTGGGTTGCGGACGAACTCGTCGACCGCGCACAGATGCTCGAGATCCCGGCTGCGGTGCTGGGGTCGGCGACTGCCCCACCGTCGGTGATGACGCGAGGTTGGGACCGGACTCAGCCGCGGGCGGTCGACAGCGATCTGCTGGTGGTCGACCTGTCCGCGATGTGGGCCGGACCGCTGTGTGGGCAACTTCTGGGGAGCCTGGGAGCCACGGTGATCAAGGTGGAGAGTCCGGGCAGGCCGGACGGCGCTCGCGCCGGGAACCCTGACTTCTTCCGGTGGATGAACGGTGGAAAGCATCTCTTTCCAGCCGAGATCACCGGTCGGAACGCCGAACTGGCGAATCTGCTCGACGTTGCCGACGTCGTGATCGAGGCATCGCGACCGCGGGCGCTGGAGTCCGCAGGACTGGACGCCGCGACGCGTGCACTCCGCCCGGGTCGCGTCTGGATTCGGATCACCGGGTACGGCACGGCCCCTGACATGCGTAACCGGGTGGCGTTCGGCGACGACGCGGCGGTCGCCGGTGGACTTGTCGGACAGGGGAGTACCGGCCCGGTGTTCTGTGGCGACGCTATTGCCGACCCGTTGACGGGTCTCGAAGCCGCAGGCGCGGTGATCGAATCGCTCGGTCGGGGTGGCGGGGAGATCATCGACGTGGTGATGTCGGGGGTGGCGGCAAAATACGCTGCAGTGCAGACGATCCCGGGTCATAGCGACCACGCAGAGGTTGAAGCCCGGGTGCCTGCGATCGCAGAGGCCACCGGCGCGACGGTGGACGCGCAGTGGGTGGCAGGCCTGATCGAGAGTCGGGCGGCATGCTGATCATCAATGCGCGACGACTCACCGGGGAGCCCCTCGTGCTGCGCACGGTGGGCGACCGCATCGGTGAGGTCGGGACGGAACTCACTGCGGTGCAAGGAGAAACGGTTCTCGATGGGCGAGGAGGAACCCTCATCCCAGGCCTCTGTGACCATCACATCCACCTGCGGGCCACCGCGGCCGCGGCCGAGTCGACCAGGGTCGGCCCCCCGCAGGTCCGCACCCCTGAGGAGTTCAGGGCCGCGCTGATCACGGCAACCCCGCAACCGGATGGCTGGATCCGCGCGGTCGGCTACCACCACAGCGTGGCCGGAGAGCTCGACCGGCATACTCTCGACGCGCTGGTTCCGCACGTGCCCTTGCGGATTCAGCATCGCAGCGGCGCGATGTGGTTTGTGAACTCGGCCGGTCTCGCTGCTCTCGATCAGTCAGACCATCCCACCGGACAGCTCTTTCGGCAGGACACCCGGATGGCTGCGACAACCACCGGCAGCCCCACCGATTTCGGTCCGCTCAGCCGCCGTCTGAGCGCATACGGCGTCACCGCCGTCACCGAGGCAACTCCGGATCTGACCGCGTCCGACCTGGATTCGCTCGACGCCGCCGTCGGCGGCGGCCAGATCCGTCAGCGGGTCCTGGTGATGTCTGCCGATTCGGGCCGCGACCATCCCCACCTGTCGTTCGGGCCGGTCAAACGTATTCTCGACGACACCACCCTCGACCTCGATGCCCTCACCGAATGGATTGCAGCCGTGCATGATCGGGGCATTGCAGTGGCCCTACACTGCGTCACCACCGTGCAGTTGGTGGTGGCCACCACCGCGCTGCGCTCCGCCCGAGTCCATGCCCGCGACCGCATCGAACACGCTGCAGTCGTGCCCGAATCAATGATCGAGGACCTCGCGGAACTGGGCGTCACCGTGGTGACACAACCCAATTTCGTGGCCGAACGCGGCGAGGAGTACCTGCAGGATGTGCCGACCGCCGAACACGAAGAACTCTGGCGGCTGCGAAGTCTGCAATGTGCCGGAATACCGGTGGCAGGCAGCACGGACGCCCCGTTCGGGGATGTTGATCCCTGGGCGGCGATGCGCGCGGCGCGCGATCGCACAACGGGGAGCGGATCGGAACTGTCCATCTCGGAGCGTATTTCGGCGAGGTCTGCCGTCGAACTGTTTCTGGGTGAGCCCGGCGATCCGGGAACGCCACGTGAGCTGACCGCTGGTTCGGTGGCCGACCTGTGCCTGCTGTCCGAGCCGCCCGAGGTGGTACTCGCGGAACTGAGCGCAGAACTTGTCGCCGCCACGGTGATCGGTGGACAGATGATGGAGCGATGAGGAGTGAAGAGATGACAGATCGGCCGCAGTTCGGGATCTTCGTGCCCCAGTTGGGGATGCCGGCCGATGCCGTGATCGCCGCCGCCCAGAATGCCGAGCGGGCGGGATTCGACTCGTTCTGGGTGATGGACCACCTCTTTGCGCCCGGCGCGCCGTCCCTGGATGCGCTGGAGAGCTGGACATTGCTGTCGGCGATCGCCGTGGCCACCGCGGACATTCGGCTCGGACATCTGGTGGTGTGCAACCCACTTCGGCATCCGGCTGTTCTGGCAAAGATGGCCGCGACCGTCGACCGGATCTCGGGTGGCAGGCTCGATCTGGGTTTGGGTTGGGGGTCGATCGAAGCCGAGTTCGAGATGTTCGGCATCGAACACGGATCACGAAAGGAACGTGCGCAGCAATTGGGGGAGACCGTCGAGATCCTCCGCCTGATGTTCTCCGGAGAGCCGTTCGACTACCAGGGCAAGCACTTTGCGCTGTCCGGTGCTTACGGCAGGCCGACGCCGGTACAGAGTTCGATCCCCATCCACATCGGCGGAGCAGGCAAACAACTGACGATGCCGCTGGTCGCCGAATACGCAGACTGGTGGAACTGCGTTGGTGGCGCGCGTGATCAACTCGACGAACTGCGTCCGCTGAGCGGTGGTGCGCGCCTGTCCGTGCAGTACGCCGTGGGCGTTGTGACCGACGAGTCGCTGCGCGCCAAGGTGATCGAGAGAACCGCTCGCCGGCTGCCTGAATCCGGTTGGGGCAAAGCCCTGGTCGGTACACCCAGCGAACTGGTCGACATGTTCAAGGACGAGATCGATCGCGGGGTGGAACTGTGTATTGTCCGCCTCCACGATCTCGCAGACCCGGAGACCATCAAGATCTTCGGGCGCGAGGTCGTCGCGGGGGTACTCGACGATTAAGTGGTGAGCGCGGTGAACTTCCAGTCGAGCACCGGCGTCGTGGTGCCGTCCGCCGCAACAACGTCGGCGAGCGAACGCAGCTTCAACAGTGTTCCGTTACCAACAGATTCGGCCGACTCCACCTCCAGGCGGCTGGTGATCGTGTCGCCCTCGTGTACCGGACCGACATGGTCGCAGGACTGCCAGCCCAGGACCGTCACCAGATTGGGCAGGGCCCGGTTTGCCTGGGACAGTGCGATGCCGATGGTGTGACCGCCATACACCAGGCGCTCGCCACCGATCCGCGCATCGTGGTGGGTGGCCGCGATATTGAGTGAGAGTCGCGCCAACTCAGGGGCACTCGACACCACATCGGCACTGGATACGTAGACCGTGCCGGGTGCCGGAATCGACTGGGACTTCGGCAATGCCGACAGATCCCACCCGGCCGGGATCTCAAAGGCCGGTTCGTCGGCTGGGCCGATTGCCGAGAGATCATCGTTCGACTCGGGACGGCCTTCGGCCGGGGAGCCGGACAGGGGGATCATCGCGCACCGGTAGAAGTCCAGGATCTTGTTCCCGTCGGCGTCGGTGGTCTCCATCCGCAGGGCCGCAAGTCCGGTGGGCCGTCGACCTGGTTTAACCGAATTCGCCCGCAATCCAACAACTTCGGTGCGGGTGTAGAGCGTGTCGCCGATGTGGGGAAAGCGGTGAAAGCGGAGACCGCGGTAGAAGAGGTTGGCCTTCACATGATGTGTCGCCAGCGTCGACTGTCCGATCGCCACATCGCAGACCAGTCCGGGATGGGCCAGGGCCTTCGGGTGTCCGGTCACGGCCTGCGACAGGTGGGCGTCGAGTGACAGCCGCAACCTGTCGCCGAGTATCGACTGATGCACCGCGGCAGCGCCCTCGGTCAGCGTCATCGACGGGGCGGTGTCGAAGACCTGCCCCACCACCAGTTCGTCGAAGTACGGTCCGCCAACGGCGATCGGGTCAGACATCGGTGCTCTCCTCTACCTTGGCCAATGTGCGTCGTGCAGACAATGCAACCGCCTCGTCGAGCATCTGCCCGTCGAGTTGAGCGGCCCCGGCGCCGCGCAGAGCGGCTTCCTCGAGTGCGGCCAGAACGCGTTGTGCGTGTTCGACAGCATCGGCCGATGGAGTGAATTCGCTGGTTACGTAATCGATTTGACGTGGATGGATCATCCACTTGCCATCGAATCCCAGCTCGCGCACCCAGCGCGTCGCGAACCTGAAGTCGTCGTTGTCGGCGGTTCCGAGGTGCGGTCCGTCGATGGCGGCGATACCAGCGGTCCGCGCGGCGATCAGCACTCGGTCCTGAATGGCAGCCCACCGGTGTGGCGGTAGACCGGGCTCTCGGCCGAGTTCGGCCGCCAGATCGGCGTATCCGATGATCAGGCCGTCCAATTCGTCTACGGCACTGCAGATGTCGTCGAGGAAGGTGAGGCCGGTGGGGGTTTCGATGAGTGCCTGCAGAGTGGCACCATGTCCGGCGAGTCCAGCCGCGGCGGTCTCGAGGTCGGCTGCACCCTGCACCTTTGGCACGACGACACTCGACAAGCCGGATCCGGTGTGGGCCAGCGCCGCGAGGTCCGCGGCGGCCCACGGTGAATCGATGCTGTTGATGCGCACGGCGATGGTGGTACCGGGCGCCGGCGTGATCGTGTTGATGGCCTCGACCACCAGCGTCCGGGCAGCACCCTTGTTGATGGGTGTGACGGCGTCTTCGAGGTCCAGGACGACCTCATCGGCTCCGGCCTGCAATGCCTTGGTCAACTTGCGTCGGTCGGAACCCGGGGTCACGAGCACAGATCGTCGGCGGCTCATCGCATCCTTTCGAGTGGCTGGTGCATCGGGTATGTACGGCCAAATCATGGTCGTCGGTGTTTGCCACTGTCAAGCAACGTGCGGTCGAGGCGGGCAACAAGTGGTTGACAATGGGTCACATTGGGCCGAATATGGCCGTACAAAGTTTCACTGTCGCGGAAGGTGTCATGAGCTACAACTTGAACGACGAAGAATCGATGCTGGTGCAAACGGTGCGTGACTTTGTCGACCGCGAGGTGAAGCCCTCAGTACGTGAGGTCGAGAAAGCCAACGAGTATCCCGACAAGTGGATCGATCAGATGAAACAGATCGGTATCTACGGTCTGGCGGTAGATGAAGAATACGGCGGCTCGCCGGTGTCGATGCCCTGCTACGTGGCGGTCACCGAAGAACTCTCCCGCGGCTGGATGAGCCTGGCAGGCGCCATGGGCGGACACACCGTGGTCGCCAAACTGATCACCATGTTCGGGACCGACGAACAAAAGCAGAAGTACCTCCCGGTGATGGCAACCGGTGAGATGCGGGCCACCATGGCATTGACCGAACCCAGTGGTGGTTCGGACTTGCAGGCGCTGACGACCGTGGCCAAGACCGAAGGCGACGACCTGGTCATCAACGGCGCCAAGACCTGGATCAGCAACGCGCGTCGGTCCGGTGTGATCGCGCTGCTCTGCAAGACCGATCCGGCCGCCACACCACGCCACGCCGGTATCTCCATCGTTCTGGTGGAACATGGCCCGGGACTGATGATCTCGCGTGACCTACCCAAACTGGGCTACAAGGGCGTCGAGTCCTGTGAGCTCTCCTTCGACAACTACCGCATCCCGCAGTCGGCGATCCTCGGTGGTACGCCGGGCAAGGGATTCCCGCAGATGATGAAGGGCCTCGAGACCGGGCGCATCCAGGTCGCCTCGCGGGCGCTCGGTGTCGCGGCGGCGGCGCTCGAAGACGCACTGGCCTACGCCCAGCAGCGGGAGAGTTTCGGCAAGCCGATCTGGAAGCACCAGTCGATCGGAAACTACCTGGCCGACATGGCAACCAAGCTGACCGCCGCCCGGCAGCTCACCCGTTTTGCCGCCGAGAAGTTCGACTCGGGGGAGCGCTGCGACATGGAAGCCGGTATGGCCAAGCTCTTCGCCTCCGAAGTCGCGATGGAAATCGCCCTCAACGCGGTCCGGATCCACGGCGGCTACGGATACTCCACCGAATACGACGTCGAACGCTACTTCCGGGACGCCCCGCTGATGATCGTCGGGGAGGGCACCAACGAGATCCAGCGCAATGTCATTGCCGGACAATTGGTGTCCCGCGGCGGGCTATAGGCCTGCCCGCGTAGCATCGTGGCGATCATGCCTGGGAAAAGGAGCGAGGCCGCGCCCGCCTACCAATTGTTGGCGAACCAGCTGCGGCAGGACATCGCCGCCGGTCGCTACGACAACGGCTTGCGCCTCCCAACGGAATCCGAGCTGTCGGAGCGTTATGAGGTCAGCAGGCAGACCGTGCGCCGGGCATTTGTGGACCTGGTGGCGGACGGCATCGTCTATCGGGTGCCGGGGCGCGGAACATTCGTCAATGAATCCGGTGGGCGGTACGTGCGGCAGCAGGGTTCGATCGAGGATCTGATGAACCTGTCGCACGACACCACGATGGAGGTGGTCGATCAGCTTCGCAGGCGGATCGATGTGGAGGCCGCCAGTCGGCTGCGGCTGGACAGCGACGTGGTCTACACGGTGGTGTTCCGGCGGATCCACGAGGGGATCCCGTTCGTGCTGACAACGGTCCATCTGCCCGAGGACGTCGCACGACTGGTGATCGACGCCCCGGAAATGGCACAAGGAGCGGTCAGTACCTACACGGTGATCGGGCTGTTGGAACGGCACCTCGCCGCGCCGATAGCCGAGGCGGCTCAATCCATCACGGTCGGGCAGGCCGACGACCTCGACGCCGTCCATCTCGATTGCGAAGCGGGTCAGCCTGTTCTGCGGATCGATCGGCTGTACACCGATAGCAACGGGGTCGTCAGTGAACTGTCGGTCAGTCACTTCCTGCCCGAGCACTACACCTATCGCGTCACGCTGTATCGCGATCGCGGGTGAGCTGCATCATGCTGAGGGCGTTAGCCTGAGTCGCATGAGTGAATTGCAGCATCCTGCATACCGTGAAGTTCGCCCGGTCACCGACTTCGCTTCGGTGCTGCTGTGTCGCAACCCAGGGATGATGACGCTGGATGGCACGAACACCTGGATCTTGCGGGCGCCCGGACATCCGGATTGTGTTGTGGTGGACCCCGGCCCCAAAGGCAAGAAAAAGCACGTGAAAGCCGTTGCTGCGCAGGGCAACGTGGTGTTGGGGCTGATCACCCACCGGCACTACGACCACACCGGTGCGATCAAGTACTTCCGCGCACAGACCGGTGCCCCGGTCCGGGCCCGCAGCGTCGACTACACCCGCGGCGCCTCGACCCTGGCCGACCGCGAGGTCATCGAGGCCGCGGGATTGAAGATCACCGTGCTCTACACACCCGGTCACACGGGGGACTCGGTGAGCTTCCTCGTCGAGCACGAGGGACAGCGAGCCATGCTGACCGGCGACACCATCCTCGGCGGTGGCACCACAGTTCTCGATCCGTCGGACGGATCGTTACGTGACTACATGAACTCACTCAATCGGCTCATCGTCGAGGGTGATGAGTGTGCGATGCTGCCCGGCCACGGCCCCGATCATGCCGAGCTGATCCCGGTGGCCCGCTACTACAAGGCGCACCGCGAGCAGCGGATCGATCAGGTGCGGGCGGCCCTGACCGAACTCGGGGTGACTGCAAAAGATGCCAAGCCCGGCAAGGTGGTGAAAATGGTATATGCCGACGTCGACAAGAAACTCTGGCCGGCAGCCAAGATGTCGGTCAAGACGCAGCTCGCCTATCTCGCACAGGATTAGATTTAATGGCATGGATCTCGTCGGCGAGATTCAGAACAATTCGTTAGCGTTGAAAAGTACCGTCCGACAACGGATTTGGCTTCGTCATTAATCTTTGATCATGACGATATTGACCTCTGGTCGTGACGATCGAAATCGATCGCATTCGGAGCAGCTTGAGCATCTGGCCGTTCATGCCTAAGCGAGTCAGGACGATCTCAAAACTTTCTCGATGCACATTGTTGGTATAAGTTGCTCCCACAGAAGATGCCCAAGCTTTCGTTATGCGTCACATCAAGCCAAGGTGTCCTTTGCCGGGGAACATCCGTTACCTCTGCCTCCAGCCCCACCCGGGCGAATCGAAGCGGGATTCGAGCGTGGTCGAAATCGGAACAGAGTCATCGAAGCGTAGACGTGTGCCGCGTATCTGGTCGCTCTCCGGCTGGCCGGTCAGCGTCAAGGTCGCGGCCGTCGTTGCGCTGCCGCTCGCGCTGGCCATCTTTTTTGGTGCGTTGCGCATCCAATCGGTGGTGGCCGACGCATCAGATCTGGCGTCGAATGTCGACAAGTCGACCGCGTCGTCGCAGTTGTTCGCCATCGACTCCGTGGTGGGTGACCTTGCCACCGCCGGTGATCCGGGGCCGGAGGATCAGCTCGGGAAAATTCTGTCGTCGCTCGCCGTCGGTGAGCGACTGGAGAATTCGCCGCTGCAGGCCGACGTGGCCAGGGACTTCCAGGCGGCCTTGGCGGCGGCGGGCGAGCTGCGGGCTCGCCTACAGTCCGGGCCGGTACCGGTCGCGGACCGTATCGCCGTCGCAGAGAACATGACCTCCGCGGCAACGGAACTCTGGCTCGCCTCTGTGACGAACCTCACCAACGGGTTGGCCGCCGACAAAACCGATCTGAGGACGCTCGGGAACGGCATCATCGATTCGCTCTCTGGCAACCGGGCGGCGCAAACCCAGCAGATCCTCCTGTCCGAGCCCAACCGGGCCACGTTCGGCCTGGCCAACCGTGCCGCGGGCCGTGAGACCGCGTACCTCTCCGCGTTGGCCGTGCTGCTCGGTGACGACTCCCCGGAAGTCCAGGAGCTTCGTTCTCTGCTCGACACCCGCCTCGCCATCTACTCCACCGGATCGAACGTAGGCCTGGCCGAAGCGGCTGCGTCGGCGGAGAGGTCGGGCGAGGTGTACAACGCGATCACCCAGCGTCTGGCCGGAGAGTCGATCGCATCGCTGACGGCGCAGGCCGAGGATCGAAAAAGGGCCGCGTGGATCGAGTCGGCGATTGTCCTGGCCGCCGTGTTGATCGCGTCTCTGGTCGCACTGTTGGTGGCGCGGTCGCTGATCCGACCGATTCGGCGACTCCGGCAAGGCGCGCTCGATGTTGCGCACCGTGCCCTTCCTGAGGCGATCGAAGAAATCCGCATGGGTGGCGACCCGCCCAAGGTCGTACCCATCCCGGTGCACACCAAAGAGGAGATCGGTCAGCTGGCCCGGGCTGTGGACGACATCCACGAAGAAGCCCTGGCACTCGCCGGCGAGCAAGCGCGACTGCGACTCCAGGTCGGCAACATGTTCGAGACGCTCTCGCGGCGGAGTCAATCGCTCGTGGACCATCAGCTCTCCCTCATCGAGGAACTCGAGCGCGACGAGGACGACCCGCGCAGGCTGGAGAGCCTGTTCCGCCTCGATCACCTCGCGACGAGGATGCGGCGTAACGGGGCCAACCTGATGGTGCTCGCAGGCACCGCGCCGCGCCGGAACCAGAACGACCAACCGGTGGCTGTGGACACCGTCCTGAGTGCCGCTGTGTCCGAGGTCGAGGACTATCGCCGCGTGTCGATGCAAGAGGTGCCCGACGCGATGGTGGTGTCCCCGGCGGCATCCGACATCGTGCATCTCCTCGCCGAGTTGATCGACAACGCGCTGCGGTACTCGCCTCCCGACACTCTCGTCTCCGTCGCGGCCGCGCGTGCCGTCGATGGCGGAATCCTCATGGAGGTCGCCGACCGTGGACTCGGGATGTCCGCAACGGAGATCGACGAAGCGAATGTCCGGTTGTCCGTCGGTGGCGAGGTCACACCCGAGACGGCGCGCCGGATGGGCCTGTACGTGGTGGGGAGCCTTGCGCAACGCCACAATGTGACGGTTCGGCTCCGTATGACGCAGGCGCAGGGGAGTACGTCGGGAGTCACCGCCAGCGTGCACATCCCCGTGAACCTGGTCGTCACCTCCTTCCCGTCGCAGGGTCGGAACGGGCGGGCGGCCAGGCGGGACTCGGCAGCATCGTCTCGTGCGGCGGCCAACCGTCTGTTCGACGGGGCCAGTGCGGGCAGGGGCGCCCCGGCCACGAGTGCACCTACCGCGGTCGCCGCACCCGCAGCAAAGTCCGGTCACTCGACCGCGTACACCGAGCTCACCGCGGCGAAGCTGCCACGACGTAGGCCCGGAGCGAGTGGAGTCGACAAAGCTCCGGCACCGGTCTTCCCTCCCACCGACTCCGACTCCGACTCCGGCTCCGTCGCGTCGACCGTCGACTGGAATGTGAACGGTTCGCCCTCCGATACAACTGCGTTCTTCAGTGCCCGGCCCGCCGCTCGCGCCGACAGAGCGGCGGCCGGCGACACCAGGAACGGTCCGACAACCAACGGCCGCAACCGTCCGCCGCCGATGGACCAGACCTCCGCCTCTGAATCGACGGACCGCGCCGTTCCTGGGCCGTCGGCACGCGAGGCTGCGTCGCCTGAGGCTGTGTTGCCTGAGGGCAGCCCACCGGTGTCCATCTATGAACGCATGGTCTCGGAATGGTTGCTCGATCCCGCAGACGTTCAGCGTCCGAGCGGTTCCTGGTTTACCGCTGCCGATGCCGGATGGGCCGCGGCGGCGAGCGCAGCCGAGTCTCCGATCACGACTCGGACGGAGAGCGGTCTGCCCGCCCGTACGCCCGGCGCCCGCCTGGTCCCGGGAACTGTCAACCCGGCGCAGGCGTCCCCCCATCGACCTCGCCCCGATCCGGAGAGTGGACCGGCGAGAAATCCAGAGGCCGTGCGGCGAAAGTTCACGAATCATTTCGACGGCGTCCGCGCCGGCCGTTCAGAAGACGCCTCCCACCGACACAGAACGGACGAGAACGAATGAATTACTCCGTGGCCCCAACACCGGACCGGTCGCTCGACTGGCTCGTGTCGAACTTCGCGAGAGACATAGTCGGTGTCGTACATGCCGTCCTGGTCTCGGCCGATGGCCTGCTCATGGCAACAAGCGAAGACCTGCCTCAGGAGCGGGGCGAGCAGTTGGCGGCCGTGACATCCGGACTGGCGAGTTTGTCCTCAGGTGCGGCGCGATTGTTCGACGGCGGCCCGGTATTGCAGTCGGTCGTCGAGATGGAGAACGGCTACCTCCTACTGATGAGCGTCGGTGACGGATCGCACCTGGCGTCACTGACCGCAGCATCGTGCGACATCGGCCAGGTCGGGTATGAGATGGCCGTGCTCGTCTCGCGCGTCGGCAGCATGGTGGAACCGTCGGCCCGAATGCGAGAACGGTGACGCACTCATGCCCCCACCCGATTCGCTGCACGACGACGACGATTCCTCTGAGATCGGTGCACCGTCTCCCAACCTGGTGAGGCCCTACACGCTCACGGCGGGGCGTACCAAAACCGACATCTACCTCCCGCTCGAAGCTCCGGTGCACACCACCCCTGACACCATCCCGAACTTCTGGCCGCCCAGCGACGTCCGCACGAAAATCATTGCGCTGTGCGGGAACGGACCGTCCGTGGCGGAGATCTCGGCCCGTCTGAATCTGCCCCTCGGCGTTGCGCGTGTGCTTGTCGGGGATCTCGTCGAAACCGGAAGCCTGCGCCTTTCGGAGACTCTCAGCGACGACGCGACTGCGGCGCAGCGCCGCGAACTCATCGGAAGGACACTTCGTGGACTACAGGCACTCTGATACGAGAGGCCGAGCCGCATCGACAAAGATTGTGGTGGCGGGCGGGTTCGGCGTGGGCAAAACCACGTTGGTCGGCACGATTTCGGAAATCGTGCCCCTTCGCACCGAGGCGATGATCACCGACGAGTCCGAAGGCGTTGACGAACTCGATGTGGCGGGCACGAAATCGACGACGACGGTCGCGATGGACTTCGGCCGGATCACGTTGTCCGACGATCTCGTCCTCTACCTCTTCGGCACACCGGGACAGCGTCGCTTCTGGTTCATGTGGGACGACCTGGTGCGCGGAGCGATCGGTGCCATCGTGCTCATCGACACCAGGCGCCTCGACGACTCGTTCGCGGCAATCGATTACTTCGAAGCCTGCGGTCTGCCGTTCGTCGTTGCGATCAACCAGTTCGACGACGCACCACGTTTCGCGATCGATGACATTCGAGAAGCGTTGGCGATCTCGGGTTCCGTGCCCATCCTCGAAGTCGACGCCCGGCGGGCACAGTCGGTACGTACAGCTCTGATCACACTCACCGAATACGCACTCACCAGCGTGAGGTCAGCCAGCTAGTGTCCCGCGTCCGGCCAAAACAAAACCGCCAGTTCCAACGCGCCACATGGGTGCGCCGGAACTGGCGGTTTCGGTAAGGAAATCAGCGAGCGCGACGTGCCAGGCGCTCGGAGTCGGCGATCAGGACACTCTTGCCCTCGAGACGGAGCCAGCCACGCTGTGCGAAGTCGGCCAGGGCCTTGTTCACGGTTTCGCGGGAGGCGCCCACCAGCTGGGCGATCTCTTCCTGAGTGAGGTCGTGAGTCACACGCAGAGCCCCGGCTTCCTGCGTTCCGAAGCGCTGGGCCAGCTGCAACAGCTGCTTGGCCACGCGTCCGGGAACGTCGGTGAAGATGAGGTCGGCGAGGTTGTTGTTGGTGCGTCGCAGACGACGGGCCAAAACCCGGAGCAGCTGCTCCGCGATCTCCGGCCGGTCGGCGATCCACGAACGCAGAGCGTCACGGTCCATCGAGACCGCACGGACCTCGGTCACGGTGGTGGCCGAGGAGGTACGCGGACCCGGATCGAAGATGGACAGTTCGCCGAACATGTCGGACGGCCCCATGATCGTCAGCAGATTTTCACGGCCATCGACTGACTTGCGGCCGACCTTCACCTTGCCGGACAAGATGATGTACAGCCGGTCTCCGGGCTCACCTTCGTTGAAGATGACATGTCCACGGGGAAAATCAACAGGCTGGAGCTGATTGGCCAGTGCTGCGACGGCGGTGGGCTCCACACCTTGAAAAATGCCCGCCCGCGCCAGTACTTCCTCCACTTACGCCCCTTTCTAAGGGTCCAGCCAGACCACGTTCAAACCTGAGAATGCTCACACAAATCATGCTGTTGTGTTCGTCACCCGTTATGCAGTCTACGGGTAACCAGAAGAAAAACTGGCAGTTACCCCCACTAACGCCGATGGCCTGTCGCGAGCGGCTCCACGATCGCTAACTGACGCGGATCGAATCGTCGGATTCGGAGTTCGTCGGCGTCCGGCGATCGCGAAACTCGTCGAGCGCCGCAGGAAAACCGTGTGTGGCCAGCGTGTCGAGCTGCTCGGGTTTCGCCGACTCCAAGAATTCCTCGACGTGTTCACCGCGGACGGTGAGGCGCTCGAGCCGGCTCTCGAGCCGCTCCATCGACAGAGCGAAGAGCATGAGAGCGGCTGGGAAGAGAAGTACTGCGAGTCCGTGCATGGGGTGTAGTTAACACAACCCAGGTCTCAGAAGAGAAACAATCGCCGTAGGAATGGTCGTCGGGGCCGAGCTCGACCACTCGCCCGCGCAGTCGGTTCGCCGCCCCGTACTCTGAGTTGGTGAGTTCGAAGGCAGGGGTCAAGCGCGCCAAAACCGCGGCGCAGCGCGGGACCGAGACCCACACCGGTCTGGTGCGACGTGCGCGGCGGATGGACCGCACTTTGCAGATCGCGTTTCCGCACGTCTATTGCGAACTGGACTTCACCAATCCGCTGGAGCTGTCGGTGGCCACCATCCTGTCGGCGCAGTGCACTGACGTGCGGGTGAACCTGACAACGCCTCCCCTGTTCAAGCGCTATCGCAGCGCCGAGGACTACGCAGGCGCCGATCGGACCGAGCTCGAAGAGATGATCAGATCGACGGGTTTCTACCGGAACAAGGCGAACTCGATCATCGGTCTCGGCCAGGCACTCGTGGAACGCTTCGACGGCGAGGTCCCGTCGAATCTGCGTGATCTGGTGTCTTTGCCCGGATTCGGCCGCAAGACCGCCAACGTCGTACTCGGTAATGCGTTCGGTGTACCCGGAATCACAGTGGACACCCATTTCGGGCGGCTGGTGCAGCGCTGGAAATGGACCGCGGAGACCGACCCGGTCAAGATCGAGCACGCTGTCGGTGAGCTCATCGAACGCAAGAACTGGACCGACTTGTCGCACCGCGTGATCTTCCACGGTCGACGGGTCTGCCATTCACGTAAGCCCGCCTGCGGTGTCTGCGTGCTTGCCGCCGACTGCCCGTCCTACGGTTTGGGACCCACGGAGAAATCTGAGGCCGCGGCTTTGGTGAAGGGGCCCGAGACCGACCATCTACTTGCACTGGCAGGTCTCTAGTCGATGTCGGATTCACCTGATCCGGGCCAGGCCCGGCCCACTGAGCGCTCGCGTTTTGCGCTGTCGACATCGGCCCGTTGGACATTGGCTGTCCTGATTGTCGTGCTCGCACTGATCGTTGCCATCTGGCCGCGGTCCTCTCCCGATCCCGCGCCCGCGCCGTCCGCGGTGTCGACCGACGGAACCGGAAAGCTCCCCGGACTCCAGGCCGCCGTCTCCGACGACGACATGGTCAAGGCCCGGGAGAAGGCAGGATTGCAGGCTTGCCCGGCCCAGCCCGGTCCGGCGCCGGAGAACTCCGCACTCAAGGGTGTTTTGGTGCCCTGTCTGGCGGACGGCTCGACCGTCGACCTCGGGGCTGCGACGGCCGGTACGCCGATGCTGGTCAACGTCTGGGCTCACTGGTGTGGTCCGTGCCGGGCCGAACTCCCGGTGATCGCCGACTATGCCGAGCAGGCAGGCGAGAAGATCCGGGTGCTGACCGTGCAGGGCAAAGAAGGGTCGGAGAACGTCTTCCTCTCACTCAATCTGCTGGCCGAAATCGGTGTGAACTTGCCGACCGTTGTCGATCCGGACGCGAAGATCGCTGCTGCCCTTGGCATTCCGCGGGTCTATCCGGCCACCGTTCTGGTCCGGGCCGACGGTACGGTCGCCGCGGTGCTGCCGACGGTCTTCGACACCGTCGATGAGGTCTCGGCGGCCGTCGACAAATACCTGGGTGTCGCCGCGTGACCGAGATCTTGGTGCCGACGACGTCGGTGCCCCCATGGATGCGCGCGCTCACCGCAAATCTTGCCGGCGTCACGCAATCGGTCGAGGAGCGCGGAGGTATGACCGCGCGGCTCATGCGTTCTCAGATGCCGATCACCCGCCCCGCTGCGGTGCTGATCCTGATCGGCGGCGACTGGGACGGCGATCCGACCCATCACGGTGGTGTCCCCGCCGATGCCACGGTGCTCCTGACCCAGCGTGCAAGCACCCTGCGTAACCACGGCGGACAGATCGCCTTCCCCGGTGGCGCCCGCGATCCGGGCGACGACTTCCCGGTGGGTACCGCGATGCGCGAGGCGGAGGAGGAGACCGGGCTCGATCCCTCCGGTGTCAGCCAACTCGCGGTCCTCGACATGTTCCCGGTGCCACCCTCGGGCTTCGAGGTGTCGCCGGTGCTCGCCTACTGGACCGAATTGTCCGACGTCGGTGTCGTCGACATCGGTGAGACCTCCCGCGTGCTCAGGGTGCCGCTGCGCGACCTGATCGATCCGCACAACAGGATCCAGGTCGAACGGATGATCGCCGGTACCCGTGCCTACCAGGCACCGGCTTTCTGCGTCGAAGGCATGCTCGTGTGGGGTTTCACCGGCGGGTTGCTGGCCGCGATCATCGAAGCCGCCGGCTGGGAGATCCCCTGGGACAAGTCGGATATCCGTGACCTCGATGTGGAGCTCGCCAAGGTGGGTCAGTGATGAGCGGATCCGCATGGGTCGATGTGATCGTCATCGGCATCGCGTTGCTCGCCGCCGCGTCGGGATATCGCCAGGGTGCGATGTCGTCGGCGATGGCATTCATCGGGGTCCTGCTCGGCGCGGCGGCCGGCGTGCTGCTGGCACCGCATCTGATCCGCAACATCGAAGACCAGCGTTGGCGGCTGATCGCGGGCGTTCTGCTGCTGGTCGCGCTGGTGATCGTCGGCGAGATCTCGGGAATGGTGCTGGGCCGGGCGGCCAGGAGCGGTATTCGGACGCTGTCATTGCGACGGGTCGATTCGGTGATCGGTTCGCTGCTGCAAGCGGTCGCGGTCCTGTTGGCCGCCTGGATCCTGGCCACACCGATCAGCACATCGGCGCAACCGCAGATCGCCGCGGCGGTCCGAGATTCCAAGGTGATCGAGGAGATCAACCAGCTCGCGCCGACGTGGCTCCAGCGGGCCCCTCGCGAATTCTGGGACATGTTCGACAACTCGGGCCTCAAGGAGGCCATCGGGCCGTTCGGCCGGACCCCGATCACCAGTGTCGACCCGCCCGACGAAACGCTCCTCGATCAGCCTGTCGTCGAACAGGTTCGCGGCAGTGTCGTCAAGATCGAAGGCATCGCGCAGAGCTGTCGGCAGGCACTGGAGGGCAGCGGCTTCGTGGTCTCGCCCGAACGGGTGATGACCAACGCGCACGTGGTGGCAGGCACCAACCTGCTGCAGGTGTCGGCCTCCGACGGCACCTTCGACGCGACCGTCGTCTACTTCGATCCGCTCACCGACATCGCGATTCTCGACGTCCCCGGCCTGCAGGCCCGGGCGATGCGATTTGCGGACGAGCTGGCGAAAACGGGTACCGATGCGATCGCGCTCGGCTTTCCCGAAGGCGGGCCGTTCAACGCCAGCGCCGAGCGGATCCGCGAGGTCATCCAGCTGCGGGGCCCGGGCATCTATCCCGATACGGCGGTCACCCGGGAGGTCTACACCGTGCGCGGCTCGATTCGGCAGGGCAATTCCGGCGGGCCGCTGATCAATTCGGATGGGGAGGTGCTCGGCGTGGTGTTCGGTGCCGCCGAGGATCCGTCCACCGAAACGGGGTTTGTGCTGACCGCGGCCCAGGTTCAACCCGGTCTGGCCGAATCCGAACGCCTGAGCGCGCCCGTCGACACCCAGTCCTGCGTCCACTCGTCCTGAAGGCTCGGCCGGTGATCGGTGCGGGGCAGGGTCAGCTCTGCAGGAATTCGATCAGCCGACCGTTGACCTCGTCGGGCTGCTCTTGATGTGAGTAGTGGCCGGCATCTGCGACCTCGGTCAGTTCCAGTTTCGACGACCAGTGCGCACTCGCGGTCAGAGTCGATCGCTGGATGTAGTTGTCGAGTTCACCCCGGATCGCGAGAACCGGGATGTGCAGACGTTTGTCCATGAGTTCCAGGAAGCGGCTTCCGTCGGGACGGAACTGCGACCGGAAGGCCCAGCGCTGGTATTCCAGACTGCAATGGGCCACGCCCGGTATCTGGATTGCGGAGCGGTTCCGCTGCGCGGTGTCGGCGAAGTCGTCGGTGTCGATCCAGGCGGGACCGGAATGTCTGCGCAGGAGTATCTCGGCCATCAAGCCGTCGTCCTCGAGGAGTGTGCGCTCTGCCGTCCGGGGGATCTGGGACTTGAGGAACCCGCCGAGGAACGCCTTGCGCTGGCTCGGTTCGCGCAGCGTGGCCGTCTTGAGGGCCTGCGGGTGTGGAGAGGAGATCACCGCCATCGACCTGACCGAACGGGGATGCAGGACGGCGGTCGCCCAGCAGACCAGGCCGCCGTCGGCATGACCCACCAGAGTGGCGTCGGTATGTCCCAGGGCCCGGATCAGGCCGTCGGTGTCACCGGCCAGTGTCCAACCGTCGTAGCCGCGCGGAGGTTTGTCGCTGTCCCCGTAGCCACGCAGGTCGACGGCGACCGCCCGGTAGCCGGCCTCTGTGAGCGCAGTGAGCTGGTGGCGCCAACTCCACCAGAACTCACCGAAACCGTGCATGAAAAGGACCAGGGGACGGTCCTTCCGCGGGGTCGCGGCCTCGACCGCATGTAGTCGGACGCCGTTGGCGCGGACATCGCTGTGGTGCCATCCCGTGAACCGGACGGTCGACGGATCCGGGGCAGGCAAAATGTCAGCCCTTGGCGGGCTGGCTGGGCTTGCGCAGGTCGGCGCCGGGGCGAACCTGTGCGTCGTGACCTCCGGGGCCTGCAGGCAACACGTCCGAGAGGTGCTGGACGGACGCGATGGTCTTCTTGGGCCCGGTCATCCGTTTGAACACGATGTACCCGACAAGTCCGGTGATGATCGCCGCGACGAGCAGGATCAGGAACACGATGCCGAATGCGGCCCACCGCGGCAGCCACTCGGAGAGCAACTCGCCGAGGAACCAGAAGAAGAACAGGCTGGCGTAGAGCGCAACGGTGAGGGCCACGACGATCAGGCCCGTGCCGATGGCGGCCTTCTTGGCCTCCCCGGTCAGTTCGGCCTTGGCCAACGCCACTTCGGCGCGGAACAGTGTCGACAGATGTGCGGTGGCTTCTTTCACCAGCGCTCCAACACTCGGGTCACCACCGGGGCGCACATTGGGGTCGGACAACGGGATCGATGAGACGTTCGGAACATCTCCCGAGGTGCGGTCGTCCAGAGTCACTGCTACTCCTCCATCCTCGGACAAGCATCCGAGACCACCCGGACGCTTGTCTTTCTTCTCGCCGGGGTTTGTAGGCTCTTATGTTGCCATGCCAGGATTGATCGCAGGCTCATCGGACCGTTCTCGCGCGAGTGATCGAATCCTTGGTCGCCTCGCCGCTCGCCGGGATTGAACGCCTCACGAAAGGCAATCATGCCCGCGTACCCGCTCGAACCGTTTGCTCTCGACTTCTTCGAGACCGCCCCGGTCACCCACCGCTTCTCGGTCAACCTGCCGGTCAGCCCCGCCACGGCATGGGCCGAACTGACAAGGCAGAACACCCTTGACTGGTGCCGGATCATCAAATCGATCACCTTCACCTCGGCGCCGCCCTACGGTGTCGGCACCACGCGGTCGGCCGAATTGGCCCCCGGCTATGTGAAGTTGTCGGAGAAATTCTTTTGTTGGGACGAGGATCCAGAGGCGGGTCGGTACCGCAACGCCTTCTACGTCGAGCAGGCCAACGTTCCGAGCCTCAAGGCGTTCGGTGAACTCACCGAGGTCGAGCCTGCACCGATCGGCTGTCGATTCACGTGGTCGTTCGCCATCGAACTCTCGGGTTTGATGGCCAAGACCACCAAGTTCGCGACCCCGATCTCCGCGAAGACCTTCGCCACCATCGAGACCGACACGGTCAAACATTTCGCGAAGCTGTAGCGCCGCTGAGGAGCGCTCAGCGGGCGCGGGGACTGACCACCCCGTGGTCGAACGCGTAGACCACCGCTGCGGCCCGATCGCGCACACCGAGCTTGTGGAAGACGTTGCCGACATGGCTCTTGACGGTGACCACCGAGATCACCAGTTCGGCGGCGATCTCGTCGTTCGACAACCCGCGTCCGATCAGGCCCAGGACCGCCGACTCGCGTGAGGTCAGGCGATCGAGTGAGGCACCGGCGGCGGTCGGGCCCGGCGCAGCCCGATAGGTGTCGAGCACCCGCGAGGTGATCGCCGGATCGAGGACTGCCTCACCCTCGGCGACGATGCGCACGGCCCGGATCAGCTCTTCGGCGGGTGAATCCTTCAACACGAAACCGGCCGCACCGGCTCGCAGCGCGTCCGACAACAACTCCTCGTCCCGGAAAGTGGTGAGCACCAAGACCGGTGGTGGATCGACTGTCGACGCCAGCCTTCGGGTTGCGGCCATCCCACTGACCCGCCTCATCCGCAGATCCATCACCACCACATCGGGCCGGTGGTCTGCCACGGCGTCGACCACCTCGTCGCCGTCGGAGCATTCGCCGATCACGTCGAAACCGTCTTTGCGGCGCAGGATTCGACGCAGCCCGGATCGGACCAGATCCTGATCGTCCACCAGGAGTACGCGGATCCGCGGCGTTTCAGCGGCCACCGGGTACCGCCGTGCTGCGCAGGTCCGTGCCGGTCCGGTGGTCGGTGGCAAACGGCAACACCGCGTTGACCTCCCAGGCGTCGTCGGTCGGCGCCGCGTGGAACCGGCCACCCAGATGTTCGATTCGTGAACGCATTCCACTCAG
The DNA here is from genome assembly GCF_056786475.1 of Williamsia sp. Y844. Lineage (NCBI taxonomy): Bacteria > Bacillati > Actinomycetota > Actinomycetes > Mycobacteriales > Nocardiaceae > Williamsia > Williamsia sp. Y844. Next base: position 2,680,309 of record NZ_JBXCJB010000001.1, read on the forward strand.
GCCGGACCCACCCGGCCGGCGCCGGCTGTCGGGTGTGACCTTGTTGCGCACGGTGATGTGCAGACTTCCGGTCGCGTCGGGCCGCACCTTCAGATCAACGGTGGCGCCGGGGGCGTGTTTCGATGCGTTGGTCAGGGATTCCTGGACGATGCGGAACGTCGCGAGTTCGGTTGCGCTCGTGGCGGGCGCGCCGGGATCGTCGTAGTCGAACCGAATGTCTTGTCCGGCACGCCGGAACGACGAGACGAGTTCGTGCAGATCGCTCAGACCCGGTGTCGGGGAGTCGGGTTCGGCGTCGGCGCGGAGCAATTCGATGGTCTGGCGGATGTCGGCCATCGCCGCGCGGCCCTGTTGTTCGGCATCGAGAAGCGCGGCGACGGCATCGGCGGTGTCGTTGTCCTCCTGCAACGCCCGCCGGGCGCCGGTCACGTTGAGCAGAACGATGCTGAGGGAATGTGCGATCACATCGTGCACTTCACTGGCGAGGGTGACGCGGTCGAGCTGAAGCCGCGCGGCCCTGGCCTGACGTTCGCGCAACAGCAACGCCAGCTGGGCCTGCATCAGGTGTCCCACTGCGACACCGAAACACAGCATTGCGGCGATCAACCATCCCTGCTCAACTGCTCCGGTCGCGATTCCGATCGCCAGGGCGCCGGCGCTCAGGATCATGTTGACGACCGACTGTTTCCACGTGCTGATCGCCCCGCCGGTGGTGACACCCAGGACCAGCAGCAGTGGCGCGGCATCGGCGTACACCGGGATCATCCAGAAGAAGGCCACCGAGATGACCGTTCCCACAAGAAGTAACGGGGTGAACACGATCCGTTTCTTGAGGAACAGGCAGGCGATGTGCGGGGCGAGTGCGAAGAACACCGCGAGTGAGAGGTACAGCCAGTCTCGGCCGTGCGGATGATCGGCGATCCGTTGCGCGGTCGCGGCGCTCACGGCTGCCAGGATCGCGGCGTCGGTGATCAGCATGTAGTACCAGGGGTACTGGTACCCCATCAGCGCGAAGGTGCGCGCATACCGTGCAGTCAACCACCGCATCTCGTTGATCTTATCGGGTGAGGCCCACGAAAACCTCCGTCCCGGGGAGGATTCTCCGGACCTGCGGTGGTAGGAGTGAAAGATCGTCCCCGAGGTGGCTGACCTGCTGCTTTGTTCTCATTAGCGTTCTTGGTACCCGATCGGTGTCCCACCTGATGCCGACAGAAACCAAGGAGAGCGACGATGTTCTGGATCCTGGTGTGTGTGGGTGTTGTGGTGATCTCGTCGTGGCCGTTCGGTGGCGGCGACGGCCTGGACTATCGGGCGCGTGAAGTGCGTGCTGCGATGGCACGGCGCGACGCAGCGGATAGCGCGCAGATGCGACAAATCCGATGGGCTCGTCGCCGCCACGACCTGCGTGAATCGCTGCGGTGGGCCCGGACGACACCTGAGGTCGCCCGGGCCTGACGCAACTGGTGCGATCAGCTGCTGCTGCGGCGGATGTTGTCGAAGACCGTCGGGTCCACCAGCGTTGAGGTGTCACCGAGTTCGCGACCCTCTGCGACATCCTTCAGCAGACGGCGCATGATCTTGCCGGACCTCGTCTTCGGGAGTTCTGGCACAACATGGATCTCGCGCGGTTTGGCGATGGGTGAGATGTCCTTGGACACCTGATCTTTGAGCTCTTTGACGAGCTGATCTCCGGTGTCTTCCTGACCCTGACGCAGGATGACAAACGCGACAATGCCCTGACCTGTGGTCGCATCGGCGGCGCCGATCACCGCGGCCTCGGCGATGCTGTGATGGCCGACAAGCGCGGATTCGACTTCGGCCGTGGAGATTCGGTGCCCCGAGATGTTCATGACATCGTCGATGCGGCCAAGGACCCAGAGATCGTGATCGTCGTCGTAGCGGGCCCCGTCACCGGCGAAATACCAGCCCTGTTCGGCGAACCGCGACCAGTAGGTGTCCCGGAAACGCTCGTCATCACGCCAGATTCCGCGGAGCATCGACGGCCACGGCTTGTCGAGGACCAGGAAGCCCTGCTCGCCTGCACTCACCGACTTACCTTCTTCGTCAACGATATTCGCGCTGATCCCGGGCAGCGGGGCCATCGCGGAGCCGGGCTTGGTGGCGGTGATCCCGGGGAGTGGCGAGATCATGATGGCCCCGGTTTCGGTCTGCCACCACGTGTCGACGATCGGGCAGCGCTCGCCTCCGATGACCTCGTGGTACCAGCGCCAGGCCTCGGGGTTGATCGGTTCGCCGACGCTGCCGAGCAGCCGCAGCGAGGTCAGGTCATGGGCGTCGGGGATCTCGCGGCCCCACTTCATGAAGGTCCTGATCAGGGTCGGCGCGATGTAGTAGGTGCTGACCTTGTACTTCTCGATGATCTCGAAATGGCGATGTTCGTTGGGGGAGTTGGGAGTTCCTTCGTAGACGACCTCGGTCGCGCCGTTCGACAGCGGGCCGTAGACGAGATAGCTGTGTCCGGTGACCCAGCCGATGTCGGCGCCGCACCAGAACACGTCCTGGCCGGGCTTGTGGTCGAAGACGTTGTGGAAGGTGTAGCTGACCTGTGTCAGATAGCCGCCCGAGGTGTGGACGATGCCCTTGGGCTTACCGGTGGTTCCCGAGGTGTAGAGCAGGAACAGGGGATGCTCGGCGTCGTGGGCTTCCGGGGTGTGCGCGGTATCGGCCTTTGCGACGGTTTCGTGCCACCACAGGTCGCGGCCGTCGGTCCAGTTGATGTCGGAGTCGGTGCGGTTCACCACGAGCACATACTCAACCGACTTCGCGGCATCGTCGCCGCTGCCGAGGGCTTCGTCGACGGCAGCTTTCAGCGGTGCAGGCTTGCCGCGTCGGTACTGGCCGTCGGTGGTGACCACCAGTTTCGCTTCGGCGTCGTCGACCCGCGAGCGCAGTGCACCGGCAGAGAATCCGGCGAAGACCACAGAGTGGGTCAGTCCCAGGCGGGCGCAGGCCAGCATGGTGACGATCGCTTCGGGAACCATCGGCATGTAGATGGCGACACGATCGCCGGAGACCAGGCCGATCTCGGTGAAGTAGTTGGCGGCCTGCGAGACCTCGGCGAGCAACTGGTCGTAGGTGACGTCGCGGGAGTCGCCCGGTTCACCGACCCAGTGGATCGCAACGCGACTGCCGTTGCCGGCTTCCACATGCCGGTCGACGCAGTTGTAGGCGACGTTGAGTTTGCCGCCGACGAACCACTTCGCGAACGGGGCGTCGGACCAGTCGAGGACGTCGGTGAAGTCGGTGTCCCAATGCAGGCGGTGCGCCTGCTCGGCCCAGAACGCCAGGCGGTCGGCCTCGGCGGCCTTTTCGAGTTCGGGCCCCGCATTTGCCTGCGCGACGAACTCGGTCGATGGGGGATATACCGCTTGTACAGTGCCTTCGCTCATTGTCTCCCTTTCGCTCGCCGCCGGTCCGCATGCCGTCATCGACTGTGATGTGGGCGGGTTCGGCTGCCGCTGTGTTGTGTACCACATCATGTCTGCGGCATCATCAACTGAAATAGCCCCGAAAGTGGATAGTGCATGAGCGGTGACAACGAGGTCCTCCGTCCCAGCGATCGCGAGCTGGTGCGGGCTACCAGCGCGCGCTTTCGTCGGATGACCGGAACACCGGTGGTTTTCGCGGGCCTGCGTGATCAGGACACCATCGTGGTCACGACATCGGTCGGACACAAGACCTCCGCGCTGCGCACCATCCGGGTCACCCCGCAGCGGGGTCTCGGTGGACTCATCTGGCTCAACAAACGCGCGATCCTGCTCCGGGACTACGGTTCGGCCGACGAGATCACCCACGATTTCGACGACCAGATCCTCGGAGAGGGCATCACCGATCTCGCCGCGGCACCGATTGTCGTCGACGGCTCGGTGCGCGGGCTCTTGTACGCCGGCTGGCGTGGCCAGGGTCCCCTCGGCGACGACGTGGTCAACGCATTGACCGTAGAAGCGGGCCGGGTTGCCGCCGAATTGAGCACGCGCGACGAGGTGGATCGTCGCGTTGCTGCCTTGGCTGCCCGCACCCAGGCCGAGCAGGCGCAGGCCTCGGCGCTCGATTGGTGCAATGAGTTGCGCGATATCGCCACGGTCTCGACCGATGATGAGTCGCGCCGACGGATCCTCGAGCTCGTCGACCAGATCGGCGGCGCGGGCAGGTCTGCGGCTGAACCGTCCATACCGCTCACCCCTCGACAGCTGGAGGTGTTGTCGCTGGTGGCCATGGGTTTCGGCAATCGGGTGGTGGCTGACCGGCTGGGGCTGACCGTGGACACGGTGAAGACGTACCTGCGCGCCGCGATGGTCCGTCTGGGCGCGCACACCCGGCACGAGGCTGTGGTGAAGGCACGGAATGCGGGCCATGCTCTGAGCTGCCCTGACCACCGGGAGATGCGCTGATCCTGGCGGGGGTATGGGCCGCGTACGCTGATCTGTCGTGACCGATCCGCTGGCTCCACTGTTCGAGATGCCGGGCGTCGCGACGGCCGCCGACCGTGCGCGAGATGCGCTGGCCGCCGCACACCGACACCCCGCCAACCTGCGAGGCTGGGACAAAACAGCCACCGAGGCGTCGTGGCGTGCAGGCCGGTCATCGGCCGCAATAGACGGCGGCAGTGTCGAACTCGTCCGCGATGGAGATTTCGACGATCCGGTACTGTCCGGCGCGATGCGGGTCGCCCAGGCCCTCGATGGTGATTCCCTGCCGCAGTTCGTTGCGGTCTGGACGCGCGCACCGATGCAGACACTCGCGCGGCTGCATGTGCTCGCCGCCGCCGACATCACCGACGACCAGCAGTTGCTCGGCCGTCCGCGTGCCGACGCCGGACTCGGGCAACGCCTGGACCTGCTTGCCCAACTGATCACCGGTGCGACAAAGGCGCCGGCACCGGTGCTGGCGGCTGTGGTGCATGCCGAGCTGCTGGCGCTCGAACCCTTCCAGCACGCCAACGGGGTGGTGGCCCGGGCCGCGTCCCGCCTGGTCTGTGCAAGCACTGGGCTGGACCCGCATAACCTAGGGGTCCCCGAGGTGACGTGGTTCAAGCGGATTTCTGAGTACCGCGACCTGTCGAAGGGGTTCGGTACGGGCGATGCCGAGGCAATCCGGTTGTGGTTGCTGCTCAGCTGTGAGGCGCTTGAAGCCGGTGCTGCCGAAGCGATGTCGATCGCAGAAGCGGCGCGCCCGAGAAAGTAGAAGAGGCGGACAACGCGCTGCGGACGGCTCTCTGACCCGACGTATTGGAACGTGGGGTCAGATCGCCGCCCGCTAGCACGGATCCGAGTTACACATGCGTGCGTATTGTGGTTGTGTGGGATGACCTCGGCAAGTGTTCCGGCACCTTATCCAAATGCGCTCCCACCCAAAGGAACTCACTTGAACTCGGCGCGGATCTTGCAGGTCCACTACCTGTAGCCTCCCGCGGCGTGCTTCGCGTGGGTGCTCGATATCCGTGCTGGGAGTGCGCGGTCAGGAGTCCGTACCTTCTCTTCCGGCCCGCACTTGGCGTTCCGCGCTTTCCGTAACTACTTTGTACACCGTGACCACAGTCACATCAAGTGTTCCCTGGTCGTGAATTCGAAAATTCACTCATCCGTTGCGGCTGAACATATTTGAAACCGCCGCAGCGGACTCAATGCCGTTTGCGCTGCAGGATCGTATAGGTGACTGCGCCGGCCGCCAATGCACTCAAACCGACTGCGGCAGAAGCCGTTACCTTCGGCGAAGGGGTTGACGGGAGCCGATCGCGGAGTGAGATCGGTTTGGTGAACGACAGCATCGGCCACCCGCGTTCGGTGGCCTCACGCCGCAGGCCCCGATCAGGATTGATGACCGTCGGATGGCCGACCGCGCTGAGCATCGGCAGGTCGGTGATCGAATCGGAGTACGCGAAGCACTGGGAGAGGTCGTAGCCGACGGCCCGGGAGATGTCGTTCATCGCCACCGCCTTCTCCTGGCCGTAGCAGTAGAAATCCATCACGCCTGCGTACTTGCCGTCGACGACTTTCATGCGGCTGGCCATCGAATAGTCGGCGCCGAGCATCTCTCCGATGGGCTCGACGATCTCGGCGCCCGAAGCCGACACGATAACCACGTCGTGGCCACGCGCTTTGTGACCGGCGATGAGATCGGCGGCCTCTGCGAAGACGAGCGGGTCGACGATGTCGTGCAGCGTTTCGCGGACGATCGAGGAGACCTGCTCGACATCCCAACCGGTACACATCTCGGTGACATGTTTGCGCATCCGCTCGACCTGATCATGGTCGGCCGCCGACAGCAGGAACATGAACTGCGCATACGACGATTTGAGGACCGAGCGCCGGTTGATGAGGCCCTGGTCGAAGAACGGGCGTGAGAATGCCAGCGAGCTGGACTTGGCGATGATGGTCTTGTCGAGGTCGAAAAAGGCCGCGATCGGGGTGCCGGCCGAGTGCTGTGGGCCCTCGTCGGCCGGCTGGAATGCTGTCACCCGTCGAGGGTACGTCCAGGGCACACGTGAGGCGAAGATTCACTTGTTTGGGTTACACCATTGGAAGTCTGTGCGCCTCGGCTCAGGCCAAGTAAGGCGATTGGTTGAAGTTGCAATCAATCATGGATTCTTGTGTATAGTCGTACTTACCCGGACGAGTTCCGGGGCTTTCAGCCCGACCCCCCGGGGCTGAACGCGACGACCCTGGCCTCCTCCCCCCCTGGCCGGGGTCGTCCCCATATCTGGGGGTTTTCGGTCATCTGGCCCACCCTCTCACCACCCGCGCTACCAGCGGTTTTGTCCTCTTTTGGGCAATTGTCCACAGTGTGGGGTTCTATTCACAACCATCGCTCGAACCGATGGTTTCGAGCGATGTCACGGTGGAACCACTGCCACAGTGAGGCATGAACGAAGCTCCCCTGGTACTCGCGATGGTGTCGCCCGAAATGGCCGACGATATCGAGCGTGTCGCGGCCGCATCCGGCTATCACGTGATTCGTGCACGTCCCGATCGTTGCCGACGTGAATGGGCTGAGGCGACAGCCATTTTTGTCGATGCGTCGACGGTTGATGAGACCCTTGCGGCCGGTTTGCCCCGCCGCAACGGGTTGATGGTCGTCGGCGTCACCGGGGACGGCCCGAACATGTGGCGGAGCGCGCTGGCGCTCGGAGCCGGACATGGATTCGTGCTACCGGACGACGAGCACGCAGTGGTTCAGGCGTTGTCGAGGATCCGGCGACCCACCGGCCCGGAAGGGGTCGCCATCGCAGTGATTGCCGGCCACGGTGGGGCCGGTGCGTCCACACTCGCCGCCGGTATCGGGTTGATCGCGTGTGAACGTGGCCACGGCGCCCTGTTGCTCGATCTCGATGAACTCGGCGGAGGCCAGGATCTGCTTCTCGGCGTCGAGGATCATCCAGGGTTGCGTTGGCAGGAACTCACCTTGGAGAGCGGGCAGGTTGTTGCCGAATCGCTGCACACCGCTTTGCCACATGCGCGCGGAGGCCTGGCGATCCTGGCCGGTCGCCGGGGCGCGCCTGCGCCGGTCCGGCCGGAGGCTGCGCTCGCCGCGATCGACGCTGCTCGAGCGAACGGCGATGTCGTTGTCGTGGATGTACCGCGACGTGGCGACGAGGTGGTCACGGCCGTGGTGGAGGCGGCCGACCTGGTCGTCCTGGTCTGTGGCGCCTCGATCCGGGCATGTGCCGCCGGACGCGAGATGGCGGCCAGGCTTCGGGCGCGGGCAGGTCGGGTCGAAGTGGTGGTGCGCGGGCCGTCTCCGGGTGGACTTCGTGCCGGCCAGGTGGCGCAGGTGCTGGGATTGCCGCTGCTCACCGCCACCCGACCGGATTCCCGACTTGCCCGTGACCTCGAGTCCGGCGGACTGCTGTTGGCGCGGCGTTCGCCGCTGCGGCGCTGTGCAGTGACGGTCCTCGAGCGCGCCGAGACGCTGCGGGGAGCTGTGCGATGAGTGAACCGGGCCCGGTGGCGGCGTCCAACCGCAGCCAACTCCTGACGCGGGTCCGCGAACGGTTGGCCGCGACCGCTCAGGATCCGACACCTGAGGTGATGGCCGCCGTGGTCCGGGCCGAGGCCGGTGGTGTGCTCGGTGACACCGACCTACTCGACGCGCTGCGCTTTCTGCAGACCGAATTGGTGGGTGCCGGCCGTCTCGAGGATCTACTGGCAGGTCCGGGCGTCAACGACATCCTCGTTGTCGGTCCGCGGGCCGTCTGGGTTGATCAGGGACGCGGACTTCGCTTGTCGGACATCGAATTCGAAGACGACGACGCGGTCCGGCGACTGGCCATGCGTCTGGCCCTGGCCGCAGGCAAACGACTCGATGACGCGCAGCCCTGGGTCGATGGTCAGCTGTCCGGCCTCGGCCGACGTGGGTACAGCGTTCGCCTGCACGCGGTGATCCCGCCGATTGCCGTCGACGGGACCTGCCTGTCCCTGCGAGTCCTGCGACCGGCAACCCAGAACCTCGACGCACTGGTGTCATCCGGTGCCATCGCAGAGGAAGCCGCGACTCTGCTGGAGGCGATCATCGACGCCCGGCTCGCGTTCCTGGTTGTCGGCGGGACCGGCGCCGGAAAAACCACCCTGCTGTCGGCACTGCTCGGTCGCGTCGATCCGGCCGAACGCATCCTCTGCGTGGAAGATGCCGTGGAGCTGGCCCCGCAACATCCGCACGTGGTGCGACTGGTGGCCCGGACCCCCAATGTCGAAGGGGCAGGAGAGGTTCCGGTTCGTGCGCTGGTGCGCCAAGCGCTGCGAATGCGTCCGGATCGGATCGTGGTCGGTGAAGTCCGCGGCGCTGAGGTCGTTGATCTGCTGACCGCGATGAACACCGGCCATGACGGCGGTGCCGGAACGCTGCACGCCAACTCCACGGCCGAGGTCCCGGCCCGGATGGAAGCGCTCGCCGCGCTCGGTGGCATGGACCGGCCTGCACTCCACAGCCAGCTCGCGGCAGCCATCTCAGTCGTGATCGGTGTGTTCCGCGACGCGAACGGTGCCCGCGGGGTGGGGGAGATCGGGATGTTGCGCCGCGGTGCCGACGGCTTGGTGCACGTCGAAGCGGTGTGGCGTCGCCGCGGTGGTTTCACTGCTGCGGCCGCCGACCTGGCCGCGCTCCTCGACAGCAGGCTCGTGCGATGAGCGTGGTGCTCGCGGCTGTGGCGCTGACGCTGCTGCTCTGGCCGCGGACTCGAGCGCAGGTGAGGACACTCGCCTTGGATGGTGCTTCGGTTGTTCGCCGCGCCAGGTCCACTGAAGACGTCGTCGCGGTTGCGGCCATCGGGGTGCCGGTCGCAGTTCTCATCATTGTCGGGATGTCTGCCGGTATCGCCGCATCCATGGCGTCGGGCATGGCCTACCTGCTGTTTCGGGCCAGGAGACGCGAGACGGAGGTGGCAGCCGAGCTTGCTGCGTTACTCGCTGCGCTCGAGGTGATGATCGCCGAACTACGTGTCGGCGCCCATCCTGCGCACGCTTGCCGACAGGCAGCCGAGGACGCCGGTGGTGGACCGCGGTCAGCCGTTGCCGAGACGTTGTCGACGATGGCCGGACGGTCCATGCTGGGCGGCGACGTCGCAGGTGGGATCGAACAGGCGCAGGTCCGTGACCCGCAGGCCTGGTCTCGGGTGGCGGTGGCGTGGCGGACGGCCGAACAGTACGGGCTGCCGATTGCCGAACTGCTGACATCCGTGCGATCAGATCTGATCGCGCGCGGTCGATTTCGGGATCGGACGCGGGCTGCACTCGCCGGAGCCAAAGCGACCGCCATGGTGCTGGCACTGCTGCCGGTGCTGGGTATCGGTCTCGGGCAGGCGATTGGTGCCTCGCCGTTGTCGGTCCTGCTCGGGGGCGGCCTCGGAGGAATCCTCCTGGTTGTCGGCGTCGGTCTGGTCTGCGCGGGCTTGTTGTGGTCGAGGCGAATTGTCGGAAAGGTCGCGGGGTCATGACCGGGTGGGTGGTGGCAGCCCTGGTCTGCGCGGTAGCGATCGTCCTGTGGCCCAGACCGGAGTGGATCACCTATCGGGTTGTCGGTCCGCCGGCCCGGCGGGAACGCAACCGACAGCCGCGCTGGCTGGGCGTCAAGGCCCCTTCCGACGATCCGTTCGCCGCAGCTGCAGGTTATGACCTGCTTGCGGTGTGCCTGCGCTCTGGACTGCCGGTCGGTATGGCAGCGCGGGTGGTGTCGCAATCGGCACCTCCTGCACTTGCCCGCACTCTCGCCCAGGCTGCGGATCTGCTTGCACTGGGTGCTGACCCGATACAGGCATGGGCGGTTCCCGACAATGCAGACCCAGCTGTGCAGGCACTGGCTTCAATGGCTCGCCGGTCCGCGCGGGCCGGCTCCTCGCCGGTGCGTGGACTGGCCGAGCTGGCGGAGAGCCGACGAGCTGATGCCCAGGATCGGGCGGCAGCTGCAGCCGAGCGTGCAGGTGTGGCGATCAGCGGACCACTGGGTTTGTGCTTTCTACCGGCGTTCGTGTGCTTGGGGATCGTGCCGGTGGTCATCGGGCTTGCCGGGCCGGTCTTCGGCGGCGGGCTGATGTGAGACCTGCCGCGGATCCTCCGCGGCACAGAAGGGGAGGGAAATGATCATGATCAACAGGATGATTCGAGAGGCCCAGGTCAGGGCGGCACTACTGATGACCGACGACAGCGGAATGAGCACCGCTGAATACGCAATCGGCACGATCGCTGCCGCGGCCTTTGGCGCCATCCTCTACACAGTGGTCACCGGTGACAACATCGTCGCTGCGCTGACGGGGATCATCAACAAGGCGCTGCAGACCGCGGTCGGCTGACCCCATGCGGCGGCGGGGGTTACCGGCCGACGATCGGGGGATGGTGACAATCGAAGCGGCGTTCGCCATCGCCTCGATTGTCGCGGTAGTGGTGATCTCCGTGGCCGGGGTGGCGGCGATGGCAACCCATATTCGATGCATCGACGCGGCACGAGAGGTTGCACGTGTTGCAGCACAGGGAGATTCGGCCAAGGCGCGGGATGTAGGGAGGCAGGTGGCTCCCAAGGGCGCCTCGGTGTCCCTTCGCACTGAGGGAGAGGTGGTGGAGGCACGGGTCCGGGTGTCGGTCTCGTTGCTGCCGATGGTTGAGGTGGGCGCCACCGCAGTGGCCGCAGTTGAGCCGATCGGGGCGGATCCGTGAACCCGGTGCGCGACGAGCGCGGATCGGCGACGGTGGTCGGGGCGATGGTCATTGCGGCGCTGGTCGCTGTGGTCGTGCTGATTGTGTATGTGGGAGCGGCCATTTCGGCCCGCCATCACTCGCAGTCGGCCGCCGACCTCGCGGCATTGGCCGCGGCGCAACGGTTGGTGATGGGCGAGTCCGATCCGTGCGGGGCCGCGCGTGACATTGCTTCCCGGATGTCTGCATCGGTGCAAAAGTGCCAGGTCACGGGTGGTGACGTCGTGGTCACCGCCCAGGTCGCAGTAGAGATTGGCGCCGTCGGGCTTCGAGATGCTCGGTCGAGCGCCCGGGCGGGACCGGTCGAGGTGGGATGAGGACAGTGGCCACGGTCACAGAAGATCCGTGGCCCGCAGTCACGAGCCCCTGCGTGCCTCTGGTCTGCGGCGATCCACCCAAACACCGCTCGGACCAGGCGATTTGACGGTAGGTGTCCGGTTCCCGTAACTTTCTTCAAGTCAGCCAGTGAGGCGCCGGAGAGCAAGAAGCCCGGAGCCGAGAACACCGACAGGGAAGTCTTTTCCTGAAGGAACAAGGTTGACCGCCCATAGTTGAATGTGCTCCGCTTTTCGGTGGAGGGTTCAAACGCGGGTGGCGGCGGACTGCGAGAGCAGCGAGTTGCGGACCGGATGCGAGTCGGGTAAGCTTGAAAAGTTGCCTCCGAGACGGAGACAGCCGGTTAGATACAACAAAATATCCCTTCCAGGATGGCATCGAATGCGTGTGTCGAAGTTGGTTGCGGGTGTGTTCTTTGAGAACTCGATAGTGTGTCGATGGATTGTTAGTGCCAATTTAGGTGCTGTATGTCTGTCACGGTGACGAAATCCCATTCCGGGGTTTGGTTCAGTGATGGGTGTGTGGTGCCGGCATTAGTTAGATATTATTTTGATCCCATCGCAGGTTTTGAGTCCTGTGGTGGTGTCAGTTTTTGTTTGGTTGGGATTTGAAAATCTCTTCAGAACAGATTTTTTTGAAACTCGCTCCTTCGGGAGTGGTTTTAGAGGATTTTCATGGAGAGTTTGATCCTGGCTCAGGACGAACGCTGGCGGCGTGCTTAACACATGCAAGTCGAACGATGAAGCCAGCTTGCTGGTGGATTAGTGGCGAACGGGTGAGTAACACGTGGGTGATCTGCCCCAAACTTTGGGATAAGCCTGGGAAACTGGGTCTAATACCGAATATTACCTTCTCCTGCATGGGAGAGGGTGGAAAGCTCCGGCGGTTTGGGATGGGCCCGCGGCCTATCAGCTTGTTGGTGGGGTAATGGCCTACCAAGGCGACGACGGGTAGCCGGCCTGAGAGGGCGACCGGCCACACTGGGACTGAGAC
>NZ_JBXCJB010000002.1:0-977714 GCF_056786475.1 Williamsia sp. Y844
TCACCACCTTTGCGTGGTTAAGGCCCCCTACAGACCATGGGGTAGATAGGCCAGAACTGGAAGCCCGGTAACGGGTGTAGGTGACTGGTACTAATCGGCCGAGGACTTACAACCAAAACATGACTTAGAAGTCACGCATCCACTGTGCAATATCTGAAACAACACACAAACAAACAAATGATCAGCACTAATCGTTTGATGGTTAGTTTGTGTGATGGTTTCACATTGTTACGGCGGCTATAGCGGTAGGGAAACGCCCGGTCCCATTCCGAACCCGGAAGCTAAGCCTACCAGCGCCGATGGTACTGCACCTTAATAAGTGTGGGAGAGTAGGACACCGCCGAACACAATTTGCGAATACCCTGTATTCGGGTCCTTTATTGGTTCCGAATGCAGGGTATTTTGCTATCTCCAAGACGGAGTCGGTGAAGGTTGTCGATCTCGGACACCTTCACGGCCTTGGGTGCGTAGTATCCGAGGACATGAGCACCCCTGAGCCTCGGCTGCTGGTGACCACGTCGCGCATGCCGTTCGCAGTCGACGAAATCCATAAGCTAGGGATGGCCGGCCGTGACGTCACAGCAGCCGACACCTTCAGGGCCTCACCTGGAAGTCATTCGCGTGGCGCCGCACGGCACGTGCAGGTGCCTGCGCCGGCGCAGGAAACCGCCGCGTTCATCGACGCGGTCGACGCTCTCATCGACAAGCATCAGATCAACTGGCTGCTGCCGATGTTCGAGGAGGTGTTCTACCTCGCCGCGTACCGTGACCGTTTCGAAGGGCGCGCCGAACTGTTTTTCCCATCTTTCGAGACGCTTGCGAAGGTCCACGACAAGGTTAGTTTCAGTGCGATGTGCGAGGGGTTGGACCTTCCGGTGGCCACTTCGATTGTTGCAACGTCGAACGATGAGCTCCGCGAGGCCGTGACGCACTGGGAGCACTGGTTCGCTCGCGCGGCCTTTGGGCGCGGTGGGCTGGACGTCATCACCAACTCCGGCCCGTTGGCCGGGGAAGGATCGCTCGACGACATCATTCCCACACCTGAAGACCCATGGTTGGTCCAGGAGTATCTGCGTGGTGTCGACCGTTGCAGCTGGAGCGTGGTTCAGCACGGTGAGGTCGTATTGCATTCGTGCTACGAGCACGCGCTCACGATCGACGACCGCGGTGGCATCGTCTACGAATCGGTGGATTCACCGGAGTCCTTGGACGCTGCGCAAACCATTGCGCGAGAACTGGATTGGCATGGCCAGATCAGTTTCGACTACCTGATGACCGGCGATGGTGTGCACCATATGGTCGAGTGCAATCCGCGTCCGACGGCCGGCTGCACAGTCGCAACGGCTGAGGAGTTCGATGCTGCGTTATTCGGGCCTCACCCCGACCGACCGGTTGTGGTTCCGCCTGGGCGTAAGAAGGCGATCAAATCTGCGGTGTTGCGCGACGCGCTGAAACATCCGACCCGTGCGCGTTCCGATCTCGCTGCCGCCAGGGGCGCGGGTGGAGTTTACGAGCAGCCGCATGATCACCTCCCGCTCCTGTATTCAGCGCTGTCGTTGCAGCATGTCCTGAAATACCGCAAGGCATTGGGACTCAGCCGGAACAAGAAGGAAGAACTGATGGCAGCTCAGTTCTTTGATGTCTTGTGGAACGGTTCTGCGATTCGTTGAGTCGGTGTCAGGCGCTGATGGGTGTATGGCGGGCGGCGGCGGACCCATACGCCCGCAGCGTTATAGTTGCGTAATGCAACACGATAGAAGTGGGGCAGTGTCGAAGGTGCACGAGGAGTTGGTGCACCTGGTCCGTGAGGTGATGACGGGCGAACGTCCTGCCGAGGGATCGGCCACGTTTGCGCAGCACTCGGTTCTGTCGTACGTCTCGCGTCACCCCGGTTGCCGTGCCACTGACATCTCGGACGCGTTCGAGGTTCACCGCTCGACGGTGTCGCGCCAACTCAGGCAATGCGTCGACTCCGGGTGGATCCTCGTGGAACCTGGTCCACTACGCCAGGGACACCCGCTCACGCTCACTGAGCTGGGCGGCGATGTTCTCGCGATCGCGGATCGTCAGCGATTTGCGCAGGTTCAAGCCCGCGTTCAGGACTGGTCGACGGGCGACGTCGCTGAGTTCGCAACCATGCTCCACCACTTCCGTTCCAAAACCACGCCCGTCCGCACGGGTACTGAGACCCCCGGAGATGACCACTGTGCGTGAGTACAAGGCCAAGGCAAACTTCACCATCGCCGACAACGACGCCCTCGTGCGGTCGGTTTACCGCCACGCCGAGCAGACACCGGATCTGGTCCTGTTCTCCCGCCCGGACGGTGACACCTGGCGCGATGTCACCGCCACCGATTTCGCCGAGCTGGTGACAGGCGTCGCGAAGGGACTCATCCAGCGCGGCGTGCAGCCGGGGGACCGGGTGGCGTTGCTGTCTGCCACCCGCTTCGAGTGGAGCCTCTTCGACTTCGCCATCTGGGCCGCCGGGGCGGTGTCGGTCCCGATCTATGACTCCTCCTCGCTGGATCAGATTCGGTGGATCGTCGAGGATTCCGGTGCGGTGCTGGCGATCGGGGAATCTGCAGTACACACAGCGGCGTTCGCGAACGTCGGCGTCGACGCGCTGGCCATCGATGATGGTGCGGTCGACGCACTGGTCACCTCCGGCCGCGAGCAGAGTGACAGCAGCGTGCAGGACCGGATCGCGCAGATCCGGGCCGATGACCTGGCATCACTGGTGTACACCTCCGGTACCACCGGCCGCCCGAAAGGCTGCCGGCTCACACACCGAAACTTCCTGTCCGAGGTCCGCGGCATCCTCACCGCCAGCATCGGCACGGTCGCCAAGCCCGGCAATCGGATGCTGACGTTCCTGCCGCTCGCACATGTACTGGCCCGTGCGGTGTCATTGGCGATGTTCGAGGCCGGCGGGACGCAGGCGCACTGGTCGGACTTCAGCACCATCGTCGGACAGTTCTCGCGGTTCAAGCCGCACACCATTCTCGGTGTGCCGCGGGTGTTCGAGAAGGTCCGAGACTCTGCCGCCCAGTCCGCGGCCAAGGGCGGTGCGCCCAAGAAAGCGATCTTCGATTTCGCCGAGAAGACTGCCGTTCGCTACAGCGAGGCGCTCGATACCGGCAAGCCGTCCCTGCTGCTCCGGGTGCAGCACCAGGTGTCAGATCGACTGGTGTACTCCAAACTCAAGGCGGCGCTCGGCGGCGATTGCTGGTTTGCAATCTCGGGCGGCGGCGCACTGATGCCGCGTCTGGGCCACTTCTTCCGGGGCGTTGGCGTGCCGATTTACGAAGGCTACGGACTGACCGAGTCGACGGCAGCGCACTGCGTGAATGTGCCAGGCGCACAACGGATCGGCAGCGTCGGGCAGCCGATGGGTGGCAACAGTGTCCGCATCGCCGAGGACGGCGAGATCGAGCTTGCCGGCGGCGTGATCTTCGACGGCTACTGGCACAACGAGCAAGCCACCGCCGACGCGTTCGATGATGGCTGGTTCCGCACCGGTGACCTCGGTGCCCTCGACGACGACGGATACCTGACCATCACCGGCCGCAAAAAAGACCTGCTCGTGACTGCAGGCGGCAAGAACGTCTCACCGGGGCCGCTCGAGGATCGGATGCGTTCACATCCGCTGATCTCACAGGCCGTGGTGGTCGGTGACGGTCGGCCCTTCATTGCTGCGCTGCTGACCGTGGATCCGGAGGTGCTGGCGCACTGGGGCTCTGAGAACGGCAAGGCCGACGGTGCTACGGCCCAAGATCTCCGGGCGGACCCGGAACTGCTTGCGGCGCTGCAGCTTGCGGTCGACGACGCGAACACAACCGTCTCCCATTCGGAGGCCGTCAAGAAGTTTGCGATCCTTGTCCGGGACCTGACCGAAGAGGACGGCGAGCTCACCGCCACCCTCAAGATCAAACGGAACGTGGTCTCCGACCGGTTCGCTGACGAGATCGACGCGCTGTACCACTGAGCGGTGTCTCGCCGGCCCCGCAAAGCGGTTGCCTGGAGACCGGACCCAGGCCAGCAGTTCGGGCCATCAGCCCGCTTCATGCTCGTGCAGCAGCCCGCTATGCCTCGCGGACTCGTTCCAGTGCATCAGCAGCGGAGACGGTCAAACGAGTCTGACCGGCGAGCTGCGCTTGCCAGGATTCTTCCGTAGGCGGTGTTTCGAACAAGAACGGGCCGGGGACTCGGGCGGTCGGTCCGAAACGGCGAAACAGTTCGGCCGCATCGGAATTGATGGCTCCGACGCGGTTCCGCCGATGAAATAGAGTTTGTCAGCATAATTGCCGCTGAGAAACGCCAAGACGTGTGAAATCAGGTGGTCGCGCTCGACTTGTCCGGGTGCGACTCCGAACTGTTTGGCGACAACATCACGTTCGTCCAGATTCACTTTTTGACGCCGGTCCAGCTCTCGGCGCGACGCAAGGCCGCACCAAGTCTCTGCGAGATTGCCAACTCGGTGAGTCGGTCATGGTCAGCACGCCGATACAGGGTGGATATTGCAGCTTGAACGTCGACCTCTGCGTCACCGAGCGAGGGCCTACGGGCGAGGTCGAGGATGGTTTGCTCCGGGGTGGTCACCAGCGCCGGACCCAACGCGGTTGTCACCTTCTCTGCGTCCACAGTGGTGGTGTTCCGTTTGACGAACCGAATCGATGCCGTCCGATCAGTTAACTCGATTCTTCGATGCTGCTTTGGTACCGCCACAAACGCGGTTGCCAGTACTCTCGGCAACGCACCGAGGACGCGGGCAGCGCTGACACCCATCAAAATTGCGTTCTCTGGGCCATAGATGGCCCCAGCGATCCCTGCGGCGACGGCCTCGAGTTCGGGTAGCCATGTCCGGCCTTGATATTGCTGAGGGACAGCGATGTAGTAGCCAGGCGCGGTGCGGTGAACGACGCCGCGATCGACGAGCCGCGCGAGTTCCGGTCGTGGGTGTGCGTAGGCGTTTGCGGCGTCTTGGGGCCGTATTGTTCGTAGCGGTAGGCGCGCAAGGGCAGCGGGTAGCGCGGTCGCACGCTGCGAAGCCATAGCACCTCCAGTAAGCAAAGAGTAGGCTTATAGCCTACGAAATGCATACTACGTATGTCCTAGTCTCATTTCAATGGCGGTGGCTCCCACAATTCGATCGCGTTGCCTTCGGGATCGTGGATTCGCGCGAACCGTCCGATCTCGGGTGTTGCATCCCATTCGGGCTTGACGATCACCGTGATCCCGCTGGCTGTGAGCTGGTCGAGTAGGTCGGCGATGTCGCTGACCCGGAGGTTGAGCATGTATTGCTTGTCCGCTGCCCAGTAGTCGGTGCCCGACTCGAACGGCGAGAAGACAACTGGCCCGCCCTGTACCTGCCACGACCATTCGTCGGCATGGCCGGCGTCTGGGGCCACGCATCCGGCTCCGACGCCAAGGTGCTCGCGGTACCAGGCGTTCAGCGCGTCGGGATCCTTTGCGCGAAAGAAGATTCCGCCTATTCCGAGTACTGGCATTCCGCTCCTCGTCGTGCCGGCGAGCGGGCGTGAAGTCCGCTGATGGAGGTTGGTGCCGCAACGGGCGGCATGTCGATCGTACGGCCGGTCACCTCTGGTCAGAAGGCTGTTGATCTCCGCCGTATCCTTGACAGCACCTCTCGCGCTGGTACCGTCCGAGCAGAACCAACTGGCACGAGATCGCACCGGATCTGAAGTGGTGGGTATGTCCCGATGACGAGTTCACTATTGCCCTCCCGGGCGGTGATAACCGACAGGTTTCAACGGGCGGCCGCGCGAGCCGCCTCGGTCTACCCGTCGCCGGTGCGCCCGCTGGCAGAACCTCCGCCCGGCAGTGACCTGAAGCCCGTCATGGGCAGCTATGGTGTGCCCGGCCTGGGCCACGTGATGGAGAGTGTTGCGCATCCGTTGGCCTTCGGGCGGGAGCGGTACGAGCTGTTCGGTCCCGTGTCGTGGACTGGGGCCCTGGGGTTCCGGATTGTCACGGTGACGGGTCCCGAAGCGCTCCAAGAAGTTTGGCTGGACAAGAATAGGGTCTTTTCCAGCGAAATCGGGTGGCAGCCCGTCATTGGCCCGTTCTTTCATCGTGGCCTGATGCTCCTCGACTTCGACGAACACCTCTTCCACCGGCGAATCATGCAGCAGGCCTTCACCCGACCGCGACTCGAGGGTTACCTCGCATTGTCGCGTCCCTTGGTGTCGAAAACCCTGGGATCGTGGACGTCGGGGGACAAGGTCCCGTTGTACGACCGCACGAAAGACATTCTGCTGGAGTTCGCGAGCCAGGTGTTCATCGGTGAATCTCCCGACGGGGCGACCGCACGCGAACTGTCGCACGCCTTCGACGACGCCGTGCTTGGGGCTCAAGCTGTTGTGCGCCAACCGATTGTGCCCGGGCGATGGTCGCGTGGCCTGCACGGTCGACGCTACCTGGAACGCTACTTCCGCAGCGCCATTCCCCAGCGGCGCAATAGTACTGGCGACGACCTGCTCACCGTGCTGTGCCAATCGCAGACCGACGAGGGAAGTACCTTCACCGACGAAGACATCGTCAACCACATGATCTTCCTGTTGATGGCGGCCCACGACACCAGCACCATCGCGCTGTCGATGCTGATGTACCACCTCGGCAAGGATCCTGCACTGCAGCAACGACTTCGGGAGGAAGTACAAGCGCTGCCCGACGAGGCGTCGATGGATGACCTCAACGCTGTGCAGCTCCTCGACAACGCCTTCAAGGAATCGCTGCGGATGTACGCACCTGCCGGCACTTTGTTTCGGCAAGCCACCGCGGACACCAGCATTCTGGGACACTTCATTCCCAAGGGCGCCGAGATCGCCCTCGGTGTGCACACATCAATGCGACTGGACACGTGGTGGGATCGGCCAGATGAGTTCGATCCCAGTCGTTTTGACGACCCTGAGACGATGACGCGGATACACCGTTATGCGTGGTCACCCTTCGGGGCCGGTGCGCACAAGTGCATCGGTATGCACTTCGCATCACTGACTGTCAAAGCAATCCTGCATCGTGTGCTCCTCGATTTCCAATGGACGGTACCTCCGTCCTATGTTCCGTTGATGGCCTGGGGGACCGGTCCGACGCCGGCCGACGGTTTGCCGGTCCGACTCCGCAGAATGGATTCGGGCACCTAGCAACCAGGATCGCGGATTGCAGCGGGGATTCGGTGCGCACCGCGATGTCGTAGGCCTGTTTTACCGTGTGCCACGAGGTCATCGCCGATGATCGACGGCGCTGGGGAGGGCACCATGGCAACACTGGATTTTGGGGACGACACCAATTTCGACACAAGCGAGCGCGCCACCTGGAGCCTGTTCGCCGAGGAGTTGGCCGCCGGGGTGGCGACTCTCAAACGCCACGCGTTCATCGAGGTGGCACGCACCGATCTGGTCGGGGGCTACCACCCGCTGCTGATATTCACGCTGACCGGATCCGGGCGGCTGCGGTGCACGATCGATCCGATGGCCTTCGTGGCCTTCGAGTTGAACGGCGCGCTTTCGGTGGCGCGGGCCGAACGCTTCATCCTGTTGGGGCAGGGCTGGCGGCTGCTGCGCAACCGCGTGATCATCCACGAGGTTGGCAAGCGGAGTGTCGACAAGCTCGTTTCGGCCGCTGTCCGATCACTGTGGCAGGTGTGGAAGTTCGACAATCCGACGGTCCTGACGGTGCGCTACCCGGCTGCTCCGCTACCCGAGACGCCGGCCCGGGCCGGTGAACAGTTCCAAGCGCCTGCCTCCGTCATACCGCCGGCCAGGGGAGTCAAAAGGACTGCGGCCGCATCGGTGGGCAATGTGCCCGATGATGCGCCACATTTGCTGGACATGACCTATAAGATCCTGGCCGCGCGCTTCGGGGAACGAGTTACGCTCGACCAGAAGGTAATTGGGTTGGTCACCGATGAGGGTCTCCACACCAACATTCTGGTGTCGCCGCAGACACTACGACTCGAGTTCTGTACGGTGCTGGCGCACCAGATTCCGGACATGGATCTGCTCGGTGCGGTGATCGCCGAACACTCGTCGCGCTGGCCCGACATCTCGATCGTGGTCACCAAAGGCCATGTGTTCGCGGTCCGCGCGATGGAGGCCGCTGTCTTCTCTCAGGCCAATCTCCTGGCGACGGTGCGGGCGTGGCAAGAGTTCTGTAGCGATGGAGCGATCGACATGATCGAGCAACTCCAACCCGAGGCGGAGAACGATGTCGACTGCATGCTGTTCGACCAGGTTCCGGAGCGTCTGATCGATATGGTCGACCGGTACTCCCGCGGTGATCGATCTGCCCTGACACCTGAAGAGATCGCCCGCGGGTGCAGAGGCAACACACCGATGCTGCGCCGGTATGCGCGCATCTGCGCCGACCAGATCAGTCAGATGCAAGGTATGGAACAAGCGTGGACTGCCGTCGGCGGTAGCGCCGAGGAAATCGCGGGCTGCCGTCGACAGCGGCAGGCCATCGAACTGTTCATGCCAGTACTGATCAGTGCGATAGCCCTTGCCGCTCAATACAATGGTGAGCGGGAGGTGGGTCGGTGGAGTTGAGGGAAAAGCTGCCAATTCACTCTTGGGCGTGCCTACTCGCTGCAAGAGGATTAGATTTGGCGGCAACTTGACCATGAGAAACGGAGTCGTCGTACGTGACTCCGAAGAGCCACAGCTCATCTGCTCACTTCGGATCGAAGCGGACCAGCCACTTGAACATTCAGGCACCGGCCGTTGACCGTCGTCGATGAGCAGGTAGAGTTCGACGGACAAATCAGAGCAGAGGTTCTGATCGGCGCTGGGGGGTGCTAGTGGGGTCTCAGTTTGGTGTGGACCCTGAGCTCATGCTCAGGAGTGCTGCGAAGCTAGCGACGTGGCATGCGGATAGCGAGGAATTGTTTAAGACGGGGCATGCACGGCTCGGGGAATCCATCGAATCTGGGTGGGCCGGGAGGTCCGGAGATGCGCTCTCAGTAGTCTTGGACCGGTGGCGTAAAACTGCCGGGGATTTGACCAAACGCATCGAAGAACACGCAAACGGTTTGGCGGGCGCTAACACGGAGTTTGCGGGCCTCGAACAGCAGAGCGCTGAAAAGTTGTCGACAATTCGTAAGACCCCGTTGGATCTGTAGTCAGGTATGTCGATCACGATTGCCGACGTTGACCGTTGGAGCACAGCAGAGATTGAGCAGGTGTTCTCAATCTGCACGGCGACTGCCGCACACTGCGATGACACCTCGATGGGTTTGGCAAACCTAGATGTGTTCACATCCTGGTCTGGGGATTCAGCCGACGCAGCATCGGAGTCTATTGGAAAGACTCGCCTCGACCTGAGCCGGCACTCTATGGAAGCCTTGGCTGTGGCCTACGCAGCTAAGGCTGCGGCCGGCGAGATTTCAGCGGTTAAGTTGTCGCTGAGAAGTATCCGTGCTGACGCGGATACTCATGGTTTTGCGATTGATTCGGTTTCGGGAAAGGTCAGCGACCCGAGCCCGTCATCGATGCATGGCTGGTCGCAGCAAGCAAAGGCCGACTATTACGCGTCTCTTAGTGACCTGCAGGCAAGAGTGAATAATCTGTTGCTCGCCGCTGATCGGGCAGATGGCAGCCTCGCCGCCGCAATCCGAGGTGCAGATGGCCAGCTACCCACAACCGATCTTCGGGATACACCGGATGCAATCGGCGAAAGTAGCATTAATCGTCACCAGAACCAGGTCAGCGCCTTCGAAGAAGTCTACGGCCGTGTCCCCCTGACCGAGAACGAGTGGCGCATGGCCGAGGCGCTGGATTCAGAGACCTATGACCCAAAGTATCGAGGTGCGGATGCAAATGTCGTGGTTGGAACCATCAACCCCGTGCCGGGCCACGGAGTAATTCGAACCAATCTATACATTCCGGGGGAAGAGGCTCAGAACATCACGCTGAATCCCGGCGACGTAATTGATGGGCGAGCGTTCCCGAATAACTCAGGCGATAATCGTGGTCCCGATGCCAACGCCGACGCAGAACACTCTCGTGTTTCGATCTACGTGGATTACGAGAACGGGGTAGTGGTCGCTCGTCAGAACCCGACAGTTGTGACCAGTGGGCCAAACGTGCCGAAGGCGGATATTCCAGAAGTTAGAGTTGCGCAGGCCCCCGACGGCACAGTAAGAACTCACTACTTTGGGACGGACACCTATCAACCTGAGCTCGGGAAAAGGTTTGGGATTGGTGTTGAGGGCGACGTCACGGTGAAGCCGAACGCGGACGGAACAGTTGACGTTGGCGGGAAGGTGGGCAGTTTTCCGTCGGCGGAGATCTACCAATACAACTCCGACGGCACGTCGTCTACGTTGGTGAGTCATGAAGCGACCCAGTGGGAATGGGGTCCACTCGCGAATCTTCCCAAGGGTCCTAACCACGAGATTGGGGGCGATGTTCCTCAGGTTGGAGCACCTCCAAAAGCCCCTCCACAGATGGGCTATCCGGGCACCCAGCAGGGTTCTGCCCCAGTCGTAGGAACTGAGCTCGGCTCACCAGGCGATCCGCCGAAAGTCAAGATTGTCGAGATTCAGGAATGAAGTCGAAAAGGTCAGGGTTTTTGCGGCTGTGGGGATCGTCGATGCTGTGGGCGATACCAGTGGCATACGTGGTTTGTGCAGCGGGCTTTACCATTGCAATGGCGATCGGTCTCTTGAGCGACAACTCCGCCGATTCACTTTCGGACTTTATAGGATCGATTCTCGTAGGTTTCTTCATATGGGGCACGATAATTTTCATCGGCACGTGTTACCTGCTGGTTCCACTAATCGGGCTGGTCATTGCTGGGGCGCGTCATTTTCTAGCTGCACGACGTTCACGTCTGCGAGCGCGGCGACCGTGAGTGTGGCGTGATGTCAGCTGCCGTTGAGAGGGCTATTGGGCGAGTGGCGGCTGATTGTTGTTTATGCTCGAGCGGGTCGGTACATGGGTTGTTCATTTGGTGACTCCAATCCCCGCAGCCGAAGTCGCTGGCATTGTTTCCCTCTGGACTGGGCCCCATGGCCAGTTTCGCCGCTTCAGGTATTGCATCTGTTGTGTTCAAGATGGCGTAACTCACGCGACGGGAAGGCCAGCTTGGGTCAAGGAGGTACATGCCGTGACAGCACGCGAGGCAGCACGGGCCATCAGCGGTCTCGTGCTCGGATTCGTGTTTTTCGGTCTCGTGTACCTGATCATTTTCATGATTCCGGTTCTATGGATCGCTGCTCCGCTCGTTGCCTGTCTCGCCTGTGTAGCGCTCGGGTCGTACGGGTACCGGGTGTTCGAGGGGGATTGGGCCGCAGTGGCATTCGGTGGCGCAGGATTCGTGGGAGCTGCAGTCTCCGGCCTTCTCTATCTCTGGTGAAACTGCCTTGAGTTCAGGGCAAAGCCGTGTGGTTCGGCTAAGTCTCGATCCCTGTGGTTGGCGTCGTGATCACGGCGATCCGCCCTCTTGTGGTCGTCTCGGATCATCGGCACAAGTGTCTAGCGGACGGCACGCAAGGCGGAATCACGAGCGAGGGAAACTATGCTGCATCAGTTTCGGACGAGCTGAGGTTCAAGTCCCGAAGCCAGCTGCTGCACGGAGTCAACGTGGCATTGAGCGGGTGTACTGCGGTGGTTCCAGACATGCGAACCGAACGTTGCCGGCCTCGACGGTGCGAGTGCCGCCGTCTGTCGGTAGTCGGCGCTATCTTGTCTTCAGAGATCGGTTGAGGGGAGGCCACCATGGAAGAATCGGACCAGACGTCGGACGTGCACGAGTGGTCAGACATGGCGACATGGATCGTCGAGTCGCTCACCGACAAGCCAGTCGGCTTCATCTTCGAGATGGGTCCGAGTGACTACGTCTATCACGACGACGCCGACGACGAAGTCGACGTCACGTGTGTTCAGGTCCAGATGCTGGATGGCGGTGTGATGGTGCTCCGGCGGTCGCGAACGGTGCTCGGCCACTTGTTGATCGCCGACTACTCGTCCGACAATCTGCCCCTGAACCGATGGCTCTTCAACGACCATTTCGACGACTGCACCGACGGCTATCTGTTCAGTCGTGACCCGGAACTCGTCGCTGATGCTTGCGTCACCTGGTTTCGCGACAACTGCGGAACGCGCTCGCCCCAACGACCTGGGGTGTGAATACCGCTACCCGGATGAGCTTCTCCCTCCGGCGGGGGACTGAAGCCACGCTCGCAGCCGCGGATGCGCAATATCGCGGTCCGATTAGCGTCGGGCACCGTTGAATCCCTGTTGACCCCTGCCGCAAGGAGCGCCGATGGAAGCAGTGATGCAGGCATTGTGCAGAGCCACAGCCGTATTGCCGAAACCGATGGTCGCGTGGATGGTTGAAACCGCAGACCCGCTACGGCAGCCCTGGCGAGACCTGGTGCGGCGCCCCGACCTGACTGACCAGCAAGCGTGGGAGTGTCTGTGGCGGGACGATGCCTTGATCAAGTCGGCGATGAAGATTCCGGGGAAGTGGACGGCCAACGCGACGTCGGATCGCCTTGCGGACACGGTGGCGCTGTATCTGTCGCGCCCGGACGTGCCGGCCGGCCGCATCGTATTACTGCGCACGCGACTTGATTCAGGCCAGGTGCGCCGAATTGATTTGCTGCGTATGGTAACTCGCTTGGAGGGGACTGATCTGGTCTGCCGCGAGATCGTCGCGGAGCCGCCGCCGGAGTCGTCCCGTGAAGAACACGTCGGGCAGCGGGAACTGGCGCTGATTGACCGGTATCGACAAGCAGCGCGCGACGAGGTCGCTGAGAGCGAGAGCGCGGCCAAGCATGTCGTTGAACGCGTCGTCGGTGGGGAAGGGTTGATCAGCCGAGCTGCGGTGGCACGGAGATCGGACCCGATTGATCCGCTACGGACCCTCAAGGCCTGTTTGTTTGGGCGTGGGTCGGTCGCAGCCCGTCCTGAGGATGGTGATTTCGTGACAGCGCAGTACCTGTTGACGCTCGGCCGCAACGCATCGACCTACGGCTATGGTGATGCCGGATTGGGCGAGGTGCTGTCGGTGTTGCGCCCCATCCTGCGGGCCTACCTCAACCCGGGATACACGCCACCGAAGAGTTGGGTGTCTGAACGCTTGTTGACTTTTGGGGAGGCAGGTGTTGTGCCCCTGGGACATTCGATCTATTCGGAGGAGGGGGATTACCTCGTTAGTCGGTTCGGCTTTCAGGTGAGCAAGTATCAGGCGTTAGGGAAGTTGGTCGCAGAGAACACCGACGTGCCGCTGCGGGAGCTGTGCGGCCGGGTGGAAGCGGCGCAGTTGGCGCGTCATCGATGGATTGTTGAACAGCAGCAAAGTTAAACGGGTTGCGCAATCGGGTCCGCAGGATTGCCGAACAAATACGCCCACCTGCACGACTACACGGGTACTTCAGCGATCTCGCCCGGAACGACCTGCTGGTGAGCATCCTCGAATCTCTCGAGGGCCGGCTGTACTGGGTGCTCCGGCAGACAGCGATCCCCCCATCGACTCCGGCACGAACACGAGGATCTCCTCGACGCCATCGCTAACAAAGACGCCGACCGCGCAGCATAACTCGCGATCGAGCCTGTGCGGTTCAACAAAAATCGCGTGGTGAAGTACCTCTTTGGGGGCCACACCCAAAGACTCAGTCGCAGGCTGAGTTCACTAGTCGGCGCCGCCGACACAACATCTCATGATCTCATACTCACGCAACGCTGCGTGAGTTCCATTCCGCATGGACAAAATACGGCCTCACCAAGAAAGTTGTCGGGAACTTTTTGCGAACTTCTCGCGTAGCTTTGTACGGTCGCGCGCCTGCCGAATGGGAAGCTGGAACTTTGGGCAAGGCAAATCGATCGCGCTCCCGGTTACAACGTCAGGACTTCCTCGGGGCGGCGTGCGCTGATCCGAAGCGGATAGTCAGCGATCAGCTGAGTGAGGAACATTTCCAGATCTCCCCCATAGCTTTCCATCGCTAACCGTCTCACTGTTTCGGCGAGAGTTTGCCCATCGATCAGCACTATCGGATACTGGTCGTCGATCATTTCGGTCTGTGCGGCCTTGCTAAAAACACCCGTGGTGACGTAGACGCCAATCCATCCACGCCGGAGCCTCGCCACGACGCGTGCGAGTTGTTCAGCGCTGACATGAGAATCGAGCAGAACGCACTTTGCTTGGCCCAAGACGACCAGTGAAGTCATCGCGGGGCCGTCCCCGACATCAAGGCGCCCAATAAAATCGGTGCCTCCGTCTCCGCTCCCTCGTGTAAGCCAGCCCTCGCGGTAGCGTGCGCCGCGACGACCTAAGACATCAGCGGCCACTCTAGCGGCGAGTACCTCGAACGCGTGTTTGCGGCCGTCGAAGAAGGCATATGTATCTTCGAGGACTCTGGCCTCCGCTGAACCCGGCTGAGGCTGCTGATCCGTTTTCGACCGAAGGCGGTCGGTCGCGACCTGTCGCCGCACATTTGGGAGTGCAGCGGCACCGCCCGTTACCCACTTTCGCCACGCCAAAGGCGAAAAGCGAAGTGTCTCTTTCAACGACAGATCTGGATTCCGGCGGTCGTCGATCCATCTCCAGTCGACGAGCTCGCTCTCTGCCGCAGTGCTAAGGACAGCTAGGTCAAACACATAGTTGGCAAAGCTTTGTCCAGTTTTTGGATCGCGTTGGACGAGCGTTTCGACCCGCTCGACGATAGCGATACCGCAGAACTCGACGTACCCCTTAACGACGCCACCTTCGGGGACCGCGCGAAATATCATGACCGGCGGCGCCGAGGCACGCTCATCTGGGGTAAGCGCCCTGTGAAGCAAAGAAGCTTCAAGGAGTCCAGCATTTCCCCGAGTATTGCCGACTGGTCCCACTGACGTCACTTTATGGTCGCCAAAGTATCTCACGTGACCGTGATTGAGGTTGTATACGTCGTGCCATGGCGTAGTTTCACTGCCAGCTTTCGCGGGGCTGGAACGCAGAGCGATAACCGGTCTGCGTGCACCATCCACCGCTCCGACCGATTTCGGGAGGTTGATGCCACTTTCCAACGACAAGCGCGTGCCACCGAGGGCTGCAGTGTGGAAGAAGAAGTTTGGGAAGCCGTCGACGCTAGATTGAGAATCTGGAAACCCGCGCGGATACCTGTAAACATCTCCTACGCGCATCGGGCGAGGATCTGGAAAGGTTCCATTCGATCCAGCGTAATCAGTCATGAGGAAGCAGCGTTTGCAGAAGGGCGAGCGTCTCGGGATCCGTCGAATACAACGTCATTCCGCGCATACCTCGAGTCAGTAGAACCTTGTACGTGTTCCGAATTGCCCGGTCGAAACCATCTGGGTTACCTCGCTTGACCTGGTTGTCGTGGTTGAACTCAGGCCTTGCTTCCCAGTGGTCCGACCGCCACACCAAATCGGGTCCGAAGATGACGCCGCCGTAGTCGTACTCGAATCCTTGCGCGGTATAGACACATCCGACCTGGTTGAAGCCAGCCGGGTCTGACGCCCAGTAGGGCGTGCCGGGCGCACCGTCGTGCGATGTCTGCTTCTTGTTGTTCCACGGGCGTTTCCAGTCGCCAATCACGACGTCGTCGACAAGGCCGCCGCCCTTTACCGGATCACTCCAGGTCCAGCAATAGCCGGCCGCTATTCGCGCCGAATAGCCTTCGTCGAGAAGCGATCGCAGCTGGTGTTCGACTAGGGATGGCGAGTTGGAGACCCGCACCGCGAAGGACTCGTCACCGATCCATTCGATAGGTCCACCCGGTTCGAGGCCGAGTAGACGAAGCACCCAATTCTCGTAGGCGCGGCTGCCACCGCAACGGAATTGCCCGTCGAGCGAAACCATCCGCACCTTGCATCCCATACGTTCGGCGGCGCCGCTGATGTCCGCGACGGTTCCTCGCTCGGACGGCCGAACCACCTGAAACTCGTCCAACAGGAAGACCGGTACCCGCGCCGCATCGATCAGTTCTTCGACCTGTGGTCGACCAGTGCGGAGTGCCGCTTTCGTGTAGCGGTTGGTCGACGTTTCCTTGACCCGGTGAGCCTCATCGTTGATGAGCACGTCGATCTCGTTGGGTTCGGCGTCGATGAATTGGTTGTAGTACTTGAACATTTGCTTGACCCTCGGTGCGCGAGCACCTGCTACTCGGCGCAGGGTCATGGTGAACGCCGACGACCCGGTCGCGTGAAGCGCGGTGCGGCCACGCCGCGATAGTTCACCGAGCAAGCTCAGCGCGATGACAGACTTCCCCGAACCAGGACCACCGGTGACGATGATGACCTCTTTGGTGTTGGACCGGTACGACTCGTCGACGGCTCGCAGGACCAACGAGTACGCGGTCTGCTGTTCGTCGAGGAGAACGAATTGCTCGCGACGCTGCACCTCGTCCGCGGCTAGGGCCATAAGTTGTTTGCTGGGACGGACGGCCGACGACAACAGTTGGTCCGCTGCATCGGCACCGGATTTGTTTGAAATCTTGCTGTTGAAATACTTCAACAGTTCACCGCGCCGCTGCCCGGTGAAGAGACGTCCGGTATCGGACTGTGGCAGTTTCCAGAGGTCTTGGATGTCCATGTCGGTGGCGTTGTGCAGGTAGGCGACACCTGCGAGTTGATCGGTACTTCCGCCCAATGTCGCGATGAAATCACTCAGGTGGGTGCAATAGCGGCGCACCTGTTCGACCGGGTGTAGTCGCTCGCCAGCACCGTCGAGCAATACGACGTCGTCCGTACCTTCGAGGACCGATGCGCTATTCCATTGCTTCAGTTCGACCACCACGTAGGAGGGCTGACCGGTCTTTGGGTGAAGACCACATATCACCGCATCTGCACGCTTGCTGGTTAGCGGCAGCTGGTACTCGACGAGAAGCTCGGCCTTCTCGAGACCTGCATCCACAAGATCGCCTGCGAGGACTGCAAGGCTTCGCTCCCACGAGCGGACTTCCGCGGGGGAGGGGCTGTACCCAATCTGGAAACGGAACTGTTCGGTCAATAGGGATACGAGACTCCCGGACTCGATCTGAGATCGAACGCCAGCGACAGAGTTGCGGTACAACGGCAAGACGGCTCCAGGAAGGCATGAAAGTCTTCCCGCACGGGTGGAGCCTTGTCATATAGACGCATGCTGTCGGGCCGAAGCGGATTACTGGTCGATCCTATCTGTGCTGCCACCAAGGGCGTGTCGGGTAGGGGAGCGAACGGCCCGACTCCGCACAGTTGGCTTCACAACCGCACTACATTGACGTCGCTAGATGATTCTCTCGCCGGTGCCATTTGGGCGACGGAATGACAGACGGCTGATGTGGTGTTGCGACCAAGCGCTGGCTCGTTCGATATGTTCGGGTTGAAATATCGTGAGTTACGAATCACAGGGACAGGCATGGCAGACGACTGGAAGTTCGAAGTCCCCACAACGGGTACCAAGCATCTCCCTCCAGACGCGCGGTACATGGAGGCGTTGAGCAGCCAAGGGTATGGATTCGAGGTCGCCATCGCTGATCTGGTGGACAATTCCATCGATGCCGGCGCGAAAGACGTGGTGATCCACTTCCTGCGTGAGGACGATCGTTTGATCAGCCTCCTCGTCATCGACGACGGTGAAGGCATGTCGGAAGACGGCCTCGACGTCGCGATGACAGTGGGCGGTCGTCAAAGCTACAGCGCACAGGCATTGGGCATGTTCGGCACGGGTTTGAAATCGGCTTCCCTGAGCCACGCGTCTTCGGTTACGGTCATCAGCAAAACTCGACGAACACGTGCGGCAGGACGACGCTGGCTCATGGAGCGCGCCCTATCAGGTTTTCAATGCGACGTGGTGGATCCGGACTACGCGCAAGGCCTCATTGATCGATACTACGAGTGTCCGATCGTGTGGCACGGCACCGTCATCCGATGGGATGGAGTCAAGAACTTTCCACAGAACGGCGCAGGTGGCCAAACGGATCGCTACCTGCATCGCACCATCAGCAAGCTGGCACTGCACCTAGGACTACACCTACATCGGTTCCTGTCGCGGGACGACTTCAACATCACGATCGCAGTCGAAGATGCCCAGAGCGGAGTCGAGTACATGAACTTCGGGGTTATCGCACTTGACCCTTTCGCCTACCCGGTCACCGGCCACCCGGAGTACCCGCGAACGTTCGTGGCAGATGTGGGATCTGTTGGCCTCGTCGAGTTCGATGCCCACATCTGGCCGGCGAAATCCACGCTCGACGAGTACAAGGCTGTCGGATCGGTCATCGACCGCCAGGGCTTCTACTTCTATCGCCATAACAGACTGGTCCAGGCCGGCGGTTGGAACAACTTCAGGCAGCCGGAGCAGCATCTTTCGCTCTCGCGCGTGGCCGTGGACATCCCAGACGGTTCGGAGAAGGTGTTCCGGATGAGCGTCAAAAAGGATGGCGTCGAGATGTCGCCTGAAGTCGTGACCTCGCTCGAGAACGCCCAGGACACCACGGGCCGGCTCTTCCCGCAGTTCGTTGTTGACGCAGATGGCGTCTACCGCGATTCACGCAAGCGGTCTGTGGTGAGCCGCACCCCGGTTATCCCTCCAGGCAAGGGAATCGACGCGTCCGTACGGGAGACGGTCGAGGAGGAGCTTCCATTCATCCCGGGAGAAGACCCGATCGCGGTTCGCTGGCAACAGCTCGATCACGGCCAGTTCTTCGAGATCGATCGCAACAACCGCGAGATACAGCTGAACCAGTATTATCGCGCCGCAATCCTCGGGGGTCGACGCGGCACTCTGAACGATGCACCGCTCGTGAAGTCCTTGGTGTACCTGATGCTCAATCAGGTGTTTAAAACTGAGTACAGCGGGAGCCGCGAAAAGGACAACCTTCAACTGTGGCAGGCCATCCTGGTTTCGGCGGCGCGGGCCGAACTGGATCGGGTAGCTGACCATGACTGACCAACATCAGCCAGGTGAGTTGCGATGGTCCGCCATTGAGCACTACCTCGCGGAGGCGCTGGAGACGAGTTATCGACTGTCGGAATCCGGCGCGCATCCACTCGTGCAGTACGAAGTGGTCGACGACGGGCGGGAAATCGCGCTATTTGTTGAACTCGAACCCGGCCATCGCCCGCCGCACTCGCGATTGCCCGCCGTCTGCATCGACCAGGTATCTCATCGAGGGCTTCGTATGGCACGGATTCGAACGACGGAGCTCTCGCTTCTTCGCGACTTTCACGATTTGTTGATCGCGATCGCGGGCCGTATCAATGCAGGTAGCTCCCTGAACGTCGCCTTTACCGAGACCATACGGTCTTGGAATGTGTTGCTGGATGAACAGCGTGTTGCCTCTCTACAGAAGCGGCTCGGTCTCCATGGCGAGTTGGCAGTCCTTCGCTTGCTGGCGCTGGATTTCGGGTGGGATGTTGCGATGCAGTCCTGGACGGGACCAGCGAACGAAGAACGCGACTTCGTCCTTCCTGCGTTCGACGTCGAGGTGAAGACGACCTCGTTAGAGCGCCGGCGCCACGCGGTCCACGGGTTCAGACAGCTGGAGCCTTCTCCCGGACGTCCTTTATGGTTCACGTCTATACGACTGACCCGCGGTGGGGCGAGCGGACGATTACTCTCTGAGTCGATAGAAGCAGTTCGACTGTCGGCCACAAACGAAAGCGCCAGCGCAGGGGCGCGGCTGACCGACCTTCTGGCGGAAGCGGGCTGGAGCGCGGACCACTTCGACGACGAGCGATGGGCTTTGCGGGACGAGCCATTGTTCCTGAAGTCGAAGGCGGTTCCCAGACTGCGGTTCGACAATCTCCCAACCGCCTCGCACGACCGAATCTTGTCGGTGCAGTATGAGATTGACGTAACCGGGCTCCCTACTTCGGATGACTCCCCGCTGAACCCCTCAACACTCTGCCTTCCCTGAAAGACGAGGATCACCATGACCGACACGCTTCGACTAGACCTGCACCGCGCCGTATTGGCGGACATGAACGGAAGCAGACCGAAGCGGCTCTCACGCGCACTCAACTATCAGGTGGAGGATATGGCCGCTGAGGCGCAGACGTATGCGACAGAGGCAGACTTCACGCAGGCCCTTACGGCGGCTCGTCCCTCGGATCCCCTCATCGAGCTGTGGCGTCGCCAATTGATCCACTGGGACTACCGCGACGCGCCAGAGTGGTCATCGTTCGACCTGAGAACAGCTGGCCGACGCGAAGACGTATATCGTGCACTTGACCTCGACCCGCCCACCAAGCAGCTCCTGACCGACTTGATTCCGGTTCCTAATGAAGACGGCCCGGTCGTGATCGCCGAGAATCACGAACCCTGGTATCCGCCAGAGAGATTGGGAGACCGTCAGTGGTACTGGCCGTCTTACCATAATCTGTTGCTGGACAAAGGGTGGCCTGTCGCAGCGGTTAACGGTATCGATGAGGCGTCTGACCGCATTGTGGAGCGCTTAGCGGACCCCACGCGATCAGAGGCATATCAATCCAAGGGTCTCGTTGTCGGATATGTGCAGTCGGGGAAAACCGCGAACTTTACCGGCGTAATCGCAAAAGCGATTGACGCCGGGTACAGGCTGGTCATTGTCTTAGGTGGCACGCTAAATCTGCTGAGAGAGCAGACTCAACGCAGGCTCGACATGGAACTCGTAGGACGAGAGAATATCCTCAGAGGCGCAAGCGAGTTCGAGTCCGACTATGCAGACGACCCTGCATGGATCAAGGGCAAGTTCGTCTCTTTCGGTCAGCTACCATCGGCGCTCGGGGCATTTGACATCGTGCGGATGACCACACGCGAGAAAGATTATCAGAGTCTTCGTCAAGGAATCGTGGCTCTCGAATCTGAGAAAAGGGAGCCCGGACTTCCACTCTATGATTCAAGAAATCTGGATCGGTCCTCGGCCCGCCTGATGGTTGTCAAGAAGAATAGCTCGGTCTTGAAGAAACTTGTGAAGGACCTAAACAATATTACGACGCCTCTGTCGGAAATACCGGTCCTGATAGTAGACGACGAGTCCGATGAAGCCTCGCTGAATACCGTAGATTTAGGGAAGCCGAACGCTGAAAGAACGGCAATAAATCGAAAAATATCGGAACTTCTAGAGATGTTGCCGCGCGCGCAATATGTTGGCTATACTGCCACGCCTTTCGCGAACGTTTTTGTCGATCCAAGCGATAGTGAAGACATCTTCCCCAAGGACTTCATCATCTCGTTGCCTCGACCATTCGGATACATGGGTGCATCGGATTTCCATGACCTGGATTCATCCCTGTCGGACCACGAGCGAACTTTTGCGAACTCAAACGAGAAAGCGCATGTGCGCGACATTAGTGGAGAAGATAACGACGACACATGTCTACAGCGAGCGATGGACATGTTCGTTCTCACTGCTGCTATTAAGCTCTATCGTGAGGCCAACGGGGGCTTGGGCGACCGGTTCTTTCAGCATCACACCATGTTGATTCACGAGTCTGGTTGGACCATCGAACATCGTGAACTGCTGGCCAGGGTGACGAAACTCTGGTTTGACTCTGGCTATACAGGCCCACGCGGCCATTCCCGCTTGAGCGACTTGTTTGAAACCGACGTACAGCCGGTTTCGCGAGTTCGCGCAGCCGGTAACTCTGTTCCGTCTACCTACCAGGAGCTGATGCCCTTTATTGGTCCGGCAGCGATTCGGATCGGGGGGGACGAAAAACCTATAATCGTGGTGAACGGCGACAAAGATATAGAGACGGGCGAAGCCGACTTCTCCAAGCGATCGATTTGGAAGATTCTAATCGGCGGGCAGAAGCTATCGCGCGGGTTCACCGTTGAGGGCTTGACGGTCACGTATTTCCGACGTCGCGCTGGCAACGCCTCAACGCTAA
The DNA here is from genome assembly GCF_056786475.1 of Williamsia sp. Y844. NCBI lineage: Bacteria > Bacillati > Actinomycetota > Actinomycetes > Mycobacteriales > Nocardiaceae > Williamsia > Williamsia sp. Y844. Next base: position 21,822 of record NZ_JBXCJB010000002.1, read on the forward strand.
TGCAGATGGGCCGGTGGTTCGGCTTCCGCGATGGCTACCGTGACCTGGTTCGCCTGTATATCGGACGCCTTGAGAAGGTGGGGAAGAAGGAAATCGACCTCTACGAGGCGTTCGAGGCGGTGTGTAACGACGAGAACAGTTTTCGAACAGAACTAAAGCAGTATTCGAAGATGGTTGACGGAGTCCCGCAACTCACACCTGCGCAGGTTCCGCCCCTGGTTTCTCAGCATCTTGCGTGGCTTAAGCCGGCGAGTCCGAATAAAATGTATAATGCGCGGCTCGTTGAAATAGCGACACCTGGCGTCTGGAAAGAGCCAACGGCGTATCCGACTAGTGCCGCTGATCTCAAGAAGAATAACGAGCTTTGGCAACCAGTGTTTGACTCTCTTTCGAAAGATGCCACGGATTTTACCTACAGTTTGGGTGATACTAGTTTTCCTTTGAAGGCCTTAACGGCGAAGATTACAGCGAAAGACCTATTGGGTCTTCTTAAAAAACTCAAGTGGGTATCGCCAATTCAATTCGCGCCGTATCTGACATATCTGAGCAGAATTACTGAATCTGAACCTCCGCAAGTAAATGACTGGCTTGTCTTCGCTCCGCAGCTTCTCGGCTCAGATGTAACTTCGGACGCTATGGCGCAACCCGGGCTGGTTTTGGGGTCACACGATCGCTCCTTCTCGTGGTTCGCGCGCGATCGACGTCGTGGTCCGTTATTTGGAGCAATCAGTGACCCGAAGCACCGCCCGGTACCGTCTTTCGTCGCTGGCGCGTCAGACGGAAGCTTGTCGCCCGCTAAGGTGGGAGAAACGAAACTCGTCGCATACGACAGACGCGGCGCTCTCATCTTGTATCCTATCGTCGAGTCGCAGTACCGTGAGGAGTTGCGGTCGAACGGCGGACGGCTTGATCCAAGCAAGGTGGTCATTGGATTCGGTTACGTCGCACCGAGTTCTGCACAGAGCTCCGATGATCGCGTAATTAGATTCACTACTTTCGATTCATCGAAGGCGAGTTCGCCGATTATCGATCTGGAAGGTTAGTCGAAACGAACACGACGTCGCCGTGGTGGGGGTGGAGATGAAGTCAAAGTCTCTGGCGCGCGGTAGTTCGCGTCCCGTTGCCTCGTCCGAATCGGTCCAGGCCCGCATGAGCAAGCAAAAAAGCCGAGACACTCAAGCTGAGCTTTTGATCCGGCGGGAACTTCATTCCCGCGGTATTCGCTACCGCGTTGATGTCCGACCGGAAAAAGATCTCCGGGCCCGAGGTGACATCGTGTGGCGCGGTCTGAAACTTGTCGTCTTCGTCGACGGGTGCTTTTGGCATGGGTGTCCTCAACATGCGACACGACCGGCAGCGAACGCTGAGTGGTGGGCTGCAAAACTTGATGCCAACATGACGAGGGACCGACGAACCGACGCAGAATTACAAAGTCGCGGATGGACGGTCCTGCGATTCTGGGAACACGAGGCTGCGGAAGGTGTTGCAGACGCAATCGTCGGGACTATTGATTCGCTTCGGACGGGCACGGCACGCTAGGTGAGACGTTCGGTAAGCGGTGCCGGTAATTGGCTCGAATTGACGGCGTAGTCCATGCCATGGCGCGACCTACTCCATGGTGTGTCAACGATCTTGTCCAGCGCAGCGTCGCTAACGGGTAGCTTGGTTGCCGCGGCCAACACGTGTACGGCCAGCCGTGGCGGGATTGCATTACCGATCTGTTGGCCGATGTTGCTGCCGGCCCACGGAAAGTCCAGCGGAAAAGTTTGAAGGTGACCTGCTTCGGGCAGCGTGAGTCTATCTGACTTGCCGTCAACATACTGCAGCCTGTTCCTGGTCACCTTGCCGGTGACAGTTGCCGCTGGCTCTTCGGAAGTACGCCTGCCGCGATTCTTGGGGTCCCCGCCACTCCCGTAGTTGGAGATGACGGTGAACTCTCGACCGCGATCGATAACCTCACCCATCGAGACCCACGGCAGCATTCCGATGGCACCCTGCCGAGGGCTGCCCTTCCGGTACTTCTCATGAGTAGGAGTCGGCAGGGCAACTTCGTCTTGGTGGCGGGCCACAAGAATTGCTCGACGGCGAGTCTGAGGTACACCGTATTGCTCGGTACGAAGTATGCCGTGATCGATGCGGTAGCCGTTCTGCGCTAGGACTTCGCCCACAGCGACCCAGACAGGCAGCACGGACGGGACTTGTTCCAGAACGATCGCCTCGTATGGTCTCTCGTCAGCGAGTGCTTCGAGAGCCCATCGTAGGGGTTGGAGCACGAGTCCCGTTCGCTCGTCCTCGAGCTCGTCGACACTTTCTGTGATATCCCGGTCCCGTGCCATGTCTTCGACGAGTGAGAGGACCTTCTCCAGGGCTTTGCGCCCCGATCCAGTCCCGGCGAGCGTGAACGTCTGGCACGGTGGTCCACCAGTGAGAATCGTTGCACCTGGGAAATCCTTCGGCCCGAACCTGCGTACATCGCCCTGCACCGTCGCCAGGCCGGCTGCCGCACGAGTTGCGCATGCGTTGGGGTCGATTTCGACGCCGACCACTGAGAGTCCGAGCCAGGATGCGCCCACATCGAGTCCCCCCGGACCCGCGAACAGATCTACAACCTGCGCTTGAGCGCTGCGATCGGATTCGTCTGTCATGTCAGCGATAGTAGCCGGCGGGGCGACATCCGAACCGGTCCGGTGGGCGGATGGTGTCGGCACACGTGCACGAGACGAACCGAGCGGTCACGGCGCAGAGGGGTGTGGACCGGAAAGTTCCGTAGTTCAAACAACCTCTTTTGATCGGGTTTCGCCCGCCGTTGTCGGATACACCTGATATCACTTCTCTTGAAACGGTATGTGGGAGTGGCAAGTTAGCCGCTGAGAATGTGGAGGCTCGATGTCTGAGCAGGGGTGGGCAAGTCCCGACCAGTCGCTCGTTGGTCTGGTGAACGATTTTCACGCCAAGTGTGTGGAGGTTTACAAGCAGGACTCCAACCGCGTACACGAAGATGCAGGCAAAGAGCGCGGTATCGCCGAGGGTGGTTACGGCCGAAAACAGATCCAGGAACTGATCCAAAATGCTGCGGATGCCCTTAGAGAGTCGCCGGGGCGGGTCCAGGTGACCTTGACGGCAGAGGCCCTCTACGTCGCCAATCAGGGCAGGGCTTTCGTCGCTTCTGGAGTGCGCGCCCTGCTCTACACACACTTGTCGGATAAGACCGGCAGTGAAATCGGCCGCTTCGGCCTCGGCTTCAAGTCCATTAGCGGTATCTCTGACAGACCGCAGATTTTCAGTCAGTCGGTTTCCTTCGAGTTCAACCGCGTCGAAACGGCGCGTGAGCTGACCAACGAGGTTGGCGAGCATCTGGAGCCAGCTGACGTTCCAGCGCTGAGGTTGGCTTGGGTGCTTGATGCAGAACAGGAAATGCGGTCAGACTCCGTCCTCGCGGCGCTTTCCGAGTGGGCGGTGACGATCGTCAAGATACCGCTAAGGCCAAATGTGGTCGAACAACTTTCAGTGGAGATTGGTGAGTTTGATGAATCTTTCAATCTTTTTGCGCCACACGTTAGGCTGCTCGATCTCCGCGATGAGGTCGCAGGACGAAACCGCCAATTCGCCGCTTCCAAGCGAGGCAAAAAGATCGTGCTGACCACTGAAGACGGTGAGCAGGAGTGGTCGGTTTTCACCGTAGATCACCAGCCATCGGAAGCGGCGCTGGAATCCGCGGGGCATTCAGCGCGTCGTGAAATTGTGCAAGTGAGTTGGGCCGTGCCTAAGACTGGTAAGGGTTTAGGTCAGTTAAGTGCTTTTTTCCCGGTAAAGTCCGAGACCACCCTTAGTGGCCGAATCAATGCGCCGTGGAAACTATCCGATGACCGGATAAATGTAATCGAGTGCCTATTTAACTATGAGATTCTGACCGAGGTATTACCCAGGCTTGTCGTTGAAGCTCGAAAGGATCTCGTTGTGGAGGGCGGCTATGCCCGATATATCGATACATTGCCCGCTCGTGGAAAGGAAGATCGAAGCTGGGCGGATAAGGTGCTTAACGAGCCGGTGTTTAAAGCGCTTCGGGCCTCCAGGTGTCTGCCAGATCTGGACGGTCAACTCAGGTCCCCGAGCGCTCTTAGGCGAGTCCCGAGCGAACTGGTCGGTGACTATGCGGCGCGATGGCTTGAGGTCGCAGGCGAAAGAGACCAGTGGGTTCATCCGGACTGCACTGGAACTGTTGACCGGCGGTCGCGAGTCGATCGACTTATGCAGGACAACAATCAACGTTTGGGTCGGGTGCTCGACTGGCTGCAAGCTGTCGTTGCAACGCCGGATGCTGACCATTCGGCCGCAGCAATTGAGATCGCGTCGAAGGTCCAGGGGATAAATGACAGTGTTCGCATGGACGTTCGAGAGTCGCGAATCATCCTGTTGGAGAGTGGAAAGCTACAACGGCCGGTCAGTGGACGTTGTTTCATTCGAACGGATATGCAGCAAAGCGCGGCGGCATTTATCGACCGTGAGGTGACAGAGAGACCACAGACGCTCACCGCGCTGGAGCAGCTGGGTATCACCCCCTTCGACAGCGGTGGTGAAGTGCTTCAGCTTCTTGCTGACCTCGCGAGTGGGCGTCCTATTGAGTGGGATCAGCTCTGGATAGCCATGCGTGGCTCCGGAGAAGCGACGGTCCGCGAAGCGTTCGATCGGATTCTGCAGGGCAAGGCGGCTTCAGTCGTCCACGTGCTGGACGGGCGCGGGATTTGGGTCCTCCCCGAGGGTAAATATCTCGCTGGCGAGTGCCTGAAGCAGCTGAAGGATGATGAGAAGCACCTGGTCGACGGTGAGTATCATGCCGCGGATGTCGAGATCCTTGCGCTATTAGGTGTTCGAGGGCGGCCCGTACCGGGACTCCGCGGAGGAGAGAAATGGGTAGGTGGGTACGTCAAGGAGGTCAGACGCGACGTCGGTGACCAAATGCGACTTAGCTTATCTGCGCGCGAGAACATGCGGATCGACGGACTGGATTCGCTGCTTGGACCGTTGCAACTACTTCCTGACTTGACCTTGACTAATAGGGTCGCGCTTACAGTCGCTGTGATCAAACACCTTCATGTCCCTCGCGTTAAAGTGACACATCCGCAGGTGGGAAAGGCTGGACGGTTCACCGCCGCCGAGATCTGGTGGATCAAGATGCACGGCTACTTGCCAACGGTGCTCGGGTCGGTGCCGGTAGGCGAGGCTTTTCATCCGTCCTCGAATACCGGTGAGATTGAAGGATTGGTGCCGTGCGTAATTGGAGTTGATCTCAGCGAAGAAGCCAGTCAGGTGCTTGGTCTCCGGACGGAAATTTCTGAGCTTAGCAGCGGTGACTTCACTCGGCTGCTCGGCACGCACGTCGCCCGCGACGACGTCGAGAGAGTCGGTGCACTCTATGCGTGGTGGTGCCACACTTATCCTGATACCCCTCCTGCAACTCTCAGTGTTCGGCGCGGCGCCGATTGGGTGGTTTTGCCGGCCAGTGAAGTGGCAGTGGCCACTTCAAATGAAGCCCAAAGAGACCTCGAAGAATTTGGAATCCCGTCAGTCGTGGTAGACAGCCCCGACGATGCTTACAACTTGCGGGAGTTCTGGGGATGTATGGAGGGACGAGACCTTCCGTTGAGTTACAGCTACGAGACAAGTGCTGAGCCGGTCCGTCTGGTGGATGTCTTTAACGTCTTCGACGAGGTTGAGATGGAAGACGAGCCAGATGATCTCACCCTGCAGAAGTGCTTATCGATTAGCAAGATTGCTCTGGTCCCAGGGCGCCCGGAAATGCGTGTAGGGTGCGTCCAGGCGCGAGAAAAGAATACTCTTCTTGTGACCGGAAGCTCGGATCATCAAGTGTTGAAACAGATTCTGACGTGTCTGGAGCTCGATGATTCAAATGAGCAAGTAGACGTATTCCTAGATGGAATCCAGCGAAGAAAAAACACCAAGAGGCTTCGAGATATCAGGCGAGCAGCGTCGGACGATGAACGACTCCTATTGTTCGCTGGCGAAGAACGTCTTGAGGCATTAGTGCCCCGCGATGCACTAGAATACGTTTCGAAATCCCAGCTTCGTCCGCCTCGTGGGCTAGAGCTGGCAGGCTTATGTGTCACAATGTTCGGTACGCGTGTGCTTGAGCGCGTCTGCAAGGTTGATCCCCAAAACCTTCCGGTTACGCCGCCCTCCACGTGGCATGGTTCGTATTCAACGCGAAAATGGGTTAGTGAGCTCGGATTTAGCGATTCCTGGGCCGGAACAAAGATGCTCGGCCGAAACAAACCGACGGAGTATGTTGACGGTCCAATCAAACTGAAACCCCTTCACGACTATCAGAAGACCGTGTCAAACCGCCTTCTTGGAATGCTGATTGGCGACGGTCCGAAACGCGGCATTATATCGCTGCCAACCGGCGCTGGAAAAACGCGCGTCGCGGTGCAGACGATTATTTACGCTATCCGGGGCGGCGCACTTGGAAACTCCAACTCAGACCTGCCTGGCCCAATTCTGTGGATAACCGATGGAAAAGAGCTCTGCGAGCAAGCAATTGATACTTGGTCATACTTGTGGCGAGCCGAGGGCGCGGAGGATGCTCAACTAATCCTGAGCAGGTACTGGTCTAACTACGAAACGGTAGAAGAGACGGGCGGGGTCCAGGTTGTTGTGGCGACGTGGAAGAAGCTTGCCAGGAGTGCCATTTCGAATCCAGCATTCGCCTGGCTGTCGGAGTCTCCCTTGGTCGTCATCGACGAGGCTCACGGTGCGGGGCATCCCTCCTACCGAAAGATCCTTGAATGGAGCGGGAGAACCGTCGATGAGCGCGCTAAGTTGCTTCTTGGTCTTACGGCCACGCCCTATCGGGGGCGGAGAGACAGTGACGAAACGAAGCGTCTGCTGAGGCGCTTCGACAACAACTTTCTCGACGAAAGCGTGTTCGGTACTGAAAGACCACAAGTTCGTCTGCAGCGCGACGAGGTCCTAGCGCGTGCGTCTCTAGAGATTCTTGCCGGTACCGATATTCGGTTGTCGGCGAGTGAACTCGAGGTATTTCGCGAGAAGTACTGGATGCCAAGCGATGCCGAACGGAGGCTGGGCCGCGTCCACGAACGAACCCAGACAATCGTAGAGTCGATCCTAGGCAAACCGGATAATTGGCAAATTGTCGTGTTCGCTGCTTCCGTCGAGAACGCACAGACGCTGGCGACGCTGCTGACTCTTGCTGGTCGTCCGGCGGCGTCGATAGATCAAGACACCAGTCCTGATGATCGCCGACTCGCAATTGAGAGATTCAAGTCCGAAGATCTACGTGTGCTTACCAACTATGCGGTGCTGTCACAAGGGTTTGACGCCCCAAAGACGAGGGCCGTTTATATCACGAGGCCAACGAGCAGTGAGATGCGCTACCAGCAGATGGTTGGACGTGGCCTGCGAGGACCCTTGAATGGTGGTAGTGACGAGGTTTTGATCGTCAACGTGATCGACAACGTCCTAGAATTCGGAGACAGTATCGTTTTCGACAGCCTGAAAGAGATCATCGATGCCGGAGAACCGGAGTCCGATGAAGTTAGTGCTTGATGATTCGCAGCGACGAGTCCTGGAGGCACCAAACGACGCGCGCCGGATGGTGGTTGCCGGCCCAGGAGCCGGAAAGACGGCCACGAGTATCGCTCTCATCGAGAAGATCAGTGGCTCCGACGCCGCCAGCGACCAAGACGCATCGGTACTGTACGTCTCATTTTCGCGCGCTGCGATCCAAGCAGCCGTTGACGCCTTTGGTGGGGAACTGGCCGGCCTGGACATTTCCGTTGCAGCCATGACGCTCGACTCGCTGGCATGGCAGTTGACGGGTACCGGATCCGAATTGCCTCGGCCGAGTAGCCGTGACTTCGATCGGATCGTCCGAGAAGCCGCGGCTCAGCTCAGAAATGAGTATGACGGCGAACTGGATGATGTCGTTCATCTCATCGTCGATGAGGCACAGGACCTTTCGTTGGAACGTCGCACCCTTCTCTGTGCGATGATCGATCACCTGCCCGACGATGCCGGGGTGACTGTGTTCGGCGATCCGTTGCAGGCGATCTACGAGTTTCTCGACGATTCGCGAACGGAAGGTCAGTCAGCGTGGACTCAGCTGGAAGCTGAGCTTCGCCGCAGGGGTATCAGCGATACGCTGACGCTGAACGGGTCGTACCGAGCGCGGCGCCGAGGACCGAAGAAGGTCATGACCGTGGCGCGAGAGCTCAGAACGGCGTCTGACGGGGAGCGGTTGGACGGGTTGGATGACCTCGTCTCAGATCTCACGCATCTACAGCTCCCCGAGCTCGCCGTGAAGGCGGCCGATTGGAGTGGTGGGACGGCGGTCCTTGTCCGCACCAATGCAGAAGCCCTCCGCCTGTTCCACGAACTCAGCAGCAGCGGTCTGAATTGCGTTGTGCGTCAGCAAAGGCGTTCACGCTCAGTAGTGGCGCCATGGGTCGCGGAGCTCTGGGCGACGCTTGGGGGAGCACCGGCGACAATGGCCGGTTTCACAGCCTTTTCGGAGATTCGCGAGGACGTCGATCCTGGCTGGTTCCGGTTGTTATTGCACGCCTCAAACTCGGGGTCAGAGATTTCCTGGCGCGCGATAGCCAAACTTTGCGCGTCTACTTTTGAGCCAACTCAACCGTGGTTTGATCACCGAACGAACGGTGTGGTCGTGTCCACGATCCACCAGGCCAAGGGACTCGAGTGGGACAACGTGGCGGTTGTCGATGCGCGGGCCCTTCTGAGGCCTGTCGGCCGGCGCCAACCCGAGAGTGAACTGCTCTTCGTCGCGCTGACCCGCGCCCGTGACAAGATCGTCATCATCGACTGGGAGGCCCCATTCACCAAGAATCTCCGTGGTACCGGGCTTGTATATCGCCCACACCCGGCATTCGACAAGCCAACCGAAGTGGCCATCACGCCTGCCGACCTCCGTTCTGACGCACGTGTAGGCGAAGACGCAGGGCAGGAGGCATTGGTGCGTGCTGATTCGAAGGCGCGCATCGGCTTTCAGCTCCTTGCCTCAGGAAGGGCGGAGTGGCCGACCTACCGATGTCGGCTAGGTGATGTCGCAGTTGGTGTTACAACGGTCGAGTTTGGAAAGTCGTTGGCAAAGCTTTACAGAACGCGTCCGTCCTACGGTTGGCCAAACCTCGGGAGTGTGGCCATCGAGGGTATCGAGTCGAGATGGTCAGTCGAGGATGGTGTTCGATTTTGGTTGAAACCACGGCCGTTCGGTTTTGCGCAGGTAGTCGATCAGGGGAGTGTTCAGTGAGCGAAGACCTTTCGCCGTGGTACCAGGCTCGAGATGAGATCGTTGCCGGACTCGAGGACGAGCTGGCCGGCCCTGTCGAGGCAGTCGCGCTAAACGAGCCGCCGCTCAACCGAATAGTCGTGGGTGTCCTACATCCCCGAAGGTCGGCGGTCGTATCGACCGAATCCGAGTATCACGAGGGCCTCGAGGCCGACGAAGCCCAAGAATTCACCGGCGGCACACCAGTTGCCGACGGAGCGACCGAATCGGCGGTCGCACTTTCGCACGCAACAAAACCATCGTCAATGGGCCTCACCTTTACTGTCGATCCTCGAGAGACCCCAGACATCAGGGTGATGGCGAGCGCTCGGCGTTATGAAGCTGCCGAATCAGGTAGTTGGTCGCCGATCGATGTGAATTCTGACCTGGCAAAATCGATATCCACCACCACAATGACTCGGATCGATGAACCCATCACCGAGGGTGATCAGAAGCTGCGTTTGGTTGGTCTCGTGAGGCCGGTGGTCGACGGGCAAGTGAGAGTGACGCTTTCGCTGGTCAACGGCGCATCAGAAGCCGATATCAAGGGACATAGTGACGCGCACTGCTGGTTTCGGCCCCAGATCGTTGTCAGCGCTATCACGGGCGGCTTCATCGACAGGCGACGACCACGAGAAACAGAGAGCAATGATCCAGACGCCAGGTCGAGTGAGTTCTTGTATCGGAACGAGCCTTCGCTTGCAGTAGGACATGGTTGTGCCGTCATCTGGGACGAGTTCGCTGAAGTCGTCAGGGATCTCCGGACGACTTTCATTCCAGTACATGATGTTAGGTTGGCGCGGCCGTCAGGCGGGGATGACTCCGACGACTATGGAACCTATCGGCTGTCGATGAGCGAACTGTCCCGGAACAGTGATTTCGCGCAGTTGGAGGAGATGGCAAGCGCCTATGAGCGCTGGATTGCGGAGCGACGGCAGGCAGCCGAACAGATGCCGGTCGTACATCGCATGCCGGCGCTGGAACACATGGATCTTGCCGCCATCTGTGCGAAACGCATCCGCAAGGGAATAGAGGCCCTCGAAGACCCGACAGTCGGGCGCGCCTTTCGTCTGATGAACGAAGCCATGGTCGAGCAACGTAATGCACAAGACAAGGCCCGCGGCGCTGTCCTAGGTGAGCAGGAGTGGCGGCCGTTCCAGCTCGCGTTCGTTCTGATGAACATTTCGGCAATCGCCGACCCGCTCGACAGCGATCGAGAAGTAGTCGATCTGCTGTGGTTTCCAACGGGCGGTGGGAAGACCGAGGCCTATCTCGGATGCATCGCGTTCTCCATCCTGCTGCGCAGGTTAAGACGCGAGGACGACGGCGGGGTCTCGGCGATCATGCGCTACACGCTTCGGCTGCTCACCCGCCAACAGTTCGAGAGGGCCGCAGGTCTCATCTGCGCACTCGAATTGATCCGGAGACGCGAATTGCCGCAGTCGAAATCGATCTCCTTGGGATTGTGGGTCGGAAATCAAGCTACGCCCAACAAGGTGGACGAAGCTCGAGAGATTCTCAACAAGTACGCGTCTGGAGAACAGCCCGAGGGGTCAACCCCGGTTCAGCTGCTTCGCTGTCCGTGGTGCGGTGTCGGACTCAGCCATCGTGACTACGACGCGAGCAACCGACGGGAGCTGATCATCTCGTGCCCGAACAGTTCGTGCGATTTTGCCAACGGGCTGCCCTGTTGGGTCACCGATGAGGATGTGTATCGCGAGAGGCCGTCCCTGATCATCGGCACAGTCGACAAGTTCGCGCTGATGGCGTGGCGTCAACAAGTGGGTCCGCTGCTGTCGGTCGACGGCCCTGATTCTCGACCCGACCTCATCGTCCAGGATGAACTTCATTTGATCTCAGGGCCCTTGGGGACCATGGTCGGGCTCTACGAGTCAGCGCTCGACCTCGCGTGTACCGGTGCCGGGCGGCCCAAGGTACTTGCGTCGACCGCGACCATCCGCCGCGCCCAACATCAGGTCCGCAAAGTGTTCGATCGCGAGTCGGTCCAGTTTCCGCCCCCTGGGCTTGATCCGTCGGACAATTACTTCTCCGTCGAATCGACGCCGCAGCAGAAGGGGACCAGACGATATGTCGGGGTAATGGCGCCGGGTACCAGCCAAGCAACAATGCTGGTCCGATTGTATTCGTCGCTTCTTCAATCAGCACACGCGTTGGGGGTCGACGACAAGGTCAAGGACGACTACTGGACTCTGCTCGGCTATTTCAACAGCCTCCGGGTCCTGGGGTCCACTTACCTGCAAGTGCTCGACGACGTCCCTGATCGGTTGAAGGTGGTGGCAGCTCGCCGCGGAGCTGATCCGCGACTGATCTCCCAAGAGCCGGTCGAGCTGACCTCACGCGTGGACCAGACCAGAATCCCTACGGCGATGGCATCCCTGGAATCTTCATATCCGTCGCCCGACAGCCCCGACGTTGTGCTGGCCACGAATATGATCTCAGTCGGCCTGGACATCGACCGGCTTGGCCTCATGGTGGTTGCCGGCCAGCCGCAGAGCACCTCTGAGTACATCCAGTCGACCAGCCGCGTCGGTCGTCGTCACCCAGGGTTGGTGATTGTCGCGCTCAACGCGCAGAGATCCCGCGACGCGTCCCACTATGAGTCGTTCATCCCGTTTCATCGAGCTCTCTACCGAGAGGTGGAGGCAACTACGGCTACACCTTTCGCGTCCCGGGCTCGGGACAGAGGTGCTCACGGCACGCTGGTGTCGGCGGTACGACTGATGGTTCAGGGGTTACGTGAGGACGGATCGGTATCGAAGATCGAGCGCTACAGGTCGGAAGTTGACGGCATCGTTGACTCCTTGATCGCAAGGGCAACTCGCGTCTCGCCAGAAGAGGCCGACGCCTTCGCTGATCAATTGAAGGCACTGGTCACTACTTGGTCCGAATCCGCCGAGAGAGATCAAGTCGACGAGTATGGAAAAATGTCCCACCCGAAGGCGTCCCGTCGGCGGTCGATAGCGCAACCACTGCTCACCTCTGCCAGCGACGGCTCGCAACCTGCGAGTTATCCGGTGAAGCAACCCGCTTGGCCGACTTTGTCAAGTATGCGCGACGTTGATGTCGAGTCCCGTATGTTCGAGAAATACTTTGCGCGAGAGGCACAGTCAGATGGCTCTGAGCCGAAATCTGAGTAAACGTCAGCCAGTCAAAGCGACAGTTCGACGGACGCAGTTGATTACCACGTACGGCGTCGGAGCAATCTTGCCAGTCGAGTCAGAGAGCTTCATCGTCGCGGGACTGGACAATTGGAAGCCCCGGCCTGAGGAGCTTGTCGACGAACCGCGGTTGTGCAGCTTGCTCGGGGTGAGCCGCCTCTACTCGCCGCCAGGCGGCGAAGGTGGCTCGATGGTTCCGATCGCGCGCTTCCCAGAGTGGGTCTACTGCCCGAATTGCACACGACTCGACAAGTTCGAGCGACTCGCGGACAAGGTGGAGGGCCGTTACGTCAACAAATGTCGGCACTGTATTACGAAAAGACTTGTGCCATCACGTTTTGTCGCGTGTTGCACAAACAGTCACATCCAAGACTTCCCCTACGATTTCTGGGTGCACCGGGGTGACAAAATCGGAACCGAGAAGCACCCGCTAAGGATCACGACCGACGCGGCCAACTCGACATTGGCAGGCATTTCGGTCACATGTTCATGTGGTGCTTCGAGAACACTGGAGGGCGCGCTGGGTAGCGGCGCATTCGGTATGAAGTGCGGCGGTGCATCCCCATGGCTCGACGGCGACCGTGAGAATTGTGGCGAGCAGCTCGTGGGTCTGCAACGTGGCGCGTCGAACGTCTGGTTTGCGGATGTGAGATCTGCGCTCACTGTTGATCGATCTGAAACGAGAGTGGAAGAGGTTCTTGCCCTTATCCTTCCGCAGTTGACGGACATCGAAGGTGACGACCTCGCTGCGATGCTCGGGATCCTGGCTCGGAAACATGGTGTCGACGCTGACGAACTCATCGACGCATACCGGCGACACAAAGGTGATCCCACATCGTATGAGGATGCTGTCAAGGCACTTCGAGGTGACGAGTACGAGGCGCTCGGCCGGTCGCACCCCGAAGTACACGGATCTGAGACCTTCGTATGTGTTCCCGAGTCGGTATCGTCAGAGGACGGTATCGCGGACCTGGTGGACCTTGTATCGCGCGTCACCAGGTTGCGCGAGGTCCGGGCACTGCGTGGGTTTGCGCGTGTCAGCGCGGTCAAGGAAACCGCCGCCACGTCCCCCGGTGCTCTCTCTCGGAAGCGCGTGGACTGGTTGCCGGCGGTAGAGGTTCTCGGCGAGGGAGTATTCGTTCGATTCCGTGAGGAGGCCCTTGCGAAGTGGGAGACGGAGAAGTTCGCCATCACGCGGGCCGCGACCCTCACCGCAGCAATGCAATCGGCGGCGCCTGCGCAAGCGGGAACGGTCGATCCGATTTCGCCGAGACTTCTGATGCTCCATTCGTTGGCACATGCGCTTCTGAACGAACTTGCACTGGACACGGGCTACCCGGCGTCATCGATCCGGGAACGGGTTTACGGCGAACCAGGCCAAACAGGCATCCTGCTCTATACCGCAACCGCGGATGCGGCAGGCAGCCTAGGCGGCCTGTGCTCGCACGGGACGGTTCAGAACATCACGAAGATCATCGAATCCGCGACTGAGCGAGCGCAGTGGTGCTCGGCCGACCCCGTTTGCCTGGAATCGATGTCGACCGGAGCGGGAGCTGCGAACCTTGCTGCATGTCACTCATGCCTTCTGGTACCGGAGGTTTCGTGTGAGCTACAGAACCGCATGCTGGATAGAGCCTGTCTGGTTGGTACGGAGCGTCGGCCGGCAGCGGGTTTCTTGCCCGCTCGCTAGCGGAACCGCCAACGACCGCGCCGCCGACCGAACCGATGCTCGTTCGCTGGGCGTTTCGGTCGCGGTCGAATCGAGTTCGGCCTCGGCTCACCATCGTTGGGCTCTTGTGGACGCTACCGTAACGACCGGAAGTGTGTCTTCGAACGGTGCTTCCGTTGTGGCGAACCATGGCCCCGGTGCCGAATGGTACTGCGCTCGGATGGCCGGAGGATTCCGCGTTTGTCCGCCGGGTGGGGCTAGATTCGGCGAATGAATACTAACTCGCCCAGTGGGCACATCTTCCTGGTTCATGGTCGCATCGAGATGGTTGAGCATGACGTGGCCGTGGTGCCGACGGACGCTGGTTTCCATGTTCAGTCGGGATGGCACGCGCTTCTGACCGCCCCAATCGCAAATGTGCGACCATCAAGCTGGCCCGCCCACTACGCCCAGAGTGCGCACAGCGCCAACGTGTGGTTCATCGATGTCGGGGACGTGCTATCCGCTGGACTCGATGTCCTTGCTTCTCGCGTAACAGAGTTGCTGAACACAATCGTCGACAGCCGGGACGAGCCAGGCGGCGGGAGGCCTGTACTTCGCGTCGCGATGCCGATTCTGGGTATTGCTGGTGGTGGAATGGCTGCCCGAAAAGGTGAAGTCATTGTGACGCTGTTGGAAACGCTGCAGGAGGCCGTCAGACGGCTCAGAATCGACGTCATCTTGGTGACGCCAGAGCGAACAGTCTTCGCAGCTGCGCAGCATAAGCGCAGGGAGATGGGTTCCTGGCCGCTTCCGAAGGCGTTAATTGAAAGTGCTGACTCACTAGGTGCGTTGGCAGCCGCCAAGCACTTAGCGTTATTCATCGGTGCCGGGGTAAGCGTCGCAGCGGGTTTACCTGGATGGGACGACCTATTGGATCAGCTTTCAGAGCACCACTCAAAGAGGCTCGACGACCTCAAGGACCTCCCCGCATTGGACCAGGCGCAGCTCCTGGAGAAACGTCTGGAGGGAAAGCTTGGCGCTGAGGTTGCGGCGATCATCAAGAAGGTCACGCGGCCGTCGCTTGCTCATGTGCTTCTGGCCAGTCTGCAGTGCAACGAAGTGATCACGACGAATTACGATCGCCTCTACGAGGCTGCTGTAGGTGCAACCGGGCAAAAAGTCGACAGTGTATTACCTTGGGCGACAACGTCACCCCGCTCGCCTTGGATACTGAAGATGCACGGCGACGTAGATCACGAAGACAGCATCGTTCTGACTCGACGTCACTTCGTCAGATATGACGCTGCGACAAGACCCGCAGGGTCGTTGCTGCAGTCGTTGTTGATGACTCGTCATCTGATGGTTGTCGGGGCATCGCTCAACGATGACAATGTTTCGCGGCTGACGCTCGAAGTCGATCAATTTCGCAGTGACAGTGGTGTGATGGCGCCATTTGGCAGCTTCGTTGACGTGTCAGACAGCCATGCGCGGCGTGAATTGTGGAGTGATCAACTCGAATGGATTGACTGCACAGGAGATTCGATCAAGGAGCGAGTGAGGACGATGGAGGTGTTTCTCGACCTCGTTTCCGCAAAAGCGTCGACCGACGCCCCTTGGCTATTGGATCAACGATTCGAAGGGATGCTAGAGAGCGATGCGCGCAAAATAGCTCGAACGGCAAGGAAACTCCTCGCCGAGGCAATGGACACCGGGCGGGGTTCGGTTCGACCACTAGTCGAAGCCCTGAAGGGGCTGGGTGCACAGTGATGTTCAGGGAGGTCGGGCTCAGTCTTCGATGATCAAACGAAGCCGTCATCGGTGAGTCCGTAACCGGCAGAAGTTATCTCGTGTCGTTGCCCCGATCCTTCGACGACTCGACACCAGCTCTCCGAGATCAGCGTTGCTTCGACACCGTCCGCCTCCAACCAATAGCTGAATCCGCCGTACATGCCGGGGACACCGAATACATCTTCACCGATTCGTATTCGAGTAGCGGGTCCAGCTCGGGTAGTCGTAGCTCACGAGTGGGGTCGATTTCCTGGATCCGGCCGCGAATGACCTCGTGGAAATAATCGCGGATGACACGCAGAATTCCAGTTGGTACCGAATTTCGGAGGACCGGTTCGAGCAATTGCTCGAGGTGTTGGTTGTTTCGCCGCACTGCTACATCAACGGGACGCTCACCACGGTGATTCAGTGGCGTCCGCCACGCCCCGGAATTCAAGAGCGCCTGGACGACTTCTGCTGGTGCGTCCAGGTATGCCGCCTGGTGCAGCGGTGTATATCGCGAAACGCTGTCCAGTCGAGTGCTGTTGATCAGCTCAGGCTGTTCTTTCAACATGTCGGTGACGGCGTCCCAGTGTCCGTGCTTCGCGTGATCCGCAAACTCGTGGCGTGCTCGTACTGTCGACGTGTCGAAGTGTGTCGAAGTCACGATGCCATCCCAACGCGGCTCAGTGTCCACTGCTTGCTGCCTTTCATCAAGCCCCGGAGCGTAATGATTCAGCTGTCACGTTCTTGCTGATGCAGCGGCGACCACAATTCATGTTGGTTCTACGATTCGCACGGTACGCCGAATCGCGTCTTCGAAATTGTCGCGATTTCGCTTCTGGTTGATCCCTGGTGGCGATGGGGACGCCCCCATGATCACCTCGACATCGGGGCGACGACGTAGGAATACGCCTTCCCATCCCTTCTGTGCTGGATTACCAAGCAGTAGAACCACTTTGAGATGCGGAAGCAATTCGAGTACTTGCATCGTGTATGGCCGGGCACGATCGAGCTCTGTGCGGGAAGGGTTCTTACCTTCGATGGGGAACGGGCAGATGTTCCATCCTGCGCACTTTTCGCGAGCGAGGCCGAGCCTGTTGCAGGCTCGGAACAGGAACTCGGCACCGGCGTCGTCGTTGTCGAAGCTCTGGAAGCTCACGTGGTGCCGGTCCGCGCTCGCGTCGCCCTCAGGTGCCTTCAGAACGAACAAGACCTCGGCGTCGATGCCACCGAAGGTCGGGTCGTTGTAGGCAAGGTCCGTCACGCCTGTGTCTCGACTTATCTTTTCTATCAAATCGTTGATAGGTCGCACGTGGGGCAATCTGATTGCCGCAGCGCGCTCGGATCGAAGGCGTTCGCTGGCGAGAGCGCGCGGAGCTCGTGGTAGGTCTATCAAATCGCCTCCGGTTGCTGCCAGGAGAAGTGGTCGCGTGATCGTATCCGATTAAACTGCGGGTTCGACGCGAAGCGAGTGATCGATCGCGATCGGCGCAGGGAATCCGTCTTGCCGCCCGGCCTACTTGTGGGCCCGTGGGCATCACGCTCACCGCTCCACCACAGACCAGGTAAACGCCGGGCGAGATCTCGGGATCGATGATGTTGCAGCCACCGGCATGGCGCCGTACGGCGGCGAATTGGGTGGCATGCCCCTCACCAGGTCGAAGGGTCTGGTGCGTGCGACAGCGTGGGTCACCTACCGATGGGTTGAGCGAAACGTGTTCCGCGGGAGGCTCGGCAGCAGCGCATGATCTCGCCGCTATAGGCGATGCGACAATTCGGGAACACGTTCGATATGGGGCGCGGTTGTGGAGTTCGGGACCGGTGGATTGTGCAAGCTGTGGTCGACGAACACGTCGAAGCCCTCGCACTCAACCGTGCCGTCCCAGTTTGAGCTACACGTCGAACGCGCTCCACGATATGAGTGTCTGGCCAGGTTCACATTCCGGGACCACGAAGAGACGCCGATATTTGGCCCCATCGTCAACCTCGTCCTTGGTGATGAACCCTGTGAGCCCATTGGGGCGGACATCTTCGACACAATTGAATGGGATGTCGTCGCACGTTGACGTGGGGCCATAGCTGGATGCCGCCAATGGACCGGTGACGTACTGCTGCAAGTACGTGCGCCATTGCAGACTCGGCAGTAGGAATGACAATCGGGAGCAACCACCTTGGATGCGGATGCGGTCGTAGGTGGCCGAAACCTCAATTGCGTCCGGCGGTATCTCGACGCGAGACTCGCCGGCTGCGGCGTTGGCGATCTGCTCCGGGCTGCGGTGATACCACGCAAAAAAGGAGGCCGTAGCGACAATGATGACCAGGAGAATCGCCGCCGGAATGAGAACGCGCTTCCGCCGGAACGTGGATCGGCCAGCAGGTGCGATGGTTGGGTGCATGGCTAAGTTCATTTCAAATGTTGGTCGGGCGCGAATAGATTTGCCCCATGGCATCGACGATTTAGCGAAGGCTGTTGTGTCCCAGCGTGGTTGGCTACCTGCTGGCACCGACGACTATGAACCCGATCGATAGAAGCCGTCGAGGTGAATCAGTTGTCCCCGTTTGATGCCGAGTTCGACGCAGGCGTCGAGGCGTTCTTTCGCCGGCCCGGTCATCCGTTTCTGGTCGAACACCGCGAGTGTCTGGCGACGCAGCGTTTCGTCGTCGACCTTGGTGGCGCACACCGACATCATCGCGTTGACGATCTCTTCGGGTGCGATATCGATGAGCGGACGCGTCAGACCTGTTGGTGTCGGCCGGAATCCGCGCCAGGTTGTCGGATCGATCTCGCGGGGCCAGACGAACTCGCCGAGTGGAGAGGAGTGGATCAGCTCGTGGGGCACGCACCCAACGATGATGTCGCGTCTACTCGCAGCGACTCGACTCAAATCGAAACGGCGTCCGATGCTGCGAGCAAGTCGATCCATCGAGATCGGGCCCTCGATGTCGACAGTCTCACGGACGGCGTTGGTGATCGTTGCCCGAACAGAAGGGGAGTTGACCCGTTCGAGGTCGGTTCTCGGCCCCAAGGCAGTGGCTGGTGCCTCGGTATAGGCGATTTCGCGTATGTCCCCATTCACGTTGCCTGTCCCCGTGCCGGTGGGGGACTCGAGAGTCGCGGTGGCATTGCGCAGTGGCGCAACGGTTTCCTGCAGAGGCGGATCAACGGGCGGCAGTAGATCCTCTGGCTTTAGCCAGCGGGCGTGGTCTGGGGCGAGTTCGCTCGGGATGACGAGTTCGGCGACCGTGTCCGGAATCGGCTCGGCCGCTGCGATTGCCATGGCCTGAGCCTCGGCGGCTTCGTCGATCGCAGCCTGACGCGCAGCCATCTGAGCCTTCGACCGCGCGATCGCATCAGAGATTCGCCGGATCACCGCGTCGGGCTGCGTGATCAATTCGGGCAGCCATACGCGAACGAATGCGCCCCAATGCATCATCGTTTCGAGTAGTTGCGGTGTCAGGTCGCGGTCGGCGACAGTCGGGCGCTGGGCCCATAGCGGTCCATCGAGCATGACTGCGACCTGCCATGGTGTTGAACTGTCCTCGCGCACAACGATGTCGAGCACGAACTCGGACAACCCGTAGTTCGTTGCAACGTCAAATCCGCGCGCCTGCAATGCTTCACAGAGCGAGGCTTGGATCTGATCCAACGGGGCGTGGGATGCCTGCCCCGACTGTGCCGCGATGTCGGCCGCGTTGGCGGCTGCCTCCAGGTAGCCGCGCAGATGCGCCATGCCCACCGAATTGGTGCGGGACAGATCGATGTCGGATGGCACAAACGACGTGAAGACGATGACCTTGCGTCGGGCGCGGGTGACCGCCACATTCAGCCGCTTCTCGCCACCGGTCCGGGTCAGGGGACCGAAGTTGAGCGGCATCTTCGGATCGTTGGGCCTCTTCGAGAACGCAGTGGTGAACAGGATGACGTCACGCTCGTCGCCCTGCACGTTTTCGAGGTTCTTGACGAAGATCCCGTCTTCTTTGTCAGCCCGGAGTTGGTCGAGCACCAGCGGATCGCCGGACTTTTCCAACAGATCGAGCACCAGAGTCTGTTGTTGGGTGTTGAAGGTGACGACACCGATACTCTGTCCGGCCAGGTGGGCGTTCGATAGGCGTCGACGAACTTCGGTGACGATCGCCTCGGCCTCCACGATATTCGTCCGATGGAGCACCTTGGTGTTCTCGCGGTTGAAATGACCGTCCACCCGGCGCCATTCCACGCCCGCGGTGTCGTCCAGGCCAGGGGACGGCAAACTCGCGAGCCGTCCTTCGTAGTACTTCTTGTTCGAGAACGCGATCAGAGATTCGTCTTGACTCCGGTAGTGCCACGAGAGCCACAGCCGAGGAATCTGCGACTCCACAGCCTCGGTCAAGATGCTCTCGAGATCGTCGGGAACCACCTCCTCGTCTTCTCCGGCACCATCGCTGGCATCGTCGCCGCTGCTGGTATTGACCTGCCCGATCGCGGTGGGAGGCATCTGCTGCGAATCGCCGACGATCACCGCGGAACGTCCACGCCCTAACGCGCCGATCGCCTGTGGGACGGTGACTTGCGACGCCTCGTCGAACACGACGACGTCAAAGGTGGCGGAACCCGGCGGGATGAACTGGGCCAACGATGTGGGACTGACGAAGAAGCAGGGCGTCGCGGCAAGAATGTGCTCGGCGTAGCGGTTCATCAACTGCCGGAAGGTGGTGCCACCGCGCTTGGTATCCAGTTGCCGTCGGAGCTGACCGACATCTCCGGTGAGCGCATTGGCCTGGAATGGCCGCCTCTCGAGTAGCTGTGCGGGCAGCGCCGCGATCTGCTCTTGACGCAGGTTGTCGGAAGCTTTGGCGTAGTCGACGATTTCACCGTCTTTGAGTGCTTGATCGAAGCCGAGGAGGCCGTGTGCCCGCCGTCGTTCGTCGAGTGAGCAGACCGCAACCCCTCGCATGAAGGCGATCTCGGCGTCGCCGGCGCCGATGGCGCCGGTCAGGAGCTCGTCCACGAACAGGTGCAGACCTGCGACGCGGAGCGGGTCGAGGAACGACGCCATGGCCGACCATTGGCGTAGGGGTGTCGCTCCGGCAGCAGCGATGTCCGCAGTCCATGCATCGGAGTCTCGCAACCAGGCAGTGAACCACTGGGATTTGTTGCACCAGTGATCGAAGTCTGTGTCGCTGGTTCCCAGCAGCCTGCGCCACTCCTGCCAGGATTGGGCGACACCAACCAGTCCGTCGATGTCGGGTTCCTGCAACGGGCCGGCATCAATGAGGATCTGCCACAGTTGGGATTGACTGCCGGCGAAGTGGCTGGTTGCTTCGATCTGATCGAACGCCGGTTGAAGTCGTTGTGCGGCATCGGTGTTGAAGGGATTCCACATCGGTGGCGCGAGCGGACCGAGCAGGCCGTGCATGCGCGCCACCGTGCGGCCGGCCAGCTCCCGGGTGCTCGGAATGGACCGGAGGAGCGGGATGGCTGCTTCGGGGTCCAGCTGTATACCCGGAAGGAGTACCGACGCGCTGTTCCGGATGAATTCTTCGGTGCGCTTCTTCTTTCCGAACAGACCTTTGATGGCTTCTTCTGCCGCAAGCAGCAAGGCATCGGCAGACCCGGATTCGATGAAACTGGGTAGGAAAACAGCGGTGATCGGACCGCACTGCTGCTGTAGCGCGGTGAGGTCGCCCAGAAATGATTGCCGTTCGGCGTCCCAGTGCGGCGTGTGAAGTTGTTGTATGGCGGCTGCGGTGCCTGCGAGTTGGCCGACGTGTCGACGTGCCTGGGGCAGTAGGGTATTGATCGATTCAGGTGCTGACACCCGTTCCAGGATCGAGACGACAGCAGGTAGTTGTCTGGCGCTGGTCAGGGCTGTTGACAGGCGGTGACTCGCATCCACATAGGCACTGTCGGGTGCTTCGGCGTCGATACGTCCGGCGATGCTCCACGGGTTGTGGCGATCGATCGTGACCGATCGCGCTGCCCGTTCGAACTGTTGCAGCGCAGCGGTGATCACCGGAACGTCCACCGGTGGGGCTGCCACATATGCCGGTGGAATCGATGCAATCGGGCCGTCGCCCAAGCTGAGGAGGGTGTCGTGCGCGGACCACAACGAGTGATCAACACCGTTGATTTGATGAATTTTGTTCGGATAGTTGTCAAGCGGAAGATGTTTCGACCGTAGTTCGGCGAGCCGCGCAGCCCAGGCACGTTGGTTGTAGTGCGGCGAGTTGTCGATAGCTTTCTTCAGCTGTGCACGAATCACATTGGCGCTCTGATTCTTTCCATGCAGGTCCAGCGTGAAGTCGGAAAGCCCGACCTTCGCCAGGCGCTTCTTCACCACATCAAGCGCGGCTTGCTTCTCGGCTACAAAGAGAACTGTCTTTCCTTGTGCCAATGTATGGGCGATCAGGTTGGTGATGGTCTGCGATTTCCCGGTTCCCGGAGGCCCTTCCAACACAAATGTGTGGCCCTCTGCGGCAAGCGCAACGGCCCGTAGCTGCGAGCCGTCGGCCGGGATGGGAACAGGCACGTCGAGTTCGTCGACCGGGACGGATTCGATGCCGGCACCGTCTGGGCGCCGCGCGTCGCGAAAGCTTTCACCGGGAGTGTGCGTCAGGTGCCGGACCACCGGGCTCTTCTCCAGGATGTCCCAATGATCCTCCAGGTCTTTCCACATTCCGAAGGTGCCGAACTGGCAGATCGCCAGTGCGGCTGTCTCGTCGATCCTGATATCCAGATTGTGTGTGACCATTGCCGCGCGTATGCCCCGGAGAGCAGCATCGATATCGATGCCGCTGCCGTCGAGCGGAGGCGATTCGAGTGCGTCGATCGTGACGTTGTGCTTGAGACGCAACCACTCGACGAGGCAGTAGTTCGGTGTCGAGACGCCACTGGTGTCGACAACCACGTGAAACGAACTTCGTCCGGTTCCGCCGATGACCTTGACCGGCAACAGGAACAGCGGCGCTCGGGCAAGTTTTCCGGTGCTGGTGGTGTGCATCAGCCCGCCGAAGGTGAGATAGAGGTTCGCGTTGCCGGTTTCCTCGAGCATGGTGCGCGCTGTTCGCTGAAGGTGCTTGAGTCGCGTCTGGTAGGACTCTGCCGGTACCGCAGCGTAGATACGGCCACGGTCCCGGAGGTATTCGATCACGGTCTCGTCGTCGATGTCCTGGGCTCGGCGTGCGCCCTGCAGTTCATGGATCGAGTTGATCGTGTCGTGGGGTACGAGCTCGATCTTCGCTTCATTGTGAATGAGGTCATCGAGGAGCGCGAGGCCAGAGGTGGGTACGTGCAGGTCGATGACCTCGCGTGAGGCTTTCAGATTGAGCAGACGATTGCGTGTGCTCAGGTCGAGCAGCGATCGTTTCCACTTCTGGACGCGCGCGGGTGCGGTGTCGGTGGTATCGAACACGGCCTCAAACGAATTCGTGGGTCCTCGCAACTCCGGCGGAAGATCGAGATCGGCGGTGGTGGAGACCGCTGGTGGCGTGATCGGAATGTGGGCAATCTCGTCGAGGGTTGGTAGTGGGCGAATGCCGTCTTTGCGAGCCGATCCGATTGCGACGACGCCGCTCAATGAATCCGGATCGGCGAAGTGTTTGCGGCCTTGAGCAACAGCAGATTTGAAAGAACCGGCGGGGGTGAGGTCGTAGAACGACGCCTCGATGGGCACGGCCTGGCCGGACTCGACAAGGTTGATCATGACGTTCGGCTCGGTGATGCTGGTGTGCGCGAGATTTGTTTCTTCGCGCATGTATCCGGCAAACGCGTGGCCGGTGGTCAGCCAGATGAGTGGTCGAAGGCCTGCCTGCTCAAGACATGCGGCATACGTGACGGATAGATCGATGCAAGTGCCGAAACGCTCGTCGAGAACCTGGGCACTGGTGCGGATCTTCTGGCCGGTGCCTTCGAACGACGCGGGCGGATTGATGTACCGGATCTGCTGGCGTCGCAATGCTTCATAGATCGCCGCCGCGATCAATGCCGCGCGTTCGGGACCCTTCTGGTACCCGCCGAGCGCCGAGTCACCGGTGTTCGCGGCGAGGATCTCCGACGCGACGTCCAAAACCGATGCGACTGCGCGCGTGTTGGGTTGGACAAACGCTGCGAGTGAATCGAAAAAGACCGGTGCGTTGAACCACTCGTTGTGGGCAAGAACCCGAATCGGTGCGTTCAGGTGGATGTCATCGCCCCACAACCGGGACACGGTGACCGAAATCGTTGCGGTGTAGCTTTCATTGAGTTCTCGAAGATGGGGGATCTGCGGGACCAGCGCCGGATAGTTGTCCCAGAAGGCGATTCGTCCCGGTGTGAGTGGCCCGTCCAGGACCTCACTGTGTGAGGGCGAGAGTTGCCGGCCGCCTCCATGGAGTTCGACAGTCGCCTTGACATCAACGATGTCTGCGTCCGAGTCGTTGCGAATCTCGAGACCCATCACGAGTGGCACACCATTGTGTACCAATGCGAGGTTGACGGCCGGATGCGCATGAAGGTCGATAGTGAGACCATCGGCCACGATGCCGAACCGTTGACGTGCATCGCGCTGGTTCACTACGTCCTCCGAGTTTGTCTTGCATCTGATGCCAGGGGTCCTGAGACTCCGGCAACGTTCAACGTTAGGGCATGGCGCGGGCGACTGTGTGTCCCCTGTTCGACCGCCTACGGCATGAGGTTCGTCGAGCCGGTGGCGGTGCGGATACCCGCCAGCGGTTCGCTGATCCCTTCCTGGCGTCCTTGGGAGAGGGTAGCGAGCCGGTCTGACAAGATGCGGCGGCCGACGGGTAGTGCTCGATCATGCGTTCGAAATGACACGTGTGGAAGTAAAGTCGCAGTCGCGCAATGGATTTCAATGTCAGACCTTCCCTCTACTTTCTCGTCGTAGATGGCAGTCAACTCCGACTGTCTCCGAAGGAGGACTTGGATCCGTGATGGACACGATGGATGAGGCAGGTGCCCGGACCACTGGGCCGAAATTGAGTGGGCGTGAGATCGAGGTTCTACGAACGTGGTTGATCTGCGACAGCAAGGAGGAGGTTGGGCGCTCGCTCTTTATCGGCGCTGCGACGGTCAACACCCACATCTCGCGCATCCGCGGCAAGTACGAGGCTGTCGGTCGCCCGGCCAACACCAAGGCCGCCCTGTTGGCGCGGGCTTTGCAGGACGGCCTGATCACCATTGAAGAGCTCTGACTCCTGTGGATGACCTGTGCGAGTACTACGCCGCCGATGCACCTCGCCGCAGGGAGCGTCCGGTCCTGTCGGTGGTGTCGAGTCGAACGTTGACTGTGAATACGGCCGCCGTGTGCGTGGCCGTTTCATTGGTCGCCGCCTCGATGGTGCACATCGCGTTCCTTCTCGTGGGTGCATTCGTGGCGATGGTTGTCCTCGCGACAGGCGCATGGCTGCGTGAAGTTTTGCGGAACGAACGGGACTCGCACAAAAGGTCATTGGTGGAATCCGGCTATCTCATCACCTCCCACGAGGTGTCGCAGTGCGACAAGAAGGACCGCAAGTTCGTGGAGAAGGCGCGAGCAGCAGTCGCGGTGATCACCTCATCGAAAGCTGCTACAGGCGGGTGGTTGGGCGATGTCGACTTCGGGCCAGATCTGTTCTGGATCGCTTCTTCGGTAGTGCAGGCAAGCGCAATGCAGGAACTGGTCGACAAATTGAAGCCGTCCCGTCGCGCGTCGGACAAGCAAGCCGTAGCAGACGGCAAACAGTGGCTAGATAACCGTCGCAAGCAGCTCGATGAGCGGGTGAAGCTCTTGGAAGACGCCGCGAAACACGCTCGCTCCGTTGATGACAGGCTCGTCCGGCAACAGGAGACCGCCGCTCGACTGGCTCTGCGTGACGCCGAAACTGTTCGTATGGCGGCGCTTCGCACCCGGTTGGTCGGCACTCAGGAGCGCCGCCCGTTCCTTGATCCCGGTCTCGATTCGGTGGAGGCGATCCAGGCTCGAGCGCAGGCGTTCCACGACGTCGATGACATCAACCGTCGAGCGACCGACGAACCCGCCGGCGGCGGGGGTGGTTTCGGCGGGTGGCTGCGGCGGCTTTTCGGAGGGGCGTGATCTCCCGTGGCGCGGTGACATTCTCGTTCCGGAAGAATTGAACTAAGTTTCCGATCCCTACCAGTCATCTCTCGCACGACGCGAGTGAAGATCTCATATGCCACCCAAATTACCCGGACACCGCGTCCGCGAAAATGGTCCCCCTGCAATTCGCACCTGGTAATTTCCGCAGAATGGCACCCACCGTCGCACGCCTGCCCCATCTGCTCATCAGCGTCCTGGCGGTGGTGACCCTCGCCGCGGCGACCGTGTGCGCCGGTGCGGGAAGTGCGGGCGCGGCACCGTTGCCGGCGTTCTACCAGCCGCCCGCCGATGTCTCGGCTACCCCGGGAAGTATTCTTCGGTCCGAACCCTCACCACTGGCGTTCAGCATCCCGGCCGCCGGTGGTGCCTTCCCGGCCACCGGTACCCGCATCATGTATTCCAGCACCGACGTCAATGGTGCACCGATCGCAGTCACCGGCACCTACTTTGAGCCGGCCATTCCCTGGGCCAAGCCCGGTCCGCGTCCGATCATCAGTATGGCCGTCGGTACCCACGGTCAAGGCGATCAGTGTGCACCGTCGCGGCTGTTCAACTCCGTCATTCACTACGGCGGCGGACTCGACGTGATGGTGCAGTACGAAATTGCTGCGATCTACGCGGCGGTTGCTCAGGGCATCCCGGTTGTAGTCACCGACTATCAAGGTCTGGGCACCCCTGCCGTGCACGGATACCTCAACCGCGTGGGCCAGGCCCAAGCGGTGCTCGACGCGGCCCGCGCGGCCATCGACCTGAAATCCCTCCCAGGCAACACTCCGTTCGGGATGTGGGGCTACTCGCAGGGCGGGGGAGCGGTCGCCGGAGCCGCCGAACTGCAAGCCCAGTACGCGCCCGAACTCAACGTCCGCGGAACCTACGCCGGCGCACCGCCAGTGGACCCGCTGAAGACCCTGGCGCTCGCCGAAGGTGGAATCCTCACCGGCGCTGTCGGATACGCGCTCAACGGGATCTACGCCGACTATCCCGAAGCCCGTCCTGAACTGGACCGGGTGCTCAACAAGGCGGGAAAGTCGCTGTTGCGTGAGACCTCGAACCAGTGTGTACCGGAAACGCTTGCGCGGTACGCCTTTCAACGGACGAGCGCGTGGACGAGCAGTGGTCGTCCCTTGGGTGAGGTGGCCACCGCGAGCCCGGTCCTCAAGCCCATCTTCGACGAGCAGCGCATCGGCACCCTGACGCCCGAAGCACCGATTCTCATCGTGGCGTCCGACAATGACGACGTGGTGCCATGGAGTAGCTCACGCGAAGTCGCCCGCGAATGGTGCGGCCGGGGTGCGACGGTGCAGTTCACCACCTTCCCGCTGCCACAGATACTCCCGGGAACCGCAGCAGCACACGGTATCCCGGAGTTCTTCGGTATCCCGACCGCGCTCAGTTGGATGATCGACCGGTTCACAGGGGTACCCCAGTCGCGGTGTGTCATCGCCTGACGCTGCGATGCGCTATCACTCGAAGATGGCAAACTTGGTGATGTCAAAGGGGATAAAGACCGGCGGTGGCGGTGTAGCGGGCTGATGCGCGGCATCGTCGACACCGTGGATCGGACCCCTGCGGCGCGACTGAATCTTCTCAGGAGTCGGTGTTGCTCAAGGCTCGAGTTGTGGCCGTAGCCGGCAGGTGACGACCGGTCGTGTAGGTCGCCGATCTTCTGGGACCATCGCCGGTGAACTCGTAGGTATCGTTCGTGTATTACGGCGCGGTTAGCGGCGGCTACGTGTCGCAGGCTATCCCGTCACCATCGCGGTCGAGTTTGCGGCTGTAACCGGGCTGTCCCGCGTAGATCGGAGCTGCGCCCGCAGCGCGCACAGCGGAACAGTTCGCATAGGAGACCGACGGCGCGTCGACCACCGCTGGTGGTGTGTAGACGGGTTCAGGAGGCGGCGTGTACGCAGGCGCCGGTGGCGGAGTGTTCGCCGGGCGAACCGCCGCGGGTGTGGATGTTCTGGGAACGGGAGTCGCGGTTTCTGTTTTGGCGACAGCGGGAGCCTCTGGCATCGAGGCACCGCAGGTGCTGAGAACGCGTGCAATCGCGTCCTTCTCGGCCTGCGTGACCCACAGTTGGTATTCGGCCTTCACGTCCAGCTGTCGGGACACGTACGTACAGCGGTATGCCTTGCTTGGCGGCAACCAGGTGGCAGCGTCGCCGTCGCTCTTCTGCTGGTTAATGGGGCCGTCGGTGGCCTGCAGGTTGCGCGGATCATTGGCGAAGTCGACGCGCCGGCCGGGCGTGAGTTGCTGCGCGCCCTTCTGCCAAGCATCCGACAACGCCACCACGTGGTCGATCTGGACGGCACTCGAGGTGTCCTGGCCCTGGAGAAAATTGATCGACGTGGCCGTGTATGGGTCAACAAGCACGCCGGACTGCACCGTGCAGCCTCGTGAATCCGCCTTGTAGACAATTCCGGTCAGATCGCGGCGCAGGATGTCGTTGCGGGTGTCGCACCCGTTGCGTCCGCCTTCGACGCTCACGGCATCGGTCCAGGCGTTGCCGAACTGGCCACGGTCGTACCCGGTCTTCGGCGCGCGGCCTTTGACCTCCAGTGCGTTCAGCTTGATCATCGCTCTGTTGGCACCGGAAGCGTTGTTCACCTGCGCGATGGGGGTCGCGACCGGGAGCGGCTTCTCGGTGAGGGTGGTGGTTGTCGTGCTCAGGGGAGCGGGCGCCTTGTCAGCGACAGTTGCCGGTTTGTCGTCCTCGGTCACCGCGCCGATGGCACCGAAGACCACCAGTGCCGCCACCAACCCACCGGCGATCCACGGCCACTTGCGTTTTTTTGTGCGCTGCGGCGGGCCGGGCGGTGGGCGGTCCCAGTTGGAGGGCATGGCAAAGGGATCGGGCATGGCGGAGGGGTGGCCTTTCGGGGCGTGCGCCGTCGGAGGGGAGTCGACGGCAGTCATAGAGATATAGCCACCCGGGCCCTGAGTGTTACAGATACACTGCTGATTCCGAACAGCGTGGTCACCGACGCGTGTCTGACTTCTCGAAGCGTGCGCGACGTTGTTCCGGTCCACGTTGAATTCAATTACTGCGGATCGGCATTCAGCTCTGGGCAATGCCGAGGTGTTCGGACAGCTCGGTGGTGTAGCGAAGGTGCGTCGGCGGTGGCGATGTGATTCTCGAACGTCATCGACAATCATCTGTTCAGACGAACTTTCTGTTGCCGCTGGACGATTGGCCGGCGTGGACAGCCCGCCGTTTCGGCAATTCGCCGAATTAACGCCCGTCCATAGCGCTGCGTGTAATTCCTCTGCCCGGGATGTCGCAACGCGATAATGTCAAGTGCGACAATGGAAAAGCGAACCGCTCCGTGTCCATCGTTTGGACTACGCGCACGGAGTTAGTTGGAGGAAAAAATGTCGGTCAGCCTGGGTAAAGGCGGAAATGTTTCCCTGAGCAAGCAAGCTCCGAACTTGACGGCAGTCGGCGTCGGGCTCGGATGGGACGTCAGGGACACCTCGGGGGTCGACTTCGACCTCGATGCGAGTGCCCTTGCTGTTGATTCGAATCGGAAGGTACTCGACGACTCCTTCTTCGTTTTCTATAACAACCTCACCTCACCCGACGGGGCGATCGAGCACACCGGAGACAACCGAACGGGGGAGGGCGAAGGTGATGACGAGTTGATCAATATTGATCTGAGTGCGTTGACTCCAGGAGTGCAGTCGATCGTCTTCCCGGTCACCATCCACGATGCCGCCGCCCTTGGCCAGAACTTTGGGCAGGTCGTGAATGCCTTCATCCGTGTTGTCGACCAGGCAGATGGCCGTGAACTGGCCCGATTTGATCTCAGTGAGGACGCGTCGACGGAAACGGCGATGATATTCGGCGAGATCTATCGCCGGGAAGCTGAGTGGAAATTCCGCGCGATCGGGCAGGGGTATGCATCTGGCCTTGCTGGAATCGCGCGTGAATACGGTGTGAACGTGGGCTGATCGGGCCTATTCACCGGACTGGTGCGGTGGATGTCGGACCTGGATGGTTAAATGCGTTGCGAGACTTGAGAGTCGGTGTCATCTGTTTGTATGACAGGCCTGACGGCGCTCAATTCGACGGTCAGGCAAGGCTATTGCGGATCTGAAATGTGCCGTACTAGTTGCGTCGCGTATCGGCAATTTCAAATGGGCTGACATTTGCTTCGGCGGAGCGTTGTCCATACCAGTACTTGAAAGAAGCATTGTGTCAGCACCATTCGACCCGTTTGGATCAGGCAGTAGTGCCGTGCCGAACCCTCGTTCCGTACCCTCTCAACGTGCATTCGGTTCCGCGCGTGGCAACGGTGTGCCCCAACCGGGGCCGCTCCAGATCGCAGGCCCGCCGACAGGTTTGCTGATCGCCGCGGGCGTGACCGCATTGCTGGGTGTGGTCGTCGGGCTCATCGGTCGTTCGGACTGGTTGTCGATCGTTGGATGGGCTTTGTCGGGTCCGATCGCCATCGGGATCTTGGCCGCATTCACGCTGGCTGACACGAAACGCCGTTCCGCGCCGATCTATACCAGCCCTGGCTGGGCGACCACCGCGTACGGCGCGGTCGTTCTCATCGCTGTCGTCGGAATTGTCATTGGTGCACTGGGTTTCGCGTTCTGGGTAGGTCGTCAATGAGCGTTAAGATCAGAAAAGTAGCACAACTGCTCGCGATGTTCTTCTGCGTCACGGTGATTGCTGTTGTGCTGGCGCCGACAGCGAGCGCCGATGAGGGCGACGGCGCCACCCAGTTCGGTGCATGTCTGGCGGCGCAACAATCCGGACAAATGCTGCTGATGATCGACGAATCGACGAGCCTGCAGACGTCCGATCCGGACGCCGCACGCGTCACGGCGGCGAAGTACCTGACACAGCAACTGGCGCGATTCGCCTCCGATTCCGGGGTGAAGATCGAGGTGGCGGTCTCCGGTTTCGCCGACCAGTACCGCAGCGAGCTCGGATGGACCGCGCTCGACGAAGCGTCGCTGCCCGTGGTGGAGTCCAGCATCGATCGCTTCCGTAACCGCAACACCGGCGTCGACACCGACTACTGGCTCGCACTGGAAGGCGCACGTCAACAGTTCTCCGAACCGGCAGCCGGTGAGGTCGGAGGCGGCAACTGCCGCGCCGTTGCTTGGTTCTCTGACGGCAAACTCGACTTCACTCCGCGAGGCGGAGCGGACAAGCCATATGCGCCCGGCGTCGACCTCAATGGGCAGGCCGGTGTCGATCAGGCCGTCGCGGCAGCTACCGAGAGCATCTGTCGCTCGGGAGGTTTGGCGGACCAGTTACGGTCGTCGGGAATCGTCACCTTCGGCATCGGACTCGCGCCGGCGGGTTCCTCGGCAGCAGACTTCGATCTGATGAGGTCTATCGCCACGGGTGAAGCGAAACCCGCGGCATGTGGCGACCTGACATCTCCGATTCCAGGCGACTTCTATCTCGCCCAAGACATCGACGACCTGCTGTTCGCCTTCGACGCATTCAGCACGCCCGGCCAGGCTCCGCTGGAAACCGAGGCGATCGTCTGCGCTCGGGTGGTCTGTGAAGCGGGTCAGCATCGATTCGTTCTCGACCGCTCGGTCGGCAACGTCAACGTCTTGGCCACGGCTGATGGTGCGAATCTGGTGCCGACCCTGGTGTCGCCTAAGGGTGAACGGCTGCCGCTCGACAATCGGGCTGGTGGAACAGGCGACCTGGGCGGCGTGAAAGTCGACTACCAGTGGCCGTCGCAGAAGACCGTGTCCTTCGAGATGAGCAATGTTCAAGCGCCGCAATGGCAGGGCGTGTGGGCTTTGGCGTTCGTTGATCCGGCCGGTGCTTCCGGGGCTACAAGCAAATCGAACATTCACATCTCGGGTGATCTCGTTCCGTCCTGGGACCGTGATCAGAATGCCGCGCTGCATAGTGACGATGCCGATGTCCCGGTTACGTTCTCCGTCGTCGACGGTCAAGGCAGCAAGATCGATCCCACGGAACTACTGGGCAAGGCGAAGTTCTCAGCGACGCTCGTCGACAAGGACGGGAAGAGCTACCCCGTCGTCTCCGATGTGGACAAGAGTGCGATCTCGAACCCGGTGACGATGGATCTCTCCGGAGTGCCCGCCGGCAGCGCGACGATGCGACTGTCGCTCGCAATCACCACCGCCGACGCCACCAGTGCAAACGGCCAACGAGTGCAGGGCACCTTGCTGACGCCGAGGTCCATCGACATCCCGGCGACCATCGATCCGCCCCGAGGCTTCCCCTCGGTCGGCAGCACGATCGACTTCGGAACCGTTGAGGGTAACGGAAACTTCAAGGGCTCGCTGACCGTGACCGGCCCCGGATGCGTCTGGCTGCCGCAAGAACCGGCCGCGAAGGTTGTTGCCGCTCCGGATGGTCTGGACGAGCTGACCGTCGCCGCATCGTCGACGTCGGCCGACAACTGTGTGACGTTGGCCGAAGGGCAGCAGGAGACGTTGCCGCTGACCCTGTCGATTCCGGATGCGGTCAACGGTGTGGTCAACGGATCGGTGCAGGTGATCGTCTCACCTCCCGATGAAGCCGAGCGGGCCGTGGCGGTGCAGGTGCCGTTCACCGCGGATCTGCAGAAGCCGTTGAATACCAACAACTTCCTCATCGCACTCGTGGTGGCACTGATCCTGGGCCCCGGTGTGCCGTTGCTCCTGCTGTACTTGGCGAAGTGGTTCACGGCGCGGATCCCGGCCAGGGCACTGCGTGCGCAGCAGATTCCGGTCACCGTGAGTGGGGGATCGGTGTTGCGTGACGGACAGCCGTTCGCCATCAGGGATCGCGACCTTGTCGAGTTGGTTCGAGGCTTGGACAAACCTGCTCGGCGCCTTGACCTCGGTGGCATCGAATTGATCACTCGAACCGGTTTGTCGCCGTTGGGTGCGGGGTTTGTGGTCGCCAAGTCCGGTGATCGAGCCGGTGCAGGCAGTAAGTCGCCTGCCATGCACGGCAAGACGCCGAACGCTCGGTTGCCGTTGGCGGTGCACAACACATGGTTTGTGCTGCATGACCCGAACGGTCCCGCAGATCGGGCCACAGTGGTGTTGCTCGCCGGTGGTGACGCCGGACCGCAGCAGGTCAACGCGCTCGTCGAGGACATGATGCGGCATCTGCCGCGCACCCTCGAAGAGCTGCGCTCACGGACCACAGTGACAGCTCCGAGAGGTCCGTCAGCTCAGCCTCCGGCGGCGACGACGGCGTTCAATCCCTTCGGTGGTTCCGGGTCGCCCTCGGCATCACCGACTTCGGGCGATCCATTCGGATCTGCCGCACGACCCGGTGCTGATCCGTTCGCCGGGCAGCAACGACCGGGTTCGCCGTCGCCGAGCCGTCCGACGCTCGAAAAGGGTTCTCCGGGAGCTGCTCCCAGGATTCCTGACGAACCATTCGACCCATTCCGTCGCTGAAATCGACCAACGCTATGAAGGGCTAGAACAGTATGAGGAGATTTCTGGTTGTCGGCTGCGGTGGTTCGGGAGGCGCAACGCTGGCCTACATGATGGACCAGTTGCGTTCGGACCTCGCTGCATTCGGCGTCACACAGATCCCGGCCGGCTGGCAGTTCGTGCACCTCGACGTGCCTACAGCTCCGTCCCCGGGCCCCGACGGGCTCGGCAACGTCCGCGACCAGGGTGGCGCTTATGTCGGCACCGGACCGCAGAGTGACAGCTACAAGGTTCTCGACAACGCCATCTCCCAACGTCTGGCCTCGGGCGGTGAGCTGGACGCCTTGGCGACGTGGGCGCCACGGGACCCCAGTTCTATTCACACGCCCTTGAGTACCGGCGCCGGGCAGTATCGCGCGCTCGGCCGGATGATCACTCTGAGCCGGGTCGCGAAGGTGCGGGAAGAGCTGCAGCACAGCTGGGATCGCCTGTTCCGCGTTGAAACCGAAAGCGAGATGCGACGTCTCGACCTTCCCGGTTCGGGCAAGTTCGACGCCGGTGAGAGCCCGGTGGTTCTCGTGGTGTCGTCGATGGCCGGTGGTGCCGGAGCTTCCATGGCCCTCGATATCTGCCGGATGCTGACACTGATTCCGGGCGTCGACCCGCGTCTCATGGGCGTGTTCATGGTCGCGCCGGACATTTTCGACAGTCTGGATTCGTCGGCGATCACCGGTGTGCGGGCGAATGCGTTGGCCATGCTCGGTGAGATCGTGGCGAGCCAAACCGGTGCCGCCCGTGAACACGATGTCTCGATCCTCCGCGCACTCGGGCAGCAAAATGGAGAGGGTGAACTGATCCCGTTTGCTCGTGTCTTCCCGGTCGGACGCTATGTCGGTGCTGAGCGCACCCTGTTCGGCGACGGTTCGCCCGAGGCCGTGTATCGCGGTCTGGGTAGGGGACTGTCGGCGTTGATGATGAGTAAGTCTGCGTCGCAACAGTTTGTCGAATGGGACCTGTCCAACGGTGGTGGAACCGCAGGCAATCGCGAGTTCATCGGCTGGGGCAACGGTCAGTGGGACAACCTGCCGTGGGGGTCGTTCGGGTTCGCCAGCTTGAGCATGGGCCGCGATCGGTACGCGGAGTACTCGGCACAACGCCTCGCCCGGAGCAGCGCCGAACGCTTGCTGCGCGGCCATCTGCAACCCGGTAATCCGGCCTCTGATGATGACCAGGCCGCGGCGATCCTGGACAGTCAGTGGTCCAACATCTGCAACGAGCTCGAGCTTCCGGTGACTGCCGGTGAAGCAGTTGTCGGGCAATGGATCACGACCACAGTGTTGCCTCGTCAGGATGTCACGAGCCTGTCTGCACACGTGGTGAACACCAATCTGCGCGGCTACATCGACGCTCGCGACGGCTTGAACGCCGCTCACTGGGTGTCGAGTGTGCACAACGCGCTCGCCGACCGCCGCCAGTCATTGCTGGACGGCAGCCACGAGCAGGCCTATTCGTGGAGTTACCGTTGGCACGTGGTCTTCGCTCAGCGCCTCGAAGCAGTGACCACGAAAGCCATTGCACAGCTCGGTCTCCCGTATGCAACAGCACTGGTCAAGCGGGTCTCACAGTACATGCAGAACGTGGTGCTGCCGAGCGCGCAAGACCTCGCGAAGTACAGTCCCTCGGACGTCATCGAACTACCGGCCGAGGTGACGAGCACGCTCAACGGCCTCCGCGGCAACCTCACCAGCACCTCAGAGATCCTCGCCCGCGTCCTCGAGGGCAGCCAGGGAACAATCGAACGCCAGATCTACGCGTCCCTGTCGAACCTCGTGAGCGTTGCCGCCGGCTCAATGGTGGGTGAAGTCTTCGATCCGTTGATCGAGGCACTGAACGAATCCCACATCCTGCTGCGTACGGCTGCGGGGGAGCCTGTTCGCGACGTGGGTCTCGCGCGGTTGCAGACAGACGAATATGCGGCGTGGCCGTCTGACTCAGATGCCTGGGTGTCAGATAGGTTCTCTGAAGCCAACAACGAAGTCATGCTGACCAGTTCAGCCGACTTCAAAGAGCGGTATGAAGTCGATCTGCCGCTGTCCGTCGGTGCCTCAGCGGTGGGTATGCGGCAGTTCAGTGAGGCTGTCGCGGTCGCCACCACCTACGCCATCACCGGGCATTGGGCGACCAACGATGGCAGCCACGCGCCTGCCGAAGATCAGCCGGTGGTCGAGCGGACCGCTGAATGGAAGTCGCGGGCGTTCGTGACCGATCCGGCGACCGGCGAATCCCGGATCTCCTCGCCGGCCCGTTTTGACGTGCACGTCCGCCCGGCCGAGCTTCTGAACCGGTCCCGCAAGTTCATCGAGAGGACGGGCGAATCCTTCGACCGCTTCTGTCGAGTGTCGTTGCGGGAGTACCTGACCGGCGTCGGGGAGCCGGAATCCGAATTGGCTCGGCGTCACCACGACATCGTGGCGAAGTTCGGTGAGGCGATCAACCTGGCCCGACCGCTGGCGAGTGTGAACGAACAGGCCATGCAGGCGATCCACAACACCCAGCAGATGAGCTACCGGTTCAAGTTCTCGGCGGTGCCGTTCAAGGGCTTGCGCGTGGCAGACGAGCTGGCGTCGGCGCTCAATGAGTACTCACGTATCGACAGCAAGACCAAAGACGTGCTGGCCCGGGCGCTCACCGACGAGTCGAAGATCAAACGCGTCGACATCTTCGGTTCATACCCGAACTATTCGCCGCTGGCCTTCAACTCGGTCCTCGAACCGGCAGCGCGTCAGTGGTTCGGGGCGTCTGCCTCACAGCGCCAGGCATTCTGGCGGATGCGCCGCTCGCGGCCGCTCGCCGCATCGTTGCCGATGCACCCGACCGAACGACGTGCGATGGTCGCCGGATGGACCCTGGGTCGCGTGATCGGCCAGGTCTCGCTGCCGCCGGAACCCTACGACGAGGCAGCCCGGGTCTGGGACGGCGAGACAAGCGCCTGGCGGAACTTCCCCAATCCACTCTTGACACCACCGTCGCAGTTCACTGCCGAATACGATTGGATGCCGGCAGTTCTCGAGTCGATATTGCTGGCGATGGCTCAGTCCCATGAGCCGCCGGTGATGTCGTCGATGTTGCCGTACCGGGCGCTCCGCCGAATCTACGATTCGTCGGCCGAAGACGAGGTGTCGGGCGTTCACGGCCTGGCGGCTCGTACCCATCTGTCCCGTTGGCTCCGAAACGGTGACACGGGAACTGGTCTGGCGTCGGCGGTCGAGAACACCGGACCTGGTGTGACCATCGACGAGCGTGCGGAAAGCCTCCGAACCTACCTGCAGAACAACCGCGACTTCGCAGGCACCCACTACCTTCCGCCGGGCGCACGTCCGGAGCCGGGATTGCCACCGGCCCCCGGCGGCGGTGTGTTCTCGACTATCACAGTCCGCGAACAGGCATCGGCCACACCGATTTTCCGTGACCTCGCCCCGGACGTGTACTGGGCGACCAGTCAGATCATCGACATGATCGACGGGTGCGTCGAGCAGGCCAAACGCCCGGAATCGTCAGCACCGGTGCAACCGATCGCTCCGACGTCTTCTGTGAAGGCGTTCGAAGTTCCCATGGGAGGGACGTTCTGACATGGCTGCAGTCACTGTCTTCATCGCGCCGCGCGGCATCGCAGACGGGATCCTCAGCGCACTCTGTGATCTCTCCGCCGGCGGGTTGATCGAACCTTTTGTCTGGGTGACCGAGGCGCCGACGACCGAGGTTGTCGTCAGTGTGTCGGAGGGGCGTGCGTACGACACGACGCTCCAACAGGTGTTGTCGACGCAGCGGATCGATGTACTCCGGATCTGCGTCATCGTTCCACTGGTGGGCATCCTCGCACCGGCGTCGGCCGGACAAGAGCATCGGATCGCCGATCTGCTCGCGTCCACGTCGGGTGGCGCGCGTGTCGTCCGGGTGCGATGCATGATCGCCCGGCCCGGAACCGTTGCCACACAGTCTCCATCGGTGCTGGACGGATGGCACAACATCCTGGTGGCGCCGGAAGACGCGCAGGGCCCTGGGATGGGGCACGTCCAGTTGGAACCGTCGACGGATCCAGTCGAAATCGGTCGCCACTGCGCACCGGCCGCGGTGGCATTGCTCGGATTGTGGAAGGGCCTGGATCATCGGCCGCTTGATGACGCACCTGTGCTCCCCGGCCAGGTGGTGCGGTTGGCGCGATCGTTCTACCGCAAGCTCGACACCTCCGCGTCGGAGGATTCGCTCCGTGCACAGGTTCTCGCCCAGGACGGGACGCTGCCACTACCGAGCGATCAACGTTCCACCGTGGTCTATATCCAAGACGTCGGATTGGCTGCTCGGACAATGTCCGACGAGCTGTGGCGCAAGTTCGACTCGGTCCTCCAAGGACCACGCATGCCCTATGCGGTCGAGAGCTCATCCGAGATCGGGGTCTGGGCCGCGATCAAGATGTTCTTCTCGTTCATGGGCGCTGCACTCCGCAACGCCCCTGCCGCCTGGTACGGACGTTTGGTGGACGGGGTCTCGGCCGGAATCGCCTCGACGGTGCATGCCACCATCTTCGGTGCCGCACCCTCGGCGTACGACGTGGTGGCACGCGGTCGCACCGCGGAAGGTCATCTCGCGGGTTGGACCGAGATCGGCTCGGCATCAGGACAACTGAGCAGTGTCCTGGCCGACCCGACCGAAGGTCGGACGCACAACGCGGCGGTGGACATGTCGACACTCTGGCAGGACTACGCACGGGCAGCTCTCACGTTGGCCGATGGTGGAGCCCGGTCTTCGGATCTGGCGCCCGTTCAGGTCGGGGCGAATCGCGGAGTCCTCGGCCGGTCTGCGGACGTCGTCCCAGGGCCTGCACAGCGCTTCAACCAACTTCCCGGCATCGTCGCGGCAACCGTCGGAGTCGATGGGGTCGACGCGACCGACGCGCTCGGCATCAAGCAGCTGCGCCAGAAGCTCTCCGTACTGGAGCAGGAGTCCAACCTGGGCCTGGATGCCCGTCGGACTGCCTCTGACATCGACAACTGGCAACGCGAAACCTCAGGAAGCTTCGGCGTACAGGTCGGCCGCCGGCTCGCCGACAGTTTCGAGAACACTTTCCGTGAGGTGCAGCACCTCTTGCAGAAACTGCGTAACGCTCAAACGCCGCCGGAACAAACGGCAAGCAGTCACGGGCGGTTCGCGCGGATAATCCAAGTGGGTGCAGTCCTGGCCATTCTTGTTGCCGCGCTGCTTGTCTGGGAGGTGGTCGACGGACTGCTCGATTGGTGGTTGGCGGCGGTGATCTACGTGGTGCTCCTGCTGGTTTCGACAGCGGTGTGCGGAATCGCCTTCATCAGAAGCCAACGAGACCTGTTCCAGCAACTGAATCGGCGCAAGTCTGTCATCTCCGAGCAGGAGGTGGACCGGCAAAATCTTCGTACCGGACTTCGTGATCTGGAACGTCTGTCGCAGGCATACAGCCAATATCTGTCCTGGAGCAGAGCGCTGGGAACGTTTCTCGCACAACCCCTCGGGCCCGATCTTGCCGAGAGCCACGCTGATACCAGGATTGCCTGGGGCCTGCCCATGTCGGTTGCCACGGGCTCAGCACATCCGGTAGCCGAACAGGTTGCCACCACAGCGCACTATGTGCGGCAGGATCTCTTTGGGCTCGGATGGTTGACCGAGTCCTGGGATGGACTCGTCCGTAACGCCACCCCCGCTGCAGGACGCGCCGAACGCGACGCGGAAGCCGAGCTGAGCCGATTGTGGACTGCCCCCGGACAGGGGTCGGGATCGCAACTCGATCGCTGGTCGAACGCTCTGTTCAGTGGTCAGATCACGTCCACCGGCGCTGATCTCGTGTGGAATCGTGCTCGCGCGAACCTGATGGGACCGAAATCGGAACTGGTCCAACGATTGGTGGGAACCGTCGACGTCCCGGGAGGCGGCAGCGACCGCGCCGTCAGCATTTCTGACTTCTTGTGTCAGATCGACCGTCCGACTCCGCCGAGCGGAAACTTCGACCGGATGATTCTGACCGACATGGCCACGACCTCCGGGGCAGCCGAGGTGCGTGACGATGTAAGAACCGCGGCGCGGAACGGACTCGGAATCATCTGTGCCGCAACGCAGCTGTCAGGCGCGTTGTCGATCGACAGTCTGACCCTCGACGCCCGTCGTCGGACAGACATCGAATGGAACGAAGAGGTACCGCAGATGCGTCCGGAACACATTGCAGCGGTCGAACCGGTCTCGGAAAGTCAGCGATTCGCGCCTCCGAAGCTGGGCGAAGGGGCCGGATTCTGAGATGACGAACATCAAACAACAGAAGCGGGAAACCGCACTCCTATTGTGGGCGGTAGCCGTTGCCGATGGCTATGACGTGCCATCGGAAGAGCAGTTATCCGCGATCGCTGCTAACCCCGCAACACTGAGCACGTTGGCCACCGAGGGCGTAGTACTCGCCTGGAAGGCGACGATCGAATACATCCTGCACCAGGTGAAGTTCGGGCTCGATCCGTATGCTGTGGTACAGAACCTGCCTCGAGAACTCCTGGTACCTGCTGAGATTGCGGCGCCGGCGCGGCACCCGCGTGAGCCGGTGAGCGTTGCCTCCGGTGCTGATGCAAGCGGTTCACGGATCACTGAAGCGAGCCGACCCGCCGCTGTAATTGAGCCCCCCTCTGGTGGCTCCGTGACCGCAGATCCCGTCGAAGCGTTGATGCAGTGGCGCTCGCAGCGAATCGCTGATGGTGTTGAGTCCGCCGGTGCGATCAAAGATGCGACCCTGATCAAGCTGGTCAAATACAAGTTCGTATCCGAAGACCAGATTCGCAACAAGCTCCAGGGAGCAGATCCAGCCCTGGCGGCCGAAATCGCGGTGATCTTGGCAGAGTTCTTCCCGGACGAGGCGGCTGCGTCTGCCGGTTCGCCGACACCGGCAGTCGTAGCGGCGCCGGCAGTTCCGGTGCCCGCTGAACGAACGACCCCGGTCGCGTCCGCACCCGCAGCGAGTGTGGGCACCGACCAGGCCGCGGTTTCACCGGTAGTTGATCGCGGATTGGGATTGGCGCACAGGGACTTCTGCGAGTTCGAATACGGAGAGAGTCCTGTCGAGCCCGGTGCGGTGGTGATCGTCAAAGGCCCCGACGGGCATCGTGTGACCTGGGAGCCGTATCTGGCCTCACCCGACGACACCGTGATCTACCGTGTTGTGTCCACCGAAGACGAATTTCCGCACAAGCCCGAAGCCGGCGAGCTCCTGGTTGCCACCACCGAAATCGCATTCGACGACACCCGGTTCTTGGCCTCGGCGGTGCGCACTTTCCAGGTGTGGTGCCACGTCGGCACTGACGTCCGCACTGCAAGATATCAACAGCCGGTGCTCGTTGCGCAGGGTGAAGTGGTCAGTCCGGTCGCAGACTTCAACCTGTTCGAAGACGAAGGCCGAGTCATCGCGCAGTGGAACGTCTTTCCGGGTACGCGGGCGGTCCGAGTCTTCCGGGTGCCGCTGAGCGAAGGTGTTCGAGGATTGAACGATCCCCGCCACCAGATCCTCTCCAGCGAACCCAATCTGACCGGATTCGTCGACACAGAGGTCACCCGCGGCGAGCGTTACCTGTACCGCGCCTTGGCAGAAGTAAGTGTGGGCAACAGCGTGCGGCTCGCCAATCCTGTGCAGAAGGACATAGCAGTATCGGTTGTGCTGCAACCGGTGACGGACCTACAGGTAACCCTGAGCGCTGATCGGATCGGAGAGTTCGAACTGCGATGGTCCACGCCGCCTGCAGGGCGGGTTGTGATCTACCGAAGCCCGACTCCGCCGCCGGCAGACCTCGAGTTGTCGGAGTTGCCGCAGGAAGCCCTCGCGCCGCAGGGTCTTGATGATGCCGCTCAGCTGAAGCACCCTGTGGTGGCGGCTGATTCGATGGCGTCGCGCATGACCGCGGTGCCATGGCACGGCGATTGGGATCGCACGTATTTCACGCCCGTCACGGTCTTGGCCGACCACGCGAAGGTCGGTAAGGTGCGCGTTCAGACGCGTCCGCTGCCTGCCGTGGCAGACGCCCGCATCATCGAGCGATTCGATGCGCAAATCGTTTCATTCGGATGGCCGTCGGGTGCGGCGAGTGTGCTGGCGTATGTGGCTCCGCCTTCGGTTCCTGCCGAACAGGCGATAGTGGGACATCCGCTGGAGGAAATCCACTTGCGGCACCATCGTCGTGATGGGGGCCTGACCTTCTCGAAGGAACTGCCCGCCGGATGCATGGTCTATCTCGTTCCGGTGGCTTATTCCGGCGGCGTGCAGGTTCGCGGCGAGCACACCGGGATTCCGTACCCCGGCCTCACTCGCATCAAATATTCACTTCCCGAGGTCCACGCTGACGCGAATGGTCGTGTGGTCGCCATCCAGCTGGAAAGCGACACCGACCTCGATGCGCCGCCTCCATTTGTGATGGTGCACAACCCGAGCCGGTTTCCGTTGGGGCCCTACGACGGAGTCACCGTTCCCCTGATGTCGCCCCATTCGCAGCAACAGGCGTGGCAGCTCGTCGTCGAGCGGCTCATGAAGGGTCAACCGGAGAACGGGTGGCGTGCTCTTCTGCCCAACCAGTCCGGTTACGTTCGGTTGTTTGCGGATACGCGTGGCATGGCCGAGTCCGTCGAAGACGGCGGCTTTCCAGTCCGGCGGATTGCCCTCGCCGACCCGCCGTTGGCCTGGCTGCAATTGGATGCCCAGGTGGGGCAGGCAACGTGACAACAAGCGTGTTCGGTGAGGACGAGCGTCTCGGGATCACGTCGCTCTACAAAACGGGCCGGTACGGGGAACTGATCTACACGTCGTTCGACAACGGATCAGGTAGCGGTGGTGGATGGCAGGTGAAGGACAAGGTCGGGAACCTGACCACGGCGGACATCGACGCGATGACAGAGCGCATCGTCACCAAGTTCGATGTGGGCTCGCCGCTGCCACAGTTTCCGACCATCGCGACCATCGAAGGGCGTCCGGCGCGGCTCGCGTACGACGCACTCCCTGATGGAGCCGGCATCTATTGGCACACGGTGGATGCAGGTCTCGATGGCTCCGGTCGGCCCGGAAACGTCTTTGCGCATGTCGTATTGGATGACGACGTCGCCGAGCGGCCGTCGCTGCGCCCGATCGAGTTGTGGAATTCTCCGGATTGGTTGCGGCCCTACAACGCCCAACCGGTCCGCGCGACAACATTGTCTGGACGTCAACGCGTTCAGGCCGGCGCGCTCATCACCATGGGCAGGGCGGTGGGCTTCCTCCTGGAGACGTACCGCGAAGGTGTGATCCAGGTGCTTCTCGATGCGGTCTACGACGCGATGACCGGTGGGCGGCCCGTGGTCCTGCTGACCGCGACCGCCGACGCTCCTCAATGGATCGGTGCGGTGAGTTACTTCATGTCGCCGGGTACCGCCCGTCGCTTCTCGTGGACAACACATGACAAGCCCGAACTCGCGCTCGCTGACGCCCGACGGGGAATGAACCTCATCTGCGTTCCGAAAAACGACGTCGAACTACCGGCCGCAGACTGGGTTGTCATCGACGCCGACGAGGAAGACCCGCCACTGGGCGCACTGGGTGGGAAAGGTCATACCCCCTCGACATCGGCCTTCGAGGTGCCGGTCTCGCCGTGGTCGCTGCTCGCGCAGGCGGCACTGGTTGATGCCGACCGTGCGATGCGGGTGATCCGACTGCAGGACGACGTAGCTCGTGAGGTCGGAGATCGCGACCTTTCGCCGGTGTGGCCCATCGCGGTGGCCAGTCGGCTGATGGGGCTCGGTGACGTCGACAGGGAATCCGCGCATGCGGTGACCG
The DNA here is from genome assembly GCF_056786475.1 of Williamsia sp. Y844. Taxonomy (NCBI): domain Bacteria; kingdom Bacillati; phylum Actinomycetota; class Actinomycetes; order Mycobacteriales; family Nocardiaceae; genus Williamsia; species Williamsia sp. Y844. The sequence continues at coordinate 65,053 of NZ_JBXCJB010000002.1, forward strand.
ACGATCATCCGTCACACCTGGGTAGTTCCGAGCGGCTTCGCGACCTCGTCGAGAACCTCTACGTCGCGGACGCGCCCAAGACACCCGTCGAAGCGATTGGGCGGCTCGCCCGGATCAGGTACGCCGGAGGCAGTCAATCCAGAGCAGCGCTGCAACTGGTCAGGTGTGCGCTGGGTTCAAAAGCGTGGCTGGCTGCACCTGAGACGAACCTCGAGCCGGTGCCGGTGTGCCGCAATGTCGATTTCGGTCGCTTGCACGACCAATTCACGCTATGGCTCAACGTAATCCAGGCCTCGCTGTCGGCTGTGGCACCCCCGGCGTCGGAATCCGTTGTGCTCTCGGCGTTGCGGGTAGGCGAATTGCTGAATCGGGTGGCACGCCCCGGACCTGGTCTGGATGCCGCGATGAATGCGCTGTGCGACCTCGTTGATGTTTCGGGTGTCGAGTTCTTGCGAGCGCGCTCTCGTGCGGGCGCCTTTGCGAAGGCAACCGCGGGTATTTCGGGCGCCACGATGTCGTTGGTGTTGCAGCGTGTAGTGGCAACAGTGATTCATGCGCCGCATGAACTCGACCTGAATGTGTGGCGATGGCTGTTCGGTGACAACGGCATTCAGCCCGGGCTCGGCGCTACCGGACCCATCACGCTCGACCAGCACGTGTGCGAGCTTTTCCCGCTCTATATCGCCGCCCTGTTGGACGATCCTGCCGGGGACTCGCTGTCTCCGCAGAGGAAGGCTGAGCTGGTCCACATCGCTGTCGAGTGTGTGATGGCGTTGCGCGGTTACTCGGTGGTCGAACGCTATGAGCGGGTCGCGCGGCTGATAAAGCACCACTCACTGACGACGGTCCAGTTGCTGAACCTCATCGACCGGTATCCACAGAACGTCCTGCCCGCCCTGGCTTGGCGACGCGTGCTGTACGCACCTGCGTCCGAAGACCTCGATAGTGTGGTCGACTACGTCTGCAACTACCCTCTGGCGCAACCCGATCCCCTCGACGATGCATCGAAATTGGTCGTCGCGGTAGCCCGTGTCCGATCCGCGTCAGCCTGGACCGACTTCGAAACGCGCTGGGCGCTCACGCTCATGGACACCGAGGTGCAGTTGCTGGTGAACGAGCTACACCCAGAAGTTTTCGACCACGCCGACAAAGATGTGTGTGTTCCGTTGGGTGCGCTGTTCATAGCCGCGCAATCACGAGGTCGCACTTGGGCATCGGTCGACGCGCCTGCGGTTGATCGATTGGCGAAACGGTTGCGCTCATTCGAGCCGGAATTGATCGATTGGATCGACCGACTCGTGGAGCGCGACGTCATCGACATCGCGTGGATAGCCGGTGAATCCGCCAGCTCACAAATGGATATCGGCATATCGCCGATCGCTTTGTGCGCACGGGTAGACGTCGACCATTCTCCGGTCACCTGGATGGATCGGATGATCGACAAGCAGCTCGGGACTGCCACCTACCGCGGGCCGACAACTGTCGAGGACGTGCGGGACGCCTTGTGGGAATCCGTGCGTGGCCTCACCGCAGCCGAAGCCGAACGCTTCTTTTCCGAATACCGCACGCCCGGAAAGACGTGGCTGCGCGAGCGTGGACTTCTCGCCCGCGAATCGTCGCGCCCTCGTTTCTCATTGACCAACCGAGAGGATCACACCTGATGGTGACCTACGTACTGGACGGAACCAGTTCCGCTCAGCTGCCGAAGCGGCCGCTGGCCGTCACCATGTCGGTGACCGGCGCCGTTGACGCCGCTGCATTGGTGGCCCGCCGAGACGGCATGATCGACACTTCGGTGATCGCCCACAGCCCAGGGATGTTGATCGTTCCCCGGGTCGATCACGACGTGGTCATCTCAGCGGTGCCTTCGGGATCCCTGTCGACGTTTCCGCAAGGGACCGTTCTGCATGTTGCAGTGGGTCTCGACAGCTCGAACGATCTGGATCCGGACCGGGCCCAGTTGACGCCCCGGGACGTGTCGGGACTGAGCGCGCTCGAGTTGGCGGTGATAGGTCCGTCTGGCAGCGAACAGGTTTCGGTCACTACACGCCTGATCCGCCCAGAATTGCCACTGACGCCTCTGGCTGCGCGGGCGAGGTCGGCGGCGCGCGGAGCACTCGGAGTCGACCAGCTTCCCTCCGGACGCCAGCTGGAGGTTGTGGTTGTGGTGGACGCCAGTTTGTCGATGGCGTCGCTCATCTCCGACGGAAGTGTCGGTGCCGCGATACAAATCGCCACGGGAGTCGCGGCGGTCTTGTCCGCGGGTGCGCCGGTGCGCGCGGTTCTTTCGGGTCGGACCGTCACTGAAGTTGCCCTGGAAGGCGACGATTTCACGGCGGCATTCGAATCGGCTGTCGCGGCCACGGGTATGGGAGTCGGTGCCGCGCTCGCAGAACCGGTTGTAGCTCAGGGCGGTGCACAGTTGGCGATCGCCGTCACTGATGCGCCGACACAGGTGGCATCACGCGGCTTGAGTACACAGCTGGTGCTGTCGCCGTCACGCGCGGCGTTGACCGATCCCAATTTTGTGGGGGCGGTGTGCCCGCCGCCGCTGCCAGGTGAGAACGCTGTCGATCGCCTTCTCGCCGAACCTGCACTGGTCGACGAAGTCGTCGGCGGCTTGTTGGCTGTATTGAATGTCAGGAGCACTTCGCTGTGAACAAATGCCCACGCTGTTTCAACTTCCTCGGACCCGACTGGTTCGCATGGACCGAAGCCGAGCCGTCAGTCTCTGAAACGGACGACCGGGCAACCGCTTTCAGCGGACGAGATGTCCGGATGGGTAAGACGTGTGAACTGCGTAAGCCGCAGGATGCTCCTCCCGCGTGGGTTCCAGACATCGGGTGGGCAGAAGCGGAACTGGGTGGATCCGTTCTCGACATATGCCCGATCTGCCATTTTGTGCTGCCGGATCTGTGGCGTTGGGGTGTATCAACCTGCCTGGTGATGGCAGGTGCGCGAGCGACCGGGAAGACGGTGTATATCGCGGTCTTGATCAAACAGCTCGAGAAGTACGCCGAGCGGATGAACGTGGTGGTCGAACCGGCCGACGATCAGGTCGCGAAGCACTATGAAAATGTCTATGAGAGACCGCTGTTCGAACAACGGGGCATCCTCCAATCCACCCCGTCGTCCTCAACCGAAGGAAGTCCCCAGCAGGTTCCTTTGATCTTCAGCATCGGCATCTGGAACGGGGTCAAGCACTACCTCGTCATCCGAGATGTGGCCGGGGAGGACCTCGAGAACAGCGAGGTCGGCGGCTATCCGTGGCAGTTCTTCGGGGCCGCTGACGCTGTGTTGTTCATGTTCGATCCGCTGAAAGTCGACGAGATCGGCCACCAGTTGCAGGATCTGGTACCCGTCCAGACCAATCGTGGTGGTGATCCTCGAATGGTCCTTCGCAACGTCATGAAGCTGATCGGCCGTGGAACGCCGAAGTTGGCGATCATCTTGTCGAAGTTCGATGCCCTCCAAGCACTTCAAGGTGTCCGAGGCAGCGAGTGGGGACAGATCATGGCTAACGCGGGTGCCTCGTTCTCGCGTGACCCGGGGTTGAAGCTGCAGCCCTACGACGACGCCGACGGCGAGCTCCTCGACGCTGAGGTGAGTAGCTTGTTGCAGAAGTTGGACGCGGGGCCGATGCTCAAGAATCTTGAGAATCCACACACCGGCCAGCAGTACACCAATCGGTTCTTCGCGGTATCGGCCCTAGGCGAATCCCCCGTTGGTGCAAGACTTCATGCCAACGGGATTACACCGTTCCGCTGTTTGGACCCGGTGCGCTGGGTACTGGCGGAGCAGGGTGTTTTTTGAACTGAATCAGGGGAGCGGGGTCAATGGATACAAGTTTGAAGGAACATAATGTATGTAGTACCGCCCAAGATCAAGGACAAAACCGCTGCAAAGTGGGCAAAGGCACTTGCGCCGGTATTGGCTGAGGGCGAGGAAATTTGGGCCTTTGCGAAGGTCGTTCGTCTGGTGCCGCAAACCGAAGCCCTGGCGGTGACGAATCGGCGACTACTCGGCTTCAAGAGTTACGCAATGACAGCGGATAAGATTGTGGTGCTTTCGGCTGATGTGAACAAGATCGTCGGGTTCGGTTTTACGGAGAAGCTGGGATCGCTTCGGTTGATCGTGAACACGGCGAAAAAGGAAGTCAGTTTCGGGGACGTCCGGAAAGATGAAATCGAATTCATTCGGTACTACGTTCAGTACCTCGTAGACGCGGGTCGCGGGCCTGCAAGTGTCGAGGAAACGACGACGCTCCACAAAGCCGCAGCAACGGTTATCGATGCACATCTGCAGCGTACAACGGCTCAGGAATCGACCCAGGTCCTGGGAGTTCCGCTCGATGACTCCTGGGCGAAGGCCATCGAGAATAGTTCGCGCCCCGACGAATTGCCGACGCTGATCATCAGCAACGGCTCGGCCGGTTTGTTGGCCGCGTTCGAAGATCGGATCGTCATCGTGAAGGCACAAATCATGAATGGCAGGATATTTGAGTCGCGAGCGGTTTCCCTTACCTACTCCAATATCTCCGAGATCGAGTACCGGCGTGGGCTGTCAGATGGCGTATTGGAAGTGCGCGCGTGGGATTCTGCAGGGGCTGCCCTGGACAGCGTGCGCGGTTGGGACGGAACGGCTCCGAATGCGCTTAGATTGCCGTGGGCCCTGCACGATAACGCACTGCCGCAACTCGACGAGCTCCGGCGCAAAGTCGCTACTGCTCAACGAAGGAAGCCGGTATCTTTGTGGAAACCCCCGCTTGAGCCGCGAGTTGTTGAGAAAGCGCCGGTCGAGGCACCCAACGCCGGCGGGTTGGCGATAGAAATCGAGAAGCTGGCGAATCTATACAGCCAGGGGCTGATCGATGCCGACGAGTTCCGAGAAGCCAAGAGGGCTGTGATTGCCGCACACTCGTGAAGTCCGCGCTCACAACCTCTGTGGTTGTGAGCGCGGCCTATTTGCGAGTCATGCCTAGCAGCTGCTGGTTTCGCCGATCTTGACAACCGACAGAACCGCCTCACCTTCGGTGATGGGGGTTCCGGCCTCGGGTGTCTGTCCTACCACGACCCAGTTGCTGTCGATCACCTGTCGACGTCCCTCGCCGGTGGCATCGCTGCTGCGAGAAAGGAAGACGCCATTCTCCTGAATGAGGTCCTGTGCATCTTGAAGGTTCATGCACACCACAGCAGGCATGATGCCGCCGGCGGCGGCCGCAGACGTGGTCACTGGAGCGACCGGGGCGACTGCGCGCGTTGATGTCGGCGCAGGGGCGATTGTGGTCGTGGTGGGTTCAACGGTGACAGTGCTCGGTGGGACCGTCGCCGTTGCAACGGACGAGCTTGCTGCAGTCGTGGAGGTGTCTTTCTCCGCGTCACCACCGCCGGCAACAGCGGCGATGACGAAAAGTACGACGACTGCGGCGATGCCGCCAAAGATCCACGGCTTCTTGGACTTCTTCGGCGTTTGGCCGGCCGGATTGCTGTCACCCGGGTTGGCCCATGAGGGCTCTCCGGAGTTCGAACCATTGAATGGAGGTGGGGGAGGTGGTGTGGTCACGAGATCTGTTCTTTCTGTTGTTGATACCGAGTGCATCGGACAGTGATCCGCTTCGAGGAAGCGGGATACGACTCGGAAGGATGGTCAACGTCTCCGGACGCCGAGGCATGACGGCCATGGTGAGACGATGTGGTGAGAGCCCTTCGGGCACATCGGGGGTGGAACTGGCCCGGCACGTTTCGCGGAACGTTCAAGGGCGTCAGCTGGTTATAGTAGCGACAACCGAAAGCGTTACAGATATTCGGGAATCATATTGGGCTGTAACGGATCACCCGAAAATTCATCTGAACATATGATTGCGGTGCGCGGCATGCAGGCGGCCTGAATCCGATTGGCCGGCAGTGCTGTCTGATGAGCTGGGGGATTACAGCGCGGGCTTCATCGCATTCAATACGCTCAGCGAGCTGCTGCACCACGGATCGCGTCAGCAAGGCCGGCGTACCTGACTTCGACAGGCTTGACACGGGCCCGAAGACTGTTGATGGTGACTGATTTCTGTTCGCCCAACGCGCTGTTGATCGCTGAGGTCGGGGAGACGAAAAACGTCCACTGGTCTAGGTCGAGTGGATCGGCGCGGTCCCGGTCAGTCGTCCCGAAAACGCAGAAGACGTAGACATCTGCTTCGCGACGGCGTGCCTCGGAGTACGAGTTCGTTTCGGCGAACCATGCCGTTGCGGGGCTGACGCTGAACGAGATCGCGGACGGCGACATTTGTTTCCAAGATTGAAGATAAGCAGCGGACTTCACCTCGACACGCAAACCGTCCGCGGTCACGAGATCGTAGGCATCCCATTCGCGTCGGACATCGCCGTCGACACACCCCAGTGCCATCCCCACGATGTACTCCGCGAGTACTCCGCGTGTGGTGTTGCTGAGAAGATCCGACGTGGACCACTCCCAGAAGTCTTGGATCACTCCAGGTGAGGGGCTTCCTCGATGAATGAACAGGGCATCGGGCCGCCGGCGACGTGCACGCTGGTACTCGCCGATGAATGATTGGGCTCGTTCGTTCACCGCCCGAGCATAGGGCGTCTGGGCCACACGCCGCGTGACAATATCGGGCCACAGGGCGTCAATCGCCCGATCGTGAGGGCATAAAGTTCTCGTTGCATTGGTGACTGGTCAACAGTTTGGGGACCGATGAGGCGCTAGGCAAGTGATGCGTGCGCGACGGCGTGTGTGTCGACGGTCGTGTTGTCGAGTTGTACTGCAGCGCAGGTTGAGCTGTTTGAAGGATCTGACGCCTCTGTGGACCGAATCGCCGAGATCAGGCAGCGGCTCGGGGGGCTGCCACCGCTTGAACACGTGGCCCTGGAGTTCGAGGCACTCTCATGGCGGATCGCCGAGGCGGTGAACAACGTAGTGCCTGAGCTGTATTGGGAAAGGGGCAGAGCGTCGGGAAGTTGGCGTGTCCTGGTGAGCTGAGCCAATCTGGCGGATTCGAGGTGACGACGCCAATGCTGGTCTCGTCGACGCCGATTCCGCCTGAGAAGTGGACGCCGGCTCTGGCTGTGGTGCAAGCGATGGCGGCCGAGTTGGGTCTGACAAGATCAACGATCCTCGAAGTGGTGCCATAACTGGGTCACGTCGGGCGCTACGGGGAATGCGTCGTACTACTCAGAACCGCGATGACCACGCCCGCGACGGTCAACACCCCGACGACGGTCGCCATGATCCACGCCAGCCGACGACGATGCCGCCGGGCGGCGTTGATGCCGACGCCGATGCTGACCAGGATCGCCATGGAATACAACGAGATCCCGAGTGTCAGGGCTTCGGGGGAAATGTCCAGGGCGATGGCGCGTTCGGTCACGGATCCCAGTAGAACATTCGTCTCGAAGTGGCATTCCAGCGAGCTGTCAGTGCGCGGCGTCCGCCTTCTTGCGCTTGGGGATCACGTGCATGATCGCCACGATGATCGCGCCGACGATCAGGCCGAACACGGCTGACGCCGTGGTGCCGGCGATCCAGGAGAGCACTCCACCGAACCCTCCGTGGACGAGGTGTCCGAACCAGTGCTCGAGGTCGTGAAGTTGATCGGCGGGCCAGTGGAACCCGGCTTCGCCGATGTTGATCAGCAGGATGTGTCCGCCGACCCACAACATCGCCGCGATGCCGACGACCGTGAGGACCGACATCAGCTTCGGCATGGCGGACACCAGGCCGCGGCCGACGCGTTGGCTCAGCGTCGACTTGCGCCCTGCCAGCGCCAGACCGACGTCGTCCATCTTCACGATCAGCGCCACGACGCCGTAGACGAGCGCGGTGATGAGGAAGGCGACGACGATGAGGACCAGCAGACGGGTCACGAACGGTTCGTCTTCCACCGACGACAGCGAGAGCACCATGATCTCGGCCGAGAGGATCAGGTCGGTACGGATTGCGCCGTTGACCATCGTCTTCTCGAACTCGGGACCACGCTCGGTTGGCTCTTCGGCGTGGCCAGAGTGGCCGGAGAGCGCCTCGTAGACTTTCTCCGCGCCCTCGTAGGACAGGAACAGGCCGCCGGCGATCAGCAGATACGGCAGAGCTCCAGGGAGGAACTGGCTCAGCAGCATGGCCACCGGCAGGATGATCAGGAGCTTGTTGCGGATCGATCCGAGCGCGATCTTGCCGACGATGGGCAGTTCGCGGGCAGGAGAGAATCCGTGCACGTAGCGGGGGGTGACAGCAGTGTCGTCGACAACCACGCCTGCTGCCTTGACACTGGCCTTGCCTGCGGCCGCTGCGACATCGTCGAGGGACGCTGCGGCAACCTTCGTGATCGCTGCGATGTCATCCAGCAGTGCGACGAGTCCGCCGGCCACGGGAACCTCCTAGTTCGACGGTGTGCATCCACCCGAAGGATACGTCGTCGGCGACCTGCGGCCGATTCGTGCCAGACGAACGTGACGAGTGCCGGTGCTCCAGTCCTGGCTATGGATCACAACATCGCCCAACATTGGCGAGGCGATCTGCTGGTCCTCGTGAACAGCTGTGGTCGGCGACATCGTCTGTGGGTGTCCGGCGCAGCGGTGATTTCCACGCGTTCGCATTACAGGATCGGTCCACTATTCGTGGGACTGTTTTCTGTATGCCGTTGTGCCAGCGGTAATTCGGAAACAGAAATACTTGCACTAACTAATTGAAAAAGGATAATCCTGGCGCGCAGATTTCGAATCTGTGCGTCAGAATGTCGGGATGCGTTCTTATGGCCGGGGGAACCGGTGACGGCCCGCCGAGTGTTACAGGTGGCGGTGATCGACGACCATGAGTCCGTGGTGGAGGGATTGCGGACGATCATCGAGGAGGGCGAGGACATGGCCTTCGTTGCCGGTGCGGAGACGGTGGATCAGTTGTTGCAGTCGACCTCAGACATCGGACTGGTGATCTTGGACCTCCGGTTGTCCGACGGATCGTCGCCGCATTCGAATGTGACCCGGTTGCGCGAAGCCGATATCGAAGCGCTTGTCTACACCTCCGGTGATGAACCGTTTCTGGTGCGGGAAGCTGCCGCCGCGGGAGTCCTCGGGGTGATTCGAAAGTCTGCGCGTAAGGCCGAGATCCAGGACGCGATCCGGACTGCTGGGGCGGGACGGCAGGTGGCGTCGGTGGATTGGGCGGCCGCACTCGATTCGGACCCCGGCTTTGTCGACCTCTCGCCCCGGCTGCGGCAAGTGCTGGAGTTGTATGCGTCGGGAGAACCGACGGCGCGGGTGGCGAAAGAAACCGGTTTGTCGCCGGATACCGTCAGCGACTACGTCGACCGCATCCGCCGCAAGTATCGCGACGCGGGACGGCCCGCACCCACCAAAACCGACCTGTACAAACGAGCGATTGAGGACGGATGGCTACCGATTCCGCGACGTTTCCGGCGATAGCCGCGGCGATCGGGGACGAAGCCAAAACTGCCGGACACCGCATCCTGCAACAATTCTCACTGTTTGTCGGCGGCGGCTACCTCTTCTACCTCGTCCTGGTGATCCCCAACATCGGGCAGTCCACGGAAGTCATGGCCGGGTGGTGGACGGTCTCGGCACTCGTGTTGATCTTCGGGACCGGGCTCGTCATGGGAGCCGTCGCGATGCGAAGCAGTATCCCGGCGTTGCGCAGGACCGCATCGGTCGCAGCGATCGGATACGTGGCGGCCCTGGCACTGTGGCCGCTTGGTTGGGACGGGATGCTCCTGGCCAGCGAAAGAGGCATGTGGTTCTCGCAATTCAGTGGGCTTCCGGCCATCGTCGCTGCTGCGGCGTGGCGGGCGCGGTGGGCGTTTGCCTATCTGGCCGGGGTGACCGTGGTGGTCCAGCTGATCAATCACGAGGTCCGAGCGCCTGAGTTCAATGGGCCGGTGATCCCCGAGATCGCCTGGGCATTCGCCTTTTGCTTGATCCCGTTCTCCGCCGCGGTGATGGGCATCCGGACCGCGGGGATCCTCGATGCAACGCGTGAGTCGGCGTACGCGGCAGCAGCGGAAGCCGCTGCGACACAGGCGAGAACACTGGAACGAACGCGATTTGACGCACTGACCCACGACGGTGTGATGTCGACGTTGCTCGGCGCCGCACGCCAAGGAGCCTCGCAGCGCCTCGCCGTTCAGGCCAAACGCACCCTGGCCGACATGGACGGATTCCACACACAACCGACTGACGACGATGTCCTCTTGGTCAACGCGGCAGTTGCTCAGTTGCGCGGAGCGGTCGTCGATGCGGACCCGACTGTCGCAGCTGAAGTCACGAGAAGCGATGACGCGCAGTCTTATCCGGTCAATGTCGTGCTGACCATCGCCGCAGCCACCACCGAGGCCGTGCGCAACAGCGTCACCCACGCCGGACCGGAGGCGACGCTAAGTGTTGTCGTCCACCTCGAGGCCGACGCGATCCGGGTGGACGTGTGCGACGACGGCGTCGGGTTTGATCTGCGTGCGGTCGCGCCTCAACGATTGGGTCTTGCGGTGAGTATTCGTGGGCGGCTGTCCGTTCTCGATGGCGGTGGTGCCACGGTCGATTCGAAGCCGGGCCACGGCACCCGGATCGGCCTGCACTGGACACGGCCACAATGATCACCCGGGCACGATCGGCGGCCCCACGAGATATCACCGCGATCCTGGGGATGCACACCCCGGCAGCCAAAGGTGTTGTCGCGGTATACATCGTCGCGATCACCATCGTTGCCGTCGAGACTCGGCAGGGGATCAGTGCATTTTGGCCGGTGGTGGTGGGATTGGTGATCCTGGCGGCCGGCACCATTGCGCTGATCACGGTGCCGGGCGACCCGCTGCCCGTGCCTGCGACCTGGGCGCTGGCCGCGGCCGGACCGATCGCGTCCGCGCTGATGTTGTGGGTGATGCCCGTTCCGCTCGAGGTGCCACTGCAGGGGTGGACGCACGGGGCGGGCACAACGATTCTATGTTTCATGTCGGTGCGCGGACGCTGGATCAGCGCATGGTGGGGGTTGCTCGCCATGGCACTGGTCTACGGGCTGTGGGGTGCGTTCACCGACCAGGGATTCTTGTTCGGAGTCGGGATGGTGGTCATCGACGGCGGGCCACTGGCGATGGCGACGCTGCTCTCATTCACGCTGCGGCCCAACGGGAAAGCCGTCTTTGCGTTGCGTGATGCCGCCACCGCGCGGATCGTAGCGCTCTCGGCCGCACGTGCGGCGACCGAAGAACGCGATGCCCGTTTGCGCCAGCTCGATGAGATGGCCAGACCACTCCTGGAACGCATCGCGACCGCTGAGGAGTTCACCCCGCAAGAGGCGGCAACCTATGAGCTGGTCGAGGCGAACCTGCGTGACCGCCTGCGAGCGCCCGCGTTGACAAGCCCTGAGATCGATGCGGCCGCGCGGCTGGCCCGGGCCCGCGGCGTCGAGGTGATCCTCATCGACGATCACGGGATGGATGCCACACCGGCCGCCATCAGGGAACTGCTTCGCGGACGGATCATCGACACCCTCCGGGACGCACACGACGGCGACATCTGCGTGCGGATCCTGCCCCCGGACCGGCCCGCGCTGGCGTCGATCTACGTGCATGACACCGCCGGAACCCGGCGCATCACCTTCGACCATGCCGGGACTGAAGTTCAGAACTAGCGCGCAGCCGAGGCACGGTGGAGGCCCCGATTTGTAGGGCCCCCAACTCAGGGGACCCCGCAAGATGCGTCTGGTGCACCCATGTCGGCGGCATTAATTTCGATTACACATCGCCGGTCAATCCGCGGCAGGCGACCAGAAGATCGGAATCACCGTGGACACGATGGAAGCTGCCGTACCTGTGACCAGGCCGTCCCTGAGCGCGCGCGAGATCGAAGTTCTGCGGACGTGGCTCGTCTGCAACACCAAGGACGCAGCCGCGCGCAGCCTGTTCATCACAGGCTCCACGGTCAACACCCACATCACGCGGATCCGCGACAAGTACGAAGCGGCCGGCCGGCCGGCGGTTACCAAGGCGATATTGCTCGCGCGTGCCCTCCAGGACGGTCACATCACCGTCGACGAGCTGTGAGCCGCGTCAGTCCTTGGTGACCGTCACGTCTTTGAGTGGGTTCGCGATCTGCTGAGTCTTCTTGTACAGCCAAGCGATGAGCGCGACAAAGGCAACAACGCCCAGGATCTCGGCCCAGCTGCTGAAGCTGTCGCCGACAACCGCCAGTGGACTCTCGTCGCCGGTGGCCGCCACGATGCCGGCGAACACGACGCCGAACAGGCTTTCGCCGACGATCAAGCCGGTGGCCAGGAGCACGCCCATCCGTTTCTTGCGTTCGACGTTGCCGCCGCTCCGAACGGCCCACCGGTTGTAGAAGGTGCCGAGGATGGCGCCGACCGGGATGATCAGGGTCAGCGCGATCGGCAGGTACATACCCATGCCGACGGCCAGCGGCGGCAGGCTGAACTTGGAGGTTGACCGCGACAGGAGCTCGTCGATGATGATGACGCCGACGCCGATCAATGCGCCGAGGCCGATGAGGTTCCAGTCGAGATCGCCGCCGAAGACGCCTTCGGCCAGCGATGAGATCAACGCGGCCTGCGGGGCCGCGAGGGCGTCGTCACCGGCGCCGGGGGCACCGGCGAAACCGAACGCGGTGTTCATGAGCCCGAGGATCGGCGGAATGATCGCCGATCCGAAGAGCACGCCGATGATGAGTGCGACCTGCTGCTTCCACGGCGTCGCGCCGACCAGCTGACCCGTTTTGAGGTCCTGCAGATTGTCGTTGGAGATGGTTGCGACACCGAACACCACTGAGGTCACGAACAGGGTGAAGGCGATCAGCGCGGTGTTCTGCGCGTCGTCGGCGTCGCCGTAGACCATCTTGATGAGCAGCGCGGCAAGGATGGCGACCAGGATTCCTACACCGGAGATCGGGCTGTTCGACGAGCCGATGAGACCGGCCATGTACCCGCAGACCGCCGCAACCACCAGGCCGATGACAAAGACGAAGATGATGCTGACGGAGATGATGCCGGTGGCGGTCCCATGCAGTGCGGTGTTGTGGACGAAGTCCCAGAGCAGCAACCCGATCGGGATCAGTGCCACCAGGATCACGATCGCAACCATGGTGATCGGGATGTCCTGCTCGGTCAGGTCGACCTTGTCGCCCTTACGCCGTGCCCGGGCCGAGACCAACGAGTTCTGGATGCCTCGCAGGATCGGGCCGATGATCTTGAGCAGCGTCCAGATCGCGGCGATGGCGATGGCGCCGGCGCCGACAAACCGAACGTCGGAGGAGAAAATGCTGCTGACCCCGTCGAGCAGCGACTCACCGGCAGGGAGATGGCCGTTGGTCTGAACGGGGAGCAGGATGCCGAACGAGATGACCAGACCGACGAGCATGGCGATACCGACGGTGAGTCCCACCAGGTGACCGACACCGATCAGGGCCAGCGACAGGCTCGCGCCCCACATGGTGCCGCCCGCGCCGACCTTGACCGCACCGGCCAGAGAGTTGCTGATCACCTTGAGCGCTGCCAGCAGCGAGAATCCCGCGGCTGCGAGCGAGCCCATGATGATGATCCGCATACCGCCGCGGTTTTCCTCGGCGCCCGCGTTGGTGTCGCCGACCTTCAGCACCTCGGCAGCGGCCACACCTTCGGGATAGGGCAGGTCAGATCCCGTCACCAATGCTCGTCGCAGTGGGATGGAATACATGACGCCGAGAATGCCGCCGATCGCACACAAGGCCACGGTGATCCAGTAGGGAAATCCGGTCCACCAACCGACCATGATCAGGCCGGGCAACACGAAGATGATGGCCGAGAGGGTGCCCGCTGCCGACGCGATCGTCTGGACGATGTTGTTCTCGACCACGGTGTGGTTCGCGAAGTTGCGCAGGATGCTCATCGAGATGACTGCCGCCGGGATAGCGGTGGCGAACGTGAGGCCGACCTTCAATCCGAGGTAGACATTCGCAGCTGTGAATACGAGCGTGATGAGGCCACCGAGGATGATCCCTCGCAGCGTCAGCTCGCGCAGACCGGACGACTTCGTACGCGTTGCCGTCACATCATCTGTGGACATTTGCAGCTACCCCTCACGGGTCAGTTGATCGATCACCGCCTCGATCCGGCGGTCGTTGACGTTGACACTCTATGTGTCAACGGTATGTCTGATCGGTGCACCCCGCATTCACGGTCGCGGATGTATCTCAGCTCACATTCGCGAGTTTCGGTCGGGGCTATTCGCAGGCCACGTCGTCGCCCCAACCCCGTGTGGAGCTGTTCTTAGCTGATCTAGGTATTCGTAGACCACGTCGTTCGGGGATTGGGCCGTTGAAGGTCTGGCTGCAGGAGTTCGGATCGATTCACGTCCGAGCCATCGGTGTGTTCGGTGGCTGTGTCGACTACAGATCTCGCGCCCGCAGATGGTTCGACTTGGCTCCGTTGCATCGCGGGCAGGCGAGGACGAGGTTGGCGAGGCCGCCGATGCCAATACGCGACCAGGGGAGTAGATGGTCGAGATGCCCGTTCATGGGGTGCTGGCCGAATGCGAGGGGATCCCGGACGTCGAGGTTGTGCACGCTGCAACTATCCGGCTTGTCGGTGCCCGGCGATACGGTGTGCGCACGAATCGCCCATGGGGATGGGCGAGGGCAACAAGGGGGAAATCATGTCTGTAGGGGTGGAATTTCGCGTCGGTGCGCTCGCGAATGCGTGCGAACGAGACCTGGGGGATCCGGCGCAGTGGATCGCGCCGCGCGCGTATCCGAAAGCGTTGGCGCTATGCATTATTGATGCCATCTATTCGACGGGCGCGCGTCACGTGACCGTTGAGAACATCTTTGAGCGGTACGGCATCTACCGCGCCGCGCAGGGTGGCGACATCACGCAGGACGGAGCGCCCGAGCTACTCAAGACTTTTCACGAGTTGGGCGACGCGTCGGAGTGGGCGTCAACGATCGGCAATCGAAGGCCGACGTCGTCGACGCCGGGGGCGCCGCTGAAAGCGCAGGCGGTCAACGATGTTGCGAGCCGCCTTGTCGACCTCGGAATCGATACTGCCGCCGACTTGCGCGACGTGGCCGATTCCGATGCCCTCGATGCCGTCAAGAAATCGTGGCTCGCGGTGCCGGGTCAGCGATCGGGTGTCACCTGGGCGTATGTGCTGACGCTCGCCGGTGTCTCTGCCGTCAAGGTCGATCGCGCAATCGTCAGTTATGTTGCGCGCGTCTTGGATCTTCCCATTGATGAAGTGACTCCGACCGTGGCGAGCGTGCTCATCAGCGACGTGGCGACACAGAAGCATTGGAATGTTGGTCACACGGAGCATGCGATTTGGCGGTTGGGGTCCAAACGCCCGGTAGGCGAACCCGTCCTGCCGGTAGCTACTGAGTAGCGGGTGAATCTCACGCGCCGGGCGGTTCTTCGGGGTCGCTCGGTGTGGGGTGGGAAGAACTGGCATTCCAAATGCGATGTGCGGCAGAGCTGTTGCTCCGGTCCGGAGGAGGGGAGGGATTCCCGATAGGGGAACCTTAAAGTGGCACTTGTTAATTCAAATAGTTAGGTTGTCGAGGGATCGGGCGCGGTCAGCGACCGTTCGCAAATGCAAGGCGGACACCACTTTTCGTGCAAGTTGTTTGCATAGCTAATGGTGACCCCAGTTCGGGGGGCATTGGAAGGGCTGGCTGGATGTTGTCGGACTGTGCCATTAGTTTCAAGGGAGACAGGCAGTCAATCCGTCGGCTGCTCACCGAAAGATCGGATCGAAGATGTTCGCGATGAATCAGGTCTCAGCCGAGATACTAGTCAGGCCGAGCCTGAGTGCGCGGGAGATTGAAGTCCTTCGTGCGTGGCTTTTCTGCGACTCCAAGGATGTTGCTGCTCGCACGCTGTTCATCTCTTCGGCGACCGTGAACACCCACATCGCGCGGATCCGTGACAAATACGACGCGGTCGGCCGGCCGGCGACATCGAAGACATCGCTGTTGGCAAGAGCGCTCCAAGACGGTCTCATCACGGTTGAAGAGCTCTGACCGGGACTCGTACGACAGCGCGGCCGCTGTCTGAATGGTCCGCCCGGCATCGTGCTGATGGGCCTGGCCGTCGTCCCTACACTCCGGGGCTGTGAGTCCAGCCGGGGAATGGCGGCAGCGTCGGAAGGTACGAAGCGTCGATCGGGTTGGTTGGGTACACCAGGCCAAAGCTGTCGAGTAGGGCCATGGGGTACTGCTCGACAGCCCAATCGTTGCAGGGCGGTTCTTGTCCGCTTTCGTAGGAGTACTGCTTGAGTGTCCAACCGTCGAACACGTCCCTGTTGGGATAGCGCTTGTGTTCGGCAGTGGCGGCGGGTTTGGTTGCCGTGGCCGTCTTTGACGGCGTGCTCGCGGTGGCATGCTGTGGTTCCCGCTCGATGCGGACCCGCCACATCTCGGGCGTCGCGAATATGTGGCCCTCGGGGCTGAGCAGGTCTGGATCGGTGACCGGTCGCAGGTCTGCTGGTTCGTAGGGTTTGCGTGGATGTGTTGGGTGGGGTTGATAGGTACCGAACGCGACCTCGCAAATCCGGGCATCGACAGTGGTGGGGGTTTCGACGACGTCGTACAACAGATAGTGCTTGGTACCAGATACGGCAATCGCAGGCGGCAACCGAGAGGTGTCTTCGACATGGATCTTGGTTTTTCCCTCGGTCTTGATGCCTTCGTCGAGAAATCGTCCGTATCCGGGGTAGCTGCTGTAACGCCCGACCATATACGCGACCGCTTTGGCTTCAACGGTGGCTCTGATGACTGACATCGACTCGGACTGAAGGTCTGCGGGGAATTCGGTTGCCCATACGTTGGTGTATGTGCCAACCTCGGCAGGTAGGACGTATTCAGACGGGTTGTTAGCCGGTGATGTGCCGGACGAACTCGATGGGTGGTTGCTTGGATTGGACGAGCATCCGACTACGAGGACTCCGGCCACTGCAACGAGAAAAGTTTGGGTCCTGTTACTCATTCAGCAATCGATTCTTGTATTCGTCGTATGACATTGCCTTGGTCGGATCGCCTTGTCGGGCATCGTGCTTGTGGTCCTTTTGGCCGTGTCGTCCCTACACTCCGGGGCTGTGAGTCCAGCCGGGGAAGGGCGTCAGCGTCGGAAGGTACGAAGTGTCGATCGGGTTGGTTGGGTACACCAGGCCAAAGCTGTCGAGTAGGGCCATGGGGTATTGCTCGACAGCCCAATCGTTGCAGGGCGGTTCTTGCATACTTTCGTAGGTGTACTGCTCGAGCGTCCAGCCTTCGAACACGTCCCTGTTGGGATAGCGCTCGGGTTCGGCAGTGTCGGCGGGTTCGGTTGCCGTGGGATTCGTTGGCGGCGTGCTCGCGGAGGCGCGCTGTGGTTCCCGCTCGATGTGGACCCGCCACATTTCGGGCGTCGCGAATATGTGGCCCTCGGGGCTGAGCACGTCTGGATCGGTCACCAGTCGCTGATCGACTGGTTCGTAGGGCCTACGCGGATGCGTTGGGTGGGGTTGATAAGTGCCGAACGCAACTTCACAAATCCTGGCGTCGACAGTGGTGGGGGTTTCAACCACGTCGTAGAGCAGATAGTGCATCGTGCCAGACACGGCAATCGCCGGCTCCAACTGATCTGGAAGTTCGACGTCGACACGGCTTCTCCCTCGGGAGGTCTGGGTAGCTTCGTCGATAAATCGCCCGTATCCGGGGTAGCTGTTGTCGGGGCCGACCGTATGGGCGACCGCATAGCCTTCAACGGCGGCTCTGATGACCGATATCGACTCTGATTGCAGGTCGACAGGTGAGTCCGTCGCCCAAACATTCGTGTACGTTCCGACCTCCGGGGGCAGAACATACTCCGACGGGTGGGTCGCCGCTGACGTGTTGGGTGAGCTCGGAGGGCCGGCGCCGGGACTTGATGAGCAACCGACGACGAGAACTGCAACCGCGGCAACGAGAATCGTTCGGGTCCTATTACTCATTCAGCAATCGATTCTTGTATTCGTCGTAAGACATGGCTTCGGTCGGATCGCCTTGTCGGGCGTCGTACATGTCTTGGTATGTTCCTACGTCGACACCGGCGCGCTCGATCCGAGGACGAAGTGCACCGAGAATTTGTTCGTCGCTGTCCGTGCCGTACCCAGACTTTATTTCGCTGAGGGGACGGAGTGTCTGACCGTCGAAGAGACGTTTATCAATCTGCGAATTTGCGCCGTCAGGTACTGGATTCTTCGATGCGTACAGCTGGTAATACTGCTGCAATTTCGCATTCTCAACCGCGTCTGGGATGTTTTCGGGATATGGGCCTTGATCCGCGAGCTCGATCTCTTTGTCCCACGCCGGAATATATGGTGATGCCAGGTCCAGACCGACTTCGGCGGTGTTACCAACAACGGGGATCGCGGCTGCAACTTTTTTGATGCTGGTTTCGACGTTCGAAGAGATTGCTGCTCGATCGTCGTTGGTCAAGCCGTCCGTGCCCGACCCGAGGTGCTCGTCGTGCCAGTTGTCGAGAGAGGCAGCTGTCAATCCATCGGTCAATAGATTCTGTAACGCTCCGTTGCGGGCACCGATTTCGCCGGCATTGGGTGCATCCGGGTCGTTGTGATCCATCGTCACCAGATTGTGGGCGTTGAGTGCCTGCTGTGTTTGGACATCGTGGATGAGCCGTTCACCGGCAGTCGGATCGCTGGCGATCAATGCCATCGCCCGTTGCGATTGATCCCGCAACGCATCGTTGTTTTCCCCGAAATTGAGATCGTCGAACGTGCTCTCGTTGAATCCGAACGCGCCTGGAGAGCCGCCTGCCATGACATTGAGATAGGGACGAACCGCTTCTTCCATTGCACCGGCCAGTGCTGGGTTGATGTCGCCCATGCTCTTCTCGGACTCGCCGATGTTGATCAGATTGCCGAATTGTTCCCCCGACCCAGAGGTGCTGTCGAGGAGTCCGCGGAACGCGCGAGCGGACAAGTCGGATTTGGATGCATTTGTTTGGTCTGCAGCGTACTCGTCAACCCAGTTGGTCAGGTTTGCGGCAGTTTTGCCATCGTCGCGCCACTCATGTGTCAGTAGATTTTCCACAGTGCGGTTTCGGTCGTAGTCGCCGTCAAGCGATGTGCCGTCGGTGTAGTGGCCGGAAAGAATCGCTGCGGATGCTTCATGACTCCGGGTTCCGACCGACAGCAGGTTTTCCATGGTTTGTTGGTAATTGTTCTTCAAATCGGAAACGTCAGATCCTGGGAATGATGCCTCGATGGTCGGCGAGTGTTGCCCCCACGCAATCTCGGTCTCTGCCTTTCGGATCAGTTCGGTTCCCAGTCGCTCACCAGGCGCTATCGCACTTCCTGTGTTGGACAACAACTTTGCAATCTTGTAGTCCTGGCGGGCGATGTTGACGGGCTTACCGTCACGGCTCACGATCCATTCGTCGCGTGCTCTATGGGTTGACCAGTCGCGCATCCAAGGCGGAAGACTCTCGAAGCCACCGTGGACATCACCAGCACCGACCTTCTCGTTCGACAGAATCAGCAACCCGGATCCAAGCGCCTTCGAATATGCCTCGCCGTCTGCATTGCCCAGACGGTCGAACTCGTCCTTCAGTCCGAGCGTCTGATCCTCCGACAGGTTGTTGAAGAACTGATGGAGAAATTCTTGGGCGCCGACTGGGAGATCATCAACACGTTCGCCGTTGAGTAATCGTTGAGCCTGATCAGGTGTCAATCCTGCCGCTTCCAGGCTCTTGCCGACGACCGCCAATTCTTCCTTCGTCCAGCCGTCCTGGGACATCATTGCGGCGGTGCGGCCATCGGACGCGCTCAGCCCGAGCACTGCGGGAGTGAGACCTGACAGAGCTTGCAGATTGCCGGCGAGTGCCGTCGCGAACTGCTGACACGTCAGTTCGGCCAGGTCGGCCTTTCCTTTGAGGTAGGTGGCCCATTCGTGTCTGAGCTGGGCAATCTCTTCTTCGGTTGTCTCATCGTCGTCGCTGAGAGGGACATACCGGACCTGCCACATACTGTCGTCGCCGCTGATCAGATGGAAGCCTTTCGCGGCGGCGTCCGCGATGGACTTGTCGACCGCCGTCAGAGTGTCGTCGATTGCAGTCGAAGCGTCACTCAGGGTCGTACCGAGGGTCTCGTATTCGGCTGCAACGCGCTTGCCCCACGTGACTTCTTCAGTTGAGCGGTCCTCGGCCGCTGTCCGTGCCTCGCCCTTCCAATCGGTGGTCGGCAGATCGAACTTCCGATCTGCTGTGTCGAGTTTGGTGCGCATTGTCGAGGCCATCGATGTCAACGCCGAAAGTTTCAGCTGGTCCGGCATCCATTTGTCCAGCTGATTCTTGGTCGGAGTCATCGCGGCGCGTCACCGGTCGGGAGGTGACCGAGTCCGGCGAACTTGCCGGCCGACTGCTCGTCGACTCCCGTGAGACCGTCACGGGTCGCCCGAACAACAGAGGCCATTGACTCCCACTGACCGGAGACCACTGTCAGCGACCCTTTGAGGATGTCCGTGGCAGTTGCGGTTGCGGCGATCATTGGTGAATCTGGCATGAACGCTGAAACGACTGCCGTGACGTCTGGGTGCGGTATCTCCGAGACCTCGGCTGCCACCACTTCGATATCTGCTGCCAGCGTATCCATCACCGCATTGCTGATGACAACGTCCATTTGATCCCCCCGAATGACGTGGTCGGTTCGCTGCGCGATCGTGCGAGCACGACCCATCAGCTCCCCCGGATCCCCTCCAGATCCGATGCAGACAATATCGCACGGTTGAAAGGGTCGGCACGGATGTGTCGGGCACCGGCATGAAACTGTCCCAAACAGGACCGATTCTCATCGGGTGAAGGCACCCAGTCGCCAGATCCCTTGTCTAGCTGTTGTTTTTGTTCTGGTAGATATCGGGGATGCCGTCGTGGTCGTCGTCGCGCTCTTCTTCTTCCTGAACCTTGCGGTAGTGCCGGTTTCGGGCTCGTAGGAGGACTGATGCGATCAGTGCGGCGCACAGAGATCCGGTCAGCACACCTATCTTGACGATTTGATCGCGCTCAGAGCCCAGGCCGAAGGCAAGGTCGCCGATGAGTAGGGACACGGTGAATCCGATGCCGGCCAGGATCGAGATGCCGAGGACGTCGATCCAGCGAACGCTGGCGTCGAGGGAGGCCCGCGTGAACGCCGACAGCAGTCGGGTGGTGCCGAAGATACCGATTGCTTTGCCGAAGACCAGGCCGAAGATGATGCCGAGGGCGATGGGATCACTCAACGCATCGGTCAGGCCGTCGAGACCTCCGATCGCGACGCCGGCAGCGAAGAACGCAAAGATCGGAATCGCGATACCCGCCGAGATGGGCCGGATTCGGTGTTCGAAGTGTTCAGCCAGACCGATTCCGGCCTCCGGGCCACCGGCTGCCTTGCTCCGAAGGACCGGAACGGTGAACCCGAGTAGAACACCGGCGACCGTGGCGTGAATCCCGGACTCATGGACGAACACCCAGGTCAGAGAGGCCAGTGGAATGAGCAGCCACCAGGATCGGATTCGGCGCTGGACGCAGATGGCGAACAGCACCAGCGGTATCGCGGCGAGCGCGAGGGCACCGAGATCGATGTCGTCGCTGTAGAAGATGGCGATCACGGTGATGGCGAGAAGGTCGTCGACCACGGCAAGGGTGAGCAGGAATGTCCGCAGGGCCACCGGTAGGTGTGTAGAGATCACTGCCAGGACGGCGACCGCAAACGCGATGTCGGTGGCGGTGGGAATGGCCCAGCCCTGGGTGGCGCCATCGCCGACGTGGGCGGTGAACGCCACAAAGATGACGGCAGGCACCACCATGCCGCCGACTGCCGCGGCGATCGGAAGGACCGCGCGCTTCGGGTCACGGAGGTCGCCGGCAACGAACTCGCGTTTGAGTTCGAGGCCCACCACAAAGAAGAAGATCGCGAGCAGTCCGTCGGCAGCCCAGGTGGCCAACGACAGATCGAGGTGGACGCCCAGTGCGTCCGTGCCGACCTGGAACTCGCTGAGATCGGTGTAGGAATCGGACCACGGCGAATTGGCCCAGATCAGCGCAACCACGGTCGCCACCAGCAGGATTGCGCCACCGATGGTCTCTTTGCGGAGGATGTCGGCGATGCGCGATGACTCAGCCCATGAGCCCCGGGCAAAGAGTGGAGATGGGGTTTTTCGATCCTGTGCTGACACGTTGTGTCCTGTCTTTGGGTCGGCGAAGCGCGACACGCGCAACCATCAAGAGACGGTATTGAGCACGCGGCCGACCAGACTTCCCGGCACACCGCCGGTAACGTTACCGCCTGGCAAATACGCGTGGACAGGTGGCGCGGAATCAGAGGCGATGGCAGGGATCGGCTGCTCACGCGGCAGACTGTTGCCCATGTCTGAGAAAGATCTGAGGCCGGCTGAATCCGGCAAAGCGGCGACTGATGCCCCGTCACCGCTGTTCGGCTGGTCGCTGGTGGGTAGCAGCGGGGTGGTTGCCCCGCAGGAACGACTGTCGTGGCCGCGCACGGTGGGCATCGGTCTGCAGCACGTGGTGGCCATGTTCGGTGCGACGTTCCTGGTGCCGGTCCTCACCGGATTCCCGCCGGCGACGACTCTGCTCTTCTCCGGCATCGGCACGATCCTGTTCTTGCTCATCACGCGCAATCAGCTGCCGAGCTACCTAGGTTCGAGTTTTGCGATCATCGCGCCGGTCCTCGCCGCGACGGCCTCACACGGGCACGGGTCCGCGCTGGGCGGCATCGTGATGGTGGGCGCGATGCTGATCGTCATCGGCGTGGTGGTGCAATTCGCAGGCACCGGCTGGATCCACGCGCTGATGCCGCCGATCGTGACCGGAACCATCGTTGCCCTGATCGGCCTGAATCTCGCGCCGACTGCCAAGTCGAACTATGAGCAGGATGCGGCGACGGCCACGCTGGTCCTGGTGCTACTGATCGCCTCGCTGGTGTTGTTCAAGGGCTTGCTCGGTCGGCTCGCGATTTTCACCAGTGTTGTCATCGGCTATTTGTTTGCACTGGTCCGCGATGAGGTCGACACAGATCCCATCGGGGCCGCCGATTGGGTTGGCCTGCCCGACTTTCAGGCGCCGACGTTCCATCTGTCGGTGCTGCCGATGTTCTTGCCGGTTGTGTTGGTGCTGGTGGTCGAGAACATCGGGCACGTCAAGTCGATCAATACGATGACCGGCATCAACTACGACCACAAGATCGGTCGGGCGTTGGCCGCCGATGGTATCGCCACGGTGCTGGCAGGCAGCGGTGGTGGTTCTGCCACAACGACTTACGCCGAGAACATCGGCGTCATGGCGGCCACCAAGGTGTACTCGACGGCTGCCTACTGGGTGGCAGGCATCGCTGCAGTGCTGCTGGGTATGTCGCCGAAGGTGGGTGCGGTCATCGCATCGGTTCCGCCGGGTGTCCTCGGTGGTGTGACCACAGCGCTCTACGGCCTCGTCGGAATCCTGGGTGTGCACATCTGGGTGACCAACAAGGTGGACTTCTCCAAGCCCGTCAACCAGTTCACCGCAGCCATCGCACTCGTGATCGCCATCGCCGACTTCTCTTGGACCATCGGAGATTTGAGCTTCGGCGGAATCGCACTGGGAGCTGTTGCGGCACTGCTGATCTATCACGTCATGCGCGTGGTCGGCGGCTGGCGCGGGACAGTTGTGGTGGACAAGGCGGACGTCGAGTAGGCCTGCACTGACCCCGATTGATCGCCCCCTCAAGTGTTTGAGGGGGCGATCTTTTGTCTGTCGCGAGGTCGGGAAGTCGCCGGCTCACCACTCTGTTTTCAGACAAATGGACACCACGCAAGGTTTAAAACATGGTGATTCCAACCCGAAAGCCCACTCTCGCAAGGCAAATCAAATTCTACCCCTTGACGGATGGTTCATCGACCGCATAGATTCCTCCTCACCATCCAGAGCGACCGAGAGACTTGGCTCGTCGACGTCGCAGCAACCCCGTCATAGGACGTGTGGGTGCTACCGCCAAGAACGATGGAGGAACGATTATGGAACGCGCATCGTGGCGACGTCTGCACGTCGACCTGTGTCGAGCGGGCACCTGCGTCTGTATGTAGGTCTGACCCGCCTCACCCACACATTCTTGTCCTATTGGAAGGCCCTTTCAGCGATGCTCGCTGCGCGCATACACCAGTGGTCACCGTGACCCAGATAGATACCCGCTCGACGCTCGACGTATCGGCCGAGGTAGACGACGTAGACCTGGTCATTGCACGTAAGTGGCATCCGTGGCGTTGGATCATCGCGATTGCCGCGCTGATCGTTGTCGTCCAGTTCCTGCACGGATTTGCGACCAACCCGGGCTGGGATTGGGGCACGTTCGCGCAGTATTTCACCGCGTCGTCGGTGATGTCTGCGCTGTGGCTGACCATCCAGCTGACGTTCTGGGGATCTCTGTTCGGATTTGCGATCGGCATTGCGCTGGCTGCGGCCAGACTGTCGAAGAATCCGGTACTGCAGGTCATTGCCTGGTTCTACATCTGGGCATTCCGTTCGATCCCTTTGATCGTCCAGTTGCTGTTCTGGTTCAACCTCGCGTACCTCTATCAAACTCTTTCGGTAGGAGTTCCGTTCGGGCCGAGCTTCTTCGAGTTCAATGTCAACAATGTGATCAGTGGTTCCGCTGCGGCCATCATCGGTCTGGCGTTGCACCAGGCGGCGTATTCGGCGGAGATAATCCGTGCCGGGATCATCTCGGTAGACCAGGGTCAGCTCGAAGCCGCTGCAGCACTAGGTATTCCGAAGCACCGTGAGTTCTTCAAGATCATCTTGCCGCAGGCGATGCGGGGAATCCTGCCGAACGCCGCGAATGAAGTCATCAGCTTGTTCAAGGGCACCTCGATCGTGTCGGTCATGGCAATTGCCGAGCTGTTCTACCAGGTACAGGTCATCTACGGGCGCAGTGGACGCGTCGTCCCGCTGCTGATGGTTGCCACGGTCTGGTACATCGTCCTCACGTCGATCCTGTCGGTCGTGCAGTTCTACGTGGAGCGACACTATGCCAAGGGTGCGCTGCGGACCATTCCG
The DNA here is from genome assembly GCF_056786475.1 of Williamsia sp. Y844. Classification (NCBI taxonomy): domain Bacteria; kingdom Bacillati; phylum Actinomycetota; class Actinomycetes; order Mycobacteriales; family Nocardiaceae; genus Williamsia; species Williamsia sp. Y844. The sequence goes on from NZ_JBXCJB010000002.1 coordinate 90,103, forward strand.
TTGACGCCGGTGCAACAGATTCGAAAGAAGTTCTCCGACATCTCCTTTGCGCCGCGCGGGGCGACCCGATGACCGAGGCGATAGAGAACTCGAAGTACGCGGTCGAGGTCAGGGGCGTTCACAAGTCCTTCGGCGATCTCGAGGTGCTCAAAGGCGTCGACTTGGTCGTGCGACCGGGTGAGGTCACCGCGATCATCGGTCCGTCGGGATCAGGGAAGTCGACGCTACTGCGCGCCCTCAACCACTTGGAGAAAGTCGATCACGGCACCGTCCGTGTCGATGGTGACCTGGTCGGGTACAAACGCAAGGGCAACAAGCTTCACGAGCTGAGCAACAAGGAAATTCTGCAGCAACGCTCGCGGATCGGTTTTGTGTTCCAGAACTTCAACCTGTTTCCGCATCTGACCGCACTCGAGAATGTCATCGAGGCGCCGATTTCGGCACAGAGGCGCAAGCGGTCGGACGTCGAGCCTGAGGCGTTGGCGTTGCTCGAACGCGTCGGCGTCGGTGATAAAGCGCACGAATACCCACGCAGGCTCTCGGGTGGGCAGCAGCAGCGTGTTGCGATCGCTCGGGCACTTGCACTGCGGCCCAAAGTGATTCTGTTCGACGAGCCGACATCTGCGCTCGATCCCGAACTCGTCGGCGAAGTGCTCGAAGTCATCCGAGGACTCGCCCGCGACGGTGCAACGCTTGTCATCGTGACCCACGAAGTCGGTTTTGCACGCGAGATCGCCGACACGGTGGTGTTCATGGACGGTGGCGTCATCGTCGAACAGGGAACCCCGGCGGAACTCATCGACTCTCCCAAGGAAGAACGCACCAAAGCTTTTCTCGCACACGTCCTCTGATCCATCTCACTCAAACCGACAAACAAGGAACAAACATGTCCAGAACAAGCCGTCGACTCTCGATTGTCGCGTCCGCATTTGCCGCGCTCGCATTGCTGGTCACCGGGTGCAGCGAACCGACTGCGGAGTCCGAGGTGGTCACGTCCGACGGGCAGAGCTTCGACCTGTCGCCAGAGCAGTCCAGCCGAGTTCGCGTCGACAAGGTCGCTGACATCGCAGCCAAGGTGCCCCAAGCGATCCGCGATCGCGGCACGCTTGTCGTGACAGGAGCCGGCGGTACCGCTCCACCGCTGCGGTTCTACGCCACCGACGACAGGACGATCATCGGATCGGAGGTCGACTTCACGTATCTGATCGGTGACATCCTCGGCCTCAAAGTTGATCTGGCGGTTGCGGACTGGTCGCAGAACTTCGTCAAGATCGACTCCGGTGAGAACGACCTGTTCATCTCCAATGTCACGGTGACCGAAGAGCGCAAGGACAAGTACGACTTCGCCACGTATCGCCTCGACAACCTTGCCTTCGAAGCACCTAAGGACAGTGGTTGGAAGGTCGAAGGTCGTAAGGACGTCGCGGGCAAGAAGATCGGGGTCGGTTCAGGAACCAATCAGGAGCAGCTGCTGGTCGACTGGAACGAGCAGAATGTCGCCGATGGTCTCGCGCCGGCAGAGATCGTGTACTACCAGAATGCATCCGACTATTACCTGGCCCTCGGTTCGGGTCGAATCGACGGATACTTCGGCCCCAACCCGTCGTCGGTCTACCACGCTGCCACGTCGGGCGACACCGAGGTGATCGGGGTGTTCTCCGGTGCGGGTGATGCGCTGCAGGGCGAGATCGCGGTTCTGACAAAGAAGGACAACGGCCTCATCGAAGCCATCAACGAGGCCATCAACCACGCGATCGAGGACGGCAGCTACCAGAAGGTCATCGACCGCTGGGGCCTGCAGTCCGAAGCCGTCACCGTCTCGGAAATCAACCCGCCCGGACTTCCACGTACCGAAGCATAGGTAGTCGAACAAGACCATCCAGAGCGACCGAGAGACCAGGGCTCGATGACGTCGCAGCAACCCGCGAAGGCGGGTGCTCCTGCCCGGACCGATGGAAGGAAAGACGCGTGAGTGCATTACGGAGTGGAGCCGGTGGATCGGCCACGGGCACTGTCGATACTGCACAGTTGCAGATCGCCACGGTCCATCAGGACGATCCGCTGGCTTCCCCGCTGATCGAGGAGTTGGCCCTCGAATACAGCTCTCGTTATGGGCGCAGCCCGGGGGAGCAGTACAGCGAACTGCGGGCGTATCCCGCAGAGGAGTTCGCGCCGCCGGGCGGCGTTCTGATCGTCGCACTGGCCGGCGGCGTCCCGGTGGCCGGTGGCGCGTTCCGTCAGTACGACGCCACCACCGCCGAACTCAAGCGAATCTGGACGGCGTCGGCGTACCGCGGCCGCGGGTACGGCAAGACGATCGTGGCCGAACTCGAGAAGATCGCGATCGGCCGTGGCTATCGGCGAATCTTTTTGACAACCGGATGGAACCAGCCCGAGGCGGTGGCGTTGTATCTCGCTGCCGGTTACACGCCGCTATACGACACGACACTGGCCTCCGATGAGGTCGGCGTCCATCCGTTCGAGAAGAGTCTCGCATCGAAAGAGGTTTCAGCATGAGCATTTTCGCCCTGGGTATCGAGCTCGATGGGGAGGGAAATCATCCGGCGGCGTGGCGACGGGCATCTCATGCGCCCGACGCCTTGCTGACCGGCGAGACCGTGAGACGGAGAGTTGCTGCAGCGGAGAATGCCGGCTTCACGTTGGCGACGTTCGACGACTCGATCGTCGGTGCCACCAGCGACGTTGTCGGACGCATCGACGCGCCCAACCGCGCGGCCTTCGTGGCGGCGACGACATCGACCATCGGACTCGTTCCGTTTATCGGTACGACGTACGCCGAACCGTTCCATACGGCTTCGCAGTTGGCGACTCTCGACTACGCGTCGCGGGGGCGAGCCGGTTGGATCGCGGCACCCGTCACCGACAGTGCTGCGTCGAAGGTATGGGGCCGACCCGAGGTGGATAAAGAGTCGGAACGTGCACGTGAACAGCGGGATTCGATCACTGTTGCCCGTGGTCTGTGGGATTCCTGGGAGGACGATGCGGTGATCCGCGACTTCGCATCCGGCCGATTCCTCGATCGAGACAAGCTGCATTACATCGATTTCCAGGGTGAGAGTTTCTCCGTCAAAGGCCCGGCTATCGTTCCCAGGCCGCCGCAGGGACAATTGGTGGTGTTCGGAACCGCGGGCGACGTCGACGTGCGTCTGTTCTCGGAGACCTCCGTCGAAGCTATTTCCGTGGCCGCGAAGGCATTCGACGGGCTTGCCTTTGCCGAGCTCGATGTCACCCTCGACACCGCTACCGAATCGGCAGGCGAGCGGCTGGAGCATCTGAACTCGTACACGCAGGCCCAGCGATCTCCGCGTCTCCAATTCATCGGCAGCGCTGTTGAATTGGTCGACCTCTTGACCGAGCTTGCACATCATGTCGACGGCGTCAGAATCCACCCCACCGTCCTGGACGAAGATCTGGTGGTTCTCGCTCGCCATGTATTACCGCGCCTGTTCGCCACCGGCATCAGCCATCGTCCGGTGCCGGGTTCGACTTTGCGCGCCAACCTCGGTCTCACCCGTCCTGCAAGTCGCTACCAGAAGGCCTGATACGTCATGACTGTTCTCCGCCCCGACGCTCACGTGCACTTCGGTGTCTTCTTCCAGGGCGTCAACCACACAACCATCTGGTCCGATCCTGCGAGTGCGTCGCAGATCGACTTCGAGACCTTCCGCCGTGTGATCACCACTGCAGAACGCGGATTATTCGACGCGTTCTTCCTCGGCGAGGGCCTGCGCCTACGCGAACAGCAGGGAAAGATACTCGATCTCGACATCGTCGGACGGCCGGATGCGATCGCGCAATTGTCCGCCCTCGCGGGAATCACGTCGCACATCGGACTCGTCGCGACCCAGAACACCACGTACAACGAGCCTGCGGACCTTGCCCGACGCCTTGCGGGTCTCGATATTCTCTCCGGTGGTCGCGCCGGGTGGAATGTGGTGACCACGGACAACGCGTGGACGGGTGAGAACTTCCGTCGCGGCGGGTTCCTCGACCACGAACTGCGGTACGAGCGTGCCGGACAGTTCATCCAGGTCGCGCGAGAGATCTGGGATTCGTGGAACGGAAACGCGATCTCCTCGTCACGGGATGCGGATTCATGGGCGGCGAAGGATGCGGTCCGCACCGTTCGCCGTACGACGTCGCAGTTCGATGTCGAGTTGTCCCCGACCCTTCCTCGCAGTGCTCAGGGACATCCGGTGATCTTCCAAGCCGGCGACTCGCCGACCGGACGAGACTTCGCTGCGGCAAACGCCGAGGTGATCTTCTCGGCCCACGGAACGCATTTCGGCGATGCGCTCGAGTTTGCGAACGACATTCGGGCGCGTCTGCGCAAGGCCGGCCGGCCGGACGATGACATCAAGATCCTCCCCGGGACGCAGATCGTATTGGCGGAGAACGCCTCCGAGGTCGAGGAAAAGGAGCGGTGGGTCCGCGAGGGGCAATTCACCGGGCAGACGGCGCTCTCGCTCGTCGGGCAGGTGTGGGGCCGTGACCTTTCCGATCGTGATCCCGATGGTCCACTACCCGAAGAAGATCCCCTGCCTGCACCCATCTCGGTGACACGTGGCGCCGCGCGGGACGGCAAGGACCCCATCGCGATCGCGAAGGAATGGCGGGCACTGGCCGATGCGAAGAACCTGTCGCTGCGGCAGGTGGCCATCGAGACAACTGCGCGCTCCGGTTTTGCCGGCACGCCAGGGCAAGTGGCCGACGAATTGGTCAAGTGGGTTCGCAGTGGTGCAACCGATGGGTTCAACATCTCGCCGTACATCGTGCCGGGCGGGCTGGACGACATCGTCAACTGGTTGGTCCCGGAGCTGCAAGAGCGGGGCGCGTATCGGGCCGCGTACGAGTCGAACACACTGCGGGAGAACCTGGGCCTGGGCGCACCTCTGACGCGACGCAAGGTCGGTGACAGCGATATCAGCGCTGCAGGTTGACCCACGCACCACCGTCGGGTCGCGCGCAGAGGTACTGGTCTGCGCTGCAGCCGGATTCACCACACTGCTCGACTCGACAGTTCTCGGTATCGGTATCCCGGCCATTCGCACATCGCTGGGTGCCGATACCGCCCAGGTGCAGTGGATCCTCGCCGGCTATTCGTTGACGTTCGGCCTGGCGCTGGTACCGGCAGGCAGGCTCGGGGATGTGATCGGCCGACGGAGGCTGTTCCTCGTCGGCCTTTCCCTGTTCACGGCAATGGGTGTCGTTGGCGCGCTGGCATCGAGTCCATGGATGGTCGTCGCCGCACGCCTCGGTCAAGGCGTCGGCGCGGGGATGGTCAGCTCCCAGGTCCTGGGAATCATCACCGACCGGTTCTCCGGGCGGCAGCGCGCGAAAGCGCTTGGTGCCTACAGCACGGCAGCGGGCCTGGCCGGACTGTTCGGCCCGATCATCGGCGGTGCCCTGCTCGGGGTGGCCGATGCCGACCTGGGTTGGCGGTTGCTGCTGCTCCTCAATGTCCCGTTCGCTCTCGCCACGTTGGTGATGGCGGTGCTCTTCTTACGGCCGGATCGCACGTCAAGTGCGGGCGCGAGTATCGATATCGTGGGGCTGATTGCGCTTGCTGTGGCAACGCTCGCCTTGCTGCTGCCATTGGTATCCTCGTTCGGGGCTGTGTTCTCCGTGCTGTCCGTCGCCGTATCGGTGGCTGCATTGGTCGGATTCTGGTTCGCCGAACGTAGATTCGCCGCACATGGTGGTGTGCCGGTGCTATTGCCGGCTTTGATCGCGGCGCGGGGCTACACACTCGGAACGATGGTCGCGATGTTCTGGTTCGGTGCTCTGTTGGCGCTGAATGCGGTACTGAGCTTGTATCTGATCGAAGGCCTCGGCTATTCGGCTTTGCAGGCCGCACTCGTGATGGCAGCCGGGTCGGTGATGATGGCCGTGACGTCGGCCTTCGGTTGGCGTCTTGTCTCGAGATTCGGACGCGGCGCTGTGGTGTGCGCGGTCGCCACCGAACTGGTCGTGGTCGCCGGTTACATCGTCACCGTGAACGCGATGCCCCGCGAGTACATCGTGACGATGTTTGTCGTGTTGGCGGCGATATCCGGAATCGCGAGCGGGCTGGTCGACGCGCCGAACCGCGGATTGACGTTAGAGTACGCGCCGGCCGGGGCGAGTGGTGTTGCGGCTGCGTTCCTGCAGCTCTCGCAACGAGTTTCGGCGACGATATCGTTGGCCGCCGTGTCGGGTCTGTACCTTGGAATCCTGGCGAGCACGGGCGAATTCGGGCCGGCGATCGCTGCCGGCCTCGGTGTGTGTTTCGTGATGCTGCTGGCGTCGTTGCTGTGCGCGGTGGCCGATCATAGAAGGAGGCGAGCATGAAGTTCTCATGGTTTCTGCCGACCGGCGGTGACGACGAGCGACTCGGCGCAGGTTCACACGGTGTAGGTATTGCAAGCGGTGGTGTCAAAGGCCATGGTGTCAAGGGAGATGGTGTCAAGAGAGATCGCGTCGCGACGAAGACAGGCGGGCATCGCGAGGCAACTCTCGACTACCTGACAGAAGTCGCGCAAACTGTGGACCGCTTGGGGTTTCACGCCGTCCTGACACCGACCGGCGCACACTGCGAGGACTCGTGGCTCGTGACGTCTGCTCTGATCTCGGCTACGGAGCGACTCAAGTTCCTCGTTGCGTTCCGTCCAGGGGCGGTGGCTCCGGTGCTGTCGGCGCAGATGGTCAGTACGTTCCAGCGGTTGTCCGGTGGGCGTGCCCTGCTCAACGTGGTTGTCGGCGGTGATGATTCGGAACAGCGAGGGTACGGTGACACGGCGGGCAAGGACGATCGTTACCGTCGGGCCCATGAGTTCCTCGAGATCGCGCGAGCCGTCGGAAACGGCGAAAACGTGCACGTGGACAGCGAGTTCTACACGGTGGAGCGTGAGGGCGGCGGATTCAGCGGGTACAGCTCGGTTCCGCTGCCCGACGTCTATCTGGGCGGCTCATCGGCGGCAGCGATCGACGTGGCAGCGGCACAAGCCGACGTGTTCCTCACATGGGGCGAGCCACCTGCCGAGGTTGCCGAGAAACTCGCAGTGGTGAAGGCCCGGGCAGCCGAGAACGGCAGGGCAGTCCGCGGGGGAATCAGACTGCACGTCATCACTCGTGAGAGCGCCGAGGAGGCGTGGGCCGCAGCAGCGAACCTCATCGCCGGCTTGGACGACGAGACGATCGGACGCCGCCAGGAAGCTTTGCGGAAACTGGGTTCCGAAGGTCAACGTCGCATGCTCGACCTGCATGGTGGTGATCGCTCGAAACTGCTTGTCGCGCCCAACTTGTGGGCCGGGTTCGGCCTCGTGCGAGGGGGCGCGGGGACGGCACTCGTCGGCAGCCACGACGAAGTGGCGGCGCGCATCGAGGAGTACCGGGACGTGGGTATCGACGAGTTCATTTTCTCCGGCTACCCACATCTCGAAGAGGCAGTGCACTTCGGGACCGGAGTTCTACCCAGATTCAGCAAAGCCACCGGCAGCTGAGATAAGCGCGGCTACCGGGTCGCTGACACGCTCGACTGATCGATGTGCGCACCGATTTCCACACTGAGCAGTTCGGACGCAAGTGAATCGTTGTGACGGAAGAAGCCTGCGTTGGTTCGGGGCCGTGGGAATGCGCTCGACCAGGTGTGCCCGGCGACCCAGGGACCGACCGCGTATCGAAGCGGGTGGACGGTACCGTCGGCGCCCAGGATCCGGGATCGGCCGTCGACGGCGATCTTTGCGGCGCTGTCGGTGGTCGCTCTCACTTCGGTGATCTCCCCGCGGGCGTACAAGGTGCGCAGCAGGGTATCGCCGCTGGCCGAGATCGACGCGACGGGCAGCCGAGCATCGATGAGGGTGTCGGCGAAGACGGTGTCCGGGTGAGCGTCGCTGCTCGCTCGGAACTTCCCGGTGGTGGCGTCAGCGGTGAACGACACCTCGGGTCCGAGAAACCGAACCACACCCGCGCGGGACAGCGCGAGTAGCTGTTCCAGGCGAAGCGGAGGGGGACCGCTGGCGTAGAAACTGAAGAACGAATGCAACCACCCCTCGACATCCGCCGCGATCGACTGGGTTGGGATCCTACCGCGGCGCAGCAGTTCGCCGATTGTCATGTAGACCGACAGCAGTGCCGAGAACACCGCTGCGTCGTAGCTGAAGTATGGGTCTGATCGGCGGTGTAGATCTTCCTCGATGTATGCGCAAAGACGCTGCGCCACTTCATCGAGCCCGGTAAACTTCTCGTCGGTCAGAGGCCGGTCCAGCCGCTCGAGGTCGATGCGATCACGCTCGTCGGGGACGAATGTGCTGACGAGTTCATCGAGCGCGACGGACCCCCAATCAAGCGCATCGAACTCGAACTCGAAATCGGTCCACGTCCCGCGTGCTCGGTCGGGATGGGCCGCGAAAAGTTCGTAGTAGTGCGCCCATGCGAGTTCTTTCGACGCCAACGGCCAGATGTCGTCGTGGAAGCTCAAGGGGCCGTTGCCGGTGAATGCATCGGCGGTGAAGTATTTGGGTAGTGGCGGGCGGGCCGCAGCGATGTCGTACGAGATCTTCGCATGGTAGGGCACGCCTCGGCGCGAACCGGCGTACATGATCGGTTCTCGACCCGAAGGCGAATAGACAAGCGCGCCTTCGGTGTTGCGAACAAACGTACCGCCGCGGCTCTCGGCGAGCAACACCATCCAATCGATGAATGCCAGGCCCAGGCCTGCGACGAGGATCGGCTCGACGGCGGGCACGACATCGGGGTCCAGGTCGGCGGTGTATCCCGGACCCACGTAGGTCAATCCGTTGCCTGCCGCGAAATCGGCGAGTGTGCGTTCGCGTCCCGAAGGGAGCGAGTCCGGGTGGCCTTGTGCCAGCAAGACGATATCTGCGCCGACGATGAAGCCGTTGTCAAGCGAGACCTGTTGCGGGCCTTGGCCCGAGATGTCGACGACGGTCCGCTGGTGGTAAGTGACCCGCGCCGAGGAGCCCTTGGTCGCTCGGTCGAAAACCCAACTGAGATAACGGCTCTGCAGAGTGCGCGAGGCGAAGGAGTCTGGAGTGAACCCGCGTAGTTCGTCGAGGAGCTCGGGGTCGCTGCCGAGGATCTCCGTGTTGGCCTGTACCCATTCGGCCAGCGTGGGGCCGGGGCGCAGGGGGCCTTCGACCGCGGTTGTGTCGTCGGTGAACATCGTGACGTCGGCTGCGACGGAGTTCATCCAGAGCAGGGGAGGTTGGCTTTCACGCCAGATACGGCCGGCTCCGGGCGGGAACGGGTCGATGACGTGGATGTGAAGGTCCCGGTCGGTGGCACGTGCCAGTAGACGCTCGAGCACGCCGGTTCCGCGTGGGCCGGCGCCGACGATCGCTATGGTCAACGGGCTCATGAATCCTCTTCGTGGGTGTGCCTGGCGCACGGTCGAATTCGCCGCATTTCACAGTATGCACGGGCAGGAAATACAGCAGAACTCCGCAAAATCACGATGCGCAGAACTCTTCTCGCCGGGGCGAGTCGGCCGTAACGTCCGACGCACGAATGATCTACAGCGGAGGTGCTGCATGGTTCGGGTCAATGTCCGACGGTGGGGGAGTGGAGATCGAAACGCGGTTCTCATCCATGGCCTCGGCAACTCGTCGGAGTCATGGTGGGAGGTCGGACCGGAGTTCGCCCGTCGCGGCTTCAACGTTCATGCTGTCGATCTGCCAGGACATGGGACCAGTGAGCATCTCGACGAGTACTCGGTCGAGGCGCTGGTGGACGCGGTTCTGGACGCAGTGCCTGCGGAACCGGCCCTCGCGCTCGGGCATTCGCTCGGTGGGTTGGTCTTGGCGCACGCCGTCGAAGTGTTGCGTCCTGGCGTGGCCGTTTACGAGGACCCGGCCTGGAGTGTGTCGGTCGACCCGGCCGTCGTGGACTCGTTCCGCGCGCAGAAAGGTTGGACTGCGGAGGATGTCGACGTGGTGTACCCGAAATGGAGTGAGGGGAGCAAGGCTCGCAAACTGGCCGCGCTCGGGCAGTGGGACGAGCGGATCCTGGACGGTCTTAGTTCGTTCACTTCAGCGCGAGTGACTGCGCCTGCTGTTCGATCCATTGTGGTGCTCGCCGATCCGAGCCACCTGGTGCCCGCCGCACGTGCCGAGGAATTGCGTGCCGCCGGATTCGAGGTGCGCTCCGTCCATGACGCCGGGCACGTTGTTCATTTCGACGACTTCGCAGGCTTTCTGGAAGCGCTTGATCTGGCCCGATTCGACGCGCAGACGACGGCATGAGTGCACGCAGCCCGACCTGCTGAGCTTCGGTGCACAGGGCGCCATCGGTGCGCAGGAACCGTTGATCTTTCTCGCTGCCCTCAGTGCTGTCACCGAGCATGTCGGATTGATTGCGACAGTGACAACGACATTCCACCACCCTTATAACCTGGCCCGCCTGTTCGGCACGTTGGATCACGTCAGCAATGGGCGGGCGGCATGGAATGCCGTCACGTCATCGCTCGGAGAAGAGAACTACAGCGACCAAGACCTTCCGAGTCCCGAAGAGCGCTATGCGCGCGCGACGGAGTCGCTCGAGATCGTGGGCGCACTCTTCGACAGTTGGCGTCCCGGAGCGCTTGTTGCCGGACCCAAAGGCGCGCGCCTCGATGCCTCGCGTGTCCTTCCCATCGGTTATCAGGGCAAGTACTTCAAAGTGCAGGGGCCACTCAATATCCCATCCTTGCCACAGCGTCGCCCCGTCCAATTCCAAGCCGGCCAGTCTGCAGGTGGCATCGAGCTCGGAGCACGCTTCGCGGAGGTCGTCTTCACATCCCTGGCGACGATGGAAGACGCGGTGACGTACACCAAGCCCATCCGTGCCAGGGCCGCGGAACTCGGTCGCGGCGGCGAACTGCCGCTGATCTTCAGTTCGTTCCATGCCACCTACGGCGCCAGCGAAGCCGAAGTCGCGCAGTTGGCCAGGGAGGCAGAGGAATCCACGGACTTCGGCGCGGGCCGGGTTCGTCTCGAAGACATGTTCGGTGGGGACGTCGACCTTTCCGAATTGCCGCTCGACAAGCCGATCCCGGAATCGTTGCTGCCCGATCCGGAGTCGGTCAATCGCCGCCGAGGCAGAGTCGAGATATTCGGGAAGTTGGCAGCGCAGGGAAAGACGCTGCGAGAGTTGATCATCGCATCGAAGGACACGGGGCACTGGGCCATGGCCGGCACGCCTGATCAGCTCGCCGACGCAATCGAAGAACGCTACGACGCGGGTGTTCTCGACATCATCTCGCTAGGAGGACTCGCGGACCCACGTACGCGCGACTTCGTGACCAACGGACTGCTGCCCGAACTGCGCACACGTGGCATTGTCGGTTCCGACTACGTTGGCAACACGTTCCGCGAGAATCTGGAGTTGCCGGCTCTGCCGCCCTACGAACCGAATTAGACCTGATTCCGGCACACCATCGTCGCCGAACTCTACAATCGGATTCGGTTGGAATGCAGGAGATCTCGTTCTGCTGCTCGGCCGGACGAGGTCAGTCTGGCCGGACTGCGTCCACGTCGGAGGACGTTGGCCTGCTCTTGCGCCGCCGGGTGTGATCGCCGGGCAACACCACCGCACGCAGACCGGCACGCAAGGCTTCTTTGGTGCACGCCCACCCGTCGGCCTCGTGGAGGCAGGCGCGAGCTTCGTCCCGGTCGCCACGTTCTGCCGCGATGTCTGCGGCCCGGCGCCAGGAGATCGCCTCGTCGGTGCTGATCCGTAGGTACCGCAGGATCGCATCGCGGTCGTAGTCACAGATCTCGGCAACCTCGTGTGGGGTCAGGACACCGGTTCCGTCTGGGTCGAGGTGCAGCAGGACCATCAGCGCGGGCGGTAGGCCGTCATAGAGGTCGGCTGGATCAGTTGATGCCGCCGCGACTTCGCCGGTCACTCCGGCGCACGCGATCTCGCGCGCGATCAGTCCGGCACCGATACGCATGAACTTGAACCAAGTGAGTAATGCGTCCTCGACAGCCGAGGGTGTGAACACGTTCGCGTCGATGCTGATCTGGGCCACCGCATGGTTGCGGGAGACGACAAAGTCGATCTCGGGCCAGTGTGGCCCGTGGAGATCGAACACTGCGTGCACATGCGGATTCGTGTCGATGTCGGGGGCGAGCATCGTGAAAAGGTCGACGTAGGACTCGGTGGCCCGCACTCGCAACCACGACGTGAGGCCGCCGAGCGTGAAGGTGATGTCCCCGTCGTGATCTTTTGTGATGGGGTCGCAGGATACCTGGGCGAGGACTCCCTCGACCAGGGCCTGTAGATGGGCAGGCCCGCTGGGTCGGACAGAAACGTCTGCCGGTGGCGCTCCGTCGTCGTCGTAAAGGGCGGGCCGGTCGAAGAACGCGGGATGGACAACTTGCCAGTGCTCGCGGATCACCGAGGTGACCTCGACGGCCAGTTTGTCGACGTGGCGGCGACCGACTGTCAGTGTGAACTCACCTGAGCTGAGTTCGCGCCAGCCGCGCTCGAGCAGGGCCGCCGGCGCCTCGCTGTTGGCCGGCCAGAGATACCGAGGAAACTCCGACGACAGCGCGCAGCGCATGCGGCCTGCGCGCGTGACGGTGAAGGTGAACGCCTGCGCATGCTCTTCGAATACCGGGTCGGGCCGGTCGAGGACATGGCGCTCGCCGTGTTTCAGATCGGCCAGGGTGTCGGCCAGAGACAGTCGGAACTGAGCCCACGAGTCGTCCATCGAACTGTCGAAGTCGATCGGATCGGTCATGGTTGCTCCTGACTGTTGCTGGACCGTATCCCAGTGACCCTATAGCCCATCTGATCGTTACGGTCATTGAGCACGTTTTAGGCTATCGGCAGTATCCGACAATCAGGTATTGAAGCTGGTCAGACGGAGGCCCTGAACTTTGATCGAGGTGTGAGCCGGGCCTCTCCGTCGTAAGTTGATCGTAACGCCAGTCAGGCGAACAGGCTCTAGGGAGCACCCGCATGGCCAAGGTGATCGCGACCATCAGCCTCAAAGGAGGCGTGGGTAAAACGACGGTGACGGCCGGAATCGCGGAGTTCCTGGCGGGTGAGTTCAAGCAGCGGGTACTGGTCGTCGACCTCGACTCGCAGATCAACCTGACCACGATGATGATCGGTGAGCAGCGCTGGTCAGAGCTGAATCGGGCAGGCCGGACGCTGGCGACACTGTTCAACGACGCACTGGACGGCACCAGCGACTTTGTTGTCGGGTCCGCGGTGCAGCGGTCGGTGTCGTCGGTCGGGACGGTGAAGGGCCTCGACCTGTTGCCGTCGTCGCTGGACCTCATCGAAGTCCAGGAGGAGGTCAGCGCGCTGCGGGTCCGGGCCGACGACACGTTGGCCGCGGTCACCATTCTCCGGGACGCGATTGCACCGGTCCGCGACTCGTACGACTACATCCTGATCGACTGCCCGCCCAACGTCGGTCCGATCACACTCAACGGATTGGCGATGGCCGACGGATACATCATCCCGGCCATCCCGGATGTGTTGTCCACCCATGGAATCCCGCAGATCCAGCGGCGGGTCAAAGAGTTCAGTGACGAGATCGGCCGCCAGATCGTCGAACTCGGTGTGGTGATCACCAAGATGCGCGCGAACTCGACGGTCCACCAGTCGACGATCATGAGGCTGCGACGTGATCCGAACATCCAGAATGTGCTGCCGAACTACCTGCCGGAGTCCAATTCGATTGCGGGGGCCGCGGAGTTTCAGGTGTACTCGACGTTGAAGATCAAATACGGCACGCACGGCCAGTTTGATCAGTTCCGGGGACTGACCAGAAATCTGATGGTGGAGGCAGAACGGAAACTATGAGACCGCAACCTGCACCCGTAGCCGACCAACTCGCCCTTGACGACCCGATTGGCGCTTCACTCAACGGGTTCCATGCAAATGTGGCGCAGGTTCGGGGTCGGGTACGACGATTCGATCCGGGCATCTCGAAGTTCATGTCGATCCCGGAAGACCCCACATCTGACGACTGGGCGTCGGCGGCAGCACTGGCGGTGGCATCCGGGGCGATCCTGTTCAGTGCCGAACCGTACGAGGTACCCGAGTATTGGCCTGCCAACACGCTCGATCTCGTGCAGATGGTGGCCGACAATGTCAGTGGTGCAGGCGATCTGGACGCCGTGGTCCTGGGTGAGGTCGACGTGCCGGAGATGTTGGAACTGACCGCCGCGACCAAGCCCGGACCGTTTGCGGCCCGGACCATCGAACTCGGTACCTATCTGGGTATCCGCGACCACGGACAATTGGTGGCAATGGCGGGGGAGCGGATGCGCGCGCCCGGGTGGACCGAGATCAGCGCGATCTGCACGGCACACAGCCACCGGGGGCAGGGGCTGGCAGCACGACTGGTCCACACCCTGGTCGGGCAGATCGAAGCCCGCGATGAACAGGCCTTCCTGCATGCGGCGATCACGAACACATCAGCGATCGAGCTGTACCGGCGTCTCGGCTTTCGCGAACGACGGCGACTGGTGGCCACCGGTTTGAGTGCGATCTGAGTTGCGCAGACCACGGTGCGTTCACGCGTGCGGCCTGGACTGGAGCATCCGCTCGCGGAGGCTGTCGTAGATCGGTTGTGAGCCCGCGAACTGGGCGACCAGTACGGCCATCGCGGTCGCGGCGATCATCGGGACGCTGACCGAGGTGACCGCGGTCATCTCGATGACGAGCACCATCCCGGTCAGCGGGGCCCGGACCACGGCGCCAAAAAATGCCGCCATGCCGACGACGGCCATCGCGATTTTGAGTGACGAGTCCACGCCCGGCACGAAAACGTCTGCGACACCGACAAATAGGACACCCCAGAGGGCGCCGACTGCGAGTACCGGAGCGAACAGGCCACCAGGCGTGGCTGCCGCGTACGACAACGGGCCGGCGAACAATCGGACCGCGAGATAGCCGGCGACCGCGGTCAGCGCCATGCTGCCGCCGCCGATCACCTTCTGTGCCAGGTCATCACCGCCGCCTGCCGCGAGCGGGTCGATCGCCAGGAGACCGCCGATGACCGCGCCGATGGCGGCGGCTTTCACCACTTTCGGGACGGTGGGGAAGAGCGCAAGGAGATCGAGCGAGCCGAGGATCAGCCTGTTGTAGAACACCCCGAGCAAGCCCGTGAGAAGGCCGAAGACCACGAACACCGGCAGTAGGGTGATCGATGGGGATTCGACGGCGTCGACGCGAAAGTCGGGGTGGTCGCCAAGGATGATCCGTGAACAGCCCACACCGACCGCAACCGCCAACAATGTCGGAATGGCCGTGCGGAGGCGGAAGGACTTGGTCACCTCCTCGAACACGAACAACGCACCCCCGATCGGGGCGTTGAACGCAACGCCGAGTCCGGCCCCGGCCAGCGAGGTCTGCATCAGGCGCGAGTCACCGTCGTCGAGCCGGGCGCGGCGGCCGGCTTCGGCGCCGATCACCGCCCCCATGTGGACGGTCGGGCCCTCCCTGCCCAGGACGAGTCCGGATCCGATCGACAGCAGGCCGCCGACGAACTTCGCAGGCAACACGCGCAATGGTGCGGCTTTCGCTTCGCCACGTTCAACAGCCTCGACGTGCTGGATACCGCTGCCCGACGCCAGTGGGACCCACCGGACGATCAGCGCGGCCAATCCGGCGCCGGTGGCGGTGACCGCCACCGGGACGAGCCAGCCCGGACCGGGTAGCTCATGCGCCCACTCGAGCATGTCGCCGCGCCATTGGTCGGCCTCGCGCAGGCACCAGCGGAATGCGCCGCCGATGAATCCGATCAGAATCCCGCCGACAACAGCCAGAACACAGAGGATCGCGACCCCACGTACCGACTCGAGACCATCGTCGGAAACCGCCTGAGATTCCGCCATCGTGTCTGCCTTCTACTGCTGTGACGTGGAGATTGTCACCGGATCGCCGACTTGGCGGTAACTCTAGTGGCCCACCACGCCCGGACCGTCGTCCCGACACGGTGGGTGTCGCAGGTGTACCTGCGGCGAACACCGGTCGTGGTCCGGTTCTAGAGTCGAAGGATGACGATGCGAAGGTCCTGGGCCGAAGACACTCGGCTCCCGGGGTCCACGGTGCGGCCGGCGCTGCGCCGGATCGCTGATGGTTCGGCTCCGCTCGACGATGCCGAATGGATTTTGCTGCTGCAAGCGCAGGGCGACGAGCTGAACGAACTGTGCGAATTGGCAGAATCCGCCCGTCAGAAAGCAGTCGGCGACGAACTCACATTCGTTGCCAACCGGAACTTCGACACCGGTGCCGTACTCGACCTCGTCGCGTCGCCGCGACTCGAGGATCTCGTGGCCGAAGCCTGGACGCTGGGCGCCACCGAGATCTGCATGCAGGGTCCGGTGCCCCAGGCGCGGCCTGCCAGCGACTACCTGACGGTGGTCGAACGCATCCGGACTGTCGCACCGGACATGCACCTGCACGCCTACCGGGTACCCGAGGTGATCGATGCCGCCGACCGTCTCGGGATCTCGGTCCGGGATTTCCTGTTGGCTGCCAAGGCCGCCGGGGTGAGCACTGTTCCGGGGACCGCTGCCCAGGTACTCGATGACTCGGTCCGTGAAGCGCTTTCGCCGAACGGTCAGGCGCTGTCGGTTCAGACGTGGGTCGAGACGATCACCACCGCGCACGAGGTGGGCCTCAAATCCACCGCGACGCTGCTCTACGGCCATCTCGAACGGCCGGAACTTCAGGTTGCGCATTTGCGATTGCTTGGCGAGATCCAGGCGCGGACCGGTGGTTTCACCGAACTCATCCTGATGCCGATGTTGCCCGAGCTCGCACCGCCGCACCTGCGTGAGATGGCGACCCGTGGTCCGTCCTTCCGCGAGACGCGGGCGGTACACGCGGTGGCACGGCTGATGCTCCAGGAGTCGTTTGATCACGTCCAGGCGGCGTGGACGAAGCTCGATGCCGAGGCGCTCACCGCGGTCCTGCGCGGTGGTGCCGACGATGTGGGGGGCGTACTGATCGACGGGACCCTGATGCCGAGTGCAGGCCCGGAAAGTGGCAGACAACTGCTGCCCGCGGATGTGGAGAGCCTGGCCGCGGACCTCGGACGGACGGTTCGTCAACGCACCACCCCCTACAGCTCGCCTTCGGCCGAACGCCGCGACGTCCTGCGTCGGGTATTTGCATGACCGGCCCGCAACTCTTGCCCGACTACGTCGACGTCGCGATCGTGGGGGCCGGATTTGCCGGACTCGGGATGGCGATCCGCACTGCTCGGCGCGGTGACGAGAGTTTTGTGATCCTCGAACGGGAAAACGCGGTCGGCGGCACCTGGCGGGACAACCGGTATCCGGGTGTGGCCTGCGACGTGCCCTCGCACGTCTATTCGTTCTCGTTCCGTCCGCCGGGCGACTGGGAATCGCTGTTTGCCGCAGGCGATCAGATCCACAACTATCTCGAGCAGGCCGCCGCCGAGGAAGGGCTGTTGCCGCATCTGCACCTCGGTGTCGACGTGACCCAGACGCGGTGGCTGCCCGACGAATTGTGCTGGGCGGTCTCGTCCACGGCCGGTGAGCTCCGGGCTCGGGTGCTGGTGGTCGCGGTGGGGCGTCTGGCCGACCCACTCGTTCCGCCGATCCCGGGCATGGATGCATACCCGGGCAGTGTTTTTCACACCGCGCGCTGGGACAACACCGCACCGATCGACGGCGCTCGGGTCGGTGTGGTCGGTACCGGTGCCTCGGCGATCCAGCTGGTCCCGGAACTGGCGCAGCGGGCCGAGGAGTTGGTGGTCTTCTCCCGCAGCGCGCCGTACGTGGTCCCGCGCGGCAATCGGCAGTACAGCTCGGCCGAGCGCGAAGAATTACGGGTGAAGGCCAATGCCGATCGCCTTCGAGAAGAGTTGTTCACCGAGGCGGACAAGGCATTTGGGCAGCGTCGCGGCCTGCACCCGGACATCGACCAGATACGTGACCGGGCGTTGGGTCATCTCCACGCGCAGGTCGCCGATCCAGGCCTGCGCGCCGATCTCACACCGCATTACGAAATCGGTTGCAAGCGAATCCTGTTGAGCGACGACTTCTTTCCCACCATGACCCGGCCGAACGTCACGCTCGAGCCATCCGCGCTGGCACAGTTCGACGGATCCCGGGCGGTGGCGGCCGGCGGGAAGGCCTATGAGCTCGACACCGTGGTGATGGCGACCGGCTTCTCGGCGGCCCGCCCGGAGTTCGCCACCCGGATCGTCGGGGTCGACGGGGAACGGCTCTCGGAGCATTGGGGGGCCGGGATGGTGTCGTACGCATCCACCGCCATCAGCGGATACCCCAACATGTTCGTACTCGACGGACCGAATGCGGCGCTGGGCCACAACTCGGCGATCTACATGATCGAAACCCAGATCGACTACGTGCTCGGCGCCCTCGATCACCTCAACGACAGCGGAACCCGTGCGGTGGAGGTGACGGCCGCTGCCGAACAGGCCTACACCCGGGAGATCGACGAGCGTAGTGCGTCGACGGTATGGCTCAGTGGTTGCAGCAGCTGGTACCTCGATCCGACCAGTCGCCGGCTCACGCTGCTCTGGCCCGGAACCGGCCGCTCGTTCCGGGAACGGAACGGAACCTTCGACCCGTATCACTACGAGCGGTTGTGGGCGCCGGACTCGGTCGATCTCCCGGTCTGAGTCGTTCTCCGCGAATCTGTCACGTTTTCGCCTGCTGTCTCGTCTACCCCATAGAGGCGCACCTCGCGCCGACGGATTGGGAGGAACAGACATGGCACGGATACCAGCACTGGCGCCGCAAGACGCGGGGCTGATCGTCAAGGGCGTGTATCGGTACGCCGAGCGCCGGTTCGGGTCGGTGCCCGAACCCTTTGCGGTCCTGGCACACCATCGGGGCCTGTTCATGGCGGCGGGCGTGCACGAGAGTGCGGTGGAGCGGGCGTCAAAGGTGTTGCCGCCGAATATTCGCGAGATCGCCGTCTACCGAACGGCGTGGGTTGTCGGATGTTCGTGGTGCATCGACTTCGGCACCATGCTCCAGAAGCATGAAGATCTCGATATCGACCGCTTGCAACAGATCGCCGACTACGAGACGTCGCCGCTCTACAGTGCCGATGAGCGGGCCGCGATCGCCTACGCGGACGCGGTGAGCGCGACGCCGCCCACGGTCACCGACGAGCAGGTGGACGACCTACGCGAGCGATTCGGAATCGACGGACTGATCGAGCTGACCTACCAGATCTCGCTGGAGAACCAGCGCTCCCGGATGTATGCGGCGCTGGGTATGACCGATCAGGGATTTTCCACTGACTCCTGCCGTGTGCCCTGGGCCGGCGGTGACGCTGCCTCGGAGGCGGGCACGAGCTGAGCGGCATCGATCGCAGTCAGCTTGGTCGGATCGGCGATGTCGTAGATGGATACGATCAGGCCGTCGCGGACCACAAAGCAGACGACCCGGGCCGGTGAGGCGCGACGATCACCCTTGACCTCCCAGCCGGCGGAATAGGTTCCGAGTTCACCGTTGACCCGGACGGGTATCTGCAGGGCGAGTGCGTCAGGTCCGTAGCGGCGCAGAAGCCAGAACAGGAATCGGGCAACTCCGGCGGCACCGCGAATCGCCTTCACCGCGGTTGGTGTGGTGCGGTTGGCGTCGCCGACGATCATCGCGTCCGGATCCAGTGCGGCCAACACCGCATCCATGTCGCCGGCCGCCATCGCCGCGACGAGCCTGCCGACGGCTTCGGCCTGTTCGGTGTCGCTGACCGGGGCCGGGATGTCGGAGACGGTTCGACGGGCCCGCGAGGCGAGTTGGCGTGCCGACGCGGTCGAGGAGCCGAGGATCTCGGCGATGTCGGCAAAGGGAACGCCGAATCCGTCGTGGAGGACAAAGGCAACGCGCATTGCCGGGGTGAGGGTTTCGAACAGCACCATCGCGGCGTAACGACTGTCTTCGGCTGCGATGACGGCGTGCAGTGGATCGTCGTATTCGGGGGCTATCCGGGTCACGATCGGCTCCGGAAGCCATTGGCCCACATGACTTTCACGTGTCACGGCGGCTGATTTGAGACGGTCGAGACAGATCCGGCCGACCACGGTGGTCAGCCAGGCGCCGAGATCGTCGATCGCGTCGTGCTCGGCCGCATCGAGGCGTAACCAGGACTCCTGAACCGCGTCTTCGGCATCGCTGATGCTGCCGGTGATCCGGTATGCCACCGACAGCAGCCGACTGCGATGCTCTTCGAAACGCTCCCCGAGATTCCCCATCACGGCATGGTGGATCGGGTCCGAGCGGACTCGGTGGATGGTCGGCGTCCGACGGTAGCATCGCGCAGGAGTTCGGCGACGCCGGCAGATGTGACCGGCCTCGGATTCGGATACGGCTTGGCGGTTGCCAATTGGCTTGCCCGAGCGATGGATTCGGGATCGAATCCGAGTTCGCGAAGTGAGCGCGGCCCGCCGAGCCCCGCCACCAGGTCGTAGACGCCTGCCGCGGCATCGGGCACACCCATGGCATTGGCGATGCGCTCCATCGTCTCCGGTGCGGCGGGGGTGTTGTAGGCCATGGCATGCGGCAGCACGACGGTATGCGTCGGGCCGTGGGGCAGGCCGAAACTGCCACCCAGGGTGTGACAGAGCTTGTGGTGCAGGCCCATTCCGACAGATCCCAGGCAGCTGCCGGCCAGCCAGGCCGCGCGGAGCAGGTCGGATCGGGCCTGCGCGTCGTGGAGATCAGCCATCACGCGGGGGAGTGCGCGGTTGATGGCCGTGACGGCGTCGAGTGCCATGAGGTCGGTGACCGGATTCGCGTCGGCCGAGTACAACGCCTCGACCGCATGCGCCAGGGCATTGATCGAGCTGGTGAGTGTGATCGCGGCAGGCAGATCCATGGTCAGGTCGACGTCGTAGATGACGGTCTCGGGCAGGATGGCCGGCGAACTGCGTGTGGTCTTGACCCCGTCGACGGTCTCGCCGAGTACCGGCGTCACCTCAGAGCCGGCATAGGTGGTCGGAACGATGATCTGGTCGTATCCGCCGCGTACTGCCAGCGCCTTCGACAGTCCGGTTGCCGAACCACCGCCGATCGCCACCACACAGTCGACATCTGCTGCTTCGGCCAACTCCATCGCGCGCTCGGTGACCTCCAGCGGCGTGTGCATGACCGCGCCGTCGAAGCGGGCCGCGAGCGCAGTTCCCAACTGGTCCGTGAGCTCGGTGGCCAGGGATTCCAGGCGCGGTCCGGCGATCAGCAGAACCCGACTGCCGCCGAGCCTGCTGACCTCGTCGCCGACGGTTGCCAGGGTCCCGCTGCCGAACACGATCCGCGACGGCGGTCCGGGATCGGTGAAGCCCCGCATCGGGTCTGCCATGTGCCCGGTGTCTCAGGCCGCTATCGCGGCATGCATTTCCCACACGATGACCTCGGCATCGGAGGTGGCGGTCAGCTGTTGCCCGCCATCGCCGTGGACGCGGACCGCGTCGCCATCGCCGAGCTCGCCGACACCCTCCATCACGACGTCGCCGCGCGGGACGAAGACGTGCAGCAGGGGAGCGTCGGGAAGTGTCAGGGGATGCTGCCCGGGGGACATCCTCGCCACATGCATGGTGGCGTAACGGTTTTTGATGCGGATCGCCGAATGGTCGACGTACTGCGGCATGCCCGAGGCCACCGGAACCAATCCGCCGGACAGCAATTCGTGGTCGATCTCCAGTTGCTCGTAGCCCGGCGTGATACCGGATTCATCAGGGACAACCCACATCTGGACGAAGTGCACGGGATCGTGGGTCGCATCGGCGGTGTCTTGGCGCCAGACATCGTTCTTCTCCGAATGCATGATCCCGGTACCGGCGCTCATTCGCTGCGCCAGACCGGGGTAGATGACGCCGTTGTGTCCCATCGAGTCCTGGTGGACCAGGGAGCCCTGCAGAACCCAGGTGACGATCTCCATGTCCTGATGGGGATGAGTGTCGAAACCTTGTCGGGGCAGGACGATGTCGTCGTTGTTGACCATCAGGACACCGTGGTGGGTGTTGGCCGGGTCGTAGTGGGGGCCGAAAGAGAAGGAGTGTTTGGAGTCGAGCCAACCCGCGTTGGTCTTGAAGCGACTGTCGGCACGGCGGACGTCGAAGCGGGTGGGAGGTGTTGCTGTGGTCATCGGTAGGGCCTTTCGAGTGGAGCGCTATCGCCAGAAGCCATGTCTAGAGAACGTGAGAGCCGTACATCTCGCCGAGTGGATCGGCGATGAGTTCGAGGCGGGCCCCGTCGGGGTCGCGGAAGTACAGCGACACCTCGCTGTGTTCGATGAGTTCGACGCCCGCGTCGATCAGTTTGTCGCGCAAATGTTTCCAGCGCTGCGGCTCGACACTGATCGCGACATGATGCAGCCCGCCGAGGACTTCCTGGTATGGACCGACATCCAGGCCGGGAAAGTCGAAGAACGCCAAGAGATTTCCGTTGCCGATGTCGAAGAAGAAGTGCGAGGAGCCGGGATAGTCGCGGTTCTCGATGAGTTCGGTCAGCGGGAATTCGAGTAGGTCCTGGTAGAAGCGAACGGTGCGTTCGACGTCGCTGCTGACCAGTGCGGTGTGGTGCAGACCGCGAGCAGAGGAGGCCGGCCGGGATTCGGCGGGTACCAGGTGTTCGGCGCGGATCGCCTCACGCTTGCCCGCATATTCCTGCAGGCGCTTCTCGTCGATGTCGGCGGTGCTCATGGCCGGTCCTTCCGTGCGGGGGTCTTCATCCAGTGTGCGCTTCGAGTGGGCAGAGGTAAATGGTTGCGTGCTCAACTACTTCGGTAGCGTACCGCAACTGGTTGCTTTGTCAACTACTTTGGCTATGCTCTAGTCGTGGAATCAACACAGTGGCTCAGTGAGGACGAGCAGCGGACGTGGCGCGCGTACCTGGATGCGACCCGGTTGCTGCTGCGGACGCTCGATCAGCAGCTCGCCCGGGATGCCGGTTTGTCGTTCACGGACTTCGAATTGCTGGTCATCTTGTCCGAGGCGCCGCAGCACCGACTGCGCATGCGGGATCTGGCTGATGCGATCACGACCACGAGAAGTGGCGCCACCAGGGCAATCGGCCGTCTGGTCGACGCCGGATGGGTGCTTCGCGTCGAATGCGAAGACGACAAACGCGGCATGATGGCGGAATTGACCGACGCCGGGATGCAGAAGCTGGCGTCGGCGAGCCCCGGACATGTCGCCGAGGTCAGGCGAAACATGTTCGACCTGCTCAGTCCGCGGGACGTTGCCGTGTTGGGGCGAGCATTCGCCGACACACGCGAACACCTGCTGCAGGCGCCCGAGTAGACGGCCGGTTCGATCGACAAGTCATCCCGGCTGCGGTGTGGCGGTGAAAAGTCATTGCGGGTACAAGCATCTTGCCGAACCTCTTGTACTCCCGGGCGCCGACCGGTCCTCGCTGATGGCAGATCGGGAGATCGCGTTTGTTCTGTTTGGCGTCGCAGCCCCCAGGATCATCGAAGACGAGGGCAACAAGCCATAGCGGGTCCGGCGACCTGGGCGCACGATTCCGATGGCCATCAAAAGATGGCGTGGGGTTTGAACCTGACTGAATCTAACCGTTCCACGGCGGGTGGTCATGACGCGTCGTGCCGGACGGCCTGCGATCACCGCGGACCGACCGGATCGCCCTGGAGGCTGTTGTGCTGCGGCAATGCTTCAGAAAGTCCGTCGGTCCGTTCGCCGGAAAGGGCTGAACATCCCTGATGGCGGGACCAACGTGACTCACACTGTCTGTCGGGCAAGTTGATTCATCGTTTGACGCGTTATGGGCACCGGCTTACTGTGCACAAGGATCATCAAGAGCGATTGAGAGACCCGGCTCGCTGACGTCGCAGCAACCCCCCGCCTCGGCGGGTGCGGGTGCTACTGCCGGGACCGATGAAGGTTGTGTGCCATGCCGTCAGTTCAGGAGTCCGGGTGAAGTTTCTGTTGATCAGTCTGATCACCCACACGCCTCACCCGTTGTCCGGCGAGACCGTGACCGCGGCGGAGCGGTTTCGAGAAGTGATCGACAACGCGGTTCTCGCAGAGGAATTGGGCTTTGACGGTTTCGGGGTGGGCGAGCGGCACGAGAGGCCGTTCATCTCCTCGTCGCCACCGGTTGTGCTCAGTAACATCGCCGCACGGACTTCGACCATCGCGCTGTTCACCGCGGTGACAACGCTCAGTCTGCTCGATCCGGTTCGCGCCTTCGAGGACTACTCGACCCTCGACAACCTCTCCGGTGGCCGACTGCAACTGATGATCGGCAAGGGCAACGGCGCCGCGCAGGCCAAGCTGTTCCACGTCACCGAGGCCGACCAGTGGGAGCGCAACCGGGAAGGCTACGAACTCTTCCGACGGTTGTGGGAGGACGACACGGTCACCTGGACGGGCAAGTACCGGCCGTCGTTGACCGACGCCGAGGCCCTGCCCCGCCCGCTGCAGAAGAAGATTCGCGTCTGGCACGGCAGCGCCACCAGCCGTGAATCAGTCGATCTGGCAGCATTTTACGGAGATCCGCTGTTCTCGGCCAACGTCACCAATCCGATCGAACCCTATGCCGAATTGATCGACCACTACCGAGCGCGGTGGGCGGCATACGGGCACGATCCGGCGGATGCTCTCGTGGGTGCGGGATCGGCCGGGTACTACGCCACCAAGAACTCGCAGGATGCGATCGACACATACCGCCCGATCTTCGACGCCACCTTGGCGAGAATCGGGTCATTCGGTCTGCCGCTGGTGTTTCCGACCCTCGAGGACGCCATCGAACGAAGCTCACTTCTGCTCGGGAGCCCGCAGCAGGTGATCGACAAAGTGTTGCGATATCACGAGAAGTTCGGTCATGAGGTCATGCATCTGCACGCTGACGCCAGCGGCCTCACCGACTCCCAGCATCGCGACTCGCTCGAACTCTTCCAGTCCGAGATCGCACCGGTGCTCAGACGTGAGATCCCGAGCCGCCCGATCTCCACTCCCGTCGCGTTGGAGGCTCTGACATGACCGCTTCGACCCGGCTCCCGCCGTCGATGCGTATCGGTCGGCGCATCTTCGCGCACTTCATCTGACACATCGAAAAGGACAAACATGCCAGTAGAGTTCCTGGGGATCGCTGCCACGAATGACGGCACCGAGATCCACCCTCGTACCACCGCCGGCTCCTTCGACAGGGAGTACACGCTCAAACTCGCTCGTGCACACGAGGATTTCGGATGGGACCGGATCCTGTTCGCCTATGGTGCCGGTGCTCCTGAACCTGCGGCGGCCGCCTCATACATCGCGAGCAATCTCGAACGCATCGAGATCCTGCTGGCACACCGTCCCAATGTCTCGTACCCGACATTCGCCGCCAAAACCTTCGCAACACTCGACCAGATCTCCGAGGGACGGGTGACGGTGCACTTCATCACCGGCGGCAACGACAGCGAACAGCAGCGGGAGGGTGACTTCCTGTCGAAAGACCAGCGGTACGAACGCACCCGGGAGTACATCCAGATCGTCAAGAAGGTGTGGACCAGCCGGGAACCGTTCGACCACAACGGCACCTACTACCGGTTCAACGACTTCGTCTCCGATGTCTTCCCGGTTGCGCAGCCTCGGCCCGACATCTCCTTCGGCGGGTCGTCGTCGGCGGCCTATGCGGTCGGCGGCGCGGAGGCAGATATCTACGCGCTGTGGGGTGAACCCCTCGAAAACACGGCCGAGCAGATCGCGTCGATCACCGCGTCTGCGAAGGCCGCAGGTCGTGAAGGGCGCCCGCGATTACAGGTCGCGTTCCGGCCGATCATCGCCCCGACCGACGAATTGGCCTGGCAGAAAGCCGAATCGATACTCGGTCAGCTCAATGCCCGAGCAGCCGGCGCCGCCCAGCTCCCACGCGGATTCTCCCTGACATCGCCTCAGAATGCCGGTTCCCAACGTCTACTGGAGATCGCTGATTCAGTCGACCGCTTCGGAGCCGCGGGATGGACGGCAACGTCCAAGGCAACCGGGGGCGGCGGAAATTCCAACGCGCTGGTCGGTTCTCCGGAGACGGTGGCAGCCGCGCTGCTCGAGTACTACGACCTGGGGATCGACATCCTCTCGGCCCGCGGCTACGACCTGCTCGACGACGCGATCGACTTCGGCCGGTATGTGATTCCCATCGTTCGTGAGGAAGTCGCCAAGCGCGACAGGAAGATCGCGGGTGTGGCGTGAGCGGGCTGGTTCAAAACCACACTGATTTTATTGAAGATATTGGGGCGCAACGGTTTAACCTCATCAGTGAGCTGATAACGGGCGAAGCAGCCGCCGCTTCTCCGCAGGAGCGTGCTATCGCCAGGATCGATGGAGGAAATCGATGAATGCACGTGTGTCCCGCCCGCTGTTCGCCGTGGTCGGCGCCGCGCTGATGACAGCAACCCTGCTCAGCGCCTGCGGGTCCGACGCCTCCGGCGGCGAGGGCGACGCCGGCCCCGCTGCGCCGGGTGGAACCCTGCGCTACGGGCTTTCCGGGGCACCGACCTGTTCGGATCCGGCACAGGGCGCCACCAACCAGACGATCTATGTCACCCGCCAGGTGGTGGACTCCCTGACCGACCAGGATCCGCAGACCGGTGACATCACACCGTGGCTGGCGGAGAGCTGGGAGATCAGCCCCGACGCAAAGTCGTTCACCTTCAAGCTCCGCGACGGCGTGACCTTCAGTGACGGCACGCCGCTCACCGCGGAGTCCGTGAAGAAGAACTTCGACTCCATTCTTGCGCTCGGTGCCGCGAAAACCCCGCTGGCCTCGAGTTATCTGACCGGCTATGCGGGAACCACGGTGGTCGACCCGCTGACCGCGACGGTGGATTTCAGCACACCGAACGCGCAGTTCCTGCAGGCCACGTCGACCTCGCAGCTCGGCCTGCAAGCCGATGCCACCGTCGCTCAGACCGCCGAAGCGCGGTGCCTCGGGACCAATATCGGCAGCGGCCCGTTTACCTACTCGGACTGGCAGCAGGACCGGTCGGTGTCGCTGGCCAAGCGCACCGGTTACAACTGGAGCTCACCGGTTTTCGCCCATGCCGGTGAGGCATATCTCGATGGCATCGACTTCACGGTGATCCCCGAGTCGGGTGTGCGCACGGGATCGCTGTCCTCGGATCAGCTCGACGCGGTCAGTGACGCGCTGCCCCAGGACGCGCCACAGATCGAAGCGGTCGGTGGTCAGGTTCTCACTACCCCGAACCCGGGCATCACGTTCGGATTCCAGCCCAATGTGACCCGTGGGGTCCTCACCGATCCGGCTGTGCGGCAGGCGATCATCCCGGCCATCAACCGTCAGGAACTTGTCGACACCGTTCTGGGTGACGATTTCAATGTCGCGACCAGCGCACTGGCCGCGAACACTCCCGGGTACACGGACCTGTCGTCGGAGGTGACCTTCGACCAGGACAAGGCGCGCTCGATTCTCGACCAGGCAGGATGGGTCGACGGAGGCGATGGAATCCGGGAGAAGGATGGCCAGAAGCTCTCTTTCACGCTCTCGTTCAGCGCTGTGTTCACCGGTAACCAGGCGATTCTCGAGTTGGTTCAACAACAGCTGAAGGCCGTCGGGGTCGACCTGCAGCTCGGTCT
The DNA here is from genome assembly GCF_056786475.1 of Williamsia sp. Y844. Lineage (NCBI taxonomy): Bacteria > Bacillati > Actinomycetota > Actinomycetes > Mycobacteriales > Nocardiaceae > Williamsia > Williamsia sp. Y844. The sequence continues at coordinate 117,674 of NZ_JBXCJB010000002.1, forward strand.
CCTCTCGAATGCCGAGTTCACCGCGCTGCAGGCCAGCGGGGACTACGACGCGTTGTACTACAACAGCACTCGCGCCGATGGAGACATCCTGCGTACGACCTTCGGACTCGAAAGTCGCAACCTGAACCATCGTGGCCCGATCCCGGTGCTGGATGAGGCACTCTCCGGACAGCTCGCGACGACGGAGAAAGCGCCGCGCGACGTCCTGCTGGCCACTGCGCAGGAGCAGGTCATCTCGGACGGTCTCTGGATTCCCACCACGGAACTGTCACAGGTCATCGGTACCGGGTCGAAGACGCAAGACGTCAAGTTCGACGCGTCTGCCAGACTCGTGTTCTTCGATACCTGGATATCCGGGAACTGATCGTGATCCGGTATGTCGGACTGCGGGCGCTGCAGGCGGTCGGTGTCCTCTGGGCATCGTTCACCGTGGCCTTCCTGATACTCTTCGCCCTCCCATCTGATCCGGTCAGTATTGCGGTACAAGGCAATTCGGCGACACCGGTGGATAAACAGGCGGTTGCAGATCTGCAGGCCCGATACGGACTCGACCAGTCGTTGTTGTCGCAGTACTGGACCTCGCTCACCCACGCGATCCGTGGTGACTTCGGTACGTCGATCTCGACCGGGCAGCCGGTGACCACCGCGATCGGCGACGCGCTGCCGAATACCCTGGCATTGGCGCTGGCCGCGTTGACCCTGGCGCTGTTGTTCGGTGGGTTGATCGCCTTTGCGACGACGTATACGCGGACCCAGTGGTTGCGTACAGCGCTGCAGGCGTTGCCGCCGTTGGGTGTTGCGGTCCCGACGTTCTGGGTCGGTCTGATGCTGTTGCAGGCCTTCTCCTTCAACCTGCACGTCTTCCCGGCATTCGGGGACAGTGGATTCTCGACCCTCGTGCTGCCCGCGATCACGTTGGCTCTGCCGACGGGGGCGGTGATCGCTCAGGTCCTCGCCTCGAGTATGGGCACCACTTGGCGGCAGCCGTTCGTCGAGACGGCACAGGCCAAGGGGGCGAGCCGGTTTCGGGTCGTGACGCATCACGTTGTGCGGCTGGCCAGCATCCCGGCTCTGACCATCGCGGGAGTTCTGTTCGGCAATCTGGTCGCCAGCGCGGTGGTCGTGGAGACCGTCTTCTCCCGGGCCGGTGTCGGTCGCCTGATGCAGACGTCGGTGATGGCCCAGGACATCCCGGTCGTGCTCGGCATCGTGGTCCTGTCGACGGTGGCGTTTGTCTTGATCAACCTGATCGTCGACCTGTTGTATCCACTCATCGATCCGAGGATCGTCGAGACATTCCGGAAGAAGACGCCGTCCACCGATGCCGCGGCGTCCGACACAACCGAGAAAGAGGCCGCGCATGTCTGACCTCATACTCGCCGACAGCAAGATCCTCGACCGCGAGGCCGAGGTGGCACACCCGCCGGATCGACGGCCAGCACCCCGACGGCTCGGAGCACGGAACATCCTGCGGCATTCGGTCCTGGGGTTGGCGATCATCGTCTTGCTGTTGGTCATCGGGTTTGCGCTCTTCCCCTCGGTCTTCGCCAGTGGCGATCCGCTGACCGGTGTTCCGGCAGACAAGTTCGAGGCACCGAGTGCCCAGCACTGGTTCGGCACCGACAACATCGGTCGTGACGTCTACACCAGGGTTGTCCACGGATCTGGACTGTCGTTGACCGCAACGCTGTTGGCAGTGGGGATCGCGCTGATCGTGGGCACGCTGATCGGTTTGCTCTCAGGTTCGATCGGCGGCGTCGTCGACGCGGTCCTCATGCGGGTGGTCGATGTGCTGCTGTCGATTCCGGCGCTGCTGCTCTCCTTGGCGCTGGTCACCGCGCTCGGCTTCGGGACGGTCAACGTAGCGATCGCGGTCGGGGTGGCGATGGTCGCCAGTTTTGCGCGCGTGACCCGTTCGGAGGTGTTGCGGGTTCGCCGCGCCACGTATGTCGAGGCCGCCTTTGCCTCCGGTGTCCGCTGGCCGACCGTGCTCTTCCGCCACATCCTGCGCAACTCCTACGCGCCGGTGATCGCTTTGGCCGCAGTCGAATTCGGAATGGCGATCCTCGCGGTGTCGGCCCTGAGCTTCCTGGGATTCGGGGCGGCGCCACCGACGCCCGAGTGGGGGTCGCTCATCGCCGAAGGTCGCAACTATCTGGCCGTGGCATGGTGGATGACGACCCTTCCCGGGCTCGTGATCATCGCGGTCGTGATCTCGGCCCACCGCGTCGGCCATCAACTTGATCGAGGCGGGTCCCGATGACCAATCCACAACCTGTTCTGAATATTTCAGGTCTGCACGTTCAGTACGGATCCGACGTCGGACACGCAGTCGATGGTGTCGATCTGGAAGTCGCCACCGGCGAGGTCGTCGCGATCGTCGGTGAATCCGGATCAGGCAAATCGACCACTGCGCATGCCGTCATCGGTCTGCTGTCGGGGAGTGGGCGCATCACGGCCGGGTCGGTGTCCTTCAGGGGCAACCGGATCGACAACGCGCCCGAGCGGGCATTGGAGAAGATCCGCGGCGCGCATATCGGACTTGTGCCGCAGGATCCGACAACCTCGTTGAACCCGGTGACCCGGATCGGCGATCAGGTGGCCGAGGTACTGCGCATCCATGGGCGCGCCGACCGGCGCCGGGCCAAGATCGAGGCGCTGCGCATTCTCACCGAGGCCGGTCTGGACAATCCTGAACTCCGGATGCGGCAGTATCCGCAGGATCTCTCCGGCGGACAGCGGCAGCGGGTGTTGATCGGTATCGCACTGGCCTGCGAGCCGGATCTGATCATCGCGGATGAACCGACCAGTGCACTCGACGTCACGGTGCAGCGCCGGATTCTCGATCACCTCGATGAGCGCATCACCGCGACCGGTGCGGCCGTCCTCCTCATCACCCATGATCTCGGTGTTGCCGCCGATCGGGCGGACCGCATCGTCGTCATGAGCGAGGGACGTATCGTCGAAACCGGTTCAGCGGAGAAAGTACTCACCGATCCTCAGCACGACGACACACGCAAACTTCTCGCAGCGGCGCCGAGCATGACAGCGGTGGCGCGTGTGTTGCCACGCAAACCCCAGGCAACAGATGTGGGTTCGGCGCTGCTGTCGGTTCGGAACCTGTCGAAGACCTTCCGCGTCGGACGCGGTAGCTCTCTGCTCGCCGTCGATGACGTCTCGTTCGATGTGCCAAGGGGCCAGACGTTTTCACTCGTCGGTGAGTCCGGATCGGGTAAGTCCACCACCGCCCGGATCGTGGCCCGCCTCGAGACCGCGTCGTCCGGCACGGTCGGGTTCGAGGGTCATCAGATCTCGTCCGTGCGAGGAAAGGAGTTGCGTGCCCTGCGCCGCAGCGTGCAACTGGTCCACCAGAATCCGTACGCATCGTTGAATCCCAAGCTCACCATCGACAAGATAGTCGCCGAGCCACTGCAGGCCTTCGGAATCGGGACGGCGAAGGATCGGCGGGAGAAGGTTCGCGAACTGCTCCATCAGGTTGCGTTGGGGGACAAGTATTTGTCCCGGTATCCGGCGCAGCTGTCCGGCGGGCAGCGACAACGGGTGGCGATCGCTCGGGCCCTGGCACTGAATCCGCAGTTGGTCGTTCTCGACGAGCCGGTCTCTGCGCTCGATGTCTCGGTACAGGCGCAGATCTTGGACTTGCTGGCAGCGCTGCAGCAGGAGCATTCGTTGAGCTACCTCTTCATCTCCCACGATCTTGCCGTTGTTCGGCAGATCAGCGACGGGGTCGCGGTGATGCGAAAGGGGCGGATCGTCGAAACCGGCCGCATCACAGACGTTTTCGATGATCCGCAACACGAATACACCCGTGAGCTCATCAATGCAATTCCAGGAAAGCAGGCAATTCCGGGAAAGCGGGCAATTCCGGGAAAGAAAGCCATCCAGGGAAAGAAGGTTGCGCTGCGTTGACGCGGCAGCGGAACCCTGAACTAGCTGATGTTGACGCCGTAGTCGCGGGCAATGCCGGCCAGACCCGAGGCGTAGCCCTGACCGATGGCCCGGAACTTCCACTCGTTGCCACGGCGGTAGATCTCACCGAAAACCATCGCGGTTTCGGTGGAGGCGTCCTCGCTGAGGTCGTAGCGGGCGAGTTCGCGGCCGTCGGCACGATCCACGACGCGGATGAAGGCGCCGTGCACCTGGCCGAAGCTCTGACCGTGCGTATCGGCGTCGTGGATGGTCACCGGAAAGATGATCGAATCGACTTGTGGGTTCAGCGCCTTGAGGTCGACGTTGATCGCTTCGTCGTCACCCTCGCCCTCACCGGTGCGGTTGTCGCCGGTGTGCTCGATGGCGCCGTCGGGGGATCTGAGGTTGTTGTAGAAGACAAAGTACGAATCGTCGAGAATCCTTTTGTTGCTGTCGATTCCGAGTGCGCTGGCGTCGAGGTCATAGTCGGCTCCGGTGGTGACACGGACGTCCCAACCGAGCCCAACGGTCACCGCCGTCAGGTTGGGGGCCGCTTTGCTCAGCGATACATTTCCGCCCTTGGCCAGGCTCACCGACATCTTGATCCTCCGTATTTCGCAGTTGCGTCTTTCTCGTGATCAGTCGTGTCCAGCCTACCGGTGGTCAGGGAACGAGATAGTTGCTGTCCCGGGCGTCGGTGACGACCATGTGTCCGGGTGCGTGTCCGATCGCCAGATCCGGGCGCGATTCCATCACCGCTGCTTGGGGGGTGACGCCGCAGGCCCAGAACACCGGGATCTCGCCGGGGTGGATCTCGACGGCTTCGCCGAAGTCCGGTGCGGCGATGTCGGCGATCCCGAGCGCGCCGGGGTCGCCCACGTGGACCGGTGCGCCGTGGACCGAGGGGTATCGCGAGGTCACCCGAACGGCTGTCGCGACATGCTCGGCAGGCATTGGTCGCATCGAGACCACCAGGGGTCCGGAGATGCTCCCGGCCGGTCGGCATCGTTGCGACGTCTTGTACATGGGCACGTTCTTTCCCTGCTCGATGTGACGCACCGGTACACCGGCTTCGATCAGTGCGGCCTCGAAGGTGAAACTGCAGCCGATGAGAAACGACACCAGGTCGTCGCGCCACCAGGGGGTGACATCGTTTGTCTCGTCGACCATTTCACCGCCGCGGTAGACCCGGTACAGCGGCGCGTCGGTGCGGATGTCGCTGCCCTCGCCGAGCAGCGGGCCGGTCACTGCTCCGGCATCGATGACGTCGAGGATCGGGCACGACTTCGGGTTGCGCTGTGCAAAGAGCAAGAAGTCGTAGGCGTCGGCGCGGGGCAGTGAGATGAGGTTGGCCTGCGTCCAGCCCGGAGCCCATCCGGCGGTCGGGGTGATGAGACCGTCTCGAAACAGCGCGCGGGCCTGCTCCGGATCCAGTTTTGCGGGGTCCATCATGGTGTCCCTCCTCAGGGCATACAGGTCGTGACAGCGGGCGGGGCTATCTGGTCCACCGCAATTTGATGTGTTGGCCGGGCCGGATCTGCGCGGCGAGATCGACATCGTCGTCGACAACAACCGCGACCACGGGATACCCGCCGGTGACGGGATGGTCTGCCAGGAAGATCACCGGTTCGCCGCTCGGTGGCACCTGGATGGCGCCGCGGACGATACCTTCGCTCGGTAGTTGCCTGCCGGGATCGCGATGTGCGAGCCCGGATGCGGTGCCGCTCAATCGCATTCCGACCCGGTCGCTGCGGTCGGATGCCTGCCAGCGGGTGTGCACCAGGGCGTCGGCGTCGTCGACCCAGTTGTCTCGCGGACCGCGATGCAACCGGAGCTCGATCTCACCGGTTGTCGGCGTCGCCACCGCTGCGACATCGATCTCGACCAGATCGCCGGGTCGCGGCCCGAGTTCGAGCACATCGCCGACGGCCAGTGGGGCGGGACCGAGTCCGGACAAGGTGTCGGTACTGCACGATCCCAGCGTCTCGGGAACGTCGAAACCGCCACGTGCGGCGACGTAGGCGCGTAGTCCGGCGCGGGCCATACCGAGGGTCACCACATCGCCGGGAAGGATTCGAAACGGTGCGTTCATTCCGGCCGGATGTGCGCCCGATCCCTTGTCCACCAGAACATCGAGGTCGGCGCCGGTGACCGCCAGCCAGACCTCCTGCTGTGCCCGCAGCGATAAGCCACCGAGGGTCACCTCGACTGCGGCGGCTCCTTCGTAGTTGCCCAGGAGTCGGTTCCCCAACGCGTGGGCATGCCTGTCGGCCGCACCCGATCTGCCAACGCCGAGTGCGGCGAAACCCGGTCGTCCCTGGTCCTGCATGGTGCTCAGTGGGCCGGTGGCCAGAACTTCGAATGCCTTCATCGCCCGGCCTCCCGGAACTGCACCGAACACCCCGGGCGTAGGAGCGCGGGGGGTTCACGGTTGGCGTCCCACATGGATAGATCCGTGTGACCGAGCAGCTGCCAGCCACCGGGTGATGTGCGCGGATAGATTCCGCTGAACTCACCGGCAAGTCCGACGGCGCCCGCCGGAACCTTGGTGCGGGGTTCGTCCCGGCGGGGGACCTCGAGTCGGGCATCTCCGCCGATCAGATAGGCGAACCCGGGGGCAAACCCGCCGAAGGCGACCTTCCACGGCGATCCGGTGTGTGCTGCGACAACCTCGGTGGTCGACAACCCGGTGAGCCGGCCGATCTCCTCGAGATCGGCGCCGTCGTAGGTGACCGGTACTTCCACGACGAGTTCGCCGGCTGCGGCGTCGGACGGCGGGGTTCCGGCAGGCGCGGGGAACAGCGAGCCCACGGCGGTACGGATTGCGGGTAGACGTGTGGGTGAGTCGGTGACCAGCAGAACCGTGCGCGCGCCGGGGATGATGTCGACGATGCCGGGCAACTCTGCGTTGCCGAGGGCCGAGGTCCAGGTGATCGCCTCATCGGTGGTGTCCACCTCGATCATCAACGACCGATCGCCGTAGGCGAGTAGGTTCATGTGAACGCTTTCACCTCGACACCTTCGGCTGCCAGCAACTCGCGGACCGCCACAGCCATCTGCGCGGCAGCAGGTGAATCTCCGTGTACGCATATCGAATCCACGTCGATGGCGACATCTGTCCCGTCGACGGATTCGACGACCGACTCGGTCACCATGCGCAATACCCGGGCGGCCACGGCAGCTGGATCGTCGAGCATCGCTCCTGGCTCGCTGCGCGGCACCAACGTTCCGGCCGCGGTGTATCCGCGGTCGGCAAACGCCTCCCGTACGACGCGCAGGCCGCGTTCTTCACCGAGGGCGAGAAGCCGGGAACCGGGAAGGCCGAGCAAGGCAAGACTGGGATCGAGCGCCGCGATCGCGTCGACAAGCGCCAGCGCATGTTCTTCATGGTGGACAGCCGTGTTATACAGCGCTCCATGGGGTTTGACGTAAGTGACGCGGCCGCCGACGGCAGCGGCCAGCGCTTGTAGGCCGCCGATCTGGTAGACGACATCGTCGGTCAGTTCGGTGCGGGTGGCGTCGACGAATCGCCGGCCGAAACCGGCGAGGTCGCGGTAGGCGACCTGCGCTCCGATCCGGACCCCTCGGTCGACCGACCATCCCGCGGTACGCGAGATGGTGCTCGGATCGCCTGCGTGGAAGCCGCAGGCGATGTTGGCGCTGGTGACCAGATCGAGCATGGCCTCGTCGTCGCCGAGGTCCCAACGACCGAACGATTCGCCGATGTCACTGTTGAGGTCGATGGTCATCACAGGTCTCCCAAGGTCGTCAGCATCACAGGTCTCCCAGGGTCGTCAGCGACTCGTAGCCGAGGTAGAGCGTGATCAACCAGGCGATCACTCCGATGGACAGAAGCCATGTCGGGTACCGGTATCCACCGAGCAGGTCACGTCGGCGCCACGCGACCCACAAGATGATTGTGAACCCGAGCGGCAGGATGATGCCGTTGAACGCACCGGCAAAGATCAGGAGTTTGACCGGTGTCGTCTCGATCAGCAGGTAGATGACGGTGGAGATGGCGATGAATCCGACCGTCAGTAGATTCCGGGTCCGCGCGGTGGTGTCGCTCTTCGTCAGGAAGGAGACGGAGGTGTACGCGGCCCCGATGACCGAGGTGATGCTGGCCGCCCACAGGATCACACCGAAAACGTGCAACCCGATGTCGCCGAGTGCGGATTCGAAGGCCGACGCGGTCGGATTACCCTCTGCGAGTTGGACTCCGCCCGCGGTCACGCCCAGGATGGCGAGGAAGAGCAAGACGCGCATGATGCCGGTGACGATGACGCCCATGATCGACGTGCGACTGATCTCGCGGATGTGCCCCGGTCCGGTCAACCCCGAATCGAGTAGTCGGTGCGCGCCGGCATAGGTGATGTAACCACCGACTGTTCCGCCGATGATGGTGGTGATGACCAGGAAGTCGATCTCCTCGGGAATCACCATGTTGCGCAGGGCGTCTCCGGCCGGTGGTCCGGACACGACCGCGACGTAGCCGGTCATCAGGATCATTGCCGCACCGAGCACGACGACGATCCGATCCAGGGCCACGCCTGCCCGCTTGCTGAGGAAGATGGCGATGGCGATCACCGCCGAGATGGCGCCGCCGATCTTGGGTTCGAGTCCGAACATCGAGTCGGTACCCAGACCGGTGCCGCCGATGTTGCCGATGTTGAACACCAGGCCGCCGAGGACGACCAGGCCGGCCAGGACCCAGCCGGCACCGGGAACGACATCGTTGGCCAGTTCGTGAGCACGTTTCCCGGCGACCCCGATCACCCGCCACACATTCAGCTGAACTGCGATGTCGATGAGGATCGAGACCAGGATGGCAAACGCGAAAGCGGCACCGAGTTGCACGGTGAACTTGGTGGTCTGGGTGATGAAACCCGGTCCGATGGCGCTGGTGGCCATCAGGAACATTGCGCCGAGCAGGGCGGCGCGCCCGCCCTTGGCGTCGACCGCCTTCTCAGTGGTGTTCATGGTGGTGGCAGGCGTGTCTGCCATGGAACTCTCCTCGGTTTGGCGGACCCCGACGGGCTTGGGGTGTTCTCAGCGTCGTATCCAATTGTTTCCAGAATGTTTCCTCAGCGCTAAGGATTGTTCAACAATCCCGCAATCCTGCGTTCTCGTAGACTCCTAATGTGGAAAACGAGTCTGGATTGGACGACGTGCTCGGTGTGCTGGTTGCTGCCCGCGGAGAGGTGGTCCGCACTTCGTCCGCCGAGCGGGCCGCAGCGGTCTTGCGTACCCAGGTCGACGAAGGTCGCCTGCGGTCAGGGAACCGACTACCGGAAGAGTCGATCGCGCGGGCGCTCGGTATCTCGCGCAATACGCTCCGCGAGGCGCTCAGCCAGCTGGTTTCCGAACGCATACTCGAGCGGGTCCCCAATCGGGGCGTTCTCATCCGGACGCCGGGCGCTGACGACGTGCGGGACGTCTACCGCGCCCGCCGGGTCATCGAGTCGGGTGCGATACGAGTGGGTCGCGGAGCGCCGCCCTACCTGGCCGCGATGGCTGCGGCAGTGGACGCGGGGCGGGTCGCGATCGCCGCGGGTGACGGCGATGCGGTGGCGACGGCGAACCAGCACTTCCATCGTGCTGTGGTGGCTCAGGCGCAGAGCAACCGCCTCGACGTGGAGATGAACCTGCTGCTGGCGGAAATGCGGTTGGTGTTCTTCCGAAGCGCGTCGGCGCGTGACTTCCACACCCGGTACGTCGAACGGAACGCCGAAATCGTGAATCTGATGGCGGTCGGGGCCGTCGAGGAGTCGGCTGCGGCGATGGACCGCTATCTATTCGATGCCGAAGCACATCTGCTGACGCAGTTCGACTGAACTGTCGGGTCAGTCGCCCGTCGTGGTGTCCCAGCGGGCGACAACGCGATAGCCCCGGCCCAGGGCGTCAGTTCCGACTTCGAGTGTGCCGCGACTGGATTCGACCCGTTCGGTCATGCCGGTGATGCCGAGGCCGGTACCCGGCTGCGGTGCAACAGTTTTCGTGCTACCCGGTCGACCTCCGTCGTCGAACACGCTCACCTCGAGCCGATGTGGCGGATGGGCGGTCACCGAGACCTCGACCACCGGCGATGCACCCGCGTGGCGGCGCACGTTGCTCAGTGATTCCTGGACAACGCGGTACGCCGCGACTCCCATCGCCGATGGCACCGCAGCGGTGTCGCCTTCGGTTTCGTAGTTCACCGTCAGGCCGTCCGCGCGGGCGCGATCGATGAGGCCGTCGACCTGTCCGAGTGTTGGTGCCGGTGTCAAGGGCGCGGCCTGGTCGCGGTCCCGCAAGGCTTCGAGCATGGTGCCGAGCTCGTCGAGTACCTCACTGCTGGCCGCCCGGATGGCCTCGAGGGCCGGTTTCGCCTGCTGCGGTTGCCGGTCGAGTAGATGCGCCGCGACACCGGCCTGCACATTGATGGTGGCCAGCGCGTGGGCGACCGAATCGTGCAGGTCTCGCGCGATGTTCAGGCGCTCATCGGTCATTGCCTGCCTGCGGCGCAGCTCATCGCGTTCCCGCTGTGCCGCAGCCCGTTCGGTGCGCGCGGAGAGCGCGATACCCGCCAGTGCCAGCGTGAAGGCCCACGCCGGACCGGCGATTCCGATGGTCCCGAGCGTTCCGGGACCGATCCACCGTCCGGCGATCACCGCAACCGACATGACGGCGGCACCCACGAGCGCCATCGTGCGGGATGCCCGATACCCGGCCAGGGCCATGGACAGCGGGCCGACCAAAAGCGCTGGGCCACCGGGGTATCCGCGAGCGAGGTAGACAAAGATCACGCAGGCTGCGACACCGATCATCACCTGTGGATATCGGCGGGACAGGGCCAGCGACAGAGCGCCGATGATCCCGAGGGTGATCGCGAGACCGTCGATCGGTTGACCGGTCGTACCGGTGTGTCCCAGGAGGCTGCCGACGACGACCAGGATGATCACCGCCAGCGCCAGTGCCAGATCGGACGCTCGCACGCCGAACACGCGCACCCCGAACTCGCGCACCCCGAACTCGCGCACTCCGAGGTCGCGCAGTCTGTTCGACCATCTGACGTCCACCTGGCCGATCGTAGAGTCGTTCGGTGCGGCTCGCGTCGGTTCACCGTTGAGATCGCACAGGGCGGGGCGATGATTCGGTGCGAGGGACGTACGTCAGGTGTGGAGATCTGCTTCGAATGCGGTCAGCGCGATCGGCGGGTGGTTACGCTCGGGGCAGGCGACAAGCATTCAACGAACAGGCGGCAGTCGGGACCGGGGTTACATGATTCGGGTGGCACTGGCTGATGATCAGCTCCTGGTACGGACCGGCTTTCGCGCGCTACTCGACGCCGAGGACGACATCGAGGTGGTCGGGGAGGCCGCCGACGGAGATGAAGCGGTCGCGGTGTGCATCGATCTGCGGCCCGACGTCATCATCATGGACATCCGGATGCCCGGCTGCGACGGACTCGAGGCGACGCGGCAGATCACCGCCCGTAACGACCTCGCTGACGTGAAGGTCCTGATCCTGACCACCTTCGAACTCGACGAGTACGTGTTCGAGGCACTGCGTGCCGGTGCCAGCGGGTTCTTGGTCAAACACACCCAGCCGGCCGAATTGATTCAGGCGGTGCACGTCATCGCCGCCGGCCAGGCGCTGTTGTCGCCCGGGGTGACACGGCGGCTGATCACCGAGTTCGCCCAGGAAGCCGCCGCGGCGCGGGCGTCTGTTGCGCCGGATGCCGTCGTCGATCTGCTCACCACTCGTGAACTCGAGGTGGTCCGGCTGGTGGCGGCCGGGTTGTCCAACGACGAGATCGCTGCCAAGTGGTTCGTCAGTAATGCGACGGTCCGCACCCACGTGAGCCGGGCCATGACCAAACTGCAGGCCCGCGACCGGGCGCAGATGGTGGTGTTCGCCTACCGGCACGGGTTGGTTCGTATCTGAGCAGTTGGCCTGCGGTCCACACCTGACGTAGTGCCGAAATCCACATCAGGCTGACGACTTCGGGCGCAGGCAACGGCATCGTTGTCCTCATGGAATCAACACCAGTCATCCAGGATGGACGGTCAGTACTGGAGTCGCCGAATCCGACTGCGCATGTGGCAGTTTCGGTACAGGGGCTCATGAAGAGATATCGGAACCGAACCGCTGTCGACAATGTGTCCTTCACGGTGCCGGTCGGCTCGGTCACGGGTCTGATCGGGCCGAACGGAGCCGGAAAAACCACTGTGATGGCGATGCTGCTCGGCCTCGTCAAACCGAGCGGTGGTGACGGAACCGTTCTCGATGCGCCGATTCATCAACGTGCGCACTATCTTCCGCGCGTCGGTGCGCTCATCGAGTCGCCGGCATTTCACCCGGCTGTGTCTGCTCGAGACAATCTGAGATCACTGGCTGTGTTATCCGGCCAGGCCACCGACGGTGTCGACGGGTTACTCGATCTGGTTGGTCTGGGGGATCGGGGCAGGGACCGCTTCGGCAGTTATTCGCTCGGGATGAAGCAGCGACTCGGAATTGCAGCTGCTCTGCTCGGTGACCCCGAACTGGTGATACTCGACGAGCCGACCAACGGCCTGGATCCCCAAGGCATGCAGGAGGTCCGTGACCTCATCGGGCGCATCTCCGCGCAGGGACGCACCGTCATCGTTTCGTCGCATCTGCTCGCCGAACTCGAACAGGTCTGTGACTGGTTGGTGGTCCTGGACCACGGCGGACTCGTCCACGCCGGAACACCGCAATCGCTGGGTGCCACGGCCGATGCCCTGGTCCTGGCGCCCGAGGACGAATCACGGCTCGCCGACCTCGAGGCGATCGCACAGGCGACGGGGCTCGAGATCAGCTGTGACGGGACAAGCATTGTCATCGCCCTCGCCGATGACGACGATGCCCGGCGATTGGCCGCAGAGATCAACGTCCGGGCCCATGCAGCCGGGATCGTTCTTGCCGAATTGCACCATCGCCGTGCCGATCTCGAGGCCCGCTATCTCAACTTGATTCACACGTCTTCGATCTGACATCTGGAGAATCCTCTTGAAAGGCATTGCGATGAATCTGCTGAATTCTTTTCGGTCCGAATGGATCCTGCTGAACCGGCCACGTCTGTGGGCGGGCCTGGGAATCACCACCGTGGTGTTCAGTGTGCTGGCCACCTGGCTGTTGATCGAAGCTGCCAAACCGTTCGGACGCGGCGGCGACGGGCCAAGCGTGTCCCTCGAAGCGCTCGTCGGGTCTGGCGGCGCCACCGCTGCGGTCATCGCGTCGATGAGCGTCGCCACCGTGCTCGTGGTCGCGGCGTTTGCGGCCGCGATGGGTAATGAGATCAGCCGGGGCACATTGCGGGCCGCGCTGACCCGCCAGCCGAGCCGGTTGTCGCTGGTCACCGGAAAGCTCGCGGCACGAGTCAGCTTGGCCGCTGTGCTGATGGCGGTGGCATTGATCGTCGGAGCGCTGACCGCGGCGGTGGTGGCACCGTCGGTCGATGTCGAGACCGCAGGCTGGTTCGGGGCAGATGCGCTCGGCAATGGGCTTGCGGATTATGGCCGGCTGCTGGTGTTCGTGGCGATGTACGCCCTGATCGGCACAACGGTTGCGGTACTGGTGAAGTCGACACCCATCGCGTTGGGGGTCTGCCTGCTGTGGTTCGGGCCCGTCGAAAACGTCCTTGCGGAAAATCGCGATTGGGCGGAGCGCTGGTTCCCCGGGTTGGTCATGCGATCGTTGGTGCAGCCGGAGCGGCCAGGTGCGTTGTCGCAGGCGGAGACTCTGACAACTCTTGCGATCTACGCCGCGGCGTGTGTGGGCGTGATCGGCTTCACCATGTCGCGCCGGGACGTCACCGCAGGTCAGTAGACGTCGTCATGACCTCTACTTCCGGGTGAGGTCGATCAGCTTCTCGATGGTGCGCAGATTCCGTCCGGTGCCCTGGACTCCCAACCCTTTTGCGATGACCGGGGCAGTGAGCTTGGACGTTCCGGCTCCCGCGTCGTAGCGGATGTGGAGGTTGTCGCCGATGACCTCGAACACATCGTTTCCGAAATCGCGTTTGTGGAACGTTGCGACCGCGGTTGGTTCTGGAGTCGCGGTGAGGCAGTAGACGTACGAGTATTTCGGATCGACGACTTCGAACGGATGCTCGGCCAACGCGGCGGCGAGATCGTCGACCGACCTGCTGATGACTTCGCGGAAGTATCCGTAGCGCTTGGTGATCGCCTCTTCGAGCGCGCGGTCGAAGGCGGCGGGATCGTCGGGCGAAGTGCACAGCAGATTGCCGGAGGCGATGTAGGTCGAAATGTTGGTGGCGCCCAGGTCGGCTGCCATCTCCCGGAGTTCGGCCATCGGCAGCTTGGCGCCACCGACGTTCACCGCGCGAATGAGAACCACTCGTTGTGCCATACCGTCGATTGAACACCCCTGAGGCCGGGCCGGGCCGGACCTCTACGATCGTGTGCATGGCTGATACAGACGACGTGGTCGAGCAAATCCTTTCCACATACAAGACCATTACCGTTGTTGGTGCCAGTGCGTCGCCGGAGAAGCCCGCGCACAAAGTCCCGGTGAACATGCAGAAGCACGGATGGCGCATCATCCCGGTGAACCCCAAGGCGGATGAGCTGTTCGGTGAGAAGGTCTACCGAACCTTGGCTGATATTCCCGAGCAGGTGGGTCTGGTCGACGTATTCCGCCCGTCGGAGGACACCCCTGAGATCGCCCGCCAGGCGGTGGCCGCAGGCGCCACAGCGCTGTGGCTGCAGCTGGGGATTGTGTCGGCGGAGGCTCGAGAGATCGCCGAGAAAGCCGGCCTGCTCTACGTCGAGAACCGCTGCCTGATCATCGAGCGGCGTCGAGTGGGCCTGGACGCACCGAAGTAGGACTGTTGGGTGGCGAGGTGACTACCCTGTGTCCGGTGAACACTTTGACCCGCACCGACGGACCCGGGGCGGTTCGGCTGGCCGTTCGTACCGCGGGTCCGCTGACCGGCAAACCGGTGTTGCTGGTCCACGGCATGGGCGGCGATCACCAGACGTGGCGAGCGCTGGCCCGGGAGCTACGCGCCGATGGCCGCACGGTGATCACCTATGACCAGCGTGGACATGGTCGCAGCTCGCGATCGACGTCGTACCTGCTCGATGACTTCCGCGATGATCTGAGTTTTGTGCTCGACGGACTCGCCGTCGACGAAATCGATGTGATCGGCCATTCTCTGGGTGGCCAGACCGCGATTCGGCTCGCGGCCCTCGATCCGGCGCGCATCGGCAAGCTGGTGCTCGAGGAGATCCCGCCGATGCCGCGTGATCAGGCCGACGTCGACGAGCACATCGTGCCCTTCAGCGGTGTCGCCGACCGGCTGCGCGGGCTGTGGTCGACAGTTCGTTACCCGAGCCCGGTGCTGCGGTTCGATCACCGGATGTCGGACATCGTGGCCCGCCAGTTCGAGACGGTCGACGACGATTGGTGGGAGTCGTTGTCGCAGCTGCGATTTCCGACGCTGGTGGTCTCCGGTGGTCAGCGCAGTTTCCTGCCGCCGCGGCACCTGGTGAGTCTCGCCGAGGCGTTGCCCGACGGGCATTTCGGTCAGATCGAGGCTGGTCACAGTGTGCACCGCGACCGGACCGCCGAGTTCAATCGGCTGGTGACGGACTTCTTGCGGGGTTAGGGGCGGGATTCGTGGCGCCGCTTACGAACCATGCCGCTTACGAACCATGCCGTCTACGAACCACGCGGCTACGAATAGCGGATGATTCGCGACAACTTCTTGGCGTCGGTGAGCATGCTGTCGATGATCGCGCCGGAGACCGCATCGAACTCCTGCGCCGCCTGGTTCAGGCGCTCGGATCCCAATTCGTCTTCGGCCGCAACAAGATATTCGTCGGAGTCGTCCTCGGTGCCGACATTGATGACCCATTCCAGTTTGGCGAGTTGACGATCCACCTGCTCGATGCCTGCGCGGTAACGCGCGAACGCCTGTAGACGCTGGACCAATAGGCCGAGCCGGTCGTCGTGCACCTGCGCCCGGCTGACGTGGATTGCGACGATGTCGGGATCATCGCCGAGGTCGCCATCAGGAAGGGGCCCGAGTTTGTCGACAGAATCGCGCAAACGTGCGCAGCTACGGCTGACCTCGGCGACCTCGGCATCGAGATCGACTCGGATCATCTTGTCGTCGAAGATGTCGTGACGCCACGAAGCGCTCAGTTCGATCGCGGTTGCGGTCGAACAGGCAAAGTAGGCCAGCTTGCCGATCGGATGTGCGCGCATCTCGTCGATCGTCGTCTGGTCCCCATGGGACAGATGTGGTTGGCGCAGTTGCCGCCGGAGCAGGCGCGGATAGTGTTCCTCGTCGCTGCGGCCTGCCCAGTCGTCGGCCACGCCCGCGTCGCGGTCCAGCAGGTTGGTGAGGTCGATGCGCCCGGGATCGTCGCGCCAGGTGTCCACCGCGATGAACGCGAAACGGATGCAGGTCGCACCTTCGGGCCGCGGGCCGCCCAGATGATTGATCCAGTAGGGCGTGTTGGTGCTCTTCGCCAGCCCGGTCAGCCCGTCGTCGGGTACCGGCCTACGCTGCGGTGCGGGGTCGTCGGACTCGGCGAAAGGCTGCTTCGAGGTTCCGGTGTCGGCGCGGGGGAGCGCCGCCTTCCGGAACTTGTCGGACCAGTCGATCGACCTGATCCACTCGGTGCCGACGAAGGCGAGTGCGGTCGTGGCAAACAGCACCACAAAACCGACGATCGCTGAGACGTACACCATCTGCACCATTATCCCCATCTCGGAGACCGCGTGCCGGGAGTCGGCTCGACCCCGACGATGGGACCCTCACGCCATGCGTTCGTCGATGCCGGTCTTGTTTCCGCGCGAACCGATGATCGTCGCGGCCAACGGAAGTAGCAGGACGGTCAGTGCGCCCGCCGTCACCAGGACCGATGCGTTGCCGTTCGACATGTGCCCGGCGGACACCGCTACACCGGTGACCGCGACGATGATCGGCAATCCGGTCGCCGAGTAGAGCGCTATCTGCGCCCGCTCGCCGGTGGTGAACGGCGGCTCGTTGCCCGAGTTGCCGCGATCCCAACGGGTGGAGATGAACACCGGGAATCCGCGGACGAGCAGGATCATCAGGATGAACGCGACGAGGAGTCCGGGCTTGCTTGCCACAGCGGAGACGTCGATCGCCATCCCCGAGGTGATGAAGAAGATGGGGATCAGCAGTCCGAAGGCGAGCCCGTCGAGCTTGTGTTCGAAGATCTCGTCGCCGTCGGGAAGGATGCGTCGCAGGATGAAACCGGCGGCGAATGCGCCGAGTATGGTGTCCAGGTCGAAGGCGTAGGCCAGTGCCATCAACCCGACCAGCAGCAGCATCGTGATCCGCACGGTGGTCTGCGCGGTGGTGTGCGAACCCGCCGAGATCAGGGTCGTCAGCCAGCGCTGGCGCTGTAACAACTTCTCGGTCAGAAGCCACACCGTCACCGCGGCAATTGCGAAGACGGCGAGCACGATTGCCGATTTCAATGATCCGCGTGCGCCCAGCAGTACCGCCATCGCGATCACCGGGCCGAGTTCGCCGAATGCGCCGTGGTTCAGGACCGTCTGGCCCAGTCGTTTGTTCAACATCCCGGTGTCGCGCAGGATCGGCAGCAACGTGCCGAGGGCGGTGGAACACATGGCAATCGCCACCGCGCTTTCCGCGTTGACAAGGGTGGTCATGCCGATGCCGAACGTGATCGTGAAGGCGAATGCCAGGCAGCAGATCCACGTGTAAAGCGCCCGACGTCCTTCCCGGCCTGCCACCTCTGAGGTCCTGATCTCGTAGCCGGCGAGCAGGAACAGCAGACCGAGACCGAGTTCGCGGAGCAAATCGATCGCTGACCCCTCGGTGGCGAAATCGAGGACGTGGGGGCCGATGAGGATGCCACCGACCAGCAGGATGACGACTTCGGGGATTCGCTTTCCGGGTATGAGACCGGCGATCAAGGGGGCCAGAACCGCGATCAGAAGAATCCAGAACAGCGACGTGGCGACCGTTGCCGTCACGTCAGTTCCCGTCCACGGTCGGTGGTCAGTGACTCGGCCGCGGCTCTGATCTCGGCGGGGATTGCAACCGGCACACGATCGTCTCGGTCGACGTAGACGTGCACAAATCGGCCGGTGGCAGCGGGTTTGAGGCTGCCGTCGGCTTGCTCGGCGAAGATGGCCAGCGCGTAGACCACGCTGCGGTTGCCGAGTCGCTCGATCGAGATCCCGACCTGGAGCAGATCCGGAAAGGTGAGCTCGCTCAGGAACTTGCACGATGTCTCGGCGACGATCCCGATGGCGGGTAGCAGCCGAATGTCGGTGCGCGTGGCCGACATCAACCACGCGTTCACGGCGGTGTCGAAGTACGAGTAGTACGTCACGTTGTTGACGTGGCCGTAGTGATCGTTGTCGTCCCATCGGGTTGGCATCGGCCAGAGCACGGGATAGTCCTCGGGAACGGGGGTTCCGGGTGCGGTCACTGTCCAGCCTCTCTCGCGGCGAATGCCTCGTTGCAGACTACGAGGTGCATAGTGGTGGGGTGCATCGTGGTTCGGGCATCGCCAAGTGAGAAAGGGCTGACTTGAAGATCTGGGGCGCGGTCCTCGAGGAGATCGGTCGGCCTCGGCCGTATGCGGAATCGACTCCCATCGTCATCCGTGAGCTCGATCTGGAACCGCCCGGACCTACCGAACTGTTGGTGCAGATCGAAGCGGCAGGTATCTGCCATTCGGATCTGAGTGTGGTGGACGGCAATCGCGTCAGACCCGTCCCGATGCTCCTCGGTCACGAGGCGGCAGGCATGGTTCGTGAGGTCGGGTCCGACGTCACCGGGTTCGAGGTCGGGCAACGAGTCGTGATGTCTTTTCTGCCGCGCTGTGAGAACTGCGAGGGTTGTGCGGCCGACGGCCGATTGCCTTGCGGGCCCGGCAGTGCCGCGAACAATGCCGGTGAACTCCTCGGCGGTGGCCGACGGGTGACGGATCAGGGTGCGCTGGTACACCACCATCTCGGAGTTTCCGGTTTTGCCGACCACGCAGTCGTGGACGCAGCATCGGCTGTCGTTGTGGGAAACGACGTTCCGCCGGATGTCGCGGCTGTCCTGGGCTGCGCAGTCCTGACCGGCGGCGGTGCAGTCCTGAATGCGGCGAACCCCACCACGGGTGACTCGATCATGATCGTCGGGCTCGGTGGTGTCGGGATGGCGGCACTCATCACCGCTGTGGCGCAGCATGTTTCACGGATCATCGCGGTGGATACGCTCGACGAGAAACTGGACCACGCCCGCCGGCTCGGTGCGCACGAAACCTATACCCCACAGGCGGTTGTCGAGCAGGGGATCAAGGCGACGTATGTCATCGAATGTGCCGGGAGCGCACGGGCATTCGAGACCGCGTTCGCGGCTACGGCAGCCGGTGGAACCACGGTGACCGTTGGTCTGCCCGCGCCCGATGCCATGGCGAGTATTTCGCCTTTGACGCTCACCGCCGAAGCGCGAACGGTGGTCGGGAGCTATCTGGGCTCGGCTGTTCCTCGTCGGGACATCCCCAAGTATGCGCAGATGTGGCGCGATGGACTGCTGCCGGTCGAAGCGCTGATCTCATCGCGAATATCCTTGTCGGACATCAACTCCGCGATGGACCAACTTGCTGACGGCAAGGCCATCCGTCAGGTCGTCATCTTCGATTGACCTGGCATCTCACCGGCGCCGGAACAATTCGGCCGGCCGGCCGGAATCTGTTGACGACCGCTGCCCGGTGCCCTCGAGTTGTCCGATGAACCGGCGGCGGAAGGTGTCCTTGGGGAAGGCCTCGGAGAAGATCGTCTCGTACAGTCGGCGCAGCTCCAGCAGGGTGAATTGGTCGGGTAAGAGGTTGTCGGGGTCGGGTAGCGGCCAATAGCGTTGGCGCAGATCGGCAACTGCCTGGGTGACCATGTCGCCGTGGTCGAAGGCCAATGGTTCGTCGGCCACACCGTCGGTGACCGTGACCAGATTGACGGTCTCCGGCAACCGGTGATGTGCGATGGCTGCGCTGTGCGCCATGGACAGAACCCAGCCGCGATCGTCGCGGGCCGGGTCGTCGTACATCCCGAGCTGGTGAAACTCGAGGTCAAAGAGGCCGGCCTTGGTCTGCAGTGCCCGTCCGGCAGCATCTCGCAGCGTCTCGCCCGGGTGCAGGAATGTGCCCGGCAGCGACAAACCACGTTCGGAGTCCACGGTCACCACGCAGAGCTGATCGTCCCGCACGGTCAGAACCGCCACGTCAACCGCCACTGATGGCCGTGTGTAGTCGTCCAGGGTCTTGCCCTCAGAATCTCGCCACACCATGTCTTGCACATTAGCTCATCCGTGCGCTAATCTTTAGCTCAATATTGATCTAACTGGGGCGAGGGTCTGATGACACTGATCGAACAACACTTGACCGAAGTGCAGAGGGATCGCGGAGCCGGAGTGCTCGCCGGGACCGCGGCCGGTGATGCTCTGGGTGCCGGCTACGAATTCACCTATCCCACAGCGGATACGCCGATATTTATGAAGGGCGGCGGGACATTCAACTGGGCGCCGGGGGAGTGGACGGACGACACGTCCATGGCGCTCTGTGTTGCGGAGGGGCTCTCGCTCGGGCACGCAGACCTTGACGCCATCGCTGCCGGATTCATGCACTGGTATCGATCGAATCCCCCGGATATCGGAAATCAGACGCGCACTGTCCTGTCGGCTCGCGCCACCGATGCCGCCGAGATGGCCGCCGCGGCCGCGAAGTTGTCCGGGCGCACCGGCGGCAACGGGTCGCTGATGCGGACTGCGCCGGTGGCGCTGGCATTCCTCGACGACCTCGAGGCCTGTATCCAGGCCGCCGGTGCCATCAGCGACCTCACCCATTGCGATGTACGTGCCCGCGAGGCGTGTCAGATGTGGAGTGCCGGCATCCACGATGCGGTGCTGACCGGTTCAGCCGGTGGCGTGCGCAAGTTCTTGGATGCTGCTCCGGCATCGACCGGCGACTATTGGTCGCCGCTGCTGGATATTGCCGAAACCGGCTCGCCCACAGACTTTCCCAACAATGGATGGGTCGTCCACGCCCTGCAGACGGCCTGGTGGGCAATCCACAAGGCCGACGGCGATCTGCCGCTGACGCTGGAATTGTGTGTTCGGGCCGGCCATGACACCGACACGACCGCCGCGATCGCGGGCGGGTTGGTCGGCGCCTGCGGCGGCATCTCCTCGATCCCCGCCGATTGGCTCGACCGCCTGCATGGGTACCCGGGAGCCGGGGCCCCAGATCTGTGCGCACTCACCGACAAGATCCTCAACACGAACTCGCAGGAGGCAACATCATGACCGTCATCGACGTCACCCAGGGTGACATCACCAAGGTCCGCGCGGACGTCATCGTCAACGCGGCGAATTCCTCGCTGCTCGGTGGCGGGGGTGTGGACGGTGCGATACACCGCGCCGGTGGGTCTGGGATTCTCGACGAATGTAGGTTTCTGCGCGCAACCACGCTTCCGGACGGTCTCGATGTGGGAGCCGTGGTGGCAACCGGAGCCGGGAAGTTGCCTGCGCGGTGGGTGATTCACACCGTTGGGCCACGGTATTCCAAACATGAGGACCGATCGGCGCAGTTGCGGAGCTGCTACCAGCGCAGCCTCCTCCTGGCTCGGTCATTGGGGGCGTCGTCGATCGCGTTCCCGTTGATATCGGGCGGGGCCTACGGGTGGCCCGTCGGCGACGCTGTGGCCCAGCAGGTTCGCGCGATAAAGACGGCCGACGTCAGCGTCGACATCGTCACGCTCGTCGCTTACTCCCGAGAGATCGCCGAGATGACCAGGCGCCTTGTCGGCTGAACGTAAGGGGTGGAGACCGATCACCCGCTCGGTCCGGTACGGTCGATTGTGCGCTGCATCACAGGCGTGCAGTTCGGTGTTCGAGGTGGCCGGTGTCGGACGGTCAGAGAAGGGGAACCACATGAAGCGATATGCACTGCGCAAGAAGACCGGTGAACTCGATCCCGAGCGGGACTTCGAGCAGATCAACCGGCTCTTGGCCACAGTCGAGTTCCCCTGGGATATCAACCAGGCTCTGAGCTTTGCACTGTTTCGCACCTATGCCGTGCCGTCGGTCGGTCAGTTGTTGTTCGACACCGGTGAGTTCACCGAGCGGGTCCAGAAGCGCTACGACGACACCACGCTGCTTCTCGATGCGGTTCTTGAACACGGTTTCGACAGTGTCGAGGGACGCGACGGAGTTCGTCGGGTGAACCAGATGCACGGCAACTACGACATCTCGAATGACGACATGCGATATGTTTTGGCGACTTTTGTGGTCACACCGGTGCGGTGGATCGAGCAGTACGGATGGCGTCAGCTCACCCACAACGAGGTGGTCGGCGCAACCAACTACTATCGGCGCCTCGGAACACTGATGGGAATCAAGGACATTCCCGCCAACTACACCGAGTTCGCCCGGTTCCTCGACGAGTATGAGGCCACGCACTTCGCCTACAACGCCGGTGCCCGCAAGGTCGCCGATTCGACCTTGGACCTGATGACCACCTTCCCGCCGAATGACAAGGCGCCGAAGTGGTTGATCAACATCTTCGCTCGATCGCTGATGGACGATCCGCTACTCGCCGCGTTCGGGTATCGGCGCCCACCGCGTCCGGTCCGGGCTCTGTCGCGGGCGGCACTGAAGGCGCGTGGCGCTCTGGTGCGCTTCTTCCCGGTTCGCGATCAGCCGATCCAGGCCCGCGACCTGCCCAACATCCGGACGTATCCGGACGGCTACCAGCTCCGGGACCTGGGCACCTTCCCCCGCGGATGTCCGGTGGCACACCGCGATCCGGCCGATGCGGTGTCGACGTCCGGTCGATGACCCTGGAAACTGTCGAATACCGGGCCACGGAGGGCTATTGACCCTCGGCGCCCCGCTATTCGCCGGCTTTCAGGGCTCCGTGGGGTGTTCTACGGAACGCTGAGAAGTCCGTGCAACGCCACTCTGGCAAACTCTTCGGCCTGCGCTGCGTCGAAGGGCGCTGAACCGGTCATCAGCCGCAGGGCCATGGGCCCGAACAGGACGTCTGAAACCACCTGGATGTCAGTGCCGGGGTGCACTTCTCCACGTTCGACGGCGCGTTCCCACAGCGTGGCGGTCAGCGCTCGGCGGCCGTCGAGGTAGTACCGCTGGAAGTAGTCCGCACCGGCCTCGTCGTCGACGCAGGCGGCCAGGAGCTGGGTGAATACTTTGCCCCTGGGGGTGGCGTAGAACATGCTGACGTTGCGTACGTGTTCGGTGAGGTCGTCGACGATGTTGCCCGTGTCGGGTGTGGGCAGGGCGTCGCGGACAGCGAGGCTGAACGCTTCGGCGGCAACCGCGATCCGGCTCGGCCAATGCTTGTAGATCGTGGCCTTGCTGACTGTCGAACGTTCGGCGATCGCGTCGATTGTGGCGGCGCGGAGCCCACCGTCGGCAAGTAGTTCCTGAGTCGCCGCGAGCACGTCGTTGTGGCATTTGATGCTGCGTGCGCTGGACAGGATCGGAGACTCCGTGGGCGCCTCTGCTTCGGTATTACTCGACATCTGTCCGCGCTCCTTAAACATCCAAAATTGAACTGAACTCATAGTTCACCATGGTGATGTCGTTTTGTATAGCAGAGAACGGCACTTGTGGTGCAGTTCTCAGGGGCGGAGGTACTTATCGGGTGATGCAGGGGTCTACGTGGTCATCTTGGAATCTTTGGCGGCGACAAGTGCAGATCCGGTCAGGGGAATCAGCGCCAGCGCCAACACTGCCATCGACAGGGTCCAGGAACCGGTGACGTCGTGCAGTGCGCCGATGGCCAGAGGGCCGATGGCGGCGAGACAGTAGCCGACCGATTGGGCCATCCCGGAGACCTGGCTTGTCTGTACGGTGCTCGAGCTCCGTAGAACCATGAACAGCAGCACCAGACTGATGGCGGCACCCGGTCCGCTCGCGATGAGGATGACCCAGAGAACGGTGAGCACGTCGGTGGTCACCAGGCCGATGAACCCGCTGGCGCAGATTCCGCAGAAGACGAGTGTCAACACCCGCTGGTCGCGGAATCGAACCGCGATGATCGGTGCCACCAATGCCATCAGGAGGGCGGCGGTCTGGGCCAAGGCGAGCATTCCACCGGCGGCGGCCTTCGAGGTGCCCCTGTCCATCAGGTACTCGGGCAGCCATGCGGTGAAGGTGTAGAAGATCAGCGATTGCGATGCCATGAAAACCGTGATCGCCCAGGCGATCTTGTTGCGCCACAGAGATGCAGGCAGCGGCGTGGTGCTGATTCGGTGGATGCGGGACAGCTGCGGTATCCACAACATCAGGCCGAGCGCGGCAAGGAGTGCCCAGCTCCCCAGCGCAACACGCCAATTCTCGTCGACGGCGGAGTAGACCGGCACCGTCAGGCCGGCTGCCAGCGCCGCACCGCCGGACAGTGTCATCGAGTACAGGCCGGTCATCAGGCCGGAGCGATGTGAGAAGTCACGTTTGATGAGCGCAGGCAAGACGACGTTGCAGATGCCGATGGCAATGCCTACCAGCGCGGAGCCGGCAAACAGGGCAAACATATTGGGGATCATGCGCGCCACGATGGCGACAAGGAGCAGGGCCATGGCCCCGAACACGGTGCGTTCGATGCCGAACCGGGCGGCGATGCGGGGTGCTATCGGCGCGATCAGTCCGAAGAAGAGCACCGGCAACGTGGTGA
Source organism: Williamsia sp. Y844 (assembly GCF_056786475.1). NCBI lineage: Bacteria > Bacillati > Actinomycetota > Actinomycetes > Mycobacteriales > Nocardiaceae > Williamsia > Williamsia sp. Y844. The sequence goes on from NZ_JBXCJB010000002.1 coordinate 142,321, forward strand.
GCAGGCCGGCCGCTGCGCTACCGAAGCCCTCGGACACCTTGATGTCGTCGATGAGTGGTCCGACGGCGACCACCGCAGGCCTCAGGTTTGCCGCGACCACCATGATCCCGAGCGCCGTGAAGATCGTCGCTGTTCGTCGCGTCGACCCGGCCTTGGGTGATGGGTTCGCCGTGAGTGTCGTTGTGGTTGTGGGCTTCATGACAAGGCTTCGATCGAGCGGTTGAGGTAGTGGTCGACGGCGGCGAGGGCGGCGTTCGAATCGCCCTTGCTGATCGCCTCGACAACCTCGGCATGTCCGGTGGGATGTGGGTGGGCATCGACGTCGGCGGCGATCAGCGTCGCGTGCGTACGATCCATGACCTCGGCCAGCCCGTTGTACAGCTCGGACAGCAGTGAATTATCGGCTGCGGCAACCAAAGTGGTGTGAAACGCGATGTCTGCGTCGATGTAGCGCTGTAAGTTGTTGTCCTCGAAGGCTGACCGCATCTCGATGAGTAGGTCGCGGAGCGTCTGCACCTGATCGTCGGTGCGATTGCGTGCTGCTGATTGGGCGGCCTCACGTTCGAGTGCGCGGCGCACCTGCAGCAGTTCGAGGACCTCGCTGCTCGACACGCATCGACCGATCGCGGCGGCCAGCAGGTTTCGGCTGCGGACGTACGTTCCGTCGCCGCGGCGGGGCTCGAGGAATCCGGCGTGCTCCAGAGCGCGCACGGCCTCGCGGATCGTGTTGCGCCCGACGCCCAGTTGCTCCACCAATTCGGGTTCTGCGGGGATGCGTGAACCCACCGGCCAGTCGCCGGTTCGGATGAGCTCTTGCATGCGTTCGACCACGACCTCACTGGTGCGGCGGGGACGCTCGATCTGCGTGGACATGAAAAGAACCTAACATCCCATGTTTCCCGCGCCCGATGATGTGGGGTTATGGCGGAGTCCACCTGGGGAAATGGTCGCCAAAAGGGCACATCATCGGGGTGCGGGGGCGGGCGTCAGTCGCCTTCGACGTTGCTGTCCAGGGAGAACATCGAGAGTGCGGTGAAGATGGTGAGCCGGCGATCGGGTTCGTTCATGAACGGCCCGGTGATCGCTTCGATCCGGGCGATCCGGCTGCGCAACGTGTTCGGATGCACGAACAGCTCGCGGGCGGATTCGGCGATGTTGCAATCGGTGGCCCGCAGAACCCGCAGGATCCGGCGCTGGTCGAGGCCGTCCGGTGTCTCGTCGGCGACCGAGCCCAGGGTCTCGTCGACGAATTGTCGCCGCGCGTGCTCGGGGAGTTGGTAGAGCACGCCGAGGACCCCGAGGTCCCGGTAGGCCGTGACGCGGTTGATCGCGCCGATGCGACGGCCGACGGCCACTGCCCGGACCGCCTGCCGGAACGCTCCGGGGTAGCTGCGCGCGTTGTCGACGGGATCGCCAGCGCCGATCGCCAGGGGAACCTGCACCCCGCGATACAGCGCCCGGGACAGTGCATCGAAATCCGTTGTCGCCTTGATCATCACAACCAGCACGCCCTCGTTGACGATGGTGATCGCGTCGGCGTCGAACCGGGTTGCCACCGGTGCCAGAGTGGCCTTCAAGTCGTGCAGGCCACTCATGTCCACCGCGACACCGAAGGGCTCGATGGCCAGACACACCACCGGATGCCGGGGGAAGAGGGCAAGGCGTCGGCCTTTGCGAAGTCCGGCTTCGCGCTGGACCAGGTCGTCGCCGAGGATGTTCTTCAGATTGCGGGCGATTTCGACGGCGGCGTCATCGGATTCGGTATCCCGCAGTTTCACGTGCAACCCGACGACCGGCACGAGACCTTCCAGCATCGCGGTCTCGGTCGCGGTGAGGCCGGTTTCCCTGATGACCTCCAGGGCCGGGCCGTTGTGGGGGATGGGAGACAACGGAAATACCGCGACGGGGGTGACAGCCGGGTGGGAGAGCGCAGCGGACGACTCGCTCAGGCGGACCGTGGCGCGCAACCGCGTCCCGATGGCGTCCAAAAGCCCTTCGAGGTTGTCGGCCTGGTGCAAGATCCGCAACAGGTCCGATCCGGTCACCACCTCGTCGGCCGCCGGCGCGATCGGCTGCTGCTGCTGCAGCAGTCGTTGCAGCTGCGATGTCACATCGGCGCCGGTGTCGGGCACCGCGTTCCAGAGCAGACACACCTGCGCCCGCTCGGCGATCGTGACCGCATGTTTGGGGGGATTGACCTGCCGGGCCGGATTCACCAGGATCGCGGACGGTTTCTTTGCCACCAGGGGTTCGAGGACGGCCGGAAGATCGGGGAGCGGATCACTCGGCCGCGCCGGACTCCAATCGACAACCACCAGAACCCCGGCAAGCGATACCAACTCGCGTGCGGCCTCGGCGTCGACCACCGATGTCACAACGGTCTCCCACCGCGACGGTGGCGTCGCAATCTGGACACCGGTCGCAACCGCCAATTCGGCGACGGTGGCCATCGGGCTCGACACGACTTTCCTCCTCCGTCGCCAGAAACCTGGCTGTGAGGCAGAGTAGTCGGGTGCTCTCCATTCCGTCCGTCGACCTTTCCGAGGCTGCTCGTGGCTCCCGGTCGCGGGCCCGTCAGATCGAACTGCTCGATACCGCGTGTTCGCGCAGCGGCCACGCCTACCTGGTCGGTCACCAGATCCCGACTGCGCTGCTCTCCGACATGTACTCGGTGACCCGTCAGTTCTTCCTGCAGCCCGAACGCCTGAAAGAGGCCGTGGCGCAACCGGCCCCTGACCAGGTGCGCGGCTGGTCGGGTTCCGGATCCGAGGGCATGACCTACTCGATCGGAGAAGAGTCACACGGCGACCTCAAGGAGAAGCTGGATATCGGGGCCGTCGACGCTCCGGTCCTCGGCGAACCGGGGGCCGGGCCGATGGCGTACCCCAACCTGTGGCCGAGTGTCCCGGAAGGATTCCGGCCGGTCTGGGAGCAGTATTACCGACACATGCAGCGGGTCACCGGTGAATTGATGTCCATGGCCGCGGAGGCGTTCGGTCTGTCGCCGGACCATTTCGTCCCACAGTTCGACACCGAACTGAGCATGCTGCGGGCCCTCTACTACCCGGCGCAGGCGCAGGCCCCGCTGCCGCATCAGTCGCGGGCCGGGATCCACACCGACTACGGCGCGTTCACCGTCCTGTCGGCCGAATCGACACCGGGCGGGCTCGAGGTACTCGGACCGCACGGCGAGTGGCTGGAGGTGTCGACCACGCCGGCCACGCTGGTGGTCCTCGTGGGTGACCTGCTGGCCGAGTGGACCGATGATCATTGGCCCGCGACACTCAACCGGACCGCCAACCCGCCGAGGTCGGTGGCGCTGGACAGCGCCCGCCTGGAGTTCGCGTTCTATCAACATCCCAACGCCGATGTCGCGGTCTCGCCGCTCCGGGGCGGTGACCCGCAGTTCACCGATGCGCTGATCGCCGGCCGGCATCTCACCGACAAGTACACACGGCAGACGACGTTCGGTCGACGCACCCGTCGGTGAGAGGCGCCGGGGGGTTTGTTACCGGCAGGATGACGCGTGAGTCGTTTGCGTAATCGAGTGTTACGCAGATGTTTCCCTTGGCCGCAGGTGACATCGACCCTGTGGATCTGTCAGCACCCTGAGCTCTTGTTGGTCGTACCTGTTGCGAAACAGACTTGAGGGGAGACGACGACAGGGAGCGAAACACATGTCTGTGGTGCCGGTGATCGACATTTCTGCGCTGTACGGCGATGACAGCGAGGCGAAGGCGAAGGTGGCCTCCGAACTCGACAACGCCTGCCGCGAGATCGGTTTCTTCCAGATCAAGAACCATGGGATCGCGCACGAGATCATCGACGCGATGTACCAGACCTCGGACACGTTCTTTCAACTGCCGGAGCAAGAGAAGCGGCGGGTGGCCCAACCCAGCCCGGATACGGTCCGCGGGTACTCGTCGATCGGCGAGCAGGCGTTCTCCTACAGCGAAGACGTGCATCAGCCGCGGGATCTGCACGAGAAGTTCGATGTGGGTCCCGTCGACTTCGACAGCTCCGACCCGTACTTCTCGAAAGAGAACGCCGGACCCCACTTTCTTCCCAACCAGTGGCCGCAGCAGCCGGTCGCCATGGAGCAGGCCTGGACCACCTACTTCCGCGCGATGAACGAACTCTCGCGAAAGCTCATGAGCGCCTTCGCACTTGGGCTCGGACTGGATCCGGACTTCTTTGTCGACGCCATCGACAAGGACATCTCGATGCTCCGCGCCATCAATTACCCCCACATGACCACTCCGCCGCAGCCTGGGCAGATGCGGGCAGGCGCGCACACCGACTACGGCAGCCTGACGATCGTGCGGCAGGAGGAGGCGCCCGGTGGGCTGGAGGTCTTCACCAAGGACGGTGACTGGATCCCGGTGCCCGTGGTGCCCGACGCACTGGTGGTCAACATCGGAGACCTGATGGCGCAGTGGACCAATGACCTGTGGACCTCGACCCGCCACCGGGTCCGGACACCGAATCCCGACGCCGACGGGAACACTCGCCGGATGTCGTTGGTGTTCTTCCACCAACCCAACTATGACGCCATGATCGAATGCCTGCCCACCTGTGTTGCCGACGGTGGCGAGCCCCGGTATGCGCCGATCAGTTCGGGTGACCACCTGACGTCGAAGTTCGCCAAAACGATCGTGCTGAGCCCGTCCTGATGCCGGCGGGCGCCGCGGAGCCGTTCGCGATCGAGCTTGCTCGGACGGGTGCGGTGGTGACCGTACCGCCGCATCGCACCGCGCTGGCCGTGGTTCGCGAGGCGGTACCGGCCGCCGAATTCAACTGCCTGCAAGGGGAGTGCGGGGCCTGCGTGGCGACCGTCCTCGACGGGGTTCCCGAACACCGGGACACGGTGCTCTCCGAACGGGCGAAAACCGCGGGTAAACGAATCATCTTGTGTGTCAGCAGGTCGCAGACACCGCGCCTGGTGCTCGACCTCTAGAGAAGTGAGTAGCCACATGACTGTAGGTCTGTCTTTTGCCAGTGTGCTGGCCAAGGATTTTGCCGGTTTGGCCGAGTTCTACTGCGAGCTCCTCGGTCTCGACGAGGTGATGGAGCTCCGCTCAGAACACTTCCGGGGCCTGATGGTCGGCGACACCATTCTCGGATTCAGCGCCCACACCGCCTACGACATGCTCAATCTGGTTGCACCCGAGGAACATAGCGCAGGCGTCAGCAGCTTCCTGACCTTCGAGATGGCCGACGATGCTCAGGTCGATCGACTCACCGCAGCGGCCGTCGCGGCAGGTGCGACCTGCGTCAAGGAACCGGGACGAACCTACTACGGGGCCTGGCAATCGGTGCTCCTCGATCCGGAAGGCAACGCCTTTCGGCTCAACCACCTCGAACTCGAATCCCCCTCCCATCGCATCTCCTCACGCACGCCCGGCGTGCGCTGAAAGGAACCACCAAATGTCCCTATTCGAGTGGCAGGTCAAGACCGGTGACTCCGTTGTCGCACCGCATGAGCGGCTGAGTTGGCCGCGGACCGTGGGTATCGGCCTGCAGCACGTGGTCGCCATGTTCGGTGCCACATTCCTGGTCCCGGTTCTCACCGGATTCCCGCCGGCCACCACCCTGCTGTTCTCCGGCATCGGCACGATCCTGTTCCTGCTCATCACCCGCAACCGTCTGCCCAGCTACCTGGGGTCGAGCTTCGCGGTGATCGCACCCACCATCGCCGCCTCGACATCGCACGGCCAGTCCGGTGCCCTCGGTGGCATCGTGGTGGTCGGTGCGTTGCTGACGATCATCGGCGTCGTCGTGCATTTCGTCGGGATCGGCTGGATCGAAAAGCTGATGCCGCCGGTGGTCACCGGCTCGATCGTCGCCCTCGTGGGCTTCAACCTGGCGCCCGTTGCCAAGAGCAATTTCGAGACCGAGCCCGTCACAGCCTTCATCGTGTTGGCAATGTTGCTGTTGTCGCTGGTGCTCTTTCGTGGACTGCTCGGCAGATTGGCGATCTTCCTGAGCGTGGTGATCGGCTATTTCATCGCCCTGGCGCGGGGTGAGGTCGACACCGACCCCATCGGTGCCGCCGACTGGGTCGGCCTGCCCGACTTCACCGCCCCGACGTTCCACCTGTCGGTGCTGCCCATGTTCATCCCGGTGGTCCTGGTCCTGGTTGTCGAGAACATCGGTCACGTCAAATCCATCAACACCATGACCGGTATCAACAATGATCACCGGATCGGAAAGGCCCTGGCCGCAGACGGTCTGGCGACAATGCTCGCCGGCAGCGGCGGCGGCTCGGCCACCACCACCTACGCCGAGAACATCGGTGTGATGGCAGCGACCAAGGTCTACTCGACCGCGGCCTACTGGGTTGCCGGCGCGGCCGCCATCCTGCTCGGTCTCTCGCCCAAGGTAGGTGCGGTCATCGCCTCCGTCCCGCCCGGTGTGCTCGGCGGTGTCACCGTTGCCCTCTACGGTCTGGTCGGCATCCTCGGTGTGCACATCTGGGTCACCAACAAGGTCGACTTCTCCAAGCCGATCAACCAGTTCACCGCAGCCATCGCGCTGGTCATCGGTATTGCCGACTTCTCCTGGACCATCGGTGATCTCAGCTTCGGTGGCATCGCACTCGGTGCCATCTCCGCCGTCGTGATCTACCACCTGATGCGTCTGATCGGCACCTGGAGCGGCACCGTGGATGTCGATTCCACGCCAGAGAGCACCGAGCCGATCGATCCGAATGCCGTCGGTTCCAACACGGTGGTCAGTGAGCCAGACAAGGATCCGGACGAACAACTCGCAGGAAAGCAGGGAATCTGATGGAAACAACCCTCATTCGTGGCGGAACGGTGGTCTCGTCCACCGGAAGGCAGCTCATCGATGTGCTGATCGACGGTGAGACCATCGTGGCACTGATCGAGCCGGGCGCTGCGACGTTCGGTACCGACCTCGCTGCCAATGTCGACACGGTGATCGACGCCACCGGCAAGTACGTGATCCCCGGTGGAGTTGATGCCCACACCCACATGCAGATGCCGTTCGGTGGGACCGAGGCATCTGATACGTTCGAAACCGGCACGCGTGCTGCGGCATTCGGCGGAACGACTACGATTGTCGACTTCGCCATCCAGACACCGGGTGAGCAACTGCAGGACACCCTCGCCCAGTGGCACCAGAAGGCCGGTGGGCAGAGCGCCATCGACTACGGTTTCCATCAGATCATCGGTGACGTGAACGATCAATCCATCTCCGCGATGGGTGAATTGATCAATGAAGGTGTCACCAGTTTCAAACTGTTCATGGCCTACCCCGGGGTCTACTACTCCAACGACGGTCAGATCCTGCGGGCCATGCAACGCGCCGCCGACACCGGTGCACTGATGATGATGCATGCCGAGAACGGCATCGCCATCGACGAATTGGTGTCGCAGCACGTCAAGCGCGGCGAGACATCGCCGTACTACCACGGGGTCTCGCGGCCGTGGCAGCTCGAAGAAGAGGCCACACACCGGGCGATCATGCTGGCCGATGTCACCGGGGCGCCGTTGTACGTGGTGCACGTGTCGGCTCGGCAGGCACTCGAGCAGATTGCCACCGCACGTGGTCGGGGCGCCAATGTGTTCGCCGAGACCTGCCCGCAGTATCTGTACCTCTCGCTCGAAGAACAGCTCGGCGCACCGGGATTCGAGGGTGCGAAGTGGGTCTGTTCGACACCGCTGCGGTCGCGGGCAGAGGGTCATCAGGACGAGTTGTGGAAGTTCATCCGGACCGGCGACGTCGCCGGAGTCGCGACCGACCACTGCCCGTTCTGCATGGTTGACCAGAAAGAGCTGGGTATCGCCGACTTCTCCAAGATCCCCAATGGAATCGGTGGTGTCGAGCACCGGATGGACCTGATGTATCAGGGTGTGGTGGACGGACGGATCAGTCTCGAGAAGTGGGTCGAGGTCTGCTGCACCACGCCGGCGCGCATGTTCGGCATGTACCCACGCAAGGGCGTCATCTCGCCGGGCGCCGATGCCGACGTCGTCATCTACGATCCGGCCGGCCACACCAGTATCGGGCTCGGCAAGACCCACCACATGAACATGGACTACTCGGCGTGGGAGGGATACGAGATCGACGGTGCGGTGCAAACAGTACTCTCGCGCGGATCCGTGATCGTCGATGCGGGTGAGTATCTCGGAAAGAAGACCGACGGACGATTTGTGCGGCGCGAACTCTCGCAAAACCTCATCTAGAGCCGTCATCGCCTGCGATCGCCACGCAGTATGAGCAAATAGAATCGATAGGAGCACGACATGGACTTTGGTGTTGTCATGCAATGCAATCCGCCGGCATCGCGAGTGGTCGAACTCGCCGTTGCGGCCGAGAACCGGGGCTTCACATACGTGTGGACATTTGACTCGCATGTGCTCTGGCAAGAGCCGAACGTGATCTACAGCCAGATCCTGGCGGCGACACGCAATGTGATCGTCGGGCCGATGGTGACCAATCCGCTGACCCGGGACGCCACGGTCACGGCCTCGACGTTCTCGACGCTGAACTCGATGTACGGAAACCGGACCATCTGCGGCATCGGCCGTGGTGACTCTGCGGTCCGAGTGCTCTCGGGCAAGCCGTCCACGCTGGCGATCCTGCGCGACAGCATCTCTGTCATCAAGGAATTGGGCAACGGACGCTCTGCCACCATCAACGGCACCGAGATCCGATTCCCGTGGGCCGGTCGCTCACGGCTGGACGTCTACGGCGCCGGGTACGGACCCAAGGCGTTGGACCTGATCGGCGAAGTCGCCGACGGTTTCATTCTGCAACTGGCAGATCCGGCGATCGTGGAGTGGACGGTGAAGCGGGTGAAGGCGGCCGCCGTAGCTGCCGGACGTGACCCGGATGAGGTGAAGATCGTGGTGGCGGCCCCGGCGTATGTCGGTGATGACCTTGCGCACCAACGTGATCAGTGTCGTTGGTTCGGCGGGATGGTTGGCAACCACGTCGCGGATCTGGTGGACAAATACGGTGGCGACGGGTCCGAGGTCCCGGCGATTCTCACCGACTACATCAAGAACCGGCAGGGCTACGACTACAACGAGCACGGGCGGGTCGGCAACAGCCACGCCGACTTCGTGCCCGACGATATCGTCGATCGCTTCTGCCTGCTGGGTACGCCGGAGCAGCACATCGCCCGGCTCGAGGAGCTGCGCGACCTCGGCGTCGATCAGTTCTCGATCTACTTGCAGCACGACGGCAAGGATCAGACCCTGGAAGCGTACGGAGAGAAGATCATTCCGGCAATGGCGCCGACCCTCGCCGCCCGTTCGTAACCCCGTCCCAGACGTAAGGATCCTTCGATGACTTCTTCAGAATCAGCGCGCGGCAACGGAGTTCGGGTTGCCGCCGATGCGGCTACGGACAGCGCGTTCGTCGACGACTTCAATACCATGTCCACATTCGGCGCGACGGCGGCCAATGGGGTCGAGCGCCAGGCCGCCACCGAAGCCGACGGCGCGAATCGCCGATGGCTGGCCGGCTGGCTGACCGAGCGCGGTTTCACGGTGGCGTACGACCGGATCGGCAACATGTTCGGGCTGTACGAACTGGTACCCGGCGCGCCGTACGTGTTGTCCGGATCGCACATGGACAGCCAGCCCCGTGGTGGTCGCTACGACGGTGCCTACGGTGTCCTGGCCGCGGCGCACGCGATGGATCGGCTTCGGCAGTACTACCTCGCCAATCCTGATGAAGCCGTCCACAACCTGGCCGTCGTGAACTGGTTCAACGAAGAGGGATCACGATTCAAACCGTCGATGCAGGGTAGCGGTGTGTTCACCGGCAAGCTCGACCTGCAAGAAGCACTCGACACCACCGACGTCGCCGGTGTCACGGTGGCCGACGCCCTCGGTGAGCTGGACATGTTGGGGGACAAGGATGTCTTCACGGCAGGCGAGCACCACACGGCAGGCGGTCTGAAGGTTGCCGCGTACGCCGAAATCCACATCGAGCAGGGCCGCGAACTCGACAAGGCCGGTGTGCTGATGGGTGTGGTGCCGTCGACCTGGGGTGCCAACAAGTACGAGATCTCGGTCATCGGGTCGCAGTCGCACACCGGTGCAACCGCCATCGCGGACCGGCAGGACGCGCTCTACGGTGCAGCGAAAGCCGTTGTGGCGCTGCGTGAGCTGGCCGACGAATACGGTGAGGATCTGCACACCTCATGCGGACAGTTGACGGTCTTCCCGAATTCGCCGGTGGTGGTGGCCCGCGAGGTCCACATGCACCTGGATCTGCGGTCGCCGTCCGATGAATTGCTGGCCGAGGCCGACGTGAAGCTCAATCGTGCGTTCGCCGAGATCGAGGTAGCGGCCGACGTCGAGATCGAGCGGCGGTTCGCCCACACCTGGAAGGGGCATACCTACCAGCCCGAGGGTGTGGCGTTGGCAGAGAAGGTGATCGAGCAGCTCGGGCACAGCCACATGCAGGTGCGAACCCGGGCCGGTCATGATTCGACAAACATGAAAGATCTGGTTCCGACGGTGATGCTGTTCATACCCAGTGTCGACGGTGTCTCTCACGCGGAGAATGAATATACTCACGACGCCGACCTCACGGCCGGTGTGGACGTATTGACCGAGACAGTCGGTCGCATGGCGGAAGGTGCCCTCTGATGGCAGATGACAACACGAGCTTCGGCGGTAATTCGCCGTTTGCCGACGCAAGCGAGCTGGAAGCGGCCAAGACCGCCGGGCGTCGAGCCCACGAGTTGGACCGGGCTCACGTGTTCCATTCGTGGTCGGCGCAGGCACAGCTGAATCCGATGACGATCCTGGGCGCTGCGGGATCGTATGTCTGGGACGGCGAGGGCAATCGGCTGATCGATTTCTCGTCGCAGATGGTCAACACCAACATCGGCCACCAGCACCCCAAAGTCGTTGCGGCGATTGCCGAGCAGGCGAACAAGCTCTGCACCATCGCACCGTCGCACGTCAACGATGCGCGGTCGGAGGCTGCGCGCCTGATCGCCGAGCGGACCCCCGGTGATCTCGACAAGGTGTTCTTCACCAACGGCGGCGCCGATGCGGTGGAGCATGCCGTGCGGATGGCACGCCTGCACACCGGTCGACGCAAGGTGCTCACCCGCTACCGTTCGTATCACGGGGGTACCGATACCGCGATCAACATGACCGGTGATCCGCGGCGCTGGCCCAACGACTACGCGTCGGCCGGAGTGGTCCATTTCTTCGGACCCTTCCTGTACCGCAGCCAGTTCCATGCCGAAACCGAGCAGCAGGAATGCGAGCGTGCTCTCGAGCACCTCGAATCGGTGATCTCGATGGAGGGTCCGCAGACGATTGCAGCCATTGTGCTGGAGCCGGTTCCGGGGACCGCGGGCATCATGGTGCCGCCGGCCGGCTACCTGGCCGGAGTTCGTGAACTGTGTGATCGGTTCGGCATCGTGATGGTGGCCGACGAGGTGATGGCCGGATTCGGCCGCACCGGAGAGTGGTTCTCCATCAACCACTCCGAGGTCATCCCTGATCTGATCACCTTCGCCAAGGGCGTGAACTCGGGATACGTCCCGCTCGGTGGCGTGGCCATCAACAACGAGATCGCCCAGACGTTTGCCGATCGGCCCTATCCCGGTGGTCTGACCTACTCCGGGCATCCGCTGGCCACCGCGGCCGCCGTCGCCACCATCAACGCGATGACCGACGAGGGCATTGTCGAAAATGCCGCGACCATCGGATCAGACGTCTTGGGACCCGGACTGGAGAAACTCGCTGCGCAGCATCCCAGCGTCGGTGAAGTGCGTGGCGTGGGTGTGTTCTGGGCGGTGGAACTGGTCAAGAACCCCGACACCCGGGAACCACTCGCGCCCTACGGTGGCTCGAGCCCGGCAATGACTGCGGTTCTGTCCGCCTGCAAAACGGGCGGCCTGCTGCCCTTTGCCAACTTCAACCGGATCCACATGGTGCCGCCGTGCACGGTCACCCCTGATGAGGTGGCCGTCGGCCTGCAGATCCTGGACGCGGCGCTGACCGTGGCCGATTCGTTCGTCGAGTAGCCGGGTTTCGGTTGCCGGTGACGCGGCCCGCCAGGACTAGTGTGTAGTCCTGGCGGATCGTGCGGTCCACAGAGCAGGAAGGCCGGTGGCGACGATGCCAAAGCGAAGTGCGGGGATACTGCTGTTCCGTCGTTCCGAGGCAGAGGCGGGCATCGAGGTCGAGGTCTTGATCGCGCATCCGGGAGGCCCCTTGTGGGCGCGCAAGGATTCCGGCGCCTGGTCGATACCCAAAGGGTTGTACGACGAAGACGAAGAACCGCTGGCCGCGGCCCATCGGGAATTCGTCGAGGAGGTCGGTCTCACGGTTCCCGACGGGGAGGTCATCGAACTCGGGGAGATCAAGCAGCCGAGCGGAAAGCTGGTGACCGCCTTTGCGATTGAGGCCGACCTCGACATCACCGATGCCGCCAGCAACACGTTCGAGATGGAATGGCCACGGGGATCGGGAAAGATGCAGTCGTATCCCGAGATCGACCGGGTGGCGTGGTGCGATCTCGAGACGGCCGGGGACAAACTGCTGAAAGGTCAGCGTCCGTTTCTCGACCGTCTCCTCGACCATCTCGACTAGACCGCGTTTCTCGAAGGGATCAGGCGAAGCGCAAGACCTCGTCCTCGTCCAGGCGGGGCAGTCGGTCGAACCAGGCATCTTTGCCCGGATGGCCGACGTTGACCAGCAGGGTTGATTTCCAGCGGCCGTCAGCGAAGAACTCGGAATCGACTCCGGCGGAATCGAATCCGGCCATCGGTCCGGCGGTCAGCCCCACGGAACGTACGGCGAGGATGAAGTATCCGGCCTGCAAGGTGCTGCCGAACGTACCCATCGAGGTACGCATGTCCTCGTTGGCCTCCAGGGCGTCCTTCATCTCGGGCCGGAAGGGCAACACGGTCGGAATGTGCTCGTGGTACGCCGAATCCATCGCCAGTACGGCGGTCACCGGTGCGCTGCGGACCTTGTCGACATTGCCTTCGGCGACGTGGGGGAGCAGGCGTTCCTTGGCTTCGTCGCTGCGGACGTAGAGGACTCGCAGCGGCTGGGTGTTGGCTGCGGTGGGTGGCCATTTGGCGAGTTCCCAGACCTCTTTGAGTGCCTCGTCGCTCACCGGCTCGGAACTGAAAGTGTTGGCGGTGCGGGCGTCGCGAAAGAGTAATGCGCGCGCGTCTGCGTCGAGGGTGTGGACGGCATCGGACATGATGTGCTCCTACATCTAGAGGGACTACTAAAATAAAAGTAGCTAGGAGCGACTGTAGCAAACGGTATGCTGGGCCGATGCCCAGGGAAGTCGAAGTCACGCACGAGCCACGTGCCTGTGACGGCGCGCTACGGTCGGCGTTCGCCCTGCTCGGCAAGCGTTGGAATGGGGTTCTGTTGGGCACCCTGATGCACGGTCCGGCGGGCTACGCCGAACTCCGCGCCGCGATCGGCGGAATCAGTGACTCGATGTTGTCGTCACGGTTGGTCGAATTGGCAGAAGCGGGTGTGATCGAGCGGCAGGTCGAGGCAGGCCCGCCGGTGTCGGTGTCTTATCGGCTGACGCCGTCTGGCGAAGCGCTCCTGCCGATTCTCGGCGAACTCGGGGCGTGGGCGTCGGAGAACCTGGATTCGTAGAATCCGACCTAGCGGTTGTCGATGGTCCGGGAGACCTTGCGTAACAACGTGATCAGGGTCGACCGCTCGTCGGGGCTCAGTGTCGCCAGCATCGCCGTGTCGCGGGCGAGCCGCCGAGGAAACTGGGTGTCCACGAGTTCGCGTCCGGCATCGGTCAATTCGAGAAGGACAACCCGCCCATCCCGTTCGGATTTCTTGCGCTGCAACAGGCCCAGGTCGCCAAGGCGTTCGCTGAGTTTGGTGATCGAGGCGCCGCTGAGCATCGTTGTCGAGACGACCTCGCTGGCGCGCAGTGGACGCTCCGACCGGGCGAGTGCGCCCAGCACGTCGAACTCGGAGCGAGTGATCGAGTGGGATTCCAGGTCCAGGTCGAGTTGATGCGCGAGCACGGTGGCGATGCGGTTGACGCGGGCGACCACCTCGATGGGCTCGGTATCGAGGTCGGGATATGCGCGTGCCCACTCCAGGCTCACGCGCTCGACGACGTCACTCGGGTTGGGGTCTGCGGTCACCGGATCATGGTAGGTCATGGCCACTATTTACTTTATCAGTAAAATAGTTGTAAAATACTTAGGTGTTGACAAGCGATTTCCTTTCCGAGCATCTGACCCGCCGTCGTCATGCGCTGGTCCACTCTGCTTCTCCTCGGACCTGGCGTGATGCCGCGCTGACACTGAACCGCAGCAACGCGTCGATCTGGTTGCCGGTCCGAGTGGGCATCGCACTCGCGGTGGTGCTTGTGATCGGTGGTCTGATGGGACGTGTCGATATCGCCGGATTCGCGGCGTTGGGTGCTTTGACCTCGGCATTCTGCCGGAACGATCCCTATCGCATCCGGCTGCCGCGGCTCGCGGTGACCGGCGGAACACTTGTCGCGTTCGTGGTATTCGGAGGCATTCTCGGTGCGGCGGGGGCCTCGATGCCGGTACAGATCGCGGCCATGTCTGTGGCTGCGGCCGTTGCCATGTTGGTCATGGGTGCCTGCCGATTGGTCGGTCCCGGACCGGTGGTGATGATCTTCGCCGCGGCCGCTGCGGTGGGCTATGCGACATCGACGGGTGATGTGGTGGCCGCGAGCGCGTCTGCGGCGATCGGAGTGACGATCGGGATCTGCGCGTCCTTGGCTCCGTGGCCGTTTGACGTGGTGCGGGGTGTTCGAAACGCCGGTGGCTCGTCGTGGGGGTCGGTGGGTGCTGACCTTCGCCGGATGGCCGAGCGAGAGCTGATGGTCTCGGCGATCCGGGTGGCTCTGGCTTCTGCGGTGGCTGCCGGTGTCGCCCAAGCCATCGGTCTGGCGCATCCGATGTGGGCGGCGATGGGCGCGATCGCCACGCTGCAGGGCATCAACTTTCACCTCACCGTGCATCGCGGTGTACAACGGTTGATCGGGAACGTGGTCGGCGGAGTGCTGGCTGCCGGACTGCTCGCGGTGCCGTTGGGCTACTGGGGCGCAGTGGTTCTCGTTGTGATCTTCCAGATCGCGGCGGAACTCCTGGTTGCCGTCAACTATGGACTCTGCTCGATGGCCGTGACGCCCATGGCGCTGCTGCTCACGGCACTGGGTGCGGGTCTGACCCCGGATGTGGCGCTCGACCGGATGGCGGACACCGCGCTGGGGGTCGTCTTCGGGATCGTGGTCGCGGCCCTGTCCATCGCGCGCCATGACACCGCGCACCACGAGGTCGCCGAGGTGGCTACTGCGCGCTGATCCCGGTGGTCAGCAGCTGCGCGAGTTCGAGGTAGGCCTGTGAATCATCCAGCCCGACGGCACTTTTGATCTTGCGTTGCTGGATCCGGACCATGACTGCAGATGCCACGTCGGCGACGAATGCCGCGTGGACATCGCGGACATCGCCTGCGGCAACACCTTCGCTGATGAGCTCATGGACGCGATCTGCCGCCGACCGGGTATTGCGCTCGTAGATGTCGCGGGCGGGTGGGAAGCCGGCAAGGTCTTCCATGAACCGTTCATCGGCGGGCGCAAGTGCGGTACCGACCGCAGTCAGGTACGCGGTCAGCCGTTCGGTTGTCCCGGTAGCGCGCTCCACCGCCGCCTCGACCTCGGTGGTCGCGGCCCGGAAGAAGTGCACCGTCACTTCGCGGACGAGTTCATCCTTGCTGCCTGCGAGCGTGTACAGCGTCGACTTGGAGCAGTGCAGGCGCGCCGCGATCTGGTCGAGCGTCAGGTGGGCAAAACCTTCGTGGAGGAACAGGGCCACCAGTTCGTCGAACAATTGCGCACGGCGTGCGGTCGCGTGTGCAGGGGAAACGGTCGGAACCATGCGCTGATGGTACTGCGTGAGGTTCTGGAGTACTGTCGACGGTACTGAAGGGCCTGGCTCAGTACTGCTTGAATCCGGTCCCTGCCTGTTCCGACGATCGAAAGGGTGCCCGATGCCCGTCAACCGGCTGCTCCCCACTGAAGAAGCACGCGACCTGGTCCAGCTGGCGAGCGACGTCGCGGACAAGGCACTCAAACCCATCGTCGACGAGTACGAGAAGGCCGAGAAGTATCCGGCCGAGGCCTTCAAGGTGCTGGGCCAGACAGGCCTGCTGAGCCTGCCGTACCCCGAGGAATGGGGAGGTGGCGGTCAGCCGTACGAGGTCTACCTCCAGGTACTCGAGGAGTTGGCGGCGCGCTGGGCGGCGGTGGCGGTTGCGGTGAGTGTGCACAGCCTGTCGTGCCATCCGCTGATGGCTTTTGGCAGCGACGAGCAGAAGCAGCGCTGGCTTCCCGAGATGCTCGGGGGTGAGAAGATCGGCGCCTACAGCCTTTCGGAGCCACAGGCCGGTTCCGATGCCGCGGCCCTGGCCTGCAAGGCCACCGCCACCGAGGGTGGCTACAAGATCAACGGATCGAAGGCGTGGATCACCCATGGTGGTGTCGCCGACTTCTACAACCTGTTCGCCCGAACCGGCGAAGGGTCCAAGGGCATTTCGTGCTTCCTCGTCCCCGATGACACCGAGGGTCTGAGCTTCGGGAAGCCGGAAGAAAAGATGGGCCTGACGGCGGTTCCGACCACGTCGGCCAGTTACGACAATGCGTTCGTGCCCGAAGACCGTCGCATCGGCGCCGAAGGTCAGGGTCTCCAGATCGCCTTCAGCGCACTGGATTCGGGCCGGCTCGGCATCGCGGCGGTTGCCGTCGGCATCGCGCAGGCCGCATTGGACGAGGCCGTCGCCTACGCGCAGGAACGGCAGACGTTCGGCAAGAAGATCATCGACCACCAGGGGCTCGGCTTCCTGCTCGCCGACATGGCTGCCGCAGTGGATTCGGCCCGCGCCACCTACATCGATGCCGCTCGTCGTCGCGATGCCGGTGTGCCGTATTCACGTAATGCGTCGGTGGCCAAGCTGATTGCCACCGATGCGGCGATGAAGGTGACCACCGATGCGGTACAGGTGTTCGGTGGCTACGGCTACACCAAGGATTTCCGCGTCGAACGGCTGATGCGCGAAGCCAAGATCACCCAGATCTTCGAGGGCACCAACCAGATTCAGCGACTGGTCATCAGTCGCTCGCTGGCGACCTAATCCCCGCAAACGCTCCGCTTATGCGAAGACGCTCCGCGTGCATCTGGAGCATCTTCGTACAGGCGGAGCATTTGTGTCAGGTCGGGAGGCCGACGTGAGCGCGGCGATACACCAGGGCGGCGGCGCCGACGAGTGGGGCGGTGTCGGATAGTCCGGCATCGATGACTCGAACGCGTGCGATGTAGTCGAGTGGATGCCGCGCGACGACCCGTTCGATGAGCGGGATCAAGTCGGGCGTCACCCGCGCGAAGCCGCCGCTGATCGCCACCACATCCAGCTCGATCAATGCTGCTGCGCTGCAGATGGCCTGTCCCACAGCCTCGGCCACGCGGTGCACTGCGCGATGGGCGATGTCGTCATCGTTCCGATAAGACGCGGCGAGGTCTTCGCCGGTGGACCCCGTCCAGCCCTCTTTGTTGGCCCAGGCCACGGTATGCGGGCCGGAGGCCACCGATTCGAGTGTGGTGTGACTGCCGATGCTGAGCTCGCCGGTGAAGCCGGACAACTGGATCTGGCCGATGTGGCCGCTGTTCCCGGCCAGCACCCGGCCGTCGACGATGAAACCCCCACCGATACCGGTGGAGATCACCATGCCCAACAGGTTCTTCTCGCCGGCCGCGTTGCCGATCCATTGCGCGGCCAGCACGATCGCCACGCCATCTCGATGAAAGTGGACGGGTGTGTGACCCAACGTTTGTCGGATCCGCCCGGTCACCAGATCGCGTAGCGGGTAGTCGCGCCACTGCGGAATGTTGATCGGGGACAGGGTTCCGGCCCGCTCGCCCACTGGTCCGGCCGCCGCGATCCCGACACCGATCACCTGCGCGGTGTCGGGCACGTGCGCGAGCGCATGATCGACAACCCGAATGACGTTGCCACCGAGGACGTCGGGTGAGGATTGTGAACCGGTCAGGGCCCGACTTCGGCCGGCCGCCAGCACGTTGCCGTCCGGGTCGACCAGTGCGGCTTCCACTTTCGTGCCACCGAGATCGATCGCGAGGACCAGATTGTCTGCCACCGATTCAGCCTAGTGGCCCACCCCTCCCCAGACGCTCCACCTGTGCGAAGACGCTCCAGAAATATGTGGAGCATCTTCGTATTACCGGAGCGTTTGGGGTTGTGCACAGGAGACGAAGTTGTCCACAGTGCGACATCGAAGGGGAAAGTCGGCACCATCAGACGCGCCAGAATCGGATTCATGGGGGAATACGAGTTGAGCGCAGCGGGTCTGGTCTTGCGCCGCACGGCAACGTCGGCCGGTCACAACGACCACACGCTCCAGGCTGCAGTCCGGGCGGGGAGCCTGGAGCGGGTCTACCGGGGCATGTACGTGCCGAGTGGTCCATTCAACGGCGTTCTGAGCCGCGAGGAGCGTGAACGCCGATACCGATTCAAGGTTCTCGGGGCGGTCGACGCGGGGGAGGGCACCAAGGCGGTGAGTCACTGGTCCGCGGCAGCACTACTCGGGATGTCGACGTTCGACGCCGACCTGGATCGAGTGCATTTCACCGTGAACCGTGTCGGTGGCGGGCGAAATCGTGACCGGGCCTGCCGATTGCATGCCGCGTCGTGGCTGCCCGACGAGGTCATCGAACTTCCGGGACTCCTGGTGACCAGCCTCGCCAGGACGGCCGTCGACATCAGCCGTCTGGGTAGTTTCGAGCAAGCGCTCTGTGTCTGCGATGCGGCTCTTCGGATGGGTGTGTCCCGCGCCGAACTGGAGGTGGTGCTCGCGCGGGCCGGTCGACGCAAGGGTGTGGGCAACGCCAGACGGGCGGTATCGCTCGCCGACAGTGCTTCAGAAAGCGTCGGCGAGTCGCTGTCGCGCGCCCGGATGTATGGCATGCCCGATATTCCGGTACCGCAGTTGCAGCCGGAGATCTACGCTCCTGACGGTAAACACTTGGCGCGCACTGATTTTCGGATCAAAGACCATCTTCTCGGCGAGTTCGACGGTCAGGGTAAGTACATCCGATATCTTCGCCCGGGTGAGACGCCTGCGGATGCGGTGTACCGCGAGAAGCGCCGCGAGGAACGCCTCAACGAGCTCGGGTTTGTGGTCGCGCGGTGGGGTTGGGACGACTTGATGCACCCCGAACGGTTGCGCGAGACTTTGCGAAATGGCTTGCGGCGAGCGGGTTTGCAGTGATCCAATCCCGCAAACGCTCCGGTTGTACGAGGGTGCTCCACAAATATGTGGAGCACCCTCGTAGAGGTGGAGCGTTTGCGGTGGGGTGTGGGGTGTGGGGTGGGGGGTTAGAGGCGTTCGATGATGGTGGCGTTGGCCATCCCGCCTGCCTCGCACATGGTCTGCAGGGCGTAGCGGCCACCGGACTGCTGCAGCGCATTGACCATGGTTGTCATGATGCGGGCACCACTGGCGCCGAGTGGGTGACCGAGTGCGATCGCGCCGCCGTTGACATTGGTCTTGGCCAGGTCTGCGCCGGTGTCCTTGGCCCACGCGAGGACGACGGGGGAGAAGGCCTCGTTGACCTCGAACAGGTCGATGTCGGAGATGGTCAGGCCGGCTGCGGCGAGCACCTTCTCGGTTGCCGGGATGACGCCGGTGAGCATGTAGAGCGGATCGGAGCCGACCACCGAGAAGCTGTGCAGTCGGGCGAGCGGCGTGAGGCCGAGTTCCGCGGCTTTGGTGCTGCTCATGATCAACACCGCGGCGCTGCCGTCGGAGAGCGGGCTCGAATTGGCTGCCGTGATCTGCCATTCGATCTGCGGGAAGCGCTCGAGCATCGCCGGGTGGTAGAACGCGGGCTTGAGTGTGGCCAACTGCTCGATGGTGCCGCCCGGGCGGATCATCTCGTCGGTGCGCAGGCCGGCCAGGGGCACGATCTCCTGGTCGAACTTGCCTGCCTTGGTCGCCGCGACGGCCTTGTCGTGGCTCGACAACGCGAACTGGTCGAGTTCGGTCCGTGAAAACCCCCAATCGGCCGCGATCAATTCGGCGGCCAGTCCCTGGGAGATCAATCCGTTCGAGTACCGCTGCGAGAATCCCACGCCGGACGCGTCGACGCCGGGCCGGACATCGGACGCCATCGGCACTCGGCTCATCGACTCCACACCGGCCGCGACCACCACGTCCTGCACACCCGACATCACGGCCTGGGCGGCAAACGAGATCGCCTGCTGACTCGAACCGCACTGTCGGTTGATGGTGGTGCCGGGAACCGATTCGGGGAAGCCGGCGGCCAGTGCGGCCTTGCGGCTGATGTTCTGGCCCTGCTCGTCGGCCTGCGTGACGGCACCGGCGATGACGTCGTCGATCAACGCCGGGTCGATGCCGGTCTGCTCGACGAGTGCGCGCAGGCTGTGGGCGAGCATGTCGACCGGATGAACGTCGTGGAGTCCACCTGCACCGACGGTCGCACCGTCAACAACGCGGCCCGGCTTACCCTTTCCGATCGGAGTTCGCACCGCACCGACGATTACTGCATCAACGATCTGGGTCATGACCTACTCCTTCAGCTGACTATGGTTTCTATAAGTCAGGTATACCCCGAGATATTCCTTCCTGTCGACTCTTGATCGACCACCGGGCTGATGGATCGAAGAAATGGGACACGCGGCCGGTAGTGTGTCCAGGGTGGTGCGCCTACCGAATGCAATGACCGGTCCCAGGCTCTTGGCCGGTGCCGCAACCGCTGGTGCGGCGTTTGCCGCCGCCGGAGTCACAGCCGGGACCGAGGTGTATCGGGCCATGGGGGCGCCGAAAGATCTTGTGCTCCCGCATATCAGTGGCTCACCGCATCAAACCGGTGGGAGCTTCGGCAATATCGAGCCGCCGCGGCCCGTCGACGGTGACAGAGCGGCCGCACTCGCGATGCTCCGCCGCGGTGACATCGGCAAGCCGCGGGTCCGCCTCGAGTTCGATGCCTCGCCGTTGCCTGCGGAGGTCGCCGACCTTGCCGCCACCTGGTTCGGTCACGCGTCGGTGCTCGTCGAACTCGACGGACACCGCATCCTCACCGATCCGGTGTGGAGTAAGCGCTGCTCACCGTCGAGCGTGGTCGGACCTGCACGGTTGCACCCCGTGCCGCACACGCTCGAGGAGCTGCCCGCCATCGACGTCGTCCTGATCAGCCACGACCACTACGACCACCTCGACACCGCCACGGTCCGCAGACTCGCCCGGACCCATCCGGAAGCCGTGTTCGTGGTACCGATCGGGGTCGGTGCACATCTGCAGTACTGGGGTATCGACCCCTTCCGAATCCGCGAGGCGGACTGGGGTGAGTCGGTCACCATCGGAGACCTGCGCTTCAACTGCTGTTCCGCCCGACACTTTTCCGGGCGAGGACTGCAGCGCAACACCACGCAGTGGGCCAGTTGGGCTGTGACCGGACCGCGCAACAACTTCTTCTTCTCCGGCGACACCGGCATCACCGACTCGTTCGAGCAAGTCGGTGCCGACCACGGTCCTTTCGGGCTGTCGCTGATCGCGATCGGCGCCTATGACCGGCTCTGGCCGGACATCCATCTCAACCCAGAGGAAGCGGTGGACGTGCATCGAATGCTCAATCGCGCCAACCTGTCCGAGTCGCTGTTGCTTCCCATCCATTGGGCGACATTCAATCTCGCCCTGCACGAGTGGGCCGACCCGGTGCAGCGACTGCTCCCGGCGGCGGAGGAGTTGCGCATTCCGGTGATCACCCCGATGCCCGGCGCCCGTTTTGATGTCCACTCACGCAGCGGACATGGTTTCGAGACCCAGGATTGGTGGGAGGCCGCGGTATGACCGCGATCAACGAGAAGCATCAGGCCTCAGGCCTCAGCGCGGCGCAGGTCGCCGAACGGGTGGCCGCGGGGCAGATCAATGTTCAGCCCGACCGGTCGGGCCGAAGCGTTGCAGATATCGTCCGCGCAAATATATTCACCCGGATCAACGCGATTCTCGGTGTGCTGTTCATCATCGTGATGAGCACCGGCTCGATCATCAACGGCGCCTTCGGTTTGTTGATCATCGCCAACAGTGGCATCGGCATCATCCAGGAGATCCGCGCGAAGAAGACCCTCGACGCCTTGGCGATCGTCGGCCAGACCCGGCCGATGGTCCGCCGCGATGGTGTCGCCACCGAAATCGATCCGGGCGAGGTGGTGCTCGACGACATCATCGAGCTCGGCCCCGGCGATCAGATCGTGGTGGACGGTGAAACCGTCGAATCGGCCTCCCTCGACATCGACGAATCGTTGCTGACCGGTGAAGCCGATGCCGTCGACAAAGCTGTTGGGGATCCGATCATGTCGGGCAGTTTCGTGGTCGCCGGCTTCGGTGCATACCGCGCGACGAAGGTCGGCCGCGATGCCTATGCCGCGCAGCTTGCCGAAGAGGCCAGCAAGTTCACGCTGGTCAACTCCGAATTGCGCAACGGGATCGACAAGATCCTGAAGATCATCACCTACCTGCTCATCCCGGCGGGTGTGCTGACCATCGTCAACCAGTTGTTCATCAGCGACAACGGCATCAAGGCGAGCCTGCTCGGAATGGTTGCGGCACTGGTCCCGATGGTGCCCGAAGGCCTGGTGCTGATGACCTCGATCGCCTTTGCGGTCGGTGTGGTCCGGCTCGGCAAGCGACAGTGCCTTGTCAACGAACTGCCCGCCATCGAGGGCCTGGCCCGGGTCAATGTGGTCTGTGCGGACAAGACCGGAACGCTCACCGAGAACGGGATGAGGCTCTCGGAACTGGTTCCGTTGCAGGGGGACCGGGTCGAGTTGGAGCAGGCCCTGGCTGCGCTGGCAGCCCATGATCCGCGCCCGAACGCGAGTGTCCAGGCCATGGCCGAAGCGTTCCCGGACGCCCCGGCCTGGGCGTCGAGCGCCGTCGCCCCGTTCACGTCGGCGAAAAAGTGGAGTGGTATCTCGTTCTCCGACAGCGCTTCCGGCGAACCCCGCGGCAACTGGCTGCTCGGTGCACCCGACATGTTGCTGCCTGCGGAGGGCCAGACCGCGGCCCAGGCAAGCGAACTGGGGTCCGGTGGCCTGCGTGTGCTGTTGCTGGCCTCGACCGATGTGTCGGTCGACACCGAGTCGCCGGACGATCTGTCCGCGCCCGGTGTCGTCAGTCCGCGAGCACTGATCGCGCTCGAACAGCGTGTGCGCCCGGATGCTCGCGAGACGCTGGACTATTTTGCGTCGCAGAATGTCTCGGTCAAGGTGATTTCGGGGGACAACGCCGTCTCGGTGGGTGCGGTGGCCGGGTCGCTGGGTCTGGGGACGCTGGATGACGCGGTGGACGCCCGTAACCTGCCGACCGACACCGACGAGCTCGCCGACGTCGTCAACTCGCACACCACATTCGGTCGAGTCCGTCCGGATCAGAAGCGGGCGATGGTCGGTGCGCTGCAGTCACGCGGCAACACGGTGGCGATGACCGGAGACGGTGTCAACGACGTGTTGGCACTCAAGGATGCCGATATCGGTGTGGCCATGGGTTCGGGTAGCTCGGCAAGCCGTTCGGTGGCCCAGATCGTCCTGCTCGACAACCGTTTTGCCACGCTGCCGTATGTGGTCGCCGAAGGCCGTCGCGTCATCGGCAACATCGAACGCGTCTCCACCCTGTTCCTGACAAAAACCGTGTACGCGGTGTTGCTGGCCATGACCATCGGAGTTGCCGGGATCCTGGGCAAGATCTTCGGGTTCGCGCCGATGTCGTACCCGTTCCAGCCGATCCACGTCACGATCGCCGCGTGGTTCACCATCGGTGTGCCTGCTTTTGTGCTGTCACTGGCCCCCAACAACGAACGGGCCCGAACCGGCTTTGTCGGCCGCGTGCTCCGACTGGCGGTCCCGTCGGGAATCGTGGTCGCGGTCTGTACCTTCGTGGCCTACGCGCTGGTCTACCCGGGTGGTTCCGGTGTCGAACTCGGTTCCAAGGATTCGGTGGATCTGCCGCCGGATCAGATGCAGGCTGCCACCACCGCGCTGATCACCATGATCGCCGTCTCGATGTGGGTACTCGCGGTGATCGCGCGTCCCTACAACTGGTGGAAGATCGTGCTGCTGAGCGTATCGGTGCTCATGTATGTGCTGATCTTCTCGCTGCCGTTCACGCAGGAGATCTTCAAGCTGGATCCGACCGATTGGGGCAAGACCGGAATCGGGTTGGCGACCGCCGCGGTCGGCATCGTCGCGGTCGAGATCCTGTGGCGACTGAACCCCGTCTTCGCAATGTGGTCCAGTAAGCTCAGTTCCAAAGACCCAAAGACCGCCGAGCACGTTTCCGGCGCCGCAGAAAGGTAAGGCCACGCATGGACATCAAGGGTCTGATCAACAAGGGCAAGCAGACGCTCAGCAAGAACGCCAAGGTCATCGACCAGGGCGCTGACGCCGTCAACAAGGCGACGAAGGGCAAGTACTCCGCCCAGGTCAGGAAGGGTGCGGACGCCGCCAAGAAGTTCGCACAGGACGGTGGTCCGAACCCGGACCAGCCGAAACCCCAGTAGTTGAGACTTGGCAGTGAGCAGACTGCGCTGTAGGTAGAAGACCTTGAAAGAAGCCTGGCCGGCGGTTCGGTTGGCCGGAGTTCTGCTGATTTCCGGTGCTTTGACCCTGACAGCCTGCTCAGGCGGCGGCGGAGACGATGGTGTGAGCCCATCGTCTCCGCCGTCTTTGTCTGAATCGTCGACGCCGCCGCCCCCACCTCCCGCACTCGCCGATCGCGGCGCGGTCCTGACGCAGCGGCCATTTCAGGGCAGCAGCACTCTGGGCGATGCCGGCCGGTTGATACGGGTGGTCTATCGCTCGACGGCCGGTTACGCGGGTGGCTTCGGCACCGATGTCTCCGGGGTGATCGCCGTCCCGGCCGGTGATCCGCCACCGGGTGGATGGCCGGTGGTCGCGCTCGGCCACGGCACCACCGGGACCGATGTGACGTGCGGTCCGTCGGACTACCCGGATCTGCTCGGCGAAGACGGCAACGTCGCGCGATTGCTGGCCCGCGGATACGTGGTCGCCGCGAGTGACTACCAGGGACTGGGGTCCAGCGTCGAGAGCCCGCGAACGCATCCCTATCTGGAACCGAAAACCGTCGCGTACAACATGATCGACGCGGTGCGTGCGGCCCGCAATGTGGTACCCGAAGCGTCTGCCGACTGGGCCGCGATGGGTGCTTCGCAGGGTGGCCAAGCCGCCTGGGCGGCAGCCGAGCATGCCGACGACTATGGACAGGGGCTCGACTTCGTCGGGGCTGCGGCCCTGGCGCCTGCCGCTGATCTGTCGCCGATCACCGATGCGGGACTCGACCTGACCTACACCGACGCCCAGAAGATCTTCATCCCCAATCTTGTGGCGGGACTACGCGAAGTGCATCCCGACCTCGACCCCGACGACTACATGCGCGGTGGGCTGGCCGCCGGGGCGGAAGCCTTCACCTCGTGTGGGCCCACCTCGACCGCGGACAAGTTCTCCGCTGCCATGGACATTGCGCCCGGTGACGCCACGATCGCCGACGAGGAGGCGCTCGAGCGACTCCGGGGGATCCTGATCACCGATGCGCTGCCCGCCGAACCCGCCGACGGGCCGTTGTTCGTGGCCTACGGAGACAAGGACACGATCATCCTGCCCGCCTGGACAACCGCCGCGGTGCAGCGCGCCTGCGCGCAGGGCGACGTGATCGAGGTCGTTCGCAAGCCCGAGGGCGGACACACCAATCTGGGTGTGACCGGTGACGCCGTCGACTGGATCGCCGACCGGTTTGCCGGGGAGTCGGCGCCCGACACGTGTCCTGTGTGACGGGTGAAGATGTGGCCCGACCGATAACGTCAGCGCCATGGCAAAAGTGAAGGACGCGATAGAGATCGGTGTGACGCCGGAGAGAACTTGGGATCGGGTGCTGGATCTCTCGAGTTACGACGAGTGGTTGACGATCCACGAAGGCTGGCGCGGTCCGCTTCCCGGGCCGGAGGAGATCGGTAAGGGCATCAAGGTGTCCTCTGTCATCGCGTCCAGGGGCACTCGCGTCCGGTTCGACTGGACGGTCAACGCCTACGATCCACCGCACCGCGTCAGCCTGAAGGGTTCCGGAAAGGGCGGGGTCAAGGTCACGCTGATCCTCGCGGTGGATCCGGCACCGGAAGGCTCAAAATTGACATTCGAGATTGAACTCGGCGGATTGGCCATGATCGGTCCGGTCGGGAAGATCACGGCGAAGGTTGTCAAAAGTGAAATCGAGACTTCACTAAAGAATTTTCACGATCTGTACGCCTGAGTGAATACGCCTGGTACATTGCCGATTTCGGTTACCAAATGAGGGTTAGCGCCTGACAAGGCTGTGTATAGAATCCGGCGAACCTCGAAACAAGGGCGGTAACGGATGGGGCGGCATGGTGGCGACAGCAACGCTGGAGGCGAGTTCGGATTCAGCGGACACCGAGATGGGGACCGGGGGCACGGGAC
Source organism: Williamsia sp. Y844 (assembly GCF_056786475.1). NCBI lineage: Bacteria > Bacillati > Actinomycetota > Actinomycetes > Mycobacteriales > Nocardiaceae > Williamsia > Williamsia sp. Y844. The sequence continues at coordinate 168,897 of NZ_JBXCJB010000002.1, forward strand.
CGCATGGATATTGGGTGCGCTGGTTCTCGTAGCGCTGCTGGTGGCCGGTGTCATCCTGTGGCGGACGATCGGCAACGGGTCCGGTCCGGATTGTGACTCCAGGGAAGCCGTGTCCGTCGTCGCGGATCCTTCGATGGCGGCCACGATCAAACCGCTCGCGGGTACCGCGTCGGGCGACTCTTGCTTCGACTTCACGGTCTCCGCGGTCAGCGGCGCGAACGTTGCAGGGCAGCTCACCAAGGGGGAGAGTGCGCCGGATCTGTGGATTGCCGATTCGTCGACCCGTGCCCGTACGGTCACCGAGCAGGTCCGCGTCGGCAACGATGTGGTCGCCGAATCGGTCGCGGCAAGCCCCGTGGTGGTGGCAGGCAAAAACGTTCCGGCACTGGAGAACTGGGTCGATGTGATGAAGTTGCCGGGACTGCGACTCGGCAACCCGATCGACTCGAGTACCGGCGACGCCCCGATCATCGGCGCGCTGGCTGCCGAGCAGTCGGGCGCCATCGACACCAAGTCCTTCACCGACGGGATGACCCTGCTGGCGTTGCAGCAGGGCAACGCGCGGGTCGGTGGCGATTCCGATGGAGACCGGCTCGCCCTCGCCGGGGTGAGCGACTCGCCGACGGTGGTCAGTGAACAGCATTTCATCGAATACCAGCTCGCTGAGCCCAACAGTGGGCTGACGGCCTCCGTCCCTTCCGATGGCACCGTCGTCCTCGATTTTCCGATGCTGAACACCGCGTCGGCGGCTCGCAAGGAAATGGTGAGTAAAGCCGGTCAGGAACTGTTGGCGGCGATCACTTCCGACGACGGCGCGCAGACCCTGACCACCGCGGGCTTCCGCACCGGCGTCGATGCGCCTGCACCCGAGGGAGGAGTTGGCGATGTGACTGTTCTCACACCGGGTGATCCCGAGCGCGAGACAAAAGCGCTGCGGCAGTGGGCGGTGCTCGGTGTACCGATCCGCAGTCTGGTCGTCGAAGACGCGTCAGGGTCGATGTCGGCTCCGGCGGGGAACTCGACCCGGGCCGAGATGTTGGTGGAAGCCAGTCAGAACGGCCTGAAGCTGTTCCCCAACACCACCGCGTTGGGTACCTGGTTGTTCTCCATCAATATGGGTGGGAGGGGACAGGACTGGCTGCCTCTGGTGCCGATCGAACGCCTCGACACCGTAGGGGCCGATGGCCAGACCCACCGCGAGCGTCTGGAGTCCGAGCTTCTGACATTGCCTGACCGAGTGGGTGGCGCGACGGGCCTCTATGACACGACTCTGGCCGCGTACAAGGAAGTTCAGGACACCTACGACCCCAACTTCTCGAACAGCGTCATCCTGCTCACGGACGGACAGAACGAGGATGAGAACTCGATCACCCTCGATGAACTCCTTGCCGAGTTGAAGCGACTCGAGGATCCGGCTCGGCCGGTGCTGATCCTGACAATCGGCATCACGGAAGATGCTGATGCCGCATCGCTGAAGAAGATCGCGGAGGCGACGGGTGGCACCAGCTACGTCGCCAAGACCCCAGCCGATATCTCGACGGTGTTCATCGACGCCGTGGCAGCACGGATCGAAGCCGCCGGTCGTTGACAACGCCGGCCCGGCCTGACGATGTAGGTGAGACTAACCTAACAGTATTGTCGCAAAACGGACCATGGACCGGATAGATGCGGCACTATCTGGGTATGAGTTTTCTGACGACGTCCGCCCGAGCTCGAATTGTCAACGCCGGCAAGGCCGCATCGGTCGTTGCTGCCGCAACGATGGCCGTTGCGGCATGTGGAGCCGATGGCGACGACACGGCCGCGCCGGCTTCAGCTGCCACCGAAACCACCACCGCGGTCGGGTCCGGTGCGGCAGCGGGCAGCGAGTCGCCTTATGCCGACGGTGAGTACTCCGTGATCGGTGGCTACCAGTCTCCGGGCGGAAAGCAGGAGATCGGTGTCACGGTCACCCTGTCGAACTCGGTCATCACCGCACTGACGCTCGACACCAGCGGGACCACCGGACCTTCGGCCGATTTTCAGGGCAAGTTCGAGTCCGGCGTGATCGAACAGGGACTCGTCGTCGGCAAGAGCATCGATGAATTGAGCGTGAGCAAAGTTTCGGGGTCTTCCTTGACGGCCACCGGTTTCAATGATGCGATTGACCAGATCAAAACTGAGGCTGCAGCGTAAAAAGGCTGTTCGGCGCGTGCCTGAGAACTGAGAGTCTCCTGAAAAACGCGTTTCAAAAAGATCACGTTCAATTTTCAGGGAGCACAATGGATGCCATGACCTCGACATCAACGTCATCGGTGAAGAATCGGATTGCCAACGCGGGCAAGGTCGCTGCGGTCATCGCAGCCACCGGTGCCGTTATCGCGGCCTGTGGCGACGATGGCGACAGCAGTTCATCGGCCACAACTACCACCGCCGCAACCAGTGCTTCCGCGGTCGCCGAATCGGCAGCCGCCGGGTCCGCAGCGGCGGAATCCGGTACTGAGGCATCGGCATACGCCGATGGTGAATACAGCGCCTTCGGCAGTTACCAGTCACCCGGTGGCCGGCAAGAGGTCGGCGTGACGGTCACCTTGTCGAACTCGGTCATCACCGCGCTGACGCTCGATACCAGTCAGACCAAGGGCACGTCCTCGGAATTCCAGGGCAAGTTCGCGAGTGGGATCGACGCACTGGTGGTCGGCAAGAGCATCGATGAGCTCGATGTGAGCAAGGTTTCTGGATCGTCCTTGACCTCAGGCGGTTTCAACGACGCCATCGAGCAAATCAAAACCGAGGCTCAGGGCTGAACCTCGACGCGGTGACAAATCCGACGGTCTGGGAGTTCGAGGCACTCGGTACTTCGTGGGACGTGACTTTGCCCGGGCCGATACCAGATGGCCTGCGAGCGGAGATCACGCACGAGCTCGACCGAATTGATCGGGTGTGGTCGAGGTTTCGCGCTGACTCGATGGTTGCGGAGATGGCAGGGCGCGCCGGCCGGTACCCGATTGCACCGACCGACCAGCCGATGATCGATCTGCACCGCGAACTCTACGAGCTCACCGGTGCCAAGGTCACACCGCTTGTCGGCCAGACACTCGATGACGCGGGTTATGACAGTGGCTACTCGTTGACGCCTGCCGAACATGTTGCCGCAGTACCACTGTGGGACGAGGTGCTGACCAGTTGGTCGGGCGAGCTGGAACTGGCCAGGCCGGCGCTCATCGATGTGGGCGCGACCGGTAAAGGATTTGCCGTCGACCGGGTCGCGGGCCTGATCGCATCCCACGGGTTCGATCACTATCTGGTCAACGGCAGCGGGGACATCGCGGCCGGATCGGAACCCCACCGAATCGCGTTGGAGCATCCGGTTGATCCGACCAAAGCGATCGGCACAGTGGTGATCGAAGGCAATGCGATCTGCGGGTCGGCGAGCAATCGTCGGGCGTGGGCGGACTGGCATCACATCATCGATCCGACCACTTCCGCGCCCACCCGAGAGGTCTTGGCCACGTGGGCCATCGCCGACGACGCGATGACCGCCGACGGGCTGTCAACCGCCCTGTTCTTCTGTCCTCCTCAGAAACTGTTAAGCCGCTATCGGTTTGACTATGTGGTGGTACGGGCGAACGGCACCGTGGAACATTCGCATGCGCGAGAACTGGAGTTGTTTCTGTGAGGTACCTACGGCTTGTCGACCGGCTCTCGATGTACCGGTTCGTGTTGCTGGCACTGGTGGTGCTGGCCGTCTACTCATTTGTCGTGGCCGCATCGGATGCCGATTTCCAGTACACCGCAACAGAGTTGGCCGGCTCGCTGGCGATTCTTGTGGTTGTCTGTGCCGCCGTGACATATATCTGTGCGGCGATCGTGAGGGTTCCACCCGGTAGTGAATCCTGGCTGATCACCGCATTGATCCTGTTCTTCATCTTCCCTGGTGTCACCGATTCGGATACCGCATGGGGTCTGGTGCTGGCCGCGGCGATCGCGAGCGCATCAAAGTACGTGCTGGCGATCAGACGTCGGCACATCGTGAACCCGGCGGTGGTGGGTGCGGTGGTCAGCTACCTGTTCGCCTACTTCTCTGTCGGCTACTTCGCGTATCCGATCTGGTGGGTGGCGGCAGACGCCTTGCTGATCCCGATGATCGTGATCGGCGCGGCGGTCGTCTGGAAGCTTCGCGACTGGTGGATGTCCGGCATCTTCCTGCTGGCCTCGGTGATCACGATCGTCGTGGTCGCGCTCGATGACGGAACGCCGGTCGGCGACGCCCTCGATCTGGGATTCCAGTCGACACCGCTGCTGTTCGTGGCAGCGATCATGCTCACCGAACCTTTGACATCACCGACCACCCGCATCGCGCAGGGGATCTACGCAGCGGGAGTCGGCGTGCTCATGTACTGGGGTCAGACGTTCGAGATCACCTCCGACTACACGCTCGCCTTCGTTCCCGAGATGGCCCTACTGGCGGGCAGCGTGTTCACGTTCGTTGTCGCCCGCAGGTGGCGACGTCCGGTACTGACGATCAAGTCGGTGCAACCGATCGGTGTCGACACCTACGAGGTGCTCGCATCCCCTGGGCTGCGTTTCCGGTCTGGGCAGTGGGCTCAGATCTCTGCTCCCACCTGGAATCCGACGCCCGACAAGCAGGGCACCCGACGAGTGTTTTCGCTTGCCGGTGCGCCGGGCGAGTCGACCACACGGTTCGGCTTCAGCGCAGCAGGCAACACCTCGGCATTCAAGAAGCGGCTCATCGACAGCGGTGGAACGGGTACGAAGCTGTACATCGACGAGGTGGGCGGGGACTTCACCCTTCCACGCAAACTGTCGGCGCCGGTTGTGTTCATCGCGGGCGGTATCGGAATCACCCCGTTCCGATCGATGCTCGCCGACCTGCTGGACCGTGGCGGCGATCTGAAGAAGGTCTCGCTGATCTACGCGGCGAACGGTGACGATCGACTGGTGTACACCGATGTTCTCGACGCCGCCCGCGCGGCCGGTGCCACGGTCGTGACCGTGACCGGCGGGCTGGTGGGTGCCAGCGACATTGCGGCCGTGGCGCATCCCGGATCGCACTACTACCTGTCAGGTCCTCCGGCCATGCTCGATGCCATCAAGCCGATGCTGTTGCACGCTGAACCCGGACTGCGGTGGCAACCCTGGCGCTTGCACACCGATCGATTCATCGGCTACTGACGAGCACTTTTCACAGGGCGGGAACAAACCGCCGCCCCGGGTGCTCCTATCTTCGACCGCCGCACAGCTTCGACAGTCACAGGGCGGCACTTCCGAAGATCCGGCACCCGACACGAAAAGGACTCACCCTTATGGCAATCGAACAGTACGACACCAACGCCGACGGCTACTTCGACACCATCCTGACCGACACCAACGGCGACAACGTCGCCGACATCGTCGAATACGACACCAATGCCGACGGCTGGATCGACGAGGTCCAGACCGATTACGACTACGACGGCTACGTCGACGAGGTTGCCATGGACACCGACTACGACGGCTACTACGACACCGTCATCGCCGCCTGAGTGCCATCAGACCTCTCGACCGCGGCCATGTGCCGCCCTCCCGAAACCGGGTCACCTGAACACAGGTGGCCCGGTTTTGTGTGGTCGGGTCTGATGCCGGACTCGGGTCGAGGTGATTGCTCGTGGTCCCGAAACATGCTCGAGCGAACTGCTATTCGACTGGCTCGGGGTTCTCAACGTCCGGTTCGGGTTCCTTGCCGCGCGCCCGAGTGAGCTCTCCCAGTTGTTGGGCCAATGCTGCTCGGCGGTCGGCCAGAGTCTTTTCCCAGGCCGCTGCGAAGGTTTCGTTGACGTGCTGGGCACGGTTGACCCGCGGTTTACGTTCTGGATCCACCGACGATGGTGGTATCCACCCGACCCTGCCCTTGTCAGGGCCTTCGGTGATCATGATCGTCTGCCACTGACCCGGACCATCGCCCACCAACTTGTGGTGCGGCGGGCACGCTGATCCCATCAGATCGATGTCGGTCAGACCACCATTGATCCAGGCAATCAGATGATGGATCTCCACCCAGGTCGCCGGATTGGTGCACCCGGGGTGTGAACAGCCTCGATCTCGGGCGAACAACGCCAACCGCTGACCCTTCTGCGCGGTGCGTTTGGCCCGGGCGAAATACAGAACCTCGGCGCTGTGGCTAGCGAACACCGCCAAGTATTTGTCCGAACGCGCAGCCAGGTGCAGGGCCTCTTTGACCGGAATATCCACCCCCGAGGCGGTCTTGGCGATCCCCGCGCAATCCTCGAGCTGCTGTTTGGTCATCGTGATGATCAGCTGCGCCGGTAAACCCCGATGGGACTTGCCGAGCAGGTTGCACTCCAAAATCGTTTTCAAGATCGCCTTCAAAGCGTCGTGGCGCTGCTGGCCCATCGAGCGGGTATCACGCTCAGCCGCAGCCTTCATCAACTCCGGATCCTGTTTCGGATCATCGCTGGCACCGGACGGCGAGTTCGGATCGGCCGGATTATTCATGCCAGGTGCAGCCCAGACATCCATCACCGTCGTGAACAACGCCAACGTTTCCGGATCCAGCGTGCCGGAGATTTTCGCCATCAAGTCCACACCCTGATTACCCAAACTCACCGAACGTTTACGGGCCCGATCCGAATCGTCAGTCAACCGGCCATCGGGATCGACCCGGGCCAGCACCTGACGGCCCGACGCCGCCAGTTGGGTGGGGTCCTGGCCGACGGCCTCTTCGGTCATCCAATGATCGACCACGTCATACACCGCCGAATCCGACGCTGACGGGATGTGTTTGCGCACATCCAACATCACATCCATATGCGCTGCCCCGATCAACCCTTGGGACCAGGCCTGTTCGGCGGCAGGGCATTTCGGTGCCAGCTCTTCACCCTGCATCGTGTGAAACCGGCCGACTGCTTCCAACCCGCGGATCCTGGAGGTGGTTTGACCTTTGGTCAACCGCAACTCGCTACGGGTGAACCCGAACAGCGACGAATACCCAGCCTCGGTAAACGACGACCGATCCGAGACCCGCAACAGGTGCCGCAACCCGGTGAACTCGAGCTTACGAACGACCCGTTCATGCACCCGCACAAGCTCATTGACTTCGGAATCGGACATGTCGGAATCAGTGCAGTCCGCGATATCGGCAACCAGTAACTCCAACTCGAGGTACTTACGCACCAACACCGAAACCGAAGAAGGATCAACCGGAATCTCATCGGACGGATCGTCAGTCATCATGCCCCCCAGCACATCTGATCGAAATCTTTCAATCAGAATACCTCGGAATGCACATTGTGTCGAATGTTTGTTCGAATTAGGGGTCGGGCTCGACCGGCGAATTCCTTGTGAGGCAACGTGTTGCGCGCGTCAGTCGTGTAGGTCAACCCACGTCAAGACAAACTGGTGCCACTGAGGTGTAACTGCGAAGCTTCAACTGCGGGAAACCAAGGCGCGGAGGAAGAATGTCAGGTTCTCGGGACGCTCGGCCAAACGGCGCATGAAGTAGCCGTACCACTGGGAGCCGAACGGAACATAGACGCGGATCTGACGGCCCGACTGAGCAAGTCGTTGCTGCTCGGAATCACGGATGCCATAGAGCATCTGGTGTTCCCATTGATCGGTGTCCCGGCCGGCACCGGTGGCCATTGCCTCGGCGGCCGCCACCATCGCGGGATCGTGGCTGGCGACCATCGGATATCCGTCGCCGTCCATCAACACCTGCAGGCAACGTAAATAGGCCGCGTCGACGTCATGCTTGTCTTGGAAGGCGACGGTCGCCGGTTCGGCATATGCCCCCTTGCACAACCGGATCCGCGACCCGGGACCAGAGAATGCATGACAGTCGTCCTGGGTTCGATGCAGATAGGCCTGCAGCACAGTACCGAGATCAGGGAAGTCGGACCGCAACTCGTGGACGATCCGCAAGGTTGAGTCGGTGGTGGTGTGATCTTCGGCGTCGATGGTCACCCACACGCCGGCCCTGGTGGCGGCCGAGGCGATGCGGTGCGCGTTCTCCAGCGCGATCTTCTCACCGTGGCGGGGGAGTGCGCGGCCCAGCGCCGACAACTTCAACGACACCTCCATCGGATGGCCCGACCGCGTGAGGTCAAGTCCCGCAGCCATATCGATCAGTTGTAGATACGCCGCGACGGTCGCTTCGGCCTGGGTTTCGTCGGTGGTGTCCTCGCCGAGGTAGTCGATGGAGACCATCCGGCCGGATGTGAGCAGTGATCGGCAGGCATTTATGACGGTGTTGTGGGTTTCGCCCGGAACGAAGCGCTGCACAACATTTCGTGTCACCGGTAGACGGCCGCCCAGGCGCTTGATTCGATCACTGCGACCGGCGGCGGTGATGATGCCGCGGGTTGCGGCAGCGGTGGTTGGCCTCACGGTTGGTTGCTCGCGTCGTCGCGGTCCGTGTGCCCTGCGGCGTCGACTTCCATATGCGGATAGCCAGAACTTGTCGCCGGGGTGAAGGTCTCCTTGATGGTCCGGGTCGAGGTCCAGCGCATCAGATTCTGTTTGGATCCGGCCTTGTCGTTGGTTCCCGACGCGCGTCCGCCACCGAAGGGCTGTTGTCCGACCACCGCTCCGGTGGGTTTGTCGTTGATGTAGAAGTTGCCTGCGGCGTTACGGAGCCCGGACAACGCGGCACCGACAGCGGCGCGATCATCGGCGATGATCGCACCGGTGAGGGCGTAGCGAGCAGTCGAATCAACCTGCTGCAGAATCGAATCGAAGTTGTCGTCCGGATAGACATGGACCGACAGAATCGGCCCGAAGTACTCCGTGATGAAAGCTTCATCGGTCGGATCGTCACCGAGTAGCACTGTCGGCCGCACGAAGTAGCCCTCGGAGTCGTCGTGGTCGCCGCCGGCCGCGATCGTCAGCGAGGGTACAGATTTGGCCCGCTCGATGGCGGCAGACGATTTGTCGAAGGCGCGCTGGTCGATGACCGCACCGCCGAAGTTGGTCAGGTCTCGCACATCGCCGTAGCTCAGGTTGTTTGCTTCGGCGAGGAAGTCGTCGCCCATGGTGTCCCACACCGAACGGGCGATATATGCCCGCGAGGCCGCCGAACACTTTTGGCCCTGGTATTCGAAGGCGCCCCTGATCAGGGCGGTCCGCAGCACATCGGGATCAGCCGAACCATGCGCCAGTACGAAATCTTTACCGCCGGTCTCTCCGACCAGCCGTGGGTAGCTGCGGTAGCGGTCGATGGTTGCCCCGACCTCACGCCACAGATGCTGAAAGGTGTTCGTCGAACCGGTGAAATGGATTCCGGCCAGGTTCGGATCACGTAGTGCCACATCGCTCACCGCGACACCGTCGCCGGCAACAAGGTTGATGACACCGGGAGGCAGTCCCGCCGCTTCGAGCAATTTCATGGTGAAATACGCCGAATAAGTTTGTGTCGGTGATGGTTTCCAGACCACGGTGTTGCCCATCAACATGGGGGCGGTTGGAAGGTTTGCGGCGATGGCCGTGAAGTTGAACGGTGTGATCGCGTAGACAAAACCTTCGAGCGGGCGGTGATCGAGTCGATTCCACACCCCGGCGCTCGAGACCGGTTGTTCGGCGAGGATCTCACGCGCGAATCCGACGTTGAACCGCCAGAAGTCGACAAGTTCGCAGGGAGCGTCGATCTCGGCCTGCTGCACCGTTTTCGACTGCCCGAGCATGGTGGCTGCGGCGATCTTCTCGCGCCACGGACCGGACATCAGATCCGCCGCCCGCAACAGGATCGCGGCACGGGCATCGAAGTCGGTAGCCGCCCAACCCGGCGCGGCGGCCAGGGCTGCGTCCACCGCCGCGCGGGCGTCGTCGTGGGTGGCGTTGGTGAAGGTGCCGAGAACCTCGTCGTGAGCGTGGGGTTGCACAACCGGGGTCGGCGTTCCGGTGCCGGTGACATGGGCACCGTTGATCACGTGGGGTAGGTCGATCGGGGCATCGGCGGTGAGGCTGCGCAGCTCGGTGACGATGCGTCGGCGTTCCGGAGAGCCCGGGGCATAAGTGTGCACGGGTTCGTTGTGCGCGCGCGGGGGTGTGGTGATGGCATCCATCTCCCCATCACAGCCCCGCGGCGTTGCAGAAACGATAGCCAATTGGTCAAAGCGTCTGCATATGCTTGGTCCAGCTGAACAAAGGGGACTGCAGATGTCCGAACCTGGTATGTCGGCATCGATCACGCTCGGGCGCCTCCTCCTGGCCTTGGACGGCACGCTGGTGACACTGGTCGAAGCGCCTGACGGCCTGGATCGGTCCGTGTCGTCGATGGCTCTTCTCGACGATGATGATCTGCGCCTGGGCGTGGGGCGCGCGGCCCGCGGCGCCGATCTCGCACTGCTGGTCGGTGTCGGTGCCGATCAGGTGATCGCATGGCTGGCGACACTCGGGACCCGGACCCCCACCGCGATTCTGGTGAAGGCACCGACGACGACGTTGGTGCGCCGGGCGGCAGGCGCAGGCGTTGCGGTGGTGGCCGTCGACCCGCACGCCCGGTGGGAGCGCATCTACAACCTGATCGGGCGCGTGCTGGACCAGGCGCGCGCCGGAACGGCGGAATCGATGGCCAGCGGAACCGCCGGTGATCTGTTCGCGCTGGCGCAGGCCGTCGCGGACCGGACCGGCGGACTCGTGAGCATCGAGGACGCAGACTCGCACGTTCTGGCGTACAGCACCTCCGATGAGCACGCCGACCAATTGCGCCGACTGTCGATTCTCGGCCGCGAAGGTCCGCCGGAGATGCTCGACTGGCTGCGGCAGTGGGGGGTTTTCGGCGCCCTGCGAGCCGGGAAGGAGGTGGTGTCGGTGGCCCGGCGGGACGATCTGGGGCTCCGCCCACGCCTGGCCGTCGGCATCCGTGGACCAAGCGGGACAACGTATCTGGGAACGCTGTGGTTGCAGCAGGCCGACACCGATTTCGCGCCGGACTCCGCGGAGATCATCACCGGTGCGTCCGCGGTTGCCGCCCGCATCATCGCGCAGTCGGCGGCGATGCCATCCGTGCACGGCGAGCAGGTTCAGCGCTTGCTCGGCTTTCGGGGCGAGGGCGTCGACATCGCCTATCTTGCTCAGGCGCTGAACATTCCGTCAGACGGTCCGGTGGTTGTTGTCGGCCTGGCGGCGCGAGAACGTGACGATGACACAGGCGGGGGAGGTGATCCGGGGGAGCAGAACCTGCCGGCGCTCACACTGCACGCCAGTGCTTTTCGGCCTGATTCCGTGACCGCTGCGGTCGGCGGGCGGGTGTACGTGCTGTTCCCGCGGACGAGCTGTGGGCCTGCGACCGTGCGGTGGGCGCGGGCGACCGTCGCTGCGGCCGAACGTAGATTCGGGGTGCGGATCCGGGCCGTGGTCGCCGAAGGCGCCGGTGTGATCGATGCGGCCAGACTGCGGGGCGAGGTCGACCGGGTGATCGATGCTGCGCGCCGCGAGGGCGCGCTCATCGACACCGTGACCACCATCGAGCAGTCACGGACCCCGGTGCTCCTCGGTGAGATCGTCGGATTGTTGGCGGCCAACCCAGAACTGGTGGATCCCCGGGTGGCCGAACTCCGTGACTACGACGCTGCGCACGGGACCGAGTTGATATCGAGCGTGCGGGTTTACCTGGACGCGTTCGGTGATGTCCGGCTGGCGGCGGGCAAGTTGCACATCCATCCGAACACCCTGCGGTACCGGATACGTCGAACCCAGGAATTGACGGGGTTGGACCTGGCCGATCCCGCTTCGCGCCTGGTTGTGGCCCTCGCTCTTCGTATTTGATCGCTGAGCAAAGTCCGAGACCGCATATGACAAGAGCCCCCGAGCTTTCGCTCGAGGGCTCTTGTGGCGTTCGTGAGAGAGGCGGACCGGGGTGGGGTCAGCTCCTCGGGAACTGCTGGGTGTCGTCAGTAGCGGAGACCGTCGCCGGGGTGGGGCGCCGGAACAGCAGGATCACACCTGCGATGAAGAGCAGACCGCCGACGGTACCGAGGATCGCCGGAAGGATCACGCCGCCGAGGCGGAGCTGATCGACATAGCCGGAAGCCTTGTCGGACTGCCGTTCGACGGTGGTGTCTTGCCAAGCCATGGTCGCGGCGAAAGCGTCCATCCGGAAGTCACGGATCGGTTGGGCCAGATCAGGATCTTCCCAGCCCGGGGACTTGAAGTACTGATGCTGCTCTTCCAGCCCCTTGAGGATGGTGCCGGTCTGCGGCTCGACCCAGACGTGGCGAGTGGACTTCGCGAAGCGGTCCATCACAACTTTTTCCGTGGCCGGGACGCCTTGGATGCCCCACCAGCTCGCCGGCATCTCCAGCGAGGTGCCGAGTCCGGGCTCCCCGTTGGGGGTCGGAAGTGTCACCTGATCGACCTCGGGCACGTCGCTGACGAAGTGGTACGCGGTGAGGCCGTTGATCTCTTCTTCTTCGACGAACGTGGCGGTGACGTCCTGTCGGGAGTTGGAGTCGTAGTAGATCTGATCGGTCTTCTCGACGTCGAAGCCGAACTTGTACTGGTATCCCTCGCGAGGCGCTTCGACGAAGTTGTCGGCGTCCTCGATGGTCACCTCGCCTTCGGGTGCCTGGATGGTGTGGATGCGGGCGATGTTGCCATTCGGCTTGCTGGTGTCGCGATCGACGGACACGACGTCGACGTTCGAGGTGAGAACGGCATCTTCACAGGTGCGCTTGGCGTTCGCCGGCTCCGCGGTGGGTTCGTAGGTCTCGTCGCCGTCGCGGATCAGGTCGATCATTACGGTCTGCCCGGACTGCAGTGTTGCCTGATCGGAGTTCGACGGGTTGATGATGATGCTGCGACGCTGCTGGGTCAGATGCGCATCAAAGACCTGTGCCTTCGGTTCGCTGATCGAACAGCGGTTGAAGACGCGTGCCGGGGTGTTGTTGTCATCGGTCAGTCCTGCGGGAACCGACGTCGCCACAGAGGTGATATCGAGGTCCAGAGGAACCACTTTGAGCTTGGGGACCAGCCACAACGGAACTGCGAGTGCAGCGGTCACCATGGCGATCCCGATGAAGATCAACGCCGGTGCCAAAATCTTTTTGATGTCATACCCCTCTCGAACGGCGACAAGCGAGCTCAAGTATTACAGCAGTCGTCCGATCGGTTACGCCTGGTCGACGATTCCGGCATACCTGGCGTGTTGCGGTGAGCGCATTCGGGGCCAACTTCGTGCCCGACCCCGGGTATTGTCATCGCGCAGGTAAAGTCTTCACGCGAAGCGCCTTAGTAGCTCAGGGGATAGAGCAACCCTCTCCTAAAGGGTAGGTCGCAGGTTCGAATCCTGCCTAGGGCACCACGTCCGCCGAATGGGTGGACAACTGCGCACAGCGGCAGCGCACGGTGAGTACCTCTCACTTGTTGGTGGTGACAAGTGAGAGCAATGACCGCAACGACGCCTCGATGCGGGGACCAGCGGGATCGCCGCCCAGATGCTGGTAGGCGACCACACCGACGATGGCATCGATCAAGTGGTCGGCAGGGATCGGGAGATCGACCTGGCCGGCACCGACCCCGCGATCGATCGCGTCCAGGAGACGGTGCCGACGGTGGCTGGTGTGCCGGGCGTGGTTGAGATCCCGGATCTTGGGATCGCTCAGACCCAGCTGAATGCGAACGTGTGCGGCCTCCGCCTGTTCCGGAGTCAGCTGGTTGCCGGTTATCCCCATGATCTGCAGGATGTCCGCGACAAAGTCGCCGGTGGGCTCGAACTGTTCTGACGGGCGAACGCTGTTGAGTGCGGCGACGATGAGCTCTTCCCTGGTGGACCACCGGCGGTAGATGGTTCCCAGTCCGGCTCCGGCGCGTCGCGCGATCGCGCGAGTGGTGACGTCGCGATGCGAAGGCGATTCACGGAGCAATGCCAGCACTGCGGCGAACACCCGGGATTCGACGTCGACATCGAACGGCCGCCCGGGCCGCGCCGCAGTTGGCACGACCCCGCCGGCCGGGTTCATGCGTGTGCCGACGTCACACGCCGGTGCAGGGTGTCGATCAACCCGTCGGTGAGTCCGGCCGCGCGCAAGGGGCCGAGCGGGTCTCCGTGACGTTCGCGCAGTACCCGCAGCATCGTGGCCATCGCCTCTTCTGAGAAGTCCTCACCGGTGGCGGCAGCCGAGTATTGGCCCAGATCGATTCCGGTCGCAGCGATCAACTGGCGCATCGACGGGGCAGTTCTGGCCTTGATCGCCTGGACATTTGGTCCGGTGGCGGCATAGTCGGCGATGATCGCCTCGTCACCTGCGCCGAGCGCGAGGAGTATCGCCGCGGCGAGCACCCCTGTGCGGTCTTTGCCTGCCGCGCAGTGAAATGCGATGGTGCCCTGACTGAAGGCGGTCAGCGCCAGCGCGTTCACCAGTGCGCCTGCGGATGACTCGTACAGGTCGGCGTAGCCCTCACCCATCCCGACCGCATCCCTCGGACCCGCCAACGCATGTGTATCCGTTGGGAATTGGGTGAGCAGTGGCAGGTGATGGTAAGCGACACCGAGATCGGCCAGCGGGCCACGGCCGGTGGTCCTGGTTTCCTGTGCGCTCTTGAGATCGATGACCGCACTCAGACCGTCCGCCACCAGCTCTGCGGCGAAATCGATTGTGACCAGCGATAAATCGTCGGCTCGCAGAATTCTTCCGGGACGGACCACGCCGGTGGCAGTCGAGATACCGCCGAGGTCTCGTAGATTGACCGGGATGGACAGTGGCAGTGGTGTGGAAGCGAGTTGAACTGTCATGGTCAGGTGAGCTTTCTTCTGATGATCGCGCTGATCCGGTCGATGACCGTGACCAGGACGACGATGCTGATGATGATGGCGCTGAGGTGGCCGTAGTTGTACATGCGCATGGCCGTGGTCAATTCGAGTCCGATTCCGCCGGCACCGACCATGCCGAGGATGGTGGCTCCGCGGACATTGCCTTCGAAGAGCAGCAGCGTGTACGAGACGAGCATGGGCGCGGCCTGCGGCACGATGGCATAGCCGACCACCTGACGACGGCTGGCGCCCACCGACTCGAGTGCTGTGATCGGGCCGGTGTCAACGGCTTCCATCGCTTCGGCGTATACCTTGCCGATCGTTCCGATGGAGCCGAGTGTCATCGCGAGAATGCCTGCGAAGGGTCCGAGTCCCACTGCCGAGACGAACATCAACGCAAAGACCAACTCGGGCACCGAGCGGATGACGTTCATGATCCAGCGGGTCGGGTAGTAGACCCAGGGTGGACTGATGTTGCTCGCCGCGGCGAAGGCCATCACGAGCGAGCACAGTGCGCCCAGCACGGTCCCGACCACGGCCATCTGTACGGTTTCGATCAGCAATTCGACGATGACGTCGAACTTGTCCCACGTCGGCGGAAACAGGCGGGAAAGGAACTCCCACATGTTGACCGAACCGTCGGCGAGCTTGGTGAAGTTGAACTCGCCGCCGGCAAACGACCAGATCAGAACAACTACGGCAACGGGCAGCGCAGCGATCACCCCACGTCGTGGGAGATGGAACGCACTGGTGAGTCGCTGCCGATCCGCAGAACTCAACTCGGGTTGGAGGTTGATTCTCTTGGGCAAGGTGTCGGTTGAGGTGACCCGTTCACTCGTCGTCGGCACCGGGGACCTCCTGGTCGTAGAGCGGGGTCAGGTCGTCTGCCGAGAGGTTGCTCGTGTGGTCGGTGATCATGGTGTGTCCGTGCTGCAATCCGATGATCCGGTCGCTGTACTGCAGCGCGAGATCGACCACGTGCAGACTGATCAAAACGGGGATGCCTTCGGAGTGCGCGATGTCGCGCAGAAGCGAGAGCACCGAGGCGGCCAGCCGTGGATCGAGTGAGGCCACCGGTTCGTCGGCCAAGATCAGTCGGGGTTGCTGCATCAGTGCACGTGCAATCGCCACCCGCTGTTGTTGGCCGCCGCTGAGTGACCGCGCCGGTGAGGTGGCCTTGTTCTCGATTCCGACCCGGTCGAGCAGTTCCAGAGCCCGCATGCGCTGGACGGACGAGAAGCCGCCCATCCAGTTGACCGGACCGGCCCGATGAAGTCCTCCGGTGAGGACATTGGTCATCACCGACAGGCGCGGAATCAGGTTGAACTGCTGGAAGACGTGACCCACTTCCGAACGCAGATGCCGCATGTCGCGTCCGGAGGTGCGCGTGACATCGCGGTCGGCCACCACGAGCGAGCCGCCCGCCAGCGGTGTGAATCCGGTGATGGTCCGCATCAGTGTGGACTTCCCGGAACCCGACGATCCGAGCAGGGCCACCACCTCACCGGGGTGCAGGTCGATGTCGACACCGTCGAGCGCAACGGTGTTCCCGTAGGTGACGCGGATACCGCGCCCGGTCACGATTGCCCGCTCGGGAGACGGGACGGAGTCACCGCGGATGGGCGCGGCGAGCGCTGTTTCTGCCATTTAGCCCAAGTCCTTGAGCTGGACACCGGCGACCGCGGCGATCTCGTTGAGCGGATCGAAGATCGAGGAATCCGGGTTCGGGATCGGCTCACCGGTGGTTCCCTGCGCGAGAACACCGAGTTCATCGGCGTGGTCGGCGAAGACTCCGGGAAGCACTTCGAGGAGCTTGTCGCGGGTTGCCTGATTCATCTCGCTGCGGACCAGGATGACCATCGCCACGGGCATCGACGCACTCTGTCCGACGTTGCGGGTTTCGCCCTCGGTGAAGATGCCGTACTTGACCGCCATCGAGGTGAGTACGTTGGCCGTGCACGCGGCGTCGACGCTGCCCTGTTTCAGTGCGGCCCATCCGGCATCGTGTCCGCCGGCAAAAATGGCTTCGTAATCCTTGCCCTGGGTCAGACCGGCTTGAGCGAGCATGTGAACGGGCATGAAGTACCCGCTACTCGACGCCTGATCGGCGAAGGCGATCTTCTTTCCGCGCAGGTCTTCGGGCGAATTGATGTCGGAGTTCGCCATCACCATGCAGGTGGAGACGGGTTTGCCGTCCGAAGCAAACGCCAACAGCGGGTCGACCTCTCCGGTGTTCACGGCCAGTGCAGACGGGAAGGCACTCATCAGACCGAGGTCGACGTGCTGGCTTCGCAAGGCTTCGACAACGCTGAGGTAGTCGGGCACGTCGGTGACGTCGACGCTCATCCCGGTGGCTTTGCCGACCAGGTCGGTGAACACATCGACGGGGTTCGATGCGGTGACGTCGTCGCCGATGGGTGTCATGGCGACTGTGACGGTGGTCTGCGGTTCAGACGAGGTGTCGTCGGTGGAATCGGAGCTGCAGGCGCTGAGCGCAAGAGCGGCGACCGCAAGGAGTGCGGCGGTCAGGGAGAGACGCTTGTTCACGGGGGACCTTTCGGAAGCGGTGTTACCGAAAGGGAATGAAACCCTGCGCAAAAAGACGGGAATTACGGAAACGGCGACATCGAAATTGCATCCAGATGAACATCTACGGCTGGGGCGTTCGACGTATCGTCATCAGCCATGAGCCGAACGATCTTGCCGAAGGAACCACTCGTCGACGCGATGTCGGCGGCGTGGTCAGCTGTCGAATCCCTGGCGACGTCAGTCACCGATGAGCAATGGCAGAGTCCCTCGATTCTGCCGGGATGGTCGGTGGGTGACGTGGTGGCCCATGTCATGACAACCGAGCGCATGCTGCTCGGTGACGCGTTGCCGGAGGTTGCCGCCGACGTGGATGCCTTCGACCACGTCCACAACAGCATCGGCGTGATGAATGAACGCTGGCTCGAGTTCTACCGGGCGCAGGATCGTGCGACCGTGCTCGCCGACTACCGGGATGTCATTGCGCGGCGGAAGAATGCGCTGGCGATGATGGGCCAGGCCGACTTCGACGCCGATTCGTTCACTCCGGCAGGCCCGGACACGTTTGGCCGGTTCATTCGGGTCCGCGTCTTCGATAGTTGGATGCACGAATTGGACCTCTGCGACTCGCTTGGCCTGCCGTTGCCCGTCGATCGGATCGCCGCCGAGGTGGCGTTGGACGAGATCGCTGCCAGCATGCCGTTTGTTGTCGGGAAGAAGGCAGCCGCCCCGGACGGCAGCCGGATCCGCATCGTCATCGAGGGATCGGTGTCGCGGACGTTGAACATCGCGGTCGACGGCCGGGCGGGAATTGTTGATGAACTCGATCGAATTCCAGATCTGACCTTAGTGATCAATTATGCTGAATTTGCTCGGCTGGTCGGGGGTCGATCGACTGGTGATCTTCGTTCCGCTGTCATCGACGGCGACCGGGTGCTCGGCGAAAGAATATTGGCCAACCTGGCCTATGTGATGTGAGCGGGCAGCGAATCTTGGGTAGGGAAGATGCGACGACTGTTGGCGGTGATCCTCCCGCTGATATGTGTGATCGCGATTCCGGCCGCACCCTCCGCCGCCCAGGACGCCGGACTCGGGTCCGAGTTTCTCTGGGGCGTCGGGTCAGCCGGATTTCAGGCCGAGGGCTCCTCTCCTGACAGCAACTGGCTGCGCTACTCCAACAGCGATCGCGTCGACGAGCCGGTGGGCACGTCGGTCGACTTCCGGAATCGCTTTGAAGAGGACATCAACAACGCCAAGGCCATGGGCGTGGGCGTGTACCGATTCAGCGTGGAGTGGGCCAGAATCCAGCCGCAGCCGGGCATGTGGGATCAGCGCGAGCTCGAATACTACGACCGCGTGATGCACTACATCCTGCTGGCCGGGATGCGTCCGATGATCACGCTGGACCATTGGGTGTACCCGGGGTGGGTGGCCGACCGCGGTGGTTGGAACAACCCGACCATGGCGCAGAGTTGGCTTGCCAACGCGCGCAAGGTGGTTGACCGGTATGCCCAGTTCAACCCCATCTGGGTCACCATCAATGAGCCGATCGTCTATACGTACCTCAAGGAATTGTCCTTCGGCGGTGTCGAAGCGCAGAACGTCCCGTTGATGCTCGATCAACTGGTGCGGGTCCATCGCAGCATCTATGACCACATCCACTCGATTCAGCCCGGAGCCTGGGTGACGTCCAACTCTGCGTATCTGCCGACCGTCCAACCGGCACTGGATGCGATGTTTCTCGATCGGATCGCAGACAAGCAGGACTTTGTCGGTATCGATTACTACTACTCGGTGGCGACGACAGATCTGAATACGTATAACGCCGCGACCGACCAGTTCTGGAAGGCGTCATCGTCGGCCGATGGCCTCTACTACGCGTTGCGCTACTACGCGCGGAAGTTCCCCGGCATGCCCCTGTACATCGTCGAGAACGGAATCCCCACCGAGAACGGGAAGGCGCGACCCGACCGGTATCAGCGGGAAGATCAGTTGCGCGATGCGGCGTACTGGATCGCCAGGGCCCGCGCCGACGGGATGAACGTGGCCGGCTACAACTACTGGTCGATCACCGACAACTACGAGTGGGGCAGCTACACACCACGTTTCGGCCTCTACCAGGTGGACGTGATCTCGGACCCGACGCTGACCCGCAAGCCGACCCCGGCCGTCGCGGCCTACGCCGATATCATCGCCAACGGAGGCGTTCCGGCCAACTATCGGCCCACCCGCCCGCCTGATTTCTGTTCTCTTGTGGATGCTCCAACGAGCTGCAGTCAGCCGGTACGGTGAACGACGACCGATCAAAGCCGTCATCGAATTCTGATCTGGCCGCTTGTCCCTCCCCGGTCAAATTCTCCTGTGCCGAGCGTTCGGCTTCGGCAGATCCGAACATCGCAACCGCAACCGCGCCGAGGACGGCGAACGTGAATCCGGCGAGCGCCAGCCACTGCATGCCGGGCACCGTCGAGTCGCCGAGCCAGAGCACCCCGACGATCCCGGGCGCCGCGGTCTCCCCGACAACCAGTGCCGCCGTCGACCCGTTCACCTCGCCCAGTTGCAGCGCCACGGTGTGCAGATAGAACCCCGCCGCACCCGCGATGGCGATCACCCACGCGGCCGGATCGGCCAGGATGGTCGGCAATGAGAGCGGATCGATGCCGTCGAGAATGCGGACGCCGATCACGACAGCGCCGAACAACAGACCCGCTGCGGCGCCGGCGGCCACCGACCCGGCACGTCCCATCCGGCGAACCGTGAACAGCGACAAAACCACCAACACGACGGTCACGGCCAACAGTGCCCAGTGCAGCGACGGCGGCGTCGGGTAGTCGCTGTGCGGCTGCGACGCCGAACCCAAGAGCAGCAGTGCCACCAGCACCGTGCCCATCGCGATGTAGTCGCGCGGGTGCAGTTTGATCCCGAGTATCCGCATCCCGAGAAGTGCCGTGACGATGAGGTTGCCGGCGACAATGGTCTGCGACAGGAACAGTGGCAGCATCCGAGCCGCGCCTGCACCGGCAACGAATCCCAGTACGTCGAAGATCGCCCCCGCGACAAAGGCCCCGGTCATCGCGGTGGCAACAGTTGATCGCCACGATGGCGACCCGGCTGCGGTGGACATCCGGTCATCGTCGACGTGTGCGCGGGCCGCCTGCCGTGCTCCGAGGGCCTGCATCACCGACGATAGGCCGTAGCCCACCGCCGCGATGATTGCCAAGCTCACTCCGAGCAGCATGTCGATTTCCCTTTCGCGTGTACTTCTTGGTTGCAACACCTCCAGGATGCTCAGGTATTTCCCAGATTCGCCATTGATTTTTCACAGTCGACGACGTCGAGGGTGTGCTGGTGCCCTCCGGGAGGGTCGGGACCTAGGGTTGAGCGATGAGCCAAACCGTCTTGATCACCGGTGCATCGAGTGGGATCGGCGCCGAAGTCGCCCGCCAATTGGTCGCGCGCGGACTCACTGTCCTCGGTACCAGTCGCAGGCCCGGCGCCATCGAGAATCCGATCCCCGGTGTCACCTACCTCGAACTGGACCAGAATGACCCGGCCAGTATCGCCCGCTGCGCGGAGCAGGCCGGAGCGGTCGACATCCTGATCAACAACGCAGGCGAATCGCAGATGGGCCCACTCGAGGACACCCCGATGGAGGCCATCGAAAAGCTGTTCGCCACCAATGTCTTCGGACCGATCGCACTGACGAAGGCCGTTCTTCCCGGAATGCGGGAACGCGGGCGCGGCACCATCGTGATGGTCGGTTCGATGCTTTCGAGTTTCCCGCTCGCCTTCCGATCGTCGTACGGCGCCACCAAGTCCGCGCTCAAAGCCTTTGCCGACGGCAGCCGCCGCGAGCTCGCGCCGTTCGGGGTCGCGATCTGCACCGTGGAGCCGGGCACCATCGCCACCGGTATCGGCGACCGGCGTGGGTATTTCATCGCCGACAACTCGTCCTATCGCGGTGACTACGACACGGTCGCCGCTGCCACCCGCCGCAACGAGGATGCCGGTCTGGCCGTCGGGCCGATGGCCGAAGTGATCGTCGAGGCGGCGCTGTCGAAAGACCCGAAGCCGTTGTACGCCAAGGGGAACCGCGCGCCGATCGTATTCGCGCTACGCCGGATTCTGCCGCGCCGGACGATCGGTGACATCACCGGCAGATTCCACGGACTTTCGAAGGCAAGGCCCTGAGGACATGCGAAAGCTACTTGTCATCGGCATCGGGCCAGGCGATCCACGCCAGATCACCATCGAGGCCATCGATGCGATGAAATCCGTCGACACATTTTTCGTCCTCGACAAGGCTCCCGAGCGTGGTGTTGCGGTCAAACAATCCCTGGTGGGCCTGCGTAAGGAGATCTGCGACCGCTACCTCGACGGGGACTACCGGTTTGTCGAAGTCCCCGATCCGCCGCGTGACCGGAATCCGGACGATTATGCCGCCGAGGTCCGTCGCTGGCACGATGCCCGCGCCGACCTGATCGAGCAGGCTCTGGCCGACGAACTGGGCGAGGATGGTGTCGGGGGGATTCTGGTCTGGGGTGATCCGGCGCTCTACGACAGCACGTTGCGCATTGTCGACACCATCGTTGCGCGCGGGCGCCTGGACCTTGACCACAGCGTGATCCCGGGTATCACGAGTTTTGCGTCGTTGACCGCGGCTCACAAGATCCTGCTCAACCGCATCGGTGAGCCCATCCACATCACCACCGGACGCCGCCTGGCCGAAACCCCGGCCGGAGCGGCGGCCAATCAGGTGGTGATGCTCGACGCCGATTGCACATTCCTGCAGACGGCCTCGCCCGACGATCACATCTGGTGGGGTGCCTACCTCGGCACGCCAGATCAGCTCCTGATCTCCGGCACCGTCGGTGAGGTCGGTGAGCAGATCCGCGACACCCGGACCGCAGCGAGGGCACGCCACGGCTGGATCATGGACATCTACCTGCTCCGCGCACCCCGATGATGTGGCCTTTTGGCGAACAAAAGCCCAGGTGGGCACCGCCAAAAGGGCACATTATCGGGTGGGGCTAGGCGATCTCGGCGAGCGCAGACAGGATTGGGTCGCGGAGTTCAGAGCGGCAGATGACAAAGTCGGGCATGAACGGGCTGCGCCGGTTGTATTCGAGTTCAGTTCCGTCGATACGGCTGCAATGCAGCCCGGCGGCCTTGGCGACCCCGACGGGCGCGCAGTTGTCCCATTCGTACTGCCCACCGGCATGGACGTAGGCGTCGGCATCACCGCGGACGACGGCCATGGCCTTGGCACCTGCCGAACCGATCGGGATCATGTCGAGTCCGAGCCGCTGTGAGACGTGGCCGGACTCGTAGGAGGCCCAACCCCGCGAGGCGACCATTCGGCCGGTCAGTTCGCCGTCGACGGTCGGCACGGTGTCGGTGGTGTACACCTCGCCGATTGCAGGCAGCGAGACCGCGCAGTCGGCCGGTTGACCATCGATTGTCAGGGCGATGTGGACCGCCCAGTCGTCGCGGCCGGAGGCGAACTCGCGGGTGCCGTCCAGCGGGTCGATGATCCAGACCCGGTCGGCGGTGAGCCGCCTGCCGTTGTCGGTGGCCTCTTCGGAGAGCACCGCGTCGGCCGGGCGGTGCTGTGAAAGAACCGCACCGATCCAGGCCTGTGCCATCGCATCACCGACATCACCGAGCAGATATCCGCCCAGCAGATGCTGATACCGGATGTCCACCAGGATCTTCCCGGCGCCTTCGGCCAACATTCTGGCCAACTCGGCATCGGTCACCGAACCACTGGAGCGCATCTGGTTACTAGAACATACTGTCCTCATGCCGGAGTTACCTGAGGTGCAGGCCATCGCCGACTATGTCGACGGCCGGGCTGCTGGATTTCCGATTCGTCGTGTCGACGTGGCATCGCTGGCGGTGCTCAAAACCGCCGACCCGCCGTACACGGTGCTGGCGGGGAGAACCATCGAATCGGTGACCAGGATCGGAAAGTACCTGGTCATCACCACAGCTGGACCGAATGACAGCGCTGATGACGGCCCGATCCATCTGATCATCCATCTATCGCGGGCCGGATGGCTGCGGTGGTCGGACAATCTGTCACCGGCTCCGCCGCGTCCTGGCGGCAAGGGGCCCATCGCGCTGCGCGTGCACTGTGGGCTGCCCGGTGAAGGGTTCGACGTCACCGAGGCAGGTACCCAGAAACGCCTGGCGGTCTGGATCGTCCGCGATCCCGCCGAGGTGGAACGGATCAGGACACTCGGTCCTGATGTGTTGTCGCTGAGCAGAGACGAACTGGCAGCGTTGCTGAAAACGTCGGGGGCGCGGATCAAGACGTTATTGACCGACCAGCGGATCCTCTCGGGGGTGGGCAACGCCTACAGCGACGAGATCCTGCACACCGCCAAGTTGTCGCCCTTTGCGACGTCGAAGACGCTGACGCCCGAACAGGTCGATGCGCTGTACTCGGCCATCGGTGAGGTCCTGCGAGGCGCGATCGGTCGGCTCGAAGGCCAGGAGGTGGCGAAGCTGAAGGGGGAGAAGCGGTCTGGTTTGCGTGTCCATGCGCGCACCGGTCTGCCCTGTCCGATCTGCGGTGACACCGTGCGCGAGGTGTCGTTCACCGACAGGTCTTTCCAGTACTGTCCGACCTGCCAGACCGGCGGCAAGGTCCTGGCCGATCGCCGGATGTCGAGATTGCTCAAGTGAGCACGGATCCGCTTCCGGCGGGTTTGCGACTCAACCAGATCCAGTTCATGGCCACCCACAACTCGTCGCACCAGTTGATGGCGCCCGACGAGCGATTCGGATGGCTGATGGGGTCGAACCTGGATTCATACCGCTACGAACATCTTCCGCTCGATCAGCAACTGCGTGACCAGCACGTGCGGGGGATCGAACTCGATGTCTACCCCGACCCCGAGGGCGGGCGGTATGTGAGTCCGTTGGCACGCAGGTGGCGCGGCCGGGGATGCCCGAATCTGGTCGAGCTCCGCTCCGCTCCGTCTCCACGCCCCGAATCGCTCTGGGACGAACCGGGTTTCAAGGTGATGCACGCCCCGGACGGCGACTACCGGACCAGTTGCCCAACGATGATCGGTGCGTTGCAGACTGTGAAGCGCTGGTCGGACGCACATCCCGACCATGTGCCGCTGGTGATCCAACTCGAACTGAAGACGACCTGGCCCTGGGCTCGGATACTGCGCGGTGCCCGGGTGCCGCGGTGGTCGGCGGCGATACTCGAGCTGCTCGAAGCCGAGATCCGCTCGGTGTTCGACGAGCGGTCGCTGCTGACCCCGGACCGGATCCGCGGCGCCGCACCGACGTTGGAGCGGGCGGTCCTGGAGCGGGGCTGGCCGCGCGTCGACGACGTTCGCGGCAGCGTCCTGTTCTTCCTCGACTACGGCGACCACGACGACATCCGCGACAACTACCGGATCGGCAGGCCGAGTCTGGAAGCCCGCGTCGCGTTCACGACTCCACCTCCCGGACAGCCCGATTCGGCATTCATGATGCACAACGATCCTCGCGGACAGGGATTCCTGCGGATTCGTGAACTGGTGAACCGGGGATATCTGGTCCGGACCCGATCCGATGATCCGGTGTCGACCGCCAAGGCCGATGAGCACCGCCGGCCGGTGCTGGCGCTCGCCTCGGGTGCGCACATGATCAGCACCGACTTCCCGGTGCCGGGCCTGGCGTTTCGATGGGGCGACGGCACATTTGTGTCCCGGTTGCCGGACGGGTCGGCGGTGCGGCCGAATCCGGTGACGGCGCCGGTCGGTGGCAGAAGGTAGGTTGCCTGCCATGAGCCGCAACAAGATCTTGATCACCGGTGCCAGCTCGGGGCTGGGCGAGGGTATGGCCAAAGCTTATGCGGCACAGGGCCGTGCGCTGGCGCTGTGCGCGCGACGGGTCGATCGTCTCGACAAGTTGAAGTCCGAGCTCGGCGCGCAGGCCTCACAGATCGCGGTGGCCGGGCTCGATGTGACCGATGTCGGTACCGTTCCGGTCGTCTTCGGTCGGCTGCGCGACGAACTGGGCGGCCTCGACCGGGTGATCGTCAACGCCGGCCTGGGTAAGGGCGCACCGATCGGGACGGGCAAGGCTCACGCCAACCTCGAAACGGTACGGACCAATCTGATCGGCGCCCTGGCACAGATCGAGGCCGCGATGGAGATCTTCCGGGCGCAGAACTCCGGACATCTGGTGCTGATCAGTTCGATGAGTGCGGTGCACGGGCTCCCGAAGGCCCAGGCTGCCTATTCGGCGTCCAAGGCCGGACTGTCGGCGCTGGGAGAAGGCCTGCAGGCGGAGCTGGCCGGTTCGCCCATCAAGGTCAGCGTGATCCTGCCCGGCTACATCGCCACCGACATCAACGACGGTGTGAAATCGAAGATGATGACCGATCGCGAGGCCGGGGTGGCGGCGCTGGTTTCGGCCATCGAGTCCGAACGTGGTCGGGCCGTGGTGCCGCGCTGGCCGTGGACCGCAATCGACCTGGCCCTACGCCATCTGCCGGCTGCCATCACTCGTCGAATGGTCTGACCGGCGCCTGCGCACCGTCGCCGGGAAGCCGGTGTTCACGGTCAATGAGCGGTCTGCGGCGGGCATCGAAAAGTCTTCTGGCACAGACCACTCGAAGTCGCGAAGCATGCGGTGCAGGACCGTGAGTACTTCCATCCGGGCAAAGTTCATACCGAGGCACTTGTGTACACCGCCACCGAACGGCATCCACGCCATCCGATGTCTGCCTGCATCACGTTCGGACACGCTGAATCGGTCGGGGTCGAAGTGCGTGGGGTCGGGCCACACGTCGTCGATACGATGGTTTGCCGCCACGAGGACCACTACAAACGTGCCCTTCGGGATGTGGTGACCGCACAGTTCGGTGTCCTTCACCGCTGCGCGCGGCAGTACCGGGACCGGTGGTCGAAGCCGAATGGCCTCCTTCATGACGCGTTCTGCCAGTGGCATCGATGCCAGGTCGTCGTAGGT
Organism: Williamsia sp. Y844; assembly: GCF_056786475.1. Classification (NCBI taxonomy): domain Bacteria; kingdom Bacillati; phylum Actinomycetota; class Actinomycetes; order Mycobacteriales; family Nocardiaceae; genus Williamsia; species Williamsia sp. Y844. The sequence continues at coordinate 195,148 of NZ_JBXCJB010000002.1, forward strand.
GATCATCTCCGGCAATGCCTCGACCTCGGTCCGTACCCGAGCGCGCCACTCGGGGCTTTTGGCCAGCTCGAATGCGGTGGCGGTGAGCGCGATGGTTGCCGTGTCGTGAGCTGCGAAGATCATGAAGATCATGTGGTCGATCACCGCGGCGTCACTGAGTCGATGACCGTCCACCTCGGCGCGGCACAGTTCGGACATCAGGTCGTCCCCATCTGCTGACCGCTTCATGGAGACGAGATCGCCGAAGAACGTCTCCAGCCGGCGGCGGGCCCTCAGGCCACGACTGAACCGGAGCCCCGGTATCGGGAAGCGGACCAGCGCTCCGCCCGCCTCGATCAAATCGACACAGGCGCGGTTGAGTACGGTCGCCTCTTTGCGGTCGAGTTCAATCCCCGCGAACACTTCGAGGGCGATGTCCAACGTGAGATTCTTGAACTCCGTCCGAAGGTCGACGGCCGGACCGACCGGAAGTGCCTGGATCGACTGACGCACCTTCGCCTCCACCTGCCGCTGGTAGACGGCGAGTCGGTCCGCGGTGAACGCCTGCTGCATGATCCGACGATCTCGGTGATGCTCCTCGAAGTCCATCAAGAGGACTCCTCGCTGGAAAAATCTACCCAACGCGAACTCATAGACGGGTTCGTTCGAGAACGCCTTGTCGCGATTGAGTGTCAGTTCTTCTGCTGCGGCCGGACCCTGTGCCACCACGACCTTGCGACGCAGTGCGCTGGTCAGCGCGATGTCGCCGTAGTCACGACGCAACGAAACGGCAAGATCTGCCGGTCGGCGGACCAGTTTGACCGTTGAGATCAGCGGCAGGTTTCGCGGACCACGGACTGCGCGCAATCCGGTGTCGGGAGGCGGCGTGGACAAGACTCTGCTCATGATCGTTCCTTCGATGTGGTCGGGTTCCCGTATCGACCGATATCAATCGGTAGGGGGTTCGATGTGATCCGGTCGCCAGGGCCCGGCCCAAGTACGCTGGAACCGGCGTCGGTCAGTCCGGAGGAGGCCCGAAAGTGCGTGTTCTCGTGGTCGAGGATGACGTTCGCGCGGCCGAGACCGTCCGGCGGATGCTGGTCAGCGATGGTTGGAGTGTGGTCATCGCACGTGATGGTGCCGAGGGATTGTGGCAGGGCACCGAGAATGATTTCGATGTGATCGTGCTCGACATCATGCTTCCGAAGCTGAACGGCTACCAGGTCATCAAAGAGTTGCGCGGCAGACATGTGTGGACCCCCGTGCTCATGCTCTCGGCGAAGGACGGCGAGTACGACCAGGCCGAGGCGCTCGACTACGGGGCCGACGACTATCTGGTCAAACCGTTCTCCGTGGTCGTCCTCAAGGCTCGATTGCGGGCACTGCTGCGACGTGGCGTCCGGGAAAGACCCGCAGTGCTGTCTGCGGGCTCGTTGACCCTCAACCCGTCCGATCACGGTGTGCATCGTGCTGACACCCCGATCAAATTGACGCCCCGAGAGTACTCGGTGCTCGAGTTCTTGATTCGTAACAAGGGCCGGGTGGTCACCAAAACCGAGATCATGCAAGCGATCTGGGATGAGAACTATGACGGCGATGTGAATATCGTCGAGGTGTATATCCGATATCTCCGAAAACGGATAGATATCCCATTCGGTGCCAACTCAATTCAGACGATCCGGGGTGCCGGTTACTGTCTGGCCGACGACTAGTGCGTCGGGTCGGCTGTCGCGGTGGGCGGGTTCGTCCGTCTGCGGCACGGTTGTTTCGGTTCTTATGGTCATCGTGAAGCATGCGCCGCCTCCCGGGGCATCGCTGACGGTGATGGTTCCGCCGTGTGCACGGGCGATCTCCATCGCGATCGGTAGTCCCAGACCCGAACCCGAACGATGTCGGCCACGGTCGACGTCGTGCCGGTAGAACCGGTCGAAGATCTTGTTCCGGCCCGCTTCCGGGACGCCGGGTCCGTCGTCGATGACCTCGATGGTCGCGGTGGAGAGGTCGGTGTTCTTCCTCATCCTGATGGTGATCGTCGACGTCGCGTAATGGGCTGCGTTGTCGGTGAGATTGCGGATCGCCCGCTGCAGTTTGTCCGAGTCTCCGATGACCCGGATCGGCTTGACGTCGGCGATCACCTTCGCCAGACCAAGCGACCGGAGCCGCTGAACCTCGGAGCCGACGATGTCGTCGAGGTCCACTTCGTCGACGGTGAGCGGGATGCCGCGTTCGTCGGCGCGGGCGAGCAGCAGCAGGTCGGCGACCATGCTGTTCATCCGCTGGGCTTCGGGCAACAGGATGGTTCGCACGGTCTCGACATCGATCGATGAATCGGTGTCGTCGGCCAGATCGAGGATGCCGACCAGGGTGGTCAGCGGCGACCGCAATTCGTGCGAGGCGTCCCCGACGAACTCGAGCTGGCTGGCCCGGCTCTTTTCGAGCCGATCGAGCATGGTGTTCATGGTGACCGCCAGTGTGGTCACCTCGTCGTCGGTGGAGGGGACCGGGACGCGGCGACTCAGATCGGAACTGGTGATCGCCGATACCTGCTTCGTGATGCGGGCGACCGGGGCCAGGGCGCGCCCGACGAAGAAATAGATGGCCGCTCCCGCGATCAGGATCACGATCGGGAACTCGACGGCCAGGATGGCCGCGGTACTCAGTAATGCCGACGCATATGCCTGTGTGGAGACGACCGTGATGACGCTGTAGTTGATCCCGTCAAACCGGGCGCCGGTGACCTGCCCGCAGTAGGTGCCGGAACGGCCGGGTATATCGACGTTGTCGATCCGCTGGGTGTTCCACCCTCCCGGGGTCACCGTCGAGATCGGTTCCTGGGTGGCACCTGGGCTGCTCGCCACCACGGCACCGTTCTGGTCGACAACCTGAATGATGTCGATACCTGTTGTGGCGGAGAGGAGGTCGGGATCCACAGAGGGCAGGCCGCCCTCGCTGATCTGATGTGCGATGTCATACGACCGGGTTCCGGTGGACTCGTACATCTCGCGATCCTGGTACCGCTGCAACATGTACAACATGATCACTGCGCCGACGAACATCGCGATGGCAACGATGCAGGTTGCCACAATCGTGGAGCGCACTCGCACTCCCTGATTGCGGCGGAACATCGCGCGGACACTGCATGTCCTGGCCATCGGCTCGGCCTCCGAACTGTTGCTGCGGGTTGTTCCAAGAGTATGTCCGTCGTTCGGTAGATACCAGAGGGCGCTTTCAGGAGCCTTTCAGGCCGACGGGCGCAGGGTTGCATTCATGACAGATCTCAAGCCCACGAAGGCAACGGTTGCCGACGTGATCATCCGAAGGCTAGGTGCCCTCGGTGTTGATCGGATATTCGGCGTACACGGTGCCAACATCGAAGACCTCTATGCGGCGGCACTGGCCGATTCGGACATGAAACCCGTTGTGGCAAAACACGAATTCTCGGCGGGAACGATGGCCGACGGTGCCGCGCGGATCACCGGGAAACCCGCGGTGGTGATGACCACCTCCGGCGGCGGGGCAATGAATGTGGTTGCCGCGCTGGCGGAATCATACGACAGTCGGGTGCCGGTGCTGGCGCTGATCGGCTCGGCCCCCACGGTGCTGGAAGGCCATGGCGGATTCCAGGACATGCTCAGTCCGCCGGACACCATCGACGCCAGGGCGATCTTCTCCGGCGTGACCGGATTGTGCCTGAAAATCGATGCGCCGCAGCAGATCCATGCCGCTCTGAACTCGGCCGAAGAAACACTCGCAGCCAATCTTCCGGTCGCACTGATCATCCCGAAGGATGTTCAGAGCGCACTGGTCGTCGATCGTCCGAGGCTTCGATGTGTTCGCGACCGCACTGTTGCCCCGATCGCGGAGCTGGAAGAGGTTGCCGCGACACTGTCCGATGCGCGCGGCGCCGTGACTGTCCTGGCAGGTGAGGAAGCATCTCGGCAACAGATCGGAGACGATCTGGCCGACCTGGTCACAGCGACGGAGGGAGTCCTTGCCGCCACGCCCGGTGGCCGCGACGTCCTGGGGTCAGGTGTGCCGACGGTCGGTCTGACCGGCGTGATGGGACACCCGTCGGCGGCGTCTGCGGTCGCAAAATCTGCTGTCCTGCTCGTGTTGGGAAGCCGGTTGAGCCTGACCGACCGCGCCGGCCTGGATACCGGCGACACCATCGTCATCCACCTCGGCGCCGAATCGCCGACCATCGACGTGGACACCCACGTCCGGATCACAGATCTGCGGTGGGCGGTACAGGTCATCTCCAAGAACATCGATACCGCGCATGGCAGAGTGAGAAAAATCGTGCCGGGCATCGAGGCCTTGCCGACCCCGGCGCGCGTGTTCCCCGGAGCCGGGCCAATGCTGACGTCCATACAGGTGATCCAGACCATCGGAGACCGGATTCCGGCCGGCGCCAACATCTTTGCTGACGCGGGTAACGTCGGTGCGGCGGCGATCCATCACCTGCCGGTCGGTCGCGGCGGACGGTTTGTGGTCGCGCTGGGTATGGGCGGTATGGGATACGCCTTCGGCGCGGCGATCGGTGCCGCGATGGTCACCGGTCGTCGTTCGGTGGTTCTGGCCGGGGACGGAGCATTTCTCATGCACGGCATGGAGATCCACACCGCCATCGAACATCAGTTGCCGCTGACCGTTGTCCTGTTCAACAACAATGCACACGGCATGTGTGTGACCCGCGAACAGCTGTTCTTCCCGGGTACCCCGAGCGTCAACCGGTTTCGGCCTGCCGATTTCGAGGCCGGACTCTCGATGATGTTCCCCTCACTGAACGTCAGTGGCGCCCGGTCGCGCACCGATCTGGTTGCCGCCGCCGACGTCGCATTCGACGGAGACGGTCCGCATTGTCTTGTGGTGCAGACCGATCCGGACGAACTCCCACCTTTTGCCCCATTTCTTGCCGCCCGTACAACACTCGAGGAGCACCGATGACCGTCACCCTGCCCGCGCTCGAAGACCTCGGACACAGTGCCGATGACCTTCCGGGCCTGCACCGAATCGAGACCCACGACCGGAAGAAGGCCACCCCGATCATCCTGGACATGCTCAGGTCGGTGTACCCGCATGATCAGGTGTTCGGTGAGTTCTGCCCGGTTCAGGCCTATGTCGATGCACCCCCACGCGAGCTGTTCGACTGGCTCTCCGATACCAGATCGCTGGAGGAGTGGACTTACAGTCTGCGTGGATTCACTCCCACCGACGAACCGGGACTGTGGGTCTCGAAGGACCGCCTCGGTGACAACACCAAGTGCTTCACCCGCACGGTCTCCCACGCCGACGCCATGACCGTCGACTATCACTGTGCCTGGGACCAGGGAGAACACCTGTGGATGATCTATCTGATGCGGGTGGTCGACGCGCAGGTGGTGCTGAACAAACCGGGGTCGGTGGTGTTGTGGAACAACTGCAGACACCCGTTCTACGAGAACAACCCTTATCCGGAGACGGCCCCACCGGAGCGTCCGGTCTGGGTGGGCGACTTCTGGGACATGTTCTCCGCCGGACACCAGCTCGAGATGGACAACCTCAAAGCAATTGCCGAATACCGCAGCCATCACGGACTGCCGATCAAGCCAGAATGGATGAGCCGATGAATTCTCCGACGATCTCCCTGGTCGACGTTGCCAGCTACCTGCCCGAGAACCGCGTCCCGGCAGCTTATTTCGCGCAGTATGCCGAATCGGATGATCTGGCCGACAATCTCATGTTCCGGGCACCGGCGTACCGGCACCACGCGGCTCCGGATGAGACCTCGGCCGAGATGATCGAACGCGCGATGGCCGGCCTGCTGGACCGGCACGGCTCCGAGGTCCTCGACGACGTCGACATCCTCATCACGCACAGTCAGCTACCGGAACTGCCGGTGGTGGGGTGTGGCGGTGAGGTCTCGCACCGACTCGGCATCAAACCGGAATGGGTGATCGACGTCCACAACGGCGGATGCGCATCATTCATGCACATGATGAAGATGGCACAACAACTGATGATCGCCTCGGGTGCCCGAAAAGCGTTGATAGCAAATGCCCAGAACAGTGCAGGCCAGGTATTCGTGCAGGATCAGGTGCGCGGCAAACCGCAGGCGTCGATACCCGGTGACGGTTCGAGTGTGGCGCTCCTGGAGATGAGCGATGCCTCTCCGATCCTGGCCACCACCTGTCGCTCGTACGGCGAGTACGCAGGCGACATGACGTCGGTGGCCTATCCGCAACGCAAGTATTGGGAGGCGGGCCCGGGTCAGGTTCATATCGGATTCACCGAGACCAAGATCGCCAAAGTACTGGCACGCGGCAATCGGCTGGTTCCGGAGGTCGCCTACGATGTTGCCGACAAGATCGGTGTCGCGACCAAGGACATCGACTGGTTCATCACCAATCAGCCCAACCGGATCTTCCTGCGCAACTGGCGTGATGCCCTGGAACTGCCTGCGGAACGTCATCCGGACACGTTCGAGGAGTGCGGCAACCTGTTCGGTGTCGGCGTGCCGCTGACCCTGGACACCGCGATCGCAGACGGCCGGATCCAGCCCGGCGACATCGTGCTGATGGCAGCATTCGCCCACGCAGGCGACTATGCGGGCGCCACAGCGATCCGATGGGGTGGGCGATGACCGCGCTGATCCCGCTGAACCTCAACGAAAGTCCGTATCCACCCCTGCCCAGCGTGGCGGCAGCCCTGCACGAGTTCGTCAGCAGCGCCAACCGATATCCTGAGTTCATCCCGGACACCCTGCGCTCGCAGGTCGCGGACCACCTCGGGGTGCCCGGCGACTGGGTCAGCATCGGAGCCGGCGCCACCGGCCTGGCTTACCAAGTGTTGCAGGCATTTTGCCCACCAGGAGGGCGGATGGTGTCCGCGACACCAACCTTTGACGGTTATCCGATCCTGGCTGACCTGGCCGGGGTGCATGTCGACGCGGTACCACTGCGTGCCGATGGCGGCACAGACCTGCAGGCCATGGCGGCAGCGATCGGCCCACACACCCAGGTGGTGGTGCTGTGCTCACCCCACAACCCCACCGGATCGGTCATCGACGAACCCGCCCTGCACGCCTTCCTGCGTCGGGTGCCGAAACATGTTGTGGTGATTCTCGATCAGGCCTACTTCGAGTTCGCCGACTACAGGCCGGATCTGCACCTACTGCTACTCCACCATCCGAATGTCATCGTGCTGCGCACCTTTTCCAAAGCACACGGACTGGCTGCACTGCGGGTCGGCTATGCGGTCGGCAGTGCGCAGCTCATCACGAAAGTGCGCCGTTTCGAAGTGCCGTTCGCCGTCGGGTCCGCGGCCGCACTTGCCGTGCCCGCGGCGTTGGCCGCCACCGATGCGCTCCGGCAACGGGTCCGGTCCGTCCGCGAGGAACGAATCCGATTGCAGGCGAACCTGACCGATATCGGGATCACGAGTCTGCCGAGCCAGGCGAACCATGTGTTCGTGCCATCGGAGCGACCGCAGGAACTGGCCGCCGACCTGCAGTGCGGTGGTGTCGCGACGAAGGTGTGTGCGGCTCCCGGTGCACTGCGAGGCGTGCGGATCACCGTCGGTGACCGGGCCGCGACGGATTCGGTGGTCGCGGCGCTGATCGAGGAGCAGTCGGTCAGTGCGTGATGGCGGGCGTTTGTGATCTGAACGCTGTCGCAGAAGAAGTAGGCTGGCACGCATGGCAAAAGATGATGGTGAGGTCCACGGACGCGGTGCGTTCCAGCTGTACGGATATGACATGCAGGTCCGGATGAGTGACCTGCTGTCCGACATCTTCGGGCGTGAGGACATCACCTGCTACGCCGGTGATTGGCGCGGCGTTCTGTACTTCACCCTCGACGACGAACCCGGCGTTGATCCGCAGCAGGTGTTCGGCTTTGATCCGTCGACCGGCGAGAGCGGAGAACTGGCGACGTTGTCGGAGGTGATGGCGGCCGTCGACAACGGTGACATCGTCGAAGCCGTTGACGGCGCGGGATTCGAGGCCTGGCTCGCCGAGACCGGGCACAAGGAGCTTCCGATGGGAACCTGCGCGCCCACGCTCGAACTCGAGTTCATCGGGGGTGCGCCGGATGTGCGGGTCAGTGAACCTCGCGACATCGTGACCCATGTGGCGCTGGCCGCCGTGATCATGGGCCGTCTCGAAGTGCTCGGCGTCGAACCCGGCGATCCGATCCCGGACGAGCTGTACGACGAGGCCCGCTGGAACTGAGGGCTATTCACCGGACTGCTGCCCGCCGCTCGCCATCGCGGAGGGACCGAAGTCCCTGCCACTGGGGTAGGGCAGCCGAATGTTGTTGGCCTCGTAGGCTGCCAGGATCTCCTTGCGGATTCGTCGCTGCAGCGCCCACTGGGCATTCGGCCGGGTCTTGAGCAGGATGCGCAGGGTGACCATGTCGGCCGAGATATCTTGAACGCCCAGCATTTCGGGAGGTCCGAGGACATCGTCGGCGACAGCGGCGTCGGCCACCACCTGCCGCGCGGCTTCGAGGGCGACTTCTTGCGCGCGTTCCAGGTCGACGTTGTGCGCCACCGGGATCTCGATCCGTGCGACGGCGTAGTCCTGACTCATGTTGCCCACGCGGATGATCTCGCCGTTGCGGACGTACCAAAGCGTTCCGTCGACGCCACGAATCGTCGTGACCCGCAGACCGACCGATTCGACCTCACCGATCGCCTCGCCGAGGTCGACGATGTCACCGACGCCGTATTGGTCTTCGAGCAGCATGAACACGCCAGAGGCGAAGTCTTTCACCAAGTTCTGGGCGCCGAAACCGATGGCGAGGCCGACCAGACCGGCAGAGGCCAGGAACGGCGCGATGTTGACCTGCAGAACGCTCAGGCAGGTCAGCACCACCCAGACCAGGATCAGGATCGAGGCCGTCGACTTCAGGACCGACCCGATGGTCTCGGCGCGCTGCTGACGGCGCTGGGCCACCGTGGGGTCGCGCAGCGACCTGGGTGTCCGTTCCCGTAGGTGTCGCAACAGTGCCGGCTGTGCGCGAGCATTGCCCGAATCCGCCGGTGGACGGCGCGTGGCCCGATTGATCACCCGGTGCACCACGTACCGGGCCACCAGTCCGACAGCGATATAGATCGCTATCCGGATCGGGTTCTCGATGAGCCAAAGACGGTTCGTCTCAGTCCATTCGAACGCAGTGGTGGAGCTCGCCAGAGTGCTCAGGGGTTGGGCAGTCATTCTCTCGACCGTACGTACTTTGTGTCATCTGTCCACCGCTGCGACGCAAAAGCCGTGGTCGGCTACCAATGGGTGGCGGACAGTTCCCAGTGTCCGAGAGCTTTGTTGATCAGTTCATGTAGATCTTCACTGGTTGCAACTGCGGGGTCCGGGGTTGCCAACGCGATGGTCATCACCCCGCCGGACGACGCAGCCCAACCGGCAACGGAGGTTCGCGTCATCTGTGTGGCCTGGGCAGAGAGCCTCGGATGCACGGAGCGGGCAGCGATCACCCGACCACGATGACCGGCGAGCATCGACAAGATGCCGTCGAGTTCACCGAGGTTGGAAGCCAGGCCATCTCGCGAACCCGGGTCGGGGACGAGGGCGTGCGCGGCGCGGTGTCCGATGACCTGCAAGAGTTCGGCAGGCATGCCTGCAGGCGGTCCCAGCCCGGAGCCATCGCCCGCCGCGGCATAGCCGGTTCGTGCGCGCCGACGCAGCAACGGCAGATCCTGACATTCGTCGATCGAGGTGATTCCGATCGCGGCGGTGGTCAAAGAGTTTGCCTCGGTGCCGCCCTGGGCAACCGGAAGTGAGAGTTCGATGGGCCCGGAACCCCGGATCTGCAGTACGAGTTCACCGATCAAAGACGTGAAGAGAGTGTTCGATGTGCCGCCATGCGCTGCGGCAGCAGCAGTCCAGGCCTCGGCGTCCACCGAGAAGATGGCGGTCGGTTCCCGCCACTGCGGCGATCCGGAGGCTTTGGGAGGTCCAGCCGGAGAGCGTTGGGCCGCAGCGAACAGTTCGGCGCGATGTGCGCGATCGCGGCAACCTTTCCATAGACTCCGCGCGACCCCGCCGACAACAATTCGAAGCTGCGACGCCGCGTCCCGGAGGTCATCGGCGAGCGTGGGTGAGGGGGAGTGGGCCAACTCGGGAAGCTCTCCTGCCGTGGCCTTTTCATCTGCAGCCATCCCGGCGGCCGTCAACAGTGCCCGGGCGTCGGCAACAACATGCGAGCAGACCAGCGAGACCACGCTGCCGCCCGCATCGAGCCGGGCCACCGACAACTCCCACACCGGACCCGCGCCGATGTCGAGGTGGGTGTTGCTGCGTTCGTCAGCCCAGGCGGTGATGGTTCCCGGAGCCAGTGACCGTGGCTCGTCGTAGATCGGTGCCACGTGTGCATCGGACGCAAAGACGTTGCGGGCAGGCCAGATCCGAGGGCGGACCACCCTGCGGGTAAGCGGTCCCATCGCCAAGGCGCGATGGGACGGTTCGAGATCGGCGGCGGTCACAACTGTGTCGAATCGCCAGAGCCCTTGCATGTAGAGGGGAAGGCCCATGCCCTGATGGGTTCGCCAGAAGATGTCATCTGAGACGCCGAGTCGCTCGCTCTGTACACCGAGTCGCTCGCTCCTGGCGCCCGCCCGTTGTGTACGGGCGGTACCGACGGGCCTTCCCCTGCGCTTCATGCCTGTCGGCCGCGATGAGTCCGATACCAGCGCAGCAGCGAGTCGGTGGACGAATCATCCTGAGCCTGTGGCGAATCGGCTTCGGTTATCACCTTCAGTAACTCGGAGGCCTGGGTCTTACCCAGTTCGACGCCCCATTGGTCGAAGCTGTTGATGCCCCAGATCGCGCCCTCGACAAAGACCTGGTGTTCGTACAGTGCGATCAATTGCCCGACAACTGACGGGGTGAGCTTGGGTGCCAGGATCGACGTCGACGGACGGTTGCCCGGCATCACCTTGTGCGCGACCACATGTGGGTCGACGCCCTCTACCGCCACCTCGTCCGCGGTCTTGCCGAACGCCAGCACCTTGGTCTGCGCAAAGAAGTTGCTCATCAACAAGTCATGCATACTGCCGGTACCGCGGGTCGATGAGCCGGCTCCGCCCTCGGTTTCGTAGCTCGCGGGTAGATCATCTGTGGGCTCGGCAAAACCGATGAAGTCGGCCGGGATCATCCGGGTGCCCTGGTGCAGCATCTGATAGAAGGCGTGCTGCCCGTTGGTTCCTGGCTCGCCCCAGAAGATCTCACCGGTTTCGGTGGAGACGTGGTGGCCCTCGATGTCGACCGACTTGCCGTTCGACTCCATCGTCAACTGCTGCAGATAGGCGGGGAACCGCGCCAGGTCGTTCGAGTATGGCAGCACAGCGCGCGATGCGGTGTCCCAGAAGTTGGAGTACCACAACCCGATCAGGCCCAGGAGCACCGGAGCATTCTGATGCAGTGGCGCGGTGAGGAAGTGGTGATCGACGATGTTGAATCCATGGAGGAACTCGGCGAAGGATTCTTTGCCGACCGCCGCCATCACCGACAGACCGATGGCCGAATCCACCGAGTAGCGGCCGCCCACCCAGTCCCAGAAGCCGAACATGTTGGCGGTGTCGATCCCGAACTCGGAGACCTTCTCGGCGTTGGTACTCACCGCGACAAAGTGTTTGGCGACGGCGTCGGGTCCGGCACCCAACTTCTCGAGGAGCCAGGCCCGCGCCGCGGAGGCGTTGGTGAGCGTCTCGAGGGTGCTGAACGTCTTGGACGCGATGATGAACAGCGTTGTCTCGGCGTCGAGCCCATCGAGTGCGGCCACCAGGTCGGCGGGGTCGACGTTGGAGACGAACTTGCAGCGGATGTCGGTGTCGACGTAGTGGCGCAGTGCTTTGTAGACCATCACCGGACCGAGGTCGGAGCCGCCGATACCGATGTTCACCACGGTTTTGATCGACTTTCCGGTGTGGCCCTTCCATTCACCGGACCGCAGCTTGTCGGTGAAAACGCCCATCGCGTCCAAGACCGCGTGGACGTCGGCCACCACGTCTTGACCGTCGACCTTCAGGGTCGCGTCGCGGGGGAGTCGCAGTGCGGTGTGCAAGACCGGGCGGTCCTCCGAGGTGTTGATGTGTTCGCCCCAGAACATCGCGTCGCGCTTCTCGGTGACCCCGGTCTGGCGGGCCAGATCCAGCAACAGGTCCAGGGTTTCGCGCAGCACCCGATGCTTGGAGTAGTCGATGTGGAGATCTCCGACGTCGACGGTGAGATCGGTTCCGCGCGTGGGGTCGACGGCGAAGATCTCCCGCAGATGCATCGCGTACACATGTGGCTGATGCGCAGACAGTTCTTGCCAGGGCTGTGACCCGGTCAAATCGAACTTTCGGCTTGGCTCAGTCGGAACGCTGGTCATCGTGACAGCCCCTTCATCGGTGGTGCGAATGTGCTTCTTCACTGCCGTACCTCGACCATCAGCCTAGTCAGACCGTCCATCTCGGGTGGCAGCGAGCACGCCGACTTGATCAAGCGGCCTAGCATCGAGTTCCATGACGTGCTGCACACCTGCCTCCGAATCGGGTGACGACAATGCGACACCGACGATCGCGACCACGGGTATTCATCGTGTCCCGCAGGTGGCGATCGCAGCAGGCAGTTTCGTGATGGGCGACCACACCGGTGATGGGTTTGCCGCCGACGGCGAGCTGCCGTTACACGAGGTGTCGGTCAGTGCGTTCGCCATGGACGCACATCCGGTCACCACTGCGGACTTTGCGGAATTCGCGGCCGAGACCGGCTATCTGACAGTCGCCGAACAGCAGGGTTTCTCCGCGGTGTTCCACCTGCTGATCGCCGAAGGAAGCGACGTGATCGAGCAATATCCAGGCGCGCCATGGTGGCTCGCCGTGGCGGGTGCGAGCTGGCGACAACCGTTCGGGCGGCCATCGAATGTGGACGGTGTGGACGACCATCCCGCGGTCCACATCAGTTGGCTTGATGCGCAGGCATATTGCCAGTGGTCGGGTCGTCGGCTGCCCACCGAGGCGCAGTGGGAGTACGCGGCCCGTGGTGGCCTGGCCGGAGCCCGATATCCCTGGGGTGATGACTTGATGGCGGCAGACGGCAGTTGGTTGTGCAATATCTGGCAAGGCGATTTTCCCGCCCACAACACCGTGGAAGACGGATACCTCGGGACGGCGCCGGTACGCAGCTACGTGCCCAACGGGTTCGGGCTGTGGCAGATGGCGGGCAACGTCTGGGAGTGGTGCGCGGACCTCTTCGACCCCCGGTACTACCGCAGCGCGGACCGCCACGATCCGCCAGGGCCACAGCGGGGCCGGTCGCGAGTGCTGCGGGGCGGTTCCTACCTGTGCCACGACTCCTACTGCAACCGCTACCGGAACTCGGCCCGCTCACACAACACGCCGGTCTCGTCGATGGGCAACGCCGGTTTTCGAACGGTGGGCACGTCCGCAGATGGACCCCTGACCGCGGATCGAGGCGGTCAGGCCACCAGCGCGTGATCGGCGACCGGCCACGCGCCCACAGTCGTCACCGTGTGTCGAAGGCTCTCGAGTTTGGCCGCCCGGACGTGATCGTGGAGCCATCCGGTCGCATCGTCGGGATGACGGTGAGCCATGACCGCCGCGGTGAACGCCAGTGCAGCGCTGTCTGCAGCCACGCTGACACAGTCGAATGCCGTGGTCACCTGACGCGGATCGATGGCTGCGAGCAGGTCGGCGGCTCTCACCTGCGCGAGCGCGGCGCCCGCGGAGGCAATCACCGGGCCGACCTGGATCGTCACCGGGCCGCCGAAGGTGTCGGTGAGCAGCCGGCCGGCCCGATCGGCGAGGAATGCGCGAGCCGTTGTCATCAATTCGAGTCGACCGCCTGCCGGAACGATCACCGTTCCACGGCCGAGCTGAACCCGATGCCACGCGGGAATCGGCGGATCGGTGTCCGGGCAGCGGACAACACCGGATGCGTCTTCGGTGAGATCGGCGAAATAGAGCGCCTCGATGATCAACTGATCGAGCAGAGACGAGACCAGTACGGGTTGGCCGTTCGCCAGATCCACCGCTTCGATTTCGGCTGATCCACAGTCGCGGTTGACGGTGGCATCGAGGCGGGCGGCGACCGCGGCGGTGTGTTCGACGGCGAGGTCGAGCAGCCCTGGGTCGGCCACCGACACGACGATGTCGGTCCCGAGCCCGCTGATGGTGGCGTTGTCCGGCATGGTGCACCTCGCCCGTCTCGGAGTTCGTCTGAACTCCACTGTCGTCTCCCAACCTGGCAGGCGTCTGTGAGGAGACGATGAGCAGCCTGACGAAAATCCGGCACGACGCCAGTGGTCGTACTGGCCCTCGTCGACGAAAGTCGCTTTCTTGGCAGTCCGGTCAGGACTCGTCGGGCAACAGGGCCCGGGTGAGGGTCACCCGGATCCAGTTCTCGAACTCGTCGTAGGTGAATCCGGCCGTGTCGACCAGTTGCTGATGTGTCTGAGGGCTCGCGATGACCCAGGCCGTGTCGGCGGCGGCCGCAGGTGTCAGCCCGGGCCGCAGCGCAGCCGGGTCGAGATTGGCGAGGAGATTGCGGATGCTCATGCGACGGATCTCCATCAGCGATTGCCAGTCGTCGGCGGCCTCGGGATCGACCGCAGCTGCCTGCGCATAGGTTTTGAAGCCGACGGCGGCACGTTCGGCGAGCAACCGGAACTGGTGGGTCATGTGCGCGATCAGTTCGCGGGGCGCAGCCGCGATCGGATCGAAGGTCCCCAGGATGGCCAGCGGCATGTCGTCGGGGTTGACCGAGCCGGGATGGTGGCCGATCACCTGTGACTCCATCATTCCGCGCAACAGACCGCGTTTGCTGCCCCATGACGAGTAGAGACTCTGAACCGATACGTCAGCGCGTTCGGCAATTTTCGCCACAGTCGCAGCGGCATAACCACTTTCGGTGAATACCTCGATAGCCGCGGTCAGCACGCGTCGGCGGGTCTCGGCTCGGGTGGCGGCGCCGGCCTCTCGCTGCCTGCTGGTCCTCCGGCTTTTTGATTCTGTTTCGCTCTTGCCCACGTAGACAGTATATGTCATTCTTTGGAGTAACATTCCAAATCATTTGAACGTGACTCAAAAAAACGTTCTGACCGGACATCCTCCGAAAGATCCGAAGCCATGACAACCACACCCCGCACCACGCAGAAACCGATCAACACGCGCGCCATCATGATCGTGGTGTGTATCGCCCTGGCGGCGGTTGTTGCCGCCATGTCTTCGCTCAACGTCGCCCTCCCGGACATCGCCCGAGCGACGCACGCCGGTCAGACACAGCTGTCCTGGATCATCGACGCCTACTCGCTGATCTTCGCCTCGTTCCTCCTGCTGGCCGGGGCAATAGGGGACTGCTACGGCAGACGCAAAACCCTCATCGCCGGACTGGCGATCTTCGGGATCGGATCGGTGGTCGCGATGACCGCCACCTCGGCATCGGAGCTGATCGTGCTCCGCGGAATCCTGGGATTGGGCGCGGCACTGGTCATGCCGGCGACACTGTCGACCATCACCGGAACCTTCCCCGCCGACAAGCGAACGCAGGCTGTCGGAATCTGGGCAGGCGTGGCCGGAGGCAGCGCCATCCTGGGCCTGTTGTGTTCAGGTGTGCTGCTCGAATTCTGGTCGTGGCGTTCAGTTTTCGGACTCAACGTGGCACTGGCAGCCGTCGCGCTCATAGCGGCATGGCGCGTTGTGCCCGAGTCGGCCGACGCTGATGCCCCTCGCCTCGACATCGGTGGTGCGTTGTTGTCGATCGCCGGCCTCGTGGTGCTGGTGTACTCGATCATCGAAGCTCCCGAGGCAGGCTGGCTTTCGGCGCGCACATTGACCGGCATCGTCGGTGGTCTGGTGATCCTGGCCCTGTTCATCGGATTCGAACTGCGTCAGAAAGCGCCGATGCTCGATCCCCGGGTCTTCCTCCATCGCGGACTGAGCGCAGGCAGCCTGTCGATCTTCATGCAGTTCTTCGTGTTCTTCGGGTTCATCTTCGTGGTGCTGCAGTATCTGCAGATCGTGCGGGGTGGGTCGGCGTTGATGTCCGCGATTTCGATGCTCCCGATGGCGGCGGTGATGATGCCTTCGGCCCGGGTGTCCCCGAAGCTCGTCGAGAGGTTCGGGACCCGCCGGGTGTGTGTTGCCGGACTGGTCCTGGTCTCCGCCGGACTGTTCGTCCTGTCGCAGCTGGGCGTCGGCACCTCGTATTGGTTGATGCTCGTCGGACTCATCCCGCTGGGGATCGGGATGGGGACCGCCATGACTCCCGCGACGAGTGCGATCACCGGCGCGCTTCCCGCGGCGCAGCAGGGTGTGGCGTCGGCGATGAACGATCTGTCCCGCGAAGTCGGTGGAGCACTCGGTATCGCCGTACTCGGCAGCCTGCTGACGCAGGGCTACCGCAATCATCTCGAGCTGCCCGGACTGCCGTCCGGCGTGGTGGACAAGGCAAAGGAGTCCTTCGCCGGAGCGGCCCATGCCGGTGGTCAGGTCGCCGCGCAGGCGGATACCGCATTCGTCAGCGGTCTGCAGATCGCGCTGATCGCAGGCTCGGTTGCGGTGCTCATCACGGCCATCGCCGTGGGCCTGCTACTGCCAAGGGGCGAGCTGGTGGTCTCGGACTGAGGTGGCCTCTGGCGCGCCGCGCCGGTCAGCGGTGGGTCGGCTCGCCACGGAGTTCGCGCTGGCTGGCCCGGGGGCGCCGAGACGGAAGTGACCGCTCCGCGTTTTCCCCGTCGATCTTGTCGAGCTGGCGACGGTAGCGGGCCATGAAATCGAGGGCGATCTTGTTGCCGTCGGCTTCCGAGGGCAACACGTCGCCGGTGTCGGCGCGCCACCGGTGCAGTCGCGCCTGAAGGTCGGTCACCACGTCCGCGAGACGGGGGTCGTCGACCAGATTGTTCAACTCGAGTGGATCGGTCAACAGGTCGTACAACTCATGCGGCGCCCGCGGCAGATCCTGGGAACCGTCCAAAGCCCTGGCCGACGGGCTGTCGCGGATGTCCAGCGGCAGACTCAGAGCCGGACGATCGGCGTAGTTCTCGATGTAGCTGTACCGATCGGTGCGGATCGCCCGGATCGGATCGAAGTTGTCGTGGTAGCTCTTCTCCGTGAAGACCTCGTCGCGCACCGTGGCGCAGGCGGTGCCGGTGATCGTCTCGGCGTGTGAAAAGCCTTCCACCGCTTCAGGGATTTCGACACCCAGCAGATCCAGCACGGTCGGGGTGAGGTCGACACCGCTGAAGAGGTCGTCATAGACAAACGGTGTGATGTTGCGGTCGGTGGGTGGCCGCACGATCAGCGCGACCCCGGTGCCCTCGGAATACAGCGTCGATTTGGCGCGCGGAAAGGCCAGTCCGTGGTCGGTGATGAACACGACCCAGGTGGTGCGGTCGAGGTCGAGTTCGGCGAGCGTGGACAGGAGACGCCCGACCGCGGCGTCGGCCTTGGTGATCGAACCGAGCAGCCCGGCGAGATCCTCACGGACGGGACGGGCGTCGGGCAGAAATGCCGGGACAACAACACTTTTCGGGTCGGCGTGCACATAGTCTTCGGCCGGATAGGGTCGATGGGTCTCGAAGAACCCGGCCGTCAACAAGAACGGCTGCTGCCTGCGCTGCGCGTCGGCGCCGAAGGTGCGTAACCACTCCTGTGACTGTTCCACGACGTGGTCGCATTCCGAATCGGAGATGTCGAATTCGTCGAAGCCCAGACGCCCCGGATCGCTCGACTCGTGTTGCATCCCGAAAAGCGCGCTGTACCAGCCGTTCTCGCCCAGGACCTGGGGGAGTGTCCGGACGTCGTCGTGGTATTCGAAACCGTGGTGTGCCAGACCGGTCAAACCGTTCGAATGGGGATACCGCCCGGTGAACAGCGAACCGCGGGCAGGCGAGCACAGCGGTGCGGTGGCGTGGGCGTTGCTGAAACGGATCCCGTCCGCGGCCAGCGTGTCCATCGTCGGACTGTCGACGCCGTCCGCCCCGTAACAGGCCAGGTGCCGACCCAGATCATGCCAATGGATCAGCAGAACATTCTCGGCCATTCACCACTCCTGTATCGGGCTTCGGATCTCCTCACGGCGAGCAGATCCATGTCCCTCGAGTCGACCAATCCTGCAGGCAACGCACCGTCCGAGACCACACTTACGCTCGGCGTGGGCCGAATGTGCGGCGAAGCCCGAACTAGCGACCGAGGGGTCCGCGGCCCAGACGCAGCAGCAGCATGGCCAGGGTGTGGCCTTCTTGGCCGAGTTCGCTGAACCGGTCGAGCACCTTCATCTCACGGCTGTGCACGAGGCGGGTGCCACCGGATGCCATCCGGCTCTGTCCGATGCGCTTGGACACCGCGGTCCGGCGTTTGATCGCGGCGAGGATTATCGCGTCGACGCGATCGATTTCGCGGCGCAGGTCATCAATGTCCTCGGGGAGATCTACCACGTCAGACCCAAGATCTAGGCCGGACAGGTCGATCGGCTGGTCAGCAGTCACGGGCCCAAGTGTGCCACGCAGGGTGGTGACGCTGGTAAGAGTGGTCGTTGTGCATCTGTCCACAGCGGCCCTGAGATGGACTGGTCGAGCTCCGCCTTCGGCTTCGTCTCTGCCACGCCCCCGCCCCGTACCGTCACAGCCGGGCTCTGCGGTGAGCGCGACATCTCGGGGTGCGATGGTGCTGTGGATCGCGTCGGCGCTGATCCTCGTTCAACTCGTGGTGCGGATCGCGCTGGTTACCGGCGGCGACTTCTACTGGGACGACCTGATCCTCATCGGCCGGGCCTCCGAGCTCTCGACATTCTCGTGGGATTACCTCATGTACGGCCACGATGGACATCTGATGCCGGGAGCATTTCTGGTCGCAGGTCTGAGTACCGACCTCGCGCCGTTGAACTGGGTGGTCCCGGCGGTCACGCTCGTGGTTCTGCAGTTGGCGGCCTCGCTGGCAGTGCTCAGGATGTTGAACGCGATCGTGGGACGGACGCGTCCGGCGTTGCTGGTTCCGCTGGCGTTCTACCTCTTCACACCGCTGACCGTGCCGGCATATACGTGGTGGTCGGCGGGCTTGAATGCGCTGCCGATGCAGATCGCGATGGCAGTTGTCGTGACCGAGGTGGTGCACCTGTGTCGCGGTGGGGTCGCGAATCGGCGGATGGTGATCGGCCGGGCGCTGGTGGCGTTTGTGATCGGGCTGGCGTTCTTCGAGAAGTCCCTCCTCATCGTGCCGGCGGCCATGGTTGTGGCGGTGCTGTGGTGCCTGATGTCCGGCCGCGGTGCCACCGTGCGGCAGGCGGTGCGTACGGCCTGGACATCGGCACGGGAATTGTGGATTGGGCTGTGCGCGATCACCGCTGGGTGGCTGGCGTTGTATCTGATCGTGGTGCCGGTGGACGCCGAGGGTCACTCTCTCGACCAGACGTTGCGGATCGCCTGGCGATCGGTCAATGGAGGGCTCATCCCCGGACTGCTCGGCGGGCCATGGGACTGGGAACGCTGGCTGCCGAGTCCGCCGTTCGGCACGGTCGGTTGGCCGCTGACCGTCGTCGGCTGGCTGCTGGTGTTGGGGGCTGCCGGTTACGCCCTGTACACCCGCCGCCATGTCGGATGGATACTCGCCGCCGTGGTCGGCTACGTGGTCGTGCTGCAGATACCCATCATCTGGAACCGGACCGGTGACCACACCACCGTCGAGCTGGCCCAGACGCTGCGTTACCTGCCCGACAGTGCACTGTTCATCACCATTGCAATGGCGTTGACGCTGGTGGCACCGGTCCGCAGACGTGACGTCGAGCTCAGCCATCGGCGGTGGTTGCGCCCGACCGCAGTGGTGGCGACCGGCGCGTTCATCGTCAGTTCGGTGCTCGCCACACAGCAGTTCTCGAAGGAATGGGATACCGATCCGACCGGCGACTACCTCGCCAATGCGCGTACGTCGCTGGCGCAGACGCGGGATACCCCGATGTTCGACCATCAGGTTCCGATCCTGGTCCTGCTGCCGCTGGTCAAGCCGTACAACATGGTCAGCAAGGTCTTCGGCAGCCTGTCGGACCGTCCGGAATTCGATGCGCCGACGGACAAATTGCAAGTGCTCGACGACTCCGGGCGATTGGCGCCCGCCGACATCACTCCCATTCGCGGCATCCGAGCCGGTCTCGGGGATTGTGCCGATCCGGAGGTGAACGGTCCCACCGACCTGCAACTCGACGGACCGCTCCTGGTCTGGTCGTGGAAGGTTGCGCTGCCGTACTGCGCGACCTCCGACGGGGAGATCGAAGTGGGCCTCGCCGATGGAGATCCGGTGACCGCACCGGTCAAAGCGGGACTGAACACGGTCTACCTCCAGCTACACGGAGGTGGAGACCAGCTCCGGGTGCGGCCCCTGACGCCGGGGCTGGGACTGCACATCGCGCAGGGACGTGTCGGTGAACTCGTGCGGGTGCCCTGACCTGTCTCGAATCACACCGCCGGTACGGTGACCACCTCGATACCGCTGACCCCCGCCTTCTCCAGCGTCTTCTCGGTGGCTGCGGCGGCATCGGATTCGGCGAAGACCCACCGGACCGGGGTGTCCTGCGCGGCATCGGTCTGGGCCTGCGCGGCCGCGATCATGGCCTCGGTGCCTTCCCAGCTGCTGCTCAGCGCGCCATCGCTGCCGATGTTGTCCGAGTAGCCCGGACCGAACGTTGTGAGCAACGTGCCGTCGGGAGCGCGGCCGTCGAATGCCTGCCCGCCGACGACATAAGTGTTGGTGGAGTTGATGCCGGTGATCTGCTGGTTGTAGTCCCGGCTCTCGAGAGTGCCCTTGAATCCGTCTCGGCTCCAGACTCCGGTCGGCTCGGCGGTGGACACCTGTTCGTTGCCGGCGAGCGCGCGGGTCAGGACTGTGGCGTCTTGATCGAGGTACACGGTGAAGACATATGCGACGTCACCCTTGAGGGTGCCGTCCTCGCCGGATCCGACCGTGAAGGGGCAGCGGGTTTCGCCCCGGCCGTTCAGGGGGATGACAACCGTGCGGGTGCAGGTGCCGCCCACCGGCCGGTCGTTGAGGGTCAGGGTCATGTCGCCGACGATGGTGATGGACCCCGGCGCGCTCGTCCCGGGGGTCGTGGCGACGTACGTGACGATGTACTCACAGACCGGCGGGGTGCACGGGGCCGGGAACACCGCGAGGCGGAATCCACTGGCGTCGAAGTTCGGGTTCAGATACGGCGCCGGGATGTGGGTGAGAGTCGCGGCCTGCTCATCGATCGCGTCGTAGATCCGGGCGATCTCGTCGGCGCCGAGGGGTTCGACGGACAGATCGACCTCGATGACCGAGCCACCCGGTTGATCCAGTGGGCCGGCAACGGTCGAGAGGGTGTTGGTTTCGGCCACAGTCGTGGTGCGCAGGCTGCCACCGGCGACGATCGTGTCGTCCTCTTCGACGACGATGTCCGGAAGTGTTCCCGGTGTGAAGCGCCCGTCAGGGGTTCCGACGAGGCCGGTGGCCTGTCCCCGTTCGGTCATGTCCAGCGAAGAGTTGTCGTTGGACAGTGCCAGGCCGAGTGCGGACGGGGCCAGGAGGCGACCCAGGTCGGGGAATGTTGCCGGGTCCAGGGCAGCCCAATCGCTGGCGACGGCCTCGTAGTTCATCTTGGGCTTTTCCAGATGGCTCTTCCAGAAGCTGGCCGAACCCTTCGCGTACGTCTGACCGTTCACGCCGATGATGTCGGCGGTTTCGCCACCGACCTTGATCGTGCCGCGCAGGTCACCGCCTGCGGTCACCTCGACATCGTCGAGGTTGATCTTGTCGGTGCCGGAGGTGACGGTGCCCGAGTACGTGGCGCCGCGCTGATTCGCGAACTCCAGAGCGACCGCCCCGAGCTGCTTCTGGGCCAGGATCGCCGAGGGTGCCACCGCGGCCCCGTCGGCGGCGCGCGGGATGAACATGGCCACGACGACCGCGATCAGCGCCACCACGGCAATACCCAACGCGACCTTCGGGATTGCATTGCTCTTCAACGTGGTGCCCCCCACCCATTCGTTTTGTCCGGCTGCATCCCCCGGTGTGGTGCGGGTCCCACCCCGCATCGGCCACCGAGTGGCTCACGTGGCGCATGCGTACCAACGTGATCCGAGCTCGAGTGGCGATGATGTTACCGAACGCTTGCCAGGACCGGCGGAGTCGTGAGGTGTCGGTGTGAGCGGGTAACTTTGGGGCACGATGAAAAGCGCTGCTCCCCACCCGTCGCTGCCGGGCATGGCCACTGGAAACCTGCACGAGGGCACCCGCGCCGAATCACGGCGTGCCCAAGAATTGCTCGACGGGCTGAACACGCAGCAGCGGGCAGCGGTACTGCACGCCGGTTCGCCGCTGCTGATCGTTGCAGGCGCGGGTTCGGGTAAGACCGCCGTGCTCACCAGGCGGATCGCCTACCTGCTCGCCGAACGTGAGGTCAGTCCAGGTCAGATCCTCGCGATCACCTTCACCAACAAGGCGGCCGCCGAGATGCGGGAGCGGGTCGTCGACCTGGTGGGCCCGCGAGGGCAACGCATGTGGGTCAGCACGTTCCACTCGACGTGTGTCCGCATCCTGCGGGCCCAGGCGGCGCTGCTGAGCGGGATGAACTCGAACTTCTCCATTTACGACGCCGATGACTCACGCCGGTTGCTGGGCATGATCGTGCGCGACCTGGATCTGGATCCGAAGAAGTTCAGTCCGCGCGGGGTCGGCATCTCGATCTCCAACTTCAAGAACGAACTCGTCGATCCCGATGCGGCGATGGCCGCCGCCGAAGAGGGCAGCGAGCCCGCATCGAAGACGATTGCTCAGATCTATCGGCAGTATCAGCAGCGATTGCGCTCCGCGAACGCCTTCGACTTCGACGACCTGATCGGCGAGACCGTGGGTTTGTTGCAGGCCTTCCCAGAGGTCGCCGAGTACTACCGGCGTCGGTTCCGGCATGTTCTGGTGGACGAGTACCAGGACACCAACCACGCGCAGTACGTTCTCGTCCGCGAGTTGGTCGGTACCGGCGCCATCGGCAACGTGACGCCCGCAGAACTGTGTGTGGTCGGTGATGCCGACCAGTCGATCTACGCCTTCCGGGGCGCGACGATCCGCAATATCGAGCAATTCGAGCGTGACTTCCCGAACACCGAAACGATTCTCCTGGAACAGAATTACCGTTCCACCCAGACGATCTTGTCGGCCGCCAACGCGGTCATCTCACGCAACGTCGGCCGCCGCGAGAAGAAGCTCTGGACAGACTCCGGTGACGGTGAACTCATCGTCGGATACGTTGCCGACAACGAGCATGACGAGGCACAGTTCATCGCCCGCGAGATCGACGCTCTCACCGATTCCGGGGAATTCAACTACTCGCAGATCGCCGCGTTCTACCGCACCAACACCGCCTCGCGTGCGCTGGAAGAGGTGTTCATCCGTCTGGGCATCCCGTACAAGGTTGTCGGCGGGGTCCGCTTCTACGAACGCAAAGAGGTCCGCGACATCGTCGGGTACCTGCGAACGGTCGCCAACCCGGATGACACGGTGAGTTTGCGCCGCATCCTGAACACCCCGCGCCGGGGGATCGGCGATCGCGCCGAGGCCTGCGTCGCGGTCCACTCGGAGAATACCGGGATCAGCTTCTACCAGGCGCTGATCGACGGTTCCGAGGGCAAGGTCCCGCTACTGGGAACCCGTGCGGTCAAACAGATCTCGGCTTTCGTCGAACTCATCGAAGGGTTGCGCAAAGACTTCCTGTCGAACTTCGGTGAGGGCGGATCCGATGCCGCTGACATCGTCGAGCTGGATGCCGGCAGCGAAGCCGGCGACATCGGCGAGCTGGTGGATGCGATCGTCGAACGTACCGGTTACCGCTACGAACTCGAGGGTTCATCGGATCCGCAAGACGGTGCCCGCCTCGACAACATCAACGAATTGATCTCGGTGGCAAGGGAATTCAGTGCCGAGGCCGCAGAAGCGGTGGCGACGCAGATACCGGAAACGCAGATCGGTGAGGCCGCCGACGGAGTCCTGTCGCCCGAGCCCGAGGACCCAGATCTCGAGCCGGATCCGGGTGAGCCCGAACCCGGTTCTCTGGCCGCGTTTTTGGAACGGGTGGCCTTGGTGGCAGATGCCGACCAGGTGCCCGACAACGAAGATGGTGTCGTCACGCTGATGACCCTGCACACGGCAAAGGGCCTGGAGTTCCCGGTGGTGTTCGTGACCGGCTGGGAGGACGGGCAGTTCCCGCACATGCGGTCCCTCGGCGATCCGGCCGAGTTGTCGGAGGAACGCCGGCTGGCGTACGTGGGCATCACGCGTGCGCGCAAGCGGCTGTATCTGAGCCGGGCGATGGTTCGCTCGGCCTGGGGCACTCCGATGCAGAACCCGGAATCGCGCTTCCTGCAAGAGATTCCACAACATCTCATCGAGTGGCGACGGACTGAACCCAAGCGCGGCATGGGGCGCGGGTTGAGCGATGGCACCCGCGACTACGGCGACAACGGCCGCGGCTTCGGTGACGAGCGCTTCGGCGGTTCGGCCGGGTCCGGTTCGCGGCGTCGAGAGTCGTTCGGCTCACCCACCCGTGGTCGTAACAAGCAGGTCCACGTGGAGGTGGGGGATCGGGTCACCCATGCCAAATACGGGATGGGCAAAGTGGTTGCCAAGGAAGGCGCCGGTCCGACCGAACGGGTCAAGTTCGACTTCGGCAGCGCCGGCCAGATCACGCTGATGTCGTTCGGCGGGCTACCGGTAGAAAAGCTCTGAGTCGCCGACAGGAAAAGCCTGCATCAGATCGATGCAGGCTTTCCTGTTGTCTTCAGGTCTCGCAGTGCCGGCGCGGGCTGAAAAGCCCGCGGGAACAAGATGTTCGGGTCAGCTGGCGTAGCCGGAGAGCTGCACACCGTGTGAGGCGAGCCACGGCGTCGGGTCAGTCTTGGTGGTGCCGTTCTTCCAGACCTCGAAGTGGAGGTGGGGTCCGGTGGAGAAGCCTTCGTTGCCGACCTCGGCGATGACGTCGCCCGCGGTCACGGTCTGGCCCTTTTGAACGTGCACGCCGCTCGATGACATGTGGCCGTACATCGTGACGGTGCCGTCAGGTGCCTGGATCTGGACCCAGTGCCCGTATCCGGAAGCCGGGCCTGCCGCGATCACAACACCGTCGGTGACGGCGTGGATGGGCGTACCAAGCGGGGCTGCCATGTCGATACCGCCATGGAATGTTCCCCAGCGGCTGGCGTATGCCGAGGTGAAGTCGTAGGTCCCGAGATCGATGGGGGAGACGATCGTCGGACGGCGCGCTGCGATTTCTGCGGCGACTTTCTCGTCGGCGATCTGCTGGCCGGTCGCGAGCTGGGCCGTAAAGGTGTCCATGTTGACCGGTATCGGTGCAGTAGCCATTGCGGCTGCTGGGCCGCTACCGGTACTGACCATTGCTGCGGGAGTCGGCGTGGCGGTCTTCGCGGCCGTCGTGGGTGTGGCCTCGTCGGATTGCTGTGCAAACGATCCCGTTGCTGCGGCCACTGCGGCACCGGCGGCGACCGCAAGAAGTGCGGCGCGGCCCTTCAGTGCCTGCGGCGGGGCGGTGATGCGGTGTTTACCGCCACTGCGCCCGGGGGAACGTTGTCTTTGTGGAGACCATTCGGGAGCATCGTCTTGCGGGGCGAAGTCGTCGAATTCAGCGCCACGGACCTCAAAGGGATGTTCGTGGAGGATTTCGTCGAACTCGATCTCGGCGACAACGATGTCTTGCGTGACCTCGGCCGGCCGAGGCTGGTCGTAGGCGTCGCGATCGAAACGACGAGTACCGGTGGAGCGGTGGCTTGCACGGGTATCCGTGGCCGAATCGTTACGCCATTGGCTGAGAGGTCCGTCTGCATACTGCTCGAGACCGAAGTCGTCGATCGGGATGATGCTGGTGATCTCTTCGTCACGTAAGGCATCAGGGCGCTGCTCGTCTAGAGTTCCGGCCGAAGCGCGCTTACCTGCGCCGCCTCCGGGTTTCGTTTCACGAGCGTCCAACTGATTGAGCCTTCCTAGCGTGTACAGAAGCAGTCGAGGTAGTTCCACCGAACTGCACGAATAATTTACTGTGACAAATCCGTGACCTTCTGACCTAGCGACGGTAACGAAACGATTGCAACGGCCGCAACCGCTCACGGATTTGAGGCCCCGAATGTGACCTGGATCACGTAATTGCGTACGCTTTCTCGATATGCCTCGTCGCTGGTCGCAGACGAATCCTGCAAATGATTCCCCGAGTGAACAATCAGTAAGTGATCTGAGGCACAAGCGGCGGTAGCAATGGCCGACGGCGTTTCGCGCGGCGTTAGAGTCATCGATGGTTCGCAGGCACCAACTGCGGACAAACCTACGAGATGGTGAGCTGAATGGATCTCTTCGAATACCAGGCGAAGGAACTCTTCGCCAAGCACGGGGTGCCGACCTCGGCAGGACGTGTTACCGACACGGTTGCAGGCGCACGTGAAATCGCCGAAGAAATCGGCAAGCCCGTGATGGTCAAGGCGCAGGTGAAGGTCGGCGGCCGCGGTAAGGCGGGCGGCGTGAAGTACTCCGCTGACGTCGACGCCGCAGTTGCAAATGCGGAGGCCATCCTCGGCCTCGACATCAAGGGCCATGTTGTCAAGAAGTTGCTGGTCGCAGAGGCGAGTGACATCGCCGAGGAGTACTACATCTCCTTCCTGCTCGACCGCACCAACCGCACCTACCTGGCCATGTGCTCGGTCGAGGGTGGCGTCGAGATCGAGGTCACCGCCGAAGAGAGCCCTGACGCACTGGCCAAGATCCCCGTCGACGCCGTCAAGGGTGTCGACCTCGCGTTCGCCCGCGAGATCGCCGAAGCCGGCAAGCTGCCCGCCGAGGTGCTCGACGCCGCGGCCGTCACGATCCAGAAGCTCTGGGAGGTCTTCATCAACGAAGACGCACTCCTGGTCGAGGTCAACCCCCTCGTGCGTACGCCGAACGATGAGATCCTCGCCCTCGACGGCAAGGTCACGCTCGACGAGAACGCCGCATTCCGTCAGCCCGGTCACGAGGCGTTCGAAGACAAAGACGCCACCGACCCGCTTGAGCTCAAGGCCAAGGAAAACGACCTCAACTACGTCAAGCTCGACGGTCAGGTCGGAATCATCGGTAACGGTGCCGGTCTGGTCATGTCGACCCTGGACGTCGTCGCCTACGCAGGCGAGAAGCACAAGGGCGTCAAGCCTGCCAACTTCCTGGACATCGGTGGCGGCGCCTCGGCTGCGGTCATGGCTGCCGGTCTGGACGTCATCCTGAACGACCCGCAGGTCAAGAGCGTGTTCGTCAACGTCTTCGGCGGCATCACCGCGTGTGACGCGGTTGCCAATGGCATCGTCGGCGCACTGAAGACCCTGGGTGACGAGGCCAACAAGCCGCTCGTCGTGCGCCTGGACGGAAACAACGTCGAAGAGGGTCGTCGCATCCTCGCCGAGGCCAACCACCCGCTGGTGACGGTCGTCGCAACCATGGATGAGGCTGCCGACAAGGCCGCCGAACTGGCGAGCAAGTAGGAGCTGTAGACCAATGTCGATTTTTCTGAACAAAGATTCCAAGGTCATCGTCCAGGGCATCACCGGCGGCGAGGGAACCAAGCACACCGCGCTGATGCTCAAGGCCGGCACCCAGGTCGTCGGTGGCGTCAACGCCCGCAAGGCAGGCACCACCGTCAGCCATGACGGCGGCGTGGAGCTGCCCGTGTTCGGCACCGTGGCCGAGGCCATCGAGAAGACCGGCGCCGACGTGTCGATCGCTTTCGTGCCGCCGAAGTTCGCCAAGGACGCGATCATCGAGGCCATCGACGCCGAGATCGGTCTGCTCGTCGTCATCACCGAGGGCATCCCGGTGCAGGACAGCGCGTATGCGTGGGCCTACAACGAGTCCAAGGGCAAGAAGACCCGGATCATCGGACCGAACTGCCCCGGCATCATCACCCCGGGTGAGTCGCTGGTCGGCATCACCCCGGCCAACATCGCAGGCTCGGGCCCGATCGGCCTCGTGTCGAAGTCGGGCACGTTGACCTACCAGATGATGTTCGAGCTGCGTGAGATCGGCTTCTCGACCGCCATCGGCATCGGCGGCGACCCGGTCATCGGAACCACCCACATCGACGCCATCGCGGCGTTCGAGGCGGACCCCGACACCAAGATCATCGTGATGATCGGTGAGATCGGTGGCGACGCCGAAGAGCGTGCAGCCGATTACATCAAGGCCAACGTCACGAAGCCGGTTGTCGGTTACGTGGCAGGCTTCACCGCTCCCGAGGGCAAGACCATGGGCCACGCAGGCGCCATCGTGTCGGGTAGCTCGGGCACCGCGCAGGCCAAGCAGGATGCGCTCGAAGCCGCCGGAGTCAAGGTCGGCAAGACGCCGTCCGCGACCGCGGCGCTCGCTCGCGAGATCTACAAGAATCTGTAACAGCGCACTGCGCTGACAACGTCGATGGCGTCGACCCGGGTTTTCCGGGTCGACGCCATCGACATTTGCGTTGGTCCTGGCCCCCGCGGTGCATGACACGTAGTGTCGAATTACTGCTACACCCCCCCCGCGGAAGGCTGATCCATGACCGATGTTCCGGCAGAAAACCCAGGGCCGACAGTCGAATTCACGGTGTTCACCGGTCTCGACGAGGTGGTCGACTCTGGTACCGGCCGGCCGAAGATCGACGTCGTGGCAAAGCTCGCCGGGGCAAATGTGGTGCACCTGTCGCTGCGGGCCGGCCAGGTGATCGACGATCATCGATCGACGATGGAAATCCTGGTGATCGGTCAGCGCGGTTTGATCGAGTTCTCGGTGGGCGGTGAGCGCGTGCAACTCTCGCCAGGATCGGCGGTCCAGGTGGCTGCGGGTGTGACGCACAAGCTTGTCGCCGTGGAGGACTCGGCTGCGACGCTGCTGGTCCTCAAAGGGGCGTAGTAGTCGCGGGTCACCCGGTTCTGCCGCCAGAACACCGAGGTCGAGTATCGTTCTATGAGCGGTAGGGGGTACAAGGCACCGGCTTTGACAGCGGCGAAGAGAGCGGTAGACCAATGGTCACTGGTGCGACGACAGCGTCGAGCGTCGTGAGTGGAGTTCGTGGACTCTATGGTGTGGCCATCCGCATTCCGGTAACCGGCCCGTTGCTCGAGCGCGGAGCGGCGGCGGCTGCCGCGTTGGGTGAGCAGCTCATCGACTCTACGATCGAACTGACCCGGGCCGCGCTCAAAGTCGTCATCCGCGAGGTGATCACCGCACTCGTCGACGAAGTCGATCTGACCGAACTCGTCCTCAATCACGTTGACCTCGACAAGATCGCCACCGAGATCGACTTGGACGGCATTGCCGCGCGGATCGATATCGACGCGATTCTGGGCCGGGTCGACATCGATTCGGTGATCGAGACGGTGGATCTCAATCGTGCGGTGGGCGGCGTCGACATCGATATGATCGCGGCGCGGATCGATATCGACGCCATACTCGGTCGTGTCGACCTGATCGGAATCGCCAACGAGGTCATCGATGGCGTCGACCTGGAGGCGATCGTCCGGGATTCGACCACCACCCTGACCAACGGTGTTCTCGATGACGTCCGCGTCCAAGGAGCCCGGGCCGACGACGTCGTTGCCGGTGTCTTCGGAAAACTGCTGGGCCGCAAGCCGACTCCCCACAACGGTGGGCGAGTGGTCAACGGCGAGGTCGAAGCGACCACCGCGGTCAGCGAAATCGTTGTCGATGTGCACCGGCGCGGGTCCCACGAGCCACCGGCCGGTCAGTCATGACCGATGCGACACACCAGCCGCACCACACCAACAAGGACGCACTCGACACCCGGCTGGCAGGGATCGTCAGCCGGGGCACGGCAGCCGCGATCGACGTGCTGGTTGTCATTGTGATTCTCGGAGCGATGTATCTCTTCATCTTGCTGCTGGACTTGCTGTTCACCACCGGATCGTTCAGCGCACCGAACCCGAACATTCTGGCCTCGGGTGTCGTTTCGTATTCGGTGGTGCTGATCTATCTGACCGCGTGCTGGACGGTATCGGGGCGGACCGTCGGATCGGTGGCGATGGGTTTGGAAGTGGTCAGTCGCAACGGAAGTCGACTCGGCCCGGCCCGCGCGTTGCTGCGGGCAGCGTTCTGTGCGTTCTTTCCGATCGGATTGGCCTGGGTGGTAGTTGACCGCCGCCGCCGGTCGGTTCAGGACATGGTCCTGCGAAGCCGGGTCATCTACGCCTGGTGAGATGGCGTGGGCTCACCGATGCCGCAACCGTCACGTGAAGTCTGTGGAACCGACCGATTTGTTGGAGTGACGGGGGTGTACCTCGGTACTCTCAACAGACCATGACATTTGCAACCGAGGGGACATCTGCGACGGAGGGTTCCCCGTCGCCTGCCCCGGTGACCCGTCGTGGTCTGGCGAAGGCCGCGCGTCGGCGTGAACTGCTTGCTGCGGCAGCCCGACTGATGGCCGAACGGGGTTTTGCCGGTGTGCGACTGGAAGACATCGGCGCCGCGGTCGGCGTCAGTGGTCCGGCGATGTACCGGCATTTCTCCGGTAAGGACGCCGTGCTGGCAGAAATGCTCATCACCATTTCGCAACGCCTGCATGCAGGCGGGCAGGCGGTGGTGGCCGCATCGACCGACGACGTCGACGCGCTGGAGCGGCTCATCGAGTTCCACGTGGATTTCGCGACCACCGAACCGGAGCTCATTCGCGTGCAGGATCGCGACCTGTCGTCCCTGACACCGGAGGCCAGTCGTGAGGTTCGGCGACTGCAGCGCCAATACGTCGAATTGTGGACCGACGTTCTCGTCCGGGTCGACCCGTCGATCCCGCGGCAGGAGGGCCGAACGCGAGTCCACGCGGCCTTCGGCCTGATCAACTCCTCCCCGCGGTTGCCTGAGCTCGAGATCGCCCGCCAGCAGAAATTGTTGGCGCAGATGGCGCGCGCGGCACTGACCGCCGCACGCCCCTGACGAGCTCCCACAGTTCCCTCCCGAAATTCGCGCCGCTTGCCTGCGTGTGCGCCGGTTGCAACCGGCGCGTTCGTGAGTAAGTGGCGCGAATTTGGGAGGTGGGGCAGCGACGGGGCTAGGGTCAGATGCCGAGGGCGGCGGTCTGGACAGCGACGGCCTCGCGATAGCGGTCGACGTTGGCCAGCTTGATGTCCTCGTAGCCGCGGATCATGTCCGGCAACTCGGCAAGCGCGACCGCATCATGCCGGCGGTCCGGGGTGATTGTCCCGTCGGCCAGTCCGGTCAGTACCCGCTCGACCACGTCGCGGTATTCGCCGATCAGAGCGCGTTCGGTCGTGCGGACCGCGGCTCGGGCGAATGGATCGAACCGGGTGCCGCGCAGCCGCTTTGCCTTGGCCAACGCGGCCAGAGCCGGTGCTGCCCGGCGGCCGAGGGCGATCTTGTTCTTCATGCCCATCGCCCGCAACGTCGGTGGATGCAGTCGAACCGCAACCTTGGCGTCGTCGCCGAACTGATCAGCGACCTCGGCGGCAAAGGCGGCATCGCGGGTGAGTCGCGCAACCTCGTATTCGTCCTTGTATGCCATGAGTTTGAACAGATTGCGTGCCACCGCGTCGGTCAGGTCGTCGATGTCGCCGCGTTGGGCAACGTGGGTGACAAACGAGGTGTATTCGGTTGCGTAGGAGAGATTTTGGTACGCGACCAGCTCGTCGGCACGATGCTGAACACGCTGCCGGACACCGGGTCGCACCGTGGTCAACTCGGCGGTCAACCGCACCGCGTCGTTGCTCGGCTGCTTCGGTGGCGGGGCCGGATGGGTGGCGGCGATGGCCGCAGACACCGCGGCGCGATCGGCAACCACTTGACGTCCACGCCGGAACGCCTGCACATTGCGCTCTACCGCAACGCCGTTCAGCTCAACCGCACGTTCGATCGAATCGGCCGAGATCGGCATCGCACCGGATTGGTAAGCGGCACCGACCATCAGCATGTTGGCGTATTGCTCGTCGCCGAACAGGTCGAGTGTCAACGCGCCGGGGTCGAGGTAGATGGCGCGGGCCACCGAGTGGCCGATCGAGTCCGCGATCGCGGTGTGGTCGGGATAAGAGACAGAGGTGTCGATGACCATGGCTCCGGTGGGGATCTTGGTGGTCGACACCACGGCGGTGGTCTTCTCGGGGGAGGCGACCTTGAGATTCGCGGGATCGACGCCAACCAGACCGTCGCAGGACAGGTACATGTCGCAGTCGCCGGTGGCGACCTTGGCTGCCTGCTCGACCACACCCGCGCTGACCTTGACGTCGCTGACGACCGCACCACCCTTTTGTGCCAGGCCGGTCATGTCGACGGTCCTTGCGACATGACCGTCGAGGACAGCGGCCGTGGCGATCACCTGGGAAACCGTCACGACACCGGTGCCGCCGATGCCGGTGACCCGCAACGTGAATCCGTTGTCGATGGATTTGGACGACACCGGTTCGGGCAGTGAGTCGTCGCCGATGTCGGCAACGGTGTGGCGGATCTTCTCCTTGTCGGAGGGGGTGACCGTGACGAAGGAGGGGCAGTCGCCCTGCAGGCATGAGAAATCGAAGTTGCAGGAACTCTGATCGATCCGGGTCTTGCGTCCGAACTCGGTGTCGACGGGGTGCACCGACAGGCAGTTCGACTTCTCGCCGCAGTCGCCGCAGCCCTCGCAGATGCGTTCGTTGATCATCACGCGCTGCGTGGGTGTGGCAGCCTTGCCGCGCTTGCGCTTACGGCGCTGTTCCGCGGCACAGGCCTGATCGTGGATGAGGACGGTGACACCGGTGGTGGTGGCCAGCTCTTGCTGGACGGCCATCATCTCGTCGCGTGGCCGTACCTCGACCCCGGCAGGTAGGTGCAGGGCCCGGGTCCGGATGGGATCGTCGGACGTGACGATGATCCGGCTGACCCGTTCGGCCTGCAGCAGATTCACGATCTGGGGCAGTGTCATCTGACCAACCGGATCTTGGCCGCCGGTCATGGCGACCGTGCCGTTGAACAGCAATTTGTAGGTGATGTCGGCGCCGGAGGCAACGGCCGATCGCAGCGCGAGCGAACCCGAATGCATGAACGTGCCGTCGCCGATGTTCTGCACAAAATGTTGCTGTTCGACGAACGGCGCCATACCCAGCCACTGCGCGCCTTCACCACCCATCTGGGTGACGCCGGCGATGTCACCGACCTGGCTCGGATCCATCAAGAGAACCATTGCATGACAGCCGATTCCAGCGCCGACAAGGGTCCCGTCGGCCACCTTGGTTGAGCTGTTGTGGGGGCATCCCGAACAGAAATACGGGGTGCGGACCGCGAGGGGGATCTCGATCCGTCCTCGACTGCGGCCCTTGGTGTCGAGCCAGTTCTGCGCCGCCGGGATCCGGTGGTGATGGGCGAGGCGGCCGGCGAGTCCGCGGGTGACCGAATCGATGTCGAGTTCGCCGAATCGGGAGAACAGGGTGGAACCGTCTTCATGTGTCTTGCCGACGATTGCGGGGACATTCGGCCGCCGGAAGAGGATGTCGCGCATCATCGTTTCGATGAAGTCACGCTTCTCCTCGACGACGATCACTTCGTCGAGTCCGGAGACGAACTCGTCCATGATCTCGCGCTCGAACGGATAGACCATACCCATCTTCAGGATGCGGATCCCCAGGCGCGGCAAGTCGTCGTCGGTGATGCCGATGAGCCGCAACGCTTCCCGGACGTCCATATAGGTTTTTCCGGCGGCGACGATGCCGATCCGGTCATCGGTGCTGCGTGCCGCGATCCGGTTGAGCCGGTTGATGCGGGCGTACTCGACCGCCCGTGGCAACCGGATCGTCAGCTGATTCTGTTCGAGCTCCATCAGGTTGGCGCCCAACAGTTTTCCGCTCGGTACGTGGGGGCTGGTGCCGAGGTCGCCGTAGACGGGCAGGATGCGATCGGGATGGACATCGGCCGTGCAGGCGCCGTCGGCCACATGTGCGGAGATCTTGAACGACGTCCACAGTCCGGAGACCCGCGACATGATGGCGGCGTGGACTCCGAGATCGAGGATGTCCTGGGAATCGGCGGGGTAGAGGATCGGCATGTAGAGGTCGGCAAGCGCCATCTCGGACGCGCAGGGGATCGTGGAGCTCTTGGCGCCGGGGTCGTCGCCGACGAGAGCCACGGCACCGCCGACAGGGTGGGTGCCGATGATGTTGGCGTGGCGCAGTGCGTCGGTGGCCCGGTCGAGTCCTGGCGCCTTGCCGTACCAGTAGCCAACGACACCGTCCCGGGGGATGCCATCTGTACCGGCGGCCAGTGTGCCGACCTGCGCCGCCACCTGCGAACCCATCACCGAGGTCGCGGCGAGGTCTTCGTTCAGACCGGGGCGGTGGACGATGTCGAACGGGTCGAGGTACTTCGCACGGCGGGCGATCTCGAGGTCGTATCCGGCCAGCGGTGAACCTTCGTATCCGGAGATGAACGACGAGGTGTTCAGGTTCTGGCGGCGATCGAGGCGGGCGCGGTCACGGACCATGCGGACCAAGGCCTGGATGCCGGTGAGATAGACGGTCCCGGTCTCCCGGGTATAGCGGTCATCGAGCGAAAAGGACTCAACACCGGTGTCGGGTCGAGCTCCGTCTCGGGCGCCGTTGCCGTCGAGTGGATCGCGATCGTGATCGCCGTCGCTGCGGTGGTGCTGGACGAGGGTCATGGCTGTTTACCCGGCTCTCTATTTCGTTTGTAATCGCCCCGGGGGTGGTGGGACGAGGACGTGCAATTCGGTAAGCCGATCGTACTGCAGCCTGTGACCGCGCCCACATATGCCGACTCGCGTCGAGGCCGACACGGGCATCGCTCGGCGACGGCCGATGTGGGCAACCGCGACATCGCCGTTCGGAAACACGTGACAATTGGACCGGAAGGCGCGTAACGTCCAATTCAGTTAATCGCTCCTAACTGAAAGGTGGGCGCAGGTGTCCACAACCGCAGTCGCAGGCCAGTGGCGGCAGGCGCACGAAAAAAACGTCACCGAGCTGCGAGAACGGCTCAGTCGCGTCGCACGTGGCGGCGGTGACAAGGCCCGCGAGCGTCACCTGTCCCGGGGCAAGTTGCTGCCCCGCGACCGGATCGACACGTTGCTCGACGCCGGCAGCCCGTTTCTCGAGATCGCTCCGCTGGCGGCCGAGGACATGTACGGCGGCAAGGCGCCTGCTTCCGGCGTGATCGCCGGTATCGGCAGGGTGGCCGGGCGGGAATGCCTGATCATCGCGAACGATGCCACCGTATCGGGCGGCACCTACTACCCGGTGACGGTCAAGAAGCACCTGCGCGCGCAGGAGATCGCGGCCGCCAATCGGCTGCCCTGCATCTACCTGGTGGATTCGGGCGGCGCGATGCTGCTGGAGCAGGACGAGGTGTTCCCAGACCGCGACCACTTCGGTCGGATCTTCTACAACCAGGCCAACATGAGCGCCGCGGGCATCGCGCAGATCTCGGCGGTCCTGGGCTCCTCGACCGCCGGTGGTGCGTATGTGCCTGCGATGAGTGACGAGACGGTGATCGTGCGTGATCAGGGCACCATCTTCCTGGCCGGTCCGCCGCTGGTGAAGGCGGCCACCGGTGAAGACGTCACCGCCGAAGATCTCGGTGGCGGTCTCATGCACTCGACGGTGTCGGGCGTGACCGACCACCTCGCCGACAACGACGAAGACGCTCTCGAGCGGGTTCGTCGCATCGTGTCGACCCTCGGTCCGCAGGAGGCGCCGCAGTGGGAGGTGCAGCCGGTGCGGGAACCGAAAGTTTCGCAGACGGACCTCTACGACATCGTTCCGACGGATGCCCGCACCCCCTACGACGTGCGCGGCGTGATCGAAACAGTTGTCGACGGCGGCGAATACAACGAGTTCAAGGCCGGATACGGCACCACGCTGGTGACGGCGTTTGCCCACATCCATGGACATCCGGTCGGGATCATCGCCAACAATGGCGTGCTGTTCAGTGAAAGTGCCCTCAAGGGCGCACATTTCATCGAGCTGTGCGACAAGCGCAAGATCCCGCTCGTGTTCCTGCAGAACATCACCGGCTTCATGGTCGGACGGGAATACGAGCAGGGTGGTATCGCCAAGAACGGTGCCAAGATGGTCACCGCGGTGGCCTGTGCCCGGGTGCCCAAGTTCACCGTGATCATCGGCGGCTCGTTCGGAGCAGGCAACTACTCGATGTGTGGCCGGGCGTATTCGCCTCGCTTCCTGTGGATGTGGCCGAATGCCAGGATCTCGGTGATGGGTGGGCCGCAGGCCGCCGACACTCTGGGAACGGTGCGCCGCAACCAGATCGAACGCGGTGGCGAGCAGTGGGACCCCGCCGACGAGGAAGCCTTCAAGGCTCCGATCCGGGAACAGTTCGAGAATCAGTCCGGCGCTTACTACTCGACCGCTCGGTTGTGGGACGACGGTGTCATCGACCCGGCCGACACCCGCACCGTGCTCGGGCTGGCGCTGGCTTCCGCACGCCGCGCGCCGTTGGCGCCGGTGTCCTACGGCGTCTTCCGGATGTGAGAGGCACCTCCATGGCAACCAAGACAATCAAAAAAGTTCTCATCGCCAACCGGGGCGAGATCGCCTGCCGGGTCATCCGTACCCTGCGGGCGCAGGGAATCCGCAGCGTTGCAGTGTATTCCGATGCTGATGCCGATTCGCTGCACGTACGCCTTGCCGACGAGGCCGTGCACATCGGACCCGCGGCGGCCACGGCGAGCTACCTCGATATCGGCAAGGTGATCGACGCGGCCAAGCGTGTTGGCGCCGATGCGGTGCACCCCGGGTACGGATTCCTCTCGGAGAACGCAGCTTTCGCGCGAGCACTGCAAGAAGCCTCGATCCTGTTCCTCGGCCCGCCGACCCAGGCCATCGAGGTCATGGGTGACAAGATAGCTGCCCGCGCGGCGGTCGCGGAGCGCGACGTCCCGGTGGTTCCGGGCATCTCTCGACCGGGTCTGACCGACGATGAATTGATCGCGGCAGCATCTGATATCGGGTTCCCGGTACTGATCAAGCCGAGCGCAGGCGGTGGCGGCAAGGGTATGCATCGGGTCGAGGATGCGGCCGGACTTCCGGCCGCATTGAACACCGCCCGTCGTGAGGCCGGAGCCGCATTCGGCGACGACACCCTGTTCCTGGAGCGGTTCGTCGACACCCCGCGCCACATCGAGGTGCAGGTCCTCGCCGATACGCACGGCAACGTCGTGCACCTCGGGGAACGTGAGTGTTCGCTGCAGCGACGGCATCAGAAGGTCATCGAAGAGGCCCCGTCCGCGCTGCTGGATCCCGCAACGCGGGCCCGGATCGGCGCGTCGGCCTGCGACGCCGCTCGATCGGTCGGCTACACCGGTGCCGGAACGGTGGAGTTCATCGTCTCGGCGCATCGCCCCGACGAGTTCTTCTTCATGGAGATGAACACCCGTCTGCAGGTGGAACATCCGGTCACCGAGTTGGTCACCGGCATCGATCTGGTCGAATGGCAGCTACGGGTTGCCGCAGGCGAAAAGCTGGACTTCGGTCAGGACGACGTGACCATGACCGGTCATGCCATCGAGGCGCGCGTCTACGCGGAGGATCCGGCAGCCGGATTCCTGCCGACCGGCGGGCAACTGCTGTTGGTCGACGAGCCGAGCGGACCCGGAATCCGGGTCGACTCCGGCATCGTCACCGGTGGGGTCGTCGGCAGCGATTACGACCCCATGCTGGCGAAGGTCATCGTCCACGGCGAAGATCGCGCTGATGCCATCGAACGACTGGGCGCCGCACTGGCCGACACCCACGTCCTCGGGTTGCGCACCAATATCGATTTCTGTCGGTTTGTGCTCGATGAACCCCGGGTTCGCGATGGTGACCTCGACACCGAACTGCTCGATCGTCTCATCGTCGACTACACGCCCCCCGCCGTCCCGGCCGAAGCGTTGGCCCTCGTCGGCCTGCACCGGACCCGCCGCGCGCGACATGCGGGCACGCCGTGGACCTCTGAGGTCGGCTGGCGGATCGGCGGCGCCGCTGCCACCCGGACGCGCCTGCAGGTCGGCGACGAGAAAGTCACCGTGTCAGTGACCGGACCGGAGACCGATGCGCACGTGGAGATCGGGGACTGGAAGGCGTCGGCGGCGCTGCACGGCGAGCGACTCACGGTTGACGGTGACGGTGCCCGCTGGCTCATCGCCGAATCCGATCCGGACGCCGAGTTGGGCCACGAGAACCACCAGAAGTATTGGATCAGCGGTCCCGATGGCATCTGGGAGGTCGCGACGGCGCATCTCCTGCGTTCGTCGGCCGATGACGAAGCCCTCAGTGAGATCACCAGTCCGATGCCGGGAACGGTTGTGGCGGTGCTCAATCCCGGTGGCGAAGCGGTCGAGGCCGGTGCGCCGGTACTGGTGGTCGAAGCAATGAAGATGGAACACACCCTGACCGCTCCGCGCGGCGGCGATCTCACTGTCAATGTGAAGGTCGGTGACAAAGTCACCGCCGGCCAAGCGCTGGCGGTCGTGATCGATCACACAGCGACAGACAACCCGGAAGGAACACCCGAATGACCGTCACCGACGACTTGACCGCGGAATACGACGAACTCCGCAAAACCGTTGCCGATTTTGCGCAGCAGGTGGTTGCACCGGTATCGGCCAAACATGATGCCGAGCACAGCTTTCCGTACGACGTGGTTCGCCAGATGGGGGAGATGGGCCTGTTCGGTCTGCCCTTCCCGGAAGAGTACGGCGGCATGGGCGGCGACTACTTCGCCCTGGCACTGGCACTGGAAGAACTCGGCAAAGTCGATCAGTCCGTTGCCATAACCCTCGAGGCAGGCGTCGGCCTGGGTGCGATGCCGATCTACCGATTCGGCAACGAGGAGCAGAAGCAGACCTGGCTGCCCGACCTGACCGCCGGAAAGAAGTTGGCCGGATTCGGTCTCACCGAACCCGGCGCCGGTTCTGATGCCGGGGCCACCGCCACCACCGCCAAGGAAGACGGCGATCAGTGGGTTATCAACGGCTCCAAGCAGTTCATCACCAACTCCGGCACCGACATCACCTCGCTGGTCACGGTCACCGCTGTCACCGGTACTCGTTCGCCCGGCGCTGACGGCCGTCCCCGCAAGGAGCTCTCGACCATCATCGTGCCCAGTGGCACACCGGGATTCACCGCTGAACCGGCGTACAACAAGGTTGGCTGGAATGCCTCTGACACGCACCCGCTGAGCTTCGACGACGCGCGGGTGCCCGCGGAGAACCTCCTCGGCGAACGCGGTCGGGGTTACGCCAACTTCCTGTCGATCCTCGATGAGGGACGGATTGCGATCGCCGCGCTGGCGACCGGTGTTGCTCAGGGGTGTGTGGACGAGAGCGTGAAGTACGCCAAGGAGCGCCAATCGTTCGGCCGCCCCATCGGCGACTACCAATCGGTGTCGTTCTCGATTGCGCGGATGGAGGCGCGGGCCCACACGGCACGCACGGCCTACTACCACGCTGCATCGAAGATGCTGGCAGGCAAGCCTTTCAAGAAGGAAGCCGCGATCGCCAAGCTCGTGTCCAGCGAGGCGGCGATGGACAATGCCCGCATGGCAACCCAGATTCACGGTGGCTACGGATTCATGAACGAGTACCCCGTGGCACGCCACTACCGCGACTCGAAGATCCTCGAGATCGGTGAGGGCACCACCGAGGTCCAGTTGATGCTGATCGCACGTGAGCTGGGGTTCGCATGAGCACCACGTCGGGCAGTGAAATGAACACCAACTCCGGTGGGGAACCGAAACGCGTCACGCAGCGCGGTCTGTACTTCGAAGAGTTCGAGATCGACACCGTCTACGAACACCGTCCCGGCCGGACGGTCACCGAGGCCGACAACGTGCTGTTCACAACGCTGACGATGAACACCCAGGCCCTGCACCTCGACGCGGCGTTCGCCGCAGAGCAGCCGGGATTCGGTGGTCAGCGCCTGATCAATTCGATGTTCACGTTGTCCACCATCGTGGGACTGTCGGTGAGTCAGCTGACCCAGGGCACCTTGGTGGCCAACCTCGGTTTTTCGGAGATCGCCTTCCCCAAGCCGCTCTTCGGTGGCGACACGCTGTACGCGGAAACCGTCTGCACCGGGAAGAGGGAAAGCAAATCAAGGCCCGGTGAAGGCGTGGTGTCCCTGCGTCATATAGGAAAGAATCAGCATGGTGACATAGTTGCTCTTGCACAGCGATCGACATTGGTTCGGAAGAACCCGTGACCATTGAGGTAGAACGCACAGGAGGGAAATCGGTGACGAACTGGAGTCCACCGGGGCCGGCGATTTTGTTCGTCCCGGCTGATCGGCCGGAGCGATACGCCAAGGCTGCCGAACGTGCCGACGCGGTGATCATCGATCTCGAGGATGCGGTCCGTCCCGAAGCCCGCGACGATGCGCGCGAGGCGTTGATCAACAACCCGATCGACCCCAACATCACCATGGTCCGGATCAATCCGGCCGGCACCGGCGATCATCTCAAGGATCTCAAGGCGCTGGCACAGACCGACTATCGCGTCGTGATGCTGGCGAAAGCCGAAAGCGCGGACCAGTTGCTGGCGATCGGATACCAGGTGGTTGCGCTGGTGGAGACCCCGCTCGGGGCCACCCAGGCGGATCAGATCGCCGCGGCGCCCAACTGCATCGGACTGATGTGGGGTGCCGAAGATCTGATCGCCGCGATGGGTGGCCGGTCGAGCCGGTTCACCGCCGCCGAGGAAAACGCCGGCCGGTACCGCGACGTGGCCCGCCAGGTTCGCGGCATGGTCCGGTTGGCCTGTGCCAGTCACGGACGTTTTGCCATCGACTCGGTACACATCGAGATCGCCGACACCGAAGGTTTGCAGTTGGAAGCCCTCGACGCGGTGAATCTGGGCTACGAGGCGACGGCATGTATCCATCCGTCCCAGGTCGACATCGTGCGGGCGGCATATCGCCCCACCGATGGCGAGGTCAAGTGGGCACGCGAAGTGCTCGCGGCCGCTGCAGACAATGTCGGCGGTGTCTTTCGGGTGGGCGGTCAGATGATCGATTCGCCACTGCTCGGACAGGCCGAGGCCATCATGCGAAGGGTTGATCCAGCAACAGCTTGACCAGGTGTGACCGGTGAGGAGACAACGATGTCTGACCGCTCGTCTACGAGGGGTGCCGAAAGCGTGCCGCGCTCGTACGCCAAAGGTGAAGAAGAACCACCGCTGCTGACGCTGACCATCGGCGAATCGCTTCGTGATACCGCGGAGCGATTCCCCGACAGCGAAGCCCTGGTTGACGTTCCGACGGGTCGCCGGTGGACGTATGAAGAACTCCGGCAGCAGGTTCGTGCACTTGCCGCCGGGCTGTCGCGCAGTGGGTTGGGGCCCGGTGATCGCCTGGGACTGTGGGCTCCGAACTGTGCCGAATGGGTGCTGACCCAATACGCCGCTGCGGAACTCGGCGTCATCCTGGTGAACCTCAATCCGGCATACCGGCAAACCGAGATCGAGTTCGCGCTGGCCCAATCCGGTACCCGCATGGTCATCGCTGCCCGTGAGTTCCGCGGTGCTGATTACGCAGGCATGCTTTCCGCCGCTCTCGGCAACTGCGACGCATTGCAATCGGTGGTGTTGCTCGACAGCCCTGCGTGGGATGAGTTGTTGGCCACGCCAACCGAATCCGAGCTCGCCGCCCTGGACAAGATTGCCGCGTCGCTGAGTCAGGATGACGCAATCAACATCCAGTACACATCGGGAACCACGGGGAAGCCCAAGGGCGCCACACTGTCCCACCGGAACATCCTCAACAACGGCTACCTGGTCGGCGAGCTGTGCGGCTACACCGAAGCGGACCGCATCTGTATCCCGGTGCCGTTTTATCACTGCTTCGGCATGGTGATGGGTAACCTCGCGGCCACGACCCACGGTGCCGCGATGGTCATCCCGGCGCCGGGCTTCGACCCGTCATTGTCGCTGAAAGCTGTTGCAGCCGAGAAGTGTACGAGTCTCTACGGTGTGCCGACGATGTTCATCGCCGAGCTGGCACTGGCCGATTTCGACAGCTACGACCTCAGTTCGCTGCGGACCGGCATCATGGCCGGATCACCGTGTCCGGCCGAGGTGATGCGGCAGGTCATCGACAAGATGCACATGGCGGAGGTGTCGATTTGTTATGGCATGACCGAGACCGCGCCGGTGTCGACCCAGACGCGCACCGACGACACGTTCGAGCGACGGGTCGGCACCGTGGGACGGGTCGGACCACACCTGGAGATCAAGATCATCGACCCGGTGACCGGTGACATCGTCGCCCGCGGTGAGACCGGCGAGTTCTGTACCCGCGGGTACAGCGTGATGATCGGGTACTGGAACCAGCCGGACAAGACTGCTGACGTGCTCGACGCCGACGGTTGGATGCACACCGGCGATCTGGCGGTCATGGACAGCCACGGCTACGTCCAGATCACCGGCCGCATCAAGGACATGGTGATCCGCGGGGGAGAGAACATCTATCCGCGTGAGATCGAAGAGTTCCTGTATACGCACCCGGACATCCTCGATGCACAGGTGATCGGCGTACCCGATGAGAAGTACGGCGAGGAACTGATGGCGTGGATTCAATTGCGCGACGGTGCAGG
Source organism: Williamsia sp. Y844 (assembly GCF_056786475.1). Taxonomy (NCBI): domain Bacteria; kingdom Bacillati; phylum Actinomycetota; class Actinomycetes; order Mycobacteriales; family Nocardiaceae; genus Williamsia; species Williamsia sp. Y844. The sequence continues at coordinate 237,742 of NZ_JBXCJB010000002.1, forward strand.
CACTTTCACCGTCGACGACCTCAATGCGTTTGCGGACGGCAAGATCGCCCGCCACAAGATCCCCAAATACGTGCATTTGGTCGACGAGTTCCCGATGACCGTGACCGGCAAGGTCCGCAAGGTCCAGATGCGAGCGCAGGCACTGGAGATCCTCGATAGCTGACGGTACGGATCGTGGAAGTTTCTGGGCAGTAATTCGATTCGCAGCCTGCGAGACCGAATATTCTTCGTGGACTCAAACAAATTGTGGCCGGGTTGTTTTGAATTGGGTCACAGCGTCCAATTCGACGTTTCTCACGGTCCGGTCGATTCATTTCACTTCCATGCCTGGCGGATTCGGCCGCGCGCGCGTGTAGCGGTCCGGGCGGGATCCGCAGACTGAAATCGGCGAGTTCGGCCCACGGTGGCCGGTATCAAATATGGTGATCAAAGTGGCAAATACGCCGACCTCGGGTGCCGACCTGTGGTCTGACGATCAGAGTGTTCGACCTGTTCAGGCGCTGACCGTAGGTTGTAAGTAGGACAACCCGACCAAATCGGCCGCCGTCGGCCCAGACGGATGTACTAGCGTGGGGCGCGACACCCAAGTCCTCAAACGCAGGAGTGGAAAATGAGCTATCAACCCGGGGGGTCCGGCTACGGCTCGCAGCAGCCGTACCAAGGCTCCCAGTACCCCGGCGCGGGACAACCCGAAGCCGGAGCGCCGCAATACGGCCAGGGTTACGGCCAGCAGCCGACCCAGGGATACGGACAACAGCCTGCCGGGCAACAGGGCTACGGCCAGCAGCCCCCGCAGGGATACGGCCAGCAGCCTGCCGGGCAACAGGGTTACGGCCAGCAGCCCCCGCAGGGATACGGCCAGCAGCCTGCCGGGCAGCAACCTGCCGGACAGCAGGGCTATGGCCAGCAGGGCTATGGCTATGGCCAGCAGGGCTACTCACAGCCGGCGGCGCGGCAAGGTCTGCCCGCCGCAATCGGGACGTACCTGGTTTACGCGCTCGGCGCCCTCGGTCTGATCAACTTCTTCCTCGGCTTTGCCCCGGTGATCGACATGGAGGGCCTCGAGAACAACCACATGTTCCAGTGGGAGGCGACGGCGCTGACCATCCTCGGTGCCGCCGGCCTGGTCGCACTGTCGACGTTGCTCCTCAAGCAGGAGACAAAGTTCAGCGGTGTGGTTGCCGGCCTCTCGGTGATCGGCGGACTGCTGATCCTGTTCCAGTTCCTCACCAAGGGTGAGGGCGACGCAGGCATCGGATTCATCCTGGTGATCGTCTTCGGCATCATCCAGGCTGCCGTCGCGGTGGCATGGTTGCTGGTCGAAGCCGGAATCATCAAGACCGCATCGGCGGATGCCTCGGCGACCACATCGTCCAGATCGACCGGCTCGCAGCAGGCCGCAGCAGAATCGGCTCCGAGCTACGGACAGAGTGGCGGATACGGACAGGCGAGCGGGTACGGCGCAGGCTACGGCCAGGCATCGTCCGGCCAGAGCGCATCGAGCTCCGGTAGCCACCAGGCCGCGCAGAGCAATCCATACGCGCAGACCGGTTACGGCCAGAATGCTCCGTCCGCCGCAGACACGGGCGGGCAGAGCAAGTCCGGCAGTTCGGATGCGACGACGGCTGTTCCGACCGCGAACCCATCTGCCACACCGCAGCCGAGTAGCCCCTCGTCCGCGCAGCCGAGTGCTCCGTCATCCGGTGCACATCCGGGGGCAACCTCGTATCAGGTGCCGGGAGCTTCGAGCTCCGAGGACCGCCCGAGCCAGGGCGGCGATCCGACAACTCAGTTCAAGTCACCGGAGCGCTAGAAACCTGCTGAATCGGGTGCGGAAACAATTCCCGTACCGAAGTACACACCGGACAGTTATGGCCTGAGGTCACAACTGTTCGGTGTGTTTTTTTATCCAGGTGTGTCAATTCATCAATTCGTAAACTGCATATCTTCGGCGCGCCTGACCATCGGTACGCGATGCGAATGACACCCTGGTCAAGTGGTCAGTTCTACAGCGGAAAACCTCGCCGCGCGTCTGCGCGAGATACGCCGCTCGCGCCGCGCCGATGAGGTTGGTGCCGCGGATTCGACCCGGGCGCTGGTCCGGCTTGCCTTCGGGACCACAGCTGCCACTCTGGCGCTTCTGATCCTGGTCACGATCGTCATCCTGCTGAGCGTGGGGGACGGCCTCGGGAGTCTGCCCGCGACGGTGGCGTCGATGTGGTTCGCAATTCATCAGGTACCCATGACCGTCGGCGACGTGACCGTCGGTGTGATGCCCCTGGCACCCACGTTGCTGATGATGTTCGTGGTGGGACGGTCCACCGCCCGGGCGACCGACATCGACCGTCCGCACTCCGAGGTCGCGGCCGTGATCCTCGCCGCCGTTGGCGGACCACTGCTCGCCACGGTGCTGTCGCTGGCCGTGGTGATGGATGCATCGACGGTGATGACCTTGCAGAGCCCGAATGCGCTGCTGGCCTTCGTCTGCACGTTCGCGGTCCAGGCCGTGGGCGCGCTCGGCGGTGTTGCCTACAAGTGGTGGCCGACGATTGTGGTGCGGACCGGCGTGGCCGACTGGGTACTCAAGGGTCTGCGCTGTGGCTTTATCGCGGTGATCGCGATGTTCACGCTGGGCGCATTGGTTGTCGCCTTCCGGCTGATCATCAACTGGTCCGTCGCCGGTGAGCTGCTGTCGGCAAGCAATGGTGTGGCCGGTGTCCTCGGATTGTTCTTGCTCTCGCTGCTCTACCTGCCCAACGTGGTGATCGGTTCGGCGGCCGCGTTGGTCGGGGCGCCCGTGCAGGTCGGCGGCGCGACCGTCGACCTCTTCGGTTCGGTCGGCGGACAGGTGCCGCCGCTGCCGATCCTGGCGGTGCTTCCCGACGGCGGTGGTGGCCGGTGGGGTCTGATCTTGCTTGCCGGCGCGGCGATGGTGTCGCTGATCGTCGCCCGACTGTGCGTGGATCTGTCGCTGCTGCGCAACATCCGCACCGTAGTGGTGGCCGCGGGTCTGACGTCCTTGGCGATCGTGGCGGCCTCGGCTGTGTCCGGTGGAAAGCTCGGTGTGCTCGGTGAGGTCGGCGTCAACCTGCCGGTGGTGGGGGTCTTCGCATTCGGCTGGATTGCCGTTGTCGGTTCGGTCATGGCCCTGATCCACAGCGCGCTGCCGTCGACCCGGCGGGCTCGCGCGCGGGCCATGAACCTGATCTACGACGACTATGCCCCGCGGGACCTCGACGAGTTCGACGACCTGGATGAAGCCGCAGAGGCGGTCCCGGCAGAGCTGGAGATCGAGTATCGCGAACCGGCCGAGATCCCGATCCTCGATTCAGACGCCGGTGTCCTGATCGACGTCGCCCCGGCGATCGACGGCTGGGATGTCGACGATTGGGTCACCGAGACCGACTGGGATGATGCCGACTCCGGGATGATCGACGCCGTCGGCGGCGAGGAATTGGTCTCGACCGACGAGTTCGGTACCCGACGGCCTCGCTGAAACAGCAGCGATTAGGCTCGACAGCGCGAGACGAGGCATCTGCGGACCACTCGATGAGGGGCCCGCGTCGTCGTAGATTTCCGTTCAAACCAGAGTTCGAGGAGTTCCACACTGGACGCCATGCCGTCAGTCACCCCGGTGTCCGTTGTCATCCTCGCGTCGGGCGCGGGTTCGCTGGCTTCGGCATTGCTCGACGCAGCCGAGGACGACGACTATCCGGGCAACGTTGTCGCGATGGTGACCGACCGTGAGTGTGCGGCCGAGCAGGCGGCGCGACGACGCGGCGTGGACACTGCGATCGTCCCGATGACGAGCGACCGCTCCGAATGGGATCGCAAGCTCGCCGACACCGTCGCCGCGTTCAACCCCGACCTGGTGGTGGCCGCGGGATTCATGAAGATCCTGGGGCCGGAGTTCATCGCCCGTTTCGGTGGCCGCATCATCAATGCCCACCCCGCGTTGCTGCCGTCGTTCCCCGGCGCGCACGCGGTGGCCGATGCACTGGCCCACGGTGTCAAGGTGACCGGCTCGACCATTCACCTGGTCGACAGCGGCGTGGACACCGGCCCGATTCTCGCGCAGGCCCCGGTCGCCGTGCAGTCCAGTGACGACGAAATCACGTTGCATGAACGAATCAAGATGGTCGAACGGGTGCTGCTTGTAGCGGTGGTTCGTTCGATTGCCACCAAAGGTGTTGTCATCGAAGGACGAAAGGCCCACATTCCGTGAGTAATGACCTGCAGCGCAAGCCCTTCCGTCGGGCGTTGGTCAGCGTGTACGACAAATCCGGGCTGACCGAACTGGCCAAGGGCCTGCATGCCGGCGGCGTCGAGATCGTGTCGACCGGTTCGACGGCCAAGAAGATCGCCGAGGCCGGTGTCCCGGTCATCGAGGTCTCCGAACTGACCGGCTTCCCGGAGTGCCTGGAAGGTCGGGTCAAGACCCTGCACCCGGTGGTGCACGCCGGCATCCTGGCCGACACCCGCAAGGACGCGCACGTCGAGAAGCTCGCCGAACTCGGCATCGCCGCGTTCGAGCTGGTCATCGTGAACCTCTACCCGTTCACCGAGACGGTGGCTTCGGGTGCGACCCCTGACGAGTGCGTCGAACAGATCGATATCGGCGGACCGTCGATGGTGCGCGGTGCCGCCAAGAATCATCCGTCCGTCGGCGTGGTGGTCGACCCCACCGACTACGCAGACGTCCTGGCTGCGGTCGAGGCCGGGGGATTCACGCTTTCCGAGCGTAAGTCGCTGGCCGCGAAGGCATTCCGCCACACCGCCGACTACGACATCGCGGTCGCGGAGTGGATGGGTCGCGTCGTCGCGCCCGAGCCCGACAGCGAGTTCCCCGTCTGGGCGGGCAAGAGCTGGGAGCGCTCGTCGGTGTTGCGCTACGGCGAGAACCCGCATCAGCCGGCCGCGCTGTATGTCAGCAGCACCGAGGCCCCGGGCCTGGCCCAAGCCGAGCAGCTGCACGGCAAGGAGATGAGCTACAACAACTACACCGACGCCGACGCCGCCTGGCGCGCCGCCTATGACTTCACCGACCCTGCGGTGGCGATCATCAAGCACGCCAACCCCTGTGGCATCGCCACGTCGGACGACGTCGCAGAGGCGCACCGCAAGGCGCACGCGTGCGATCCGGTCAGTGCGTACGGCGGAGTGATCGCCGCGAACCGGCCGGTGAGCCTGCAGATGGCCGAGCAGATCGCGGAGATCTTCACCGAGGTCGTCGTCGCCCCGGGATTCGAAGATGGTGCTCTTTCGGTTCTGACCCGCAAGAAGAACGTCCGGGTGTTGCTTGCGCAGCCCCCGCGCCGCGATGCCGTCGAACTGAAGCCGGTGAGCGGTGGGGTGCTGGTTCAGCACCGCGACATCCTCGACGCCGAGGGTGACTCGCCGGAGAACTGGCAGTTGGCGGCAGGCGAAGCTGCCGATGCGGCAACCCTGGCCGACCTCGAGTTTGCTTGGCGGGCCTGCCGCTCGGTGAAGTCCAACGCGATCCTGCTGGCGTCCGATCGGGCGTCGGTCGGTGTCGGTATGGGTCAGGTCAATCGCGTCGACTCCGCGCACCTCGCGGTGACGCGTGCCGGTGACCGAGCTCGTGGCAGTGTCGGTGCCTCCGATGCGTTCTTCCCGTTCCCGGACGGACTGCAGGTGCTCATCGACGGTGGCGTGAAAGCTGTTGTGCAGCCCGGTGGTTCGATTCGTGACAACGAGGTGATCGCGGCCGCCAACGAGGCAGGCATCACCCTCTATCTGACCGGGGCCCGGCACTTCGCCCACTAGCCCCACCCGCAAACGCTCCATCTATACGAAGACGCTCCACAAATATGTGGAGCGTCTTCGTATTTCCGGAGCGTTTGCGGGGGAGCGGGAGTGAGGGGCAGTGAGGTAGGTTGCGGCGGTGGCGGAACTGGCGTTCTTGATTGCCGCCGGCTTCCTTGCCGGTGTGGTTGGTTACGTGACCGGACTTGCATCCCTCGTCAGTTATCCGGCCCTGTTGCTGGCGGGGTTGCCACCGATTACCGCCAATGTCACCAATACGGTGGCCCTGATCCCGGTCGGTATCGGCAGTGCGACGTCGGCGCGGGCATCCATCTCGTTCGACCGACGCCTGCTGGCGTTGCTGGGCTGTGCCGGTGCCGGTGGTCTTGTCGGCGCGGTGGTCCTGTTGCTGACGTCGGCGAGCACGTTCGAGACCGTGGTCCCGTACCTGGTGGCGGTCGCGGCCCTTGCGGTGTTGTGCCAGCCGATGATTCGCCGGATGTCCGGCCATCGAGACATTCCCGGGATTCTGCCCGTCGCGGTGTTCGTGATCGCCATCTATGGCGGCTATTTCGGTGCCGGCGCCGGGATCATCTTCCTGGCCGTCTCACTCATCGCCACGACGCAGACGATATGGCAGGCAACGCTGTTCAAGTCGGTGTTGCTGGCCGCATCGAATGCCGTTGCCGCCCTGGTGTTCGTGTTCTTCGGATCCATCGACTGGGGTGCCGCCGCCGCGATGGGTGTCGGATGCCTGGCAGGCGGCTGGGTCGGACCACCGGTGGTGGCCCGGATCCCGGCGACACCGCTGCGAATTGCCATCGCATTCGCCGGTTTTGGGCTGGCGATCTGGTTGGCCTATCGCTGATCGGCTTCCGAACTTCCCCAAACGCTCCAGATATACGAGGACGCTCCACAAATATGTGGAGCGTCCTCGTAAATCCGGAGCGTCTGCTTGACAGTGGGTGGGTCAGAGGACGCCGTCGTCTTTCAACGCCTTGATCGCCGCGTCGTCGAGGTGCAGGAGTTCACTCAAGACCTCGGTGTTGTGACGACCGGGGACAGACGGCCCCGCATTGCGGATCCGGCCCGGGGTGCCCGTCAATTTGGGGACGATGCCCGGACCGAGGACGTCTTCGCCGATCCGTTCGTCGAAGTGCGGGGTGATCATGTCCCGGGCCAGCAGTTGGGGATCGGTGACCACCTCGGCGACGGTGTTGATCGGCCCGACAACCACCCCGGCCTCTTTGAGCAGCGCGATGAGATGGTCTTTGGGCTGCTCTGCGGTCCACTTGGCGATGATCTCGTCGATCTCGTCCTGGTTCGCTCCGCGGGCCCCGTGATCGGCAAATCGGGGATCGGTCGCCAATTCGGGTTTGCCCATCGCCGCGCAGAGGCGTCGGAAGACGGTGTCCTGATTGGCGCCGATGACAACCATGCTGCCGTCACCGGTGGGGTAGATGTTCGACGGTGCGATGCCCGCGAGCCGGGTGCCGGATGGTCCGCGGACCACACCGCCCTGGTCGTAGTCGGGGATGGTTGATTCCTGGACCGCGAGGCAGGCCTCGTTCAGCGCCACGTCCACGATCTGACCTTCGCCGGTGACGGTGCGGCGGTAGAGCGCGGCGAGCGCTCCGTGCACGGCGAACATCCCGGCGAGCGTGTCCCCGAGCGACAGTGCGATGCGTGGCGGCGGCTGGTCGGGATAGCCGTTGAGGTGCCGTAGACCGCTTTCGGCTTCGGCAACCGAGGCGTATCCCGCGCGGCCTGCATCGGGTCCGGTCTGTCCGTATCCCGACACGCGGACGAGGATGATGCCCCGATTGCGTTCGCGGAGTACGTCGTAGCCGATGTCGAGTTTTTCGAGGGTGCCGGGACGAAAGTTCTCGACGATCATGTCGGCCTGCTCCACCAGCTCGAGAAAGATCTCGCGGCCGCGTTCGCTGCGCAGGTTCAGCGTTATGGCTCGCTTGTTGCGGGCGTAGACGGTCCACAGGAAGTGGTGTCCGTCGCGTTCGGCCTGGCCCCAACCGCGCAGCGGGTCCGGGGAGTTCGGCGCCTCGATCTTGATCACGTCCGCCCCGAGATCACCCAGCAGACGGGCACCAAAAGGGCCGGCGATGAGCGAACCCAGCTCCAGGACCCGGATCCCGTCGAGTGCCCCGGTGGGGACTGCCGGCTCGGATCCCGATGCCTGCGCTTGAGACGATGTGGTGCTTGTCATCTCCTCAGTTTGTCGAATCGCTGGCCGCAGGCGGCAATCGGGCTCGGTCGGGCGCGTCGCGGAAGGGTAACTCGAGAGGGCTTTGAGAAGGCGCCAGGAGTTCCTCTGCGGGCGTAACAAGTGCACTTCCGGGCGCGGCCTCGTAGCGTAGAAGAGGTGAGCACACCCCACACGACGACAATCCGCTCGGCACACCCTTCTCCACGGACCCTCGGCGAGCTTCGTGCCTCGGGTCATGTGCAGCGAAGCGTGAAGGACGAGATCCGCAACAACCTGCTGACCGCACTGCGGTCAGGCGTCGACCCGTGGCCCGGGATCCTGGGTTTCGAGACCACCGTGATCCCGCATCTCGAGCGGGCCCTGCTCGCCGGGCATGACGTGGTGATGCTGGGTGAACGTGGACAAGGCAAGACCCGTTTGCTGCGGACGATAGTCGGCCTGCTCGACGAGTGGACCCCGGTCATCGAGGGTTCGGAACTCGACGAGCACCCGTTCGAACCGATCACCCCGGCATCGATCCGCAAAGCCGCGAACCTGCTCGACGACCTGCCGATCGGCTGGCGGCACCGCAGCGAGCGTTACTCCGAGAAGCTCGCCACCCCGGACACCTCGGTGGGTGACCTGGTTGGCGATGTCGATCCGATGAAGGTCGCCGAGGGACGGAGCCTCGGGGATCCGGAGACCATCCACTTCGGGCTCATCCCGCGGGCGCACCGCGGCATCATCGCGATCAACGAGCTGCCCGACCTCGCCGAACGCATCCAGGTCTCCATGCTCAACGTGATGGAGGAGCGCGACATCCAGGTCCGCGGCTACAGCCTCCGGTTGCCGCTCGACGTCGTGTTGATGGCCAGCGCCAACCCCGAGGACTACACCAACCGCGGCCGGATCATCTCGCCCCTCAAAGACCGTTTCGGTGCGGAGATCCGTACCCACTATCCGATCGAACTCGAGGACGAGATCGCGGTCATCGAGCAGGAAGCCGACCTGACGGCGACCGTGCCGACCTTCCTCATCGAGATCATCGCGCGGTTCACCCGGTACGTCCGCGACAACCCGGCGATCGATCAGCGATCGGGCGTCTCGGCCCGCTTTGCCATCGCAGGCGCCGAAACCGTTGCCGCCGCGGCACTGCACCGGGCCGCGGTGCTCGGTGAGGACCTTGCGGTGGCACGCGTTGTCGACCTCTCGTCGGTGATCGAGGTGCTCCGGGGCAAGGTCGAGTTCGAATCGGGTGAAGAAGGCCGTGAGATCGAGATCCTCGAGCATCTCCTGCGTAAGTCGACCGCAGACACGGTTCGCGAGCACCTCGGTGGTGTCGATCTGGCGACGCTGGTCACCGCACTCGAGGCCAGTGAACCGGTGGTGACCGGTGACCGGGTCTCTGCCAACGATCTGCTGACGTCGATGCCGGAAGGCACCGAGCCGGTGGTGAACAAGATCGCCGAGCGACTCGATGTCATCGACGACGGAGAACGTGCCAGTGCCCTCGAGTTGGCGCTCGAGGGTCTGTTCCTGGCCCGGCGGATCGGCAAAGAAGCCGACGGCACCGGCCAGACCGTGTACGGCTGAACCGAGAGAATTCGACATGCCCCGCAATAATTTTCACCGCTCACGCTATCTGCGGTACACCGGTGGTCCAGATCCGTTGGCACCACCGGTGGACCTGCGCGAAGCGCTCGACGCCATCGGCGACGACGTGATGGCCGGTGGATCCCCACAGTCCGCGATGCGGGAGTTCCTGCGCCGCGGAAGCAACAACATGCGGGGACTCGATGAACTGCGGGAGATGGCCAACAAGCGTCGCGAGCAGATCCTCAAGTCCCGCAACCTGAACGGGACCTTCGAAGAGATCCGCAAGCTGCTCGACGAGGCCGTGCTCGACGAGCGCAAGCAACTCGCGCGGGCCCTCGACGACGACGCCCGGTTCGCCGAGATGCAGATCGAGAACCTTCCCCCGTCGACCGCGCAGGCGGTCCAGGATCTGTCCGAGTACAACTGGCGCAGTCCGGAGGCGAAGGAGAAGTACGACAAGATAAAAGATCTGCTGGGCCGGGAGTTACTCGATCAGCGTTTTGCGGGGATGAAAGAAGCCCTCGAAGGCGCGACCGAGGAAGACCGGCAGCGCATCACGGACATGCTCAAGGACCTCAATGAGCTCCTCGCCGCGCACAACCGTGGCGAGGACACCACCGAGCAATTCGATGAGTTCATGGACAACCACGGGGACTTCTTTCCCGAGAACCCGAGCAACACCGAAGAGCTGATCGATTCGCTGGCGGCCCGCAGCGCAGCTGCGCAGCAGTTCTACAACTCGTTGTCGCCCGAACAGCGGGCCGAGCTCGACCAGTTGTCGCAGCAGGCTTTCGGTTCACCGGATCTGATGGGTCAGCTCTCGCAGATGGATTCCCAACTGCGGCAGGCTCGTCCGGGTATGGGCTGGGACGAGGGCCAGAGTTTCGAAGGCCAGCAGGGGATGGGCATGGGTGAAGGTGCCGGTGCCCTCCAGGATCTCGCTGAACTCGAGTCCTTGTCGGACCAACTCTCACAACAGTATTCGGGTGCACAACTCGATGACGTCGACCTCGATGCGCTGGCCCGCCAGCTCGGGGAAGACGCGGCGGTCGACGCCCGAACACTGGCCGAACTCGAAAAGGCCCTCAAAGAGGAGGGACTCCTCGAACGCGGCAGTGACGGTCAGCTCAAGCTCTCACCCAAGGCGATGCGACAACTGGGGCAGTCCATCTTCCGGGATGTGGCCGAACAACTCTCGGGACGCCACGGTGACCGGCAGACCCGCCGCGCCGGATTGGCCGGCGAGCCGACAGGGTCGTCGCGGGAATGGGAGTTCGGCGACACCGAACCCTGGGACGTCACCCGCACGGTGTCCAATGCGGTGTTGCGCACCATGACCGAGGACCGCGACAAACGGCATGCAGGCAACGCGATGATCCGCGACGGTGTGCGGATCGACGTCCGCGATGTCGAGGTCGCCGAAACCGAAGCCCGCAGTCAGGCCGCGGTAGCGCTGCTCGTGGACACGTCGTTCTCGATGTGGCTCGAGAATCGCTGGACGCCGATGAAGCGGACGGCGATGGCGCTCAACCATCTGATCTCCACCCGGTTCCGCAGCGATGAACTGCAACTGATCTCGTTCGGTCACTACGCCCGGACCCTGGAGATGAGCGAACTCATCGGCCTGGACGGTATGCGCCAACAGGGTACGAATCTTCATCACGCGCTCCTGCTCGCACAGCGGCACTTTCGTCGCCACCCCAATGCCCAGCCGGTGGTACTGATCGTCACCGATGGTGAGCCGACCGCGCATCTGTTGCCCGGCGGCGAGCCGTTCTTCTACTACCCGCCGCATCCGGCGACGCTCGGTGCCACCGTCCGCGAACTCGACAATGTCGGGCGGATGGGTGCTCAGGTCAGCTTCTTCCGGCTCGGCGACGACCCCGGGCTGGTCCACTTCGTGGATCAGATGGCGCGCAGGGTGTCGGGCCGCGTGGTGGCGCCCGACCTCGACGGTCTCGGTGCTGCCGTGGTCGGTGACTACCTCGGCGGAAAGCGACGCCGGAACAACCGTTAGCCCAGGCGACCGGGCCGGACCATGCCCTCCTGATACGCGGCGATCACCAACTGCGCGCGATCGCGTACCCCGAGTTTGGTCATGGCGCGGTTGACGTGGGTCTTCGCGGTCAGGGTGCTGATCCCGAGTTGTCCGGCGAGTTCACTGTTCGACAGTCCGGTCGCCACCAGTATCACCACTTCCCGTTCTCGGGGCGTGAGCACGTCGAACGCGCCGCGACCGCTGCCGACGGTCGGGTGTGAGAGGAACTGGGAGATCAGCAATTTCGTGGCCGACGGTGACAGCAGGGCGTCCCCGCGCGCGACGGTTCGGATCGCGGCGAGCAGTGCGGCCGGCGCCAGGTCTTTGCCGACGAATCCGCTGGCGCCCGCTCGGAGCGCGAGCATCACGTACGCGTCCTGCTCAAACGTGGTGAGGATGAGGATGCGGCACTCGCGCAGGCGGGGGTCGTCGACGATCGCCTTGGTGGCCTGCAGACCGTCGATACCGGGCATCCGGATGTCCATGACGATGACGTCGGGGATGTGATTTCGGGCCGCTCGCACCGCCTCTGCGCCGTCCGAGGCCTCGGCCACCACCTGCAGTCCGGCTTCGCTGTTGATCAACAGGGTGAGGGTACTGCGGAACAGCGCCTGATCGTCGGCGACGACGACGCGGATCGGCATTGGGCGCTCACCGTCAATTGCCGGGAGCCCATTGGATTTCACGCCTTCAAGTTAGCGCGATCGTTAGTTTTGTGCATCAATTCGATTGCCCCCGTCGCCGATCCGGAGGATCCGTGGACTGTGCGAGGTATCGTTCGCGCGTGGATGTAGTCGAGCGGTGGGATCGTTTTCGCAGCGGTCATCCTCGCGTGGCGCGAGTCGTCGTGTGTCTGTTGGTATTTGCGTTTGTGGTGTGGGCATTGCCGTACGACCAACGCGCGGGCCGGGGCGGGGACGCCTCGCTCATCGGTGTGCTGTTCGCCGCCGCGGGCAGCGTGTTCGTCTACTGGCGAACCGACCGTCAGTGGCTCGCGTTATGTGGGACCACGGTGGTCGCCGCGGCGTACTTGGCTTTTGGTGGTGTGTTCAATCCTGCTGTCGAGATACCGATCACCGTGTGCGGTGCCGCGATCGCCGCCACGCGATCGGCAGCGGTGACGATTGTCGCGCTGATGGTGCCATGCGGTGTGGTGCTGGTGGTGTCACTGTTTACGACGTCGTCGTGGATGGAGGTGGAGCGGATCGGCGCGGTGGGCTGGATCGGCATCGGGTTCCTGTTCGGAGTCCTGAGCCGGATGCGGCGGCGTTACGTTGCGGCGGTGGAGTATCGGGCGACGGCGGCCGAACTGATGCGCGACGCCGAGGCGCACACCAGGGTGATCGAAGAACGCGTCCGCATCGCGCGCGACCTGCACGATGTGGCGGCACATCATCTGACGTCACTGAACATGCAGATCGGTACAGCGGTGCACCTGCTGTCGGTCGATCCGGAACTGGCCAAAACTGCCCTGACACATGTCCATCAGACCACCGAGACGGCACTGAAGGACATCAAGGCCACCGTCGGAATGCTGCGGGAGGGAGCCGACGAGCCGGCACTGCACCCGGTGCCGGGGATGGCCGACCTCGACGACCTGCTCGCGGACTTCCGCAGCGGCGGGATGACCATCGACCTCACCCGTCAGGGTCGTGCGCGATCGTTGGCGCCGGGCACCGACCTGACCGCGTACCGGATTGTTCAAGAATCACTTACCAACGCCGCAAAGCATGCCAACGGTGAATCGGTGCGGTTGCGTCTGCGCTACGGCGTGGACACCTTGCTGATCGAAGTGGTCAACCGTGCACCGGCCACCAGTGATTCGGCTTCACCCGGGTACGGACTGATCGGGATGACCGAGCGCGCCAACGTGGTTGGCGGGACGCTGCGGTCGATCCGGGGATCCTCGGCTTTTCAGGTGCTGGTGGAGCTACCGATCGCGGCCGACGACGACAGTGCGATCACCGAGCGCACCGAAACCCCCACCGGAGAGGCCGATGATCAGCGTGGCGCGGGAATCGAGACCGGCGCAGCCATCCCCAGGTAGACGACGATGTGTTCGCCACCCGGGTTGGCCTCCAACGGAACTTCTTTCCAGTTGTTGGTCACCCAGACGTTGCCCGACTGATCCACCGCGATCCCGGTGCTGCGTTCGAGACCGTCGAAGAAGTAGCCGAGGCCGTCCGGTGAGAGTGCGTCGCCGGTCGATGATCCGGGCGGACAGGTCGAGGTGTCGACACCGCAGAAGCTCGAGATCCGCTTGCCTGCGAAGTTGGCAACCCACACGTTTCCATCGCCGTCGGTGGTCAGACCCCAGGGCACCGTGACGCCCCCACCCTGCAGTGGACCGACGAGTATCTGGCCGTCTGGTCCGAGTGCGGCGACCGAACCGCTGCCACCGGTTCCGGTGGGCCGGTCGGGGCAGGGGAGTGTGATCACACCGGAGTTCGCAATCCACACATTGCCTGCGTTGTCGGTGGCCAGGCCCATCGGATGGTCCAGATGCGGTCCGCTGACCGGAGAGTTGGCACGCGGCTTGCCGTCGCTGCCCAGAATCGCGATGTTGTCGCTGACGATGCCGGAGACAAAGATGTTCGTGCCGTTGTCGACGATGTCGAATGGCTGATCGAGCCCCAAGCCATTGAAGTTCTCTGCCTGATCCGGATTGCCGCCGCGGTACACGGTGACGCTGTTGTCGGCGCAGTTGGTCACCCACACATCGTCATTGGCGGAGACCTCCATGCCCTGCGGCCAGGTCACGCCACCCTGGGTGAATCCGGTGTCGTTCGGGGACAGCGCTGTTCCGTCCGGGGTGAACTTCGACAGCGAATTGTGCGGCGGCTGATCCTCGGTGGCGCACCCGGGTTCGGGTGCGGCGAAGCCGTAGTTGCTGACCCAGACATTGCCGCTGTTGTCGAGGTCGATCCCGAAGCCGGCACCGCTCAGGCCACCACCGGTGAACGGGGCTCCGTCGACGAGCTGGCCGGTGGGTCCGAACTTGAACAGCAGGTCGCTGCCACAGACCGGGGCTTGCGGGTCCGCGTTGAACTGATAGTTGTTGTCGACCCAGATGTTGCCGAGATGGTCGATCGCGAAGTTCCCTGGGCCGGAGAGTAATCCGCCGCCGCCGTCGAACCGCAGGGCAAGTGTCCATGCCACCGGGGGAAGAGTCAGGACCGGCGTGTTCGGCGAGGTCACGTATTTGGAGAGGGCGAACAGGGGCAGTACGGAATCCGAAGGGCTCCGGGCGATCTGGGAGAACGCCCGCAGGGTGTCGGCGGGGCGTGCCGAACCGGCAACCGCGGACTCGGAGATGAGTTCGGCACAACGCCCGTGGTCGATCGAGCATGCGGCGTGCATGTCGGTGAGGCTGTTGAAGGTGGCGAGTGTGGACGTTTGAGATCCGTTGGGGGAGCCGGTCAACACCCGGCCGAGTTGTCCGGTCGCCGGATCGACCAGGTTCGTGATCATCGCGGCGGAGTTGGAGATACCCGGATCTGTTCCGTTGATCCCAGTGTTGTCGATGAACTGCGCCATCGCATATCCGGTTGCGACTGTGGTTCGTTCGCTCAGCACCACAAACGGTGATGATCCGACGCCTGCGACAGAGGCGAGGGTGGGCGCGGTGCCGTTGCCGGCCTTGGCGGGACGGGCCAGCAGATAGAGGACCGAGCCGTTCGGTGGCTGTTCACCGACGCTCATCGAGAAGCGGCCATCGGCGCCACTGACGGCGGTCCCCACTTGTGCAGGTGCGCGTTGTCCTTCAACGCCCGAGATCCAGGCCGTGACATTCCAGTTGGCGTCGCCGGCCGCCGATCGCACCTCGCCGTTCAGTGTGTCGCCTGCCGCGGGCGTGGGCGCGGCCGTGACCGACGCCGAACCGGCAAAAACCAGTAGAAAACAACTGAAGACAATCGTCAGCGAACGAAAGGTATTGCGAGACAAACCGGACCACCTCATCACAGGATCCCGTGCGGACATGCCGGCACAGATCGAACAGGGGCCAACCTTAGCGCCCGGAAACGGACACCTGGGCCGGCTCCGGCGGTGCTCGGGCAGCCCGGGCTCGTCGGCGCTCGGAGGCGTGCACGCAGAAAATGCCTGGCCCAAGGGCAGATTGCGGCTTTCGCCACCGTGTCTCGGTCGGTGGGGCTACTTCACATCGACCATTCCGCACATACTGCGACTGCAGTAGTGCGTTCGCCCGGCCTCTTTGTCGTGCCGGCGATTCGGTGGTGTGTGCACGACGCGGCGGCGGTTGTCCTTGATCGCCGAACACCCCTGCTCACGGGCTGAAATGGGCAGTCGATCGAAGATATGGTGTGAAAGTCCTGCCGTGAGTGGGTCGATCACGCCAGGCATTGGGCGGGGGTCGATTCTGCTGCGCCCGAGCACAAAAGGATGTCGTCACGGCCTGCCGGATCGGTAAGCTGCTGTCGCCCTGGGTATTCGCCATGCGTTCGCGAGGTGATCCTTGTTCAGATGGGCTTCGCAGCTTCGCGGTCGGTACTTCAGGAGGATTCGAGAATGTTCGCGTTTATCGCCCGCTACGTGGTCACTCATCCTTGGCGGGTGGTGGCCGGCTGGCTGGTCGCAGTGGTCGCCATCATCGTGCTGTCGCCGAGTTTGGAGAGTTACACCAACGGCAACCAGCAAACCTTTCTTCCAGGATCCTTCGAATCGGTTCAGGCCCAAGACATCGCGAACTCTTCCTTCCCTGGTTCGTCCGGAGCGTCGGGTTCGCTGGTGGTCACCCGAGACGACGGCGCACCACTGTCATCCGACGACCAGCAGACGGTCACGGGCCTTGCCGCGACACTGCAATCCGACGCGATAGCCGGTGTCACGGGCGTCAATGCGTCGTCGCAGTCGCTGTCCGAGGACGGCAAGGCCATGGCGCTTCAGGTCACATTCGCCGGACAGCCCGGCGATGAAGCCGTCAACGATGCTGTCCCGGAAGTGCGTTCGACCGCCGAAGCGCAACTCGAGGGAACCGGCCTGACGTCGGGTCTGACCGGTAACGCGGCCATCCTCGTCGACACCAATACCGCTTATGACGGTGCGGAGAAGATCATCACGATCGCCACCATCGGAGTGATCGTCGTGTTGCTCGGCCTGGTCTTCCGCAGCCCGATCGTCGCGATCCTCCCGGTGATCATCATCGGATTGGTCTACCGCGCGGCGCAGGGCCTGACCGCCCTGGCCGCCGACCTCTTCGACTTCGAGGTGAGCACCTCCCTGGATGCGATCCTGGTGGTGGTGCTGTTCGGTGTTGGCACCGATTATGTTGTCTTCCTACTGTTCCGCTACCGGGAAGAGTTGCGTCGCGGTGCCGAGACGATGACAGGTCTCATCACCTCGGCGTCGGTGGTCGGAAAGGTGGTCGCGTCGTCGGCATTGACGGTGATCGGCGCCTTCGCTGCCCTGTTCCTCGCGAAGTTGGGGTCGCTGACGACCTTGGCGCCGGGCTTGATCATCGGCGTGGCAGCGATGTTGCTGACCGCGCTGACGCTCGTTCCGGCCTTGTTCGCGATTCTGGGTGACCACTTGTTCTGGCCGCTGGGCCCCGGCAGGGATTCGGAACAGTCCGCTTTCGGTGCCGTCGGTTCGCTGGTTGCACGCCGACCTGCGGCGGTGGTCGCGATGGTGATCGTCGCGTTGGCGACGCTGGCCGTCTTCGCCACCGGATACAAGGCGACGTACAACACGCTCGAGGAATTGCCCTCGGACACAGCGTCACAGCAGACGTTCAACACCATGGCCGAATCGTTCCCCTCTGGCGCGCTCAGCCCCACCCAGATCCTGGTGAAGGCACCCGGACCGGTGCCGCAGGATCAGTTGTCGGCGATGATCTCGGCGGTGGGTGCCGTCGACGGAGTCGCGTCGGTCGGCCAGCCGCGCTTCAGCCAGGACGGAACCGCGGCGATGGTGAACGTCGTCCTCGGTGACGATCCCTATTCCACCGCGTCATTGGATCTGGTCGAGGGGCCGGTCCGAGATGCCGCCCACGCGGCGATCACCGACGCGCAGGTGTTTGTCGGTGGCCAGACCTCGATGCTGGTCGATGTACGGGCACAGCTGGATTCAGACACCAAACATGTGTTCCCGGTGGCGTTTGCGATCGTTGCGGTGATCCTCGGACTGCTGTTGCTCTCGGTCCCGGCACCTTTGGGTTTGCTGGTATGTGTGGGCCTGACCTTCGCGGCGACCCTCGGCGCGCTGGTCCTGGTGTTCCTGAAAGGTGCGGGCCTCGAAGGCATTGACTTCTCGACGCCGATTGTGTTGTACCTGTTCGTCGTTGCGATAGGCACCGACTACAACATCCTGATCGCGGCAAGGCTGCGCGAGGAGTTCAAGAACGGGTACTCACCGCGGGAGGCGGCGAAGATCGCGATCGCCAACGATGCTCCGACCGTGGTCGCAGCAGGCACGGTGCTGGCGTTGACGTTCGCCTCGCTGGCCCTGACCGGGTTGAACAATTTGCAAGAACTCGGCGTCGGTGTGGCCGTCGGTGTCCTGTTGGCGTCGCTCGTGATGGCCCCGGTCCTGGTGCCCGCGCTGTCGATTCTGCTCGGCAAGTACTTCTGGTGGCCGTCGAAAGCGGGTACTCCCAAACCCGGCAGCGCCGACGGAGTCGACCAGGAAAAGGAATCGACCGCAGTCTGAGCAGCGCGGTCTGTCAGTCCTTCTTCAGCGACGGCGGGCTCTGGCCGGGCCGCGGGCGGCGAGCCACACCGACACCGCCCAGGAGCGCGAGCCCGCTGATGGTGATGATCGGCGCGCCAGGGGATCCGGGTCCTTCGGCGTCGTCGTGGTCGCCGCCGAAGCCGCCCATGATTCCGATGCCGTTGATCCGGACGGTGGCATCGTGCGGGACGACGATTTCTATGCCGCCCATGATGGCGGTGGCACGGATCGTCAGTGTTGGAGAGGTGAACACTGCGTCGCGCAGGTCGATCTCGACACCACCCATGAGAGCAAAGGCGTTCAGGTGCTCACCGACCGCCGCCCGACCTTTGAGCTCGGAGCCGCTCATGACGGCGATCCGGTTGAGGGTCACCTCGACGTCGACGGGATGAGTGGTGGGCGCGGTGGTCGGCGCCGTCGGCGGCCTGAGCTGATTGGTCGGTAGATCGTCGGTGAGAGCGTCGAGTTCACCGAAGGTCTTTGCCGCGATCGCCTTGTCGGCTCGTTCCTCGTACTCAGCCGGACTCAGGTGTCCTCGGGTCATCGCCAACGAGAGGATGTCGCGCGCCAGGCGTCGGTCTGCGTCGCCGGCTCGGACGTTGCTCAGATCGATGGCAGGTTCGGAATCTCCGGTGGGTGTCAGATCGCTCACCCGCTCACCGTAGTGGATGATGTGCTGTTTTGGCGGAGCCGACCTGGACTTTCTCTCGCCAAAACAGCACATCATCGGGGGTCGGGGGCGCCGTCGAGCAAGATCTGTAGTGCAGTTCTGTGGGCGAGATAGGCACGTTTGCCGGACGTGGTGATCCGGTAAGTGGTGCTGCTGCCCCGGCCGTGGCCGGCTTTGGACGGCGTGAGGTAACCGGCCGACTCGAGGGCCGACATCTGCTTCGACAGGTCCGAGTCGGTGAGGTCCAGGTGTTCCTTGAGAAATTTGAACGACGCAGTGGTGCTGTTGGCCAGAATCGCCATGGCGGCAAGACGTTTCGGGGCATGGATCACCGGGTCGAGGCCATCGATCATGCGAGCCGCACCCGAACCGCCGCCGCTGCCCTGGCGTAGCGCCGTTCGTAGATCATCAGCCCGCAGGTGATGACCACAAAGGCGACCACCGCTGCCGGCACAAGGCCGACGAGCCACCACGCCAGGGCGATCAGTCCGGCAACAATCGGCAGGGCCAGGAAGTAGCGATTCCATTCCACCCGGATTTCGGCAGGCGGCGTGCCCTTGCCTGGCATGGGAAGGGCGCCGTGCCGTCTGCTCATCCAACCGAGGAACACGAATTCGACAACGATCAGCGTGGCAAGTGCTCCGAAGAACAGGGCCTTGTGTTCGTGCAACCAGCCGAAGACCCCGATCATCGCCGCCGCCCAGCCGCCGACTGAGGGGTAGTACCACCACGGTGTCGGTGGGTAGTCGACATAGGGCGCGGCTTCGGCGCGTTCGGCGACTCTCAGGAGTTCACGCGCGTCGTCACTTTCCATACCGGAAAGCTTAGGAATAACTTTCCACTTCTGCAAGTGGAAAGTTCCCGTCGACGGACGCGATGTTCCTGGTCCGACCCTGTATTGGGACTCGCTTTGGCTTGGGAGGGGGGTAACCGGTACCCTCTAGAGGTTGTCGATGTCAGCTCCGACTCGCACCCATTCTCCACAGGGTGCGCATCGGGTACCAGGCACCGCAGGACGAGTGCAGAAGTCCGAGCGCCAGAAATGGTAAACGGACACGCACAAACCCCAATACGTATACGAAGAAATGAAGGGCTGAATCATGGCTGTACCGAAGCGCCGGATGTCGCGGTCGAATACTCGTAGCCGCCGCTCGCAGTGGAAGGCCGACAACCCGGTCTTGCAAGAGGTCAAGGTTGGTGGCGTCGCTCATCGCGTGCCCCGTCGCCTGGTCAAAGCTGTGAAGCTGGGCCTCGTCGATCTCGATCGTCGCTGATCTAGCCCCAAGGCTCAACACTTCAGGCTGGCCGTCGAACTGACGGTCAGCCTTTTGTTGTGCCCGGACCCCGAGGCGGGAAAGGCCTGCGGTGTTGCAGGACGTACTGAACTACGCGGGCATCGCGGTATTCGCATGCTCGGGTGCGCTGGTCGGCATCCGAAAAGACTTCGACCTGTTCGGGATCTTGTCGATGGGGGCTGCCACCGGGGTCGGTGGCGGCATCGTCCGCGACCTTTTGCTCGGCATTACGCCGCCCACATCCGTGCAGCACTGGCCCAATCTGACCATCGCGTTGATCTCCGGCCTGGTCACATATTTTTTCCATCCGGCTTTCAACAAGTTGTTCAGGGCGATCCTGGTCCTCGACGCGATCGGCATGGCCGTGTTCGCGGTCACCGGCGCATCTTTTGCCCTCGACCACGACGCGAGTGCGATGGCCGCAGTCCTGATCGGTATCACCACTGCGGTCGGGGGTGGCGTCCTCCGCGACGTCCTCGCCAATGAGGTGCCGTTGCTGCTGCGCCCGACCGACCTCTACGCGGTACCGGCGATGTGCGGGGCCCTGGTGGTGGTGATCGTCATCGGGCTCGATTGGCCGGAGTGGACGGGCCTGGTCGGCGGCGCAGTCGTGGCGGCCGCGTTGCGAATGGCGAGTCTGCAGTTCAATTGGCATCTTCCGACGGCCCCGCGGCGGCAGTCCTGACCCGGTGTCGGGCTCGCGCCCGGATATGTCGCAAGGCCTACCCGAGACGATGAAACCGTGGCGCGCCGGGGGGATTACTCAGCGCTCTCTCAGCAGGTCACGTAAGACTGTTGTCATGCGCATTCTTGTTGTGGACGACGATCGCGCCGTTCGCGAATCTCTGCGCCGGTCCCTGACGTTCAACGGGTACACGGTGGTCACTGCCGGAGACGGTGTGGAAGCTCTGGAGAAAATCAGCAGCGAACGGCCCGATGCGGTGGTGCTCGATGTGATGATGCCGCGGCTGGACGGGTTGGAGGTCTGCCGTCGACTCCGCAGCACCGGCGACGATCTGCCGATCCTGGTCCTCACAGCACGCGACTCCGTGTCCGAGCGCGTGGCGGGCCTCGATGCCGGTGCCGACGACTATCTGCCCAAGCCGTTTGCCCTCGAAGAACTCCTGGCGCGACTGCGGGCGTTGATGCGTCGCGCGACAACCGAAGCCCCGCCCGACTCGGAGGCCATGACCTTCGAAGACCTCACGATGGACCCGGTCACTCGGGACGTCACCCGCAACGAGCGGCCGATCAGCCTGACGCGCACCGAGTTTGCGCTTCTGGAGATGCTGATGGCCAACCCGCGGCGTGTTCTGACCCGTAGTCGCATCCTGGAAGAGGTGTGGGGCTACGACTTTCCGACGTCGGGTAACGCGCTCGAGGTCTACGTGGGCTACCTGCGTCGTAAGACCGAAGCCGAGGGCGAGATCAGACTCATCCACACCGTGCGGGGCGTCGGTTACGTCCTGCGGGAGACCCCGCCGTAGATCGTGAGCTGTAAACCGTGAGCCTTTATCATCGGCAGTCGACCCCGACCGAGCCGATCACACCGCAACGTCCGATGAATCTCGTCCCGGCCAATGAATTGCCGAGGCAGATGCGTAAGCCGATGCCGCTGACCCGCACCATCTCTCTGCGGTGGCGCATCACCATCCTGGCCGCGACCGTGGTCGGTATCGCGGTGGCCGTCATGGCTGCTGCCGCTTTCGCGGTGGTGTACCGGGCGATGTACGCCGATGTCGATTCCCAGCTGACCAACCGGGCCAACGGGATGACCGAGTTGGCCCGCATCGGCGTCCTCGACGATTCGCCGGAGTCCCTGGTGGCAGGCACGGTGTACTCCACCGACATGTCCGTGGCGTTGGTCATGCCCGGCGGCCGGGGCTTCCAGATCGGGAGTGTGCCCTACGGCGATGCCGAGCAAGAGGTCGTCGATGGCGAATCCGAGTCGTCGTTGCGTACCTCGAACAACCAACGGGTGCTCGCGCGCAAGCTCGTGGACGGCAACACCCTGATCATCTCGCAGAGCCTCGGGGACACCGACGAGGTGCTCGGGCGGCTGGCCTGGGTGCTCGGGGTGATCGGTGCCTGCGGCATCATCCTGGCGGCGGTGGCCGGAACAACCGTCGCCAGAGCGGGTTTGCGGCCGGTGGCGCGGTTGACGCGCGCCGCCGAACGGGTGGCCAGAACCGACGATCTGACACCGATACCGGTGATCGGCAACGACGAGTTGGCAAGACTCACCGAGAGTTTCAACCTGATGCTGCGCGCATTGGCCGAATCGCGCGACCGGCAGTCCCGGTTGGTCGCCGATGCCGGCCACGAGCTGCGGACGCCGCTGACATCGCTGCGGACCAACCTCGAACTGCTGATCGCGTCGTCCGAGCCCGGTGCCCGTGCCGTTCCCGACTCGGACATGGCCGAGTTGCGCGCCGACCTGATGGCGCAGATCGAGGAGCTCTCCACATTGGTCGGCGACCTCGTCGATCTCGCCCGCGAGGACGCCCCCGAGGTGGTCCATGAGGAGATCGACCTGGCGGAGGTGATCGATCGTTGCCTGGAACGGGTGCGTCGGCGCCGCAGCGATGTGGACTTTGATGTCCATGTCAGCCCGTGGTTCGTGTTCGGGGAGAGCGCGGGCCTCTCGCGTGCGGTACTCAACGTCCTCGACAACGCGGCAAAGTGGAGTCCACCCGGATGCCCGGTGGTGGTGAAACTGGTCCAGGTCGAGCCCAACCGTGCTGAATTGACCGTCGCCGACGCCGGACCAGGCATTCCGCCGGAAGACCGGCAGCTGATCTTCGAACGCTTCTACCGGTCGACCGCGGCCCGGTCGATGCCTGGTTCGGGGCTCGGTCTGGCGATCGTCCGTCAGGTGGTGGTCCGGCACGGTGGCACTGTGGTCGCCGGGCAATCCGAGGCCGGCGGCGCCCTGCTGACCATCACCCTGCCCGGTTCACCGACCGCAGCCGAGATCGCTCCGCGCGTCGTTCAGCAGTAGACATCCCCCCGCGGCACCACGCGCAGGCGTGTCTTGCTTCATCCCCGCTCACCGTCATTCGAGGGGCCGAACTGCTCAATGCCGACCCGAACGAGTGCGAGAATTGAGGGGCAAACCAACAGCGGGGTCTCAGCGACATCTCAGGCCGACGTAGCAGGGTATGTATCAGTGCCGGATCTTGGGCGGCAACCGAGCGCAGCGGTGCGCGTGGCAGAAAGCAAGCGTGGGACATGGGCGGCAACGACGACAACGAACGCGGATCCAACACCCCTGAGGGTGGCGGATTCCCGAATCAACCAGACGCCGGTGGTCCCACCGGACCGGCGGGATGGGGGCAGGGCGGCAACGGTCCCGGCAACGATCCCTATGGCCGCACCACGTCGTTTGATCCCCGATCTGCGCAGCAGCCTTCGGGTTACGGGCCGCCTCCCGGCAATCCCTATGGCGCGCAACCAGATCCGTACTCATCGGGTGCACACCCCGGGCAACACGAGCCCAATCCCGGATATGCAGCAAGCAACCCGACCGGCCAGTTCGCCGGTCACAGTGACGCTCAATCGGTTGGCCCACAGTCCTACCCGCCGGGGTCGGCACCGGCATCTCGGCCGGCCGGACGGTCGGGTGGATTCAAGACCGGGATCGCCATCGCAGCAGTTGCGGTGGCACTGGTCGCCGGCGGTGTTGGTGGCGTTGTCGGTGCGAACATCGCCGATGACTCGTCGAGCTCTTCCAGCAGCGAAGGCGTTCTCGGCGGCGATCGAGACAACACGCAACCGGTAGCCGCTCCGGAAGGATCCGTACAGGCGGTGGCGCAGAAGGTGCTCCCGTCGGTGGTGTCCATCAAGGTGATCGGCAGCCAATCGGCAGGTTCGGGCTCCGGTGTGGTGCTCACCGCGGACGGCACGATCATGACCAATAACCATGTGGTGTCCGGTGCCGGTTCCAACCCTCAGGTGATAGTGGTCTTCAATGACCAAAGTACTGCCAGCGCAACGATTATCGGGGCCGACACCATCTCCGACATCGCGGTGATCAAGGTCGACAAGACCGGGCTCACCCCAATTCAGATCGGCACGTCGGACAACTTGGCCGTCGGCCAGGAAGTCATCGCGATCGGTGCACCGCTGGGTCTGGATGGCACGGTGACCACAGGCATCATCAGTGCCTTGAATCGGCCGGTGTCGACACAGGGCGCAGAGAGCGGTCAGGCATCGGTGATGGATGCGATCCAGACCGACGCCGCAATCAACCCGGGCAATTCCGGCGGTGCGCTGGTGAATGCGAACGGGGCACTGATCGGTATCAATACGGCCATCGCCAGCCTTTCCGAGGGCGAGACCGGTGGCAGCATCGGCCTCGGGTTCGCGATTCCCGTAGACCAGGCGATCCGGGTCGCCAACGAACTCGAGAAGACAGGCAAGGCCACCCAGGCGGGCCTGGGCGTGTCGGTGCGTTCGGGTTCGCCGTCGGCCGATGAGCCCGGTGCGTTGATCAGTGAGGTGCAGCCAGGCGGCGCGGCTGCCGATGCCGGCATCCCGAACGGGGCGCTGGTCACCAAGGTCGACGATCGGGTGATCACCTCGGGCGACGCTCTGATCGCTGCGGTTCGGTCGTACGCACCCGGCGACAAGGTCAAAATCACCTATGAGGTGAACGGGCAGAGCAAAACAGTCGACGTAACCCTTGACACCCTGAATACCGGAGGCAGATAGCATCGTGAAATTCCCTGACCTGTCAATCAGCGATTCGAAATCAACCGACACTGCGGTGGGCGGACGACTGCAATCGGTGTCGGTCATCCCGACCGATAGAGTTCCACTCGGAGGTAGTGACATCTCCGACCTGGGTATCGGCGAGGCAGATGTGGTTGCGGCAGATGCCGCGGCTGCTCGGCTTGCCGCCCAGGCAGGAGTGATCGAGGCGGAAGGAATTCAGATGAGGTCGTTGAATCTGGCCGAAGAGGATCTGGGACGGGCTCTGGTGGTCATCGTCGACGATCGCGCCGCGCACGGCGAAGATCAAGCTCTGATCGGGCCGCTGGTCGGGGAATTGCTCGAAGAGGCGGGTTTTCATGTGGACGCCGTCGTGGCCGT
The DNA here is from genome assembly GCF_056786475.1 of Williamsia sp. Y844. Classification (NCBI taxonomy): domain Bacteria; kingdom Bacillati; phylum Actinomycetota; class Actinomycetes; order Mycobacteriales; family Nocardiaceae; genus Williamsia; species Williamsia sp. Y844. The sequence continues at coordinate 263,091 of NZ_JBXCJB010000002.1, forward strand.
CGAATCTGACGAGGTCGAGATTCGCAACGCGCTCAACACCGCGGTGATCGGTGGCGTCGACTTGGTGATCTCCGTCGGCGCAGTCGGTGTCGGTGGACGTGATGTGGCTCCGGAGGCGACCGCAGATCTGCTCGATCGCAAGTTGCCGGGTATTGAAGAGGCCTTGCGTAGTTCGGGTTTGGCGGCGGGCGCGATGGACGCCGGTTTGTCGCGCGGATTGGCAGGCATCTCCGGGCAGACGATCGTTGTCAATCTCGCCAACTCGCGGGCCGCCGTACGCGACGGAATGGCCACCATCACGCCGATGGCCAAACATCTCATCGCGTCGATCTCTGACTTCTGAATCAGGTTGTCGTGTCGGATAAATCGGTAGGCAAACGCAAATTGTCGCGTGCGGAGTTGGACAGAATCTTCGGCGACGAACTACCTGCGACCACCCGAGACGAGCGCCCCAACGGCGGGTGTGATGAAGATCACAGTGGTGTGGATAGGCGGTCTGACGAGTGGTTTATCGCGAATCGGCCGCCACATCACGAGTGAATAGCGTTTTAATCACAGCCCGGTCCAGCGGTTTAACGGATTGGTAACTAAATTCCATCCAGTATTGACAACTGGAAATGTACGCCAGCGTATCCCGGTGTTTAGGACACGCTCACTGCTAACTGTTGCTTGCATTCGCCCAGCGCACTAACGTTCCGCTCGATACGTCCAGTACCAGTGCGGGGGCTGGAAGTGTCCCGCGATGCGCCCCCGAGGGTGTTCGTGGAAGGACTGAAACGTACGGCTGGAATTAACTTCTGGGAAACGTTGGGCTCTCCGCCCGTTAACGCATCCCGTGGATTATTCCGACCAACCGTCAGGTCACTTCAGGCTCGCGATTTGGTTGAGTCTGGATTACACAGCAATCCTGTGAGAGGGAACGAATGAGCAAGTTCAGCATGTTCGGTCTACGCCGCGTTGTCGGCGCTGGAGCCATTACCGCGGTTGCTGCCATCGGCTTGGCCAGCATGGGCGCCGGAAACGCCGCCGCAGGCCCGCTGGCTTCGGGCAGCAAGGTCACTGAAGGCATCGATGGCACCGTGATCAAGATCGAGCGCACCGGCGAGAGCGCTTACCCGGTTCCGTCGGTGGCCAACAACGGCGCAGGCCGCGCCGCAGAGGTCAACGGCAAGGTCAAGGTCTACTCGGGCGGCTCAGCAGGAACGCTGACCACCGGCTACATCGTGGGCTGCCAGGTCGACATCACCGGATTCTCGGGCGGTCTCGGGGCTAACCTGAACGTTCTAGCGTTGTCCGGTGGTGTCTCAGGTTCGTTGTCGATCCCGCTGAATCCGGGCCAGGCTGTTTTCGTGTCGCTGGGCAGCAAGGACTTCGACGGAACTGACGCGTCGATCCAGTACAAGAACCAGAGCATCGATGTGCAGCAGTGCGGTGGATACGCCCAGGCACGCGCCTTCTCGACCGTCGTCACCAGCGGTGACTTCGTTGTGAAGTCGACCCTCTACGGCCAGCCGTTCAGCCTCAACTGATCGTCGGCAGATAATCCCGCCCAAGTCTTGAAACACTTTATCTGCCGCAAGCAGATTGATATTTCCGTAAGGGGAATTATGAAGAACACAACTTCGCGTCGTATCGCGGCGGCCGCCGGTATCGCCGGTGTCTCCGCTGTGGCGCTCGCCTCGATGGGCGTCGGCGCCGCTGCTGCCGGACCGCTTCCCGGTGGCAAAACCACCCAGACCCTCGACGACGGCACCTCGGTGACGGTCAGCCTGTTCGGCGAGAATGTCAGTTACACCCCGTCGATGGCTGCTGTCCCGACCAGTCGCAACGTATGGATGGACGGCAAGATTGCCGTCAACGTCTCCGGTGGTGCCGAAGGCGGCACCATTGAAGCTGGTTACCTTGTTGGCTGCCAGCTCCAGTTCGGTGCCTCCGCTGGGGCCAAGGGTGGCATTGGTGGAGCTTTCCCGGAGACCCCGGGTGGATCTTTCAACGTTGCACCTGACGAAGGCAAGGGCGACGCAGGTTTCACGCTTGCGCCCGGTGAAGCCAAGTCGTACCCATTCTTCGATGAGAGCAACGGCAGCGGCTTCGAATTCGAAGGTGCATCAGGTGGTCTGGTTTATAGCCAGGAGACCATCGGAATTCCCAGCTGCGCCGGATTTGCTGAGGCCAAGGCCTACGTGAAGGTGACCGTCGAGACCGAATCGACCACCGGCATCGTTACCCTGTGGGGCAAGCCGTTCAGCATCGGCTGATAGCAAGCCTGCTCGACAACTGAATATCAACGAAAGCCGGGACGCCACAAGGTGTCCCGGCTTTTGTTGTGCGCCAGATTTCATTCTCGCCCGGGGTTTGCGACAGAAACCGACTGAGTTCTCGTCGATCGATTTGTTAACGCGTGAACGCTTGTCTCGGGGTGCATTGTTGGCCGATTGACCCTCTTCCATACGATCAGGTGACGCGAGATCTATTGCGGCACTGGTACGTTCAGATTCGGAAATCGTCCGGAACAGGTTAGTTTGCGCACTCAGATTAAGAATCTGACGACGGCTGGAATTTTTGCGGCGAGAGCGCGCGCCTAGTTGAGGTCGGCCAATTCGAAGGGGCACGATGAAGTCATCGAAACGATGGATGGTGGCGGCGAAACTCGCGGGCGGTGGAATCGCGGTTGCAGGGGCGTGCGCGATAGGTAACGGTGCCGCCTCGGCGGATACCCCGGATGAGGCGCCGTCGACGGTCGCCGTCGTTGAGTCGTCCGGCTCGGCAGTTGATGCTGAGAGACTTGCTTCGATGCCGGCGAATGGACCAGAGGTGCCGGTGGTCGACACCCAACTCTCGGCCGCTCCGGCGACGACGGATACACCGGCCTCCAGTTCCGACGCGGCACCGGCCAAAGAAGTTGAAGATGAAGTCGGCGATGTCGTTGAGTTCCAACAGGAGACCTCAGTAGTTCCGGGCGCTGAATCGGGTACCGAATACGTTGGCCGGCACCGGCTTCCCGACGTTTCGACTGCCACAGCAGTCGCTGATTTCCACCTCGAAGAGCTGCAGTTCTTGGGCTCTGAGACCGCAGGTACGCCATTGATGTCCGCTGCGGTTGCCGATGAAGTGACCAGCAGCGAAGGAACGGTGATCGACCCACAGATCATCGATCTCCCCGCCTTCAATTCCAGTTATCCCATCGCTGTCAGCCCGGACGGGACCCGCATATACGTCGGAAGCATGCAGGACAGTCGGTTGTGGGTTATCGACACCACAACGAATACGGTCGTTCACATTCAGGGCGGTGGATCGGCGGTTGAGAACGGGGTGGTTGTCAGTCCCGACGGTAAGCGGGTCTACGTGACCGGAATATCGGGTGTCGAGCGCGTCGTCTACATCATTGACACGTCGACAAACTCAGTCCTACCGGACTCGATTGCCATCGATGGAGATGTTTCCGGCATTGTTTTCAGTCCCGACGGCAGCCGTGCTTATGTCGTGGGTCAGGCCACTGATCTTGACGGCAACATCGCAAATGAATTGCAATGGGTGACGGTAGTCGATACTGCATCCAATACTGTGATCGATCGCTTTGAAATCGACGGATCTACAACGGTTTTTGGAGAAGTGGCGATCAGTCCCGATGGCACCCGGCTATACGTGCCGACCCAAGGTCGTACCTACGTCGATGGTCAGCCAATCGATCTAGGGGCGGTCTCGGTCGTCGATGCATCCAGTGGTGAAGTGATCTCAACTGTGCCGGTGTACTTCGGTCCGCCGGTGGCGGGTACGGGTGCGATGAATCATCTGGTGATGAGCCCCGACGGGCGATACCTCTACACCGCGAGTGCCAACGATACGGTTGTCTCGGTGATTGATACCGACACGAATTCAGTAGTCGCGGTGCCCGTCACGTATGAGGGTGGCCAAATCAGCGACCTGGTGGTGAGTCCTGACGGCAGCCGCCTCTACGTCTTCGCATCCCTTACCGACTTCAGCACCGATCAAGTGGTCACCGTGATTGATACTGCTGACAACAGTGTGATCGGCACCTATGTCATTGCCGCGAAGGACTCGAACCTGCCGAATGGCAGCGCCGTGATAACTCCAGACGGCAAGTACATCTATGTGACGGGCCACCAGGGTAATGTGCTGGTATTTGATACAGCGTCGTTTTCAACGGCCACGCCAATTGTTGTGACCCCGCCGATTCGCACCTATCCTTCGTCTAACCAGACGATCACAGAGCTGAATGGGGTCTTCGAAGGTGAACGCTTTGAAAAACTAGTCGGCATCAACAGTGACCTTGCCGCCTTAGCCGGCGTCGGCGCTCTGTCTGCAACATTGCAGTGGATGGGGATACTCAGTGCAGTCGACCGCGGAGCCTATGTGGATGCTGCGTTCTCCACGACGAGCTTCGCTGGTGATCAACTCGCCCAGTTCGGTGCAAAACGCGGAAGTCCAGTGCTGTATCTGACCGGAGTCGCGGTCAATACGTGGTCCTACACGTTCAACGAAGCCGCGAAAGTTGACTGGGAGGGGCGTAACGAGACCTTCGCGTATATGTTCGAAAACCCCTGGGTCGTAGTTGAAGAAGTCGTCCAGGCGCGGACCGAGGTGGCGTGGCACATCGGCGCTGCCCTCCTGAGTCCTTTGACCGGAGGCGTCAAGCCTTAACCTCGAAGGTGTCGTGCGACCAGGTTTGTCCGGTCGCACGATGACCTGTTGTCCGGATTGAGGCAGAACTGACTGTGCCCCGGCCGGGGCCGGGGCACAGTCGTGATGTTGTCGATGGGTTACTGGCTGTGGCGTCCGGGGCCGTCTTCGGGGCGCTCCGGTGGCGGCCCGTAGCCGGGGGGAGGACCGGTCAGCGGATCGGGTCGGTAGCCGGGGTTCTGTGAACCGTAATCGGGTGGCCCGTACTGGGGTGGTCCCGGACGCTGTGGCGGCTGGTTCGGGTTGTAGCCGGGAGGTGGGCCTGCCGGCGGTTGGTAGCCCGGTGGGGGACCGCTCAGCGGATCATTCGCGGGCGGTGGGCCTGCCGGTGGTTGGTAGCCCGGCGGGGGGTTCTGCGAATATGACGGCGGGCGACGGGCCTGTTCGGGCTGGGCCGAGAACTGCTGGGTGCCTGCCTCTGATGCGCTGAGGCCACCGGCAGCTCCGGCCGCTCCCACCAGGGGCTGCGATGCGTGGCCCTCGTGGGCCCGCTCGATGTAGGCGTCGTCCTTGTCGGTCTGTGTGCTCTTGGCCGCAGCGATCTTGGCCTTCTCCTCCGACGCATCTTTGCCTTGCAGAATGTCGCGGATCTCGGTGAGCAATTCGGATTCGGACAAAGCGACCGCGTCGTCGCCGTCCTTGGCGGCAAACGCCTTCAATTTTTCGTACGGCATCACAATGACGAAGTACACAATTGCGGCAATGATCACGAAGTTGATGATTGCGGTTATCAATCCGCCGATATCTACAAATGTCTCGGAGTTGCCGTCGCGAATGGTGAAGCCGAGGCCCTGTGCCGCATCTGTCCCTCCGAGTGAATTGATCAGAGGTTCAATGATGTTGGTGGTGAACGCAGTCACAATGGCGGTGAATGCTGTACCGACAACAACGGCGGTGGCCAGGTCAACGACGTTTCCCCGCATGAGGAAGTCTTTAAAACCCTTTAACATGTCGTGGACCTTCCCACCTGGGAAAACGCGCATATGCTTGGGTGCATTTTTCGATCTTAACCATCTATCGACCCAGATCGTGGATGGAACATGCGGATTCAGTGAAAGACCACGGTGATCGGCGCAGCGAGCGTTGCGACGGCGACACGGTGCGCATCCCGCTCGGGCATGGCCAAAATTGTCGGTCGGGTATCTCGGCCGGATCGCGCTGTGCCGGGTGTGAATACAAGCGCCACCACGGCGTTCTTCACCAGAACGGTTGAAGTTGAAGGTGCTTCGCCATCGTTGGACTCGTCGATGCTCAGGACGTCCACCACGTCGCCCTCGCGTAGAAGGTCCACGATGGATGAGTCGGACAAGGTGACCGGGACCAGGCGGGCATCGTCGCGGCCCAACAGGGCGGCAGGCAGGCGACTGGACAGCACGCGGGTATCGGTGAATATCTCACCGGGATGAACAGGGCCGGTGACCGTTTGTTCGACCAGGTGCGAGAGGTCGGTGATCGCGCCGACGGGGATCGCGGCTGCGTCGACTCTGCGAACTTCCAGGTCGGCGGAGGTCAGATGGATTCCGGGTGCGATCTCGCGGGCGGCGACGACAACCGACTGCAGCTCTTTGTCGCGCTGGGCGCTCAGGGCCGCGACGATCGCGATCACCACCAACGCCGCGGCGCAGATCCGTCGGAGCAGAAGCGCGCGCGTCCAGCCCGGGCGAAGTGCATGCCTCAAACGGTCGAGCGCGGTGGGTTGCAGTGGGTTGCGGTCGGGCATGGCCGAACGCTAGGTCACCAGGGTGGCCAAATCCGATAAGTGCGCGCCTGCCCGACTGAACTGTGGGCAGACGCCGCCACTGTGGATAAACGCCGGTGTCAGGAGGCTGTTGCGGCCGGGGTGCTGGGGGTCGAAGAGCTGGTCGATGAGCTGCTGCTCGAGTCGCTCGACGATGAAGAAGTCGACGACGAGGTCGATTCCTTCTTGCTCGAGGAGTCGCTGGAGCTCGCTTCGCTGCTGGTCGACGTCGACCGGCTGTCGTTGCGATAGAAGCCGCTGCCCTTGAAGACGATACCGACGCTGTTGAACAGTTTGCGCAGCTTACCGGCACATTGTGGGCATTCGGTCAGCGAATCGTCGCTGAACGACTGCACGATGTCGAAGCGGTTATCGCACTGTGTACAAGCATACGAATAAGTGGGCACCGAGGACCTCCGGAAGTATTTAGCCGAGAACTTTGTGGATTCTACAGCGCAGTTGGCACTCTAGGTTAACGAGTGCCAGGGTCAGGTTGTTCCGAGGCGGCGAAAACCGCCCGACGGCGTCAGGCTCCAACCCATCGGCACGTCCAGATCGTCTGCGGGGATCTCGTCGAGAAGCTCATCGTCATATACGACGGCCACCAGGCGTTTTGTGTCGACCGACGGGATCGTTCGGTCGTAGTAGCCCGCGCCTCGACCGAGGCGGACACCGCTGCGGTCCACGGCCAACGCCGGGACCAGCACCAGGTGGGCGGTGTCGATGACCTCGCTCGGCAAGGTAGCCCCTGCCGGTTCCAACAGGCCGAAGCGACCGGTTGTCAATGAGTCGGGTCCGTCGTAGTTCGACCAGCCCAGAGGTGCCGGCGGACCGGGACTGACAACGGGGAGCACGACCCGGTGGCCGCGCTCGCGCAGAGCGTCGAGCATGGCGACGGATCCGGGCTCAGTGCCGACCGGAACGTAGGCGGCAATCGTGGTGGCTTTTTCGCCGGCCAGCTGGTCGGTGTCCTCTAGATGGGCGATCCATGTCACAAGTCGGGCGTCTGCCGCCCGTTTAACCTGCGGTGACATATTCTCGCGTGCCCGCTGTAGGTGTTTTCGCAAAGTAATCTTCGTAAAATTGATGGGTGCAGCCTCTCATCCGAAGCGTTCTGCCGATAGGTTTATCCCTGGATGCCGTTATTAAGCAAAGTAGGGTGGAAAATGATTGATGCGAAGATGAGTCCGACTGACGAGATGGAATACGAATCGGTTCCCGGAACACCCCCTATTCCGAGGACCGCAATAGTTCCTGCCGCCGGTTTGGGAACACGCTTTCTGCCCGCGACCAAAACGGTCCCGAAAGAGCTTCTGCCGGTCGTTGATACCCCGGGTATCGAGCTCGTGGCCGAAGAGGCCAAGGCTGCAGGCGCCGAACGCCTGCTGATCATCACCTCGCCCGGCAAGGACGGGGTCGTTGCCCACTTCGTCGAGGACCTCGTTCTCGAGCACACTCTGGAGTCGCGCGGCAAAGACAAGATGCTGGCGAAGGTCCGCAACGCGCCGTCGTTGCTGGAGGTCGCCTCGGTGATCCAGGAAAAGCCCCTCGGCCTCGGCCACGCGGTCGGCTGCGTCGAAGCACAACTCGACGACGATGAGGATGCAGTCGCGGTCCTGCTGCCCGACGACCTCGTGATGCCCTCCGGTGTGCTCGAAGTGATGGCGCGGACCCGCGCGCGGCGTGGCGGCACCGTGCTGTGCGCGATCGAGGTCCCCACCGACAAACTCAGCGCCTACGGCGTCTTCGATGTCGAGGAACTGCCCGACGCCATCAATCCGAATGTCATGAAGCTCAAGGGCATGGTCGAGAAGCCGAAGGCCGAAGATGCGCCATCGAACTACGCGGCTGCCGGTCGGTACATCCTCGACCGCGCCATCTTCGATGCCCTCCGTCGCATCAAGCCGGGTGCGGGCGGCGAATTGCAGCTGACCGACGCGATCGCACTGCTGATCGAAGAGGGCCACCCGGTCCACGTGGTCGTGCACCGCGGCACCCGTCACGATCTCGGTAACCCGGGCGGTTACCTGAAGGCTTCGGTTGATCTAGCCCTCGACCGCGACGACTACGGTCCCGAACTTCGGGAGTGGCTCGTTCAGCGCCTTGGTCTCTAAGGTCCGCCTGAGAATTTTCGACAACGCGCCCGAACTGCCGGGCCGGTGAACCGATTCGGCCGTCGAAACCCGCTAACGTCATGTCTTGCGTGTGCAGACTCCCCGTGCCGTACGGCTCACGTGGTCAGGGCGGGGTGAGAGGAGATGATCGGTGCGTTCGGTGGAGGATCAGCTGAGTCGGGTGACCGCTGCAGCGGTGGCACCTCGGCCGGTGCGGGTGGCGATCTCCGAATCGCAAGGTCTTCTCTGTGCCGAGGATGTGACGGCCGATCGGCCGCTTCCCGGTTTTGATCAGTCGGCCATCGACGGCTACGCGGTGCGCAGTGTCGATGTCGCCGAAGCCGGCAGTATCGCCGGCGACGACTCCGAGTCGCCGGGGGACCACGTGATCGTGGTCCTGCCGGTGGTCGGGGAGCTCAAGGCGGGTTCGCGTACGCCGACACGGCTGCAACCGCGGCAGGCGGTCCGAGTGGAAACGGGCGCGCCGCTGCCGACCCTCGCGGACGCTGTGGTCCCGCGTCGTTGGACCGACGGCGGTCTCCCGAAGGTGCGTGTCGGTCACGCGGTGCGCAGCGGCCAGTACGTCCGTCATGAGGGCGCTGACGTGCAGCCCGGTGATGTGGCTGTGCGGGCCGGGACGATCATCGGTCCGGCCCAGGTGGGATTGCTCGCCGCGGTCGGATGCGAGCGGGTTCTGGTTCACCCCCGGCCCCGGTTGTCGGTGATCTCGATCGGTGGCGAACTGGTCGACATCGATCGCACCGCAGGCGGCGGACAGGTCTATGACGTCAACAGCTATGCGATCGCGGCGGCCGCGCGCGATGCCGGTGCGGACGTGAACCGGGTCGGCATCGCCGACAGCGAACCGACGCAGCTGCGCGAAATCGTTGAAGGACAACTGATTCGGTCCGAGATCGTCGTCATCACCGGTCCGGTCGGCGGCGCTGCCTCGGAAACGATCAGGGAAGCCCTTGCCGAACTCGGCGAACTCGAGATCACCAGAATCGCGATGTACCCGGCGTCGGTCCAGGGTTTCGGACAACTCGGACGGGACGAGGTCCCGACGTTCCTGCTCCCGGCGAATCCGGTCAGCGCGTTGGTGGCCTTCGAGGTCATGGTGCGGCCGCTGATCCGGATCGCGATGGGCAAGCGTCAGCCGATGCGGCGGGTGGTGCGCGCGCGGACCGTGGGTGCGATCACGTCGGTCGAAGGTCGCCGCGGATATCTGCGAGGGCAGCTGATGCGCGACGAACAGACCGGTGAGTACCTCGCGCAGGTGATTTCCGCACCCGATGGCGGCTCGCATCTGCTGGCCGGGCTGGCCGAGGCGAATTGTTTGGTGATCATCGAACCCGAGGATGTGGAGTTGCGGCCCGGCGACGAGGTTGATGTGGCTTTCCTGGCTCAGCGCGGATAGGACTGCAACTGTGCGGTCCTGGACCAGAGGGGATACGTCGCGGCGAGGGTGGCCGGCAAAGTTGGGTCCGATCGGCGTTGCGGGTGGCACCGTCACGGTCCGGCCAGTCCGTCTGCGTGACGCGCGGGCGTGGAGTCGGTTGCGGATCGAGAATCAAAATTCGCTGATGCCGTGGGAACCCACCGGCACCGGATTGTGGTCGGCAAGGCACAACCCGGCGGCGTGGCCCGGATTGCACTCTGTGCTCCGGGCCGAAGCAAGAGCCGGGAACATGCTGCCGATGGTCATCGAGCTCAACGGCGAATATTGCGGACAACTCACGGTGGGCAACATTCAGCGCGGTGCGCTGCGCAACGCCTGGATCGGCTATTGGGTCGATGCTGCGGTCACCGGTCGGGGCGTGGCCACGGGCGCGCTGGCCCTTGGCGTCGACCATTGTTTCTCGACCGCGGGAATGCACCGGCTCGAAGCGACCGTTCAGCCCGACAATGCCGCGTCGCTCTCGGTGCTTCACAAAGTGGGGTTCCGCGACGAGGGGTTGCTCAAGCGCTATATGGATGTCAACGGGTCGTGGCGCGACCATATTCTCTTGGCGCTGACCATCGAAGAACTGCCCGGCGGTGCCGTCGAAACGCTTGTGCGCCAAGGTCGCGCAACGCGCTGAGCGTCGCCGGAGTAATGCTCTGGTCAGTCGAGGAAGTTGGATGTTTCCTGGCTGTAGGTCGACACGATGTGGCCACCTGAGAAGGTCTGGACGTCTTCGAGGGCGAATTGGGTCGGGTTGAACCTGGTGTCGAACGCGGGCCGGCCTGCACCGGTGACCACGGGGTACGTCTTGACCACCAGCACGTCGATCTGGGGGAGTAACTGGCCTGCGAGATTTCCGCCACCGGCCAGGTAGATGTCCAAGTCGGAGCCCTCGTGTTTGAGCATGTCGACAGTGTCGGCGGGATCGCCACGGATCACCGTGATCGCCGGATCGTCCACGCGTAGCTCCCGCGACACCACGTATTGGTCGAGGTGTGGATACGGGCTCGTGATGTTCTGGGCCAACGCCGGATCGTAGGTGCGACGACCCATGATGATGCTGCCGAATCTGGTCAGTGGTCTGTCAGCGATGCCTGCCTGCGCACGTACATGCCCTGGCAGAGCGTCTCCGAACTCGTCGAGCATCCACTGCATGTAGTCGTCGGAGATCGGATAGAAGTCCACCTCGTCGTTGGGTCCGGCGATATAGCCGTCGATCGAAATCCCGATGTAGTACACAAGCTTTGGCATACCCTCCACCTTCGATCGATTCGGTCTACCGCCGACGTTAATGGACTCGGCCCGTCCTAATCGACTGAATTTGAACGATGGTTAACACGAGCTGACCCAGGCGCTGCACGCCCTGTGCTCAGTCTCGACAAATCGAAGGGTTGTCGGCGCGTCTTCGCTGCTTGAACAGGCTATGGCCATAGCCTGGCTTGGAGCGCTTGTTACTGGTGTGACGAACGCGCACTCGACTGACTGGTCGAGCGAGGTTGCCGAAGGGAAGGAGCTGCCCATGCCGAACTCGCTGTTGTGGGTGTGTCTGGTGGCGATCTGGCTGTTTGTTTTGGTGCCGATGGTCGTGAAATCGCGGCCGACCGTGCGCAAGACATCTGATGCAGCGCTGGCAACGCGCGTGCTCCACCGCGGTGGCCGGACCATTGCGAAGACCAAACGACGCATGGCCTCTGGCCGGCACCCGCACGACGCCGAATGGGAACCGCCGGTTCGCGAATACCGCAAGGTTGTCGCGAAGGGTGGAACCGCCACGGCGGTCAAAGAAGCCGACGTTGATGTGGCCGAGGTTGACGAGGACGTTGACGTCGAGGCACCTGAGGTCGAGAAGACCCCGGTGATGAAAAAGGTTGCCGTCGAGGTCGATTCCGCCGCTGATGTTGTTGATGCCGAAGTCGAGGACGAAGCCGATACTGACATCGAGGCCGAAGCCGACGATGAGGCAGCGGTTGACGCTGAGGTTGTCGACGAGGCTGATGACATCGAGACCGCCGAAGCCGGTGCGGACGACTCCGTCGCCGAGGTCGAAGACGACATCGAGGCCGAGGTCGACGACGACTCCGAAGAAGCTGAACTCGAAGACAGCGAGCTCGACGAGGCTGACCTCGAAGAAGCTGAGTACGACGATGTCGATGACGAAGAGTTCGAGGACGACGCCGAATACGACGACCACGAAGAAGACGACGCCGACGAGGAAGTGGCCGAAGACAATTCGGCCCGCCGAGCCCGCCGCGGCGGCTTCGACCCAGAAGCCGATCGTGAACGCAGCGACAAGCGCTATCGGTTCCGTCAGCGTGTGATGGCCCTGCTGGGTGCCTTGGCTCTGGTCAGCATGCTCGCGGGCGTCATGGTCGGAACTGCCGGCTGGGTCGCGGCAGGCCTGTTGGTCGCCGGGCTCGTCGGCTACATGTCCTTCCTGCGTCGCGCAGTACGCAACGAGCAACGGATTTACCAGCAGCGGATGCGTCGTCTGGCCCGTGCCCGGCGTGAGGAAGAACAGCGTCGCGCCCACCCAGAAGTCGACCCCCGCGCCGACATCCCGGCACGCCTGCGCCGGCCCGGAGCGATTGTTCTGGAGATCGACGACGAAGACCCGATCTTCGATCACCTGCCCCGCTACGTGCCCGCTTCGCGCCTCGAAGACATCGACCGCGACCATTCGTACCGTCGGGTTGTGGGCCAGTAACGACCCAGTGTTAACCTGTTCAAGTTGCTCGCAAGGGCAACGAAGGGGCTATAGCGCAGTTGGTAGCGCGTCTCGTTCGCATCGAGAAGGTCAGGGGTTCGATTCCCCTTAGCTCCACTCTATTATCGCAGCTCAGAGACTATTTTTGCCTACTGACGTTAGTTTCCTTGTGGCTTAATGTCCGCAGTTTGTCCGCAGGAACTTCTGAGAAGGCCGATTTTTGGCATCTTGCCACCCCTCTGTACTCGTGAGAGTCATCGGAACAATTCGCTGCAGGGATCGATGTCTTGATCGCTTTTCGGCTGCTCAACACCGCCGAGGTTCGCGCAGTGCAGCCTGGGGGGGGGTCGCTGGTTGCTTCGGATCGTGCGGCGTGCGAGTCGAGTCGTGGCTTCGACCTTCTCGTGCTAGGTCCGAGAGGGTACAAGCTTTCTTGAACGCGCCTGTGTGGCGCACTGCAGTGGGGCAACACTGTCGGTGTGCCGACCGTTGCACGCCGAAGAAATCGGTCGGTGGTTGTGCGGCGACGGGTGTAGGCGTTCAAGCAGATTCTCCGCGGGTTCAGTACGCCCCGTATTTCAGCGCAGTGTTGGATAGTCCCTAAGCTCAGCAACATTCCGTTGCTTGTCGAATTGATACCCGCGGCTACGGGCCGCGTTGAACGAAAGACGCATGCATGAAGCGCATCATCTTTGCTCTCGCTGGCGTAGCCCTACTGCTGGCAGGTTGCTCCGATGGGGGAGACAGCACTGCCACGTCTGCGGCCGCGGATGACGACAGGATCCATAAGCCGGCGGATCAAGTCACTGTCGATGACGGTGTGAAGTTCCATCTCACCGGGTGGGGCACGTTCCGGCCCGCTGACTCCAACGTGGTTTACGTCGTGCTCTATGCAGAAGCCGAGAACACGGGCGAGGATACGGCCCAGTGGGATCCGATGGCGACGTTCACGCCCGAGGGCGAGAAGAGCGTGGACTACACCGTCCTGGAGGATATGCGGTCTGGTGTTGACGGGGTGTTCCGAAGCGGTGCCCGCGCTGAGCTCTCGTGGGGTTTTGCGATGCTTCCCGAGGTGCTGAAGTCGGGGACTTTTACGCTATTCGGTTCGGAGAACTGGTTCGGCGACTTCACGACCTTGCCTGACCTGACCCCCGAGATTCCGGAGTTGCGCGAGACGGTTGAAGCGTTCATGGCAGAAGGCCGAGCAATCGAATCAGCCGCCGCGACTGGCGAGACCGTTGACTACATGAAGATGATTCGGAAGTACGCAACAACGGAGTGCGCCACGGTATTTGAGGGTCTGTACGCGGCGTTCGGCGATGCAGAGCCAGAAGACACAGGGGCAGTGGAACTGCTGTCTGTCGCAGATGATGGCGCTGACGGCACCTCGGTGACCCGTGGGCGAAGTGGTGTGGATGAAACCCAGCACTGGATCCTTCAAGATGGAGCCTGGAAGTTCACCTGTGAAGGCATGTTCGCGGCCGATAACAATGCCGACTCCGAAGTCGTGGAGCCTGAGGTCGTGGAGCCCGAAGCGACCGCGGTCAAAGGAACATCTTGCAGTGACAACGGAGCGACGGCGAACAACAATAACCTGATCTGCATCCATGGCACGTGGGTGGGGGTGGCCTACCCGAACGTGTCCCCAGGTGATCCCTGCCCGATGGAAAGTACGGAAGGTCTAGATACCGACGGCAACCTGGTTTCATGTAAGCGCGGGGTGTGGAGCTAAGGGTATTGACAGAGCGGCGGACTCGGTTTGTGTTCGTTTGGTCGGTCGCGGTGATTCGTATCTGTCGATGCGTAGACGACTTGCTTGCCGGGCCGTCTAATCTGACTCGCGTGCCGGACTCCGCTGGATTTGAGCTCATTGCTGATATTTCCGACGATGGAGCGCAACAGAAGGAGGTCTACGCCCGGTTTGGCCTAGCCACGTACCAGGCGCAGGTCTTTGACCACGGACTCGTCAACCTCCTTGCCTTCGCGACCCGAGTCGAGTCCGATATACCGGTCGAAAGGATAGACGAGCTTTGGGACAAGTACTTTCGTAAGACCTCTGGGCAGCTTGTATCGAACGCCGAGAGCGAGAACCGCCTTGGCGCAGCTGATATCGATTTGTGTCGGAATGCCGTCAGTGAACGAAATAGGCTCGTACACCATTTCTTTCGTGATCACGCGGAGGGTTTCCTTACCGTACGTGGTCGGCAACGGATGGTCGACGGCGCGGACGAAATTCGGGACTTACTTCTCAGTGCGGATCAGGCGTGCGACCGCGTGCTCAAGAGGTTGCTTGCCCGGGCGGGTATCACCGAGGCGCACATTGAGAGCCAGTATCAACAGCTGCGGGATTCGATTGTCGATTGACTATCGCGGAGCGTCCTTTGCGACCTCTGGAGGTGTGCTGCCCCGAGGCGAACGAAGGTGAACATTGGGTGATTGACCTACACTGCGCGGATGGATTCGATCCCAGAAACGACCAAGGGGCATCCTGATGGCCTCAATTTCGATCACGACTTCTGGTTCGAGTGCGACTGCGGCAAACGGGTCAGGGTGGCTGCTGCCGCCTATGACCTGCAGTGCCAGAGCAACGCGCCGTACCCCAGGTGCCAGTGTGGAAACGAAATCGACATCGCCCAGGCGCATCCAGCAGTTCGTGACCCGGCCGACATCGACTTCATTGACAACGTTGTCGGCCAACACGTTTGGTACCACTCCAGCACATTTCAGGATTGGCCCTCCCGGACATACCTTGATGACACCGCCAAAATGATCACCAAAACACCGTTGACGTCTGCGCAGCAGGCGGAACAGCTCAGGTACAAGTGCTCACTGGCGCTGCATCTGGGTACCTATGCCGCAGCGGTCGAGAACATTCTGAGGCGCATGGCCTACCAGGATTCACCCGAGCACACGTATTGGCTGCACCAGGTGCAGCTTGATCTGAAGCCCGGAGACCTCGCCGCAGGCGTCGGGAAGGAACTGTCCGGCATGTTTGGAGATGTGTCGATGACCGAGCTCAGCGACCGTGCCGTCCGAGCTGTTCGGTATGTGAATGTCCAGGAAGCCGTTGGATCCATCTCGCTTGCGATCGACCCGCGAGTCATCGGCCGGGTGCGAACCGTAGAGCTACCGGTCGGTTTATCGAAGGTTCCTGGAGACGCGTTTGTCGAAGGGGCTGTCGTGACGGCGATTACCGATCTGGCTGCAGCCGAAGCGCTTCGACCAGATACTTCTGGTGTGCCGGCAGAACAGATCTTCGAATCGGAGTTGGATGCAATTCTGGCGGGCGTACGGCGCGAGGTTGACCCCGGTGCTCTCAAACTTGCTCAGCAGATGGACCGGTATCGTGATCGACGGGCCGAAGTGTGGTCCGCGCTTCAGACGGTGTTGGTTGACACTTACTTGGCGGAGGTGAATATACAAGTGCGCGAACGGTTCACCACCGTAGTCCCGACTGGTGGCGACCCCAGCGATTATCATGAGCGGTTTCGACAGATGGCCGGGCTGTTGGTGCGCCCGCAGGTGGTGGTCGAGCAGTTCGACAGGGAGCCGTGGCGTCATCCCCCTAATGCATAGAGCTACCGATCCAACCAGGCGCGTGGTCCGCGTGCCTCGCAGCGAGGAGACAGGTGCTCGGGGGCACCTCTCGCAGCGTAGTCAGAGTCGGTGGGGGCGGTGCTGCAATTAGTGAAGACTTCGGTCAACGTGTCGATCTCGAACTGTGGTTGGATGATTAGGTCACTTGTTTGGTGGACGGTGATGCTACGCCACATCGACGGCAGTAGGTCGCCCGTCGGCCTGCATGCGGTCATTGAATGAATGCGTGAGGTCACGAGCCGAGTCGCATCTGAGTATTCCGATTCAGCGTGTACACACGATCTGCAGGATTTGGGTAGTTGTATGACCGGCCGTTGGTAGCGACTCTGCTGCATCAGGCGCTTCGCAACGGGACGCCCCCAGTGCTGTTGCGAGCTGGCAAAACATTGCTGCCGGGGTTGTATAAGTTTGCATCTTGCGAGAGGTTCGGGCGTATGCGCTCGCCTTTGTGGCTTCTTCAGATACTGCCGGCCCGAACCGCATATCGCTCTAAAAGACTCAGCATCTTTTCGTCTCCGTATGGGTTGCAATCGCGTTCGGCACGGATGTACGGCTCGGCGGCAGCCCAGACGGCAATGAATCGTGACCGGAATTGCGCAAGGATGAGCTCTTCGCTGAGTACTCCCATTGCAATCTGCGCCGAGAGCATCTGGTAGAAGTACACCACATTGATAAACGCAGACCTCTCTACTTCGGGAAGCTTCGAGAAGCCTTGTGGCTCAATTGGAGTAGCAAGGTTCAATACGGTCGCATGGTCGTCATGGAACTTGGAAGACCGAAATTCGGCCATGACAGTCGCCATCGTCGGGATATGGTTCGCGTTCAGTGACAGACGCGTCTGTCGGATGGCAAAAATCGCAGACAGCCCGGCTGTGAGGACGGACAACGCCAAGGCGGCGACACTGATGGCAGTGGCGGACACGAGCAACTCCGTTCTTTGGGAAGCATTGGGGAATTGGTGTGAGTCCTAGTCGGTCACACGAAGGGCGCTAAGTTTGTTAGCGAGTTTTTCGATCTCTTGGTAGGTAGCGGGCGTAAGGCGCGCTCGTTCTCTCGCTATCCAGTCTTTGTAGACCTCCGTCGCCCGGATGATCCTGGATCCAATCGTACGATTTACGACGTCGAGATCCATGATCCCCATGTTGACGCCTGCGGCGAGGTACTCGAGGTATCCGAGATATGAAGTGAGTTCATGGAATTGAGGACTATCGATGACCATGGCCTTCGCTGCGAAAGATTTGTCCAGGTGGGTTTTGCTATACAACTCGTGCTGGCGCTGCATCGTTGTCGTGATGTAGTCGACGGTGGCTTGCTGTTGCTGTCGTCGACTTGCCTGTTTAGCCTCGCGCACCAAGCGTCCGAGGCCTGCGACTGCGACCAACAGTGTCATGATCTGCACGACTGCCAATGTGAGTTCCACCTTCGAAACATACGGCAACGGTTGCAATTCGGCGAGTCTAGCCAAACCTTAATTTTGAAAACGAAAGGTATTGTTGTGCAATCATTCTCGACGGTTTGATCGATTGATTCTCTGTTGCCTGGGCGTCTCGCTACGGTATGCGAATACCTCGATGACGTCCGACCATCGAAGTGCGCCGGAGATGAACATATGGATGCAACGAGGCGACGACTCAATCTGGCGCGCCTACGGCCTCAATGAAGGCGGGTGGCCGGCCAACGCAAGCAGGCGCCCCCGGAATAGTTGAAAAGGAGCGTCGTCAGTCGTCGATGGGTCGGTCCGGTATCCGAGACACATGTAGCGGGGTGCTATGCGAGCTGGAACACGCACTGAGCCCGTCCCATCCGGATACGATGACGTTCGCCCATAATGTCGCGTTCGGGCCCCTGGGCGTACCCAGGAGGCCGTCGCGTTGTATCGCAATTGCTCGCCACATGTGAATCTCGGCTGGGTCACGATCATTCGGACACCATCCGAACCCGGGGGAGCCTCGCGGACCTCGCACCCGACACATGAATGGCAGCACCCCGAACAATGACGACCGGGGGCGCGAATCATCTGCTGACCCACTCACTAGCGCCCAACCGACAAGCTCGCCCTCCGACTGCATACCCGCCACCGCGGGGCGACGGTTACGTAATACTCAAGCGATGGTATTTGGTGATCCCACAGCGGAGAGCAGTTTTCCTATTAGTCAGTTATTTGCCGCGGGGTCCGTCCCTAACGAAGCACTATCGGTTCCCGAACCTGATCTGCTGTACCACTACACCGATTCAGCTGCTCTGATAGGGATCATCGCGGCTGGGGGATGGCCGATCGAGTACCGGAACTCCCAGAAGATTTATGGGTCTGCCGCGAAGCTGTGGGCTTCGGATTCCCGTTATATGAACGACGAGCAGGAACTACTCTTCGGCGCGAAAGTGTTCTGCCGTTACCTACGTCAAGCGGCCAAGTCGCCCGATGTCGACGACGTGCTGGGGGGCGCATTCACTGCGGTCGCGGATGCTTTTGACTCTCAGTCGGTCTACAACTGGGAGTTTGGGTGCTTCGCAGTGTCGCTCAGTGCGGAGCCGGACTTGCTGTCGCAGTGGCGCGGATACGGCGGCGGCACCGGCGGATTCGCGATCGGCTTCACCTGGGACGCACTGGCCGGCCACACCTACGCTTTCCATCCCAAATCGACTGCTATGGGGACGACGCCGTTTCCAACCCAATTACGCAAAGTGGGGTACGGCGAAGCGGAGGCCGAGCGGCGAGCAGAACTCTTCGTGTTGTCCACGATCGCCCGCTGGCACTCCACCGGAGCTAACGCATTGATTAGGATGAACGATGCACCGCACCTGCAGTTTCTGGCGGGTGAGGTGTTCCGTGAAATCGCAACGGTCAAGGACGATTCGTTCGTTGAAGAGCAAGAGTGGCGGCTCTGGGCGATCAGTGAAGCGAGATATCCGGTGAACGTCCGTTCGGGACGTTCCGGATTGGTGCCCTACCTAGAGGTGGGTGTAAATGTACGGTTGGACGAGTCCCAGTGCACGCACCCCACCATCGGAGCGCTGGTCGTCGGCCCTCATTCCGGAAAGGATGGCCAGGTAGCAGCAGCCCGGGCGCTGTTAAAGATGCACGGACACGACCCCCATGTGGTTACTGGATCCCGTGTTCCATTCCGGAAATAGCCTGAGAGGACGACCCAAGGGCTGCCAAATAAGGGATGTCGTCAGTCAAGCCGAGATGGCGGGCCAAACGGAAGACAGTACGGGCCGGGCCGTCGTCGAGCCGATGAGACGCCGCGCGATACCCTCCAACGCCTTTGTGGCCTCCGCATTCGGGAGCCGATCAGCATAGTCTGCGAACACTTCATTGGCCGATCCGGCAGCGTCCTTCAGGGCCTGCTCGGCACGTGTCACCTTGTCCGGGCCACGGCGGAATGAGTCGTACGATTGTCCGATGAGTGACGGCGATGGTGCGAACCTCCCAGGCCTGGCCAAAATCCGCCGCGCCTTCGAAGTGCGAGACCAATTGCGGGACTTACTCGAAGAGCTTCTTACAGCGGATAGGAGTTATACGCGGCGCGACAACAACTCAGAGCGAACTTCTCGCACGGTGTGGGCTGAGTGGACCCTCGACGAGGTACCGGACTACACGCAGTCGTCGCTCCTCATGGGCGACATGATCCACAATCTCCGCGCAGCAATGGATCACGCGGTCTGGGCAGTCACTCCGGCACGAATCCAGGAGAACTGCCCGCGAGACGTAGTGTTCCCCCTCCACACGTCCGAGGAGGGATTCAAGAAGTGGATGCGGAAGCGAAAGGCTTGGTACGGGCCGGCCGTGGTCGAGGTGCTTGATTCCCAGCAGCCATACCATGCGGGCACCGCGAAGCTCCACCCTCTTCATATCCTTCAGTACCTCTCGAACACTGACAAGCACCAGCTACTCAATGTAGTTGCGAACAACGCCGTCGCGATGAGTGAGGTCCGTGTGTACCCACACCCGCCGGGCGGCGTTAAGTCGACAGTGCAGGAGGGCGTTGTCTCCGCCGGTGCTGTTCTGGCGAGGGCCGAGTTCGTTCGGCCGCTAGACAATAGCGAGGTCGACCTGGTGCCGACGTTCGCGTTCGAGCAAGTGTTTCGATACGTCGATCCGGCTCGCGATGAGCGGTGGCTACCACTTGGTGAGGCGATGAACGAGGTTTGCCCGGCCGTGGTCACCGCAGTCGGCTACATTGTCTCGGCGCATGAGAAGGACATTCAGGACGGGTGGATGCCGAAGGCGTGAGGTGTCACTGCGACGTTTCGCCGGTCGCGTTGCGGTCTCTGTCTCCTGACTCGGGAAGAGTTGCCGTGCCCGTCACCAGTGGCTCGATGGTGTCGTCGAGGACGAAGATCTCACAGGCGTACATACGTTTGTCGAGTGACAACCCACGCAACACCTGCGCTGCCCGCGACCGCCACTCGGGGACGTCAAGGCCATTTGACCAGCCGTCGTCGATCATCAGGTGTTTCTGAATTTCGACGTCGTCCCACCCCACGGGGGCCTTGACCTCGATGATCTTGACGGGCTGTGTCTCGTCGACGACTATCGGGCCCGTTGGGTTGGGCGGAAGGAAGCTCTCGACCATCGCAAGCGGCGGTGACACCCCGACCCTGATGCGGTCGGCGTGAGCGGCCAGTGCGTGCCCGTAGCGGTGGCGGTCGATCCGCGCCAATTCGTCGAGCCACCACAGCACGTTACCGAAGTGGTTCGGCCGGGGGTTGAACGGCTGGACGACCCGCAGCAGATCAAAGCTGTTGTCTGAGAGTGCTTTCAACTTTCCTCGGAAGTCTCTGGTGTCGTACTTCGCGGCGTCGGTGAGAGTCGGGAACATCAGCGACCGCTCATTCGGTGGCGGGTTCTGGCCACTGTCGCGCACCGCCATGAAATAGACCGCGCCGTCGAGAGCCGCTCTGAGTTCGTACAGCCACTCGCCGAATAACGTGCTTAGCCGAACCGGCATCTGCTCGAAGGTCTCGACGGCAACGATTCGATGGTCGTCGTCGCGCCCCGGTTTCAATACGAACCGACGCGGATCCTGGTCGATGTACTCGTTCCATAGCGACCCGATCGTGGAGCGAATCTCGGCGGCTTGGGCTACGCGGTCTCGGCAGACTTCTAGGGAGTGGTTAGCGTTCATCGTCACCGCCGAACTGTACCGACCCGCTCGGATGGTTCGCCCGAAACGTCATGTCGGCCTATCGTGAGATTCGTCGTCTTACCAATGCCGTGAAAGTTCGTCCCGACATGTCAGTGTTGCGAGGCATACTCGCGCTTATGGGAGATACCTGGACAGGCCGAGACCTGCCTGTATTGCGTGCAGTTATCGAGATATACGACCAAACCGGTGATCCAGCGCAGCCAACCCAACTTGCGAGAGCCTGTGGGTTCGATCTCGATACGGTGAAACGCGCGGTGCGCGCCCTCGGTCGAGAACCGTATTTCGATGTGGAAACGGACTATGACGGGGGTGTCTATGTCGCTGGCCCGCCGACCGGTGACGCCCTGAGGGTTGCCGGGCAGTGGCCGTTACCCGAGGTGCAACTGGAGCGCCTGATCTCCGCGCTACAGGCCATAGCAGACGACGACTCGCGACCAGATGATGAACGTAGCCGTTTCCGCCAGGTCGCGCTATTGCTGGGTGGAGCGGCATCGCAGATCGCGATCGGAGCACTGGGCGGTGCTGGCGGAAACATGCTTTCTAGCTAGGGGTCGGTCCCACGAGCCGGTGTCCCGTGGTCGCCACAGTGACGTTCCCTGGCTGGGGACACGCAACCCGATTTGGAATGCGCACGAGGTATGCAACGGCCGCCTTGGCGATTCGGTGCCGTCGCAGTAAAACGGACAGGCCTCGTTGCATTCGATCTCACGGCGGCAGTACACGAAGCGGAATACGGTGCAGGCTCTCTCATGCTCGGAACCAGTCTCATCGGCTATCTGAACGGCCTGTGACGTTTTGAACGACGTCGATCCAATTTTCTGGGTAGTCAAGGTGTCGTCGGGCTACATCTAGCGCACCTGAATAATAACTGGGCACGGCTCTGTAGCGACGACGCGGCAATCCTGGAGTTGGGAGCGAGCATCGCTTTCACGATCTGGGTGCCTGTATCGCCACCGCTGTCGCTATCGAGTTGGTGGTGTTGGGTGGGCGACGGTACGAGGGGGTGCTTTCGGGCGGGTGACTCGTTGTCCGCAGTTTGTCCGCAGAATCTCCGAGACCGGCCGTCAACCGCCAATGCCGAAAACGCCCCCAACTGCGACGATTCCAACTCTCAACACCAACCAACGCCTGCAAACGTCCAGTTGATCGCGTTCGCATCGAGAAGGTCAGGGGTTCGATTCCCCTTAGCTCCACTCTATATCCGCAGGTCAGAGGCTATTTTTGCCTACTGGTGTTAGTTTGCCTTGTGGCTTATTGTCCGCAGTTTGTCCGCAGGAATTTGTGAGAAGGTCGATTTTCGGCTTTTTGTCGCCCCCTCTGTACTCGTGGGAATCATCGGAAAATTTTGCTGCGGGGATCGATGTCTTGAACGCATCTCGGCTGCTCAACACCGCCGAGGTTCGCGCCGTGCGGCCTGCGGGAGTCGCTGGTTGTTTCGGATGGTGCGGCGCGAGCGTCGAGTCGCGGCTTCGACCTTCTCGTGCCTAGTCCGAGAGGGTACGAGCTCCCTCGAGCACTGTCGGCGACGCCGATCTTTGCACGCCGAGGAATGCGGTCGGTGGTTGTGCAGCGACGGTGTAGGCGCTCAAGCAGTCTCCGCGGGTTCAGTACGTCCGGTTCTTCTGCGCAGTGTTGGATAGTCCCCAAAGCTCAGCAACACTCCGTTGCTTGTCGAATTGATACCCGCGGCTG
Source organism: Williamsia sp. Y844 (assembly GCF_056786475.1). Lineage (NCBI taxonomy): Bacteria > Bacillati > Actinomycetota > Actinomycetes > Mycobacteriales > Nocardiaceae > Williamsia > Williamsia sp. Y844. Next base: position 286,231 of record NZ_JBXCJB010000002.1, read on the forward strand.
AGGCCGCGTTGAACGAAAGACGCAATCAACGCGGTGGTGCGCGACACCGGCTACCTCTACGACGCTCACACCATCACTACGACCACAAAGGATGCCCACCAATGACTTACCCCCGAGGTGATACGTAAATAGACCGCCGGCGACCCGGCTACCTCACAGAAGGCCTTGCAGCCCCCGTCTCCCACCTCTACGACGCTCCTCGCCCGGGACCGTCTGTCCGTCAATCCGGCTTTTGCCGATCGCGACAGAGGAGGCCGCCGCCAGAGTGGTCACGCTGGTAGCTGGCGGTCCGGCGGGCCGAGTCGACGTCATCTGTGGACCGGAGCAGTTGACTACTCGGCGATCTTCGGCATCGGCTCCCTCGACAGCACCATCATGCAGACACTGGCGTGGATCCCCCGTTCTCGGCGTCCATCATGCCGATCCGGATCGCCACCGGTGATGCATCGACGTTCCAGATCATCGGCACCGTCGTCTTGATGATCGGCCGATCGCCTCGGCCCACTTGACCCGGGCAACGGTGCGCAAGATGTTGCGCTGGTAGATCGGGGCTGCGAATCAGGTGACCAGCGCGCAGGTGCCGGATACCTTCGGCGCCTGGACGAAGTGTCCGGGCGCCACCGGTCGTTGGTGCCGCTGCGCGTACAGGGAAGGCCCTTTGAGTCGCTCGCCTACGGTGAGAACTGGTCCCGGTGTAGGTTTCGGGAAAGAGACTCTTGAGCGGTTCCTGCCGCGAAGTACAGCTGACCAGTCCACTCCAAGCTCCGAAATAGACAAAGGCTTCGGTGCATACCGACTATCACAGCGATCGCACGTGCTGATCAACGGTCAGGATCCTCAAAGACCCCTGCTACAACCAGACCTCGAACCGTGAACCCGATTGAGATTTGAACTGCCTCGCCTACTTTCCAATGTGCGGCGCGCAAGTATCTTGGTGGGCAATAAATATCCGGAAAGCGTTCCGCCCGTACGAAGCCGTATCCAGAGGTTCGTGCAATTAGCTTGCCTTCAATGCGGAGTGGCGTTTCCCCATGAGAGGCAACAAACCAGACTCTCTCTCGGTCAGAGATGCTCATCTGGCGTCGTCGCGAGCGATCATAGAGCTTGGTTGCCTCGGCGATCTGCCCATCGAGGCATAGCATTCCACCCAACACGGCAAGATACTTAGTATCATCCAAACCGACATTCATCGCCAGATTCATCACCCCTAGAATTTCTGCGGTGGGTGCGCCGTTACGGTACAGGGCCATTCCGCATTCTGCAGAAATTCGTGGATCTTCCGGATGTATTTCCACCCCCTGCATTAATACATCAACCGCTTCAGCGTACCTACTGGTGCTGGTAAGTAGCGAACCAAGAAGGTATCTTGAAATAGCGCTATTCGGTGACTCGCTGAGAGCCTTGCGCAAAGCGGCTTCTCTAGCACTGTCGTTTCTTAGGTAGGCTTCAATCTTAGAAGATTGTATATAGAGACTCTCTCGATCTCGAACCTTCTTAAGTCCATCAAAGACAACCTCCTGCGCCTTAGCTACATACAGTACGGACTCGTCAGCAGTACCCGCACCCTGTTTAGCCCAAGACAAATATAGATCTGCAAGCGACGCATAACCGAAATCGTCTCTTGGCGCCATATTTATCGTGCCTGAAAATGCTTCCTCCGCTTGTGCCAGGCGACGCCTTGTGAGTTCTTCGACCTGACCTGGAGCGACCGCGATATCTTTTAAAATAGTTCCGCGAGTGTGATGTAGGATCCTGGCGCGTGGTGCCATTTCTATCGCTTGGTCAATCTGGCCCAAGGCTAAATCAAAACGACCCTCGCGACGTAGCATACGTGCAAAATGTTGTTTAACATACGCATTCCTGGGATCCTTTCGAACTGCGCCTTCGAAAAACCGTATTCTCTGTTCAAGGCCCCGTATGCTATCGATAGCTTCATCATCTCGCGTGAATTTTTCGAACGCCCTACGATCAACCGCAAACGTCAGATTAAGGTTATCGAGGGCGCGGAGGAAGATTGACTCGCGCACTCCAGGTTCAAGGCATCGTCGCCAGACGATATCAGCTATTACGTGGTGCCTTGTACGTGCGGCATATATTTGCATCGATTCGTCAACGTCGTCAAAAATAACGACACCTTCGGTTTCGCTAGCTATTTCCCTGTATAATTCAGCCAAATTTGTATCTAATACCGCAGCGCAAACAGAATCGCGTACCATCGCCCTTTGGCGGGAGAATGTGGCCGCTAAGGCGTAGAGATCTCGACCCTTCTCGGACTGGATATTGAGATACTCATCTTCAACGATAGCATCGAAAGCGCGACCCTCGGTAGCCTCTCGCATTGTTACGAGTAGCTCTTTCTGATTGCGCTCCCGAATCGCCGTGAATCTGAGATTATCGCTCAGGTGTTTCAGGACCCCCAAGGAGTTGGAAAACTCCAACCTATCGAGCAATCTCAGTATCTCGTCATCAGAAAGCGGTTCCAAAGCGTGCTCTTCAGGGTTGAAGGCAACGCGTCGTTGCCGCCATTCATTTAAACGCTCAGCGAGCATAAAAAAACCGTTAACGTCGAGCTGCTTTAGCAGAAGCATTGCCCTTCCCAGCTCATCTGCGACGTCCGCAGCATTGTCGACGAAGAATATGACAGGTTGCAAAGGAAGATTCCGCACCGCGAACTCTATGTCTCCCTCTGATACTTTTGCGCCTGGCTTGAGGTACAGTGCGGATCCTCCGGTGTTAGCCTTAGCAAACCATGCAGTTATCGCCATAAGGAGCGTGGTCTGGCCGTACCCCGCTGGACCCAGAATGATGTGAGCCTGCGGGCGGGCGACTGACGCGGGGTCCGTTGCGTGCTCCACAAGAATCTCAACGAGGGGCTTTTCAAGGTCGCGCTCAAAATTTATCCCTTCACCAACCAGCGCCCAGTTCGGTAGGTTTCCCTGAAGAAACTGCGTCGTGTTCGGTTCGGCACCGAAGTCCGCTTGATTTACGTACTCCCAGGAGTTTAGTAGCCGAAGTAATGCTGCGGGATTTTCCTCGAAAACCTTCTCGAGATCACTCGGTACTCGTTTCGACATATCCGTAATTTTGTACGGTGCCGCCTGGTCATCACCAAAGAGTGACGTTGTGACCGCGCGGAAGTCTTCAAGATAACCATCTAGAGAATGGACACCCTGGCTCTGCAGAATTTCTCGATCAAGAATGCTCGTCGAGGGAACTATCCTATATGCTTTTGGTGGCTCGGATGGAGCGAAGAGCGCACGCAATTCGTTAGTGACTTCCCTCCAGTTTGAATCGCTGTTGCCGTACCCGAAATAGAGAATTGGCGTGGTAGCATAAGAATACCGGAACTGCTCGAAGAGCATTCGTCGCTTTTCGCGAAATGTTACGTAATCCTGTTCAGTAAGAAGGATTGCGTCTCGCGCATCTTTTGAGGCCAAGCTGCCGTGCAGATGGTAGATAGGAAGCTCGAAGTTTGGGTCAAAACTGACAATTTCGGAGTCAATTCCAATACTGACTGGATTCTGTACCGAATCGGGATTAAGCTCATAGCAGCGCTCTAGAACTGAGTCATAATTCGTCGTAAAAATTGCTCGCCAGGGACGCGACACTAACCATCTCAGATGGTCGTCTGGCTCAAGACCGGACAACGTTTGATCGATAAATCTTACAAGTTCTTCCCGCCCGCGTCTGATCTCCGCAACCTGAGCTACCTTAGCGAGATCCAAGTCGCCGCCAGTGTCAATCTGAAATCGCGCTGCTATCGATTCGGCGAGCTTGCTCGCGTCTGGCGCCGTGTTTCCGTCTTTGTCGCGCGCGTGGTAGCCAGCACCCGCTCCAATAAAGAGGACGCAGTTCCCTGACTCAAGCGCTGTTCGCAAACCTAGGGGCAGGTCCATACGAACTCCCATCTGTAGATTCTGACGACGTTACTGTGTACGTCGCGAAAAAATGTCCACCTACCTGGGATGTCTGTCGGCCAGCCAGTCGCGAACCGAAAACTTCGCTGGATGCGGCTTCATCGCCGGAGCGCCCGGGCGTACACGGTGCTCTCGACCACCGGCGGTCCCTGATCTGTCCAAGATTCGCGTTACCTACGGAGCGCGGTGACGCATCGGACCTCAGAGGCCAGGGGACGTCCAGGCGAGCGCACCGCGAGGCTCTCGCCATGGAACTCGTAGTCGATACCTTCGTGGCGCGTGGGCGGTTCTCCCCTGGGATTTGGCCTCGGCGTCGGAACAGGCTGAAACGCACCTGTGGTGCTCTGTCGGATCCCATTTGCATTCTTCGATGGTCATGATAGCTCCAGTGGTACAACGGCAATATCGACTGCTGTCAACTGCCTCGCCCTAGTCCCGGCAGGTGCGCGTGCGACAGGGCCGCGGCAAGCCGCAAGACCTCATTCTTCTGTCTGGGTAGCCTGATCCACTTTCTGGCTTCTCGCAGATCAGTATTCTCGCTCGCCGTCGCTCTAGGCGCGATGGCGGCCTCGACGCCCGCCGTTTGAGGGCCGCCGTTCGAGGGCCGCTGAGCCAGGACTCGCTGATCCCGAAGGCAGCAGCAATCTGCTTGAGCTGCTGACTTGGCTCTCGATTGTGGGCCAGGCGGACAAAGTCATCGAGGAACTTGTGAGGGTAGGGGTTGGGCAGCATGCACATCTTTCATGCAGCACCTCATGGCGCCACAGATCGAATGTGATCTATCCGTGTAGCAGTCCTGTTAATGAACGAGTATGAGGCCAGTAACTATGCTGAATTCATCGCGGAGTGATTGCCCCGGTGGAGAAGGCACGAGAGCACTTGGGTGATTCACAGTCTCGAAGTTGGTGGCGTGGGATTGGAGACAAGACTGGTGGGTGGTTTTCGACGTGGTGACCCGTTGTCCGCAGTTTGTCCGCAGAATCTCCGAGACCGGCCCTCAACCGCCAATGTTGAAAACCCGCTCAACTGCAACGATTTCAATTCTCAACACCAGGCCACACCCGCAAACGTCCAGTTGATCGCGTTCGCATCGAGAAGGTCAGGGGTTCGATTCCCCTTAGCTCCACTCTATCTTTGCAGGTCAGAGGCTATTTTCGCCTACTGATATCAGTTTACCTTTAGGCTTATTGTCCGCAGTTTGTCCGCAGAATTTCTCGTCAGCGCCGGTTGTGGCCTTGTTTGGTGTCTTGTTCGTCTCGAGACTTAGCCTGACAGATCACCGCGGACGCGCCGGATCGTGAAGGGTTTTCCGTGCGCAGGCTGGATATGTCGATCTGAAATTATGCCGGTCGACGCGATTGTTTGGTTCTGACATCGTGAGGTGCGATTAACGGCGCCGTGTGGACCTTCTCGTGTTCTCCTGAGAAGTCGGCCAAGGTGTTGAATTGATAGTTCGGGACCCGGAGTAGCCCGGCACGGCCGGCGGTTGTTCCAGGTTCATTTCGCGATGAGTGCGGTGATTTCGTCGACGGGCAGGCAGAAGTGCGCAGCGTGGCGCTCGTGATCTTCCGGGTCGCCCCACACCACGCCGTTGGCGTCGGTGACCGCGCGGTTGATGTTGACTAGCCGTCGGGTCATGTCGAAGCTGCGTGGGCATAGTGCGGCCATCTCGGCCAATCGGGAGTCCGGTGTGCGAGGGGGAACAGGATAACGATGGGCATCCAATCCCGATTGCGTCGGCTAGTGCGGGTATTTACGAACGACGCAGTGGGGGAGCGGTATTCGTGTTTGCCCCGGTGGATGACTATGCGCGATTTCGGCGCTGCGTAACCTCTGCGTACCGAGTTACGTGCAGACTCCGCCTCGGTCGAAATCGGAGAATCCGCCACTCAAAGTGCTTGACCCCTAGAGGACTCGCGGGGTGCGGTTGATAACCGCGCTTTCCGGCGCCTGCGCTAAATCCAATTAGCGCAGACGCCCAGCCACTCACCTGGCTCGATGCGTGACCGATGCGGGTGGTGCAACCCGTTAGCATGATCCGACCTCTCACATAGGCCGGGCGTGGGACCCGAACGGTTTGTCTCCGGGCAGGGACTTGCAATCTGCGCCCTGACCGTGCGCCTCGTATCTGCACCTGGCGCCATCAAATCTCGGCTATTGCTGTGACCACCACAGCATGGCCCGTTCAGCGCTCGCTTCGGCGCGGGCGCGTTCGTCGCCCATGCCGACGAAGAGGTTGACCGCCATGGGACGCAGCACCATCGCTACCGGGTCGGCGAAGTGAGCGAAGTGACCGGCGATTTCTAGGGTGACGAAACCGTGTACAGCGCTCCATAACTCGGCCGCGATCTGGCTGCTGTGGATGGGCGAGACCCGACCCGACTGTGCCAATCGCTCGCAGGCGTCAGCGAGCACTGCGTACGCGGTCGCGAATCCGTTGGCGGTCTTGTGTTCGGGGGAGCCGACGTATCGGTAGGTGCCTCGGGTCGACAAGCCGAACATCATGTCGTAGAGGTGGGCGTTGCTTTGGGCCACGCTGCGGGTGGACAGGGCGATGGCGAACAGCTGCACCCCGGGATCCGCGTCGGCGTGGGAGGCGGCCTCCATGGCTGCTGCCAGATCTGCATACCCGTGGGCCACCACATCCTGCAGGAGTTCTTTCAACCCGCCGAAATGGTGGTAGACGGCGATGGTGGAGATCCCGGCGGCGTCGGTGATCGTCCGAACTTTTAACTGCTCAGGGCCGAACTGAGCCAGCAGATCTACGGTCGACCGGATCAGGCGTTCACGTACCGAGTCGTCGGGCTCGGATTGGTGTCGCTCCTGCGCGCTTGCCACCAGGACATGGTTTCACACCGTCGGCGATGGGCCTTCTCGGCTAAGCGACCCCGGCCTCGGTGGCAGTGTCAATCCTGCTGTCGCCGTGTTATAACTTCATTATGCTGACCCTGCGCCAGTCCTCGACCAGGTCTGTCAACAAAACGGCCGTACTGATCACACTGTGCTTGGCGGTGTTCGTCGTGAACGTCTCGACGACGATCATCAACATCGCGCTGCCGACGTTGGCCACCGAGATTGGTGCGTCGACTCGGGATCTGCTGTGGATTGTCGATGCGTTCAACCTGGCGTTCGCGGCACTGGTTCTGGCGGGCGGTTCGTTGAGTGATCGATTCGGCCGCCGGCCGCTGCTGCTCATCGGTTTGGGGGTGTTCCTGATCGCGTCGATGGGGGGTGCGCTGAGCAGCGATTCCACGACGCTCATCGTGTGGCGGGCGGTGGCCGGTGTCGCCGCGGCGATGGTGTACCCGGTGACCCTGTCGATCCTGGCCAACGTGTTCACCGAGCGCTCTGAACGGGTCAAGGCGCTCGGTTTGTGGGGCGCTGCCACGGGCCTGTCCGTCGCGGTCGGACCGGTGGTCGGAGGTGCGCTGCTCGAATCATTTTGGTGGGGTTCGATTCTCGTGTTCAACGGCGCGGCCGCAGCGGTTACGCTGCTGTTCGCTCTGCGCTTCGTGCCTGATTCCCGCGACCCGGCTACCCCTCCGCTCGACTACGTGGGGCTGGTCTTGTCGACCGTTGCGCTCGGGACGCTGGTCTACTCGATCATCGAGGCGCCCGATCGTGGGTGGGCGTCGGTCCCGACCCTGGTTGGATTCGCGGTCGCCGCAATTGTTCTGATCGTGTTCGTGCTGCACGAGATCCGGGTGGAGCATCCGATGCTCGACGTGCGACTGTTCACGAACCTGCGCTTCACCGCGGCGAGCGGCGCCGTCACGAGTGCGTTCTTTGCGCTCTTCGGCTTCATTTTCCTGGTGACGCAGTACTTTCAGTCGGTGCGCGACTACGGGGCGCTCGAGACGGGTGTGCGGATGTTGCCCGTTGCCGGGTCGATCGCGGTCGCCTCGATGCTCGGCCCTCGTATCGCGGTCGTCATCGGCTCGAAAGTTGTTGTTGCGCTCGGTCTGGTGTCGCTCAGCGCTGCCTTCGGGTGGGCGTCGACGCTGTCCATCGACACCGGGTATTGGAGCATCGTTGGGCAGATGGTGTTGCTGGGTGCGGGTATCGGATTGACGAGTACGCCTGCAACAGAGGCGATCATGGGTGTCGTGTCGCCGGAGAAGGCGGGGATGGGCTCGGCGGTCAACGACGCCACCCGCGAATTGGGTGGGACGCTGGGTGTCGCGGTCATCGGGTCGGTGGCGCTTTCGGTGTACCGCGACCACCTGCACACCGGGTCACTTCCAGAGCAGCTACAGGAACCGGCACGCGAGTCGGTGGGAGCGGCCCTCGCAGCGTCCGAACAGGCCGCAGCGACGCTCGGACAACTCGGCGCCGACGTGGGAGCACGCTTGGCCGACACCGCGCGCCTGAGTTTCGTGGATGGCTTCACCACCGGTTGCGTGGTCGCGGGCGTGGTGACGGCCGTCGCGGCAGTGCTCACTCTGATCTACCTGCCTGCCCATCCCACTGCACCGGTTGGTGGCGACCCCGACAACAACAACGCGAAGGCGCCGGAGAACCCGTCAATGGTAGACGGATAGCCCCACACTTCGCGCGGGATCAATTATCGTGCAACGTGTTTCGTGTCGTTTGGCTGCCATTTGTTGATGGCGCCGGACGGACTGACTGTGGAAGGGGCTCACGACGACCGGGAACACGACGTTACCGAGTGAATCTGCGTGAACCCAGGCGCTGCCTGGCGCGCATCGTGTCTTTGGTGATCGGTACCTGGCCGAGGGCTTTGGCAAGCCCGATCGGTGGCATGTCGCCGTAGATGGTTTCGCTGGCGGCGACCTCATAGGTCTCGTGCCAGATACCTACTGCGGCAACGGCCTTCTTCTCGCGTCGAAAGAACGCCTTCTGCGCCGGTCGGTGCAGGCGTGCCGCATCGGCTGCGTACGCGTATAGCGACTCGGTGTCCCGCCAGTACTGGATGGACGTTCCTCCGTCCTTGCCGAACACGGTGCGGTAGCCGAGTAGGCCGGAGTCCGGGTCACGCGAGAGTTGTTTCACCATGCGGTACTGCCCGACAAGAACAGGCAGCCACGCATCAACACGCCAGATCTTGTTCATGCGCATTCCTAGGAGAAACACGACCACGTTGTCGCCAGACGTACGATCGTGGGTCGTTTTAACAACCGTCATTTCACGCTCCAACCTCAATAGTCGAACCCGATCCATCGACTATAACTTCGTTACATCAAAGCGCGCGGGTGATTTGGAGACTTGAGTTGTGTGTAGAAAGGCGGAGCGTTCAATCAGCCGGTATTCACGCTCGCCTCGCTCGTCGTCGACGTGTCCGAGGGCTCTTCCGGGGCCGTGGCTCACCTTTCTCGAGCGCTTCGAGGTACCCGGCGATGGCATCGCGGTTATGGGTGAGGAAGTCGATCGTCTCGTTCAACCGGTCACGCTCCTGAACGAGGATTGCGTGCAGCGCTGGATCGGCGTTCTGAACGCCGGTGAACGGAGCTCTGTAGGAGACTCATTGACACCGTGAGACGGGATGTGTGTGCTCCGACGGCCGGATTCCATGTGGTCGGCATTTACCTGTGGTTAGCGGTCGTTCCTACTAGGAAAAGTGGACATGTGGCGAATGGCTGTACGGATAGCGGCGATTGCTCTTGTAGGGGTCGGATGCTCATCAGAGGACAGAACCAAGAGCTTGGGTAGCGTCAAACCCGAATGCGCAGGAACAGCTGTCGGGCAATCCGCTGATTGCGCCGGGCGATATCTGTTACGACTTGTCCGCGACCGCCACTGATTCGCAGGGCCAGATGTTGTACTGCAATCCATTTTCCGATGAGGAAGGCGCCGTCAACGTCCTGCGCTGGAATCTGACGCCCTGACCTAGGTCGTTGGATCTCGCGTCAGGCCACTCTTACCGAATTCTCACAAAAAGCGTGCCACTAAAACCAGTTAGCGCAGCTCGAGGACCTGAGTGGGTGGAGCCGATAATGACTGCTTCCGTAAACCCAAAGCAAAGGCATGACCGAAGGTGTGGGTCGAAGGAGGCGTGGTCAAGTACGAACGCCACCGCTTCAGTGCTGGGTAATATCGATTCTCCAAGTTCCGGTGGCCGCGAATAGGCGAGCGGTGACGGTTGGCATGTTTGGGGCATCACTGGCTGGTCATGGTCGCCTGTGCGGCTCAAGACTTTGTCCGCAGTTTGTCCGCAGAATCTCCAACACCCGCCATCGCGCGTCAACGCCACCAACTGCGACGATTCCGATTCTCAACATCGACCAACACCCGCAAACGTCCAGTCGATCGCGTTCGCATCGAGAAGGTCAGGGGTTCGATTACCCTTAGCTCCACTCTCCCTTTGCAGTTCAGGGGCCATTTTAGCCTACTGTTGTTAGTTTTCCGTTGGCTTACTGTCCGCAGTTTGTCCGCAGGATTTCTCGTCGGTCCCGCTTTTGGCCTCGTTTGGCGTCTGATCCGTCTTGAGAGTTGGCCTGACAGATCACCGCGTACGGCCCGGAGAGTGAAGGATTTTCCTGGTCAGCCGAGTCCTGTCCGTCCTGAGGTGGTGCTGGCCGACGGGACGCTGGGTCTGCGATCGCGCGGTGCCACCGGCGGAATCGTGTGGACCTTCTCGTGTTCCCTAAGAAGTCGGTCAGAGTGCCGAATCGACGAGCAGGGTTTCCGCGGAGTGAGGGAGGATCGCATTAGCGATGACGACGCCAATCGCCCCCAATGTCCCTCTCACCCTGCGGACCTCGCGCCGGACGGCAGTTCGCTCTACCACCTCCATCAGGAACTGATAGGACTCCGCCGGCGTCACTCGTGGCTCTACAGCGCACCAACTCAGGTGTGCGACCTGAGCAATGTGTCGGTGACGTTGATTTCCGCGGCAACGGAGAGGAACTGAATTTGAAGATCGACCTGACCCGGTTGGAACTGGCACCCGACACGTACGGTCCAGGCGACGCGTACCGCAGTGTTGGCCAGCGGCCTCGGTTCGGTCACCGAAACCCGCATCGGGTCTGCCTGGCTAAGACGATTGTGCTGAAACCTGAGACTGGTGGGACCCCAATCGATCCGGGTCCCACCAGTGTCAGGTCTGCGTGGATCTAGCAGTTCAGATCACGCCTAGCTCGCGATCCACACCCCACTCGGATCAAACGAGCCAAGTCCGTATATCTCGACGCCGCCCACATTGGCGCCGGTGATGTAGTTGGCAGAGTTGCGCACCGTGAAGATCAGCGGATTCAGTGCGGAAATTCGAGCCTGGACTGTTTTGTACGCTTCCTTGCGGACCTCGGGGTCGCTCGACTCGCGGCCCCTGTTGAGTGCGTCCGTCAGTTCCGCATCGTCGATTCCCATGTAATTGGCGCTGGACGCGGAGTTCAGGCCGCTCCACACGATGTTCTCGGGGTCATTGAACGGCAGGGCGGCACCGAGCGCGTCGAACTCGCGGGTTGTAGTGACCACGGAAGCCTGGTTGTAGTCGAGAAGTTTGATCTCGACCTTCACGTTGTCGTAGGTACTCAGCTGGGCTTGGATGGCCTCGGACGTCGACTTGGATTCGATCCCGGGGTACGTCGTCAAATTGAAGCTCAGGGGCTTTCCTGCCGCTGCGAGTTGGTCGAACAACTTCTGAGCTTCTTCCTTGTTGTACTGGGTGGTCGATCCACCCGCGTACAGCGGAGCATCGTCGTTGAAGAAGGACTTCACCGGTTCCGCCAGTCCGCTGTAGACGGCTAGGTTCAACGCATCGACGTCGATGGCTTTGGCGAGCGCTTCGCGAGCGACTGGGTCAGCGAAAGGTCCTGTGGCGGTGTTCAGAGTCACTGCCGCGCCGCCGTTGAACTTCTGGCCATGGACGCTGAGTCCGGCATCGACCGCGCGTTGTGTCAGCGGCGGATTCGATTCGATGGTGATCTCAGCGCCTCCGGAGATCACGTTGTTGATCCGTTGAACGCTGTCAGGCGATGCCCGGAACTCGATGCCATCGAGATATGGCCGGGGCGCGTCCCAGTAGCCGGCGTTCTTCGTCAACTTCATGACGTCGCCGCGGGTCCACTCTTGAAGAACGAAGGGCCCGGCACCGATGGGTGCAGCGTCAAAGCCCTGCATGCCCGTTTGAAGAGCTTCCGGCTCGGCGATCCAGTTGAGCGTCGTCGTGACGATAGCTTGTCCGAAGTTGGGGTTCTTCTGTGTCAGAACGATTTTGAGAGTCTGATCGTCTTCGACGGTCGTCTCGGCCAGCAAACGAGCCACGCTGATGTTGTTGGCCGCGCCGATTGCGTCCGGGGCCTTCAACCGATCCCAATTGAACTTGACATCCTCAGCGGTGAAATCCGAACCGCTGCTGAATTTCAAGCCCGGGCGCAACTTCAGTGTGAAACTGGTTCCATCGTCTGTAGTTGTGAAACTCTCCGCCATGGACGGCTTGATCTCGGTGGTCGCAATATCGTTGACCAATAGTGTGCCGAAGACGGAGTTGCCGAGAGCAGCGTTGGTCAAGTTGTTCTGCATAATTGCGGGATCCATTGCCCGCGGTTCGGAAATCTGAGCAAATCGGGCGATTCCGCCGCTGACGGGATCGCCCTGCGGTCCGCTTGCCCCAGTGCCGCTGTTGGAGCTGGATCCCCCGCAAGCCGCTAGGACCACTGTCATTGTGGCGGCGCAGAACAGTGCGCCAACCGGTTTCGTTATTCTCATCGATTCCCTTTCACAGGCTCAGAATGCTGGTAACTGTTTGGAGGTTTGGGATCAGGACGCTTCCACTTTTGGCTTTGAATCGTTCACATTTGGGAAGTGGCAGGCGACGAATTGGCCGGGCGCGACCTCCGCGATGGTCGGCTCCTCGGACTTACATCGATCTTGCACCTTGGGGCATCGCGTATGGAAGTGGCATCCGCTCGGGGGATTGAGTGGAGAGGGTACGTCGCCGGCGAGTGATGGTCCAGCAAAACCCTTGTCAGGGTCGGCAATTGGGATGGAATCTATCAGTGCCTGAGTATAGGGATGTGCTGGATTGGCGAACACGAGTTGGGGATCGCCGACTTCGCAAATCTTGCCCAGGTAAAGGACGAGGACTCGATCGCTGATCGATCGGACGACGGCGAGATCGTGTGCAATGAAGACCATCGTGAGGCCGAACTCGGATTTGAGGTCCTCGAGAAGATTTACGATTTGCGCCTGAACGGACACGTCCAGCGCTGAAACGGGCTCATCACAAATAATCAAATCCGGACGCATTGTCACCGCGCGGGCGATCGCGACACGTTGCGCCTGCCCTCCCGACAAAGCCTTGGGCATCACATCGACAAATCGTTCATGCGGCAGACCCACTTCAGTGAGCGTCTGCTTGATCAACTCATCCTTGGATGCTGAATCGATGTCCTGTCGGCCCTCGACAACAATGTCTCCGACGGTGCGGCGCGGATTGAGTGAGGCAACTGGATCTTGGAAGATCATCTGCATACGTCGGCGAAGCGAGCGAACTTGACGCGGTTTCATGCTGTCGAGACGTTCGCCGTCGAAAGTGATTTCACCTCCGTCGATTCGCTCGAGCATGAGAACTGCACGTCCAGTTGTTGACTTGCCGCAACCGGATTCACCGACGATGCCGAGAGTTTCGCCTCGCTCGACATCGAAGCTCAGGTTCGACACGGCATGCACAGTCCCCCCGGCAGTGGGGAAGCGTACGTCAAGTCCGACTACTCGAAGCAAACTATCGTTGTCACGTAGGTGGGCTGTTCCGCTACCGGCCATTTGACAGTGCCCCTTCTTTTTTCAGGTCGTGCATGGTTTCGGAATCGTTATTGGTTCCACTGACGGGGTGGAAGCAGGCAACCAGGTGACCCTGGTCTCCTGCACCCACTTGTTGGAGCGTCGGTTCCTGGTCTTTGCAAACGGCAGCTGCCTGGCTGCATCGGGGGGCAAAGCGGCATCCCGCTGTTACTGCTACCGGGTCCGGTAGCGATCCCTCGATCAGGCCCAGTCTGGTGTGCGGGGGTGATGTGAGATCGGGCGTCGCGTCGAGCAGGGCGGTCGTGTAGCGATGCTGAGGACTCGCGAAAAGCGCACGCGTGGTGCCGATTTCCGCCATTTGTCCGGCGTAGAGGACGGCTGCTTCGTCGGTGTGCCCGGCGATCACCGAGAGGTCGTGGCTGATCATGATCATCGACATGTCTCGATCGCGCTGGACACGACGAAGCAAATCGATGATCTGCCGTTGCACCGTCACGTCGAGTGCGGTGGTCGGTTCGTCGGCAATCAAAAGCTTTGGCTCGCAGGACAACGCGATAGCGATCATGATCCGCTGTCGCATACCGCCCGACATTTCATATGGATACGCCTGCATACGTTTGGGGGGATCTGGTACGCCGACCTCCTCGAGAAGACTGAGCGCTCGATCTTTCGCTTCTGTGCGACTGACACCGAGGTGTCGCCGCATGCCTTCTGTCAATTGCCTGCCCACTCTGACAACCGGGTTCAGCGAACGGCCGGGATCTTGGAAGACCATGGAAATCTCTGGACCCCAGACGTTCAGCTTCTGTTTTGGGGTGAGTTCTGCAAGATCCCGGCCATCGAAAACAATTGATCCAGAGATCGCGGAGCGGGGCGGCAACAGGCCCATGATCGCCCGTACAAGTATCGATTTCCCAGATCCGGATTCACCGACGACTCCCAGGGACCGTCCGTGTCCTAGTCCCAGCGAGACACCGTCCACGGCGCGGACCGCTCCGCGCTTCGTGCCGATATAGACCCTGAGATCATCGATGTCGAGAAGATTGGCTGGGGCCATGGAAAATCACGCCTTTCGGACTGCGGTTGGGGGCTGATCAAATGTGCGAATGTCACGGCGTTTTCGATCGCTTGGAAATCGTTACTTCGCCAGGGTGGGGTCGAATCGGCCTCGTAGGTAATCGCCGGCCTGATTGAGAGAGAAGACTGTCAGGAAGATGATGGTCGCGGGTACGAATACGATGAACGGCGCGGTCTGCAGCGAGTCCTTGCCATCCGCGATCATTCCTCCCCAGCTCGGTGTCGGGGGTGGGACACCAAGACCCAGAAAGCTCAATGAGCCTTCGGCGACGATCATGGCCGCGACTACAAGCGGCAAGAATGTGGACAGTGTAGGAAGAACATTCGGGAAGATCTCGCGGATCAGGATGCGGCTAGGGGCAAAGCCGAGATTCTTTGCGGCACGGACGAAGTCGCGGGAAGCCCAAGTCATCGTGTTTGCTCGCGCCAGCCGAATGAATGTAGGGGTGATGATGAACGTCAGGCCCACCAGCAGGGTCATGAGACTCGGCTCGTAGATTGAGGAGAGCGTGAGCAACAGGATGAGCGGCGGGAACGCGAGCATCGCGTCTGAGATCAGCGAAATGACGTAGTCGACCTTCTTGCCGGCGTAGCCGGCGATGGAGCCCAAAACTGCTCCGATCGTAAATCCTGCAACCCCGGCGACGATGCCTACAACAAGCGATATCTGAGCACCGTAGATGCATCGTGACAAGACCGATCGACCGAGATTGTCCGTTCCCAGCAACAGATCAAGCGACCCGAGAGCGGGCGACAGGCGGGGGGTGGCAATCGGGACTTCGTAATCGGCGATGGGCAAGACCTGTGCGAACAGTGCGAGCAGGCCGATGAGGGCTAGCCATGCGAACGCAATCCACGCCAAGACCCGACGCTGCTTGGGCGGCAACGGCACGTCCGGCAATCTGCGGGTGGGCTTCCCGTTCGTATCTGGGCTCGCAAATTCAGCGACCGGACTGCGTTTCTTGAGGATGAGTGGAGAGTTCACGGTGTCGATGCCTTTTCAAAATTGTGGTGATGTCCGGGGCCAGGTTTCAACGACGGTCGGGGCTAGCGGGCGCCGACCTTCCGTACTCGTGGGTCGAGACGCGAGTAGCTGAGGTCGACAAGTGTGTTGATCAGGACGTAGCTCACGGCGATGAAAACCACGACGCCCTGGACCATTACGAGGTCACGGGATGCGATTGACGTCGACACCAACTGACCCAAGCCGGGTAGGCTAAAGAGCGTTTCTACGATCACAGTGCCGCCGATCAGTTGCCCGAAGTTGATTCCTGCGACAGTGATCAGCGATAGCGACGACGGTCGCAGTACATGACGCAGCATCACGTACCAATCGGGCAGGCCCTTGGCGCGGGCTGCGGCCACATAATCTTCATTCAGTGTGGTCAGCAGATCAGAGCGAAGAATCCGATGGAATGCAGCGATGACGGGCAAAGCAATTGAAATGGTCGGCAACATGGCCGATTGAAGGTTTGCTCCGAGCCCTTCGCTCAGCCTGTTCCAACCTGCGACCGGGAAAGTACCTGTTCCCAGCGCAAAGAAGTACAGCAGAACTGGGGCAGCGACGAACGCTGGGATGGACAGCAGCATCGACGAGACAGCGTTGATCGCGCGGTCCGCCGGGCTGTCGACGAAATAGGCGGAGATGATTGCGAGGGGGATGGATACGGCCAGAGCCATCAACAATCCCAGAATTGCCAATTCCAACGTCACTGGAAGCCGATCTATGATGGCTTGCATCACTGATTGCCCGGTGGTCATTGAGTCGCCGAGGTCGCCTCGAAGCGCATGTGAGAGCCAACTCCAGTATTGCTTCCATATCGACTGGTCTAGACCTAGTTCGGACTCTAGTGCGGCGACCTTTTCAGGGGTGGCACTGTCTCCGAGGATCGTATTGGCAACGGATCCTTTGGACATCCCCATCAATAGTTTGACAAAGAATGTCACCAACAAAATGACAAGGATGCTGCGCACAACCCTGTCGATCGCGAACGAGTGTCTCGACATACGTTCTCCCATTTCTTGATTGGTAGCGGCCGGACGTACTGATTCCGACGTCGGTGTTTGGGGTTTCTGACCGAGGATCCGGAAGGCGCCGGCTGGGCGGTGTGGCTGTTCGTCAATGCGGTGACGCGTGGGGACAGGAGCAAGCCATGCGCCATGGGCAGCCCTACAACCGCGTGCGTCCCACGGGGCAAAGTGTGCGCACCTACAAAGGCGCTAAGGTGTGTCGGTCGTCACTCGAGGAGAACCATAGCAGTTACTATGACTGAATGAGTAGAGAATGTCGAGGGCGCCCATATTCTCGTTGTCGCAGCCGTTGCGGTCGTCGCGTGGGGCACTCTCAGACGGCGAGTCGTGAGTTGAATTGCGCTGTCCGACTATGCGACTGCGGGGGAAGACCACCCGCTGCTGCTCGTTCAACCGCCAAACGTGAGGCAGCGGCCGAACCTCAGTTCGGCAGGGTCTAGACTCACCGCTTATGACTGGCTCTGCTGGACGTTCCCGTAAGCCTGCGTCTTCGCGAGCGGTGAGTACCGCCAAGGGGGGCAGCGCCGGGACACGGCGCAAAGTACTGGACGCGGCGATAGCATGTATCGACGAGAAGGGTTACTACCGGGCGAGTTCAAACGAGATAGCCCGGTGGGCCGGTTTGACCTGGGGTGTCATCCAGTACCACTTCGGCACGCGCGAGCAACTGATGCTCGAAGTGATGACCGATCAAGTCGACCAGCTGGTGGACCATGCCCGCGACTTCGAGTTCACAGGAACAACAACGCGAGAGCAGCTGTGGTCCGTGTTCGACTACCTGAACGGCTATTTCGGCCGCAGGCAATATCTTGCCGGTTTGGAGATCTCTCTGAACTTGGTCCGAACGCCATCTGTGTCTGACGAGGTTCGGCAGCAGATGTCACGGATACAGGACGTATTCGATCGGGTGCAGGAAGAGAATCCGGATCACGCGATCAGTGACCAATTCGTGACTGAAGTGATGCGCAGCATCATCCTCACTCACGTCATTCGGGCTGACTCGGCACTGACGACGATTGTCGACATCGAAAATGATTTCCACGCCCGTGTGACCACGCTCATCGATGCGATCGCCCGCAATTCCGACGCAAACAATGATCGGACGATAGGGAAGTGACTGTCCGTTCAGGTCGTACGTCAGGGCTTCAGATGGTCGAACATCTCGAGGGCCTGGTCCTGATGGTCCAACGAAAGTAGTCGTAACCCGGCCAATTGGTGGATGAGTCGGCTGTGTGCTCGGGGATTGTGGAGCACTTTGTACGCGATGCTTGAGGTCTCGGTCGTCGGACGCTAGTGCATTCCCGCGGCGGTATCGCCAGCGCAAAGCTCGTGTAACTCGTCGAATTCCAGAACCTCGACTCTTTGCCGCGCAGCTTGAGTGCTGCTTCCGGCCATCAGATGGAGTCTCCTCCGCCCCTCGGCCTTGATTTCGAAGACGGTGTCTTGATGCCGTTTTCCGTTGACCTGCAACACTTCTGCTTCGGGAAGTTTGTCGCCGCCACTCCGTTGGGCATCTCGTCGCGGATTCAGTCCCTGCGCTGAGCGGTGTCTTCGGAGCGCGGGTCAAAACTTTTGTTGCACAGTCGATATCGTGGTTCGACCTGCGAATTCCACTGTCTGTGTTGCCTTCAGGCTGCTTGTCGCTTCCGGATGATCTTGCGCAATTATAGTAACTACTATACCGTCTGTGTTGCCCATCACATAGAAGGAAAGGGACCCCCATGACCCGCACGCAGAACAAGTACCGGTTGATCTCCGCCGATGACCATGTGGATCTGGCTCATGAGCAGGTCAAGGCCAACTTGGCAACGAAGTTTCATGGTGATTACGACGCCGCTCTGGCGGAGTTCTATGAGTCCATGAAGGGGATGATGTCCATGTCGACCAACACGCTGTGGCGCGAACAGAACGGTGAAAAGGTCACCGAAGAACTGACGGCCTTCGCCAACGCAGCGCACCCGTCAAAGGGCCGGCCCGGTCACACCGATGCCAAGGCGCGTTTGGATGATATGGACGCCGACGGGATCGAATCGTCGATCACGTACTGCGAGGTCAGTGCTTTCCGCTACTTGTACATGCTCAAAGAGGGCAGCCGCGAAGCCACCCGTGCCTTCAATACCACTCTGCTGCAGTGGGCTTCGGCGGATCCCAAGCGCCTCCTGGTCAACTTTCAGATCCCGATTCACGACATCGAGGCTGCTGTCGCCGAGGTCAAGCACGCTGCTGAGGTGGGCGTGAAATCCATTCAGTTGCCGGTGTTTCCTTCGGAACTCGGCTTGCCGGACTACTGGGACAAACGGTACGAGCCCCTTCTCGCCGTCATCGAGGAAACCGGAATTCCGATCGCGTTGCACATCGGAATGAATACTTCGCTGGACAACCTTGCCCAGCGCGACCCCACCCCGCAGCGTGGTGTTTTCACCCCGATGGTCGCGCTCTCGAGTGCCGAAGCAATGGGTATGTGGTTGCTGACCGGAATCTTCGAGCGTTTCCCCAAGCTCAAGACGGTCTTCGTCGAACCCGGTGTTGGCTGGGTTACCTGGTGGCTCAACACCGTTGACGACTGCAATATCCGTCAGGGATACGAGTTCCCGGGGCTCAAGGCGATTCCGAGCGAATACTTCCACAGGAATATGTTCGTCACCTTCATCGATGAGCCGGGGGTCTTGCGGCACGCGAAGGAATGCCTCGGAATCGACAACGTCATGTGGTCCTCGGACTACCCGCATCCCGTGTCGAGCTGGCCGCACTCTCAGGACATCGCTTCGCACCTTCTGCCTGGTGCAACCGACGAAGAGCGCGACAAAATTCTGTTCGCAAACGCAGAGCGTCTCTGGCAACTCTGAATGAAATCGCTTGCAACGCAATTGTGTTGCGGCTGACTTAAGGATCAAGAGGTACAAACAATGGCTGGAGTGTTCGACGGACTGAAGGTCCTCGATCTGTCCTGGGGTATTGCCGGGCCGATGGCCACCATGGTCTTTGCAGACCACGGTGCACAGGTGACCAGGATCGAGCGCCCCGAGGGCGACCCCTTCGCATCCCAACCCGGTTATCGGGTGTGGCATCGAGGTAAGCGAAGTGCGGTCTTCGATCTGAAGGATGAGACAGACCGAGACCTGTTCGTGAAGTTGGCCGCCGCGGCCGACATTGTCGTCGAAAGCTTTCGTCCGGGTGTCACTACTCGTCTCGGAATCGACTACGAGACTTTGGCCAAGGTGAATCCGCGGCTGATCTACGTTTCGATCACTGGATACGGAACCGACACCGAATCGGCGGGGCGGCCGGCGTACGACTCGCTGGTCGCTGCGCGGACCGGGTTGCAGTGGGTGCAACGATCGCAAATCGGTGGGCATCTGCACTGGAACAACAGTGACCCGGAGTTTCCGTTGAGTGACATGGAAACTCCGGAAGGTGCGGTAGACGGACCCGATCGTGAAGGGCCGTTGTTTGTAGCCTCTCCTTGGCCGAGCATCGGCGCCGCGTATCTGGCGATGATGGGTGCATCGGCGGCGTTGGTGGCAAGGGAAAACACCGGGCGCGGACAGCTGGTGGAGACGTCGATTCTGCAGGGTGCGATGACTGCCGGCGTGGGTATGCTGCAACGAGCGCAGAATCCCGACGCCGAGTTGTTCTGGACCTGGGTTTTTGATCAGCGTTCACCGATGGGCTTCTTCGAGTGCGCCGATGGCCGGTGGATCGAGCATTGGGTTCCCAACCCGAAGTTTGTCCTCGGGTCATCGCAGGGAGACAAACTCGATCCCACCAACATACGCCCGTCCGACGATCCGGACCGGCTCATGACCGGTGCAGAAGATCTGATCATCTACTGGCACTATTTGCCTGAGATGCGAGATGCCTTCAAGCGCTTCACGGCTGACGAGTGGGTCGAGGCTGCTCGCGTTGCCAACGTTTGTCTGCAGCCCGTTCAATCGCCGGCAGAGGCTCTGCAAGATGAACACATGCTCGCCGACGGGTGCGTGGCAGTGGTCGATGATGCTGAGTTCGGTCCGCTGAACATGCTGGGTTCGGTCATCAGGCTCGAGCGGAGCGAGGGCAATCCCGTCACGGGTGCGCCGCGATTCGGCGAGCACACAGCGGAGGTGAAATCGGAGGCGGCAGCAACAGTCGGAGGCGCATCGGCGGTTTCATCGCAGGAATCGCGAGGAGCAGGTAAAGCCCCGCTCGACGGGGTGCTGGTGGTGGACCTCGGGTTGGCGATCGCAGGCCCCTTCGGAACCCAGTTGTTGTCAGACCTCGGCGCCACCGTTGTCAAGGTCAACACACTGTGGGACTACTACTGGCAGTCCACGCATGTGGCCTTTGCCGCGAACCGCGGCAAGAGCAGCCTCTCGGTCAATCTGAAAGACCCCCGAGGGCTCGAGGCGGTCCGCCGTCTCATTGACAAGGCAGACATCGTGCAGCACAACATGCGCTACGACGCGGCGATCCGCCTCGGCCTTGACTATGACTCGGTCAAAGCCACGAACCCGAACTTGATCTACTGCCACACACGGGGATTCGACAAGGGCTACCGCGAAGGGCAGCCCGGGAACGACCAGACGGGCGCATCGCTCGCCGGCCCCGCGTGGCAAGACGGCGGAATGGACGACGGTGGTTCGCCAATGTGGTCCACGACGTCGATGGGAGATACCGGAAACGGCTACCTGTCTGCGATCGGAATCCTGCAGGCATACTACGAGCGTTTGCGGACGGGTAAAGGTCAGTTCGTCGAAACGTCGATCCTGTACGCGGCTCTGCTGCATGCCTCGAACACCTATGTTGGTGCCGACGGTGTTGAGGCTGACCGAAATAAGGTCGATGGCAGTCTCCTTGGCTTCAACGCACTCCACGGTGTGTATGAAGCGGCGGACGGCTGGCTCTCACTGGCGGCGTTGTCGGATTTGCACTGGGCTGCTCTGCGGACCGCCGTGGGCAGCGATGTGCTGGAGTCTGATGACTTCGTCGACGCAGCAGCGCGTCGTGAGAACGACAAGGTCCTGCGCGCAGCGCTGGAGCGGGTGTTCGCCACGGAGTCGACGGAACATTGGCGTGAGGTCCTCGACCAGCACGGCGTGCCGGCGGAGCCCAGTGAGGAAGAGGGCATTCGTAAGGCGTTCGACGATCCAGAATTGCTGGCTCGCAAATGGATGACCTCGTCTCCCCAGTCGCATGTCGGCCGATTCGATTCGGTCGGACTCGGAATCGACTTCTCGGAGACCCCGGGAGTCATCCAGGGGCCGCCGCTCACGTGCGGCTCCGACAGTCGCGAGATTCTCGAGAATGTAATTGGTTATGAGGCTGCAGAAGTCGATGATCTGATTTCGGCTGGTGTGGTTGTTGCGGCCCCTGCGGGAGTCGTGACTTCGTAGGACTTGGGCGCCCGGGCAATCATGCGAGAGCCCGGGTTTCCCAACCGATTTCAGAGCACAACCTACGCAGGAAGTCGCAGGTTGGCGGTAGAGGGAGAACCGTTGATGAATAACCCTGTATCCGATACGGATCAGATCCCGCACAGATTCTCGGGAAGATACGACGTCTCGGACGTAATCGATGAGTCTGGTCAGTGGCTCGTCTGGGTAGATGTCGTATTGCCACCCATAGCCCCCGAGGACTCGCAACTGACGGTCCTGTGTTGTGTGCCGGGCGGCGGATGCACGGGTCAGTATTTCGATCTTCAGGTCGATGGTCATGACGGTGTAGACGGGTACAGCTTTGCCGACAGCGCGATCGCGGCGGGGTTTGGTTGCATCATTGTGGACAACCTGGGCACGGGTAGATCGACTGCGGACGAGCGGTGGCTGACGCCCGAGGCGGTAGCGCGTGCCAATACGAAAGCCTTCGCCCTGGCCTTGGAGGACATCGCTGCTCTGGTGACTTGGCCGATGTCCATGACGACCATCGGGGTCGGACATTCGATGGGCGCGATGCTCACGAACATCGCCCAAGTCGAGTCCGGGCAGCACGTGGCCATTGCATCGCTCGGGTTCACCACGCAGGGCTTGCCACACCTTCTTTCCGAAGAGGAACTCGAGGTGGCCGCGCAGGGCCCGATCAGCCCGGAAAATCTCGAAAAGTTCGCGCGTACCCGTTTCTCCTCGTCTGGTAGATCGGCTGGCGCGCAGGACAATCCGGAACCGTTCGAGTTCGTCCGACCCGACACCGACCCCCGGGCAATGCGCGCGTTCGCCGGCGTTGCGACGAGGGTTCCCCCACTGGTCGGCACGTTGACCTTGATGCCTGGAAGTATCGCTGCCGTCGTCCGTGAGATCACAGTGCCGGTCTTCATCGGTGGCGGTGACCACGAACCTTGGCATCGCGTGGAAATGCAAGCCCCACAGTACCTCCGCAGTACTGACATCACTTTCTTCACCGCTGAATCCATGGCGCACAACCACTTTGTCGCCCGATCGCGCGCGCAGCTCTGGAATCGAGTTTTCCGGTGGGCAGAATCAATCGTTCCCTCGCAAACGGGCGAACCTGTGGTAACCCGCAGCGCTACGAAAGTTTTGAATTGACTACTGGTTCGGCGAACCAGCTTTTACGGAGGAGTGAAATGAAGAATGGACAGCAGCTACAGAGCGTAGTGTGCTCGACCAAAGTGGTTGTGGTACGTAAACCTGCGGATGAGGACGCGACTCTGTTGTGCGGCGGCCTCCCGATGGTGGACGCAGCCTCGGCCCCAGCCGACAAACAAACTCCGGCCGACGCTGCCCTCATGGGCGGAAGCCAGATGGGCAAACGCTACAGCGAGCCGCAGTCAGGTATTCAGATCCTCTGCGTGAAAGCGGGCGAGGGAACCCTGACCATCGGCGGAGCCCGACTAGAGATCGAGCAATCGAAAAAGCTCCCGTCATCCGACTGACATGAAACCTGCACGGAGACTACTTGCAATGAACATCATCACCTTGCTAGAGATGACGGCCGCGACCGAACCTGACCGCGCCGCTGTGACAGTCGGCGAGGCCGCACTGACCTACGGTGAACTTCACCGAGATGCGTTGGCGGTGGCTGATCTGATCACGCGACTCAAGGCGCCGCGTGTTGTTTACCTCGGTGGCAACGACCCGGTTTTTCCAGTGTCCTTCTTCGGCTGTGCAGCTGCCGGTATTCCGTTGGTACCCTTGAACTATCGGCTTGGTGCGACCCAGCTCGACCAGCTTTTGAAGGATCAGCCCGATGGCACGATCGTGATGGGTGACGATCTGGGTGAGCTGACGCTGCCCAGCCAGTTGGTTCACTACACGGTTGAGTCATGGTCAAAAGCGCTTACAGCTGAGGAATCCTTCTCCGAGCCTTCGGAATTCGACGAAGATACTGTGGCCGTATTGCTGTACACGAGTGGGACCAGCGCGGCTCCCAAGGCTGCAATGCTCCGGCATCGCCATCTTGCCGCATACATCCTCGGATCGGTGGAGTTCGGTAGCGCCGAAGCCGAGGATGCTGCTCTGGTGACCGTGCCCCCGTATCACATCGCCGGGGTTGCGAGTGTCTTGTCGAATGTGTACGCGGGACGGCGGATCGTCTATTTGGATAGATTCACCCCGGACGGCTGGGTCGAGGTTGCCAGTAGTCAAGGTGTCACCAATGCAATGTTGGTGCCAACCATGCTGGCGAGGATTGTGAACTATCTCGACACGACGAAGACGCCGGCGCCGGTGGTCAGGCATCTGGCCTACGGTGGTGCCAGGATGCCGATCCCGGTTATCGAACGCGCACTCGAGCTCTTCCCGGATGCGAACTTCGTCAATGCCTACGGCTTGACCGAGACAAGTTCTACGATCGCAGTTCTCGGTCCCGACGATCACCGCGCTGCGGCGGCGACGACGAGCGGCCCCTTGCGAGATCGTCTTGGATCCGCAGGCAAACTGGTGCCAGGGCTCGACGTCCAGGTTCGTGGACCCGGCGGCGAGGTGCTCGGCTGTGGCGAGGTCGGCGAGATGTGGGTCCGCGGACCGCAGGTTTCCGGTGAATATGTGGGACTTGCATCGGTGATCGATGCCGACGGCTGGTTTCCTACCAAAGACCTTGTGCGCCTTGACGAGGATGACTACCTGTTTGTCATGGGACGGATGGATGACACGATCATCCGGGGCGGCGAGAACATCTCGCCGGCCGAAATCGAGGACGTTATCCTTCGTCACGAGGACGTGACCGACTGCGCCGTCGTCGGGGTACCCGATGACGAATGGGGGCAGACGATCGGCGCCGCAGTGGTTCTTCAGCCCGGGTCTGCACTTGAAGCCAGCGATCTGTTGGATTGGTTGAAGCCGCTGCTTCGTAGTTCGAAGACTCCCGACGACATCCGGATCTGGCCGGAGCTTCCACAAACCGGCACGGGCAAGATCGTTCGTCGCGAAGTCCTTCAGAAGATCATCAGCAAGTCGTGACGGCATCAGTGCGCGGTCAGGAGGTTGGTATGGGCGTCGATCAGGAACACATCGCTGATGGCCGGTTCACTGCAGTGCTGGAATCGCTCACGGTCAGTGGGGGCATGAGCTCGCTCGAACTGCTTTCGGCGGCCGGGTCGAGACTCCAGATCGAGGTGGGGGCAACGCCGGCAACCATCACTCCGAAGGGTCGACCACCGGTGTCGTTGACGTTGCGTGGCCAAAGCGATGCATTCAGCTGTGTCGCCATGTTCACGTCCATCGACGGGCTCTGGCCCAAACCGCTGACGCTCGATCTGGCTCTTGCATACATGGAATCCGGAATCCACACGGTGTTCGTCTTCGAATGATGTTCGGCCGCAGGTCGAGAACCATTCGGATACCCACCGTTGGAGGCGTGCGTACCTGTACGCCTGCGGTGGTGAACCGAACACAAGGCTGCCACGGCAGCAGTTGAAAGGACATCTACACATGACCTATGTCATTCCGCCCGCGGCTTCGAAGGACGACGCGTTCTTCTGGGAAGCCGCGAAAGAGGGCAAACTCGTTGCGCATAGATGTAATTCGTGCCGCACGTTGCAGCACCCCCCGGCACCGATGTGCGGGGAGTGCCAGAGCCTTGACTTTACAGTCGAAGAGCTGGCCGGGGGCGGCACTGTCCACAGTTGGATCGTCTCCAAACACCCGACAGAGCCAGACACGAACTCACGCATCGTCGCGCTCGTCGAACTCGACGAGGGCATCCGGATCGTCTCCAACCTCGTCACCGATGATGTGAACGACGTCCGCAATGGAGTCCGCGTGGCCGTAGAGTTCGTCACCTTCGGCGATGTGACGTTGCCGCAGTTTGCCATTGAGAAGAATGAGGCCTGAATCGTGAACAAATCAATCTTGAATCAGGCGGCGATCGCAGGCATCGGGCAGACCGAGTACTCCAAGAACTCAGGACGCAGCGAACTACAGCTGGCTTCCGAGGCAGTCAAGGCCGCAATCGCGGATGCCGGCCTGAACCCGGCGGACATCGACGGACTGGTCACTTTCAGTCACGACGAAACCGACGAACTTGCGCTGATGCGGAACGTCGGTATCGCGGAGACCAGCTGGGTATCTCGAACAGCGTTCGGCGGAAGCGGCGCTTCTTCGACCGTGCAACATGCTGCGGCCGCCGTGGCGTCCGGGGCTGCCAGCTCGGTGGTGATCTACCGGGCGTTCAACGAACGATCGGGCAAACGTTTCGGTCAGCCGTCGGGCTTCCAACTCGAGTCGATGAACATGTACCTGCCATATGGACTGGACACGCCCGCGAAGATCTACTCGCTGTGGTTCCAGAAGTACATGGACACTTTCGGTCTGACGAACGAAGACTTCGGGCTCTATTCGGTCCAAGCTCGCAAATACGCGTCAACAAACCCGGCGGCCTTCTTCTATGGGCGCCCGATCACCACCGAGGACCACCAGAAGTCGAGGTGGATCGTTGAGCCGATCCTTCGCCTGCTGGACTGCTGCCAGGAGAGTGACGGCGGTGTTGCCATCGTCGTCACCAGCGCGGACCGCGCAAAGGATCTCCCGCACCCCGTGGTTCGGGTCGCCGGAGCAACACTCGGCAACATGATTCACGGTGACAACATGTTCAACTACTACCATCCGGACACCGCCACCTTCCCGGAAGCCGAGACCTGCGGGCGATTGCTCTGGGACTCGACTGGCCTGAAGCCCAGCGATATCGATGTAGCGATGCTCTACGAGAACTTCAGTCCGGTGGTGTTCTATCAGCTAGAGGCGTTTGGCTTCTGCGGTCGCGGTGAGGCTCGAGATTTCATTGCCGACGGCGGAATTGCCATCGATGGTGCGACACCGGTCAACACGCACGGCGGCCTCCTGGGCGAGGCCTACATCCATGGCGTGAACAACATCGCCGAGGCCGTTCGCCAACTGCGGGGAACCGCTGCGAACCAGGTGGCTGACGCCAAGCACTCGCTAGTTTCCGCCGGGCGCTCTGCCATGATTCTCGCAAGGGACTGACTACGTTCGAGTTGTCCTGATCGGGTGGTGCAGTGAGGCAGCGATCTGCCATCACGAGGACAACGGCTGGCCGAACGATCCTTTCATGCGAAGACGCTCTGCCTTGAGGCGGAGCGTCTTCGCATGATTTATGGGCGAGTAGACGTGCCGTAACGGGGAATGCACAACTCCGCGCCGCTTTGATCCCAAAACCGCGCGCTCCGAACAGAGGAAATCCATTGGTAAAGAAGCACGTTCCGTCCTGGCATGACGACGAAGTCCGGGCGCTGTCTGAGCTAGCCGGCGGCTTTTTCGAGCGGGAGGTCGTGGGGCATTGCGAGAAATGGGACACTCAGCGGCGCATTGATCGTCAGGTGTGGCTCGAGGCCGGAAAGCTTGGCCTGCTGCTGTGTTCGGTTCCGGAGGAATACGGCGGTGGCGGTGGCACTTTTGCGCATGACCTGGCGGTCTTCGAGGCCCAGGGTTATTCTGGCGACCTCGCGTTCGGTGTCTCCGTGCACAGTGGCATCGTCGCGCACTACATCCTCGAGTACGGTACCGAGGCGCAGAAGAAGACATGGCTGCCCGGTATGGCGACCGGTGAGATCCTCGGGGCGATCGGCATGACTGAACCCGGCACCGGTTCGGATCTCAAAGCAATCAAAACCACAGCAATTCGAGACGGTGACGAGTACGTGGTCAACGGTTCGAAGACTTTCATCACCAACGGCTCCGCAGCCGATGTCATTGTGCTCGCGGTCAAAACCGACCCCAAGGCCCGTGCAAACGGGGTATCGCTATTGATCGTGGATCTTCGTGACTGCGAGGGCTTTTCGGTCGGCCGAGTGCTCGACAAAGTTGGTCAGCACGCCGCTGACACTTCGGAGCTGTCGTTCGTCGACGTGCGCGTGCCCGCGTCGAACCTACTCGGCGAGTCGGAAGGGCAGGGATTTGCGCAGCTGATAGCGCAGCTCGTGCAGGAGCGGCTCATCATCGGGGCGCAGGCAGCGGGCGCGATGGAGCGTGCGGTCGAGGAGACCGTCCGCTACACGAAGTCGCGGGAGGCTTTCGGGCAAACCATCTTCGACTTCCAGAACACCGCATTCGAGCTCGCTGAGTGTCAGACAATCGCGCGAACTTGCCGAACCTTCCTCGACTATTGCATCGAGCAGCACTTGCGCGGTGAGCTTGATCCGGCTGATGCTGCGATGGTCAAGTATTGGCTGACCGACAAGCAGTGTGAGGTCGTCGACCGTTGTGTGCAGTTACACGGCGGGTACGGCTATATGCGCGAATACCTCATCGGACGGATGTACGAGGACGCCCGTGTTCAGCGGATCTACGCAGGCGCGAACGAAGTGATGAAGGTGCTCATCGCGCGGTCTCTGTAGACGTGGTGGTCACATGCGGGTATGGAACACCTCGCCAGCAGATCAGCTGAGAATGTCGAGGCGGTGAACCGGTTGCGGTTTGCTTGGTGACTTCTCGGCCGCACGGGTCGACCACGCCTGTAACCACGTGCTCGGCGTCAGGCATATTTGACCACTGGGAGTTAGTAAGGTGGTCAAGGCTTCCCGGCTATTTCGCCACAATAGCGATCGATTACGCTCGCCAATTACTTGAACGGACTGTGCCGCGGGCTCGTAGGTGTCAGCGAAGGGTAGCGCCTGCGGTGCAGGCGTGACTGTGGCGGCGTCAATTTGCTACGAGTGAATCCTTGTGGCCGGTCTGCGGCCCCGTGGGTCGATGGCGCTAGTGGGGAAGTCTCACCGACGCTCTGCCACCGATCGACCTCGCACTGACCTCGGAGGCCGCCCATGGCGAAACATGTGCCGTCGGCGTGAAGGCCGAGTGTGCGCTGAACCGCGGCGGCGACCATGCCTCACCCACGCGAAGAGGATGTTTGTTGCGCTGATGGCGAGGTTCGTTCGTCTACCGGGACGCGTCGACGTGACGGCGATAGGGTCTGCCGCGTCAGACTTGGAAGATAGGTTCTCTGCATGAGCGTCCCAAAGCCAAACCAACACACGGGCCCGATGGCTGGCCACGTTCGGAAGGGCCGCGTCTACAAGTCCCCGCTCGCTGCGACGGGTGTGTTGGGTATCGCGAACTGGATCAAGGATGATTTTCCGGACCTTCTCTGGCCCGCACTTGTCCTGGCGGAGCAAGGTAATGACGGCATTCGACGGTTTTTGAAGTGGCAGAAGGCGGTCCAGGAAGCGCTGGCCCACCACGGGGAAGTCGACTGGGTCGCGGAATCGTTAGATGGACGCCTTACCCACCTCGCTGGTCTTGCCGCGAAGTTCCCCGATGTGGTCGGGGTCGTCATAGAGGAGGCCGACCGCCATGGGCTGCTTTCGGCAGATGTTCGTCGCGCGTTAGCGTCCTACCCTTTGTGCCCGGCGCCGTGGCTTGTTGGCGACGTCGAGGTCACACCTCCAGAGCAGAACGACCTGGAGTTTATTTGCGATGCACTGCTCTCGGTTCTGCGCGATGGCCATCGCGAGGCGCTCTTAAAATGCCTACGCATCTGGAGCACAGTGCAGGCGGGAACGTTTCGTTGCGATGCTCAGATGATCGAGCTCCTGAAGGACTACCCGGGTGACATGGCCAACCGTCCGTTGGCAGATACCGCAGTTCGCGCCTCGTGGGGCGCGCACAAGGCAATGGTGCGGGTCGAGGAACCTGACCACTACGACGAGGCAATCAAGTGGGCACGTGTGTTCTGGGGAGCGAACTCGATGACGTCACGATGTATCCGAAAGCGGCAGATCGAAAGCGTCGACGACGCCAATACCGAACTAGTCGGCGGCGATCCGGACGAACTGGCTGCCTCGGTCCCCTCGGACGAATCGGAGCCGACTCCCATTCCCGTGGGTGGTGAGAACCTGCGCAGGTTCACGATGGACGTGTTGAGTAGCTTCGTCGAGGCACTTGAGACAGCTCCGGCCCATCTTTATGTGAACGAACGGCAGGAGGTTGTGTCCGGGCTTGTGGCCCGCGCTGGGCGTGATCTGATCGCAGTGTTGGGTGCGCCCGACCTGTGGTGCTTGGAGCACGGAGCGCACATTGGACGGATGTTGGTGGAGACCAAGATCTACGTGCATTGGATGGCGCTGCAGGACCCGTCCATCTATCGGCAGTTCCAGGAGTACGGAGCCGGCAAGGCCAAGCTTTACGCGCGAATCGTCGACGAGGTGCCTGTCGAAGCGCGCACCGCCGGCTTTGGCGAGAGCATCGAGGAGCTGGAGCGTCTGAGCCACAACCACGACGTGCTCGATCACCGGACTGTAGATACCCGGGACACCTTCGCTGACGGCAAATCGATCCGCGCGATGGCGGAGGAAGCTGGCCTACTGGACTTCTACAGGCAGGCGTACTCGCTCTCGAGCGGGGTAGTTCACCTGGAGTGGTGGTCGGTCGAGGCGCACGCGATGGAACCCTGCCTGAACGTGCTCCACGGAATGCACCAGATCCCGAGCCTGTCGTTGAGCGAGGGTGGCAACGTTGAATTGGCGACTTCCTGGGTGGACCAGTTCTACTCCCTGGTACGTGCGGGCCTGAGCATTCTCGGCACTGACGAGGCCGCCGTCACTACAGCTTTCGCTTGGATGGACGACACTGACGAGCCATCAGGGCCATCCGCTTAGGGTCTCGCCACGTGATGTTTCTGGGCGTGGCGTACGCGTTGGCAAAGGTGCGCCGGTCAACGTTATGACTGGGAATACCAGGCCGTTGGACGACTGTAACTGGTGTTTGCTTCGGGGCGTCGCATTGTGGGTATGGAGGGTGTTTGGTGCTGTTGGTTTGCCCGCAGAATCGCCAGCAGCGGGCCATCGATCACAAACGCTGAAAACGCCCCCACTGCGACGATTCCACTCCTCAACACCGGCCAATGCTGGCAAACGTCCAGTTGATCGCGTTCGCATCGAGAAGGTCAGGGGTTCGATTCCACTTAGCTCCACTTAAAGTGCCAGGTCAGAGCCTTAGAATTGGGCTATGGCCCCTAGCAATCTTTAGGCGTTTCGCAGTAGGAGCCAATGCGTTCCGTTCTGAGTCAATATTCTCAGCGTTCCCGATCGCGACATCGAGTGCCGCTGCGACTGCCTCTAGCTCGTCATCAAATAGGTCAGCGTAGGTGTCAGGGTCATGTTGTTTTGGCATGGCCCAGCAATCTTTGAACTGTTTTCACGTTGGCCCCGACGGACACCGCGAAGCTTGCGGCCGAATCGTGTGGGGTGATCGTTGGGAATGTGTCGTCAGCCCTCTGACACGCTTTCACCGCAGTGGAGAACACCAGGAAACGGTAGTTCCTCACTCGAAGTACGTCCCCTCGCGAATCCGTGAACACAAGGTCGTCGCGAGACTGCCGACCATGAGCGCCGACTACTCGGCACCCAACGACTAGGGAACGGGACCGAAGGGCGCTCAGTCGTCTTTGGGGCTGACCACGTCAGGCCTTCGCCTCGGTGACCCTCCTGGAGATGTTCACCCGGCGCCGGAGCATGTCGAAGTCCTGCACCCGCAACGCTGCCATTTCGCCCCACCGCAAATCGGTGTAGGCCAGGAAACGAATAACCTCGGTGTTGCGCAAGGCCGCAAGCCTTGTGTGCAGCGGTATTCGGGCGCCGCCGTCGAGTTTGGGGAGCCGGCACCACAATCGTTCAATGTGACCTTCGATGGCTACTTCGCCAGGCTGTAAGCCACCACGGGCGCCGGCCTCTGAGGTGAGGATGCCCGATTTGACGAGCGGTTGACGTCGCTTCTTCAGAGATTCGGGAGGCAGTCGAATACCTCGGGCGCGGCGTCTGATCGACAACGGTGCGACGGCTTCCGGCCAGCTCAGTGACGGGCAGCAATGCGGTCCCCACTCGAGACCTTCACCCATACGCATAAAGGCGATAGCGCACATCCCGGTAGGGGTGGTCGATGGGCTGCGGTTGTGCGGATGGGCCGGCGTGCAGGTCGTTCGACAGGGTGGGCAGACAACGAACACTGTGTCTTCACACGCAGTTGGGTTCGTGGTCATTTGTCTGTCACAAGAAAAGATTACTTTGCAATCCTAATAAGTTGATTGTGTGTTGCGTACTTTGTCAACCGATGAATTGGAGTTCGAAATCAGTAGGTCGCATGGTGTGTCGAGAAGGGGCTTCTTGGGAGCCGTTGGGGTTGTGGGTATTGCCGGTGCTGCGTCCGCGTGCGCTGGGTCCAGCGCTGGGGAAATTCCAGATGCAGGCGGTTGGACGCCTGGAAGTCCGCGCCCGTTTTCTATTCCGAACCGACCCACGGAAAACCTGAAGGAACTTGCTTCCAACGAAGGGTTCTGGGATGCCGTCCGGGGCAACTACAAAATCGATGGCAGCATTGTCAATTTGGAATATGGGTTCTTTGGGCGAGCCGCGAACTATATCGAGGACACATTCTTTGACAAGTCGCTATTGATCAACACGTCGAACTCGAACTACATGAGGAGTTCGTACCCTGATGACGCCGAAGCTGTGCGCGCCCGGGTTGCGAGCGTCGCCGGAGTTGGTGTCGATGAGATCGCCCTGACCAGGGGAGCAACAGAGTCACTGCAACTACTCATCACGAACTACAAGAACCTTCGACCGGGCGACGAAGTCCTCTATGCCGACCTCGACTACGACTCGATGCAGTATGCGATGAATTGGCTGCAGGACCGTCGCGGAGTCCTCGTGCGGACCATGAACATCCCGGAACCTGCGACACATGACTCGGTCATGGACGCCTATCGAGCCGCACTGATACAGTATCCGGCCGTGAAACTGGTTCTCGCGACCCATATCTCGCATCGAACCGGGCTGGTCATGCCGATCGCGGAGATCACGGAATTGGCCGAATCCCATGGTGCAGATGTCATTGTCGACGCGGCACACTCATGGGGCCAGATCCCCTTCGACCTGCCGGACCTCAAGGCGCCATTTGTCGGCCTCAACCTGCACAAGTGGATGGGTGCACCGCTGGGTTGTGGTGCGATGTTCATCCGCAAAGACCGGCTGGGCGACATCGATCGCGACCTTGCCGACGAGGACAACGGCCCGGATGATATCCGCTCCAGGGTGCACACGGGGACCGCCAACTCGGCGAACTATCTGGCGGTTCCGGCCGCGCTCGAGGTCCACGAAGCCATCGGAGCGGATGCCAAACAGGCTCGTGTCCAATATCTTCGGGACTTGTGGGTGAACGAGGTCACCGGCCTGAACCGTATGCAGGTGCTGACTCCCGACGACCCGTCCATGTATGGGTCGTTGACGTCCTTCCGCATCGAGGGCAACACCACGAGGGAACAATCCACGGCTATCGTCTCGTGGCTGCGTGATGAAAAGGGCATCCTCACGGTGCGCCGTGGTGGCGTCGACAAGGGTGACGTCATTCGTGTGACGGTGGCCCCGTGGACCACCCCCGACCAGTGCGAGCAGTTATCGTCGGCGCTCAAGGAGGCGGTGACGATCTTCTGATGCATCGTGACGCCACGTCACTTCGCGTCTTCGTCGAGAATCGGTGCCATGGTTGCGGGGTGTAGTAGTTCAGGCCGCTGTGTCGGTGTTCGGTGGCGTAGGTGGGGAGAAACTGGGTGGTCCAGGTGCGGCGATGCGGTAGAAGGTGCGTTGCGAACATCTGATCACACCTTGGTCGAAGGCAAGCCAATAGGTTTGTACCACAGACAGATTGGTGTTCTTCTCTTCGTCTAGGACAGCTGCGATGCGTTCGCGTTCGGCGGGCGATAGTGCTGCGGGTTGGTGGCGCTGGTTCTGCGGTATCGGTGCGGTGACCGGCCGATAGTGCTGGTAGCTGCGGGTGCTGGTAGAACGTGGAGCGGGCCAATCCGGTCAGAGCGCAGTCACCCGATTGAGCCCACGGCGTTCGCCGGGCTCTCGCCCGGCGAGCGGTCGACAGCGACTCAGGCAAGCTCGTCAGGTTGCGGGTTCAGTTCGAGAATGCGGTCGACCGCGTCGTTGCCGAGGGTGACGAGTGTGGCCACCAGCTCGGCGCGTTCGAGCTTCACGTCGCCGCGCAGCCAGAGCGCCACCCCCTCGGTGGTACCTCCGACCAGCACGCGGGCGATGAGTTGAGCTCGCGGATCGTCGGCCCGGTTGCCTGCGAGCAGGGTCAGCAGCTGGGTGACGAAACGGGCCACCGCGTGATCTCGTGCTGCGCGGAGCCCGCGGTTGCCGGGGGCCTCGAGATACAGACGTGCGACCCGTGGATCGTCGAATGCGGTGAGGATTTCATCGACGGCGACTTCGATCAGTCGGGCTCTCGGTGCGTCCCTGTCGAGTTCCGCGGATGCTGCGGCGATGCGGTCGGCTACCTGCGCGAGCACGTCGGTCAGGGTTTCGCCGGTGAGGTCGTCGAGATTGGAGAAGCTCAGGTAGAGGTGCCGTTTGGAGACCGATGCACGCTCGCAGATCGCCCCCACACTCAGCGATTCGATGCCACTCTCGTAGTTGAGGTCGAGGACGGCCTCGGTCAGCCGGTGTCGGCGCGATAGGCGTCGCTCTGTGGCGCTTTGTCCACCGTAGGGCCGCCCAGCGGGCTCGGTCGTTGGCGTCACCCGCTCATAGTGCCATTGCGGGCGGTCGACTGTTCGAGGTGCAGGTCCACACGTTGACGAAGAAACAGTGTGCGATCTACTCTAAGTGAAACCGGAACGACACGGTTTCAGAATGGAGTCCGGATGCTGTGCTGCACGATCTTGCTGCTGCTGATGGTTGGCCTGCGCAAAGTCTTCCTCGTAGCCGGTTCGTGGGCGGGGCGGGAGGTCTCGCAGGCTGCCGCGATGCCGCCGGCCGCACGGCGGGTCGTCACACCGGAGCTGCCGGTGTCGGCGGTGGTGCAACGATGAGCGCGACGCCGGTTTTGCGGCCCGGTCGGTGGGTTCCGGCGCGTCTGTTGCCGCCGTCGCGGCCGCTGCTGTCGCCGGTGACCCGTGGCAAGTTCCGCAGAGTTGCTGCGGTGTACGCCCTTCTGTGGACTGGCGGCTTACTGGTCGCTGCCATGGGCAACCATGTGGCCGGCGTCGCGGCCATGGGGTTGCTGTTCCCGGGCGGCGGTCACCTGGCATCGGGTCATGTCGCGCACGCGGCGATGGCATTGGCCGCATTCGGGCTCGCTGTTCTGGTGTGGTGGATGATTGGTGCGGTCATCGCCCCGATCATCGTATGGCTGGCGTTCCTGCTCGAAGCGGCTGTCACTCATTCTCATTCCCATTTGTCGGTCACCTGGATCGCTATCACCGCCGGCCTGGTTCCGGGTGTGGTCGTGGTTGCGTTCGGTGTGCACGTCCTGCGTCACCGCCATCAGGTGGCGATCGCGCGGTCTCTGAACACCGAACTGGCAGAGGTCACGTATTTTCAAACCGCGGTGCCGTCGTCTCCCGAACCGCCAGTCGGTGAAGCCTCGGCGGACGACCTGGCGCATCTCCGCTTTGCGCTCGACCTTGCGTTGCAACCGTTGTCGGAGTTCGCCGGTTTCGATCGCCGCGACCAGTTCCGTGAGGCGGCTCTTCGTTATCAGCTCAGCATCTTGGGCTACGCGCTGTCGATGTACCGCTACACGCGGACCCCGGCGTTCTCCGGGTATCTGGCCGAAGCGCAGGAGAGGTCGATCCTGAAAATGGGGGACAAGCGGGTGTGGGGCTACTGGGCGCTGGAAAATGCCTGGGGACGACTGTCTCTAGGTCGAGATCCGGTCAACAACAACGACAACGTGATGCTGACCGGGTGGCAGGGCGCCGCAGTCGGGATGTACGAGAGTTTCGGCGACAGCAGGTTCTCGCGTCCAGGAGGGCTGACCTACACCTGGTCCGACGGACAGCAGTATCGGCACGACTTTCACGACCTCGCCGAGTCCATCCACCGCAATATGCACCGGTCGGCGTACACACTGTTCTCCTGCGAACCCCGCTGGATCTACCCCGTCTGCAACACCTTTGGGGTGAATACCCTCATCGCCCATGACCGACTACACGGTACGGGTTTTCATGCCGACCTCGACGAGGCGATCGCGCGCGCGTATGAAGACGAGTTCGCGCGCCCGGACGGCAAACTCATCGGTGTTCGTAACGAGAGCCTGGGGCTGTCGTGGAACATCTGGGCCAGCGAAGGCGTCAGCCTTCCAACTACCTACTGGATGAACGCCTTTCTGCCCGATCAGGCCCATCGGGCGTGGTGGCTGACGAAACGGGATTCGTTGGAGTTCGACGGGGAGCGTTTTCTCCTCCCTCGGACCGCGGCCAACCGATGCGATGTCGGCAACTACTCGTTCGGTAGTGACTCGTTCGCCCAGACCTTTCTCTCGCTGACAGCGCGCGAGATGGGAGATACCGAGATCGCAGACACCGCATTCGCTTACGTCGACGAGAAGGAACACGTCGAACGCCACGCCGGCGTCGCACGGTATGAAGGATTGTCCACGCAGGGCAACCTGTACTCGCTGCTCTCACGGTTCGCGCGGCCGTCGGCCAATCGCGACTTGATCGGCGCGGGGCTACCCGCCCATTGGCTCTCGGGCCCCCGTCTCGCCAGCGCAGCGTACCCGGACGTTCTCGTCGCCCGCGCCGTCACCGACGGCCGGGCACTGGACCTTGTTCTCTATCCCGGCAATGGCGGCACTCGCGCAACGCTGGTGGTCGATCAACTCCAGCCGCACCGCCGGTATACGGTGCCGGGATCGCTCGAAGCGACAGTCGATGCAGACCACAACGGCTGCGCCCGAATAGATCTAGACGTCGAGGGACGCACCGTCGTCCGAGTGGAGCCGATCTCATGACACTGCTCCCCGGCTACCTCGTGTCTCGGCAGATCGAAGGGTTGGATCCGGTCGCCGATGCTGATGAAATCGCTCGGCTGTCACTGGTGACCTTGCACGGCAATCCCGCGCTGACCTACGCCCTGTTCACCGTTGCATTCATGAAACAGGTTGCGGTGCCGACCATGGCCCGAATTCTGCACCGCCGCGGAGGTGGGGACATCATGCAGTTCCCGGCCCAACGCAACGACGACACCCTGCTGTTCTTCGGGCAACTGCTCGATCACGGACCGACTTCCCCGACCGGACGAGCGTGGATCGAACGCCTCAACCAGATTCACGCACATTTCCCGATCCGCAACGACGACTCGCTCTACACGCTCTCGACCCTTGCTCTCGATCCCCACCGGATCACCTCCGACCTCGCGCATTCGCCCTTCACTTCAACAGAATTGGAGGCGCAGTGGCACTTCTGGCGGTCGGTGGCCGAGCTGCAAGGACTCCACGGCGTGCCCGGGACGCGGGACGAACTCCAAAGTTGGGCATCGTCTTACGAGCAGCGCGAGTTCGCACCGAGTAGTGAAGGTCGCGCTGTCGCGAGATCTCTCATCGACGCCTTCGGGGACCGAGTTCTGCCCGGGTACCTGCGGAAGCATGCGGACCGGATCATCTCAGCCTTCTGTCCACCGAATCTTCGCGACATCCACGACTTACCCCACCCCTCGCGGCCATTGCAACTCGCGACGAGAGTGGCAGTCGCCGGTTATGCGCGGTCCACTCCGATACGTCTGGTCGACCTCGACCGATCCATGGTCGAGACCTTCGGTGTCCGGAAATACGGCGAGCGAAAGCCGTCAGAAGTTGGCTACCGACGGTCAACGCGCGGCAGTGGACGGTAGCGACGGTGCCGTTGCTGCCAGTTGAAGGATGGCCAGCCCTCGCCGGACAAGATGTTCGGTGAGGGCTTGCCGCTGTCAGCGGCCGATTCTTCACTCGCTATGTCGACTTTCGACCGGTCGATTGTCAGAGCTGGCTTCAGAGCTCCGGACCGCCGGGTATGCCGGCATGATAGTGTCCGGCGGTCCAACCGCCGTCGACTGCGATTTCGGCGCCGCTCATGTAGCTTGCTTCATCGCTCGCGACAAAAGCGGTTACGCGTGCCACCTCTGGCGGTTCGCCGATGCGGCGCAACGGAACCCGGGCGTAAGCGGCGTTGAGCGTGTCTCCGGTTTCGCCGGTCGGGTTACCCATCGGTGTGTTGATTCCGCCAGGGTGCACGGAGACCACTCGGATCACCGGTCCCAACTCCAGGGCCTGCGCTTTCGTCAGACCGCGAACCGCCCATTTGCTGGCCACATAAGGACTCATCCCGTTGGTGCCTCGCAAACCGTCCAGCGACGAAATATTGACGACGACACCTGAACCGGATTCCCTCATGGTGGAGGCGACAGTCTTCACCCCCAACATCGAACCCATGATGTTGATCGAGAACAATCGCAGAATCTGTTCGGGAACAACGTCTTCGACGCCGACAAAATATTGGATTCCGGCGTTGTTGACCAGAACATTTACCTTGCCGTGCGAACGCAGAGTGTGCGAAAGTGTCCTTTGCCAGTCGGATTCGTTGCTGACGTCCAAGCTGCAGTACGACGCTGCATCACCCATCTCGGCGGCGAGTGTTCGGCCCGCATCTTCGGCAACATCGGCGATGACGACCTGGGCACCCTGTTCGATCATCACCCGGACTGTGGCCGCCCCCATGCCCTGTGCGCCACCGGTGACAATCGCGACTTTTCCTTCTAACCTGTTCACTTCGTGCTCCTTTCACAATCTGAATGTTCCTATTATTTCGATGTGCGGCGAGTGAACTGCAAGTCCTCCGGGTGCGGTTCCCGAAGCATCGTCCAGTAGTCCACGAGACGCCACGGACACGGGACAATGGGACGGCCCAGGCTGTTTCGGTAGTAGCCGGTCGCGTCTTTGCCCGGATGTGCCCACACCGTCTTGTCCAGCGCTTCGTCGACTCGATGGTTGTACTCCGCAAGCGCTTCCGGTTTGACGTCCATTGCTGAATAGCCGTTTTCAACCAGATACTGCAGACATTCGACGATGTAGTGGACGTGCTCTTCACTGGTGATGTTATGGCCTGCACCGTGATTCGGTGCTGCGTTTGGTCCTGCGGTCACGAACAAGTTGGGAAATCCGTCGATCTGAATGCCCATATAGGCACGGGGATCGTCGCCGTCTTTCCACCTGTCGGCCAACCGTTCTCCATGACGGCCGGTGATGTCGATGTACGAGGCGTACTCCACCTTGAATCCGGTGGCAAGGATGATGACATCTGCGGCTATGAACTCACCATTGCTGAGCGTCATACCGTCCCGGTGTACTTGGCGCGGAGACGCCCGGTGCAGCGAAACATTGTCTCTCTTCAAAGATTCCAGGAATCCAGGGTCTTTGACAATCCTCTTGGAATAGGGCCGGATGTCCGGCGTCAGTTTCTCACGCAGGTCTGGTCGATCCGGGAACGACTGTTCGAGATACGCAAGAGAGACCTGCATGACCAGGTCGTTCTTGGGTGACACCGATAGGTGAGTCGCGGCCCACTCCGGATCGATCCGCGCATTCATATACAAATTGTCCGAAACGAACCAGTAAGCCCTCAGTCGAAACCAGTTCTGAAAGAACGGGAGATGGCGCATAGCCCACCTCTCGGCCGGTGGCACCTCGTTGATGACGGTCTTTTCCGGCACTATCCAATGGGGACTGCGGACGACGGCAGTCAATTGAGCAACGTCGTCGACGATGTTCGGAATGACCTGCACTGCAGTGCAACCCGTGCCGATTACAACGACGTTTTTGCCCTTGAGGTCGAGCTCTGGATCCCATTCCGCGGTATGGATGACGGTGCCGTCGAACTCAGTGAGTCCCGGGATATCGGGAATGTTCGGGGAGTTGAGAACGCCCAAGGCAGTGACAACGGCGGCAGCCGTATGTGTCTCCGGGGCAGCGTTGGCTGACTGGGTGACG
This sequence comes from Williamsia sp. Y844, assembly GCF_056786475.1. Lineage (NCBI taxonomy): Bacteria > Bacillati > Actinomycetota > Actinomycetes > Mycobacteriales > Nocardiaceae > Williamsia > Williamsia sp. Y844. Next base: position 326,150 of record NZ_JBXCJB010000002.1, read on the forward strand.
ACCGTCCATCGCTGGCAGGATTCATCCCATTGTGCCGACAGCACTCTCGTCGACAGGCGGATGTTCGGTAACAGGTCGTACTTCTCGGCGACCGCGTGCATGTAGTCGAGGTACTCCGGACCCGCGGGGTAGTAGCGGGTCCAGTCCGGATTCAGTTCGAATGAGTATGAGTAGTAGTGGCTGGGGGTGTCGACCGCGGCGCCGGGATAGATATTCCGTGACCACGTGCCACCGATGTCGTCGCGGGCTTCGAATACGGTGTAGCCGAATCCGGCTTCGCCCAGTTTGATCGCCGCATTCAGCCCAACCATCCCCGCGCCAAAGACGATGACGTCGAAGTCGGTGGGAGGTGTTTTGGTGACGGGCACATGACGGCGGTCCAGCTCGAAACCTGCCTGTTCCATCAAGAGGGGGATGAACTCGTCGTCCACCGGGCCGGCCGTGCACAAAGACGCCATCCGCGCGAACAGCTCGGAGTCGGGGACTCCGAGCGTCGCTGACAGATCTGTGGTGAGTACTTGCCTGGCGCGCGTGCGTATCTCGTCGACGACCTCGGCCGGATACTGTCCAGGGGCCAACGCCGCGGGCCCCGCACCCGCACCGTGTTGGGCCTGCGATCGGGTTGCTTCTTCCCTTAGTGCCGTCTGCGCCTTCGCCAGTTTGTCCTCGAACTCATCGAGCAACGACAGATCGCCGGTTACGTGCACCATCGACATCAACAGCGGGGCGGGCTCGGCTTCACTGATTGCAGACATCAGCGCATCGTGGGTGATCTCCGCGGATGTGGAGACCTCGCTGGGAATCGTTGTCATCAGGGTCCTTTCGATTGATCACCGCGACGAATCGGATCTGGAATCGCGAGCTGAAAAGCTGACTCGGCACACCGCACGAAGCGGGCCGAGGTAAGAGGTGCACGACCCTGGACGGGTCGCGTTACTGCCCAGTTGTACGGGTTCGCCGGTTCGCCGGGGGATCCATCTCCCGCTGGACGGGAACGTTTGGACTGCTACTCCGGTGCGGGTTGTCATGCTTCACAGGTATCCGGTGAAACACGGAAAGCGTCCTCGTAGACAGAATCGGAGCGAGCCATGCCATTGTCGCCTGAAGCCCAGCAGATCGTAGATGCGGCCGCGACGCGGTTTCCCGGTGGAATGAGCGCCATGTCGGTGACAGCCTTGCGCACAGCGCTGGATGTCGGCGCCGTTGTGCCCTCGACAACGATCCATGAGCGCTTTGACCTCCGTGTCCCCAGCGCGAGCGGCGGTGTGCCCGTCCGGGTATATCGACCGTCGTCTGAGGCCGAACTGCCTGTTGTGCAGTGGATGCACAGCGGGGGATTCGTGATCGGAGGCCTCGACCAGAACGACGAGTATCTGCGTCGGCTGTGCAATGCTGCGCACGTGGTGGTCGTTTCGGTCGATTACCGGTTGGCACCGGAACACCCGTATCCGGCTGCGATCGAGGATGTCCGCGCAGTCTGGGAATGGGTCCTGACCAGTCCCGTCGAACTCTGTGATCGCGTCAAGTCGATCGCGATCGCCGGCGAAAGTGCCGGGGGCACACTCACGCTGGCGCTGGGGCAGCAGCTAAAGGATGAGAACAGATCTCTGCCGCATGCGCAGATCTGTTTCTACGGAACTGCCGAGACCAGGATATCCAATCCGGACCTTTCGACGAGCCTGCTCAGTCCAGAGGACTGTGAATGGTTCTGGGATCAATACGTGCCCCTGGCAGCGGATCGCAGGAACCCGTACGTCAGCCCCGCCTGCGCTACGGATTTGTCCGGTCTTCCGCCGACACTTGTGGCGACCGCAGAAATCGACGCGACCAGAGACGCAACGGAATACCATGCTCGACGCCTCGAGGCCGCCGGCGTGCAGGTTCAACTGGTGCGGTACGACGGAATGATGCATGGTTTCGCGACCATGCTGACGACCTTGGAACCTGCCGCGAGGTTGTTTGATCGGACGGTGGACTTCCTGCGGCGCACCCTCCACGACCGAGTCTGACCACCCACACCGGCGCGACGGTTCGAGGCAGTGTGGGGCAGGTGGTTGGCTTCCATTGAATGGGATGACGTGGTTTCACACCTCACAGCTGCGCTTATGGTCATCCGTGAAGCGAGTGTGACCCACTTCACGAAGAAGTGGGCGCCCAAGTTGAAACCGTCTCACGGCGAGTGTCGATCAACGGCGAAAACTGTTGGTGTGTAGGTGATCAACGTTGATGCCCCGTCCGGGTCCTTCGGGTCCCGTTTTCCTCGAAAGGTCTTTCACCATGACCAATGCTGTCGGCGAAACCGTTGCTGCCGCCATCGCAGATGCCAAGGCACGCCTGTTTGAGCCTCGGAAGATCTCGAGCGGGTACTCCTGGCCCGAATGCCCACGGTGGCATAGCAACACCTTCTGGTTCACGGATATGTACACCGGCACAATCAAGAAGCTCGATGCCGATGGGCGGGCGACGGTGGTAATCGACGCCAACGGTCGCGCCGCAAACACCGCTGTACCAATTGTTCTCGGTGGTTTCGGATGGCTCCCCGATGGCAGGCTCATCGTGAACTCGATGCACGAGAAGCTCGTTCTGGTCCATGGAGGTGGCGCACCTGATGATCTGTCTGTCTATGCAGATGTCTCGGAGTTGTCACTCGCGGCCACCAACGACATGGTGGTGGACGTCGACGGCCGCGCCTACATCACCCAACTCGGATTCGACCTCTTCAAGGGCGATGAGCCGGTGGCCTCACCGCTGATAGTCGTGGAGCCGGATGGTTCGGCGACAACGCCGGCCGGTGTGGGGCCGCTCATGTGTGCCAACGGGATTGCCCTGAGCGCAGACGGCACGAAGCTGTACACCGCGGAGGTGATGGCCAACAAGATCACCGTGATAGACCGATCACCTGATGGAACTCTTGGAAATGCAAGAGATTTCGCCTCCTGCCCGTTCCTCCCGGACGGAATCGGACTCGACGACGAGGGTGGGGTGTGGGCGGCCATGCCGGGTAGTGGTCACGTCGTTCGTTTCACCGAGGATGGCATCACCGATGCAATCGAGTTGCCCCTCGCTGAGGGTGTTGCGTCGGCATGCCTCCTGGGTGGACCCGACCGCAGCACGCTGTACATGACCGTGGGGGTCGAGGTCTTCGACTTCGAGAAGTCTGCACGTGAAGCGCAAGGATCCATCTGGGTGGCCGACGTCAGGAATCGCGGCGGCGACACCCGCCCCTGAATTCAACATCCAACGGCAGAAAGTCAAGGGAAATCAGCATGGAAACATTGGACTTTGCGCAGAGAGTCGTGATCGTCACCGGAGCGGGCCGGGGCATCGGCCGAGCGCACGCACTACTGCTGGCATCACGCGGTGCATCGGTGGTGGTCGGAGATTTGGGTGCCCGCACCGATGGTTCGGGTACCGATGGTGACGATCCGGCAGCTGAGGTGGTCGCCGAGATCATCGCGGCCGGCGGCAGCGCAGTGGGGTGTACGGGCGACGTCTCGTCCGATGAGGGCGCATCTGAACTCGTGCAGACCGCGATCTCGTCGTTCGGGCATCTCGACGCGGTCATCAACAATGCCGGAATCGTACGCACCGCAGCCTTTCGGGACGTCCCCGACGCGGAGTACCAGCGGCACCTCGACGTTCACTACTTCGGGACGCTGCGCGTGTGCCGCGCAGCCTGGCCGTATCTGGAGGCCTCTGGGTCAGGGCGGGTGATCAACACGATCTCGCAGGCGATGTTGGGCAACCCGGGAATGGCCCACTACGGCGGATCCAAGGGCGCCGTGTTCGGATTGACCCGCAACCTGGCGATCGAGGGATACGAAGCGGGCATCCGGGTGAATGCGATCGCACCCGGCGCAGGCACCCGTATGGCCGAGGCCTCCGCTGACACGTTGTCACCGGAGATCATGGAGTACATGCGGACGGCTCTGCTGCCGGAACACGTTGCACCGGTGGCGGCTTATCTCGCCCACGCATCGTGCGAGATGACCGGGGAGGTCTTCAATGTGGCCGGAGGAACCGTCAATCGTCTTGCGCTGCTGAACACCGTGGGCATTCACGAACCCGGACTGACGGTCGAGACGGTTGCCGAGAGGATCGACCAGATCATGGCCATCACTCCCGACGCCGTGCCCCAAATCGTCATTCCGGCGCAGTTGCCGGTGTCCTGATTCATTTACCAGCCTGATCGGAGTCACCCATGAGCACAACGGAAGCCACCGCCCCACAGACTGAATATCCATTCGGACCGGTCACCCCAGATGACGCGGTCGATCGGTACCGTGCGATTGCAGCCGATCGGCCGATGACCAAGATGACCATGCCCATCGGAGGTGACGTCTGGGTGCTTCACCGCAACAATGCCGCCCGAAAGATGCTCAGTGACCCCCGCTTTGTGCGCGAACCGTTCCGGACCGGCGAACGTCAGATCCCGTACTTCGTGGAATTCCCCGACTTTCTGAAGAGCACCATCCAATTCGAGGATCCTCCGCACCACACCAAATTGCGCAAGCTCGTCCAGCGGGCGATCTCACCCAAGCGTGTGAAGGCGATGCGCGACTCGGCCGTCGAGTTCGCAAATCAACTGATCGACGAGATGGTCGCCAAGGGTGCAGCAGCCAATCTCGTCGCGGATTATGCAGTGGCGCTTCCCATCCAGATGATTTGCAATCTGCTCGGGGTGCCGCCGGAGGATCGGGCAAAATTTCAGAAGTGGAGTTCGTCGACCCTCGCGACGGCGAATATGCCCGAAGAAGAGGTCACCGCGAACATGACCGAGTTGGTCGTGTACATGATGGCATTGATCGACGAGCGCCGGAGCGAGCCCCGTGAGGATCTCTTGAGCGACCTCGCCAACGCTCGGGACAAGGACGACAGCCTCACCGACGGCGAGATCTTGCCGATCGCGCTGATCCTCATCATCGCGGGATTCGACAACACGGCCAACTTCATCTGCGCCGGTGCGCTTTCCTTGCTGCGCAATCCCGACCAGTTGGCGATTTTCCTGGAAGATCCGGACGGTGTCGCGCCGACAGCGGTCGAGGAAGTCCTTCGTCACGGACGCATGGCGTTGGGTGAGACGGTCACCGGTGGAGGTGGTCTCGTGCCGTTCGTCGCCACCGAGGACGTCGAGATCGACGGCATGGTGATCGCGAAAGGTGAAGCGGTTCTGGTCGACCCGGCCGCGGTCAACCACGACGGCATCTCGTTCGAGCATGACGAGAAGTTCGACATCCAGCGCAGCCACAACCCGCACCTGACCCTGAGCTACGGGCTGCATCATTGCCTGGGCGCGCCGCTGGCGCGTATGGAGATGCAGGTGGGGTTGGCAGAACTGTTCAAACGTCTGCCGGGTCTCGAGCTCTCCGGTGATGCGGTCATCGATCAGGACAACCTGACCCTTCCGATCACCGACATGCCGGTGACCTGGTAGGAGAGCTGATGCCCAAAGTGTTTTACGTCGAGCCTGATGGCTCGGAGCGGGTCATCGACGGCGTGGTGGGTGACTCGGTGATGTCGACCGCAGTCCGAAATGGCGTGCGTGGCATTGTCGGCCAATGCGGTGGCACACTGTCCTGCGCCACCTGTCACGTGTATCTCGCAGCCGACGATCAACAATATTTCGGGGGACCCGGCGAAGACGAGGAAGACATGCTCGAGTGCACCGCGGCCGATCGCGAGGACACATCACGGCTGTCGTGCCAGCTCGAGCTTCGCGATGGCATCGATATCCACGTGACGATTCCCGACGAGCAGGTCTGAGAGCGTGCCCGACACACATCCTGGTGAGGGTTTCTCTGCGAATGATGTTGTGGTGGTGGGTGCGTCACACGCAGCAGTGCATTTCGCCGACCGTCTTCGAGCCGGCGGCCACGACGGAGCGATCACGCTGGTGTCGCAGGAGTCTCACCTGCCTTACCAGCGCCCACCGCTGTCGAAGTCCTGGTTGAAAGGCGAGGCCACCGAGGAGAGCATTGTCCTGCGTAGTGCGGATTACTACGCGGACAACAATATTGAGCTCATCACCTCCTGCCGGGTGCATCGCATAACTCGCACCCGCAGCGGTGGGGTGATGCTTGCTATGCGGTACGCGGACGGAAGAGCGACCGAACGCAGGTTCGGCCGTCTCGTACTCGCCACGGGTGCCGGTGCACGTCGGCTGGCGCTGACCGGCGCCGATCATCCGGATGTTGTCGTTCTTCGAGACCTCGATGACGCCCGCCACCTGGCCGCGCGTATTCCGGCTGGACCGCTGGTGGTTATCGGTGGTGGCTTCGTCGGACTCGAGGTCGCTGCGACGATGCAAGCTCTCGGGGCCGATGTGACCGTCGTGGAGGTGGGCCCTCGCTTGATGGGACGTGCGGTTGGCACCGGGACCGCCGAATTCATGCGTCAAGCGCACCGCGACATGGGCGTTCAGGTGTTACTCGGCGCCCAACCCGCCGAGATCTTGACCGGGCCAGACGGCATCCATGCGGTGCGCTTGTCCGACGGCACTGAACTTCCGGCGTCCACGGTACTCGTCGGAATCGGTGCCGTACCGCGCACCGAACTCGCCACTCAACTCGGCCTGGCCTGCGACAACGGCATCGTCGTCGACGAGCGATGCCTGACCTCCGACGGTTCGACCCTGGCGATCGGGGACTGCACGATGCAGATCTCCTCCGACGGAACCCGGACCCGGCTGGAGTCGGTGGACAATGCGATCGAGCAGGCCAACGCAGCGGCGAGGACGGTGCTCGCCGCCGCCCGGCACACCCGACCGGCACCGTGGTTCTGGTCTGATCAGGGGGACTGGAAGATCCAGATGGTGGGCAACGCGACGGGGCACACTTCGGTGGTCACCCGTACAGACCCGGCGAAGCCGCGACGATTGGTCACCTTGTATTTCACCGGCGACTCGTTGACCGGAGCTGAGTGTGTGAACGCGCCCGCCGATTTTGTCGCCCTGCGCTCGGCGTTGAGCCGGGGACACCACCCGACGCGGGAAGTGCTGGCAGACAGCACGATACCGCTGAAGAAGCTCTTGACCGCCGCGAGCAGCTAGGCAACGTCCGGTGCACTGAGCTGCCGAAAACGGGCGGCGACGATCGCGCCGACCTCGCTCACAGCGTGTCGGGCACGCGCGACGTTCGCAGTCTGCATCGCGAAACCGTGACCGACGCCCGGGTAGCGCAGTAGGGCGGTCGGCACGTTCGCTTCGCGTAGGCGGTGACCGTAGTCCTCGACCCCATCGCGCAGTGGATCGGCGTGGCCCACCGCGATGACTGCCTGGGGCAGTCCCGCCAGGGATGTAGCCGTTGCCGGAACTCCGTAGCAGTCGTCCTCGGCCGGATTGTCGCCGAGGTACAGGTTCTTCATCCAGTCGATGTCCTGGGCGCTGAGAAAGGGACTGTCACCGAATTGGTGCATGGAGGGGCGATCGGTGCGCCGTTCGACACCGGGGTAGAACAGGACCTGCTGAAAGACGTCTGGCCCTCCCGCGTCCCGGCTGCGTAGCGCGGTCGCGGCGGCAAGTCCGCCGCCGGCGCTGTCGCCGCCGACACCGATGCGGCGCGCGTCGACACCCCATTGTTTCGATGTGTCGTGCAACCAGGCCAAGGCGGCATAGGCTTCGTCGTTGGCCACCGGATACGTATGCTCGGGCGCGAGCCGGTAGTCCACATTCACCAGCACTGCCGCGGTCGCGTCGGCGACCTCGCGGGCGAGCCGGTCGAATGAGTCGAGCGATCCCATGATCATGCCTCCGCCGTGGTACCAGACCAGTGCCGGAGCGTGCGTCTGCGGGGCCGACCAGGGGTGATAGACCCGGACCGGCAATAGGCCGTGGGGCCCATCGATGGTGGCGTTGTCGACTGTTCGCATCGGCGGTCCTGGCGGTCTGACGATGGATTCCAGTGTTTGCCGGGCGGCGACGACGCCCACGACGTGCATCGGCCGCGACCCTGCCTCACGCATGCGGCGGACGATCGCCGCGACGTCGGGATCCCAAACGCCTTGATCCGGGTCGTCGGTGTTCGGCAAATCGGTGGTGTGCGCGCTCATGGGGGTCCTGTTCAGAGTTCGGGCCGGGCTGAGCCGGTGGGTGTGGACCCGGTCGCCCGGAGCATGTTCCCGGTGCTGGCTTCGCCGCCTCGGCGATGTTCGTTCATCAGCTCGATGAGTCGCTCGTTGTCGTGCTTTGCCAGCGCCTCGATCATCTCGTCGTGCTCGGCGACCACGCGGCGGCGAACCTCGGGATCGTAAAGGTAGGCAGCGTGATACGGCATGGCCATCGTCCACAGTCTGCGCAACTCGGCGATGACGAGATTGAGCGGTGACTGCTCGAAAATTGTGAAATGAAATGCCTGATTCTGTAGGCGCATATCCAAGATGTCGCCTCGATCGGCGGCCTCGGTGACCTTGTCGCCTTGCGTACGGATATGGGTGAGCGTGGCGTCGTCGAGTTGTCCGATGGTCGCGATGACCTCGCGTTCGAGAGCCGCTCGCATGAGGTAGATCTGATCAAAATCGGTCTGCTGCAGCCTCGCGACCGTATATCCGACGTTATGGACATGCTGCACAAGGCCTTCTGCGCTGAGTTGACGCAGTGCCTCGCGAATCGGGAGGCGGCTGACACCGAGGCGCTCGGCCATCTCCTCCTGACGGATCGGTTGGCCGGGCAGCAATTCGCCGGTGACGATCAACTTCTCGAGGGCGTCGACCACACGCTGTGCGGCCCGAGTGACTTCTTTTCGCTCAGGCATGGCGGGTTGGCGGTGTCAATCGATACAACAGAACGTCTCCGGTCGGTGGGGGTTGTGCGCGATCATCCGAAGATACCCGCCGATCGGAGCTCGGCGAGATGGTCCGGGGTGTAACCCATCGCGGTGAGGATGTCATCGGTGTCTGCGCCGAGAGGTCGCGCCGGCCGAGGAGAACGATGTGGTGACCTGCTCAGCGAGATCGGAACGCCCACGCCCCGGAATTCCTCGGTGTCGACGAACAGGCCTCGATGCGTCACCTGAGGTGACCGTAGTGCCTCGTCGACGGTGTTGACGGGGCTGGCCGCGACCCCCGCAACCTCCAATCGGGACGCCAGCTCGCTACGGTCGTGGCGGGCGATTCGCGCAGCCAACAGCTCCACGAGGGCCTCCCGGTTGGCGTGCCGTTGGCCGTTGTTCCGGAATCGGGGATCGGTTGCCAGTTCGGGGATTCCGAGCACCTCGGTCAAGGCTTGGAACTGGCGGTTGTTGGCCGCGCTCACGAAGAAATCCCCGTCCTTTGCGCGAAAGACCTGGTAGGGCACCACAGTGGGATGGAAGTCCCCGGTGCGCCGCGGGATTTTTCCGCTCTCGGCCCAGTTCGCTGCATGTGGATGCAAAAGTGAGATGACCGAGTCGAGCAATGTCATATCGACGAGTTGACCGAGCCCGCTGCGCTGACGTTCGAGCATTGCGAGCAGAATTCCGCTCACCGCCAAGTTTGCGGCGACAATATCGACGATCGGTACTCCGACTCGGAGCGGACCACTGTCGGCGTAACCGTTGACACTCATCAGGCCACCGAACGACTGGAGTACGGCGTCATATCCGGGTAGCCCACCCATCGGTCCGTCGACGCCGAAACCGGTGATCCGACAGTAGATCAGCGCCGGGTTCGCCTGGGCGAGCACAGTTTCGTAGTCGAATCCCCACCGGGCCATGGTGCCGGCCTTGAAGTTTTCCACGATGACATCGGCGCCGGCGAGCAGATGGCCGAGCAGTTCGCGACCCTCGTCGGTGCTCAGGTCGACGCAGATGTTCTCCTTGCTGTGGTTGAGGCTTGCGTAGTAGGCGCTGCTGGTGTTCGACTCCACGAAAGGTGGCCCCCATCCGCGTGTCTCGTCACCGGTCGGCGCTTCGACTTTGATCACCTCGGCGCCGTGGTCGGCAAGCGTTTGCGCGGTGTAGGGGCCGGCCAGGACCCGGCTCAGGTCCAATACGCGGACGCCACTGAGGACACCGTTGTCCTCATGCGAATCTGCGGTCCGCCAGGCGGATCTGCCGCAGACCGCGGGGCATTCGACAGCAGTCTCGGTGTTGCCTGACATCTTCGTGGTGGCCTTCACTGCGGCTTCTCCTCTGTGGTCGATTCCAGGCCAACCACCGCATCCCACAGGTCGACCTGATTGTCGAGAACCTGTGCTGCAATGTATTCCGCCCATCGGCGTTCAGAACCATGTCGATCACGCCACGTCCACAGGGACGTCGTGAACCTACCCAGGCGATGCTCGGAGGTGAATCCGATCGCGCCATGGATCTGGTGGCCGGCCGCGGCAACCTCGCGGGCTGACGATGATGTGACGAGCTTGGCGACGGCGATCGCCATCGAGGCGTTGCCGGATCCCTTTGTCTCGACCGCTGACGCGGTTGCGGTGTCGACGAAGGCGGTGAGAGCGGCCAAGCCTGCCAGTCGCTGTTGGATGGCTTGGAACTTGGCCAATGGTCGTCCGAACTGTGTGCGTTCGGTTGCGTAGCGGCATGTTTCGTCGCGGATTGCACGCGTCACCGCACCCAGCGCGACAGCATAGGCGAGCGCAGCTCGCTGATCGAACTCCGCACGATCGATCGGTGACGGCGCATGAAACAGCGTGGGGGTCGCCGCGAAGGTGACCGTACCCACCGAAGCTCCGAGCAGGTCCGTGCCGGGCGCCACGGTGAGGCGGTCATTCGACAGATCAATGACGGCTACGGAGGGGCGGTCGCCGGCTCCCTTGCCGGTGAGGAGCAGGACGAGGGTGTCGGCCGCCCCGACGTGGACGACGTCGGTGACGACACCATCGAGTACAACTCCGGTATCGGACTCGCTGGCGAGACAACGATCGGCTGCCACCGCCACAGTCGCGGTACCCGCCGTGAGTTGGTGACCGGCTGTAGCTGCCAACCAGGACGCAAGGATGGTGTGCTCCAGATATGGTGTCAGCGCACCCTTTTCGGTTATCGTCGAGAGCACTGCCAGGGCGTCGGCCAGATCACCGCCGCTCCCGCCGGACTCTTCGGGTATGCCGATACCGGTGAAACCCGCATCGGTCAGTGCTGCCCAGAGCGCGATGTCCACCCGTCCGGGTGAACGGGTGTCACTACTGAGACGATCCACCATTGCGTTTGCCGCAGAGACCAATTCGGCCGTCAACTCGGTCATCGGACCCCCAGTCCTCGGGCGACGATACCCCGCAGGATCTCGTTGGTGCCTCCACGTAAGGTGAAAGCTGGTGTGTGCAGGACGCTGGTCGCCAGAAGATGGGCGAATGGGGTGCCGCCGTCACGCATGGCGGTTGGCGCACCCGATGACCGGATGGCCTCGACGAGGTCGCCTTCGAAGGTGGAGCCGAGATCCTTGACCATCGCGGCCAGCATGTCGGGCTTGCCGCCGGCAGCCAACTCGGCGGCCACCGCCAGGGACATGCGGCGCAGCGCCCAAGCACGCGCGGTCAGAGTGCCCAGTGTCACCCGTTGTTCGTCTGTCGCGCCGTCTCGACGCAGGAGTTCTGACCACGACCGCAGGAGCGGCATCGTGGACAGGTAGCGTTCGGGACCCGAACGCTCAAAAGCGAGTTCGCTCATCACCTGCTGCCACCCGCCGCCGCGCCGGCCGAGTAGCGCATCGGATCCAACTTGGGCATCGTGAAAGATGACCTCGTTGAAATGTGCAGCGCCATCGATACTTTGGAGTGGACGGATCTCGATGTCCGGGTTTGGTAGGTCGACGACGAATTGAGATAGCCCTTCGTGGCGGTCTCCTGCTTCTCCATCACTACGCGCCAGCAGCACCATTGCGTGGGCGAGGTGGGCACCTGTGGTCCAGACCTTGGTCCCGCTGATCGACCATGAACCGCCCGCATGACCCGTCGCCCGTGTCCGGACGGCTGCCAGATCTGATCCCGCGTCAGGTTCGCTCATACCGATGGCAAAGAAGAGCTGCCCCTGCGCGATACCGGGTAGGTAACGCTCTTTTTGCGTCGCGGAGCCGTTTGCCAGAATCCCCGGAGCCATCTGGCGATCGGCGATCCAGTGCGCGGCAACGGGGGCCCCGTGGGCCAGCAGCTCTTCGGTCACTACGAATCGTTCGAGCGCACTGCGACCGTGGCCTCCGTGGACGGCCGGGATGGTCATGCCGAGCCAGCCGTGTTGCCCTAAGCGCTTACTGAAGGCAGCGTCGAATCCGGTCATCCAACTGTCCGTGGTGGGAGTGAACGTTCCAGAGTCGAGTTCTGCTCGGAGGAATGCCCGGACGTCGCGCCGTAGATTTTCGAGCTCCGCATCGGTGATGGTGGCCGTCGACGTTGTTGGTGTCGTGGTCATGACTGCCGGGGTCCTCGTGAAGACCAATTGCTCTGACCCTTGCGGGACATCGACCACATCTGGACGCCACGCTCGATCTCGAGTGCCGACGACCAGCTGACTCCGGGTGGGCCGAGTTCCAGTCGGGCACTGGTCATCACGTGTCGGGTCAATTCAGGATCCGCAGCCGCCGGGCCGGTCAGTTCACCGATGTAGGAGTCGATCTCATCCTCTGGAACAGCCGCGTGCGCCAACCCGCGTTGCACGGCCTGTTCGCCGGTGAGGGAGTGCCCGCAGGCGGCCATCGCGACGGTCTCGGACCAACCGACCGCACGCCCGAGCAACGCGAGGTGACCGCCTCCAGGGTGGATGCTGCGCGCCAGGAAACCACTTTCGAGAACGGCATCAGGAGTGATCACCATCAGGTCGGCGGCCATGGCCAGGTTCAAGCCGGCTCCGACGGCGCCTCCTGTCACCCGGGCAATTGTCGGTACCGGCAGGTTGCCGACCCGCACGAACGCGCCGTAGACGGCAGACGTACGCGCGACCGCGTCCGGTGATGCGGGGTCCGATGAGGAGGCCGCGAGATCACGGGTATCGGCGCCACTGCAGAAGTATTCTCCGGCAGCGCTCACCACCACCGCACCTATGTCCGTGTCGCGTTCCACCTGATCGCAGAATTCGCCTATCAGCGCGGCCATCTCGAGCGTGATCGCATTCTTGCGGCGCGGATTGTTCAGGGTGAGGTGAGCGACACCGGCGGAGACCGCGGTGAGAATCGGAGCCGCGACCACCGCGGGTTTCTCGGTTGTCATGTCGGCCACGCTAACAGATTGGATACAAAATAGAATCCAATATTGATTGACAATTATGCGCCGCTCCAGTGAACTGGAACACATTCGTTCGTGACGACGAGCCGCTCGCGGCCGCGACAAGGAGTGCATGTGTTCAGCTTGGAAGGTCAGATTGCGTTGGTGTCCGGTGCGGGGCAAAGTGTTGGCGAGGGAATCGCGAAAGTACTTGCGCGCCAAGGAGCCACGGTCATCGTCAATGACTTGTATGCGGATCGGGCGGAGAAGGTGGTGGCGGAGATCATTGCAGAGGGTAACGCTGCGATCGCCGCCCCGTTCGACGTGACCGACCTGGACGCGGTCACCGAGTCGGTCCGCGGCGCCGAGAAAGCGCTGGGTGGCCACGTCGGCATCCTGGTGAACAACGCCGGCGTCGCAGAGGGGCGTAACCACAGTCCTTTTCGGGAGCTCTCACCGGAGCAGTGGGCACCTTCGATCGATCTCAACATCTACGGTGCGATGAACTGCATCAAGAGCGTCATCGATGGGATGTGCGATGCGGGATGGGGCCGTATCGTGCAGATCTCTTCGGGCTCCGCCCGCACCGGGCAGAACATCAATGTGTCGATGTATGCCACCGGTAAGAGTGGGATCGAGGGGTTCATCCGGCACCTCGCCGCCGAAGCCGGGCAGTTTGGGGTCACCGCGAACATCGTGGCACTCGGCCATCAGAAGAATCTGGAGGAGAAGATGTCCGCGGAGGCGATCGAGAACATCCTTGCCACCATCCCGATCGGACGTCTGGGAGACTCGATCGAAGTAGGGGCTTTCTGCGCGTATCTGTCGTCCAATGAGGCGGGCGGCCTGACCGGCCAGACGCTGGACTTCAACGGAGGGTCACAAACCCGATGATCACGAACGTTGATCTTGTTCCGAATATATTGTCACTCACCGCTATCCGGGTTTCTGACCTGGCGAGCTCGCTGGATTTCTACACGGCTGGGTGCGGCTTCGTACGCGGAGCAGAGTTCGGCACCCCGGAGTATGAGGTCGTGGTCGTCCGGGCTGGAGCAGCCGGGATGGAACTGATGGCGGCCCGAGACGGACAACCGATCGCCGAGGCCGATCACGGCAACATGTTCGTCAAGGTGGTCGTCAACACCGCAGACACGGCGGCGCAGGTTGCGCGCGCCTTGGCGCACGGCGGCACCGTGGAAGTGCCCGTCACCGTGTTGGAAGAATACGGGGGAATGGTGATCGCGATGGTCCGTGACCCGGACGGATACCTGGTCGAGTTCACTCAGAAATCAGGAGCCGACCAGGACCACTGAGTGGGAACCTCCACGTCGCAATCATGCTGCCGCGCTTAAGGTCACGCAGATCTCAACGAAGCGCAGCGATAGGGAGTATTTGACGATGGACTGGGACAAGTCGTACGACGTGGTGGTGGTGGGTTCGGGCGGAGCTGCCCTGGCAGGCGCTCTGGCGGCGGTTGCTCGTGGACTGTCAACCTGCGTGATCGAGAAAACCCACCTCTTCGGTGGGACGTCGGCATATTCCGGGGGAAGCGTTTGGCTGCCCGGGAATCACGTCCTGGCCCGCGATGGTGTCGATGATTCGATCGAGAAGGGACTGACCTACTTCAGCTCAGTGGTCGGTGACCACACTGCACCAGAGGTACAACGCGCATTCGTGGAGACCGGTCCGCAGGTGGTCGAGTTCCTCGAGAGCTCGGTCGGAATCCCCATGGAACACCGGCCTTTTCCCGATTACTTCGATGCTCCCGGGCGCAGCACGAACGGGCGCAGCATTTTTGCGAAGTCGATCCCGGCATTGGAATTGGGCGACCGATTGGCAGACATTCGTCCGACGGTGGCGCAAGACCAGTTCGGTGACGAGGTCGACCGATCGGTGCTGGACGGGGGCCAGGCCTGGATCGCTCGTATGGTGCAGGCCTTGGACAACTCGGATAACGCCGATCTGCGACTCGGGACCGCCGCGCAGCACCTCGTGCAGGATGACGCGAAGCGAGTGATCGGAGTGCAGGTACAGACAATCGACGGCCCGAAGCAGTTCCGTGCGCGGGCGGGTGTCCTCCTCGCAGCGGGCGGCTTTGAACGCTCCGCGACGTTGCGCGCAACGTACCAGCAGATGCCAACCGCCGATTGGACGTCCTCGCACCCTGCGACCGGTGGCGGTGACGCCCTCGGGATGATCCAGGAAGTCGGTGCGGCCACGGCCTTCCTCGACCAGTCCTGGTGGTGTCCGGCGACATTGTTCCCGAACGGCCATGCCGCGTTCACGCTGGGTCTGCGCGCGGGAATCATCGTCGACGCGACGGGTGAGCGGTTCGCAAACGAGATGCTCCCGTATGACCAGATGGGCCGGGCGATGCGTAGCCGGATGGCACAGGGTGATGGCGATGCATTTTGGCTCGTCTTCGATGACAGGTTCGGTGATGACCTGCCCGCCCTCTGCATGCCGATGCCCGAGCGGGAGGCGTTCGAGGAGGCCGGACTTTGGCACACGGCCGCAACCGTCGGTGCTCTCGCCGAGAAGCTGGGTCTCGACCCGGCCACGCTGGTCACGGCGGTCGATCGTTTCAACAGTCAGGCCCGCGCCGGGCGCGACGAGGACTTCCGGCGCGGCGAGGACCCATTCGGTCAGTTCTTTGTGGGCGCCAACTCGGCTGGTCCCTGTCTGCAGCCGTTGGACGGCTCGCGCTTCCACGCGGTGCGCCTGGTGCTCGGCGATCTCGGCACCAAAGGCGGCGCAGTCATCAACAGTGACGGTGCAGTGATGCGGGAGGACGGTTCGACCGTTGCAGGGCTGTTCGCCGCGGGGAACTCGTCGGCGTCCATCTCGGGTGCGGCATATCCTGCCCCGGGGGTACCGCTCGGCACGGGCATGGTCATGGCATACCGCGCCGTTGCGGTGATGGCCGGCGCAGTCAACGCCGCTTCCGCGATGTCAGAGTAGTGCAGACCCGGACCGCGGTGGTGCCGTAGGGCCAGCCGCGTCCGGGAACCGCGCAGACGGGACAGAAGTCTCGACTCAGTGCGTGGCGAGGTCCGCCGCCACACAACTGTCCCAGATCTCGCGTGCGGCGATACGAAGCGGCCCAACCAGTTTGCGGTAATCCAACGACATCGCCGGGCCGCAGACCGAGAGCCCACCGAGGTTGCCGTAGATGTGGTCTGGCGGTCCGATGGACACGCCCACGCACCCGATGCCCGGGAATGCTTCACCGCGATCGAAGGCGGCACCGCGATCACGGATCAGACCGAGTTCGTCGTCGAGTTGCCGACGCGAGGTGATGCTCTGGCTGGTCCGACCGATCGGGCTACCGTCCTCGTTGAGGCGTAGATCGCTCCACAATGCGGTTCGCTGGGCTCCTTCGGCGTGCGCGAGCATCACTTTGCCCGCGGCTGTGAGGTGTATCGGTATACGCTGCCCAACCGCCGAAGGTGTTGCGCCCGAGGCGCGGCCGTTGACCTTGGCGAGATAGATGGTCTCTCCGCCGACCGGGCCCGCGAGCTGGATGGTGAACCCGGTGCGCTGAGCAAAGGTGTGCATCAGGGGCCGGGCACGCTGCAGAAGCCGGTTCTGGTTGAGCGCAGCCTGACCCATTTCGTAGGCCTTGGCGCCGAACTCGTATGTCTGCTCCGGCGTACGCGCCAACCAGCTCTCGGCGGTCAGTTGTTCGAGCAAACGGTGCACGGACGAGCGGGGGAGCCCGGTCCGTGCTGTGACCTGAGCCAGTGTCAGTGGACCGGCTCCGTTGAACGTTTCCAACACCAAAGAGATTCGTCCGACAACCGACACTGGACCGCTGCCGGTGCGTATTCTGCTCACTCGATCTCCTGACCTGCTGAATCATCTGTGATGGGGATCACGGTACCGTGTCCGCCGCGTAGCTGAACCCGCATTGGTGGACGGAACGTGTCAGGCCTGACGTCCGGGCGGCGCCTCGCGACCATCGAGACGGTCGGCTCAGGCCCTGCGCTGGTGGCCGTACTGTTCGCTGCTTGCCGATCGTGGCACACCCGCGCGATGATTGAGTACGGAGATCCCGAAAAATTCTGCTGCTGAACATGTTCGGTGACGCAGCGTAGGAATCCCGCCCGATCCCTGAAACGTCGGGGCGGCTCGCAGCACATGGCATCCCATTCTTCGGGAGACGTGCATCACAGGCCCTCAGTTGCTTGGGAAGCTGATCACACCAGGACGCAGAAAGTCATCCCGATCTGCGCCGGCACCGCCGGCACGTAATCAATGCCCGACTCAGGAGGTACCTGTGAGTTCCAGCCCCGACATTGCCGAGGAGATACGCGTCATCGACAAAGGTGCCCCACCCGCGCGGTTTGCCCGCGGATGGCACTGCCTGGGCCTCGTCCGAGATTTCAATGATGGGAAGCCGCATAAGGTCGCTGCCTTCGGAACGGATCTCGTGGTGTTTGCCGGCGAGGACGGAAAACTCAACGTGCTCAACGCGTACTGCCCCCATATGGGTGGCAACCTGGCTGAGGGAATCGTGAAGGGGAACACCATCGCCTGTCCATTCCATGACTGGCGATGGCAGGGCAACGGAAAGTGCGCGGCAATCCCGTATGCGCGTCGCGTACCCCCGCTTGCCCGCACAAAGACCTGGCCGACCATGCAGGCCAGCGGGCAGTTGTTCGTGTGGAACGATCCGCAGGGCGGCAAACCGCCGGAGGAACTGGCCATCCCCGAGATCGCGGTGTATGGCGAGCCCGGTTGGACGGATTGGGTGTGGAACTCGGTTGATGTCGAGGGTTCGCATTGCCGGGAAATCGTCGACAATGTGGTTGACATGGCACATTTCTTCTACGTGCACTATGGCATTCCGACCCACTTCCAGAACGTCTTCGAAGGGCACACGGCGACACAGTTCATGCGGTCGATGCCTCGGGCCGATGCCGTCGGAGTGAGTGATTCAACCAACTATGGTTCCGAGAACCGTTCGGATGCAACATATTTCGGACCCTCCTACATGATAGATCAGCTCTGGGGTGCTGATGGGGATCTCACGGGCGAACCCGGCATGTACCTGATCAATTGCCACTACCCGATCACCCCCACATCGTTCCGCTTGCAGTACGGGGTGATTGTGAAGAAGGCGGAGGGGATGGCTGATGAGGCTGCCAACGACATTGCCAACGCCGTTGCCAACGGGATCGCGATCGGATTCGAACAGGATGTCAAGATCTGGAAGTCCAAGTCCCGCATAGATAACCCTCTGTTGTCGGAGGAGGACGGGCCCGTCTACCAGCTCCGCCGTTGGTACGAACAGTTTTACGTCGACGTCGAGGACGTCACACCAGAGATGGTGAATCGCTTCGAGTTCGAGATCGACACCGAGCGTGCCGTGAACAGTTGGCAGGCCGAGGTGGAAGAGAATCTCGCCGCCGGCCGCACGGCCTTCGGTGAGAGTGTGTCCAGCCAGTCCGAACCTGCGGCCAATACCAACGCCTGACAACATACCGGCCGCCCGGTCGGCGGTTCCATCCATCTTGATTCAGGAGTCATCATGACCCACGAAGTGCTCGACAACATCGAAGCGATCGCCGACGAATTGCGTGCGGGCGGAGCCGAAGCGGAGTCCCTTGGCCGGTTGCCCGACGATATGGCGAAGAGCCTGCGCCATGCAGGGATCATCCGCATGTTGCAACGCAAGAAGTACGACGGATTCGAGGCGCATCCGCGGGAGTTCGCCGAGGCGGTGATGCGGACGGCGAGCCTGTACGGCTCGGCCGGTTGGGTCGGTGGAATCGTCGGGGTTCATCCGTGGCAGCTCGCGTTTGCGGATCCGAAGGTGCAAGACGAGGTGCTCGGCGACAACAGTGACACCTGGCAGGCATCGCCGTACATGCCCGGAGGCGTCGCAGTACCTGCTGATGGAGGTTATGTGCTGAACGGCCGCTGGCAGTTCTCTTCGGGCACCGACCACTGCGACTGGATCTTTCTCGGCGCCATGGTGGGCGATGCAAAGGGTGCTCCGATCATGCCCCCGCAGGGTCTGCACGTCATCCTGCCTCGCACCGATTACGAGATCGTGGCCGACTCATGGGATGTCGTCGGACTGCGTGGGACCGGCAGCAAGGACGTGATCGTGAAAGACGCATTCATTCCGAGCTACCGGGTGATGGACGCAGGGAAGGTGATCGACGGAACGGCGGCCAAGGAGTACGGAGCCACCGAGACCCTGTACCGGATGCCGTGGTCAACGATGTTTCCACTGGGGATCACGTCAGCCACCATCGGTATCTGCGAAGGGGTGTTGGCTGCCGGAATCGTGTACCAGCGCAACCGTGTCGGTGCGGCCGGCAACGTGATCAAAGACGATCCCTACGTGTTGCATTCGCTCGGTGAGGCAGCTGCGGAGATCGATGCCGCACGGCAACAGGTGCTGGCGAACGTCGACCGGGTCTGGGACCTGGTCGATGCGGGCAAGGAAATCGACTTCCCGATGCGCGCCGAGATCAGGCGTAATCAGGTTCGTGCGGCGTGGCGTGCTGTCCGTGCGGCGGACGAGATCTTCGACCATGCCGGCGGGAACTCGCTTCGAATGGACAATCCGCTGCAGCGGTTTTGGCGTGACGCCCATGCCGGCCTGCATCACGCGATCCATGTCAGCAGCACGCCCTATCATGCCGCTGCGATGGCCTCGCTGGATGTCGAAGTGCCTGCGGGTCCTCTTCGGGTGATGATCTGAATCCCAATTCGGCCGGCCGTTCACCACACACTTTTTCTTGAAAGGAGTCTCCGATGACTGAGATCAGAGGACTCGGTTATGTCCGGGTCCAGGCGACCGACATCGACCGTTGGCGCACTTTGGCTTTCGATGTTCTCGGCTTCGCGCCGGGTTCGGGTGTCGAAACCGACGCCCTGCACTTCCGGATGGACGAGCGGGCGTCCCGGCTCACGGTCGAACCAGGCGATGTCGACCGGGTCACGGCAGTGGGATGGGAGGTGCGTGACGGGCAGGCGTTGCGACGATTGGCAGCCACTTTGGACGAGGCCGGTGTCGAATACCATTTGATGCCACAAGACTTGGCTGATGCGCGCCGCGTAGAGGGTGGCCTGTGCCTGACAGATCCGGGTGGAACTCCCCTCGAGTTCTTCTACGGAGCGGTGCTCGACCACAGCCCAGTTGTGACGAAATATTCGCAGACGTTCATCACCGGTGCCCAGGGTCTCGGCCACGTGGTGATGCCGACGGCGAAATTCGACGAATCGTTCCGGTTCTATACAGAAACACTGGGGTTCTTGTCCCGCGGCGCGTTTCGAATGTCCCCGGTGGGAGTCAATCCTCCGATGCGCATCCGGTTCATGGGAGTCAATCAGCGGCACCACAGTCTCGCACTGATGCCGGCGATGGAAGGTCGAGACCCGGGAGTGATCCACGTGATGGTCGAGGTCGACTCGCTCGACGCGGTCGGGCGAGCCTATGACGAGGTGGTGAAGCATGATTTCCCGGTCTCGTCGACGCTCGGGCGGCACACCAACGACAAGATGATCTCCTTCTATGTCCGGGTGCCGGGCGGTTGGGATATCGAATACGGCACCGAGGGCATGTTGGTCGACGAGTCGTACTACACCGCTGAAGAAATCACCAAAGACAGCTATTGGGGTCACGAGTGGTTGTGGGCCAAAGAGATCGCCGCCGCGCAGAAGGCCGCGGGCATCGGAAACCCGGACGCTGAACCCGCAAGCGGCCATGTCGAGGCGCAGAGGGTTGAGGTCAGCTCCTGAGCTGCCTCTGCAACGCGAATTACTTTGTCTACCTTCTGCACAAACGATCGAAGATCCCAACAAGGATGTGAGCGGTGTGATTACCCAGGACAGCGATTACGACGTTGTCATAGTCGGGGCCGGATTGTCCGGTTTGTACGCGGTCTACAAGCTACGTGAGCTCGGTATGCGGGTGCACGGCTTCGAATCGGCAGAGGGAGTGGGTGGTACCTGGTACCACAATCGTTACCCGGGTGCGCGCTGTGATGTCGAAAGCATCGACTACTCCTACTCGTTCGACGCCGAACTCCAACAAGAGTGGACCTGGACCGAGCGGTTCGCGACACAACCGGAGATTCTGGCCTACCTCGAACATGTTGCCGACCGACATTCTCTGCGCGGAGCATACGATTTTCTGACCCGCGTCATGTCGGCCGTCTACGACGAGGACAGGCGCTTCTGGATGGTCACCACGGATACGGGAACAACGGTGACCACCCGCTTCTGTATTTTTGCGACCGGCGTGTTGTCAGCGACAAATCTGCCCGACATTCCGGGCCGCGATTCGTTCGGCGGCGAGTGCTATCACACAGGCGAGTGGCCGCATCACGAAGTCGATTTCCAAGGCAAACGAGTGGGTGTGATCGGCACGGGTTCTTCAGGCATCCAATCGATCCCGGTGATAGCCCGAGAGGCCGATGAGGTTGTGGTCTTCCAAAGAAGTCCGAACTACTCGATCCCGGCCGGTAATCGGCCGCTGACGCAGGAGTTGATCGACGAGATCAAGGCCACCTACCCCGAGCGTCGGCGATTGTCCCGATCGAGCGGTGGCGGAACACCATTCGACGCCAATCCGCGAGGGGCGCTCGAGGTCGACGAGGCCGAACGCACGAGGATCTACGACGAGTGGTGGCAGCGCGGGGGATACTTGTTCGCCAAGGCGTTCCCGGACCAGACGGCGAATCTGGCAGCCAACGACACCGCGCGTGAGTATGTCGAGGCGAAAATCCGTGAGATGGTCGCTGATCCGGAGATCGCGGATCAGTTGATACCCGACGATCATCCGATCGGTACCAAGCGGATCGTCACCGACGACGGTTACTTCGAGACGTTCAACCGCGACAACGTGACACTCGTGAATCTGCGTCGGACGCCCATCGAGGAGATCAACGAGACCGGTGTTCGGACCTCCAGCTCGATGTACGACCTCGACATGCTCGTCTTCGCGACCGGTTTCGATGCGATGACCGGTGCGTTGGCGCGCATCGATATTCGTGGTC
Source organism: Williamsia sp. Y844 (assembly GCF_056786475.1). Lineage (NCBI taxonomy): Bacteria > Bacillati > Actinomycetota > Actinomycetes > Mycobacteriales > Nocardiaceae > Williamsia > Williamsia sp. Y844. The sequence goes on from NZ_JBXCJB010000002.1 coordinate 348,278, forward strand.
GTGGCGGCAAGACCCTGCAAGAGGACTGGTCGGCCGGTCCGCGCACGTATCTAGGCCTGACCGCCGCCGGCTTTCCGAACATGTTCATTCTCACCGGCCCAGGCAGCCCCAGTGTGTTGGCCAACATGGTGCTGGGCGCGGAGCAGCACGTCGACTGGGTGGCAGGATGCCTGAAGCATCTTGCAGAACACGAGCTCACCACCATCGAGGCGTCCGAACAGGCGGTTGACGGATGGGTTGCTGAATGCAACGCGAAGGCTGCGGGAACCTTGTTCCCGCAAGCGAATTCGTGGTACATGGGCGCAAATATCGCCGGCAAGCCGAGAGTGTTCATGCCGTATATCGGTGGCTTCGGAAACTACGGCTCTATTTGCGACGAGGTCGCTGGCGCCGGCTACAAGGGATTCGTGCTCACCGGCGCCGCAGACGAGGCGACGCGTTGAGCGCGGTGAAACGCAGACCGGACCTCCATCCGGAAGTCGAAGCGATGCTCGCCGCGTTGGAGTCCGGGTTTCCTGACGTCACTGCATATTCTCCCGTGGAGGTACGCAAGATCATCGTGTCGCGACGGGCACCGCTGACACGCCAACCCGATATGAAATCGGTGCGCGAACTCGAGATCGCCGGGCCAGGAGGCGCACTTGAGCTCCGTGCCTATATTCCACATTCTGGCGACGAGATCGCCCAACCGGTCATCGTGTTCGCTCATGGGGGTGGGTTCGTCTTCTGCGATCTGGACAGCCATGACGAATTGTGCCGATCCATGGCCGAGGCCGTGGGAGCGATCGTGGTGGCGGTCGACTACCGGCTGGCACCTGAGCATCCCGGGCCTGCGGCAATGGAAGACGTGTACGCCGCGGTGCAATGGGCCGCGGCGAATGCCGCGGATCTCGGGGGCGATCCGAACCGGCTCTTCGTTGTAGGGGACAGCGCCGGAGGCAACCTGGCGGCGACGGTGTGCCTGGCGACCCGCGATCGCGGCGGCGCACCGATCGCCGGTCAGGTGCTCATCTATCCGGTCATCGACGACGACTTCACCACCGAGTCGTACGCGAAGTACGGGGAGGACTACTACAACACCACCAGCGCCATGCAGTGGTACTGGCAGCAATATGCTCCGCACGGCTCGCACAGTCCGTACGTGGTCCCGACACGGGCGTCGTCACTGGCGGGATTGCCGCCGGCGATCGTCGCCACAGCCGAACTGGACCCGCCCTGCACGTCGGGAGAGAACTATGCGCGACGCCTTTCCGGTGACGGGGTCCCGGTCGTGGCGCACCGATTCGATGGACTGTTCCACGGCTTCCTCACATTCCCGAGCCTCTCGCTGACCGCTGCGGCGCGCGTTGAACTGTGGAACATGATGACGACGTTGCTGGGGACTCCGCGACGTTCCGGTCAGAGGGATTCATGACACAAAAACTCACGGGCCGAACAGCTTTGGTGACCGGTAGCAGTCGCGGTATTGGCCGCGGAATCGCCACACGTCTGGCGGCGGAGGGTGCGACGGTGGTTGTGACGGCCCGATCGTCGGCGCCCACCGAGTCCGTGCGCAACGGCGAGCGGCACATCCTTGGTGGTTCACTGGATGAGACCATCACGGCAATCGAAGATCTCGGGGGCACGGCCGTTGCGATTCCGGCAGATCTGGAAGACGGTGATCAGCGAGACCAACTCATCGAGTCTGTGGTTGACACCTTCGGCGCCATCGACATCCTGGTCAACAACGCCGGCTTCGCCGACTATTCGACCATCGACGAAATGTCCATGGACACCTTCGACCGCACCATCGAGCACTACCTGAAGGTACCTTTTCGTCTCAGCCAGATTGCCATCCCACATATGCGGAAGCAGGGCGGCGGCTGGATCGTCAACATCGGATCGTCTACCGGACTCAGTCCGATCAGGCCGTATCGCGAATACAACAAGACGTCCGGCGATGTTGTCTATGCGGCGGCAAAGGCCGGTCAGCACAGGCTTACACAGGGGCTCGCCGCAGAGTTGGTCGATGACGGAATCGCAGTGAACGCGGTAGGTCCATCGACCGCCATCATGACCCCGGGCGCGCAGACCTTGCTGCCGGAGGGTTATGAGACCGAGCCGGTCGAGTACTTGGCGCAGACGGTCCTGGAGATGTGCACCGTTCCGGCTGCCGAACGGACCGGACTGGTCGCGTTCAGTCTCCACTATCCGTGGGCGACCGACACCCCGGTGATGTCGCTCGACGGCCGGACCGAACTCCCGCGCAGAGAACCGCCTGCCTGGTCCAACCCGAACATCAAACCAACAGGACTGTAGCCGCTGATGTGCACCACGGCGCACCTCCGAACGACATCGCCATGTGGGGATGGTCGGACGAGACTTCAAGGAGTGAAATGACTTTCGCAGAGGAACGCTATTCTTCCGGTACCGCGGTGGTCACCGGAGCGGCATCCGGTATCGGGGAGGGCCTGGCCAGGCATCTGGCCAGACTGGGGATGACGGTTGTCATCGCCGATCTCAATGCCGATCGGGCGGCGCAGGTCGCCGCCGAGATCGAGAGCACAGGCGGAAAGGCATCGTCATTTGGTGTCGACGTCGGTGACGCCGTGGCCGTGGAAACGATGGCTTCAGACTTGTTCTCGCGCTATGGGTCTGTCGAGTTGCTCATCAACAACGCCGGCGTGGAGTCGGCCGGACTGCTCTGGGAGATCGAGCCGACCCGCTGGCAGCGTCTCATGCAAACCAATGTCGACGGAATGTTCTTCTGCCTCAGATCCTTTGTGCCCCGGATGATCGAGGTCGGCACATCATCGTGTATCGCCAATCTGTCGTCGGTCGGCGGTCTCAATGCGGTCGCGGTGCAGTCGCCGTACATCGTCAGCAAGCATGCGGTTCTGGCGATGACCGAATGCCTTCACCAGGATTTGTCCATACTGCATGCGCCCATTCAGGTGAGTGCTGTGGTGCCACACTCGATTCGGAGCGAAATATTCTTGTCGGCGCAGCGAGAGTCGCCCACCACGAACCCGATCGCGAATGCGGTTTTCGAAGTGATGCAACGCGACAATGTGGAGAAGGGGCTTGATGCGTTGCTCGCTGCCGAGCACATGATCGAGCAGATCGCCCGCGGCGACTTCTGGATCTTCTCCGATGACCAGTTGTGCGCGGCGGCCATGAAGCGCCGAGGTGATCAACTCCTCGAGCTTCGGCCGCCCGCCGATCCACGATCCATGCTCGACCGCATGGGCGTGCTTCTCCCGAAAGAAGTTTCCTGATGAGTTCAACAGAAGATCTGAAGGCACGGGCCCGCCATGAGGTGGATTTGCTGGTGGTCGGCGCCGGAACCGGCCTGGCGGCCGCCCTCACCGCCCACGAGGAAGGACTTTCCGCACTGGTGGTCGAGAAGTCCCCATACGTCGGTGGTTCGACAGCACGGTCGGGTGGAGCCTTCTGGATACCCACCAATCCGTTGCTCGCTGCGGAGCAACCGGGTGACGGCGTGGTGGCCGCCGACTACATCAAAGCTGTGGTCGGTGACTCGGCCCCGGCAGATCGCGGCACCGCCTTTCTCGCGAACGGCAGAGCCGCGGTCGAGATGCTCTCGCGCATGACGCCGATGAAATTTATGTGGGCCAAGGGGTATTCGGACTACCATCCCGAACGTCCCGGTGGTTCCGCGATGGGGCGGACGTGCGAGTGCAAACCGTTTGACGCCTCGGTGCTGGGGGCCGAGCGAACGCGGTTGCGGCCGGGATTGCTGGAGGCGCCACTGCCGATGCCCGTCACCGGAGCCGATTACAAGTGGTTGAACCTGATCGCGAGTCGGCCTCGACAGGGATTGTCGCGAGCCCTCAAGGCTCTGGCACTGGGCGTCGGCGGGATGGCTCTCAAACGGGAATACATGGCGGGTGGTCAGGCTCTGGCCGCCGGGCTGTTTGCGGGCGCGGTCCGGGCGCAGATACCGATCTGGACCGATACCGCGTTGCTGCGACTGATCGTCGATGCCGACGGCCGGGTGAGCGGCGCCGTCGTCAACCGAAATGGCACCGAAACCGAGGTCGTCGCGCGTAGAGGAGTCGTCCTGGCCACCGGCGGTTTCGATCACAATGTGGAGATGCGCAACAAGTTCCAGTCGGAACGGTTGCAGCCACACGCCAGTCTGGGGGCCACGAGTAACACTGGCGACGGCATCAGGATCGCACAGGAGGTCGGCGCTGCGATCGGACTGATGGACCAGGCGTGGTGGTTCCCGGCAGTGGCCGCCCTGCCGGGCAGTGAGCCCGCCGTATTGTTGGCCGAGCGTTCGCTGCCGGGATCGTTGATCATCGACCAGACCGGGCGTCGCTTCATCAACGAGGCGAAGGACTACATGTCGTTCGGTCAGCGCGTGCTCGAGCGCGAACACATGGGTGATCCGGTTGAGGACATGTGGCTGATCTTTGATCAGAAGTATCGCAACTCCTACCTATTCGCCGGTGGTATCTTCCCGCGGCAACCGTTGCCAAAGTCGTGGTACGACAATGGAATCGCGCACCGCGCCGACTCGCCGGCGGAGCTCGCCCGGTCGATAGGGGTGCCCGAGGCAGAGCTGGCGGCAACCATCACGACCGTCAACGCCGACGCGAGGACCGGGGTGGATCACGAGTTCCACCGTGGTGAAAGTGCTTACGACCGTTACTACGGCGATCCGTCGGTCACTCCGAACCCCAACCTTCGTCCGCTGCAGGGACCTCTCTTCGCGGTCCGGATGGTCCTCAGTGACCTCGGTACCTGCGGTGGCGTGAGGGCTGACTCGAAGGCTCGGGCGTTGCGCGAAGACGGTAGTGCAATCAGCGGGCTGTACGTGATCGGCAACTCGGCGGCGAACGCGTTCGGTACGACGTATCCGGGCGCCGGCGCGACCATCGGTCAGGGTTTGGTATACGGATATATCGCAGCTCGAACCGCCGCGTCGTCATGACCCGACTACGCACCGCAGCGCAAGTGGTGAAGTGGTGGTACGGAGACGGGTCCTGGTGTGATCCTCGCACGTTCACCCCCATCGAAGCACTTCCGCCAAGCGCGACACCGAGCCCGGCGCCGCACGTGGTCCGATCACTGTTGTACGCCAGGCAGATACGTTGAAAGAACAGTGAGGAGCATCGAGATGACATGTACTGCGAACGGGTCCGGCAATCAAGGGACGATGCATATCGGTGCGGCCATTCCGGTCGTGACACCTGACGTGATGCGCAGTGTGCTTGGGCATTTCGCGACGGGTGTGGTTGCGATCACCGGTATCGACCCGGAGGGGAACGTACCAACTGGCCTGGCGGCCAATTCATTCACGTCCGTCTCGCTCGATCCACCGCTGGTCGCGTTCTGTGTGGCGGCCACGAGTAACTCATGGCCGCGGGTGCGAGCGGCCGGGCGCTACACGATCAACATATTGTCGGAACATCAGGAGAGCATCTGCCGGCAACTCGCTGTTCGGGGCCCGGATAAGTTCAAGGGCATCGAATGGACACCGTCGCCCTCGGGTGCGCCGGTGCTCACGGACTCTCTGGCGTGGATCGAGGCAGAACCCGAAGCCGAGTATCCCGCCGGCGACCACACCATCGTGGTATCCAGGGTTCGACACCTGCACGCGGCGGATCATTCACCGCTGGTCTTCTTCAGGGGTAAATATGAACGCGTGGGCACAGGTCTGGCCGGTGATCGGTGATGGCGATGCAACCGCTCGATTGTGACCTATGCGGACACCGTTTTCTGGTGGAGAAGTTCAGTGCGGTGCACACGTCGATCCAGTGGACCTCGGACGCGTCCCTGTGCCCCGAGATCGCCAATTCGAACGATGAGATCGGCCAACGCAATCGATCGTGCGGTGCACTGCGACGCACGATCGACCGAGCCGTGCGCGACGCTGCGTTGTCAGAGTCAACGGTTGAACTCCCGGCCGGTACGCGTATCCCGCGCCTGCACTGATTCGGCTCGGTGGGCGGGCTCAGGGAAACTCACCGGCCACTCATTGGGATCTTCTGGTACAGAGACGGTTCGGCGATGGCACGCTCTGGTTATGAGTACATCGTATGAAACATCTACTGCCCCTGAGCTGTTCGAGATGGAGACCGAGAACGGCATCCTGCGATACCGTGAGGTCGGTGAGGGGCCGCCTCTGTTGCTGCTGCACGGTTCCGGCCCAGGGGTTACCGGCTGGCGAAATTTCGGCGCCAACGTACCGACGTTCGCGCAGCATTTCCGCACCCTCGTCCTGGAGTTCCCCGGGTTCGGGGTCAGTGACGATTTCGGTGCACCGCATCCGATGATTTCTGCCCAGGCGGCGGTGAACGCGTTTCTCGACGGTCTCGGGATCGATCGGGTCCGGATCATCGGCAATTCGATGGGCGGGTTTGTGGCAACCGACTTCGCACTGCAGGCGCCCGAGCGGGTCGAGCGACTGGTCACGATTGGTGGCGCCGGCACCGGCATTTTCAGCCCGGCCCCCGGGGAGGGGATCAAGCGGCTCAGCGAATTCGTCGAAGAGCCGAGCAAAGACTTGCTCATCGCGTGGTTACACTCCATGGTCTACGACCCGGCATTGGTCACTGCAGAGCTGATCGAGGAACGGTGGCAGCAGGCGACCGATCCAGCAACACTGGAGAATTCGCGGCGAATGTACGGCCGTGCTGCTCTGGCGCGTATGGCTGAAGCAATGCGGAGTACGGAGACCACTCCGAATTGGGCACGATTGGGCCGTCTCGATGTCCCGACCTTGATCACCTGGGGACGGGACGACAGGGTGAGCCCCGTCGACATGGCACTGCTCCCGATGCGACTTCTTCCGCAGGGAGAAATCCACATCTTCCCGAATTGCGGGCACTGGGTGATGATCGAACAGAAGGCGGCGTTCGAAGACGTTGTGTCAGCTTTCCTGAAACGTTGACAGCGGCGCCGGCGCCGCCTCGATGAGCGGCGCCGGTGACTCGCAAAAGCTGTGACACACACGGTGTTTGACGATGTAGTCGGTGCTCTCCGGATCGAAGAAGGGGTCTACGTGTGCCCAGTGGATGGGGTGGTACATGTACGGGCCGAGCAGGTCTTCGATCTGCTCGAACTCCTGCTCCCAGACGTGCGTCCACAGGGTGCTGCCCTCGGCGATGGTGACATGACTGAGCTGCCAGGCACGAATCTGACGAATGTGCAGGGGCATCCGTAGTGTCGCAGCTTCGAACCGTTCCAAGGCGAGCTTCGATGCAGAGTCGTCGACGCACAGCAATAAAGACCGGTAGACGCGTGGTGTTCGGGTCGAATCGCGTCGGCCGGACCGATTGTTCTGGTGACCGCCACCGGAGTACTCCACTCCGTCGACGTGGTCGATCAGTGGGCCGGCGGTCACTGCATCGAGTCGGGTGCGAACCGACTGCCAGGCCTGCTCGTGGTCGAACTGCAGGTGCACCAAAACGTCACCGCCGTTGCGGACACCGGGAAGCGTGGCCGACACCAAGGCGGTTGTGGTCGGCATCGAAGTCACGGCGGCCTGGATACTTTCGACCACAGCTGACACCGCGGCTTGGTCCATCGGGTCGACAACGTGAATCAAGCGGGTGATCTTATACATCGCATAGCCCTTCGATGTCGTCTGCGTCGGCTGCCATTGAACGCGTGCGTTCGAAGATCAGGGGATCGACCGTTTTCCACCACTGGGAGGGAACCGGATCGTGTCGTCCGTTGACGGCTGCGCGCCACCACTCCTGCGGTCCGGCCACCGTCCAGGTCACGGTGACGGTGTGGCCCTCGTCCTCGATCCATACCGGTGGGCTCACGAGCACGCGGTCGAGGGTCATCCCGCGGTCGACTGCGCCTGGTGCATACTCGTTGAGGTAGGCGCCGATGAAGTCTTTGGTGCTCCCGGGTCTGGTCACAACGCGGTCGACGATGTAGATGGTTCGGTCGTTCATGAGAGAGACGGTATTGCTTACGCCGTCCATCGTCGTTCGGCTTTCCCAGTGGCCGGGAGATACGTGATTGCCGTCGTTGCGTGGAATCCCTTGTAAGATCGGAGTTTATGTCGGGCGACGAGCAATTTCCGAACCTTCCCGCGACCAGCTGGGCGGTCCTGGGAATGCTGTCCTTCGGTGAGCAGCTCACCGGCAACGACCTCAAGAAATGGGCAGACTGGAGCATCGGGTTCTTCTACTGGAGCCCATCCGTCAGTCAGGTCTACGCAGAGCTGAAGAAGCTCGAAGAACTCGACTTGGTCAGTTCTCAGATGGTGAATGAGGAGGGCGTGCGTGGCCGCCGTGTCTACGGGATCACGGAGACGGGCCTGAGCGCTTTGCGAAGCTGGTCGCGCGACGCGCAGGTCGAGATGCCGGTCCTCAAACACAATGTGATGCTTCGGCTGTGGATGGGGCACCTTCATGAACCCGAACAGCTCAAAGATATCGTCGCGGTCCATATCGAGAACCTCAAAGACATGGCGCGGCGAGCAAATTTGCACGCCGAACACTCGGAGTCGGAGCCGGGCTGGGCATTTTCTGAGATGAGCCTGCGGTGGTCGAAGCGGTACTACGAAGCCGAAATCGCGCTCGCCGAGGAGCTTTTGGATGACATCGACGAGGCAGCTGCCAAATACCGGCTCGCTGCAAATCTGGATGGCGATGGAATGCCAATCCCTCGTCGACCGGGGATCTGGCGCACGGTCGGCGAGGGAGACGGCGAGGGCACGGAGCGCTGAACTTCGGCCGGCCGAGCGACGCCGATATCAGTCCTCGGCCAGGACGCTGGCCGCGGTGGGGAGCGAACGCAGTAGATTTCGGCGCTGCAAGGTCGGGGTGACCCGGACGCCGACGGACATACTGCGCCATATTGCGTGCGTGGTGAGTTGCACCGGCGTGATCATCCGGCTGTCGAAAGCCATTGCGCGCATGGGTCCACAGATCGACACCGCAGTGGTTGCTTCGCCCACCGGCCCGATCGGAGAAGCGATACAACCGAAGCCGGTCAGTGCGCCGCTGCGCTCGGTGGCGATTCCGCGTTCGCGGATCAAGTCGTCGCCGGGTTCGTTCCGACCTCCGTATGCCAGCAATGCCTTGCCGAGGGCAGAGCGCACGGCCGGAAGTCGGCCGCCGACTCGGGTCGGGACCTGAGCCGCCAGCCGGCCTCCGATCTTCTCGAGATAGACCACGTCGTCACCGTCGAGAACGGCAAGATGCACGACCATCCCGGTGGTGCGGTAAAGCTGTTGCAGATGCTCCGCCGACGCTGCATGTACACGGTCCTGGTGCACGGCCAGTGACCCCAGTTCGACCAAACGGATGCCGAGGCTGTAGTCCCGCCCCTGGCGTCGCAACCAACGTAGCTGGACGAGCCGATCGAGCATTCGGTGAGCGGACGAGCGGGGGAGTCCGGTGCGCAGCACCACCTCTACGAGGCTCAGGTTGTCCCTGCCATCGAATGCGTCGAGTACCAGCGACAACCGGTCGAGGATGGCGGTGGGAGCCGATTGGCTTTCCTCGGACAAGTCCTGGGTGACAGTCACAACATCACTCCTGTTCGCTCATATACGTCACTGACATGGCTATTTCTATTAGTAATATGCCATAGCGGCGCGCTTTTGTGAAGCAGATCACCGCTGTGGCGACGGCGATGATCGCGACCTGTGGCACTAGGGGGCGGCGAGTGGGCAATTGGTCCCGGTGAAGATGCTGGCCGCGCACAAGTTGCAATGGATGCATAGCGAGCGCGTCGTCGCGTCCTTCTGAATACGATTGATCAGATCGGGCTCGCGGAGCAAGGCCCGTGCCATCGCCACGAATTCGAAGCCGTCGCTCATCGCGGTATTGATGGCGTCGAGGTCGGTGATTCCGCCTAGAAGGACGATCGGGAGATCGAGCTGTTCGCGGAACTGCCGTGCATACTCGCGGAAGTACATCCGCTCGTATGGGTAGTGCTTGAAAACTGATCTGCCGACCACCTTTACGCCGAGCTTGAAGATGCCCTTTTGTGTATCTGCCATCGCCTGCAACGGCACGTCTCCGCGGAACAGGTACATCATGTTCAGAAGTGACGAACCTCCCGTCAGTTCCACGGCGTCGAGATGCCCGTCCTCTTCGATCATGCGGGCGAAACGCAATGACTCGTCGAGCCATAACCCTCCAGGAACCCCATCGGCCATGTTCATCTTTGCCAGGACTGCGATTTCACCGTCAGCCGCCTCGGCAACAGCCTCCAGAATGCGTCGCGGGAACTCGGCTCGGTTCGCGAGCGACCCACCCCAGGAGTCCTTGCGTTTGTTGATCTTTGGACTGAGAAACGAACTCGCCAGATAGTTGTGGCCCAGATGTACCTCGACGGCGTCGAAACCCACGTCACGGGCGTAACGGGTGGCCTGACCATGGTCTGCGATGACCCTGCGGATGTCGTCTTCGGTCGCGGCGTGATCGAAGCCCATGGCCAATGAGTTGAAGCGCGTCGACGGAGCCAGGGATGGTGAACCATTCGAGCGGGCATTTGCCACCGGACCTGCGTGCCCGATCTGGGCGGAGACCTTTGCGCCGGTGGCATGCACGGCGTCGGTCAAACGACGTAGCCCGCTCAATGCTTCAGGGCGCCAATAAATTTGGTCTCGCTCGGTGCGGCCTTCCGGGGACACCGCAAGGTATGCCACGGTGGTCATTCCGACGCCCCCTTTGCCGACGGCGACGTGGAAGTCGATCAGATCGTCGGTGACGAGGGCACCAGTGGTGACCCCTTCAAAAGTCGCGGATTTGATGATGCGATTTCGTAACTCGATCGGACCGAGTTTCGCCGGCATGAGCGGATCGGGAATCGCGGACAGATCCGCGCGTGTCTCGATGGATGTCATGTAATGAACTCCTTCTTCTTGGGCTGTGGCGCAAAGGATTCGGGGAATGTGGTAGGCGACAACTCGCCTGATCAGCGCGTCCTGGACGGGGGTGTGGTGGGTATGCGGATATCCATCCAGCCGAGCATGGCGTCGACTGCATCGGCCGGATCGCCGTCGGCGCCGTCATTTGTCCACTCGAGCAGCGCTGAGAACGTCGCGGCCTGGTAGGCGTTGGCGAGGGCGCGGCACGTCGAAACCTGAGCGGAAGGGATACGGCGATGGATGAAGACTGTGAGCTCGTCGATCCACGGTTTGTATGCGGCGGGTGCCATGGCAACAAGCTCGGGTTCGGCGGAGATGAGCCGAAGCCAATCGGTTCCGATGCGCCGGATGCGGGGGTGGTGGGACACCGAGTGGGCCACCGACGTCCGAATGGCATCGCCGATCGGTAGTGAGTGGGAAACGGAGTTCAGCGCCTCGCGGAGACGTTCGGTGGCCGGAGCGACACCGAGCCAAGCGATTTCGGCTTTGGAGGCGAAATGACGTGAGAGGGTTCTGCTGCTGATGTCGGTGACGGCTGCCAGGTCTGCCCAGCTCGTACTGGCGTACCCCCGCTCGCTCCAGAGCTTCAATGCTTTTTCCGCTATGACGGCGGCGTCGATCACCGACGGTCGACCCCTGTTGCTGTTGCGGGGTGATCGGGTCTGGCGCAGCCCTGGCATGTGACCAGGACAACATTTTTGTCTTAGTCTGTCAAAAAGTCGATGACCTCAGTTGTCGCACGATGCAGGGAGTGGCAATGGGTGTGTATGTGGTGACCGGCTCGGCCTCAGGGATGGGACAAGCGGTGGTCGATGAGCTCCGCGCCGACGGTCACACTGTGATCGGGGTCGATGTCGGGGAAGCTGAGATCCGGGTCGACCTGTCGACCGCGGCCGGGAGGCAAGAGGCTGTGGAGCGGGTTCTGGCCGTGGCCGATGGCCGACTCGACGGCGCCGTTCTCGCGGCGGGGATCGGGCCGACTCCGGGAAAGGGGCGCGCGCGAGTCATCTACGAGGTGAATTATCTCGGGGTCGTGGAATTGCTGGAGGGCTGGCGCGACGCCCTGGCCCGTGCGCAGACCGCGAAAGTGGTGGTGTTCGGTAGCAATTCGACGACAACAACACCGGCTGTTCCGCGGCGCGCCATCCGGGCTCTGCTTGTCTCAGATCTGGACCGTGCCGAACGGGCCGTGGCGATCTTCGGCAAGGCGGCACCGTCGATCGCGTACGCCGCCTCGAAAACCGCGGTGAGTCGGTGGGCGCGCCGCGCGGCGGTCACACCGGAATGGGCTGGAGCCGGCATCAGACTCAACGTCTTGGCGCCAGGGGCGATTGCCACACCCCTGCTCCAGCGCCAATTGGCAACCCCTTCGGAAGCCAAAGCGATTCGCAGCTTTCCAATCCCAGTCGGTGGATTCGGTGAGCCGAAGGAGCTGGCCCGTTGGGTGGTGTTCATGTTGTCGGATGCCGCGAATTTTCTCTGCGGGAGCGTGATATTCGTCGACGGCGGTTCGGATGCCTACTTCCGTGCCGATAGTTGGCCCAAACCGGTACCTGTCGGCCAAATCTTCAGCTACGCGAGGCGATTTCGGGGTCATACCGGGCGAAACCGGATCTTGTAGGAGCCGTTCTCCCAGTGACCGGGAGCACCTATGAGTGCATCGGCAGGCCATCCGCTCATAATCGACCGCTGCCATCTACACGTGATGCGCATCACGGGAAACGACCCGCTGCGGCGACTGCCGCAATCATGCGGGTGGTATTTGCAAAGGAGTCCTGTGTCATGAAACTCGGAAACCGAAATCTTCAACGACGAACCTTCGCCGGCGCGGTTGCGTTGCTATCCATCGCAGCGCTCGGTGCCACGGCCTGTAGCAGCGATGATGCGAGCGGGAGCAATGTTGCCGCCGCGTCGACGACGTCGTTGCCCAGTAACCCGGCCGAAGGCTCGGCGGTGAAGATCGGATTCGTCTCCACGGAGGGCGGTGCAGTTGTATCTCTGCCCGAGGTGCGCCAGGCGGCCGAAGCTGCTGTGGAGTATGTGAACAACAACGGCGGTGGCCTCGCCGGGCACCAGGTCGAATTGGTGGTGTGCAAGCAACAGGAGGACCCGACGTCGGCGACCAACTGCGCCAATCAATTTGTCGAGAAGAAGGTCGCCGCCGTGTTGTCCGGCGGCACATCTCAGGGACCGGCTATCGTCCCGATCGTCACCGGCGCAGGAATCCCGTACGTGACGTTGAATGGGGTGTCTGCAGCCGAACTGACGTCGCCAGACGTCGCTGCACTGGGTGCGGGTCTACCTGGGACGATCTCCGCCATGGCGGCCGCCGCCAAGGATCAAGGCATGAAGAGTTTCACCATCTTCGCCAGTGACGGTGGAGGACTGGGCGCAATCATCGGCGCGATGGGTAATCCGATCTTCAAAGCTGCGGGCGTCGGACTGAATGTTGTCCCGATTGCGCTCGGTGTCCCCGATCCCACCCCGCTCGTCACCGCCGGTCTCAGCGAAAAGCCCGATGGTGTGAGTATTGTCGCCGACGCCGCGACCTGTTCGTCGGTGCTCAAGGCCATCCAGACGTCGGACCCAACGGTCAAGAAGGTCCTGCTCCCCACCTGCTTGGAGCCTGATGTGATCAAGGTCGTCGGCATCGACGCGCTCAAGGGCAATATGGGAATCACCGCCACCGACTACCTGTCGGATCGTCCGGATTCGGTGCTGTACCGCTCGATCCTGACCCAATACGCACCTGATCTGTCAGTCACGGGCTCCGGAGCGCTCGGCTACCAAACCGTGATGGCGGTCATCGCCGCCACGAACGGCATCACCGGTGACGTCACCGCCGCCACCATCAAAGAGGCGCTCAAGTCGGCGCAGAACGTCGAAATGCCCGCTGGCGGCGGAATCACCTTCACCTGCAACGGAACTGCATTCCCGCAAATGCCCTCGATCTGCTCCAACCAGATGCTGCTGGGTGAAATCAACGATGACGGTGTTCCGGTCAACCCCACGGTGACCGGCTAAATCGACACATCCTTTTTGCGAGAGAGAACATCATGACTGACCATCTTGCGTACCTGGCGCTCGGGTTGGGTAACGGCGCCGTATATGCCGCCATCGGCCTTGCGCTCGTCATGACCTTCAAGAGTTCGGGGGTCGTCAACTTCGCTACCGGCGCGGTTGCTCTGTATACCGCCTATACCTACGCGCTGTTGCGCACAGGTGAGCTGATGGTCCCGATACCGGGGCTCCCCAAGACGATCGACTTCGGTCGACCTCTTGGGGTGGCCCCGGCCATGGCGATCTCTCTGGTGATCGCTGCAGCGCTGGGAATCTTGTTCTACGCAGCGATCTTCCGGCCGATGCGCAATGCCTCCACCGTGGCGAAGGCGGTCGCTTCGATCGGCTTGATGATCGTTCTCCAAGCGCTCATCGCGCAGCGGGCTGGAACCGGATTGGTGGCAGTCGAACCGATTTTTGCGCTCGACACGATTTCGATCGGCGATAGCACCATCCCCACCGATCGGATCTGGCTGGCCCTGGCAATCGTTGCCCTGGCCGTGATTGCCACTCTCGTGTTCCGGTACACCAGGTTCGGTGTTTCGACCGAGGCCGCAGCCGAATCAGAGAAGGGCGCCTACCTGACCGGACTGTCGCCGGACAAGATTGCCTTCAGCAACTGGGCATTGTCTTCGGCCGTCGCGGGCCTTGGCGGCATCCTGATCGCGCCGATTGTCGCGCTGAATCCCGTCGCCTACTCGATGTTCATCGTCCCGGCGCTGGCGGCGACACTGGTCGGGAACTTCTCGTCCATCTGGTTGACTGTGATCGCGGGCATCGCGATCGGGTCCCTCCAGGCAGAGGCGACCAATCTCCAGGCGACACTCGACTGGTTGCCCAAAACTGGTGTTTCCGAAGGGATCTCGTTGATCCTGATCGTCGGATTCCTGGTGGTCAAAGGAAGGCCGCTGCCGGACCGAGGAAGCGTTGTACGGCAAGCGCTGGGTCGGGCAATGCGCCCCGACCACCTACTCATCCCTACCGTGGCTGCCCTCGCGGTGGCGGTGATCGCACTGTTTGCGACCTCGGGCAGTTGGCGGGCAGCAGTCATCACCAGCATCATCTTCGGGATCTTGGGGCTCTCCCAGGTCGTGGTGACGGGATACGCCGGCCAGGTCTCACTGGCACAACTCACGCTCGCCGGAGCGTCGGCATACTCTCTCAGCAACCTCACGTCCGACCTAGGTGTGCCTTTCCCGATCGCCCCGATTCTCGCCGCTGCATGTGCGACTGTGATCGGCGTGGTGGTCGGACTTCCGGCACTCCGTGTCCGAGGTTTGCCGCTGACCGTCGTCACGTTGGCGCTGGCGGTCTTCCTCGAAGCGTTCTGGTTCCGTAATCCCTCACTCAATGGCGGAGTGAACGGCGCACCCATCGATCCGCCAAAGCTTTTCGGTATCGACTTCGCGATCGGCGCGGGCGAGAACTACCCGCGCATCCCGTTCGGGTTGATGTGTCTGGCTGTGCTGACCGCAGTCGCACTGGCCGTCGCCTGGTTGCGGCGCAGCAGTCTGGGCACCGATATGCTCGCCGTCCGGGCCAACGAGCGTTCGGCCGCCGCCACCGGGATCAACGTTTCAAGGACCAAGTTGATCGCCTTCGCAATCGGTGCGTTTATTGCCGGCCTCGCGGGTGCAATGATGGGCTACCAGCAGACGTTGGCCACACCTGAACCATTCATGGTGTTCGTCGGCATCACCCTGTTCGCGGTTATGTACGTCGCCGGAATTTCGTCCATTACCGGCGGGATACTCGCCGGCATCATGGCACCCGGCGGCCTTCTGTACCTTTTCGTCGATCGATTCCTGAACATCGGTGACTATTACGCGGTAATCAGTGGGCTCTTGCTCATCATCACTGTCATGCTCAATCCCGACGGGATCGCGAGCACCCTGCCGAGGCTTCCGCTGCCGACGCTCGGTAAGAGAAGCAAGACTGAAGACGTTGTCGCACAGGAGATCAGCACCACCGATCTGGCCGCAGCCGCGCCTGTTGGCGGGGAACCGTTGCTGGTGATCGATGACGTCACCGTGCGCTACGGTGCGGTCACCGCCGCATCGGAGGTCTCCTTCGAGGTTCGTCGCGGCGAGATCGTCGGTCTGATCGGACCCAATGGTGCAGGTAAGACGACCCTCATCGATGCAATCACCGGGTTCGCGCCGGCGACGGGCTCCATGCGTCTGGGAGATATCGACCTCGGGGGCAGACCGCCGCACGCTCGCAGCAGGGCCGGATTGGGGCGCAGTTTCCAGGACGTCGAGCTCTATGACGACCTGACGGTGGCGGAAAACGTCACTGTGGGTGCGACGCGGTCGCAATCTTCGTTGGGCGCGGGGGAGCGGGTCCACAGAGTGCTGCATCTTCTCGGGCTGTCCGAACTGGGCGCTGCCGAGGTTGCATCGCTGTCACAGGGACAGCGGCAATTGGTATCTGTGGCACGGGTTCTCGCCGCCGAACCTGTGGTGGCACTGCTCGATGAACCGGCCGCCGGACTGGACAACAATGAAAGCCGTTGGCTGGGTGACAAATTGCGGGCGGCGCGTGATGCGGGTACGTCTATTCTGCTGGTGGACCACGATATGGACCTGGTGCTCACCATCTGCGATCGGGTTGTGGTCTTGGACCTCGGTCGGGTGATCGCTGACGGGCCGCCGAGCGCGATCCGGACAGATCCGGAAGTGCTCCGTGCCTACCTGGGGGTTCCCTCCGATGAGGACATCGGCACCGATGTGGTGGCCGACAAACTCGCGCCAACGAGTCCCGTACTCACATCACAGGAGACATCGTCATGATTGCACTGGAATGTCGTGCGCTCACCACCGGCTACTCCAAGCAGCGGCCGTGTGTCCGCGGAGTTGATCTGACGGTGAAGGCGGGAGAGATCACCTGCCTGCTCGGTCCGAACGGTGCCGGAAAAACCACGTTGTTGATGGCACTCGCGGGCCTGTTGCCGCGGTTTGATGGTGAGGTTCTGGTCGGCGACCATGCCGTCCGTGGCGGTAACCCGCGTGACGCTGTCCGGTCCGGATTGGTACTCGTGGCGGATGACCGCGCGCTGTTCCGAAGTCTCAGCACGGAACAGAACCTGCGGTTGGCTGTGCCCGAGCGTTCCCGGCGGGCCGGCGGGATACGCGAAGTCATCGAGCATTTTCCCTCGCTGGAGAAGCGTTTGAAGGTCGATGCCGGGCGATTGTCGGGTGGCGAGCAACAGATGCTGGCCATTGGTCGCGCAATCCTCCAACGTCCGAAGGTGCTGCTCATCGACGAGTTGAGCATGGGCCTGGCGCCGGTAATCGTCAACGAAATCCTCTTGGTATTAAGAGATTTCGCTACAAACGACGACATGGCGGTGGTGCTGGTGGAGCAACACGTACACCTGGCGTTGCGTGCAGCAGACCGAGCCGCGGTGCTGGTGCACGGCAGCATTGTGCTGGATGATTCCGCCGAATCCCTCCGGTCTGATCCTCGACGGATCGAGGCCGCCTATCTGGGGGAGACCGCCACCACAGTCGCAGGATAGAGCGACGTCAAACCATTGCCGGATCGGTGAGTTCTCGGACTCACCGATCCGGCAATGCTGTGTTTGCCGGCCGCGAATGCTGTTACAGGTGCAGGGAGCACATCGAAATCCAACTGCCTTGTTCACCAACGCAGTTCAGCCTCCCGCTGCGTGGGACGTGGGCCAGGATGTTCCCCGCGGTCGATCTACCGTGATGCCAGTCACGCTCACTGCACGGTGGGTTTCGCCTGAGATAGAAGAGGAGCGCTCCATGACAGCCACGCTCGAACGGCACCCGATGACCCCGGCGGCGCCGCCGTCGGTGATCCAAAATTTTTACACAGCCGACGAGACTGCGACCATCATGTCGGTCATTCGGGACAACGCACCCTGGCGGTTGATCCTCGCCCATCACTTCGCGTCCACCGAGGAGTATCTTGCCGTGTCGGGCGGCAACAACCGTCGGCCAGATGCCCGGTTGTCCGATTTCGTGGCGCCGGTTTTCCGTGGATTCCTCGGCAATGACGGAGTGGTCCTTTATCCGGAACTGAATGACATCTATTTCGGCCGTAAGCTGCTGGACACGGCAAAACAGTTGCACGGCACCAAGTACGGGATGGCACACGACCTTCTGTTCAACATGTGCGGCCCGTCGCATAGCTTCGATGCCGGCCACTTCGACACCGGGAGCTTCCGCGGAATCGGATTGCACAATGCACCGCTCTGGCTGCTGGCGGTGATGTTCAAGTCGGGGCTGTTCGACGCCTGGGAGGTCAAGACTGCGCAGGTGATCACTTACTTCTACAACTCTGACATCGACGGTGGATTCACCTACTGGCCCAAAGGGCCCGACCGGTCACCAGAACGCTTCGCCGCACCGTTCTGGAATACAGCGATACTGACCGATAATTCGCGCATGTACCACCGTCGTGAATCCAGCGGTCCCCGAGATCGGCGCGATCTACCAGGTTTGGACCTGTCGTCGACACTGCACAGCGTCGGTGATGACGATTGGTCGATTCGCAACGGCGATACAGAGATCAGCCACGTGAAAAATGCCGACATGAGAATGCTCGTGCACTACACCGCATTGCTTTTCGATGATCTAGCGGACGTCAAACGCTACCAAGATCACACAGATGACCTCACGATGGAGAAGGCCTTCGGGATGCTCATCGCAGACCTGCGAGCGAAGGGTGTCACGGTTCCCGAACCGAGCGAGCCCAGTACCGACACAGCGTTCATCGCTCAACTCACCGATTTCTACAAGATGGCTCCCCGTTCCTACCCTGCAGAGGCGCCGTTGGAAGTGCGCAGCTGACCGTACGACAAGGACCATCCCGGACGAGCTCCGGGATGGTCCTAGATGTCGTTGGGCTCAGGTTGCCTGCCTTGCGTCAGACCTTCAGTGCAGCAGCGGTCTTGCCCGCGCGCCGACCGAAGAAGCTACCGTCCCCCAAGCTCGCGCCACTGGCGTATCCGCCGGCACAGACTCCGGATGTACAGCGGCCGGCGGCATACAGTCCGGGTATCGGTTCGCCGCTGACGTGGAGGACCTCGGCATCAACCGTCGTCTTGAGCCCACCCAGGGTGAAACCACCCACCATGCCGCGCAGGTCATACGCGGCGATGGGCGTTGTCAGCGGTTTGACCCATTCACTCTTTTTGGAGAAGAACGGGTCCGACGACGTGGCCGCATGACGATTGAACAATTCGATCGTCGAGGTCAGGCCGCCGGTGGGAAACCCCATCTCGCCTTCGAGTTCTTCGACGGTCTCGCATACCCATGTCGGCGTCCCCCGCATCACCGCGCTGGTCGAGTCCGTTTGCGTGGCCTCCTCGAAGGAGGCCTCGTCGATCACGAGGAATGCATCACCGCCCTGGCGGAGAAGGGTTTCTTGCGCAATACGACCCGGGTAGGTGTCCTCGGCGACGTAACGCTGACCGCGTGCGTTGACGAGGATTCCACGTGCCATCAGTTGAGGGTCACAGAAGATCGCGACCTCGGTTGCATCCATGTGAGCGGTGGCGGCACCCAATGCCTGACTCATTCGGATCGCCTGGCCGTCATGGCTTTCGATCGATGCTGCCGGTCTGCCTGCTATCCGCGGTGCATGGTCCTTGAGCATCTCATCGTTGTAGGCGAAACTTCCGGTCGCCAGGACCACACCGCGGCGGGCATGGATTGTGAGGTCGGCCCCGTATTGGCGGGCCACCACTCCGGTAACGCGTCCATCGTCATCGATCACGAGGGATTGCGCACGAGTATCGAATACCGTTCTGACACCGAGCGCTTGTGCGCACTCGATCAGCGGTTTCATGAGCATGTGACCACCGGTCTGTTCCCCCTCTACCGCTTTTCGGGGAAGATGCCCGCGGGGTGCCGGTGGGATGAGGGCATTGAACGGCGCAGCGTTCTCACCGCCGGAATACATCAGTCCTTCACTGTGAGGGGGCTCCCAACCCGGCTCACCCCAGAACGATTCGTCGAAGACAACCCCGGCATCAGTCAACCAGTTGTAGTGGGCGACGCTTTCCTCGCAGTAGATGTCGACCTTGCACTCATCGACGCCTGGGCCCAAGGCACTCTTCATGAACGCCTTCATGTTTTCAACTGTGTCGTCGAAACCCAACGCACGCTGCAACGGTGTGCCGCCGCCCAGGTAGATGAAACCACCGGACATGGCGGCGGCGCCGCCACCGCCACCGAGCCGTTCCAGGACGAGTACGTCAGCGCCGGCGCGTGCGGCCTCGATCGCGGCTGCGACTCCGGCTATCCCGAAACCGGCGATCACGACGTCCGCTTCGTGTGACCAAGTCGCCACGGTTGAGGATCTCACTGGCTTGAGGGTCGGATCTACCACGGTGCCTCCTAGTTGCGTGTTTCATCAAAGTAGGTCAATGCGCACCCTTGTGCGCCAGCGGTACTCCCTCTCACCGGGAGTGGTTGCGCACGAGAAGATCTATCTCCCGCTGTATGGGCACCCCGGGTTGTCAGGGTCTGGCGGCTCGAACACCATGTGGCATCAGCCAATCAGTTGGTTCCCGCCTGTCCCAGGAGTTCCCATGGTTTCCGGTCTCGAAGAGCGTAGCGTTTCCGCAGTTGCGATCGAGCTAGCACAACTCGTGGGTGCCTG
Source organism: Williamsia sp. Y844 (assembly GCF_056786475.1). Taxonomy (NCBI): domain Bacteria; kingdom Bacillati; phylum Actinomycetota; class Actinomycetes; order Mycobacteriales; family Nocardiaceae; genus Williamsia; species Williamsia sp. Y844. The sequence continues at coordinate 368,826 of NZ_JBXCJB010000002.1, forward strand.
GTGGTACCACTACGACGAATGGGATCCTGAAATTCTGCGTGGCATTCTGTCAGAAGATGCGACTTTCAGCTCCCGTACCGATAGTGGCACAACAGAATACGAGGAGTTCGTGCGAGCCGACATCGCCGGTGCGGACGCGGTGATGGTGTGGCAGGAGAATCATCGAATCAATAGCCCCTATCCGTTGCGGCATTGTGGCTCCAACGTGCATGTCACGAGCTTTTCCGGTGACGTGGTGGAGTTCGCGTCATACATCTTTGTCACCAAGATCGTCGACGGTAGGCCGTTGTCGTTGTCGACCGGAACTGCGTGTGGCGCAGCGCGTATCACCGACCAGGGGCTGCTGATGCAACGGCTTGACGTCGTTCTCGACACGACAGATTCGGTGCCCTTGGCGGAACGCGCGAATGCTGGCAGGGCGTGATGGTGGCCGACCGTCACGCGGCTTTCGAACTGCCAGAGGTCGGAAGGGGTCGTATGAGGAGGAATTGGGCGCTGCCCAACGGCATTATTCGAGCAGGATGTCGGCTGACAAAGTGAGGAATGGACGATGAGGATCGCCGGAAAGGTGTTTGCGCTGACCGGAGCTGGAAATGGCATAGGCCGTCAGGTTGCACTCGAACTACTCGCACGGGGCGCTCGAGTTGCTCTGATCGACCGGGATCAGGCCGCATTGAACCAGACTCGGGAACAGTCTGGTCCGGACAGCGCACGGGTGTCGACGCACGTGGCCGATGTCAGTGATCCCGATGTGGTCGACGACCTACCTGCGCAGGTGATCGCGGAACACGGTCAGGTTGACGGGCTCCTCAACGTCGCGGGGATCATTCATCGTTTTGTTCCGTCGGCAGAACTCGAGCGGCATGAGATCCGTCGGATTGTTGATGTCAATTTCTGGGGAACCGTACACACAACTCTCGCGTTCCTCCCGGAGCTGCGGAAGCGGCCTGAGGCCGCCATCATCAATATCTCAAGCCTTTCCGCTCTCGTTGCCTTTGCGGGCCAGACGTTCTACAGCGCAACGAAGGCGGCAGTGAAGCAGTTCACCGAGGGCCTTTATGAGGAGCTCATCGATTCAAATATCACGGTGACGGCAGTCTTTCCCGGCAATATCAGTACGGATATAAGTGGAAACTCGGGTGTGACGATGATCGATGCGGGCAGCCGAAAGGTTCGGTCGACAACACCGGAGCAGACTGCTCGCGAAATCGTCGACGCCATCGAGAAGGGTAGAGCTCGACTGTTGGTGGGGGCCGACGCGAAGCTGTTGGGAGCGCTGACCCGACTGGCGCCGGTCATGACCATGCGACTTGTCGCCAAGCAGATGAAGAGCGTGCTGTGAACCCGGCGGGAATCTGCTGTGGTCGATGACGTCGTATCTCGGACGTCGTCGAAACGTCCCCGACCGAGACGGTTCCGGGTTTGTTGCGAATCTGAAGGTAGCGAACGTCTCATGAGCGCGGCGCATGGGACCCCCGGCCACTGATGGCCTCCTCTCGACTGCGAGGTTGCGCTCGTGACAGGGTGCCTATTGCGCACCCCCGCGTACCGGGCCTGTCTGCGTGCGCACCGCCACGTTGAGTGAGCCCTTATCGCAGCGAAAGACTCTCAATCTTTGAAATACTAAGTCGCTCTTCCGCTTTAGTGATCAACGCGGAACGTAGGTCTCCCTGATGGTGGGCGTGGTCCATGTGAGAACACTGCCAACCCGCGGGGTGATGTAGTCATTGACAACATTGCTGCCGCGCGTTTACCGTTCACAGGACACAAGGAGGAAATGCCAATGAAGACCAGTGAGATATCCCCATCGATCGGCGTCGAGGTAACCGGGGTGTCGGGATCTGCTTTCAACTCCGCCGAGACGGCTGACACGGCCATGCGGCTGCTCAAGCAACGCGGGGTGGTCGTCTTTCGGGGCGCGAACATCAGTGACCCCGACCTCGTGGCCTTCAGCCGGATGCTCGGGGACGTGGTCGTCGCCAAGGTCGGCGGGCTCCCAAATCATCCGGAGGTCTCCCCGGTCACGCTTGATCCGACGAGGAGCAAGCTGGCCGAACTGCGCCGCAGCACCATCTTTTGGCATGTCGACGGGCTCACAGATGATGTACCGCAGAAGGCCACGCTGCTGACCGCTCGGGAGGTGGCCGACGAAGGCGGGGACACCGAGTTCGCGAATACCTATGCCGCTTATGACGCTTTGAGTGACCAGAAGAAGGCCGAACTGGCCGGCTACCGGGTCGTCCACAGCCTGGCCGCCGCCCAGATGTTGGTGTACCCCGACGCCTCGGAGAAAGATAAACAGATGTGGGACAGGCTTCCTTCTCGCGAGTATCCACTGATCTGGAGCCATCGGGATGGGCGGCACTCGCTGCTCATCGGTGCGACAGCCGGCCAAGTGGTCGGCATGACCGCAGAGGACAGTCGAGAGTTCCTCGACAGCATTCTCGACTGGACCACGCAACCGCAATTCGTCCTTCGCCACAAGTGGCGAGTAGGGGATCTCGTCATCTGGGACAACACCGGTCTTCTCCATCGAGCGATTCCCTACGAGGCCACGTCACGGCGCCTGATGCATCGCACCACGCTGGTCGGCGATGAGGCGGTGGCGTAATGGTGTCACCGGCATTCTCGGTCCCGCGTGCCGCGATCATTACCGGCGGAGCGTCCGGGATCGGCTTGGCGATCGCCGAACGCTTGGCAGAGGAAGGCGCATCGGTCGCGATCTTCGACCTTGATGCCGACGCGGCTTCCGAGGCCGCCGAGAAGATCACGGGATCGGGCTATCGTGCGATCGGACTCGGCGTCGACGTCACGGACCGGCCGCGGATCGACGAAGCGGTCGAAGAGGTTCGTCGCGAGATCGGGCCGCCGACCATACTGGTGAACTCTGCAGGCATGGACGGCTTCGAGCCTTTTCTGACGATATCCGCAGAAAGCTGGCAGCGACTCCTTGCGGTGAATTTGACCGGAACCTTCGACTGTTGCCAGGCCGTCGTGCCAGACATGATCGATGCCGGATGGGGCCGGATCATCAACATCTCCTCGTCGAGTGCTCAGACCGGCAATCCGTGGATGGTGCATTACTCGGCGGCCAAGGCCGGGGTTGTTGGATTCACCAAGGCGCTTGCCAAAGAGTTGGGCCCCAAGGGAATTACGGTGAACACGGTGCCACCGGGCTTCATCGACACCCCTATGCTGCGTCGGACCGAAGAGAAAGGACTCCTCGGTCCGGGTATCGAGGCCGCTGAGTCGACCACCCCGATGCGCAGGGTCGGCAAGCCTGAAGACATCGCGGCCGCATGCGCCTACCTGGCACGAGAAGACGCGGGTTACGTTACCGGGCAAGTGATCCCCGTCAACGGCGGAAGGACCATCTGACATGCCCGAATCGAACCACTGTCCCAACGACAGTTTCCCCACGAGATGCGCGCGGCGGCGGCGGTAGACCCACCGCTAGCCGATCAGTCTGGACGAGGCTTGTCGAAACGGTCGAGGTATTCGGCTACGACCCTCAGGGTTCGCTCATGGCCAGTGGTAATACCGAGACCGTTTTCGAGGCCGATCGTCCGGCCGATGCTGGCAATGACAACCGAGACGACTTCGGCATCCAATCCCGCGTGTTCGGCATGGTCACGAACTACGTGTTCTAGCGCCGCGACCTGGGCCTCACGAAACTGTTCTGCGCCGGCGGCCAGTTCCTCGCGAATCTGCTCCCGATGGGCGCCCAGGGCCATGAACTCTGTGGTCAAACGTGATCCACGAGGGTCGACTGTCATGTCCCACAGTGCATGCAAAGGCCTATCGGAAGCGAGTGCCTGGCGTTGTGCTTCCAGATTGGCCTGGTAGCCGCGCCGCAGAACTGCGAGGAAGAGGTCGTCCATTGTCGGAAAGTAGTAGTAGACCATGGCGCGCTGAACTTCGGCCTTCTCCGCGACCCGGCGCGACGTGGCAGCCGCGTAGCCCTCGTCGAGAATGATCTCGATAGTCGCGTCGAGAAGCTTCTCGCGGGTGCCGGTATTGCGTTGCCCGACACGGCTCGTTGCGCTCATTTCGTTCCTGTCCTATCCCACGCCGTAGTGCTGGCGCGCATCCCGAGCCCTTGACCCAGTAACACGCAGCTGCTAAGCATACAACCAGAGCCTAATTAGGCGATCGCCTAATTATAGAACGAAGCGCCACTGACGGATTGAACGAGCAGTGGTGTCAACGGCGGAAGGACGATGGTCTGACATGGCACGAATTGATCCACTGACCCCCTCAGAGTTCCCTGCGGAAATGCGTGGGGCACTGACAGCTATGGTGCCGCCCCAACCGACCCATGAACCGATGCCCACCAGGGATCGGCCCAAAGCCCTTCTTGCGCTTGGCACTATGGCGCACCATCCCGCTCTTGCTCGCGCCTTCTTCACACTCAACGGACATATTCTCCGAGCAACAACTCTGTCCGAGCGTCAACGTGAACTTCTTGTCATGAGGGTTGCTGCCGTCCGCAAAAGCCCCTACGAATGGGCGCAACATTTGTTCGTTGCTCGCGATGCCGGGCTGACGGACGAAGAAGTTGGCCGTATCGCGTACGGACCTGATGCACCATTTTGGAGCGATTTGGAAGCGGCCATGCTCCGCGCCGTGGACGAACTCATTCTCGATGGTGCCATCAGCGCTTCCACCTGGCACACACTCGCAGCCGAGCTCGATCGTCAGCAGCTTCTCGACCTGATCTTCACCGTCGGTACCTACGGGTTGCTCGCGTCGCTATTCAACACTTTGGAACTGGGGATTGATGGCGATATCGACAAGCTGATGCAGCAGTACGACACTCTTTTCCCGAATGGACAATAACGATGCGCATCGGTTTGACCGGACACGGTTCCACCGTCGAGAAGATAGTCAAGCAGGCGCAGGACGCCGAAGATCATGGTTTCTCGTCCCTCTGGTACGCCAGCAACGTTGTTCGAGATCCGTTGATTGCCATGGCGATTGCTGGACGTGGAACCACCCGAATTGAGTTGGGAACCGGTGTTCTGCAAACGTATCCGTGTCATCCGATCCTGCAGGCCAATCGCGTCGCGGCAGCTGCGGACGCCATGGGCCGACCGGGTCTGGCACTAGGTTTAGGTCCCTCGCACGAATCTTCGATCCGGGACGTCTATGGGATCTCCTACGATCATCCTGGCCGAAACACAGAAGAGTATCTGCAGATCATTTCCGCCCTACTCCACGGAGAGTCGGTCGATTTCACTGGCCAGGATTGGAGTGCCCACACCCAGTCGACGCCACCAACGCATCGTGTACCGGTACTGCTGTCGGCGCTATCCCCGCGCATGCTGCGCATCGCCGGGCAATTCGCCGACGGGACGATACTGTGGATGGCCTCTGCCACGGCCATTGAGACGCACATAGCACCTAAGGTCAACGCGGCTGCTTCTCTGGCGGGCCGGCCACGCCCACGCATAATTGCCGGCCTGCCGGTAGCTGTACACAATGACGTCGACGCCGCACGAACGGCGACCGCGGCGACTTCTGGAATGTACGCGGAAATGCCTAACTATCAACGCATCATAAAAGCCGGCGGCGGGACCACCGCGGCCGAGATTGCAATCGTCGGCGACGAGAGTTCAGTCCAGAAACAGCTGCAACAGCTCCTGGACGCAGGGGCAACCGAAATTTGGGCACAACCGGTTGCCGTGGGCCAAGACCGCGCCGAGCGGGAGGCGTCAAGAATGCGCACCGTGGCATTCCTCAGCGAGCTGACGACATAGCCAAGCAAGCGCATCCACTCCTGCATGCGCGTAAATCACATATAACTCCCTGAAATTCGAAAGGCCACAATGAAATTGCAATCAATTCTGGACGAGGTACGCGACCTTCCAGGTACTGGCGAACTGATTCCGGTCATCAACCCAGTGACCGAGGAGCAGATCACCGAGTTCGCCGATGGAGGGTCGAAGGCCGTTGACGAAGCCGTTGCACGCGCACGGGCCTCCTTCGATTCTGGTGTCTGGCATGGACTGCCGGGCAACGAGCGCGCCAAAATTCTGTGGCGTGCAGCTGACTTGATTGACGAGCACGCAGCCGAACTCGCCGAGATCGACTCACTCAACACTGGTATGCCCCTTGCCCAAGCCCAGTCGATTATGGGTACCAGTGCGGAATTCTTCCGCTACTACGGTGGGTGGTGCACCAAGCTCAACGGAATTTCTCACGACATCCAGATGACCGGAGGAATCACCGGTTTCTATTCGAACATGCATGGATACACCCTCAAAGAGCCCATCGGCGTCGCTGCACTGATATTCCCCTGGAATGGCCCCGTCTTCAACGCGGCCGCGAAACTCGCACCGGCACTCGCTGCAGGCTGCAGCGTTGTCGTCAAACCAGCTGAAGAAACCCCCCTTTCAGCGCTACTCTTGGTCAAGCTGTTGGCTCAGGCCGGTGTCCCCGACGGTGTTGTCAATCTGGTAAACGGTCACGGACACACCACCGGAGCGGCACTGACCGAACACCCGGACGTCGATAAGATTGCCTTCACTGGGTCCACCGAAGTCGGCAAGAAAATTGTGCAGGCAGCTAGCGGAAATCTCAAGAAGGTCACACTCGAACTCGGCGGCAAGTCGCCCGTCTTGATCTATGACGACGCCGATCTGAACAAAGCCATAATGATGGCGGCAATGGGTATTTTCGTGCACTCCGGGCAAGGATGTGTGTGCGGATCGCGCATCTTCGTCCAACGCGGGGTCTACGACCAGGTGGTGGAAGGTATCGCCACAGTGGCGAACAACCTCAAACTCGGTGGACCCCAAGAGGTCGGCAGCAACATCGGTCCCTTGATCAGTCAAAAACAGCTCGCTCGCGTCCTGGGATTCATCGACGAGGGCAAACGCGACGGTGTCGAAGTCGTTGCCGGCGGACACCGGCTCGATCGGACCGGCTACTTCGTACACCCGACCGTGCTGACCGATGTCAGCCCCGACATGAGGCTCTACAAGGAGGAAATCTTCGGCCCCGTCGTGCCGATCATGCCGTTCGACGACGACGACGAGGTGATTGCCCTGGCCAACGACACAAGCTACGGGCTGGCCGCCACCGCCTGGACACAGGACGTCGGCCGAGCTCATCGTCTCGCGAAACGGCTCGATGCCGGCACCGTAACTCTGAACTGTCAATTGGTCTTTGATCACGCCATGCCATTCGGAGGGTATAAACAATCCGGTTGGGGCTACGAGTTCGGTCGCGAAGGCATTGAAGCCTACATGAAAACGAAGTCGGTCTTCACGCAAATATAAGCCGACATTGCCAGATCGGTTGACGGCGCGTGCGTTATCAACGCCTCTATCCCGATCGTTATATCGAAACAGTACGAACACGAGCCCGCCGGGCTCTGCACAACTAATACGAACGAAACTGAAAGGTTAGGTTGAATTATGACCGGACGTTTGGAAGGTAAAGTTGCCTTCATTACTGGAGCAGCCCGGGGACAGGGACGTAGCCATGCGGTGCGATTGGCCGAGGAAGGCGCCGACATCATCGCTGTCGACGTCTGCGGCCCGATCACACTCGACAGTCCCATTGCTGCGGCAACACCGGCGGATCTCGCTGAGACCGCTGACCTGGTGAAAGGCCTAGATCGACGAGTGATCACGGCCGAAGTGGACGTACGTGACTACGACGCCTTGAAGTCCGCGCTCGATCTCGGAGTCGAACAACTGGGCAGACTGGATGTCATCGTGGCCAATGCCGGAATCGGCAATGGTGGCGAGACACTGGACAAGACCAGCGAAAGCGACTGGACCGAGATGATCGACGTCAACCTGGCGGGGGTATGGAAGACCGTTAAAGCCGGTGTCCCGCACCTTATTTCTGGAGGACACGGCGGATCGATCATCCTGACAAGCTCGGTCGGAGGCCTCAAGGCGTACCCCAATACCGGGCACTACATTGCCGCCAAACATGGTGTTATCGGCCTCATGCGTACGTTCGCGATGGAACTCGGAGAACACTCGATCCGGGTCAATTCAGTTGCGCCGACAAATGTGAACACGCCGATGTTCATGAACGAACCCACGATGCGGCTGTTCCGGCCAGACCTCGAAAACCCGGGGCCCGAGGATATGCTGGCCGCTTCGCAGATGATGCATGTATTGCCCATCGGGTGTGTCGAACCGGTGGACATCAGCAACGCGGTGTTGTTCCTCGCCTCCGATGAAGCCCGCTTTGTAACCGGCATCACGCTCCCCGTCGATGCAGGGAGCCTCCTCAAGTAGGGGGCATCGACAAAATCAGAAAAGAATTGTCGAGCATCGGACGGCTCGACCAATCCGGACCAACACTGTTGACCCGAACGTATGCACCTCACCGTCCGACCCGATCCGACAGGCGACAAACCGAAGGAACTCATGGACAAGTTGCGCGTAATTCAATGGACGACTGGCAAGGTCGGAAAGCTCAGTCTGCGAGGCATCCTCGACGATCCGCGACTCGAACTGGTCGGTGTCTACGCCTATTCAGACGACAAAGCAGGCACCGACGCCGGACCACTGTGCGGACGACCTGACACCGGCGTCCTCGCCACCACCGACATCGACGCGCTCATCGCATTGGGCGCCGACACCATTTTCTACAACCCATTCATGGCCGACCTCGACCACGTGGTCCGTCTGCTCGAGAGCGGACTCGACGTGATCAGCACCAACCTGTTCCTCAACGTCGGTGGCATCGCCGGCGAGACGCAGCAGAAGCTTGCCGCCGCGTGCGAGCGTGGCGACAGTTCGCTCTATATCTCCGGAGTCAACCCGGGCTGGATCAACACGATGGTGACGGCGATGACTGCCGTGTGTCGTGATGTTCAGCAGGTGTCGGTCTTCGAGTCGGCGGACTGCTCGGTCTACGAGTCGGCCGAGACCTGGCAGGCGTTGGGCTTTTCGCTGCCGGAGGCGTCCGACGAGGTGTTGGAGATGGCGAAGATGTGGTTGAGCACGTTCCGTGATTCCGTCGGGCGCATGGCACTCGCGCTGGACTATGACCTCGATGACATGGAGTTCTTCATCGAGCACCAGACCGCGTCGGAGGACGTCGATCTCGGTTGGCTGGTGATGAAGAAAGACACCATCGCCGCGATCCGTGCCGGGTGGAATGGCAAGGTGAACGGAAAGACGGTCGTGCAGAACAACGTTGCCTGGTATCTCACCACCAAGCTCAACGGGGACTGGGTGTTTGACGACGACCACTATAAGGTGATCATCAAGGGTGAACCCGGAATCCAGACCCGCATCCGCTTCATTGCGCCCGAGCACTGGGGCAACCACGAGTGGGACACGATGACCGCCATGCCGGCCGTCAGCGCTGCGTTCAACGTCGCCGCCGCGCCGGCGGGGATTCTGACCCTCAAGGATGTGGGCTTGCCGTGCGCGCCCGCAGGAATCTGGGACAAAGAACGGAGCGAGGGGCGGCCGGCAACGGTCTGAAGGACGACACGAGTTGAACTGAGGCAGAACACAACTCGGAGGTAGGCTGCGATCCGTAGTCACTCGGAGCAGTGCCGGCGGTGGCGGCGTTAATGCCACCACCGCCGGCACTGCTACTTGATCGCTCATGTGCTGGGACCACACACGTCAGCTGTACGGGATTCACGGTCGTGAGCGCTTTTGGCTGCTCAAACGCACGCCGCAGCGGCCGAGTGGAAAGCGCAGTCCCGCAAACGGGGTGTTCGGTGCAGGACTGCGCACGTCCGATCTCTGTCAGGCGGTGATCCAACCACCGCCGTCAGCGTTCACCGTTTGCCCCGACATCCAGTGGCTGTCGTCGGAAGCCAGGAAGACCACGATCGGCGCTACGTCATCGTAGGGATCGCCGAGTCGGTGGAAGACGTTGTCCTTGAAGGCTGCTGTGGCGTATTCCTGCACGTCAGCGGGAAACGTGTGTAGATCGTTCTTGGCATTGTCGGTGAATCCACCAGGGCACACTGCATTGACGCGAATGTTGTGGACACCCCATTCTCGCGCTACCACACGTGTCAGCGCGCGGACGGCTTCCTTGACAGGGGAGTAGGTCGACGCCAGCGCGGGGCTTTCCATTCCCCAACGTGAACCAAAGTTGATGATCGAGGCACCCGCCCCCGGCTTGTCTTTCAGGTATTGAAAACAGAGCTTCATCATGTGCCAGCCGGAGTAGAACGAAATCTCGACCTCGCGCTGGAGGTCGGCGATGTCCTGCTCGAGGAACGGTTTGAGCGTCGTGGAGTGCACGTTGTTCACGAGGATGTCGATAGTTCCGAAGCGCTCCACGGTCGCATTGACGAATGCCGAAAGGCTGTCGACCGATCGCACGTCGCACGGAAATGCCAACACCTCAGCGCCTCTCTCGGCACAGAGCTTTCGCGTTTCCTCGAGTTTGTCTTCCTGGATGTCACAAATAGCGATCTTTGCACCCTCGTCCGCGAAGCGAATAGCCTCTTGTCGGCCGAGGCCACTTGCACAGCCGGTGAGGATCGCGACTTTCCCGTTCAACTTGCCCATGTGGGTCTCCTGATCTTCTTCTGTTTACGCACTGAGAATGAACGCGCTTCCACCACGCGCGTGGATGCTGGCATCGTTTCCGTCTGTGGTTCGCGCAGAGTCCCGAAAGCCGCTGTCTCGCTTGTACTCTGCGAGTGCATTCGGGTCAGATCAGGTGATCAAGTTCTCGGCAACGTGGTGTTCATCGTCAACCCGCGGAATATCCGTGGTGTTCTGGCGCTCGGCTGGAACACTCGGTGTGGTTCCGGACCGATTGAGTGAAGCCCCTTTTCAAGAGACACCGCCAACAACTATGCACGGGCGCAGCGGTTTCGGGCACGTCGCGACACTGGCGAACACTGGTCGGGATCTTCCGATTCGGTGGTGCGGATAGCAAGACGGAAGCAGACTCCGATCCGTCTCCACCTGGAGCAGCACCGGCGGTGGTGGCGCCACTGCCACCACCGCCGAACTGCTATTTGAGGTCGCTCATGGACTTGCCGACGTCAGCAAGAGTCATGGGGCTACCGAAATCGGTTGTGTATTTGAAGGCCGGGATATCGCACCGGAATAGGCCCTCGTCCGGATTGAAGTCCGCAGCCTTCCATCCGTTTGTGGTGGCTTCCTCGACGTTGAAGCATGGGGACGGCGGGGCGCCGGGCGTCAGGTTGACTGGGGCAGTCAGGCCGCCGCCGGTCCACGCCGTCTCCTTGATTGCGGCGTTGTAGAGACAGGTACGTGTCAGATCGTCACCGCAGCTTGCGGCGGACTTGGCAAACATCAGCCATGCAGACATGGCGCGCATGGCAGGCAAAGTGATCACCGCGTCCGGAGCGTACTTCTTGTACAGGGCGTTCAGCTCTTTGACCGCCGGTACCGTCTCTGAACTCTCCAGCGGCGCAACGCCTCCGAGGTCTACGTAGTTCGGTATCACGTCCGCCGAGGTACCGAGCGCTTCGACAAACGGTTCGTTGTAGGCATTGTTACCGGGGTTGACCCAGTCGAGCTTGTAGTCCATGTCCACGAGAATTGTTTGCAACTTTGCCCACTGGGCGGGCTCACCGTAGAAGTAGAGTCCCTTGACGCCTTTGCTCTTGAGGGTCTGCGCGTAGGGCGTCCAATCCGAGATCCCCATCGCCGGGTAGACATCGTTATAGACAACGGTGGCCCCAGCCGCTTCCAACGCCTCCTGCGATTGAGCCCCGGCGGTCCTCACCGAGGGTGTGTCGGCACCGATGATCCCCACTGCATCAGCAGAATCCGGATAGGCCTCGTTGACCAGCCAGTATCCGATACCGAAGAAGGGATCGTAACCGGCAACCCGGCTCGGCGACGCGCTGACCTCGAGGTCCGCGCCCACCGACCGGGGTTGGATCACCTGGGCAGGAAAGCTCGGTAGAACACAGCTCAGACGTTCTTTCACACCCAGTGCATCCAGTCCGCTACTTCCGCCGACCAACGCAAAATCTTCACGGCACGCGATGGTCATCTGCTGGCGAACATTCATAAAGGCAGCGTCGTGGATATTGGCAACCAGTTTGCGACCGTTGATCCCGCCGAGGTCATTGCACCACGACGTGAAGACCTTGGCGGCGTCGTCGAACTCCGACACCTTGTTGAATCCCACATCGGACATCACTCCGACTTTGATCTCTGTGTCGGTAACGCCCTGTGTGGGAGCTCCTTTCGCGTCGCCCGATTGGCAGACATCCGACAGGTCGCCAAAGTTGCTCGTCGCACCATCGGCTGTGGCCGTACTTCCACCGCTTCCTTCGTCGGTGTCACCGCCGCGGTCAGCACACCCAGCCACCAGAACCGCGGTCGCCACCAGCGCGACCACCAAGCGATGCGATCTCAACATGTCTTTTCCTTCACTAGTGCGATGATTGGCTGTACGGCAACGGAGTTCGACTGAGCGAGTCCGGACATCAGTGGTCAACCGCGTGAGTGGACGCAACCATTTTTCGAACCAGCGCCTTTTGAACCTTGCCGGTGGCGGTTCGTGGGAAGTCCTCGACCTGATGGATCTCTTCGGGCCACTTCTGCTTCGCCAAGCCGGCATGGCCGAAGTGCTCTCGAAGCTCAGCAATCGTAGGCAGGGCGCTTCCTGGCTTGAGTCGCACCACCGCGGCAGTGTGTTCACCCAGTCGGGGGTCAGGAGCTGATACGGCGGCGGCTTCTGCGATCCCTGGAATCCTCAGCAGAACCTCTTCCACCTCGATCGCGCTGATGTTCTCGCCGCCGCGAATGATGATGTCGCCCTTGCGGTCGGTGACGCTCAGGTAGCCGTCGGCGTCGATGATGCCAATGTCGCCGGTGTGGTACCAGCCCTCCTCATCGAATGACTTCGCAGTCAACTCGTCGTCAAGGTAGCCCAGGCACAGATCTGGTCCGCGACTCAAGATCTCCCCGTCGTCCGACAGTCGGAGTTCGACACCTGGCATCGCCTTCCCATCCGTGAAGAGCCGTTTGTCCACCGGGTCCGTGTAATGCGAGCCGGTGATCGACGGATGCTCGGTGCTGCCGTAGTAGCGGAACGTGATGACACCCTGATCGTGGAGTCGCTGGGCAACTGTCGCGGGCACCGTCGAGCCTCCCATCCCGGCATACCTCATGTACTCGAGATGCTCCGGGACGAAATCGGGATGATCGAGCAGGCTGATCACGAAATAGGGCGTGCCACCACCGAAAGTCAGGTTGTCTCTGAGCATCAGCTCCAAGGTGCGCTGCGGGTTCCATGCGTCGGTGATGTAGATGGCGGTCTGCTGAACAACCGGGATCAAAAACGCATTGAGCATCCCGATGAAATGACCAACCGGTGAGGCGGTGAGCTGTTGCCCCAACTCAACCGGATAGCTGTCCCCAAGCTGCCGGGTTTCATACCCGAGCGTTTGATGTGTATGAACGACACCCTTGGCATCACTGGTTGTCCCCGAGGTGAAGGCGATCACGGCCGGCGCCGACGCCGCAACGGGGAGGTTCTCGGTCAGCGGCTCACTGTCGAGCAGGTCGTCGAAATCGCGGCCCACCACTCCGACAATCGGGACATCGACGTACAGGTCCGCCTGAAACCGTAAGGGCCCGAACTCGTCGAAGGTGATGAACACCTTTGGCTTTGCCGTCGCAATGATATGCCGGGTTTCCTTCGGCCCATAGAAATGCACAACCGGAATCGAGACCGCACCCAAGAACGATGCTGCCCAGAAGGTTGCCGCAGCCTCCATCCAGTTCGGAAGTTTGAACGCGACAACGTCGCCGGGGCCTACACCTCTCTTCCGGAGCCCTTGCGCCAATCGGCGAGCGATGTGCTCGACATCGGCGAATGTTCCGCTGAAGGGACGAAAATCCGAATAGACGCGAAAGGGGGCGTTGGGCGCACCCGAAAGGCCTTGTGCCAGCGTGTCACCGATGGTCGTCTCGGTCCACCAGCCCTGCTGTACGTAGAGATCCGACAATTCCGTAGGAAGGTTGCGCATACGTGCGTGCTCGCTATCGATCGGGGCCAGAATCACCTGGCACTGTCCTTGACACAGAGGCAGTGTGACACGCATGATATGAATCAATCAAGTGATCAATTAATTATTTTCCGGTCCGGAGGCGCTCGGTCCTGAGGCGATCATCCGTGCCCATCGAGAAGCCGACACAAATGCAAAGGTGTTACATGGCAAAGAAATTGGTGATCGGCGCGAGCGGTTTTGTGGGATCCAATGTGACCCGGAAGCTCGTCGCTCGTGGTGAGGACGTGCGAGTGATGCTACGTGAGACCAGCTCTGTGAAGGGTATTGAGGACCTCGAGGTCGAGAAGTGCTTCGGTGATGTGTGGGACGCCGACGCGCTGCGCGATGCGATGAATGGTTGCGATGTTGTCTTCTACTGCGTTGTCGATGCGCGGGCCTGGCTGCGGGATCCGACGCCGCTCTTCAAAACCAATGTCGAGGGCCTGCGCAATGTGCTCGACGTTGCGATCGAGGCTGATCTGGAGAAGTTCGTGTTCATGAGTACGATTGCAACACTTGCGGTTCGGTCCGACGGTACTGCGGTCAACGAGGATGATCCCTGCAACTGGTACGAGGCCGGTGGCCCCTATACGCAAAGCCGGGTGGACGCAGAGAATCTGGTGTTGGAGTACGCGAAGAACAAGGGCTTACCCGCAGTGGCACTGTGCATTTCTACCCCGTACGGCCCACGCGACTGGCAACCAACTCCGCACGGCGGACTCATGGCCAGGATCTCGGCAGGCAAGGCGCCCTTCTATTTTGCCGGCTTGCGACATGAGGTCGTGGGCATCGACGATGCCGCAGAAGCGATGGTGTTGGCCATGACTCACGGCCGTAATGGTGAGCGGTACATCATTTCCGACACATACATGACGTCCAAAGAGTTGCACACGCTCGCAACGATCGCCGGCGGACGGCGAGCACCGTGGCTCGCATTACCGACCAAGCTCATGCTTGGCGCGGCTGCCGTCAATCAACTGTTCGCCGGCGCGATCGGTCGAGATCCCGTTTTTGTCAGTCGTGCATTCCGGATGTGGAACTACATGTCCGAGCTCGATCACAGCAAGGCCGAACGAGAACTCGGCTGGAAGACAACTTCTTTCGAAGATTCGGTCCGTGAAGCGGTCGAGTTCTACCGCGCACACGACATCGGGTGAGATAGTCGGTGCAGCTCAACGGGGCGGCAGCTGACCACACCCCGGGCCGACTTGCCTTTCGCACTCGCTAGTTGTCGAAGAGCGTGCCGCCGAGAAGCAACTTCAAGGCACCAACGGTCGCATGGTAGTCCTCCGGCTCCGAGGTGGCGGCGTAGTCCGTCAGACCTCGGAGCACAATGAAAATTGCATTGGAGGCACTCTCGATACTCACTCCGTCTCGGAGCGCACCCTCACGCTGGGCCTGCTCGATGATGCCACCCACGACACCGCTCAACGTTGAGAAGAGTGTGTCGCGATTTTCCGCCAGATCACGGGCGGTACCGACTCGGATCGCGCGGTCGAACGCGGCGATGAGCGGATACTCTCGCATCATCTGATCGCACTCATCGAGCACGGCCATCAACCTGTCGTGGTAGCCCACATGATGTTCCGCGGCGTCAGCCACCCGTGGGATCGACATCTGCGCGACCTCGTCGAACGTGGCGTTGATCAGTTCCGTCTTGTTGGGAAAATAGTGGTACAGGCTGCCGCTGGTCATCTGAGCTTTGCGGGCGATCTCCCGGATCGTGGCCTTCGCGTATCCCACTTCTGCCACACACTGCATGGTCGCATCCAGAATCCGACGCCGGGTGTCCTCACCGTTGGCGCCGATCGGTCTACCGAGTAACGGTGGCGTGGCTGACACAGTGCCCCCTGACTAGGTGATGGGTTCACTTCGAGTTTGTCATGCGACCCCACGCGCCCGCGACATCCGTCCGGCGTGGGTGCCTGCCCGCTTCCCTGAGAACACACAATCAGCCAAGGCCAGACCGCTGACATAGCTGTTCGAGCAGACACCTGTTGCGCTTCGGCCCGCCGCATACAGACCCTGAATCCTCGTGCCGTTTTCCTTCATGACCTGCCCACTCTCCCCGTCTACCTTCAGGCCACCAAGAGTCAGTCCGGGTACAGGTGACGTCAAGGAAGCGCGCACCGAGATATCGATGGCATAGAAGGGCCCGCGGGCAATCGGTGCGCATAACTCGGACGCCTTGTGCCCTGGATCTTCACTTCGGGACGCGATCGCCGCGTTGTAGGCATCCACCGACGCTGTGAGTCCGTCGGGGGAGATGCCCACCTTGTCTGCCAAATCGCGCAGTGTGGCGGCCTTTCGCCTATCGAACACCAACATGGCGGCAACCTGCAGACGCAGGATCGATTCGGTCTGGGACAAGAACTGCGACTTGGCCCGTTTCCAGGTGGCGGCGTCGAACACCAGGAAGCCTGTGCCCCCGAACTTGTGAATCAAGACTTCCGAGTGCGTCGCGCCATAGAGGTCTTCATTGGCGATGCGTTCGCCACTGGTACCTACCGTGATCCCCTCGATCAACGCCGACGGTGGCGTGAAATACCGCCACGCAGTGACACGATCGAGACGATCTGTGACCCCACCGGCACCGACGCCCAAGCTGATTCCGGACCCGTCGTCGGCGTTGGTACCGAGCGGGCGGATGTGTTGATACGCGGGTGCATGCCGTCGCAACATATCCGGGTTGAAGACAAATCCGCCGGCAGCGAGTATCACCCGGTCCGCAGAGAAGGTCCGAGGCACCGCGCGCTTCTTCCAGAGCTTCTCGGCGAGACCGGTGATCGGAAGTCCCACCGGGGGAGCCCAGTTGGTCAGTTTTGCACCGATGGCGGTCACTCGCTGATGAACTATCTGCGCGGACCGATCGTCGCCAATCCAAGTGCGACAACGTATGCCGCGTACCTCCCCGTCAATGATCACCAGATCATCAACCCGGGTGCGGGGCAGGAACGTCACCCCGAGCCGCAGTGCCGAATCGCGGAGCGCGCGCCAGAGGTCGCGCCCTGACTTGGTGCCCGTTGCCACCTGGCGATGCCCACGCGGCGCGGGTCTGGCGTCCAGTCGATAGGGATATGCCTTCTCGTTGCCTGAGAAGTACAGGTAGTGCCTGTCTGTCGGGTAGGTCGTCTTGTACGGGCACAACGAACCTTCGAACTGCGCTCCGTGGGATTCCAGCCAGGCCAGCTGATTCACGCTGTCACCGCAGAACCGCCGCAAGGTGTCGTCACTGACCGCCCCTTGGACCTCCTGCCGCAGGTAGTCGAACATGTTGTCGGCGTCATCGTCGTAGCCGGCTGCTTTTTGATAGGGCGTGCCGCCACCGGCATACACAACACCACCGGAGACGGCCGAAGCACCGCCACCCATTGCGCGGTCCACAACAAGAACTCGGGCACCCTCTTCGGCCGCGGCGATGGCTGCGCAGGCGCCGGCAGCTCCGAAGCCTACAACGATGACATCGAACTCAGTCGCTACTGTCGGCATGCGCTCTCTCCTCAACACGGTTTGGCGGCTCTGGCTTCACCCCAGATTTTCGGACAACGATGTCGCCGCATGGCATTGCCTGGCAGGCCATCCGAACGCGCCGCGGGTTCGTACGGCGCAATCTGCGGCCGAGGTCGGCAACGAGTTCGATCTCGACTTCGGTACGTTCGGAGAGCAGGTGCATGCCCTCGGTGACCTCGCACCGGCACGCCGTACAGGTTCCCATCCCGTAACACACTGAGGGCCAGTAATACCCGGCGCGCCAGGCGGCTTGGATCAGGGTCTCTCCCCGGCGCACCTCAATGTCTATGCCGGCAGGCTCGACCCGCATGGTGAAGCTGTCGACTCCCGATGGATCAGTTGCCGGCAATGTGACGATCGATTTGCGTATGGAGCGAAAAGATCATCGGCTCATACCGCGGCGAGAGCGTTGTGTGCTTGATCGCACCTGATCGGTAGCCCCGTTGTTGCTGATAGACGTTGGCCATGTCTTGGCGGAGAACGAAAGGCCAGTCGCCTGGCTCGAGCGGACCCTCTCGCTCGGGTGGAGCAATGTCCTTGTCCGCGTTGCGCGGGATCTGCATCGCGAACGCTTCGAACATCGATGAATTGGGGTCCGTGCCATTGGGACGGAACCGATAGAACAACAGGTTGCCCGTCATTCCCAGAAATGCCATGTTCGGAAAAATGAAACCGAAGGTCGAGGAGTTGGGATCCAGTGAGGGGAGAGGGATCTCGGCCTCGTCAGCATATTTGTACAGCTCCTCGAAGAACTTCCAGAGCACCTGATCATCGGGAAGGTCGCGGACCCGATCGGCTATGAACTGGTCGCGCGCCGTGGCAAATCCATCGGTCCCGTCGAAGAGCACCTGGTTCTGATCGACAAAGTAGCGTCCCTGTTCCATACCAACTACTGGCGGCTGTCCCATCTCATAACCACCGGGATCCTCCGGATCGAACGGTGCGGTGGTATCGACGTGGCCCATGCCGTGATGGAAGTAGGGAATGCGGTCGACGTCGTAGTCGTCGCCCGTCACACCGAGCGTGAGCTCGGGATGCGCCTGCATCACGTGGTACGCCTCCAAGAAGGCCTCCGCTGCGACCTTCCAGTTCCCCGGCACGATCGTGTACTTCCACCACCGCAGGCGCATTCGATCCATCGCCATCGGTGAAAGATGAGTGTCGTACGTACCGAAGAAATCGTCGAGACTCGGCGCATCGTCGTCGAAGTTGATCCAGATGAAGCCGTATCTACGCTCTGAGCGGACCTCACCCAACTTGATCACGGCCGGATCGATCGACTCCTCCACAAATCCTTGACGACAGTAGATATACGACTGCGAGCCGTCGATGTTGAACCGCCAGCCATGGAACGGGCAGACAATCTGATTGCCACCGAAGGTGCCGACGGTGGAAGGCTGGACGAGTTGGGTGGCGCGGTGCGGGCAGACGTTGTTGAGCACCTTGATGCTGCGATCGGCCTGGCGTACAACAACAACAGTCCGGTCGACGATTGTGTACTCGATATAGTCACCGGGTTCGGGGATTTCCTCCTCCCGGCATGCGAACTGCCACGTGTGCAGCCACATCTTGTTGTATTCGAGTTTTGCGAACTCCTCGTCGTAGTACCGCTCGACGGGCACGTGCACTCCGTCGCGAACACCGAACGGAACCTGCGAAGTATCTACGTCATGTCGCGAGACGTATGGCTTTGCAGAGGGTTTCACGGTCGGCGACCCGGAAGATTGAGCTTCCGGGCCAGAGGTCAGATCAGTTGTCACGGGATGCCTTTCATTGATCGATCGGATTCAACCGATTGTTGCGACGACAGTTCCGACCGGATAGTCGATATCAGGCTCACCGATGATGGTGATGCGTCCGGCCGCTGGACTTTCGACCTCGGCCTCGGTCTTGTCTGTCCCCAGTACATAGATGGGCTGACCCGTCTCGACCTCATCGCCGTCGCTGCACAGCCATTCAGTGATCTGGCCCTCTTCCACCGAAACGCCGAGTTTGGGTATCCGAACTTCATGTGACACTTGGTAAATTCCTTCTTTGAGTCTGGTGTTATCCGAGCAGGGCCCGGACAGCGGCTTCGATGCGTGGAGTCGGCAAGAAGTTCTGCTCCAGCGAGGAGGCATAGGGCACTGGAGTATTCGCGCCACCGACCCGACCGACGGGCCCGGCGAGTTCACCAAACAGTTCACTATGGATCTGCGCGCTCAGTTCGGCGCCGAATCCACCCCGCGTGACCGCCTCATGCACAACAACGGCCCGCTTGGTCTTGGCCACCGACGTGAAGATCGTCTCGGTGTCAAGGGGCTGGAGCGATCGCAAGTCGATGATCTCCAAGGAGATACCCTCTGCCGCAAGCTGATCTGCGAGCGCCAGACAGTCCGCGACCTGCTTCCCGTAGGTGATCACCGACAGGTCGGTACCGGCACGCGCCACCCGAGCCTTGCCCAGCGGCACCCGGTAGTCACCTTCGGGCACCTCGTCCCGCACCGAGAAGTACAGGCTGCTCATCTCGATCATGACGCACGGATCATCATCAAAGATGCAGGAGAGCAACAGCCCTTTTGCGTCGGCGGCCGTCGACGGCACCACAACTTTCAGGCCAGGCGTGTGGATGAGCTGGTTCTCGAGCATGTCGGAGTGCTGGGCACCGAAGCCTGCTCCCGCACCGGTGGTTGTCCGCACAGTCAACGGCACCGGCGTGATACCACCGGACATGTAGCGCAGCTTTGCAGCATGGTTGATCAATTGGTCCGAGGCGACCGTGATGAAGTTCATCAGCATGATCTCGGCGACCGGTCGCATACCCGCAATCGCAGCACCCACAGCAGCGCCCATGATCGCCTGCTCACTGATCGGTGTCCGTCGGATCCGTTCGGGACCGTACTTGGTCTCGAGGCCCTTGTGAATACCGAAACCGCCCCCCTTGGGGTCCTGGATGTCCTC
The DNA here is from genome assembly GCF_056786475.1 of Williamsia sp. Y844. Taxonomy (NCBI): domain Bacteria; kingdom Bacillati; phylum Actinomycetota; class Actinomycetes; order Mycobacteriales; family Nocardiaceae; genus Williamsia; species Williamsia sp. Y844. The sequence goes on from NZ_JBXCJB010000002.1 coordinate 389,263, forward strand.
GCCCAACTCAAAGACCATCGGGTCCAAGTCGAGTGCCACATCCAGGGCGTCGCGAATCGATTCGAGCATCATCATGGTTCGAGTTGCGGTTGCGGTGCTCATCAGTTGGTCTCCTGCGCATAGACGTCGGTGGTCAGTTCCGACGGGTCGGGTAGCGGTTGATCAAAGGCCCATTCCGCGGCGTCCTCGACCTCGGCCGTCGCCTGCTGCTCGATGTCATCGAGAACTGCTGCGGCAACACTGAATTCGTCGATCAGACGCTGCCGATAGATCGGGATCGGATCGTCAGCACCGGCAGCGGCGAGCTCAGCGGCCGGGATGTACTCGCTCTGGTCACCGAAGAAGTGTCCACACAGACGGAAGGTGACGGCTTCGAGCAGGGTGGGTCCGTCACCTCGTCGCGCACGGTCGATCGCTTCGCCGGCCGCGGTGTACAGCGCCACCGGATCGTTGCCGTCGACCGTGACACCCGGAATCGAATAGGCGACTGCGCGATCGGCGATGTTGACGACGGTGGTTCCACCCTCAAGCGATGTGTACTCGGCCCACTTGTTGTTCTGGCAGACGAACACCACTGGAAGTTTCCACAGCGACGCCAGGTTGAGTGCCTCATGGAAGGCGCCGATATTGCTCGCTCCGTCGCCGAAGTTGACCACCGTCACCTGACCGGTGCCCTTGAGTTGCGCCGCCAACGCCAGCCCGTTGGCGATCGGCAGGCCCGAGCCAACCACCCCGGTGGTCACCATCAGGCCATGCTTGGGGGAGGTGACATGCATGGGCCCGCCCTTGCCGCGGCACGTACCCGCAGCGCGCCCGAGATACTCTGCCCAAAGATCCCGCAGCGGTATGCCTTTGGCAATCTGATCGTGCAGGCCACGGTACGTCGTCACGACGTAGTCGGTCGGAGCAAGGTGCGCCGCCACTGACGCGGCAGCGAACTCTTGTCCACGCGGCGAGTAGTACATTCCGCCGAACTTCCCGCTCATCATGGAAGCCCGGTAGGTCTCGTCGAACGCGAGGATGCGTACAGCGGTCCGGTACAGGTCGACCAGGGTCTGCTGGTCGACAACTGTTTCAGTATCTGTCATGGGGTGGCCGATCTCCTCTGGACGCGTCGTCACCGACTTAATTAATCAAACGATTGATTAAGGAACAAGGTATGACGTGAATCACTGTTCCGTCAAGGGTGTATCCCTGTCCCAGGAGACGACCGCCAGCTCCTCGCTCATGCCAGACTTGGGGAGATGGTCGCCGTCGGTCGGCGGTCGTTTCAGTGAGGCGAACGGTCTCGTCGAGTCTGCAATTATCCGGTGGATCTATGGGGACGAAACCGGCGCAATGATGTTCGACTGGCGGCCTGGGCACCGATTCGGACTTGCAGAAGGTGGCGTCGGCGAGCATGTAAGGAACTCGTCGTGGACTGGAAGCCCGTTTCATGTAACCCTGTGTTGGGCTATCCCCAAGCGTCGAATTGTTCGTATATATGAACATCATTCACTTTGTGTGGGATGACGGTGACTGTCGCCGAATTGCCATTGATCACGTCGACCCTTGAGCCGGATGAGCTGTTTGCAGGCGGCTCTGAGCTTGCTACGTCACTCGGATCAGCGCTTTGGACGCTTAGGTTGTTTTGCGCTATGGCGCCAGTTGTGGAATGCCGACGGCGAGTGTTCAAACGAAAACGGCGGCTCGTCTCGGTGGTACGACTCGGACAAAGCGTCGTGTTGGGCAGTCTGGTGAGCGTGGAGACCGATGCTCATCTGCGGTAATGGCGTGCTCCGGTGCATTGTGATCGTGCTGTCTTGCTGGTGGAGACTTTCGCCGCAATCGGCGGAATCTGATGTTGAGCGAAAACTGCGTGTACCCAAGAGCGTAGAAGGTCGTGTATCCGAGGTCCATGGCCTCTCGGTCCCCGAGTAGTGGATTCCGGGGTTTTCTGTGGGCTGGACTCCATCGGGCTGGCGCCGTGCCGAACACATCGGCCGCCGGAAGATGTGACTGTTGACACAAGCGATGTGTACGGATTAACGTACAGCCGTACTTAAATAAGAACTGTCTTCATTTCCGGTCGGCGCGCGAGTCGGCAGGTTTTCCCTCAGCTTCCATCCTATGGACGCTCGTCCAATATCCAACACCCAACGGAGGAACCGTGAGTACAGCGTCCGAGCGAAAGACCATGCGGCGCGTGGTCGTCGCCAGCACGGTCGGCAGCATGCTCGAGTTTTACGACTTCATCATCTACGGCACCGCGGCTGCCTTGGTCTTCCCGAAGGTGTTCTTTCCGGCGCTCGGTGGTACGGCCAGTCTCTTCGCTTCGTTTGCCACGCTGGGCGTTGCATTTGTTGCCCGTCCTGTTGGCGGCCTCATTTTCGGTCACTACGGCGACCGCATCGGACGTAAGAAGACCCTCATCATCACCCTCTCGATGATGGGATCGTGCACGGTCCTTGTTGGCTTGCTGCCGACACCGGCGACGATTGGGGTGGCTGCACCGATCTTGCTTGTCTTGTTGCGAATCGTGCAGGGCTTGGCTGTGGGCGGTGAGTGGGCAGGAGCGGTGCTCCTGGCCACGGAGTATTCACCGAAGGCGCGGCGCGGATTGGCAGGCGCTTATCCGCAGATGGGTGGACCGCTGGCGTTCTCGCTGGCGAGCGCGACGTTCCTCATCACTTCTCTCGCCATGGGCGACAGCGACGGCGCGTTCTTGGACTACGGCTGGCGTATTCCGTTCATCTTCAGCATCCTGCTGATCGGGGTCGGCTTCTATGCGCGATTCAAACTCGACGAGACGCCTGTGTTCAAGGCGGCCGCCGAGCAGCAAGCCGCAGATCTGCATTCCGGAAATGAGTCAGTCGAGCCGCAGCAGATTCCGTTCGTCTCCGTGTTTCGCGAACAGTGGCGCGAGGTGATCATCGGTGCGCTCGCCCTGGTCGGTACGTTCTGTGGTTTCTATCTGGCGACGGCCTATCTGACCAGTTACGCGACCGGTACCAGCGGTCCGGGCCTGAGCCGACCGGCTGTACTCGGTATGGGTGTTGTCGCGGGATTGGTCTATGCGGCAACCACATTGGCTGGCGGGATGCTCTCGGACCGGATCGGTCGCAAGCGAACGATTCTGGGTGGAACCATAGCCCTGGCGGCACTGGGTCTCGTTCTGTTCCCAATCATCGACCTCGGCGGTATGTGGGCGTTTGGAGTCGGGCTCGCGCTGACGACGTCCATCCTCGGGTTCACCTGGGGACCCGCGGGTCCGTTGTTGTCCGAGCTGTTCGATACCAAGCATCGCTACACCGGGGCGGGTGCCAGCTACAACCTTGCAGCAATCGTCGGCGGCGCACTCACCCCGATCTTCGCGACAGCACTGTTGAGCAACTGGGGCAGTTGGTCGATCGGTCTGTTGTTGTCGATCTTCTCGGTGGCGAGCATTGCCGGAGTCCTGGCATTGCCCGAGACCCGCGATCGCACGTTGTCCGGAGAGCCCGCCGCTGCCCGGAAGCCTGTCGAAGTTCGCAGCAACTAGCGACTACGTGAGATCGAAAAGATGACCAGTCCAGCCGGCCGCCGCTCGCCGACCATTTTGGGTCGGGAGCAGCGGCCGGCCGGACTGGATTCGATGTGATAGTAGAATGAGGAGTCCGATGTCATTACCATCCACCAGCCGCGCCGCCGTATTGATCGAGCCGAACAAGATTGTCCAGCAGAACATTCCGTTACCCGTGTTGGGCGACGACGATGCGATTCTGCGAGTCGAGGCATGTGGCTTGTGCGGCACTGACATCGAGCAATACCGGGGTGAGATGGCCGCCTCTGACCGACACACACCCTTCCCGTCCATTCCAGGGCACGAGCCGGTGGGTGTAATCGCTGCTATTGGCAAAGAAGCCTCCCGCAGGTGGGGGGTGGAGCCGGGGGACCGAGTGGCGGTTCGTCCGTTCTTCGGGTGCGGTAAGTGTGAGGCGTGTGCGACATGGCAACCTGAAAAGTGCGCTGAGCGGGGCGGAACGTACGGTTTCATCGGTATCGACCGCGCGCCTGCTTTGTGGGGCGGCTACGCCGACATGCTGTATCTGGACCGCCTGTCGGTGGTTCGCAAGATTGATCCGACACTGCCGGCCGGTGTCGCCGCGTTGTACAACCCGCTGGCATCGGGGATGTCGTGGGCGAAAACTGTTCCCGAAACAGGCCCCGACGACCGCGTGGTCATCCTCGGTGCGGGCGTGCGCGGGCTGTGTTGCGTGATCGGCGCCAAGGAAGCCGGCGCAAAGCAGGTGGTCGTCACCGGACTGGCCAAAGACGCCCACAAACTCGAATTGGCCCGTCGTCTCGGCGCAGATGACACCTTGATCGTCGAGCCCGGCATGGACGTAAGCAAAGCGGTGCGAGAACTCACCGGAGGCGGGGCTGAGGTGATCATCGACACGACGCCCAATGCGCCCGATTCGGTACGGCATGCAATCGAGATCGCGGTACGCGGCAGCCGGATTGTTCTGGTCGGGCTGAAGGGCCCACGTGCCGTAGACGGCATCATGCCCGATGACATCATCCACAAGGCGCTCGTTATTCGGGGAGTGTTGTCCACCCCCTTCTCCGAGTTCGAGCCAGCGATCGCTGTGCTCGAAAGTCGCCGCTATCCAATGGAAGACATGCATACGCACTCCTTTGACGTCGCCGACGCCGAACAGGCGATACGGACGCTCGAGGACTCTGCAGACGGCGCGATCCACGTCGCAATCGTTCCCGGTGCGCGAAGCGCATCGTTGTGAGAATCCACCGAGCACGACTGATCTCTCCATCCCGACTGATGTCAACAAGGAGTTTCCGATGAGCGATGTACGCGTGGTCCCGCTGTGCGCCGGCACGGCGGCGCGAACACTGTCGAGATTGCTGATGGGGGCGGACCCTGAGCCGCTCGATCTGACATTCTCTTTTTTCTATGTCCGCGCAGGAGATAAGCACATTCTGGTGGACACGGGTGTGGCGTGTCCGGAAGAGACTGCTCTGCACCATCATCCGCTTGGCCAAACCGCTGAGCAGAATCCGGTGGCAGCTCTGGAAGGCATCGGAGTCGGTGCCGACGATATCGATGTCGTGGTCAACACGCACCTGCATTGGGACCACTGCGCCAACAACCATCGATTTCCGAACGCGACACTGCTCGCCCAGCGGAGTGAGTTGCAGTATGCGATCGCGCCGTTGCCGCTGCACCGTCACGCCTACGACGAGATCGAGGTCGAACATGGGATGTGTACATCACTTCCGGGCTTCATGCGTGCGCAGCTGACGCTCATCGAAGGGGATCTCGAGATCGCGCCTGGTGTGAACATCTTGCATACGCCGGGCCACTCACCCGGAAGTCAGTCCGTACTGGTCTCTGGCACCGAGACATATCTGATCCCGGGCGACAACCTTCCGCTTCATCAGAATCTGAACGGAGACCAGTTCACGCCCAACCCGATTCACGTTGACCTCGAATCTTATTTCGCCAGTATCCGTCGGTCGACGAAGGAAGCCGACGTCATCCTGCCCGGGCATGACCTTCGCGTCTTTGATCGCGCTGAGTACCGTTGATCTGCAGCAATATTCGAGTAGGCTATAGCAGCACGCGATCCTCAAAGGGGTAGCTTCGCGGCCTGCCGCGCCATCGTAGGTTGGGGATGATGCGGCAGGCCAGAGAAGGTCGGATCACGAGGAGTCGCGTTATGCGGGCCGGTGATCGATCGCCCTACGAAGATTCGTCACAGGCTCCACCAAGACACCGGTGAGAGCCTGTTCTACCACCTGTTCCACGAATTGCGGGGTCAGCCCGGGAGTCAAGTGGGGGAGCAGAAGTCGCATAAAGCAGGCTCCCCACACTGTATCCACAAGCACGCCTACATCGGTGTCCGGCCGAAGTTGACCACGGGCCGTGGCAGTCTCGAGTATGGCGAAGAAATTGGATCGGCGCGGGCCGAAAAAGCGGTCGAATTGCTCTGCAAGTTCGGCATCTGTTTGGGCAGTGCCCACCAATTGCGCGAATATCGGTCCAAAGGGTTTGCGGGTCACCGTATTGACGAACGCAGTGAGCATGTATTTGAGGTCGGCTTCGACGTTTCCGGTATCGCGCAATGCCATTGAGTCGCCGGCCACGTGGAGGTACCCGTCCAACGCGAGAGCTCCGCGTGATGGCCAGTACTTGTATACCGTGGCAGAACTGACACCGGATGCGGTGACGACCTTGTCTACTGTGAAGCCGCCCAAACCCTCGGCCATGAGAACGTTTCCGGCGGCGTCGAGAACCTCTGCGTGTACCTCGGCGAAGGGTCTCCGTCCCCTGCCCCTGCGCTTGACGGGCGGACTTTCGGTCACGCTCTCCTCCTCGGGGTCGGCCGGGCTTGCTCGGTTATGTACTCATACCTAAACATGCCGAAACCAGCCGCTGCCGAAGACCCTTGTTTGGTCCCGGTGCTTCGAAGCAACAACGGCACTCGTCCCCACCGGTAGGCGGGGACGAGTGCCGTCAGGTTGTCTGCTGACTAAGAGTCTTCGCGTTTTGCCGTGACGAAATCCTCCATATTTGCCTGTTTTGTGAACTCCCAGAACTCGACCGTTTTCCACGGGCTGTTCATGATCACGCGACCGCGGTTGTTGCGGTAGTAACTCGAGAACCCCTGGTGGGTCCAGATCATGTTCTGGTGCTTTTCGTCCATCAGGTCGTTGTAGGCGTTACACACATCTGTCCGTACTTCCACTTCGGTCTTGTTGTCGCGCAACATCTGTTCGATAGTGCTCATCACGTAGTTGATCTGGCACTCGGAGATGAAGATGAAGCTGCCGCCGTGACCCAGCGAGGTATTTGGTCCGAACAGCATGAACATGTTGGGGAAGTCCGGTGTGACGGTTCCGTAGTACGCCTTCGGGTTGTCGTCGTCCCAGGCATCGCGCACCGATACACCGTTGCGGCCGTACACGTTGACGGGTGAGAGGAACCGTGCGACGTCGAATCCACTGGCGGCGACGATGACATCGAGCTCGCGGTGGGTTCCGTCCTTGTTGACGATGCCTGTCTCGTCAATCTTTTCGATCGGGACGTCGACGAGTTCGACATTGTCACGGGTCAGTGTGCGGAACCAGCCGTTGTCGAGGAGCATCCGCTTGCCGTTGGGTGGGAAATCGGGGGTGACGCGCGCCGCAAGGTCCTGGCGGTCGCCGAGTTCGGATTCGATGTATCGGGTGAAGAAGCGGCGATGAGCGTCATTGATCTTGTTGAGTGAGCGTTCCGGGTGCGGCCATTCCGGGTCAACGTGTAGCGACGCATAGGTTTTGCTGTCGAAGATCCAGCTCAGGCGCAGGCGGTACCACCACTCGTACAGCGGCACTTCGGCGAACAGGAAGTTGGCGCCTGCCGGGATTTCCTTCTTGAACTTCGGGAAGGGTGCGGCCCACTGGCGTGAACGTTGATACACCTTCAACGATTCCACGCGATCTACGATCGCCGGGACGAGTTGCATTGCGCTGGCGCCGTTTCCGATGACACCGACCCTTTTGCCATCGAGCTCGACTGTTGGATCCCACTTTGCGGTGTGGAGCAAGTCGCCCTTGAAGTCGCTCAGGCCTTCGATGCTCGGCCACTTGGGTGTGCCGAAGGCGCCGACTGCCGTGACCAACAGGTTGGTGGTGATCTCATCCTCGCTGCCGTCGGGATTGCGTAGTTGTGAACGCCAGAGGTGGGCGTCCTCGTCGTAGTGGGTGCCGATCACCTCGGTGTTGAAGGTGATGTGCTGCAGAAGGCCGAAATCTTCAGCGACTCGACGGTAGTTCGCAACGACTTCGTCACGTGATGCGAAATATCGGTTCCAGCGGCCCTGCATGAATGAGTAGGAGTACAGGTGGCTCGGTGTGTCGACACCACAGCCGGGGTAGTGGTGCTGATTCCACACACCGCCGACGTCCGAACCTTTTTCGATGATCCGGAACGGGACGCCGGCCGATTTCAACCGGACTGCCATCGCCATGCCGGACATGCCGGCACCGATGACCAGAACTTCAAATCCGTTGGGCACCAAGTCAACCAGTGAGCGGGTCTGCGTCTCAGGATGTAGATACGAGTCGAGCTTCGCGGCCATCAGGGGCGCGTAATCCTCGGGAATCTCTTCGCCGACAGATACGCGCATGACTTTCAATAGCAATTCGTTGGAGATGTCCGGGATGGCGATGTCGCGGCCGGCACGCCAAGCCAGGATCGCCTCAAAGGCTGCCTGCCGAATGTTGTCTTGTAGTTGAGGATCAAGTCCACCGGTGTCGTTGTCGTCGACCCCCTGGCAGCGTGTCGGGCGGTACGGCTCGTCGAGCCAGCTCAAGTCGCCGGTCATCTGGACGATCATCGTCTGCAGTGTCGGGACATTCGCTTCCTGCAGCGCGGCGCTCAGGTTTTCCTCGAACAGTCGATCGTGCTGCATGGTGATTTCAGACGTCATTTCGCCCGGCCTCTCGTTTTGCGCTACCGATCGCGTTTTCCGGTCCGCGGGGGCGAACGGGTCCGATCGTGCGTACGTGTATACGAACAGCCGTACGATATCTCGTACAGCTGTGCAGTGTCAACGGTTGTGTTGGTAGGAGGGCTTTGTCGGGGTGGTTCTCGGGTTGACCATTGCGATGCCTCATCGCCATTGCGGGTCTACGGAGGCGCCTGTACTATCCTCATATACGGATAAGCGTCCGAAATAACGAATGTAAGACGCCGGTGAAACTTCCGAACCCCAACCGCCCCTCAGTCATGTGCGGTACAGCGAGAAACAGAGGAACTCTGACATGCCAGAAGCCGTGCTCGTCGACATCGTGCGTTCACCCATGGGCAAAGGCAAGCCGGGAGGCGCCTTGTCCCCACTGCATCCCGTTGAACTCCTCGCGCAGGTTTTCTCGGCGCTGGTCGGCCGCAACGACTTCGACCCAGCGCTCGTCGACGACGTGCTGGTCGGTTGTGTCGGCCAGGTCGGAGAACAATCGGGCACTCCCGGTCGGCACGCCTGGTTGTCTGCCGGACTGCCGGTCTCGGTGCCGTCCGCAACCATCGAACGCCGATGTGGCTCGGGCCAACAGGCCATCGATTTTGCCGTACAAGGGATCGTCGCCGGCGCCTATGACATCGCGATTGCCGGTGGTATCGAATCGATGAGTCACGTGCCGATGGGCACGAACCGCAAGAACTCAGATCCAGCCGGCCCCGGCGTCGCCGCACGTTTCCCTGGTATGACGTCGCAGGGCATCGCCGCCGAGCTCGTCGCGCAGAAGTTCGGACTGTCGCGTGAGGCGATGGACGCCCTCAGCGTCGAGTCTCATCTGCGGGCGCAGCGAGCAAGCGACACAGGCGTTTTCGATTCGCAGATCGCGTCCATCGTTTGCCCAGACGGCACGGTCGTGAACAAGGATGAGACCATTCGGCCGCAGTCCTCCTTCGAGTCATTGGCCAAGCTCAAGCCGGCGTTCGGCACCGACGAAGCCCGTTCGCAGTATCCGGACCTCGACTGGCGGGTGACCGCAGGCAACTCCTCGCAGATCACCGACGGCGCCGGTGCCGCACTCTTGATGAGTTCCGAAATGGCCGAGAAGCTCGGTCTGCGGCCGAGGGCTCGGTTCGTGACCGCCGCCGTCGCCGGTGACGACCCGGTACTGATGCTGACCGGTCCGATCCCTGCCACGCACAAGGCGCTCAACCGTGCGGGCATGAAGATCGGCGACCTCGACTACGTCGAGTTGAACGAAGCCTTCGCCGCGGTTCCGCTGGCCTGGCAGACCGAGTTCGACATGGATCCGGTGAAGCTCAACGCCAATGGAGGCGCGATCGCACTCGGGCATCCGCTCGGTGCTTCGGGACTGCGTCTGATGTCGTCTCTTATCGGCAGCCTCGAGGCCACCGGCGGTCGATTCGGCCTTCAGACGATGTGCGAGGCCGGAGGCATGGCGAACGCAACCATCGTCGAACGACTCTGAGCCGCAAGGCAACACGTACAACGCAACTACCTAGGCTCTGCACGAACCACGAAAGGTAAGACATTGAATCTCACGGGAGCATCCGTCATCGTCACCGGTGGCGCATCCGGCCTCGGACTGGCCACAGCCACGCGGCTCGCCGCGCGCGGCTGTGCTGTCACCATTCTCGACCTGCCGACATCGAAGGGTGTCGAGCGGGCCGAGGAGCTCGGCAGCAACGTGTACTTTGAGCCTGCTGATGTCACCGATGACGAGCAGGTTGCCGCCGCGGTTGCGGCGGCCGCCGCACGCGGGCCGTTGCGCGCTGTGGTGCATTGCGCCGGACACGGTGGCACCGTGCGGATTCTCGACCGTGACGACAACCCTGCCGATCCGGAACTGTTCGACCGCGTCATCCGGACCAATATCCGGGGCACCTTCAACATCCTGCGTTACTCGGCCAGTGCCATGGCGAAGAACGGCCTCGTCGACGGCGATCGTGGTGTGGTGGTCATGACTGCATCGGTCGCAGCCTTCGAAGGCCAGATCGGGCAGCTTCCGTACGCAGCGTCCAAGGCCGGCATTGTGGCGATGACGCTCGTCGGCGCACGCGATCTGGCGAAGAAGCAGATCCGTGTGGCGTCCATCGCGCCGGGTATCTTCGACACCCCGATTCTCGATCGTCTCGGTGACGAGGTGAAGAAGCAGCTTGCCGCGCCGGTACCGCACCCGAACCGACTTGGCCAGGCGCCGGAGTTCGCGCACATGGCTGAGGCGATCATCGACAACCCGATGCTCAACGGCGAGACCATCCGTCTCGACGGGGCCGTCCGCATGGGACCCCGCCCCTGAGCCTGACCGGCGAAATCACCACCGGTGGGCGTTCAGCACTCCGAATCTCGAGTTGTCGCAAGCGATGTAAGGAAGCCGATGAAGTCTGTCATCACATGGGAGCAGTCCGGCGAGGGTATTGTCTCGCTGATGCTGGACGACCCGGACCAACCCGTCAACACTGTCAGTGTTGCTTACATCCAAGCGCTTTCGGACGCGGTGGACCGCCTCGAAGCCGAGAGTGACTCGGTGAAGGGGGTGATTCTGCGATCGGCGAAGAAGTCATTCCTCGCCGGTGGTGACCTGAACCGATTGCTCGCCGCCGGTCCCGAGACCCTCGACGACTTCGTTGCGGACATCGACTCGCGTAAGGGTTTGACCAAGCGCCTCGAGTCACTGCCCATACCGGTCGTCGCGGTGATCAACGGGCCGGCGCTCGGCGGAGGTCTGGAGTTGGCGCTGTGCTGCCACCACTCGATCGCCATCGACGATGGCCGTGTGTCGGTCGGCCTTCCGGAATCCAGGCTCGGCCTAATGCCCGGTGCCGGCGGAATTGTTCGTACCGTCCAGCGACTGGGGATCGATCGGGCGCTCGACGAGCTGATTCTGCCCGGACGCAAGTACTCGCTCGGCGAGGCCATCGAGATGGGACTGATCGACGAGGCCGTCGAATCGACCGAGGAAGCCGTCCGGTCCGCACAGACGTGGATCGCGGCGCATCCATCCGGACGCGTTCGTACGGAGATCGCTGATCGTGGGGTAGCCCGGGCTTTGCCGGCCCCCCGTGCGGTGCCGGTCGAACGGGCTGTCATCCGAGCTGCGAACAGCGCATTGACCGCAACGACCCTCGAGGCTCTGCATACCGAGTCCGTGGAGTTCGGTTCGGTGGTGGTCTCTGGTGCGACGAAGAATGCTCTCCAGGCACAGTTCTTCGCCACGAATGCTTTGCGGAAGCGAGCCAAGGCAATCTCCTCTGCTCCCGTCGATCCGGCCGGGGTTCCCGAGGCCGACCGGCCGACTGTCTGGCATGCACCCGACTACGTCGGCGACGGTCAAAGGTTTGCCGAGGTCAGCTGGGACGGCACTGAAGGTGCGTCCGCCTACGTAGCCGGACTCTTACGAACCGGAGTTGTGCCAGTGCTTGTGGGGCTGGGGGAGCGTCCCTTCTCCCAGTGGATCAGAGAGGCTCTGGACCAGGCGGTGATCGATGCAGAGACGAGCGGTCAAGCGCGTGCGTCCATCGACCGGGCGTTGTATTGGACTGGTCTGGACTCAGAGATCGTAGGGCAACATCCGGAGCCCGCGACCGACGACGACGTCGAACTCGCCTGCGATCTACTCGACCGGATGGCCGCCGAAGGTCGCGTAGCGATCGAAGCCGGCGTTCTCGCCTTCGCCGAGGATGCCGACGCCGCGTCGGTACGGATCGCCGGATTCCCAGGCTGGACTGGCGGCATCGATTCTTGGCTCGCCGACGGCCGAAAGTTGGCTCTGTCTCTGCACGCTGCGTCCCGGGAGGACAACCGATGACTGATCACACTGCAAACCTCGAACTGTCCGAGCAGGTTATTGAGCTCTCGCACGACATCGAAAGTCACGTCGCCACAATCTGTTTCGCGAACGGGACGTACAACTTCTTCGACAAGGTGTTGCTCGACCGCCTGGCCTCTGCGATGGAAGAAGCCGCAACCGTTGGTGCTCGAGTGATTGTCCTCGAGAGCAAGGCCAAGCACTTCTGCGCCGGGATGAACTTTCAGCCGGACACCCTGGTTCACAAGGCCGGTCCCCATATCTACGACAGCATCGTCCCGCGGATCTTCGCCCAGCCCTTGCCTGTTGTCGCAGCGATCGACGGTGCGGCGATCGGTGGTGGATTCGGCCTCGCCATGTCGGCCGATTTTCGGATCGCCACGCCGAGAGCGACGTTCGCGGCGAACTTTGCTCGCATCGGTGTCAGTAATGGATTCGCCACTTCGGTGACGCTGCCGCGAATCGTCGGCCACCAGCGAGCGACGGAGATCTTGTACACGGGAAGGCGGATCGGCGGCCAAGAGGCGTATACCCTCGGTCTGTGTGATCGGCTGGTCGAACCCGATGCGGTATCTTCCCAGGCGCACGAGTTCGCCACGGAGATCGCCATTTCCAGTCCGCTCGCCATTGCATCGATTCGACGAACAATGCGTGCGTCGTTGATCGAGTCGTTGCCCTCGGCACTGGCGGAGGAGCGTCGCGAACAGGGTCGACTCCGCGGCACAAAAGACTTCGCCGAAGGTGTGAGAGCTTATCGCGAGCGGCGTAAACCCAATTTCACCGGCGAGTAGATCTGCGCTGAGAGCGGCTCACCCGGTGAGCCGCTCTCCGGCGGTCAAGTCGTCGACTTCGAACGTGCTCAGTGACGTCCGCCGGACGACAGTGACTCGGCGACACTCCGAACCGCGGCGGTCACCGTGTCCATCTTGCCTGCCATGCGAGTCGCGGGGCCGGTGACTCCGATCGACAGCACCACGCTGCCATCAGACGAGAGAATGGGGCTTGCGACGCCGACCAATTCATCGTCACGGTTGATGGCGATTCGAGACTCACGCACCTCGTCGATCTCGGCACGCATGGACTCCAATTTCTCACCGTCGGCGCCCTGGCGACGTAAATAGGCTTCCATGCGCTGCGGGGGCATGAAGGCGAGGAAGCATTTACCGTAGCTCAGGGGCCACAGGGGCCGACGTTGGTGCAGAAGTGGCGATACCCGCACCATTTGTGCTGCCTCGACTGCGTCGAGGTGTACAACGGCGTCACCGACCAGCGATGACAGTACCGCTGTCTCACCGAATCGTTGTGAGAGTTGTTCGAGTTCATAACGATAGGCCGCTGAGGCGCCCGGCGCGCCCCCGAGGAGACTGGCGATGCCCGGGCCGCGAAAGTAACGCCCGTCGCGTTCCGTCAAATACCCGGTGGCCACCAACCCCTTGGTCAACCCGTGAATCGATGATTTCGGGGCGTCGATCGCGTTGGCGAATTCGCCGAGGCGAACTCCCGCGGGTTCGGCTGCGACCACTGCCTCCAGAATCCCCATCACGCGGCTTACGGTGCGATGCTCGGCGGCAGGGCTCGACTCGGCCGCCTTCGTCGTCGACGCCATGCAAATCCTCTTTCCGGCTGTTCGCGCGCGTTCTGTATCGCGCCGCTGCATTGAAGTATGCGAACGCCAATCGTATCAAGGAAACCGACATCGACCGGCCAATCTGCCTCGGTTCAGGGCGAAATCAGCGGCCCCGCTTGGGGACTGCGCGCCTCAGAGGATGCGATCCGAGGCTTGACACAGAGACTCCCTCGTTCGATACTCGTTCATATATAAACACATCCATACGTATTTAGGAATAGATGATGCGAGCTGTCACACAGCGTGGCCTGTACTTCGAGGATCTTGAGACCGACGTCGTCTATAAACACAGCCCCGGCCGAACGGTCGAGGCGTACGACAACACGCTGTTCTCGACGATGACGATGAACGGTCAGAGTCTGCATCTCGACGCGCACGCGGCACAGGAGACGCAGTTCGGTGAGCGACTCGTGAACAGCATGTTCACGCTTTCCACTCTCATCGGCCTGAGCGTAGGACAGCTCACGCAGCTGACCACGGTCGCGAATCTGGGTTTCGAACAGATCTCCTTCCCGAAGCCGATGTTCGCCGGTGACACGCTGTATGCCGAAACCACGGTCGTGGCGAAGCGAGACTCGAAGTCCCGCCCGGATGTCGGCATCGTGACCTTCCTGCATATCGGTCGCAATCAGCGTGGTGAAGTCGTTGCTGAAGCGCGACGCAATGCGATGATGCATCGCCGGCCGGTTGTGCAGTGACCGGCTCGCCGGTTCTCGGTCCGAGTCTGCTTTTCTGCCCGGGTGACCGACCCGAACGGTTCGATAAAGCATTCGATCGTGCTGATTCCGTGATCCTCGATCTAGAGGACGCCGTTGGTCCGGCCGGCAAGGCAGACGCCCGAGCCGAGGTTGCAGTAACGGCAGCCGCTGCTCCCGAGCGGGCCATCGTGCGCGTGAACGGTGCGGACACGAGATGGTTCGCCGATGATGTCGTAACCATGCGCCGGGCAGGGGTCAGAACAGTCATGCTGCCGAAGGCGGCGAACCCAGAGCACTTGGCGCAATTGGCCGACTTCGATGTTGTGGTCCTGATCGAATCCGCTGCCGGCGCCCTGTCCATGTCGCAGTTGGTGCAGGCAGAGAACTGCGTTGGAATGATGTGGGGTGGCGAGGATCTGCTCGCCGACCTCGGGGGTCGCTCCAGCAGGGGGCCCGACGGCCGCTATCGCCCGCTCGTCGAACAGGTCCGTAGCAACTGTCTCCTCGCCGCATCTGCAGCGGGCAAGGCAGCCATCGATGCAGTTCACATCGACATCTCTGACATCGAAGGCCTGCGCCGCGAATCGGACGAGGCCGCAGAACTCGGGTTCCGCTCCAAAGCGTGCATTCACCCGAGCCACGTGACCCACATCCGAGAAACCTTCCATCCCAGCGCAGCTCAGCTCGAATGGGCCAACACTGTGCTCTCGCACCCAGACGCCACCACTGGCGGCGTCTTTCGGATCGGCGATCAGATGATCGACGGTCCGCTCCTCACCCATGCTCGCCACATCGCAGAAAGAAGCCACTGATGGATCTTGAACTGACACCTGACCAAAAAGATCTGCGGACCGCTGCGCGTGACCTGGCTCGGAGCTTCTCGAACGACTACTGGGCCGAGAAGGACCAAAACGCCGAGTTCCCTTGGGAGTTTTACAACGCCTTCGCCGAGAACGGCTGGCTCGGAATTGCTATCCCCGAGGAGTACGGCGGCGGGGGGCAGGGCATCTTCGAAGCGTCATTGCTCCTGGAGGAGATCGCGGCTTCCGGCGCGGGCATGAATGGCTGTAGCACCATGCATCTGACCATCTTTGGCTTGAACACCATCGTCAAGCACGGCAGTGAGGAACTCCGGAAGGAGATCCTGCCCAGCGCAGCCGACGGTTCCCTGCACGTCTGCTTCGGTGTGACGGAGCCGGACGCCGGCACCGACACCACTCGCATCTCGACATTCGCCAAGCGTGTCGAGGGTGGCTATGTGATCAATGGTCGCAAGGTCTGGATCACCAAAGCCGGTGACTCTTCGAAGATGATTCTGATCGCGCGCACCACCAAGCGTGACGAGGTCGAACGTTCCACCGACGGCATGACACTGTTCCTCATCGACATCGATCCGGAGTTCGTGCACCTCAATCCCATTCCGAAGATGGGCCGCAACGCGGTCGCGTCCTACGAGGTCCTGATCGAGGACTACTTCGTGCCAGACACTGCGCGCGTCGGAGACGAGGGTAAGGGTTTCAAGTATCTGCTCGACGGTCTGAACCCCGAACGCATCCTGCTGGCCCACGAAGCGCTCGGCATCGGCCGGGCGTCCATGGAACGGGCAGCTCAGTACGCCAAGGAGCGGGTCGTCTTCGGTCGCCCGATCGGACAGAACCAGGGCATCGCATTCCCCCTCGCGGAGTGCCAGACCCGACTCGATGCCGCTGAGCTGATGGCTCGGAATGCAGCGTGGCGATATGACGAGGGATTGTCGTGTGGCAAGGAAGCGAACATGGCCAAGTGGTTGTGTGCCGACGCCGCATTCAAGGCCGCCGATCAGGCCATTCAGACCCACGGCGGTATGGGTTACGCCCGGGAATACCACGTCGAACGCTACTTCCGAGAGTCCCGCATCCTTCGCATCGCCCCGGTCAGCCAGGAGATGGTCATGAACTACGTGGCGAATCACGTTCTTGGCCTGCCTCGTTCGTACTAATTGTTTTGGCGTCAGGTGCACTCGCCCGCCAGAGTGGTGGGGGAGAGCACTGGACCATGTGTGCTCCGCGGGCTGTGTGGCGTCCACTCGCGAGTCCTTGTCCTGCGGGTGCGTACCGCGATTCTGATCGACCCCGTGATCGAGCGCTTCCTCCGGCCCGGTGCCGGCCCGGTCTGTTTGTTCCGCGCGAATTCCATTCGGCAGCAAGAACTTCGGCGATAAAGTTCGTTGGTCCGTCGTCCATCGCAAATGCATGCGGGCTACCGGCGCGCTGTGCGATCAAGGCCTCCGGCCGCACCACCCGGGCGGGCCTCGGGCAAAGTTATCTGGGTCACGAATTGTGTTGACAGGGAGATGCGGCACACCTATCGTGTACATTATTACGAATTGCTGTTCGTAATTCAGAACGGTGTCAGGTCGCAGCACCTTCGCACAGTCATTGATGGTCCATTGCTCATACTGGGGACCATCGCCGCTCCCGACATGACGGCAAAAGGAATATTACGAATGCGTAGAAGAAGATGGGCAGCCGTAGCAATGGCACTCGCCCTCACATTGACAGCCGGCTGCAACGCCAGCAGACCCGACGAAGTGTCCGGTGCAGTGACGCTGGTATTTGCCGATGCGTACTCGGCCAAGAATCCGGTAGGGAGAGGCGGAGTCAAGCCCTTCCTGGATTATGTGAACGCGCACGGGCCCGCGGTGGGACTCGAGCTGAACGAGTTCGGCAGCGGGCAGCTCGGCAAGCAGAAGGATTTACTCGCGTTGTTACGCAACGGCAGTATCGATCTGGGACCGATCATCCCTGGATACCTGTCGAATGAGTTGCCGTTGTCGGTTGTCGGTGACCTGCCCGGATTCTCGGAGAGCCCTTGCACAGTCGCCCGGGGCCTGCTCCCGATGGTGCGCCCCGGTGGAATTCTGTACGAACAAGAACTCAAAGAGCGCGGCGTGTTGGGACTGTGGACAGTGAACCTCCCGCGGTCTGAGGTGTTTACGAGCGGGTTCAAAGTTGAGCAACCCTCGGACCTCGAAGGCAAATTGATGGCAAGCCCGGGAGGTATCGGTGACCGAGTCCTAGACGGTCTGGGTGCCGCGGGTGTGGCCATGTCCATGCAGGACCTGTACGAAGGAATCTCAAGAAAGATCGTCGCCGGCTCGATCCGTCAGCCGTACAGCATTCCGACCTACAGCCTTGAGGACGTCTTCGACTACGCGACCGTCGGCGCGAACCTGAATGCAGCGACCTCCATCATGGCCATCAGCCCCAAGGTCTGGGACCGGCTGTCCACGGAGCAGCAACAAGTGTTGCTCGATGCTTCGGCCATCGCCCAGACCAGCGTGTGCGAGTCCGTTGATGAAGATTCGAAGAAGGCGAACAACACCCTGCGTGAGGCAGGCGTGACGCTAGTACCCATCGAGGGTCAGACCAAGAAACTCTGGGTTGATGCTGTTGCGCCCGTGCGGGAATCGTGGGTCGACGATCTCGAGTCGCAAGGGTTGCCCGCCGGTCAAACGCTGTCTGACTTGAGGGATGAAATGGGAAAGGTTGACCGATGACGCAGGACGCCATTGTCCACGCATTCCATCAGGGAAGCGCTCGGCGGACACCGTTTGGCTACATGACCGACGAACATCCCACACTCGATCGCATTCAGAACTCGGTGTCTGCGGGCTGCGGTCTGATCTCAGGCGTGGCGATCGTCATGATCGCAGTGATCACTCTCGTCGAGATCTTCACACGCGCAGTGTTTGATTCGCCCATGGGCTGGGCGGTCTCTTTCATCGAGCAGTTCCTGCTGCCGACGACCGCCTTCTTCGGAATCGTGACCGCTTACCGAAGTGGCGCGCACGTAGCGGTGGTCAGCGTGTTCGAGAAGATGTCGACGCCGGTCCGCAAAGCATTACTTCTCATGG
This sequence comes from Williamsia sp. Y844, assembly GCF_056786475.1. Classification (NCBI taxonomy): domain Bacteria; kingdom Bacillati; phylum Actinomycetota; class Actinomycetes; order Mycobacteriales; family Nocardiaceae; genus Williamsia; species Williamsia sp. Y844. The sequence goes on from NZ_JBXCJB010000002.1 coordinate 407,789, forward strand.
GCTATGTGATCGTCCTGTTGGGAATGGTGGCGGTTGGCTACACCGGTCTCTTGGCAACGGTGTTCTCTTTCCAAACCGGTGAAGGGCCTATGCCCGGGTCTTCCGAACTGCTCATTCCGAGCTGGATCTTCCGGGCGATCATCCCGACGTCGATGGGTTTGGGTGCGATCGTGGTCGCCATCGATCTGTGGCGTGAACTCAGCGCCCCGTGGAATACAGTGGCCACCGACTACGACCCAGGTGATGAGGTCGATGCGATTATCGCAGAGGTCGCCGGTGCAGAAGGAGCGCCGAGTTCGGGTGAAATAGCCAGTGCAGAAAGCAATTCGAGTGACGCGCACCTGGCCGGGGCGGCGAACGTCTCCCTGGACCGTCCCTCCACGAAGCCGGAGTTTACAAAGTGATTGCACTCCTACTCATCGTCATCCTCATCGGGCTCATTCTGCTTCGAGTCCCGGTCTCCTTCGCGATCCTGGCCGCCGGCATCGTCGGCCTGCTATTGCTTCTGACCGCGAGCGGTACCGCTGGTGTACTGGAAGCGATCCCCATCAGCTCAGTGCAGTCGCTCTCCCTCACGGCGATACCGCTTTTCATCCTGATGGCGCACCTGATGTTGATGTCCGGAATGATGGATTCGCTCTTCGATGCAGGGCGAACAGTCTTCGGCCGAACACCAGGCGGAACCGCAATTGCTTCGACGATGGCCGGCGTGGGTTTCTCGGCCGTGTCCGGATCGTCCACCGCAGCAGCGGCAACACTGGCCAAGACCACAACAGGCAGGATGATCGACGAGGGATATCGACCGACCACCGCGACCGGCATGGTGGCCTCGGTGGGCACCCTTGCGGGCATGATTCCACCAAGCGTGATCCTGGTGTTCTACGCCGTGACTGCAGAAGCGAGCATCGGCGACATGATCATCGCCGGTATCGTGCCGGGGTTGATCATCGCTGTTGCCTTGCTGCTCACCATGTTCCTTCCTCTGCTTCGTGATCCTTCCCGCCTACCGCGTGGTGAGAGGTCGAGCCTGAAAGAAAAAGTCACACAGAGTTTTCAGGCATCGCCCATCATCCTCATCTTCGTCGCCGTCGTCGGCGCGATCTTCTTCGGGCTCGCGTCACCGACTGAATCCGCCGCACTGGGCGCGCTCGCCGCCCTGCTGCTCGTCATTGCACGACGCAAGCTGACACTCGAAGGCTTCATCGACGCAGTGATCGAAACCGTCAAGTCAAGCTCGATGATTTTTGCAATCGTCATCGCGGCGCACGTTTTCGGCTACGCATTCACGATGACAAAAGCGGCGAACGACATGGTCGACTGGATCGGCGACCTTGCTGTGCCAGCCATCGTCATCATGCTGCTGCTGACACTGCTGTACCTGGTGCTCGGCTTCTTCATGGACCAGATCGCGATCATCGCCCTTACTGTGCCAATTGTGCTTCCGTTGGTCGAGGCACTCGGTTATGACGCCATCTGGTTCGGCATCTTTGTGGTTCTGATGGGTGAGATCGGTTTGATCACACCGCCTCTGGGCATCAACGTATTTGTTGTCGCACGGACCTCCGGTCGTAAAGCCGGCGAGGTCTTCCGGGGCGCTGTACCGTACGCGGCCGCGATGTTGTGCGTGGCTGTCCTGTTCGTGGTGTGGCCCGAACTCGTTTTGTGGTTGCCCGGCAAGATGTCCGGCTAATAATCCGCGCGGGGACGCCTGAGGCCCCCCGCGATCGCTGGACACAGCGCCTTGGTGATCCTCTGGGATCCCCAAGGCGCTTCAAGTCGTGTTCGGTACGGGCGGTTTCAGCAGACCTACACCAACCTATTGTTCGCAATTACGTACGGTGATACGATATTTCGACCACGTGCGGAAGGTGTCAGAGCGCTGACCATTCCGATCACGATACGGCGATAGGTGTACGAGCAAAGTCGCCGACATCAACTTTCCCCAACGCCAATACCGGGAAATCCACGCCTTCAAGGAAGGACATTGCGTGATGACGCAAGCACCCACCATCCCAACGAACACCGAGGCGCAGGAGTCGGCACGCACAACATGGCTGGCGGGTCTCACAGTGGTGACAAGCGGTGACACGCCGGCTCTGCGCATGGCCGCCGGTACGTTGGCCCAGATGGGCGCCGCCGTCAGGGAATTGGCTTCGGGTGCAGACCTCGAGGCAAGCGACGTCGTGTTGATCGATCGGATCGAGAACTCTCCAACCGTCGCCGGAATCCCGTCAGGTTCGGTCATCGAGTACATCGAGTTCGTAGAGCACCGCAACGCAGCGGTCTGGGTGACCGCAAGTGCGTATGGTTTGACCGATCCTCGCGCCGACGTGTTCGCTTCTGAGCTCACGATTTTGGCGGCCGGTGGCATTCTTGGTCACACCCCCGGGCGTGAGCTCGATCCGCCGACCGTCCCTGCCGGAGCGATCGGGCTGAAGCTGGTCGGCAATGTGATCGCGATGGCGGCGCTGCACGGCGTACATGAATCGCGCCGGACCGGCATGCCGGTTCATATCGATCTGTCGGCGCAGGGAGCAATCATCGCGACCGGTTTGGCGCTGGAAATGGGCCACGCTCTCGCCGATTGCCCTGATGCCGGGGGCAGTGCGCGCTACGGCGCGCCGACGGGGTTCTTCAAGTGCGCTGACGGGTCGGTGTATGTGCTCGTTCTCGAAGAGCATCAGTGGACCGGCTTTCGCAATGTGATCGGTTCAGTCTTGGACTCGATTGCCACGTTGGAAAATGCTCGGGAGCACTCGGATGAGGTCGATCAGGCGATGTCGGACTGGGCGTCGACCCGCACGACGAGCGACTGCCAGAGCATCCTGCAGGCAGCCGGTGTGCCGTGCACCATCGTCAACACAGTCGAGGAATTCATCGACCGGGCAGGCACTTCCGGCCGCACCTTTGATCCGTTGGGGCGGGGGTTCGCGAGTATCCCTGCGCGACTGAGCAATTATCAAAGGGCAGGCGACGACTCCCACTCCCGGCCGCCGGCACTGTCGGAGCTCAAAGTCCTCGACGCCGGACACGTTCTCGCCGTACCGCTGGCAGCCGCATGGCTCGGTGCAATGGGGGCGACGGTGACGAAGCTCGAAGATCCGGAGCGCCTCGACATCTACCGTCGGCGGGGACCCTTTGCGAAGGGAACACCTGGCCTCAATCGAAGTGGCTACTACAACCACCTCAACTTCTGTAAATCAATAGTCGACGTCCAGGTCTCGGGCGAGGGGAGCAGCCTCGACGCTGAACCGTACGACGTGGTCATGACCAACCTCAGCCCGCACCGGGCCACCAAGGTCGGCGTCGATGCCGAGGCGATCGCACGGACTCCGAAAAGCACGATGCACCTGGCCTCAAGTGGATTTGGTCTGACCGGCGACTGGGCCGGATACCGCGCCTATGGCACCACCATTCACGCATTCTCCGGGCTTATCGCCGCCACCCAGAACGCGCGAGGTGAGATGTCTGGAGTAGGCACTCCGTGGGCGGATCCCTTGGCCAGTGTGACGGTGACCAACTGGGTCCTGGCGTGGTCGTTGGCCTCTGAGCATGCACGAAGTGTCTCGGTCGATATCTCGATGTCAGAGGTGATGGCCACGCAACTTCTCGACCTCATCGGGACCATCCCGGATGAGACCTACAAGGCCGAGGCAGTTGGAGGAGATATTTTCCTGCGTCTCCCCGAGGCCGGACGCTTCATTGCGGTGACGCTTGTCGACGACGATGACATCGCGACGTTCGAATCTGTGGTCGGTACACCATTGCCGGAGCTGACCCGACGCGGACAAGCGGTCGATCTCCCTAAGGGGCCATTGTCCGACATCTCCGGCGCCACAGTGGAAGCCCGACTGCAACAGGCCGGGCTACGAGCCGCGTTGAACTATACGGCGCATGAGTTCGCCGTCGACCGACGTTTGTACGACACTGAGTTGTTTCAGATGGTCCACAGCAAGACGTTGGGTGATTACCCGACCACCGGTTTGCCGTGGCGTTTCGTCGGAAAACCCAAGGCGCCCTTGACTGCCGCGCCCGAGCGGTCAGAGAGTTGATGCGCGCCGTGTCAGGCGTCGGACGGACTGAAGGAACGTTGTGAAACCGTCATCGCCTACTTCCCCCGACAGCCTGGTCATCGAAGATCGTGCCGCTGCTGTCGGCGTCGTTCGAATCATGAGGCTCAACCGCCCCCGCCAGCGCAATGCGTTGACGACGGCACTACTCGAGGTGCTCCATGTAGCTCTGACTGATGCCGGCGACGACCCGGCGGTCCGCGCGGTGGTCCTGACCGCCGAGGGGTCGACATTCTGTGCTGGCGGCGATGTGAAGGAGTTCGCTGGGCACGCAGCCGATCGCGATGCGGTGATGCTGCGATCGAAACTCATGTCCGACGTTGCCGCGCAGTTGCAACGTGGCCCTACACCCACTGTTGCCGCGGTAAACGGATCGGCAGTGGGAGGCGGAGCCTGGCTTGCTTTGGCCTGCGACATGGTCGTTGCGGCAACTGACCTTCGGCTTGGTTTCCCTGAATTGCAGCATTCGGTGGTACCCAGCTTGGTGATGCCGAGTGCGGTCACCGTTCTCGGACGCAAGCTCGCGTTCGATCTTCTCACCACGGGACGACTGCTGAGCGCAAAGGAAGCAGAGAACTACGGACTCGTGAACCAGATCGTCGAACCGGCGCGAACTTTGGAGACCGCACTTGCGGTGGCCTATCGATGGGCGGACGTTGCCCCCGACGCCATGACCGAGACAAAGCGATTGTTCAACACGATGTGTGAGCTCTCGCCTACAGCCGCCGGCCAACTCGCGTTGGAGGCAACCCGGGGGCTCTGGAAACCCCGTTTGTAGTCATACAGCGCAACTCGGGCCTTCCTCGAGTGAACTGCGGTCATAGACCGCAGACACTGGGGAAGGCCCGTTTCTGTTGTGGGAGTCAGAGCATCATTGATGGCCGGTCAACGCGTGGCCGCGTCGACCCTGACTCTGCTAACCACGCAAGCGAGACAGAATGTCCTGCTGAAAGCGAGCCATCGAGTCGAGGACTTCGTTGGGGCTGGAAAGGTCAGCTTCCTCGTCGAAGCGGAAGTCGGCCCCTCTCACCCCGATGTCGGATAGTTCCGCGAGGTCATCGGCGATAGCGGCGGCGCTTCCCGAAAAGAGACGGCGACCCCCGTCTTGCGCGACTGCGGGCACTTTGTCGCCCGTGCCCGTGACCCGCAGTGCCAGGTTCACCATCTCTCGTTGCCTACCGGCGGCTTCAGCCATATCACCGAGTTTGGTGATGGTTGCCCGGCAGCGATCGAGACTGTCGAGCGGACGCTTGGGGTCATCAATCACCGGATACCACGCGTCACCGACACGTGCTGCGCGGCGTAGCGCCGGTGCGCTCATCCCGCCCACCCAGATCGGCGGATGCGGATTCTGTATCGGTTGGGGATTCACTGTGATCCCGTCGATACTTACGAAATCACCTTTGTAGCTCGGACGTTCAGCCGTCCAGAGTTCGATGAATGCGTCCAGATACTCGTCGGTCAACTGGCCCCGAGGCTTGAAAGGGACTTGGAGACAATCGAACTCTTCCTTCATCCACCCTGATCCGACGCCTAGGATCAGGCGACCGTTCGACAATACGTCTAAAGTGGCCAACATTTTCGCGGTCGGCACCACCGGTCGATATGGGACGACCATCACCGAGGTCGCCAGTCGCAAAGTGGTGGTCAAACCCGCAGCGTAGGCCATCTCGATCAATTGTTCGTGATGCCCGTTTCGAGCGCGCTCGGGGAAGGCCCCGCTGGCGCTGTACGGGTATTCCGCTTCTACAACGTCTGGAATGACGATGTGGTCGCTGAATGTCGCGTAGTCGAATCCCATCCTTTCGCCCTCGGTGACAAATTTTCCGAGGTCGGCATAACTAGCAGTAGCAGGACCATTGGGGACTGCAAAGCCGATCTGCACACGCTCTCCGTTGTTCGTATTTACGTACCGATATACATATTTACCAATAACGTTAGTCGTGTTCCCGCGCGCGGGCAACTACCTGTCGCTAAGCAGCGCAAGTGAATTGGTGAGGATTCCGAGGGGCTTCCGCCGCAACACGCTGATCGGATCAAGGCAACCCACAACGTCCTCGTGCGGTGCTCGACTACTCGAACCCGGTGAATCCATCTACTCCGGGCGCTGCACTCTCACCGGGACGGATCGATGAGGATTTTCGCGTGGCGCTCGGGATCGCCGAGGTCGTTGAATGCCTGGGCGACGCCGTCGAGGCCAACGGTCGCCGTGTGCAGGGGCGACGGGTCGACCTTGCCGGAGGCGATCATGCCCAGCGTTTGGCTGAATTCTGCTGGGTCGTAACCGAAGACGAAGCGCAGATCGATCTCTTTGCTGAGGGCAACAGCTGGGCGGAATTTGTCGACTTCGGTGCACATTCCGACCACTGTCACCAGTGACCGGAGCGGTGCGTTGGCGACTATGTGATCGATGATTCCGGGGACGCCGGCACATTCGAACACCACTGGGCCGCTGGGGGATTGACCGAGTCGATCGGCGCCGAAGAAGATCTTCTCCACTGAGGCGAATGGGATCCGGCGCACGGCTTTGGTCATCTTGAGTGCGAAAGCGAGGAGTTCCGGCGTCGAGTTCACCGGATCCTTGAGTGTGAGGGTATCCCAGGGCGTTTGGACCTTGGGGTCGACGACCACATCGGCACCGCACTGGGTGGCGAGCTTCCGCCGGCCGGATGAGAGATCGGAGGCGATCACCGTCGTGACGCCTGCGGCCTTGAGCATCAGGATCACCGCCAGGCCGATGGGACCGCAGCCGATGACGACGGCGGGGCGTTTCTTGCTGATTCCCGATCGACGGACCGCATGCCGTGCGACGGTGAGCGGCTCGGTGAACGCGGCCTTGTCGGGCGAGACGCCGTCGGGAACGGGGAATGTCAGCGCTTCCTCCACGAGGGTGTATTCGGCATAGCCACCCGCTGCGTGAATGTCGAAGCCCGTCAGATGCATTCCGACCTCGGTGTGCAAGATGGGCAGTGCCGTGACCGTCGTACCCGCAGCCCAACGGCCCCGGGTCTTCGGGCCGTACGACACCACCTCGCCGAGGAACTCATGTCCGAGAATGACTTCCTGGTCCGGAAGGATCGCTGTCGTGTAACCCGATTCGAGCATCAACGCATTCAACTCGGAGGCGTCCTTGGTGGCGTGCAGATCCGATCCGCAGATCCCGGTCCGCAGTACTTTGATCAGGATTTGGCCCGGACCTGGCTCGGGTGTCTTTACCTCGCGAACGCTGAGCTCGCCCTCCGTGCAGACAACGGCCTTCATCGCGTCTATCTCCTATGCATCGATGGAAATTGAGCCCTGGGCGCGAGAGACGCACAGGATCATGTGGTCGCCGCGTTCGTAGTCGGTCAGAACATTGTCTCGGTGCTCCACCTGGCCGTCCAGTAACCGCACCTTGCACGTTCCGCAGAAACCTTGTTGGCAGGAGTAGGCCTGTCCTGGCTTGGTCCGCCGAATCGCCGTCAGAGCGGACTCGTCGGACTTGACCTGTACCTCCACGCCCGTGTTCGCGAGGCGGATCGTGAACGCCTCTCCGCCGAGAATTGGTGGTGGGCTGAAACGTTCGTAATGCAGTGTGTCGATCTGCGGGTCCGGAATCTGTGCGCGAATTGCGTCGATCATTGGTGCCGGCCCACATGTGTAGAGCGCGGCACCGGTTGGTGCGAGGTCGATGATCTTGCCGGCGTCGGGTGTGCCGTACTCGTCGTCGGGCCAGATGTGGATGTCGTGGTCGCCCACGATCTGGCTGATCTCGTCGAGAAAGGGCATCGACGCTCGGTTTCGGCCGGTGTAGATGAGGACGTACTGGTCGCCTCGACGAGCCACATCGCGCAGCATCGGCAGAATGGGCGTGATCCCGATACCGCCGGCGACGAAGACATACCCGCGGGGAGAGTTGATGAACGGGAACGCGTTACGCGGACCCGTCAACGTCAATTCCTGCCCGACCTCAAGGCTGTGTACCTCCGCCGAACCTCCACCACCACCGCGGGTTTCGTCAATGCGGCGGACCGAGATGCGATAGGTGCGTAGATCGTCGGGGTCGCTGTTGAGGCTGTACTGGCGCGTCCGGCCGGTGGGTAGGACGATGTCGACATGGGCGCCGGGATCCCAGGCTGGGAACGGTTGTTCGTCGGTGCGGGTGAACCACAGCGTCCGGACGTCGTTGGCCTCTTCGCTGACGCGCGCAATTCGAACATGTAGTTCACGATCGACGGTGGCCACCGGCGAACGGCCACGGGCCGAACGCTGGGCGGCTTTGGTCCACCATTTCCCGGTCACCGTCTCGAAGAATCGGAAGACGAACGCGTCCGGGATATCGGTTCCCGGCGTGTAGTGAACGGGCTGATCGCCCCTTCCGGCTCGATTCGGTTGGTGTGCAATTGCTCTCATGATGTCTGGGCGTCCGCAAGAGCATCTGCACGCATGGCCGCGGGCGACTTCGCCAGATAGGCGACGGCCTGCGATGTCGAGCCCTCATGGGACGGATGATAGGTCGGCAGGAAGTACTTCCAGGATGCCTTCGCGAAGGTACCCACTCCGGGAACGATGTGACGGACCTCGGCCCATATCAGTTTGACGATGCCGGCCCGGGGTCGCTTGGCGGAGGCCGGGATCGTGGGATCGTTCGCCGTCATGAACTTGACGCCGCGCCACCACAGAGAGAACAGCAGGATTCCGCCCACCGCATAGGTGCGGACCCGGCGCCAGTACCGGCCGTCGATGTGCTTGTAGACGTCGTACGCGACGGTGCGATGTTCGACCTCCTCGGCCCCATGCCATCGGAGCAAGTCCAGCATCGTCTCGTTCGATTTGAGTGCATCGAGCTTGGGGGAGTTGAGGCTCCAATTGCCCAGTACTGCAGTGAGATGCTCGACCCCGGCGACCAATGCGGCACGCTCGATCAGCCATTCTTCCCTGGCCTGGCCCTCGAGGTCACGATCCCCGAGCACCTTGCGGAACATGTCCTCGATTTCCGCGACGTACGGCCTGACATCGAGACCGTTGGCGTTGAAATAGTCCTGCACTCCCTGATGGGAGGCGGCGTGGACGCCTTCCTGGCCGATGAACCCGACGATGTCCTCGTGTAGCTGGTCGTCCTGAATCATCGGCAGAATCTCGCTGAACACCTTCACGAACCAGCGCTCACCCTCGGGGAGTAAGAGATGAAGGACGTTGATGTAGTGCGAGGAGAAGCGCTCACCCGGAATCCACTCGAATGGCAAACCGGCCCAATCGAATTTCACGTTGCGGGCGTGCAGTGCGACCTTGCTGGGATCGCTGTGGCGCTGCGGTGTCATGGCCATCTCGAATCTCCGTTCTGATGCTTCACGCCGGTGCTGATGAACTCAGTGACGAGGGCTGTGATCAGGGTGGGGTTCTGCTCCACTACCCAGTGGTTGCCCGGGATTTCGCGTACACGCAGGCTGTCCACGAACGGTTTTGGTGCTTCGAGTCCGAGGGGCACGGTGACATGCGCGTCGTCGGTCGGGGCGAGAACCTGCACCGGACACACCGCTCGAGCGGGTCGTGGTGTGAGCAGGTGGCGAAAATTGGCGCGGTACAACTCGATTCCGTTGATCGCGTCGCGCCGGGACCGGCGTCCGGACGGGACCTGACGGTCGGTCGGCACGCCGATGTTCTCGGATCGGGAGATCAACTTCTCGACGACACCGCGCCGTACCAGCAATTCGGGGAGGAACGGCAGTTGGAACGCGAAGATGTACCAGGAGTCGGCGAGTTGACGGAGGAAATCGCGTGGATGACGGTGCCCACGGCGCAACCAGGCGCCGGCCATGTCCAGGCTCGGCCCGGAGATGGACGTGAATGACATGAGTCTTTCGGCGAAAGCTGGATCAGTTGCAGCGGACCAGCTTTGGATCGATCCCCAGTCGTGGGCGATCAGATGGACAGGTGCGTCGGGGCTCGTCAGGGAGATGACGGTCGCGAGATCGTCGCGCAGTTGGGACATCGCATACCCGTCCCGCTTGGCGGGTTGGCCTGATGCTCCGGTACCGCGCACGTCGTATGTGACGACGTGGAAGTCGCCGGCCGCCAAAGCGATTGCCGGTTCCCAGACCGAGTGGTCGTCGGGGAATCCATGGACGAATAGTGCCGTGGGCCTATCGCTCTTGCCGTACTCGTAGATCGCGAGCTTGACGCCGTCGGTGGCGTCGGCGAATCGCGTTGGCTCACCTGGCCGAGTGGCATTGTTGGCGATGAGTGCGGGGGCCCCATGCGTGGTCGGTGCGTTGGTCACTGAATGGCTTCTTTCAATTGTTCGATGGCGGCGTCCGCGAAACCGGCGGCAGGTGAAGCGGCCGACGTGAAGCGAAGCTCGGGGTCGTCGATCGGGTCCTTACCGAGGACGATCCGGTCGCGGTTGAAGTCCTGGGGAGCCCGCCACGGTCCGTGGGCGCCCTGCTTGGGGAACAGGTGCATCGCCCGATTGATGTAGCCCGCGTCGAATTCGATGAACCGCTTGACCTGCATCGAGCTGTCGGAGACGACGGGTACGACGCTGGAGTAGCCGTACTCGCTCATGTGGTCGAGAAGTCGGCAGAACCACTGTGCGACGAGGTCTGCCTTGAGAGTCCACGAATGGTTGACGTACCCGACGGTGAACGCGAAGTTCGGGAGATCGCTAACCATTACGGTCTTGTAGATCACGTGGTCGGGTAGGTCGATGGGCCGGCCGTCGACCGCGAATGCGATCTTTCCGAAGGGCACCATCTTCAACCCCGTAGCGGTGACGATGATGTCGGCGTCGAGCCGCGTACCTGATTCGAGTTCGATCCCGGATTCGGTGAACCGCACGATCTTGTCGGTGACCACCGCAGCGCGGCCCTTCGCGATTGCTTTGAACAGGTCGCCGTCGGGGACCATGCACATGCGCTGGTCCCACGGGTCGTATTCGGGATGGAAGTGGGTATCGACGTCGAAGCCCTCGGGGAGCGCGGCAGCCGTGATCTTACGGACGAGTGCCCGAGCCTGCCGTGGGAATTTCCGGCTGCCCTTGTAGACGAGATTTCCTTTGCGAATGCTGATCTCGCGGGAGATCGAGTAGGCAGTTTTCTCGGGGAGGATCCGTCGGAGTGTGTTCGCGATCGGATCCTTGCGCGGGATGGGGATCACGTACGACGGGGACCGCTGCAGCATTGTGACGTGCTCGGCGTTCTCTGCGATCGACGGCAAAAGTGTGACCGCGGTGGCGCCACTTCCGATGACCACGACTTTCTTGCCCGAGTAATCCAGGTCCTCGGGCCAATGCTGCGGGTGGATGATCTGACCCTCGAAGTCTTCACGGCCCACGAACTCCGGTGTGAAACCCTCATCGGCGTCGTAATAGCCGGCGGCCGAGAACAACATCGACGCGGTCACGTCGAGGCGGACTCCGTCGATGACACGCTCGAGTGTGACCACCCAACGCTGTTCGGGTGTCGAGAAGTCCGCCTGGACAACCATGAAGCCGAGATGGATGTGGCGTTGTAGATCGTTTTCGCTGACCGTTTCCTGGAGGTAGTCGAGGATCTCGTTGGCGTCGGCGATCGAGTTGTCGCGGCGCCACGGCTTGAAGCCGAATCCATATGCCTGCAGATCGGAATCAGAGCGAATCCCGGGGTAGCGGAACAGATCCCACGTGCCGCCGATCGATTCGCGCGCATCGACAATAGCGAAGGTTCGGCCGGGCTGTGACTGCTTGAGGTTGTATCCCATCCCGATCCCGGCCAGACCGGCGCCGACGACGAGGACGTCGACGTGATCGAATGCGACGCCTGAATCAGGCGCAGGGGCTGTAGGCATGTCAACTCCCGTAGTTGAGCTTCTGTGTGACGTTGCCTACAAGCGTCGCAAGAGGGTGGCGTTTAAACTTGTCTTCAGGCGACATTGATTTGCCATTTGACGACAGTGGCTCGTTCGACGGAGGCGTCAGTGCGGCGCGCCAACCTAGAGGATCGGATCCTCCGGGCGACTGCCGCGTCGGCGTTTGAGCAGGGCTCGCGGCGACTCGCCGTACCAGCGGCGGCAGGCACGGGTGAAGCTGCTCTGCTCGGCATAGCCCAGGGCCGAGGCGATCTGTGAGGCCTGCAAGCCGGTTGCGGCGAGCTCCCAGGCGCTCGCCCGTCGAACCTCGTCGAGAATTTTTTCGAAGGTGGTGTCTTCGGTTGCAAGTTCGCGTTGCAGCGTGCGCTCGTGCAGCGACACCGCTCGGGCCACCTGGTTGAGGCCGGCCTCGCCGACCAGGAGTAAACGCCGCGTGACGTCGCGGACATGCTCGGCCAGTGCTACGCCGGAATGGACCCGGGCCAGGTATTCCTGGGCAAGTGTGAGTGCGGCTTCGTCGCGATCCTCGATGGCACGGGTGAGATGCGCCGGCGACAGGTGGATGGTGTTCTGGCTCTGCCCGAACTCGGCCGGGCAACCAAACACATCGAAGTAGGACTCCAGTGGTGCGAGCCGCTCATGCTGGAACGTGACCTTTATCGGCCCCACTCTGTCGCCGATCATGACGTTGATGGCGTTCATGGCCAGTGCCTGGTTCTTTTCCACCATCTGGCGCCGGTCGAAGTCGTTGTGGAGGATCGTCGAGTACGAGTAGATCGCCGATCCCGGCGACGTGGTCAGCCGCGCGGTGTCGGCCGGCGCAAGGTTTCCGACGAAGCGGCAGAAGTTCGTGATCGCTTCGCCCACTGTCTCGGCATTGCGCAAGATGACGCTCAGCGGTCCCAGCGATGCGATGCTCTGCATGCCACCGAGGCGCAATCCGAAGTCGAGACAGTCGAATTCGCGAGCTGCGTGGCCAAGTACCGCGGCGGCGTCTTCGTAGCGGACATACCGGTCGAAGTCGCCGACCGCGAGCGGATCGATGCCCCGCGACCGGAGAAGGCTGTCGGCATCCCCGCCGAGTTCGGTGATGAGCTCATCTGCCCGGGAGATCAGCGAAACTCGCGTCAAGACGGCCACGAATCACAGTGTGGGGGCAGTGTCGTACAAAGACAAGTTCGGTCTCGGTGGTACCCAACTGTCGCTGAACGGTGTTGCACGCTCGTGCTACAACGATCATGTCTCGGCGACGCTGATCGAGCCCTCGAGATCTTCGTTCGCACCACAGATATTCATCAGGAGGAACATTCATGCCGACGTTGGCCGAGGTCATCAATCCGTTCGATGAGGGGACAAATTTTGTTGTCCCCGAGTCGTGGACCCAGGGCCGCACGGCGTTCGGAGGCCTCACCGCAGCCTTGGCTGTCGAGGCGGCCCGACAGGCTCACGGCCCGGACCTTCCCCCGCTGCGATCGGCACAGTTCGCGTTCACCGCGCCGGCTGTCGACACGGTCCAAGTGGCCACTCACATGGTGCGACAAGGTCGTTCGACCACAAGCATCGCGGTGGAATGTACAAGCCAATCTGAGGTTGCATCACTGGCCACGTTGGTGTTCGCACGTCCACGTTCGAGCATTGTCGATCACTCGTCCATCACTCGGCCCGATGTTCCCGGACCCGATGAGTGCCCGCCGTTCGCCGAGGCTTCGTCGCTGCGGCCGGCGTTTGTCGAAAACTTTGACATCCGGCGCGCCGGAGGAACCACACCCCTGTCGAGGGTCGATCGGCCCGAGTTTGTTGCCTGGGCCCGCCATCTGGACGCGACCGGGGTCGATCCTCATGTTGCGGTGGTGGCGCTTGCAGACTGCCTCGCTCCCGCGGTCACCACCTCGTTCGTCGAGTGGGCGCCCATCAGCACCATGACCTGGACCCTGCATTTTTGTAGCGACACCGTCGCCGACCCGTCGGGATGGTTCCTCATCAGATCATCGAGTGACTATGCAGCGAACGGCTATTCGTACCAGACGATGGCGGTCTATGACGCGGACAAAGCCCTCGTCCTGACCGCGACGCAAACGGTCGCGCTCTACGCCTGACGCCCGGTGCCTCCGGAGAGTTTCTCCGCTTAAGCTGGGGGTCGACGCCGGGAACTTCTCAGCGTCGAAGGAGGGAGGCCGGGTATGGCTGAAGTGAAGACTGTGCCACGGCGTCCGCGCGCCGACGGTGAGAGGAATCGCGCCCATATCCTGGCGGTCGCGGAGGAGGTGTTCTCGGAGGAGGGGATCTCGGGCTCGATCAACGAGATCGCCAAGCGCGCCGGTGTCGGTGCGGGCACCCTGTATCGACACTTTCCATCTCGGGATGCGTTGCTTGCTGAGTTGCTTCGCAGTCGTGACGAGGAGTTGGCGGCTCGTCGGGACGCTATCGAGGCTGATGAATCGGATTCCGCCACAGCTCTTCAAAAATGGCTCGACGCGGTAGCCCAGTGGTCCTCCGCGTTCGAGGGCCTGCCGAATCCGTTGCGCGAGGCGCTGACTCAAGAGACGTCGCCGTTGGCGCTCACCTGTGAAGGGTTTGTCACCACCACTGAGCACTTCCTCGACGCGGCCCAACGTGATGGGGCGGCGCGCGGCGGGGTGCGGGGTCGCGAGTTGTTCCTCGCAGTGCTCGCGATGTCATGGGTCAGTGGTGCCGCCATGGCGGACGAGACGTCGTCGGAGGCGTTGCGGGCGCTGATGCGATCGGGCTGGGCCCGATCTGCAGACTAGCGGCAGTAAGCGCGTAGGCGAGGTGTGATTCGACCTGAGCTTGCTAAACGGAGAACCTATCCGTAACGTCGAGCGCAGCGGAGAGCCTCTCCGGATAGCGAGGTCGAACGATGGATAAGCCGCAGATGCTGCTGGCCATGCAGTTGGTGGGCGGATACGGCAGCGAACCGGGGGCCTGGCGGTTGCCAGATGTGAACTTGGACAGCCACACCGACATGGACGCCTACGTCCGCTTCGCGCGAAGCGCAGAGAACGGCAAGATTCAGTTGCTGTTTTTCGCCGATACGCCGGCCTTGGACATCGATCTTGCGCGGCAACCTTTGAACTACGTGCTCGATCCGATTGTGGTGATGACGGCGATAGCACGGGAGACTTCACGGATCGGATTGGTGGCGACGAGCTCGACGACGTTCACAGAACCGTTCAACCTCGCCAGGCAATATAAGGCGCTCGACGTGATCAGTCGCGGCCGCGTGGGTTGGAATGCGGTCACCACCTCGAGTCCCCAGGCGGCGGCCAACTTCGGTGCCGCTATTCCTCCGCGGCAACAGAAGTACGAGCGGGCCCACGAGGTGATTCAGATCGTCGAGTCTTTGTGGGGCAGTTGGCAGAAGGACGCGTTCATCGGTGATGTCGAAGGCGGTGTTTACGCCGACCCCGACAAGGTGAGTCCAGTGAACCTGCGGGGCAAGTACGTGGCTGCGCGGGGCCCGCTGGCCATTCCGCCGTCCGAGCAGGGGCAGCCGGTGATCTTTCAGGCCGGTGGCGGCCGGGAGGGGATCGAGTTGGCCGGCATGTACGCGGACGGTGTGTACGCCAACCCTTACACCATCGAGAGTGGGCGTGCGCAACGGCAAGCGCTGCGTGCGTCCGCGGTCGCGGCCGGCCGTGAGGCGGACGATGTGAAGATGTTTGCCGGGTTCATGCCGACCGTCGCCGATTCGAAGGAGCATGCACTTGCGCGGCGTCGTCGTCTGGATGAGTCGATCGATCTCGAACAGCGTGTCGGGTACTTGGGAGCAATGTTGGGACTTCGGTTGAGCTACGACGATATTGATCGCCCGGTCTCCGGTGCCATGCTCGCCGCCGCCGTGGCCAACCCTGGCGATCCGCGATCGGAACGGGCGCTCGAGGTGGTCCGAGAAGGCTGGTCGCTGCGAGATGTCATAGCGCACGGCGTGATCGACTATCACCCTGTTGTCGCCGGAACGCCCGAGGATATCGCCGATCACATGCAGGAATGGTTTGAAGCCGGTGCGTGCGATGGCTTCTCGATCGCCGTGGACGGTCTTCACGACGGCGTGAACGCGTTTGTTGATCGGGTTGTGCCGATCCTGCAGGAACGTGGGATCTTTCACTTCGACTACGACGGTCCGACCTTGCGGGACAACCTCAAGGCCGCACCACGCTACGGGCGCGATGCGCGCGTATCACACTGACCTCCAAGAGAATAGAGAACACGTCATGACAACACTGGGAATCATCGGTAGCGGAAACATCGGCACTGCAGTCGCACGGTTGGCAGTCGCCGCCGATATCAACGTTGTGATCGCCAATTCGCGAGGGCCCGAGAGCCTTACAGGTTTGGTTGAGGAACTGGGACCCCACGCTGCAGCGGGCACCATCGAGGAAGCCGCGGACGCGGGGGAGGTCGTGTTGCTCAGTATCCCGGCCCACGCCTACAGTGCGCTGCCCAAGGGGTTGTTGAGCGGGAAGACGGTACTCGACACCGGAAACTACTATCCGTCTCGGGACGGCCGCATTGCCGACCTCGACTCGGGAACGGTCAACCAATATCAGTGGAACCAGCAGCATCTGCCTGATGCTCTTTTGGTGAAGGCGTTCAACAACATTCTTGCGCACCACATTCCGCAGCTGGCGCGTCCGTCCGGTGCTTCGGACCGCAGCGCTCTTCCTATTGCCGGAGCTGATTCTGATGCGGTCGCCCTCGCTGCGGGTCTGATCGACCGCCTGGGTTTTGACACCCTCGATGTGGGATCCGTTTCGCAGACGTGGCGTTTTGAGCCGGAAGCGGCCGGTTACACACAGGTCTACCTTGCCGATCCGACTGTGCCGGTCGAAGAGTTCATGACCGCTCCGGCCGCGCCGGTATCGAAGGGGAAGCTCCGTGCGGCACTCGACGCCGCCACACCCGTGGATGTCGCCAACCGCCTATTTTGAAAGACGTAGGAGGCACCGGCGGAATACGCACCGTCGCCGCCAGTAACAAAGGTCTCACCTTGCGTACAGCGCAGCAGCACGGACAGCGTTATGTGCGCTACTCCGAATTAGCCGAGCAATCGGCCTCGTTGGTGTCAGAACGCCTGCTCGATCCACGCGTCACCTGAGACCGGCTTGCCCTGGAACGTGCCCACCGGGTCGGCAGTGCCCTCGTAGACGGGTGCGCTGCCCACGGCGAACTCCTGGTCTTGGAGTCGCGTCGTGACGGTGATGTCTGCATCGAAGGAGGGGATCTCGACGCGGAACTGCTGGGCGTAGCCGTTCCCGCTGTCCGGGCTTGTCCACAGCTCGCCGACCGGCGTCACCTTGCTCGCCACGTAATAGAGGTTGCCGTCCGCATCCTGCAGGGTCGCGTAGGCATCTACCGAGACGTCGATCTGCGGTTTGTAGCCCTCGGCGATGATGCCTGCGTTCGAGATCGTGTAGCCATTGTCGAGTTGCATGTCTTGCAGTAGCCAGCGAACGCGGGTGTCGGACGTGTTGCCGCCGAAATTGCCGTACTCGTGGTCCATCCAGGTGGTGCCCTCGACCGCGAACTCCTCGCCGTCGACGGTGATCGTGCCCGATGCCGCGAGCCTGGTGTACGAGAGGTAGTAGTTGTCCTTGGTTATGTCCTGTGTCGTGGCACTGGGCTCAATCCCTGTGCCCCAGACGTAGAACGGACGCCCCTGCTGAGAGAAGGTGAGATCGAATTCGACCTCGTCGAGAGTCTTATCGTCGACGAGTAGCGCCTGCACAGCGATGTTCTTGCTCGGGTCTGCCTGAGGTGCAGTCATCGATACGTGGTTGCGGACGGCGACCGCGGTGGCACCCTGGCCGTCGCCGCCGGTGAGAGTCACGGTAGGCGTGGTCGTGTAGCCGGTGCCCGGCTGCAGCAGGGCGACCTGGCCGACGCCGCCGTCGGCATCGAGGATGGCGATGCCCGAGGCACCGGATCCGTCGCCCTCGATCTTCACGTCGGGGGCCTTCTTGTATCCGGATCCCGCGTCCGGCACGCTGAAACCGCCGACCGCCCAGCCGGGATCACCGAGCTTCGCGTACCAGTCCTTTTTCGGATCGCCCTCTGCCCAGGTCGCGACGTCGAAGGCGCCGAAGGGGGTCGGCCCATACACCTGCGTGCGCTGGTAGTGGCGCTCGTTCTTGACGTCGCTGAGGGAGACCTGAGTCATCGCGAAGTGCTGACCGGTAAAGGATGCGGCGTTGATCTCGAAGCCGAACGTCCGGTCGCCGGCGCGGAGCGTGCCGATGTGCCACCACCATTCGGTGGGGGCACTTTCGTGGCGGTACATGTCCTTGGGCACGCTGAGGACGGCGTTCTCCTCGGGTACCGGGTCGGGTTTGGTCGTGCCGGTCCATATCGGGTTGGCCGGGACGGGAACGCTCGGCGCGGGGACTGCGCCCGAAACGTTCGATGCGGTGACTGCTCCCGAATCATTCGGCGCGGCAACTTCTTCCGCGCCTCCGCACGCGGTCAGCGCCGCCGTGAGTGCCGCGACGACGCCGAGCGCGGACGCGCCGCGCATTAGCGTGCGAACTGACATGAAATGCTCCCTCAACTCCTGAAGTACCGAACATCGGCGTTTTCGCGACCGACGTTATGGAACGACTGCATAGAAATAGCAACAACGGGTCTGTCCGCGGTCTATGCGCCTCAGGAGGGTTCTCGGCCTGAGCAGGTCTTAGCTGTTCGGAAAACCGTCGAAGTGATCGCAGGCAGATTGTTGGATCGCTGATTGCGCGGATATGCAAAAAACTTGCACCGCAGAAGTTTCCACGCTTTTCAAGCGGCCGTCTTTTGCTCCGATTTGGTTTTCTTATGCAAACATAGTACTTATGCCCGCGTCGGACCGTGTGACCATTCAACTGATCGGAGAGATCTCAGTTCGATGTGATGACCGCGTGGTTGATCCCCAAATTATCGGAGGTCCGCGCTGTTCCGAGACACTCGCGTACTTGACGGTCAACAGGCAACGTGACATTCCGCTCGACGAAATCGGGTCGATCCTGTGGCCGAATATCAGGCCACAGTCGTGGAACTCCACGGTACGCACAGTGATTTCGAAGGTGCGTGCAACTCTGGAAGCGGCGAATGTGCCAGGCGACTGTATGCGATCGCGTCGTGGTCATATCCAGTTTGTACTTCCGGAATCGGTCCGAGTTGATCTGGAGTCAATCCGGACCGTGTGCCACAGCGACGATGAGACCAACTGGGTGCGGGCAGACCTCGCGCAGGCTGCACATCGGCTCCTTGCCGGCCCGGTGCTGCGTGGTGTCACGGGGGACTGGGCGGATGCGGTCAGAACCGAGTGTGAGCAACTTCGTCTGCAGGCTTTGGATATCGACGGCCAGAGCTCGTACGAACTCGATGCATTGGATCGCTCCGTGTCGTGTGCGGAGTTGTTGATCAATCTTGATCCGCTACGAGAGCGCGCGTACCGGCTCGCGATGCGCGGCTACCTCCGTCTCGGTGATCGAGGACAAGCCCTGGATGTGGCGGCACGGTGTCGGGATACCCTGTCGCGTGAACTGGGCGTCGATCCCTCTCCGGAGACTGAACAACTGTTTCTTGAAGCATTGAGGACCGAGACTGCTTCTGTCACAACTGCGCCTGGAGAGTCATTCGACGGTCCTGACAGTGGGGGCTGCTCCAAAGTCCTGGTGAGCCTCGACCGCGAACTCGACATCATCGCCTCCGCGTGGGAGAAGGCCGCCGGTGGTGTGGGCCAGTGCGTAGTTGTCACCGGTGATGCCGGACTGGGCAAGACCACCCTCATTTCCGAAGCGATCGATCGCGCACAAGCCCTGCACTACGACGTTCTCTTCGGTCGGTGCAGCGAGGACGCGATCATCGCATTCGAGCCGTTCGTGGAGGCTGCCGGCCGCGAACTCGACGCGATGGGAGTTGCGCAGGCGCGGCGGTGGTTGAGTGAGAATGGCTCTGACATTTTGCGGTTGATTCCGCATGTGGCACGCAGATTCGATGATCTCGCTCCAGTGGAATCTGCCGGCGATGATCGGTCACAGATGGTGACTGCAGTCCACCAGTGGCTCACTGCTCCGACACGATCAGTTCCAACTGTCCTTTTCGTCGATGATCTGCATTGGGCGTCGAGTGCAACGCATTCGCTCCTTCGCTATCTGCTGCAGGCGTGTTCGACTCGGCCCGTGTGTTTTGTACTCACCGCCCGCACGCATGCTTTGGATGATCCGGATCTCAATACGACGCTCAATACCGCTACCCGGTTAGGTGGGGTGCACCGGATCGCATTGAGCGAGTTCACCGTCGACGACGTTCGGGAGTTGGCCTCGACACTGGGATCAAACTTGGACCCGGCGGAATTGCACGCGCGTACGAATGGGCACCCTTTGTTCGTGACTTCGCTGTTTGCCGCCGGTCCGGCAAACAACAGCTCAACGCTACCGACGTCGGTGGTCGAGTTCGTGCGTCGCGCCGAACATAGTCTGGGTTCTGCCGCACAAGATGTGCTGCGGTTGTGCGTGGTGATCGGCATGTCGGCTTCTCGTTCAGTCTTGCGCCTGGCCGCTGACACCATTGTCGATGATGCTGAGTTCTCTGAAGCACTCGACGAACTCCTTCACACACGCCTGGCGACCCTCGTCGAGTCCAGGCAACGTGCGCTGGCCAGTAGTCGGGGAATGTACTTGTCCGGCACCATTGATGACACTGTCGCGCTGCGGCACCCATTGGTTCAGGAAGTGGTGTACTCGGACATCTCGCCGGGAAAGCGCGCAACGCTGCATTCGCGCGTTGGACATGCGTTGGCTCAACGGGGGATTCACACCGAGCCTGAAGACTACGCGCGTGTTTCCTACCATCTGAGCCGCGGACTGACCACTGACCGACATCGCGCAGCTGTGTTCGCGCGGCAGGCCGGAGACCAGGCTTTCGCCCTCGGTGCCTATGAGGATGCGCTGGCGCACTACACCTATGCCGCGGAACAAGTCCCGGACGGTGAGGACAGTGACCGCCATTGTCGGATGCTGATCGGGATCGGACGTGCCCGCCGCGCGCTCCGTGATCCAGGCGCCCGCGCGGCTGCGTTGGCAGCGGTGGCGATGGCCCGCCGCCTGGGTGATCGTGCGCTCCAGGTCGATGCAGTGCTGGCCAGTGGGCGACGGGGGATCGAATTCGTGCAACGCTACGAGGTCGACAACGAACGCGTGGACGTCATCGATGCGATCTGCACGGATATGACCCAGACCGGCCAAGATTCCTCTGCCGACTTCGCAACTCTGTTGTCCCAGCTGGTTATCGAGCATGCGTGGGACGACAGCCGATCTGACCGCGACAGAATGCTCGAGCAGGCGGCCGGCATCGCCCGCCGGCTCGGAGATGGTCCGCTGCTCGCCAACGTATGCGTTGCCGCTCTCATCGGATTGCGGATTCCACACAGCCACAACATGACCACCGCAGCTCTGCGCGAGTTGAACAGCTTGGTCGATTCACATGCCGGCGCGTTGCCTGATGTGACCACCGTGGTGTGGCTGTCGCGGGCCCGGCTCGAAGAGGGCGATCTGATCGGGGCTCGATCTGCTCTCGATACGATCACCGACGCGCACATCGATGGCGATCCCGAACTGGATTGGCTGGTCAAGTATGGCCGACTCGGTGTGGATCTGGCTGCCGGTCGTCTGGGCCAGGCGCAGGAGCAACTGATCCAGATTCGCGCGATTCCGCCGTCACCGGTTGATACCGGCTATTACGGCCGGCTGCTTCCGGCGTTGACGGCCCTGGGGACACTCCGCGGGAGTCTGCAGGAAGTGGTGGACCAATCCGCCCTGATGCGTGCTCATTTCGATACGAACCACACGTTGCGGCCGGCGTTGGCCGTTGCCCTCCTCGACATCGGTGAGCGCGACGGCGCAGCCGAACTCCTGGAGTGGTACACCCCAGAGCGTATCGCCGGCATTCCGGTCGACCCCATGTGGCTGTCCACCGTGACCCTCATCGCCAGGGCAGCAGCCGACCTGTCCGCGGCGGAGCTGTGTGAACAGCTATATCTGCGTCTCGTAGATCATGCCGACTGCACGGTCCTGACATGGGCCAGCCTCTATGGCGTGGTGCACCACCATCTAGCGCACCTGGCCCTGGGTTTCGGTGATCTCCCTCGGGCCGGTTACCACGTCACTGATGCACAACAAGCCCATGCTGACCGTGGATTCGGTGGATGGGAAGCCGAATCGAACTATCTCGGACTACGAATCGATGCCGCCCAAGGTGCTCTCGATCAGAAGCAGGTGGCGCGGGTTCGCGCGCAGGCAGCTCAGATCGGCGCCACAGCGGTCGTTCGCCGGATCGACGCTCTACTCTCCGGTCAACCATGACGGTGCTCGATGGCAATGCCGCAAGGCAATTGCAAAAAATACGCACTTTGTAGCTGTACTGAACCCGGTGTGCGGAGATCCAGGCCCGCGCAAGACCCGAAATGGACGTAGATATGACCTGCTCGACGCTGTGGTCGGTTGCAAGTGTCTCGTGAATGTGCGATCGGCCAACTTCGGAAGTCAGGCGTTGGTGTGGCGCTCAGTGCCGTGGCGTTGACACTCATGGTGAGTGGATGCACCGATTCCGGGTCCGGAAGCCGCGACGGGTTGAAACCGGTTCCGACCCGGACCACACCGGCCGCGACATCGTCGGTCCCAGCCACCGACCCTGGTGGGGTGCTGGCGGTCAACGACTTCACGGTCTTGCCGAACTTTGTGTGTCTGAAGGATGTACCGGCCCGAGTGGTTGTGACGGTCGGCTGGAGTGCGCCGTCGGCGACGGAGGTAACGATGTCTCTCGACGGTCAGGCACTGCCGGTCGGGATTCAGGACAACCTGCCATATCAGGTTCCGGCGGGCGGACCGACCGGCATCGGAGCAGCAGTCGTCTTCGCCTGCGACGGAACGACTTCGCACACCATCGATATCGAGTGGACAGCGCCGGGAATCCTGCCGGCCTCTCGCACTGTCACCGTCACCAAGGAGTCCAACGATGGCTGATGCCACGTCCCAGGCCGGCTCGGTCAGCCGACGCCGGTTTCTCACCGGCAGCGCCGCACTGATCGGTCTGCCACTACTCGGGGCCCCGTTGCTGACTGCGTGCGCCTCGGGCAACGCCGCCTCGGGCGGCGGGACCTGGTTCGAGCCGAATGTCCGTGCGAGTGAGAACGGTACGCTGAGGACTCAACTGCGCGTTCGGGATTCCGATGTGGCCTTGGGCGGTGGGAAGGTTCAGGCGGTCACGTATGAGGGCACCTATCCGGGACCGACACTGGATGTGCGTCCAGGCGATCGCATCGAGGTCTCCTTGATCAATGAGATCGGCGAACCGACCAATCTGCACACCCATGGGTGGCATGTCTCGCCGAAACAGCCGAGCGACGATGTCTTGCTGGCCGTGGAGCCGGGCGAAACGTTTGACTATGCCTATGATCTCCCGTCGGACCACTCGGCCGGAACGTTCTGGTATCACTCGCATCAGCACACGCTCAGTGACACACAGGTTTTCGGCGGTTTGTTCGGTGCCCTGATCGTGCGTGGTGAGCTCGACGAACTTCCGGGCGTCGCGGGTAGACCCGAGCGGCTTCTCGTGCTGAGTCAGACTGAAATCGCCGACGGTCAGATGGTTCCGGGTGACAAGAGCTCGAACAACCTGCAGCAGACGTTGGTCAACGGCACGTTCCAGCCGACCACCGAGATCGCGCCGGGGGAAGTGCAGCGTTGGCGAATCATCAACGCGAGTTCTTTGTTCCTGCGACTGCAGCTCGACGGACATCCCATGCACGTGATCGCCATCGATGGCGATGCACTGACCTCCGTTGAGACACGGGACGTCATCGAGGTGGTCCCAGGGGGACGGGCAGACGTGCTCATCGGGGGAGCCGATGAGGGAACATACCAACTGCAGTCACTGAGCTGGGAAGAGTTCGGCCCCTTCTATTCATCGATGGTTCCGGCCCCGATGCCCTTGCTCACGTTGGTGTCGCAAGGTGACCGGCAGAGTCCCGAACCCGTTCCCACTGCACTGCTGCCTTTCGACGACCTTCGCGACGCCGTCATCGATCGCAGACGCGAATTCGTCTTCGAAGAGATGGAGCCGCGCGGTACCGGCGACATCGAGCACTTCATGTATTTCATCAACGGCACCACGTTCGATCACCATGTGGTCAACGAGACCATGACACTTGGTGACACCGAAGAGTGGCACTTCATCAATCGGACGTACGAACCTCACCCAATTCACATACACGTCAACGATTTTCAAGTTATTGCGATCAATGACGAGCCTGTCGACCAGCAGCACTACCGGGACACAGCAATGCTCCCGCCGTTCGGTAGCCTGACCATCCGGCACCGTTTCGAGGACTTCACCGGCCAGTTCGTCATGCACTGCCACATCCTGTTCCACGAGGACCACGGCATGATGCAGCTACTCGAAGTGGTCGATAGATAACCACGATCAGATTTTGTCGCAACATGATTCGCCCACCGCGCTGAGAGCGCAGTGGGCGAATCAGGTTGCCGATGGTCAGCTGCTGTCGAGTAGTCCGGCAAGTCCCGAGAGGGGACCAGGCGAATCCGTTGCTTTCGCCTTCCACATTGATACTCGTTTCCTCAACTCGATCGACCGCGTGACCTGACGAGGCTCGCGCATCCGTGCACTGCATCTGGATGTGTCCTTGTCACGCGCTGGAGCCGAAACCGGGGATTTGCCCTCCGATGGTGTGCCGCGGGCATTCGAGCCCACATGTGGACCCAATCAAACTCCGGAAGTGCAACTTTTTCGCATTCTCGGGCTTTGACGGGCCATCCGGCGATCAGACATGGCCGTGATGAATGTTCAGCGGGACTTCCTTCCGTCCGTCACGAGGCCCAGATCGTCGTCGCCCTCGATAAGGGATCAGCGCGTCCCATGCCACACTGCCCGTGCACCACTGTCGCCGATCCGGTACACCATCACGATTGAACCAATCGCGAAGATGAGCAACGCGAAGCCGGCGAGCAGAGTTATTCCGGTGCGGGCGCGTGCTTGCAACCTCTCGAGCCGCGACACTGTCCAATCGAGGTGCAGCGCCCACCAGATGACAGCGAACACGAATAAGGGCGCCGCCCATATCAGTGCTTGATCTCCCAGTTCGGCGTGCTTCTCAATCAGCGAATTCGGCGGGACCTTTTGCTCGAGCGATTCGCCCGCGCTGGTGGTCAGCGGTACGAGGACGAGTGCGACAAGGGCCAGCACGGGTGTGATGACCCCGAGTTTTCGTCGCGCGGCGGGCCACACCACGCCGAGCGCCGCGCAGATCGCTGCCAGCGGAAGGAGAACGACCACGAAATGCACCAACAGCGGGTGGAGCGGTAAGCCGTTGATGGAGTCCATGCGGCAGACGTTAGGCGGAGGGTGCTGAAGTAACGCTGAGTACGGCGCGAGGTGGGTACGGTTGGCCGCATGAAAGTGCTCGTCGTCGAGGACGACATCAACGGCGCTGAGACGATTCGGCGTCGTCTGCGTGCTGATGGTTGGGCTGTGGACGTGGCGCACAACGGTCTCGACGGTTTGCACATGGCTCAGACGCGTGGATACGCCGCGATTGTCCTCGACGTCATGTTGCCGAAATTGAACGGATATCAGGTGATTCGCGCTCTGCGTGAACAAGATGTGTGGACCCCCGTGCTCATGCTGACCGCGAAAGATGGTGAGTACGACCAGGCTGACGCGTTCGATCTGGGCGCCGATGACTACTTGATCAAACCGTTTTCGTTCGTGGTGCTCAATGCGCGGTTGCGGGCGCTGCTCAGACGTGGGTCGCCGGAACGACCCGCGGTTCTCGCGGCAGGCGACCTGTCCGTCGACCCGGCCTCTCATGTTGTGCAACGCGGGGTTACGACGATCGAACTCACCCCCAAGGAATTTTCTGTACTGGAGTTTCTGCTGCGCCACAAGGGAACCGCAGTGTCAAAGACCCAGATCATGGGATCGGTGTGGGACGTCAACTATCACGGAGATGAGAACATAATCGAGGTCTATATCGGATACCTCCGCAAACGGATCGACCTTCCGTTCGGTCGTGCATCAATCGAAACGGTGCGAGGCGTCGGATACCGTCTGCGTGACGATGGTGGCTAGAGTGGCGAGCCGAGTGGGAGTTCGATGACGATTGTTGCCCCTCCGAGCATCGGGTCGGTTACGTATACGCGTCCACCGTGAGCACGCACCACTTCGTGGACGATCGCCAGGCCCAAGCCCGTACCGCCGCCGCGGTCCCTGTCCATGTCGAGCCGCACGAACCGGTCAAAGATCCGTTCCCTTAGCTCATCTGGAATGCCGGGGCCATCGTCGGAGATCTCGACTCGCACGGTTCGCCGGTGCTCATCGACAACCATCCGCACCTCCACCTGCGTGGACGCGTAACGAATGGCGTTGTCAAGGACGTTGCGAAGCATGGACGAAAGTCGTTGTGGGTCACCGGCCACACGCGCGGGCACCAGGGTTGTCCGGATCGAGATGGCATGCGCCAGTTCGCTTCGCCGGACACCTTCGTCCACCACCTCATCGAGGTCGACGCCAACGCTCTTCAGTCGCAGACCCTGTTCGTCAGCGCCGGCCAGGAATAACAAGTCGGTGACCAGATCGCGCAAGCGGGTGACCTCCGGTTTGAGGATCTGATCCGCTGTCGCAACATCGATTGGCTCACCGGTCTTGATTGCCAGGTCGACGATGCCGACCAACGTCACCAGGGGGCTGCGTAACTCGTGCGAGGCGTCTCCCACAAACTGCAGCTGCCGCGAGTAACTGTTTTCAAGGCGGTCGATCATCGAATTCATCGTGTCGGCGAGTGCGGCGATCTCGTCTCCGGATTCGTCGACCGTTATCCGAGCGCTGAGGTCGGTCGTCGAGATTTGCGAGGCTTCGCGGCGGATCTTCTCGACCGGCTTGAGTGTCCGGCCGACCAACACATACACAAGCCACACCACCAGCGCGAGTACAAACGGGAAGAACGCGCACAGGAGAACGAAGACGAAGACCACGACTTTCCTCGCGCGGCCTTCAGACGCGGCGACCTCCACGCCGAAATCGCCTTGCGCGGTCGAGACGCCGACAGCCACGCCTCGGTACTCGGTGTTGCCGCCGTCGAGTCGGACATCACCGAATGATCTCTGCTCGCCCGGTTGCGGAATAGACGGCTGCAGTGCAGATTCTGGATCCTCCGGTTTGCTCGTGGCCAGTACATGCCCGCTCGAGTCGACGATCTGGATCAGGTCGACCACGTCCGAAGTCGCCGGCAACGAGCGATCCACATCATCCACCGTGTTGCCGCGCAGGACAGCTATCACCTCTTGGGCCTTGGCTTCGGTTGCCCGGTCGGCGGCTTCCAGCAATGTTTGGCGCAAGATGAGCAGCATCGCAGCCGCGCCGACGGCCAGCGCGAACGCGACGAGCACCGATGCCACGAGCACGAGACGCCTGCGAACCCCGGTCGTTTGTCTGCGTAGCCACACGCGTGCAGGGGCGAACCTGATGGGCCGGGGGTTTTGACCGTCCATCGCCCCACCCTAGGTGGGGGAGCCGCTGTAGATCGGCGCCTGCGTCCGATCGCCTCATTTGAGGTGGCTACACCGCAATGCTGTCGGCTGGTTCTTCATTGCCGAGGTTGAGGCCACCGAAGTAGTGCGCAAGAAAGAAAGCCATCGCAACTCCGCCTGCGACTACGGCGGTCTCATCCCGGGCAGTTCTGGGACGCCGGCGCAGCAACGCGCTGCCGACAGCGAAGTTGATCGCGCCCCATCCGACATTCTCGATGGGGGAGGACAGCCCGACTCCCGGCGGTTTCGCGAACGGGGTGGGAAACCTCTGGCCGGTTATTCCTTTGACCGTGTGCGGGACAGTGTTGACGAGCAGGGCGCCCGCGATGAATCCCGAGATCGTCCCGGTCGTAGTGCGAGCAAACATCACGTGTTGTCTCCCTTGATGAGCTGGTGAGTCCGAGGCTACTGGAGGAACCGGACATCTGTTTTCTCCACGCGCAGAACGGATATCGGCCCGTCGTCGCACTGGATCAGTGGCATGACACGTGCGCGCGGCAGTCCTTGTTCGAGACCGCTGGTCGACCAGCGGTTGGACAACGCTCGTATCGGCTCAGAGCGAGCTGGACACGTTTCGATGTTTGGTTTGCGGTTCGCCTGCAACCGGCGACCAGATCGGCGATCGTGGAGTGACTGGACATGTTGGACGATCTCAGCTGCAAAGGGGACAGGCAATGGCTACGGTGAACGCGCCAATAGTAGTGGCAGTCGATGGCTCTGAGCACGGGCAAAACGCGCTGACGTGGGCTGTTGCCGCCGCTGAACGTGAAGGTCGGACGTTGCGGGTCGTCACGGCGGTCGGAACCATCGTGGCGGGCTACGCGCCGGGCGTGGTGATGACCCAAGACATCATCGACACCCTCCACGACGACGCCCAGCGCATCGTGGACATCGCTGTCGGTACGGTCAAAGCAGCCAATCCCGACGTCGCAGTCGGGGGACAGGTGTTCGACGGTAAACCCGCGCTCGTATTACGCGAGATCTCCAGCTCAGCGCACATGGTGGTGGTCGGCAGTCGGGGGATGGGCGGAGTCACCGGCCTGCTGCTCGGGTCTGTCAGCACCGACGTCTCCGCCCACGCCGACTGCCCCGTCGTCGTGGTCCCCCGTCGACCTCCCACAGCCGGCCCGGTGGTGGCAGGCGTCGACGGCTCTCCCAACTCGCAAGCAGCATTGACCCACGCCTTCATCCAAGCCGACGAACTGAACACCTCGCTGATCGTGGTGCATGCCGATCCAGGATTCTCCAGTGGCGGGAACGACGGACACCCCGAGGTCAGTCAGCAGGTCCACGATGAAGCCGCCGAGCGCCTCGGCGTACTGATGGCCGGCCACCGCGAGGACCATCCCGACGTTGCGGTCGAAACGCGCATCGCGGCCCAGGCCCCCGCGCCGTACCTCGTCGACACAGCCCGTGACGCTCAACTCATCGTGGTGGGAAGCCGCGGCCGCGGCGGGTTTCGCGGACTGCTCCTCGGCTCGGTCAGTCAGGCCATTCTCCACACCGCTTTCTGCCCGGTCATGGTTGTGCACGCCCCCACCAGGTGACCCGGTGGACTCCGACGATGCGGAAGGCTTCGAACCGGTTCGGAGACAAGTGTTCCCAATTGTCATCACTTTCCATTGATCGAGCTGAGATACGGCCGCCCGATCGAGGAGTGGACAGGCCCGCGGCGGAGGTGCCTGACGGCCGGCATGTCACTGCCGTATATGGTTGCCGAGGCCGTCCATGCGGCCACGATCAGCGAGGGAACCCGGTGTGAATCCGGGACTGACGCGCAACGGTAACGACCTCGAATGGGGTCGGAGTCCGGTTACTCACCGATCGGTCTAGAAGTTCCTCGGCTCCGCGACTGGGCCCTGATGTAGGAGTACCGCTTCATGCGCACATCTTGGCGGCACATTGGTGCCACCGCCCTTATGATCACCTCGGCCCTGCTCCTCTCGGCATGTTCGTCGACGATGGATGAACCGGTGTCGGAGACGATTTCAGACGGGTCCGCCTTTCCGCTGACCATCGAGAACTGCGGTCATACCGTCACCATCGACGCACCGCCGCAGCGCGCGGTGTCGCTGAACCAGGGGTCCACCGAGATCCTGCTCTCGCTCGGGCTCGCAGATCGGATGGTCGGCACCGCCACCTGGACCGATCCTGTTCGTGAGAACCTTGCCGACGACAACTCCCGCGTGCCGCGCCTGGCGGACAACAATCCGTCCTTCGAGGTGGTCCTCGACACCGAACCCGACTTCGTCTCAGCATCTTTCGGTGGCACACTCGGACAAGGTGGCGTCGCCGACCGCGACCAGTTCGACAAGCTCGGTGTGCCCAACTACCTCTCGCCCACAGACTGCGACGGCAAGACCGACGCGAGCGTGAATGCCGACGGTGCCCGCACCGACCCCCTGCGCGTCGACACCGTCTACAAGGAGATCCGGGACCTCGCAGCCATTTTCGACGTCCGTGACCGCGGTGAGGCGTTTATCGCCGAACTGCAGCAACGGTTCGAGGCGGCAACGGGATCGGTGGACGCCGCGGGTGTGTCGTTGGCGTACTGGTTCGCCGACACCAAGACTCCCTATATGGCCGGATGCTGCGGTTCGTCGGGCATCATCACCAATTCTGTTGGCGCCGAGAACATATTCGCCGACACCACCAACGAATGGCCTCAGGTCAGCTGGGAGAGCATCCTCGACCGGGACCCCACCGCCCTCGTGCTCGCCGACCTCAGCCGGCGCAGCATCGACGGCGACGCCCTCGACAGCAAGATCGCATTCCTCGAATCGAACCCGGTTACCCAGCGGCTCACCGCCGTTCGCGACAAGCGGTACATTGTGCTCAACGGTGCCGATCTGAACCCGTCGATCCGCACCATCGACGGTGCGGAGAAGACCGCGGCCGCGCTCGAGCAGTGGGGACTGTCGCGCTGACCGCGGTCAGCACCCACCGCGAAGTCCGACCGGCACGGACCGATTCCCGACCGGTGCTCGGGATCCTCCTGTTGGTCGGTCTCGTGGTGCTGGCCGTGTCCATCGCCATCGTCATCACCATCGGACCCGCCAACCTGTCCGTAGGCGACGTATACGCGGTGGTGCTCGATCACCTCGGTCTCGGCAATTCGGGGGTGAGCAGGATCAAGGACGGCATCGTGTGGGAGCTTCGCCTCCCGCGCACACTGCTCGCGGCCGTCTGCGGTGCCGGCCTGGCGCTGTGCGGGACGATCATGCAGTCTTTGCTGCGCAATCCGCTCGCCGACCCGTTTGTCCTCGGCATCTCGTCCGGGGCGTCCACGGGCGCAGTGGTGATCGTTGTTCTCGGACTGGGCGCCGGAGCGGTGTCGCTGTCGGTGGGCGCGTTCCTCGGGGCGGTTCTCTCCTTCGCCCTTGTGATGCTGCTGGCCCTCGGCGCCGGCGGCGGAATGTCCCGGGTGGTGCTGGCCGGAGTGGCCTGTACACAACTGTTTTCGGCCTTGACGTCATTCATCGTGATCTCCTCGGCCGACGCCGAGCAAACCCGCGGTGTGCTGTTCTGGCTCCTCGGTTCGCTGTCCGGTGCCGACTGGACCAATGTCATGCTGTGTGGCACGGTCACCCTGATCGGCCTCCTGGTATGCCTGACGCAGTCGGCAGCGCTGGATGCCTTCACCTTCGGTAACACAGCTGCTGCGTCCCTCGGCATCTCGGTGCGCTGGGTCCGGGTGCTGCTGCTCGGCATCACGGCACTTGTCACCGCAACCCTGGTGAGTGCCGCCGGGGCGATCGGTTTCGTCGGTCTCGTATTACCGCACGCCGCCCGGTTCCTCGTCGGCCCCCGGCACAGTCGGCTGCTGCCCACCGCTGCGGTGGTCGGCGCGATCTTCATGGTGTGGGTTGATACGCTGGCCCGCACTGTTTTTGCGCCCCAGGAAGTTCCGGTCGGTGTCGTAACGGCCCTGATCGGTGTTCCGGCGTTCGCGCTCATCCTCGTCCGGATGAGGTCGAGCCAATGACCCTGTCTGCCAAAAACATTGAATGGAGCCGAGGCGGGCAGTTGGTGCTCGATGGAGTGTCCATCGACCCCGTGAAGGGTGAGACCATCGGTTTGCTCGGCCCGAACGGCTCCGGAAAGTCGTCACTGCTGCGGGTGCTCAGCGGCGTCGCGCATCCGGATGTGGGCCGCGTTCTCCTCGACGACATCGAGATCAGGAACCTGCGGCGACGTCAGATCGCCCGCCGGGTGGCAACGGTGGATCAGCACTCCGATACCGAGGTCGACATCACTGTCCTCGACATCGTGCGGCTCGGCCGCATTCCGCACCGTGGAGTGTTCGGTGGTGATGAGTCCGCAGATGATGTGGCCGTCGAGTTGGCGCTCAAGCGCACCGCGATGACGTCGAAGGCGAATCGACTGTGGCACAGCCTTTCCGGCGGTGAACGTCAGCGCGCTCAGATTGCGCGGGCTCTCGCCCAGGAGCCGGACGAATTGTTGCTGGACGAGCCGACCAACCACCTCGACATCCGGCATCAGCTCGACATCCTGGCCTTGGTGGCCGAACTCCCGCTCACCAGCTACATCGCGTTGCACGATCTCAATCTGGCGGCGATGTTCTGCGATCGGGTGATGGTCCTCGATCACGGGCGGGTTGTGGCCGTCGGCACCCCCGCCGAGGTGATCACCGCCGAGCTGGTGGAAAAGGTGTATCAGGTCCGGGCGTCCGTCTCCATCGACCCTGTCATCGGATACCCCGAGGTCACGTATCGGCCGCAATCGGCGAGCATCCCCGCGCCGGGTTGATCGAACCCAACTGAGTCCGGATTCGCAATTGAGCGTGGGTGCAATGCACCCACGCTCAATTGCAGGATTCGCCATATTCTCGAACCACCTCAACCGGATGTCGGCAGGTGGGAGGGAACGAGAAAGATATGGATTCACGGATGGGAGTGGCATGAGCAGCACATCGACGTCAGACCTCGACGTCGTCGGAATGTGGGTTACGGCAGACGGATACATACGTCAGGAATTGTTACCGAACGGGCGCTACGACGAGGCGCGAGGCAACACTCCCAGCGCTTACACGGGTACGTTTACCGTGATCGGCGCACATCTGGACTATCGCGACGACACCGGATTCACCGCGACCGGGGATGTTCGCGATGGTGTGTTGTACCACGAGCACCTGGTGCTCTATCGCGAGGAACAGACTTCATGAGTCTGTCCTCTCACCCGCATGTCGCTGCGATCGCCCCGACCTGTCTCTCCGACCGCTCGAGGTCGGTTGTCGCGCGATGAGCCCGGCGCCCGGCGACGTGCGGAGGTTGTTCAGTTATTGTCAATGGAATAATCATTCACTCGGACAGGGGTTTTCAATACTGCCCGGCGACGGATCGTCCGACCGTCGAGGTGTCTGCGGTTTCAATGGTTTTGCCGTGCTCAACGAAGGAACATAGTCGGAGATGACAGGTATCGAGAATGGGCGGGTGATCGGCGCGCCGTCCGCTGAGTTGAGCCCATTCGTGGAGTTGATGGACGCATTTCGCGAACTGCAGCAAACGCTTTGTGTGGTCGCGCCGTCGGCAGAGGTGGCACTGGCAGCGGCCGCCGCGCTTGAAGATGTGACTGCGTGGTTGAAGGACTTCGAGGTTCGTCCAGAAGACGATCGGCCCGCCCGGGAGCTCGCAATGCGGGGGATCGGGCATCCGGTGTTTGTCCTGTACCGCGCACACGATACGTCGGACACGACGCTCCTCGGATCCGTCACGTTCAGCTACGCGCACATGGGTGGGGGAGGTGCCGTGCATGGCGGTGTGGTCACGATGCTCTTCGATGACCTCCTCGGCATGTTCGTCGGCCGCAAAGGACTATTCGGTTCGCGTACTGCGTATTTGAAGGTTGACTATCGCAGTGCCACACCGGTCCACCAGGAACTGCGCGTGGACGCGGCGATAGACAGAATCGAAGGCCGGAAGACGTTCGTCACCGGAACCCTCTCCCACGGCGGCGTGGTGTGTGCGGTGGCTGACGCGCTGTTCGTGCAGCCGCAACCCGATTGACCGAAAGTCGCTGTGCGGTCAGTTTTTGTTGTCCGCGCGGTCAGCCTTGCGCTTGTCTTTTTCGGCGTCGGCGAGTTTCTCGATGTGATCGGCCTGGTCGCGTTTGGTTGCCGCGGCGTCCCGCTTGGCTGCTGCTTCCTTTGCTTTTGCTGCAGCGTCAGCGGTCGCTTTCAGTTCAGCCGCATTGATCTTGGCCTGCTCATCCCGCTTGGCGGCTTCGGCCTCTTGTTTGCGCTTGGCAGCGAGTTCGTCGGCCTGTCGCTCGGCCTCAGCGGTCCGTTGCCGAGCTTTCTCAGCGGCGGTTCGTTTGTCTTCTTCCGCCTGCCGTGCCGCCTCATTGATCTCTGCCTGCGTGGTTTCGCGTGCCACCTTCCGGTCTTCGACGGCGTTGTCGGCCTTGGCCTTCAATGTAGCGGCGGCCTGCTGACGCTTGCGCTCGGCTTCGGCCTCCAATTGCGCTGCGCGACCGAGGGCTTCGCTCCGTTTGGTGAGCGCGGATCCGCGTTTTTCGATCAATGGATCCCCCAGAAGATTCCCGACGGTCGAGTCGAGAACACCCAACGAGCGTTCGAACAGAAGCCGGGCGGCCGCCTCCGAATCCAGTCGCGACACGACTCTATCCTCGATGAGCTGCAACGGGATTCGGGCGATCCGGTACTGCGTACGTAGCACAACCAACGGTATTTCGGTGATGTTCATCTGCACTCTCCTCAACTTGTGTGTGGTCGCTCTACGGAAGATCGGCTTGATCGGTGAGGCCGTCTGCCTGACGTCGCAACCGTTCGGCCTCCGCCCGGGCGCGGTCGGCCTCCGCCACCGATTCCTTGTGTTCGTCGACTGCATCGACAACATCATTTGCGGTCTCGGCGACCTCGACCCGCTCCTGCGCTCGCGCTTGCTGTTGTTTGGCCTTGGCTTCGAGCTCGGCCTGTGTCTGTTCGACCGTGAGCTTGTGCTGCTCCTGCTGCGCGGCCGCACCCTTCTGGGCCTGCTTCACCGTCTCGGCAACCCGCTCGGTCGTCGCGGTCTCGGCTTGCACCTCGGCCCGTTCCTGCGCGCTTTCAGCCCGGGCCTCGGCGGCTTCGTGCTGAGCCTTCTCGGCTTCCGCTTTGGCCAGGGCCTCCTCGGCGTTTGCTTCTTTGCGCTTCTGGGCCTGAGTTTGCTCGAGCTGCCCCTCCGCTGTCAGCGAATCGTTGCCGGTCACAGCGCCGGCCACTTCCTTTGCCTTGCCTTTGACCGAGTCGAAAAGGCCCTTGCGGGCTTGCTCAGCTCTGCTGTCGTCAGTCATGCTCACTCCCTCCATGGCATCGATAGGATGCTCACACGTTGAACCCCGGGTTCAGGTGTCCATTGATTGGTGGGGTTCCCCAAGCTGCTCGGTTCGAACCGGAAAGTCATCCAGCGTGTGACCACGGGCACATTCGGCGGCGGTGTTGGGGGTGTCCCCGCATCCAATATCCGCTCGACTTGTTCGCGTTCGCTGTGGTTGCAACTGGAGCGAACGCAGGTAGTTGGAGCAGATTTCCAATCGCAGATGGCCGGTTTCTTATATCACGCCGCATTGGTCCTGTCGCAGGAATCTGGGCAGATCGTCGTGAAGTGTGGTGCCTATTCTGTTGCCGTGACCACATCAGGGGAGCCCACGACCTCCGGTCGAATTCGAAGCACTGCGTTTGCTCCGAAAGTGATGTCCGCGGCTGACGCCGTGAAGTTCATTCATCCGGGTGAGACTGTCGCCATCAGTGGTTTTGGCAGTGCCGGCACACCCAAGGTCACCATCCCCGCCCTGGCGGCGCGCATCGAGCACACTCGCGGGCAAGGATCGACATTCACGATCAACCTCCTGACCGGCGCCTCCGTGTCCTCCGAGGCCGAGAAGGTTCTCTGCGAAATCGACGGAATCGCTCTGCGGATGCCGTACCAGGCGGAGGTGACGGCTCGTGGACGAATCAACGATGGCCGCATGGACTACGTCGACATCCACCTCTCGCACGTCGCGCAGCAGGTGTGGGAGGGCTACTACGGCAATGTGGATGTGGCCATCGTCGAGATCGCAGGCATCACCGAGTCGGGTGAACTGATCCCCGCCGCCTCGATCGGCAACAACAAGACCTGGCTCGACGTCGCAGACAAGATCATCCTCGAGGTCAACTCCTGGGTGCCCGAGGCGATGGAAGGCATGCACGACGTCTATTACGGCACCGCGCTGCCGCCGAATCGCAAGCCCCTCGAGATCACCCATGTCGAGGACCGCATCGGCCAGACAACATTCCGGGTTGATCCGTCCAAGGTCGTTGCGGTCGTCGAGACCAACTGCCGCGACAGTGCCAGCCCCGTGACCGCGCCCGACGCCGTCAGTGAGGCCATCGCCGACCACGTCCTGGATTTTCTCGACTACGAGGTGCGCGCAGGTCGCTTGCCTGCCGACACACTCCTCCCGCTGCAGGCCGGTATCGGAAACGTTGCCAACGCAGTGCTCGGTGGCTTGGACCGGGGGCCGTACAAAGGTCTGAACTGTTACTCCGAGGTCCTTCAGGACGGCATGCTGCGTCTGATCAAGGACGGAACCGTCGCCCATGCGTCGTCGACGGCCCTGGTCCTGAGTGAAGCCGGCATGGAAGAGCTGACCTCGAACGTCGACTTCTATCGGACTCGCATCACCTTGCGTTCGCAAGAGATCAGCAACCATCCCGAGGTGATCCGTCGTCTCGGCATCATTGCGATGAACGGCATGCTCGAAGCCGACATCTACGGCAACGTGAACTCGACGCACATCATGGGCACGAAGATCATGAACGGCATCGGCGGGTCGGGCGACTTCACCCGCAACGGCTACGTATCCATGTTCCTGAGCCCGTCGACGGCTCGCGGTGGTGCCATCTCCGCAATCGTCCCGATGGTCCCGCACATCGACCACACCGAACATGACACCCAGGTGATTGTCACCGAGCAGGGTTTGGCAGATCTGCGCGGCCTGTCGCCGCGACGTCGGGCACGACTGATCATCGACAACTGCGCGCACCCCGAGTTCCGCCCGTTGCTGCACGACTATCTGTCGCGCGCCGAGGCTATGCCCGGTGCGGGACAGACGCCCCACCTACTGGGTGAGGCCTTCGCGTTCCATCAGCGCTACCTCGACACCGGTTCGATGCGGCTGTCCCAGGTCTGAACTGCTCATACGGCTGATCCAAGAACAGATCGCGGTCGAAAGACGGGGGTCGCGCTCACGCGTCAACCGTGCGAGCGAGTGAGTTTTCGTGAGCTTCCGCCCAGTTGGTTGGGCCGTCGATGAACGCTCCGCGGTAGGCGGCGGCGGGGTGTCGATCGCTCAAACGGTCGGCTCCGAAGAGCTTCTTACGCAGAGTTCCCTCGGCGTAATCACTCTGGGCAAGGCCGCGCTCGCGTAACACCGGCAACACCTTGTCTGCGAACTCCTCGAAAGTCCCTGGTATCACCCAGTTTATGACGTTGATGCCGTCGACACCGGCCGCCTGCCAGAGTTCCAGTGCGTCTGCGATCTGCTCCGGCGTGCCCACCACGACGGTGTCCTTCAGTCGCTGGAGCGACATGTCCCCCACGGTGGGCTCTCGGTCGACGATGTGCTGACGCGCGTAATCCAGGAACCCTTGCATGGTATTGGTCTGGATTTCGCTCAGGGGCGTGTCGGCGGGGTAGACACGCCCGTCCGGGTCGACGATGGCCATGTGTGCGGCGTAGCCGTCGGAGCTCGCGAACTGCTGGTAGTACTCGAACTTCTCGTTCGCTTCGTGCTCGGTGTCGCCGACGACAAAACTGAGACCTTGGTGGAAGGTGATGTCATCGGGGTTCCTACCGAATGACACCGCCAATGCCCGGGTCTCTTCGATCTGTTGGCGCGCGACCTCGGGCGTCGGAGCCACCAGGAAAACTGCTTCGGCATTTCGTGCCGCGAAGGCGCGGCCGGGGCCCGATGATCCGGCCTGGAAGAGGACGGGGGTGCGCTGCGGCGAGGGGGAGGGGAGGAATGGTCCTTCGACCCGGTAGCGCTCACCGGAATGAAAGATCTTGTGCACCTTGGACGGATCCGCATGCAGACTCCCGGCCTTGTCGCCGAGCAGCGCATCGTCATCCCACGATCCCTCCCAGAGCTTGTAGACGACGTCGACATATTCGTCGGCCCAGCGGTAACGCTCGCCGTGGTCTTCCAGGGACTCGTATCCGAAGTTGCGATAGCCGTTGTCCTGGGTGCCGGTCACGATGTTCCAGGCAATCCGCCCCTTGCTGACGTGGTCCAGCGTGGCGAGCTGGCGGGCAAAGTTGGTCGGATGCTGTTGGAACACATTGGACGTCACTGCGAGTCCGAGGTTCTTGGTGTGCGTCGCCAGTGCCGCGACCAGCACGGTTGGATCGTTGCTGGGAATCTGCAGGCCCTCGCGCAGGTACACCGAATAGTCGGCCTCGGAATCGCCGTACAGGCCTGAGACATCAGCGAAAAAGATCGAGTCGAACTTGGCTGCTTCCAGGGTCTTGGCGAGATCGATCCAGGTTTCGACGTCGTTGAAATTGCTTTGCTGCGCATCCGGCCTGCGCCACTGTCCGTGGTGGATGTGGCTGGTCGTGTTCATGACAAACGCATTGAAGAAGAGGCGGTTGGTCATTGGGTGCTCCTGCTGTCGGTAATGGGAAGGTGATGAGCGCGGTGGCTTTCCGGCAGGAACGGTCCCCGCTCGAAAAGTTTCTCCCGCAGGGTCCCGGGGGCGTATTCACGCTGAACCAGTCCGCGGTCTTGCAGTACGGGGACAACGAATTCGATGAAATCGTCGAAGGTGTTCGGGCGGACCAACTCAAGGAGTCCGATGCCGTCGATACCCACGTCGTACCACCGCCCGATCTCGTCGGCAACCTGTATCGGGTCACCGACGATCCGCTTGAGGAGATTGTTGCCGAGCAAAAGGTCCCTGAAGGTGAGCTGTCCGCGTTGCTCTTCTGGCACTGACTCTTTGAGGCCTTTGAGGAATCCTTGCATGCCGTCGGTGGAGAGGTCCGCGAGCGGCTTGTCCAAGTCGACCGAGGCGAAGTCGACATGCAGGTGCCCGCTGATTTGCGCCAGCATCGCCTCGTCGTCGATCGACTCCTGGTAGCGCGCGTCTTTGCGCCGAGCCTCGTCCTCGGTTCTGCCGACAACGATCGAGAGTCCGGCAAAGAACTTCAGGTCCTCTGGCGCCCGGCCCGCGGCCTTGGCCCGGGCACGAAGGTCCGCGACCAGTTCTGCGGCAGCTTCGGGCGACGATGCGGTGACAAAGGTCAATTCGGCATTCGCGGCAGCGAAGTCCCGGCCGACCGGTGACCCGCCCGCTTGGAGCAAGACCGGTGTGCGTTGAGGGGAAGGCGGCACGTGGTGGGGACCCTGAACTGAGAACTGCTTACCCTCATGACCGATCTCGTGGATCTTGTCGGTGTCGACGAATACACCGCTCTCGACATCCCTGACGAGCGCACCGTCGTCCCAACTACGCTCCCAGAGCTTCAACGTGACGTCGAGGAACTCCTCGGCCCAGACGTAACGATCGTCATGCGCAGGCAGCCCGTCGAGGCCGGCATTGCGTGCACCGTTCTCGATCACCGAGGTGACGACGTTCCACGCGATTCGCCCATCACTGAGATGGTCGAGCGTGGACAGCTGTCGGGCGAACGCGTACGGCTTCTGGTAGAACACCGAGCTGGTGACAACGAAGCCGAGATTGGTTGTATGCGAGGCCAATGCGGTTGTCAGGATGAGCGGATCGCCGGTCGGGAACTGCGTACCGTGCCTGACCGATGCCTCCCAACTGCCGCCATAAACGTCGTAGGCGCCGATGATGTCCGCAAAGAAGAGGAAATCGAAGTGTCCGCGTTCCAGGGACTGGGCGAAGTCGATCCAGTGGTCCAGACGCTCGAATTCTCGCTGTTTTTCGGCCTCCGGTAGACGCCACAGGCCGTGTAGCGCATGTGATCCGTTGTTCATGACAACTGCGCCCAGGATGAGCCTGCGTTCACTCATCGGTTGCACCTGGTGCGCCGGCGGTGACGGCGACCGCATGATCCTGGACTGCCTCCCACGACTTGGTCATCGACGAACTCGGGGACGTGCCGTTCAGCACGTGGTCACCAACGATGGTCTGGCGGTAGATGGCCGGATTGTGGGATGCCAGTGTCCGGGCATTGCGCCAGTGTCGATCGAGCCGGAATCGCTCGGTCACCGCCGAAGCCCCACCGACCTCGAATACCTCACTGGTCAAGCCGAGCACCAACTCGATGACAGCGGTCTGGGCCGAGAATGCCGCCAGGTCGGCTGCATCGAAGAGCTCGGGTGTTGCCTGCTGTGCCGCAACGGCTTCGGCAATGACGCCGACTGCGTCTGAGACGGCCAGTGTGGTCGCAGTCGCTGCGAAAGAGGCGCCGGCCGCCTTGCCGACGACCTGCTGGATTTGTGGATCCTGTTGGGGGTCAGGGTAAGCCGGATTCATCAGATTGCGCCCACGCTGGTTGACGAATCGTGCGATGTCGTCGACTGCCGCTTTGCTGATTCCGGCAAGGGTTGCCAGGTGGATGAGCTGAAAGAACGCCAGCAGGTACGTTCCTGTGAAGTGGCCGGTGGGATAGGGCTCGACATCCTGGTCCGGGATGAGCACGTCCTCGAATATCGTGGTCCCACTGCCGGTCAGACGTTGCCCGAACCCGTCCCAGTCATCGATCCTCTCCACGCCGGATGCACTGGTGGACACCAATACATTTGCGCTTTGGACAGAATCGACCTTGGCCGAGGTGTGAATCCAGTCGGCGAACAGGCTCCCGGTGGAGTAGAACTTCTTACCGGTCAACCGCCAACCGTCGTCCACCTTGGTAACCGTGGTCGCACTTTCCAAGAACGATCTGTTTCCGGTCTCCGACTGCGCGTTTCCGACCAGTGCGCCCCCGGCGATTATCCGCAACCATCGCTCTCGGACCACGGCGTCGGGATGACTCAACCGGGACTCCACAAATCCGAAGTGCCCACGGAGCAGCTGAGGCAGGTTGGAATCTGCTCGGCCGAGTTCGATGAGCTGACGGATGAATTGGGGGATCGTTGCCCCCAGACCCCCATATTCCACCGGTACCCGGATCTTGCCGAAGCCGGCGTCGCGTAGCCATTCGACCTCGTCGGCAGGCAGTCGGCGATCGGATTCTCGGCCGATGGCACCATCGGCGATTCGTGCGTAAACCGGAGCGAACTGCTCGACGAGGTCAGCATCAGTAGTCATCGAGCAATCCCTAGACGTGGGAGGGCGGTCAGAAGCCCTTGAGTGTAAGCGTGTTTCGGACGTTCGAAGACGTCATCGGCCGACCCTGATTCGACGACTTTGCCGT
This sequence comes from Williamsia sp. Y844, assembly GCF_056786475.1. Taxonomy (NCBI): domain Bacteria; kingdom Bacillati; phylum Actinomycetota; class Actinomycetes; order Mycobacteriales; family Nocardiaceae; genus Williamsia; species Williamsia sp. Y844. The sequence goes on from NZ_JBXCJB010000002.1 coordinate 448,670, forward strand.
CTTTCATCACGAGTATCCGGTCACTCATGTGATGGATCACGCCGAGATCGTGGGAGATGAACAGGTAGCTCACACCCAACTCGTCCTGGAGGTCGGTGAGCAGATCGAGAACCTGCGCCTGGATCGAGACGTCGAGAGCGGAAACCGGTTCATCGCAGACGATCACGTTTGGTTCCGGAGCCAACGCCCGGGCGATCGCGACGCGCTGCCGCTGACCACCTGAGAGTCGCAAGGGCGAGGCCGACAGATGACGGTCGGACAATCCGACCTGCTCGAGGAGACGGACGCTACGCTCGAGTGCCTCAGTCCGGCCGGCGGGCGGCCGTTTTCCGGTCGAGAGGGCGTCGGCCAGGATTCGACCGACCGGCCATCGAGGGTCGAATGAACTGAGCGGATCCTGGTAGACAACGCCGATCTGGCTTCGCCGGTGTCGTCGCCGGTCTGACGTGAGTGCTGTCCATGGCTCGCCGTGCAGGAAGACGTCGCCTGCGGTGGACTCGACGAGCGCCAAGGCCATACGCGCGGTGGTTGTTTTTCCGGAGCCGGATTCGCCGACGATGCCAAGTGTTTCGCCACCGAAGAGTTCGAACGAGACGTCGTCGACAACGGTCCGGTCGACTTTGTCCGGACCGCGGTAGACCTTGGACAAGTGGCGGGCCTCGAGCACGATCCGATCGTTCTCGATGGGTTTGCGGACACGGGGCAGGATTGCCTCGTCCTTGGACGGACGGACCAGCCTTGTGCCTCGGGTGTGGGTGGAAGGAACAGCGTCGAGGAGCTGCCGGGTGTAGGCGTGTTTCGGTTCGCGGAGCACGTCATCGACCGTTCCCTGCTCGACGATCTCCCCGTCCTTCATGACGGCCACGTCGTCGGCGAGCCTTGCCACCACGGACAGATCGTGACTGATCAGAATGATCGCCTGGCCGCTCTGCTTGGTCTCGGCGAGGAGATCGAGGATTTGAGCCTGAATAGTCACATCCAACGCGGTGGTCGGCTCATCCGCGATGAGGAGTGGAGGGGCCAGCGCGATCGCAGAGGCGATCAGGGCTCGTTGTCGCAGTCCACCGGACAGCTCGTACGGTCGTTGGCGCGCCTTGACCTCCGGTTCGGGGACGCCCACCGAACGCAGCAGTTCGATGGCCTTTGCCCGACGCTCGGACTTGGATCCCCAGCCGTGCACCTTGAGTGGCTCGGCCACCTCGTCACCGACTCGGCGGAGCTGGTCGAGGGAAACCATGGCGTCCTGGAGGACGAAGCCGATTTCGCGACCCCGGATACCGCGCCAGGAGCGCTTGCTCTGCCGAAGGAGATCGCGGTCGCCGAGTGTGATCTCGTCGGCCTCGACCCGCGCATCGTCACCTGTGAGGCCTACCAGGGTGCGGGCCGTGACCGACTTGCCTGAGCCGGATTCGCCGACGATGGCCAGGCACCGGCCTGGACTTGTGCTGAATGAGATCCCTTTGACAACTTCGCTGTCGCCGAAGGAAACCCGGAGGTTTTTGACGGTGAGGACCGGGCCTTGACCTTGCGCCGCTGCATCTTTGGGTGAGACCGAATGCGCAGGCGAGATCACCTGATCAACGGGGAGAGTGGTTGCGGTCATCTGCCCGCTCCTTCCAATCGTTGTTGGATAGCCCTACCAAGGGTGGTGACTGAGATGACGAAGATCACGATGACCAGACCGGGGAGGATCGCGAGCCACCAACTCGTCGTTATGTAATTGCGGCCCGAGTCGAGAAGCGCTCCCCACTCAGGATTCGGTGGTGGAACACCAAGGCCGAGGAAGGCCAATGCCGAGGCCCACACAATCGACTGGCCGATTCCGAGAGTCACGACCGCGACGAGTGGTCGCATCGCGTTGGGAAACAGGTGACGCGTCAGCACGCCCCAGCGACTGTGCCCCAGGGCGTGAGCCGACTCGATATAGCCGGACTGCTGGACGGTGAGAACTTGCCCACGCACCATGCGGGCGTAGCCAGGCATGGAACTGATGCCGACGGCAACGATCGAAGTTGTCACCGACGGACCGAACACCGCGACCACCAATAGTGCGGCAAGCAGCGAGGGGAAGGCGAAGAAGACTTCGAGGATGCGGGTGATGATCGTATCCACGACACCACCGGCCAACCCTGCCACGAAGCCGAACAGGATGGCCAGACCCATGGCAAGGGCCGTGGCCCCGAGCCCGATGCCCAGTGAGAGCCGGGTGCCGTAGACCACGCGGGAAAAGAGGTCCCGCCCGGCTTCATCGGTGCCGAAGAGGTGGTGCCACGACGGTGCGGCGAGGGCATCGTTCAGGTCGATCTCGGTGGCGGTGAACGGAGCCAGGACACCGGGCGCGATCGCCGCGATCGCTACGAGCCCGATGAATATTGCTGACAGCGCGATGCTCGGACGAATTCCACGCAGCGCGAATCGCTTTGAGCTTACGGTCGCACCGGTGGGTGCCGTGAGGATGGTCATGAGTCACGCAACCTGGGGTCGATGATGGTGTAGACGAGGTCGACGAGCAGGTTCGCCACGATGTAGATCGCGGCAACCACGACGACGATGCCGGTCACGGTGGGGACGTCCCGGCTGCTGACCGCAGTGACGAGGACTTGGCCGATTCCCGGGCGGCTGAAGATGCTCTCGACGATGACTGCGCCAGAGATGAGTGCACCGAGCGCCCAGCCCGACAGGCTGATCGCCGGTAGCACCGCGTGGCGCAGCGCATGGGTGAGCCGTACCGCAGTCTCACCCATCCCGCGTGTCCGGGCTGTGGTGACGAAGGGCTGATCGAGGACCTTCTCGAACTCGTCCCGGATCACCTGGCCGAGGAACCCGCTCAGCGGGATGGCCAGGGTGAGAACGGGAAGGACGGTGCCGGCGGCCCCCGACCCGCCGATGACGGGAAAAATCGGGATCTTGACGGCGAAGAGCACCAGCAGGATCATGCCGACCCAATATTGGGGAAGGCTGGCCGTCAACGCCTCGAATGCCGATCCGAAACTGGCCGTTGCCTTGCCCCGCTTCACGGTCAGCAGGCTGACCGTGACCGCGATGACCCACGCGACGGCCAGCGCCAGAACAGTGAGCACCAGACTTGGGCCGATCTGGCCGCCGATGATCTCGGTCACCGGCTTGTACTGGGTGTACGACGTACCCAGATCGCCCTTGAAAAGGCCGCCGACATAGTGCAACCACTGCACGTACAGCGGGTCATCGAATCCGAACTCCTGCTTCACCGGCGCGAGCTGATCGGCGGAGTAGGCCTGCGGGTTACCTGTTCGAAGATTGAGGATCGTGGCCGCCCGGTCCCCGGGAACGAGTAACTGTGCAATCCAGGCAAGCGAGGCAGCAGCAATGAGAACCGCGATGGCCGAGAGAATCTTGACGGCGAGACGGCGCGCGGTCCGCGGGGTTGCCCGCGCGGGCCGACGCGACTTCTCAGTCGGACGCAATTCTTCGGGCAGCCGCGCCTTCTCAGGAGTGATGGTGGTCATGTCAATTCACTCACTTCGTGAAGTACGCATCGGCGAACACGGGCTCGCCCTGGGTCTTCTCGACCCAGAAATCGTGGAGTCCGTTGGAGACCGCGATCAATGTGTTCTGGGTGTACAGACCGACTCCGGCGGCCTCATCTTGGATGTTCTTCTGCGCCTGCTTGTATTCATCGAAGCCGGCTGCGGTGTCCGCGTTGGTATTTGCCTGATTGATCAGGGCGGTCAATTCGGCGTTGTTGTAGAACGATTTGTTGTTGCCGTTGGGGTTGTTTTCTTCGTTCTGGCGCCAGACGATCCAGAGGATCGCCGGACTCGGACTCGTCCAGTAGCCCGGGCTCGCGTCATAGGCATCCGGTCCGCTGAATTCGCCGCCGAAGAGTTCGGCCAGCGTGACCGGGGTCAGCTTCACGTCGAAGCCTGCGTTCTTCCACTGTTCCTGCAGTGCCTGGAGTACGGTCGCGCCCTCTTGGGTGATGATGGAACCGGCCCCGTAGACGACGTTCACCTCGAGCGGCTTACCGTCCTTGGTGTAGATGCCGTTGGTGCCCTTTGTCCATCCCGCCTGGGCGAGCAGTGCGGCGGCCTTGTCAGGGTTGTACGGGTAGGGGTCGCCTTCGAGATAGCCTGGTGTCGACTGCGATACCGCCGGGTTGGGCTCATAGGGAAGCACGCCGTGGAAGCCCGCCTCGACCGCTGACTTGCGGTCCGCTGCATAGGCGAAGGCTTGGCGGACGAGCTTGTCGGTAAAGGGGCCCTGTTCGGTGTTGATGGCGAACGAGTTGGGTTTGCCGGGAGTGATGTAGCGAATCGTGTTCTTGAACTTCGATTGTGCATCCTTCCAATTCACCGTCGGGATTTCGTATGCCACGTCCGTTTGCCCGGTCGTCAGAGACGCGTATCGCGATGTGCCGTCGGGCACGAACTTCCAGTTGACCTGGTCGACGTAAGCGGGCCCCTCATGCTTCGCGGTGGCAGGCCACGAAGTGTAGGCGGGGTTGCGCTTGAAGATCACCTCTTGCCCCTTCTTCCACGAATCGACAGTGAAAGCTCCCGAGCCGATTGGTTTTTCGCAATTCTCTTGCGTGCTCTGGGTCTTGAGTGCGGTCGGCGACTGGATGCCGAAGTAGCCCTGGCCGATGAGCCGGAGGAATTCGGGGTAGGGCTGGTTGAGATGAATTGCCAAGTGCGTCGGGTCAATTGCTTCGGCCGATTCGTAGTACGGATCGATCGAAACCTTGGCCGTCGGGTTGAGGCCGCCGTTCTCGAACTGTTCGAAGTTGTAGGCCACCGCGGCCGCATCGAGCGGCGTGTTGTCGGTGAACTTCACATTGTCTTTGAGGGTGAAGGTGTAGGTGAGGCCATCGGGGGAGACCTCCCAGGAGGTCGCGAGCCACGGTTTGATCGCGTCGTCCTCGTCCACGGTCACGAGCGCGTCAAGTACCTGCCGCGAGATGTAGGCCTGTTGGATCCAACCGCCGAAGATGCACGGTGGCTCCTGGACGTGCGCGTAGGTGATCGTTCCGCCCTGGACCGGGGTGCCTGAACCGTCCGATCCGCTGGAGTCGCCGCCGCCGGCACAGGCAGCGAGTGCGAGGCTCGCAACCAGGGCGCCGGCAGTGGCGATCGCGAATCGTGATCGGGAGAGTACTTTCATGACCGTGCTTTCTTGGAGCTGTCTTGTGGTGCGGAAGGAACTTTCAAGAGGTGAGTTGCGGTTCGGATGTCTGCGGTTCGGGGTCGGAAATCCCTACTCGGTTTGGCAGGTGATTGCCACCGCGGTAGCGGGTTGCGAAGTGGTTCTCAGGTAGGCGATCTCCGCGACCAAAGATCCTGTCGCGCAACGACTCACGCTCGTCGTAGGTGGTGCGCAGACGGCCGCGTGCCCGCAGGACCGGAACGACGAGGTCGATGAAGTCCTTTGCCGTGTCATAGGTGTGGTACTGGAGTAGGTTGATGCCGTCCAGGTCGAGGTCGTCGAGCCAACTCTCGATGGCGTCTGCGGCCTGGTCCGGCGTCCCCACAACGAACAGGGGATGGCGGGAGATGTCGCCGAAGCCGGCGAGGAACTCACCAACGGTGGTCTCCGCGTCCACCGCGCCATGGCGCTTGGACCGTCCCTGATCGAGGCCTGCCAGCTTTTCCTCCGCGGGAAAAGTGGTTGGATCCCAGGGCAATCCGGCGTGCGCGAGGTATCCGTCACGATCAGATAGCTCTTGGTACAACTCGGCCTTGGCGCGCGCCTCTTGTTCGGTCGTGGCAACGATGACACCGGCAGTGGCGATGACTTTCAGGTCGCCACGTTCGCGACCGGCGGCGACGGCTGCGTCCTTGAGTTTGCTCACCAGGGTCTTGATCTGATCGGCGGTACCACCGCCGGTGAACACGACCTCAGAGTGCTTGCCGGCAAAGGCCATCCCGGCATCGGATTGGGTCGCGCTGAACAGCACCGGCGTGCGCTGGCGGCTCGGGCTGGGCAGATGCGGCCCCTCAACCGAGTAGTACTTTCCGACATGGTCGATCGGGCGGATCTTCCCGGCGTCTGCGAAGACGTTGTTGTCCCGATCGGCGATGATCGCATCGTCATCCCAGCTGCCTTCCCACAGCTTGTAGAGCACATCAAGGTACTCGTGCGCCTGTTCGTAGCGGGTGTCGTGTTCGACCTCACCTGCGAGTCCGTGATTGCGTGCGGCATTGGGAAGGTAGGAGGTCACGATGTTCCAGCCGACCCTGCCCTTTGTCAGGTGATCAAGAGTGGAAACACGACGAGCCCAGGCGAACGGCGGCTCGTATGTCGTAGAGAAAGTGATGCCGAAACCCAGGTGCTTGGTCACCGCAGCCATCGCCGGGACGACAACGGACGGGTCATTGTTGGGAATCTGAAGTCCCTGCTTGATAGCGGTTTCGGCGGATCCACGAAACGTGTCGTAGGTTCCGACGACATCGGCGAGGAAGACTGCGTCGAATCCGCCACTCTCGAGGAGTTCGGCCAGCTCGATCCAGTATTCGATGTCGTTGAACCGGAGCCGATTGTTGTCGGGAAGCCGCCAGAGACCATGAGTTATATGGCTGACGCAGTTCATCTCGAACAGGTTGAGGATGAGCCGCTTCTTGTTGGGTACGCCCATTACGCGCTCAACCTGCGGTGCTGCCACGCGGACGAACGACGCCACACACCTCGGTTGGTGTGGGGTGTCGCGTTCATCGTGAACGTGGCGACCCAGGGCGGTCGCGTCAGCAAAGTCGTGGGCATGGGGGGAAGGTCCTTCTCTGGTCACGAGCAGGTGTGCAAGGGACACCGTAGGCCGAGATCCATGTTGTCTCATACTCTTTCGACCTAGATGATTTAAAGGCGGAAACGGGGATGCCTGCATCGGGTGACGCGAGTGGGGTGGCTCCGGTCACCTTGCATGCAAGCTTGCATGCAAGGTGGCATACTTGTGTCATGTCTGTTGTCACCGGTCCGTTGGCGGCCGAACGCGCGTACACCTACACGAAGTCCCAGATCATCACCGGGGGATTGGCCGGCGGCCAGCTCGTGAGTGAGGCCGCGATCGGTGCCGAGCTCGGGATCAGCCGGACGCCGGTGCATGAAGCCTTTCTGCGGCTGGGCTCGGAGCGGTTGTTGGAACTGGCGTCCCGACGGGGTGCGATCGTGCGGCCGATGACTCCGTCGGAGGTGACCGACGTACTCGCCATGCGGGTGGGCATCGAATCTGCCTCGGCAGCACAGGTATTCGCCGCAGGTGGTCCGCCGTCGCGGATTGCGGACCTGTTGTCGCGAAATCTCGACGATCAAGCGCGCTGTGTTGATGGCGGCGACGTGTCGGGCTTCGTCGAACTCGACGACGAGTTCCACGCATTGATGGTCGAGGCTTCAGGAAATGCGGTGGCACAGCACTTTTACGAAATACTGCGGGATCGGCAGCAACGATTGCGCAACCTGCTATTGCGGGTGGAGATCGGGAACCTCGCTTCGGCCTACGGCGACCACCGCCGATTGTTCGAATGTTTCACCGATGGCGATCGGGCAGGGTTCGCCGCCGCACTCGATGCCCACATGAAGCGTTATCAGGGTGCCCTGTGAGTCTTTACCTCGATCGGAAAGTGGCCGCGGCATCTGAGGGACGTCAACGCCGGGAATGGACACTCGTGTTCGGGGCGCTGTTCGTCTGCGCGTGGTCGGGTAACCAATTCAGCCCGATGCTGTTGTTGTACAAGAACGTCGAGCACTACTCGTCGGCAACGGTGACGTTCTTCCTGGGAATCTACGTCCTGGGATTGGTGCCGGCTCTGCTGATCGCGGGAGCGTTGTCTGACAAATTCGGTCGACGGCCGTTGATGTTCGCCGGCGTGTGGTTCGGGCTGATTGCCAGTCTTCTCCTCGGCGCCGGTGAATTCGGTGCATCCGCAATATATGTCGGTCGTTTGCTGGCCGGAATGTCGGTGGGGACGGCGATGGCTGTCGGAACCAGCTGGCTCAAGGAGCTGTCGCAAGCCCCGTATGACCCAGCGGCGGACCGGGGTTCGGGGGCGCGGCGTGCGTCACTTGCCTTCACCCTGGGTTCTGGTCTGGGTGCGTTGATCGCAGGAAGTCTCGCGCAATGGGGGCCGTTGCCCGAGGTCCTTCCGTACCTGATCCATATCGCGGTGATCGCTCCGTTCGTGTGGTTGATCAGGAAGGCGCCGGAGACGATCGAACGCACCGACGGGCATGGCGACCTTCGGACCAGGTTCGGGGTGCCCTCGGCCCGGCACCGGCGCTTCATCCGGGTGGTGGCGATCTGCGGGCCGTGGCTGTTCATCGCCTGTGGTCTGTCGTACGGCTATCTCCCTGTTCTTCTCGAAGGTGCTACCGGGGGAATGGGTTTGGCATACGCAACCGCGATGAGCGTGGTCGCGCTGGGATCGGGTGCACTCATCCAGCCGATCGCGAAGCGGATCGATTCGGCATCCAGCGCGCGTGGCATCGTTGTTTCTCTGACCACGATGATTGTCGGTCTGGTGGTGATGATCGTTGCGGTCGAGATGAATTCCCCTGTTGTGGGGATTCTCGTGAGCGTGATATTCGGCGTCGGCTTCGGGATCGGGCTGGTCTCGGGTCTGCTGGAAGTGCAGCGGATCGCGCCACCGGAAGATCTGGCGAAGTTGACGGGTGTCTTTTATGCATTGTCGTACACCGGTTTTCTGATGCCAACGATCCTTGCCGCACTGACACCTCCCTTCACGACCGTTGTGTTGCTGATGGTTCTGACGGTTCTCGCCGTGGCGTCGACGCTGATCGTGATGGTCGGATATCGAAAGCATCTGCCTCCGGCAACCACAGTGACCTGGGGGCCGTCCGGTACCGACCAGCGCGGCGATAATCGGTTGTCAGTCGAGTGACGTGATCGCCTGGGCCATCGAAGCCGCGGCGAAACGAGTGAACTCGGTCGGATCGAGATCGGGAGCCCAACTGTTGACGATGGTGTCTGCCACGCCCCGCAGGCCGGAGAGTACAAACGGCAGCAGTGCCGGATCGTCTTTCAGGTGTAGGCCCTCGATTGATGCCGCCTCCCGGAGTGCGCTGTAGAGCGCGTCGTTGTACTGCTGCGCCGTCTTGCGGACCTCACGGATCGACTCGCGTTCGGTGTGATCGTCACCTTCGATGTCTCGCCACGTCCCGGCGAAGCGGCCCACCCTGGCCCACTGTCGCGCGGCTTCGGGAATGATGCTCGCGAGCAGCGCCGCGACTCCCTGGTCGCGGGGGAGGGCGGCCACGAATATCCGCGATTCGACCTGGCTCTCGCTCAGCAGCGCGACGAAGATGTCTGGCTTGTCCACGAAATACTGGTAGATCAGGCCGGTGCTGGTCCCTGACCGTTTTGCCACAGACCGAATGGTCAGTGCCGTGTATCCGCCCTCGTCCAACAGGGCTGCGGCCGCATCCAGAGTCCGGCGTCGCCTGGCTTCGGCGTCGCCGTAGATCGACTTTTTCTCCGTTTCACCCACCGGCCAACCGTAGTCGCTTCCAAGCACTTTTCAATTGAGTGCCGTTGAGGCAGACCCTGATGCGCGCGTCCGCAGGCGTTCCGAAGCAAAGAATGAACAATGTTCGAACTAGGATTGAACAGTGTTCATTCTCGTGTTACGGTTCGATCTATGACCCACGCCACAACGAGTGAGCCAAACCCACCGTCGGCGATAGCCGATGGCGAAGACCAGCTTGCAGCGGTCGAGTTCGCCACTGCGGCAGGCCAACTACTCGTCGAGATTCGACAGGATCTCGATATCGCGACTCGCGATCCAAGTCAGATCCGGGACGAAGGGGACCGGCGTAGCCACGAGTTCCTTGTCGATGCGATCACCCGGAGATTCCCTGGCGACTCGGTCCTGTCCGAGGAAGGGGTCGACGACAAGCGTCGCCTGACCGCCGAGCGGGTGTGGATCGTCGACCCCCTCGACGGCACCCGCGAGTTCGGAGAATCAGGGCGCACAGACTGGGCCGTTCACGTCGCGCTCGTCGAGCACGGTCGGTTGACTGTCGGCGCTGTGGCGATGCCGGCCCTGGGAACGACGTATTCGACACGCGATGTGGCGGTCGCGACACAGGCAATTCCCCGCCGCCCACGGGTTGTCGTCAGTCGCACACGCAGGCCTGAGCCGGTCATGACGATGGCCGCGGGCCTTGACGCCGAGCTCATCGAGATGGGGTCGGCCGGAGCGAAGGCGATGGCGGTGGTGCGCGGTGACGCAGATGTCTATGCCCATGCCGGCGGGCAGTACGAGTGGGATTCTGCGGCCCCCGTTGCCGTCGCGCACGCTGCCGGACTTCACGTTTCACGTATCGACGGGTCCGAACTCGTCTACAACCAGGAAAATCCTTGGCTGCCCGATCTGCTGATCTGCCGGGCCGAACTCGCCGGCATTGCATTGGAGCTACTGAAATGACCCAAACATTAACCCGTACACTGACTCACCTCGAACGGCTCGAGGCCGAGAGTATCCACATCATGCGCGAAGCCGTTGCCGAGAGCGAAAACCCGGTGATGCTGTATTCGGTCGGCAAGGACAGCGCGGTTATGCTACATCTCGCACGCAAGGCATTTTACCCGTCGCGGCTACCGTTCCCGTTGCTTCACGTGGACACCACCTGGAAGTTCCGGGAAATGTACAAGCTGCGCGACGAGTCCGCTGCCACAGGTGATTTCGATCTGATCGTCCACAAGAATCCGGAGTGCGTCGAGAAGGGGATCAACCCGTTCACGCACGGCTCTGCGACCCACACCGACATGTGGAAGACCGAAGGGCTCAAGCAGGCGCTCGATCTTCACAAGTTCGACGCCGCTTTCGGTGGAGCCCGGCGCGACGAGGAGAAGTCCCGCGCCAAGGAAAGAGTCTTTTCGATCCGATCGGCCGAGCACCGGTGGGATCCCAAGCAGCAGCGGCCCGAGCTGTGGCACATGTACAACGTCCGCAAATCCCCTGGCGAGAGCCTGCGCGTGTTCCCGCTGTCGAACTGGACCGAACTCGATGTCTGGGAGTACATCCGGCAGGAGAACATTCCCATCGTGCCGCTCTACTTCGCCGACAAGCGTCCCGTCGTCGAACGCGACGGCACGCTGATCATGGTCGATGACGACCGGATGCCGTTGCGACCCGGTGAAGTTCCCGAACTCAAGAGCGTGCGTTTCCGGACCCTCGGTTGCTACCCGCTCACCGGTGCGGTCGAGTCGACTGCCACGTCGCTGACAGACATCATCCAGGAGATGCTCCTGACCACCACCTCCGAGCGCCAGGGCCGCGTGATCGATCACGACAGCAGCGCCTCAATGGAGAAGAAGAAGCAGGAAGGTTACTTCTGATGACCCACCCATCTGCACTGATCGCCGACGACATCGAGCAGTATCTCGAGCGTCACGCCAACAAGTCGATGCTTCGGTTCATCACCTGCGGCAGTGTCGACGACGGCAAGAGCACGCTGATTGGCCGGTTGCTCTACGAGTCCAAACTGGTTTTCGAAGACCAGCTTTCGGCATTGGAGGCCGATTCCAAAAAGGTCGGCACCCAGGGTGAGGGACTCGACTTCGCGCTCCTGGTCGACGGCTTGGCCGCCGAACGCGAGCAAGGCATCACGATTGACGTCGCCTACCGGTATTTCAACACCGAGCGCCGCAAGTTCGTCGTCGCCGATACCCCCGGCCACGAGCAGTACACCCGGAACATGGTCACCGGTGCCTCGACCGCAGATCTTGCTGTGATTCTCATCGATGCCCGCAAAGGCGTGCTCACCCAGACACGTCGGCACTCTTATCTGGTGTCGTTGCTCGGCATCCGCCACGTGGTGCTCGCTGTCAACAAGCTTGATCTCGTGGACTATTCGCAGGACGTCTTCGACAAGATCACCAAAGACTACCGGGCGTTTGCCGCGGAGATAGGTCTCGAGGACGTCGTCGCGATCCCGCTGTCGGCCTACCACGGCGACAATCTCACCGAACGCAGCGCAAACACACCGTGGTATCAGGGGCCCACACTGATCGAACACCTCGAGACCGTGGAGATCTCCAACAAGCTCCACCAGAGCCCATTTCGTATGCCCGTCCAGTGGGTCAATCGACCCGACTTGGACTTTCGGGGATTCTCGGGGCTGATCGTCGGGGGCACGGTACGCCCCGGCGATCGCCTCAGAGTTCTTCCGAGCGGGAAGGAATCGGCTGTGGCACGCATCGTCACGATGGGAGCCGACCTCGACGAAGCAATCGCGGGGGAGTCCGTGACGATCACACTCGACGATGAGATCGACATCAGCCGCGGCGATGTGCTGGCGGCGGTGGACGCGCTGCCGGGTCTGGCAGACCAGTTCGAGGCGCACGTGGTGTGGATGGGCGAAGACGCGATGTTGCCCGAACGTCCGTACCTGTGCCAGATCGGGACGATGACGGTGCAGGCGCGCATCACCAAGCCGAAATACAAGGTGAACGTCAACACGCTCGAACAGACGGCGACAAACACTTTGGCGCTCAACGAGATCGGCGTGTGCAACATCAGCTTCGACCGGCCGGTTCCGTTCGATGTCTATACCGCGAACCGGGACACAGGCGGTTTCATCCTGATCGACCGGCTGACCAACACCACCGTTGGCGCCGGAATGATCGCGCACTCGCTGCGCCGATCGGACAACATTCACTGGCAAGCCGTGGATGTCGACGAACAGGCACGATCAAAGCTCAAAAACCATGAGCCCCAAGTGGTGTGGTTTACCGGGCTCTCCGGCTCGGGTAAGTCGACCATCGCCAACGAACTCGAAAGGCAGCTGTACGGTCTGGGCTGCCACACCTACCTGCTCGATGGCGACAACGTACGGCACGGCCTGGGTCGTGACCTCGGGTTCACCGAAGCCGACAGGGTGGAGAACATCCGGCGGGTGACCGAGGTTGCCAGGCTGATGGTGGACGCCGGCCTGATCGTATTGGCGTCGTTCATCTCACCGTTCGGAGCCGAGCGACAAGCTGCCCGCGAGGTCATCGGGTCCGAGAAGTTCTGCGAAGTCTTTATCGACACTCCGATGGAACTCGCCGAGAGTCGAGACCCGAAGGGGCTCTACAAGAAGGCACGTCGAGGCGAGCTGAAAAACTTCACCGGAATCGACTCGCCGTACGAGGCACCCGAGAACCCAGATCTTCACATCGATACCACCACAACGTCTTCGAAAGAAGCGGTCAGGCTGATCATCGAACATCTGCGCAGCCGCGGCGCGATCGCCTGAATGCGCTTCCCGAGTACACCCACCCATCACGGAAGGAGTGTTTCTTGCCAACAAGAGACGAAATCTGTTCGACACTCGAGGCGTACGTAAAGTATCTGGGCAACCATGACGTGGATCAATTGGTGTCGCTCTTCGCGGACGACGCGGTGCAGCACGAGCCGCTCGGCGTGCAGACCTACCGCGGCGTGGAGGAGATCCGGGGATTTGGCACCGAGAATGCGAAGGTCGACTTCACGGTGAGCCGCTACTCGCCGATCACTGTCACCGGCCGCTACGCGGCGATGCAGATCTGCGTGCAGCGTAAGGGCATGTCCGACTTCTTGGCCACCGATCTCTTCGAGTTCGACGAGCACGGCAAGATCGCCTCGCTGAGCGTCGTTCTGGACCCGCAGGCGCACGTCACTGCGCCAGGACAACCATGACTGTGGCGCCACCGCTGCCCGGCTCGACGCAACTGCTCGAGGACAAGGTCGTGGTGATTTCGGGTGTGGGGCCTGGTCTGGGCCGTGCGATCGCACTCCGCAGTGCCGAAGTCGGCGCTGCGGTGGTGCTCGCCGCACGGACCGCTGGACGGATCGAGGAGATCGCCGAGGAGATTCGCAGCGCCGGTGGTGACGCCGAAGCGGTACCGACCGACCTGACCGACTCCGCGTCGATCATCGAGCTGGCCGCGCGGGCCCAGTCGAGGTACGGCCGAGTTGATGTGCTGATACACAACGGGTTTGTGATGCCTGCGCACGGGCGACTGCTTGATGCGGAGATGGGCGCGCTACGCGCAGGTATGGACATCAACCTACTTGCGGCGCTCGAACTCGCCAAAGCCTTCGCGCCCGCGCTGATCGCGTCGACAGGTTCGGTGGTGATGATCAACTCGATGGTGATCCGAAACCAATTCCCCGATCTCGGGGCATACCGGGTCATGAAGACCGGACTACTGGCTCTGGCCCGCAGTCTGTCCGTCGAGTTGGGGCCGCAGGGTGTCCGTGTCAATTCTGTTGCTCCGGGATATATCTGGGCGGACTCGGTCCAGGCAATGTTCGAGGATCAGGCGCAGAAGCGGGGCGTCACGCCGCAGCAGATCTACGACGAAACGGCCTCGGGTACCGATCTGCGGCGCCTGCCTGAGCCCGGCGACATCGCGAACGCAGTGGTGTTCCTGGCCTCTGAGTCTGCGCGAGCCATCACGGGCCAGTGCCTGGACGTCAACTGCGGACAAACCCACCACTGATCAACTCAGACAAGAAAGTACAGATGACAAACGATTACGACGGTATTGGTTCGATGGAGGACCTACATCAGAGCGCAGTCGCCGCCACCGGCTACGACGACTTCGGTGGCGGCGAGTACCGCGCCGGTCTGGAGGTGCTTCTGGGTTCATTCGCGACCGAGGCCGATCTCACCCCGCACGGCCGGTTGATTGCACGCAAGATGATCATCAGTGCACTTTCGGGCCGACTGATCAGTGAGGCGGGATTCGCCCGTCACCCCGAGCACGCCGATGTTGCAGTTGAACGACCCATCTTCGTTTCCGGCATTACGCGAACCGGTAGCACAGCGCTTCATCGCCTGCTCAGCGCCGACCCATCACATCAAGGCGTCGAGATGTGGTTGGCCGAGTCTCCGCAACCCAGACCTGCCCATGGCCGGTGGGCACAGAACAAAGACTTCATGCGATCAGACGCCCTCTATCGCGCACGCCAGGCAAACGAAGCCGACCTGATGAAGGTGCACTTCATGGGAGCCGAAGAAGTCGAAGAATGCTGGCGACTGCTACAACAGACGATGTTGTCGATCTCATTTGAATGTGTCGCCTACGTGCCGTCCTACTCGCGGTGGCTGGCGGAACAGGACTGGACCGCGACCTATGAACGGCACAAGAAGAATCTGCAGTTGATCGGCTTGAACGACACCGATCGTCGGTGGGTGCTCAAGAGTCCGAGTCACGTCTTCGCGATCGATGAGATCATGAAGGTCTATCCGGATGCGTTGATAGTGCGAACTTTCCGCGACCCGCAGACGTCGATGGCGTCGACGTTCAGTCTCGCCGAGCAGGGTAAACACGACATGTCGGATGCGTTCGACCGGGCGACAATCGGCCGTACCCAGCTCGATCTGTGGGCCCGCGGCAATGCAGACTTCAACCGTGCTCGAGCTCGCTTCAACCCGGAACAGTTCATAGACGTGGACTTCAAGGACTTCGTGGCCGACCCGATTGGCACGGTCGAGACCATTTACACGCAATTTTCGTTGCCGTTCACAGATGAAGCGCGCACCGCCGTCGCCGCCTCGCATCAAGCCAGTCTCGCCGATCATCGGCGCCCGATGCATCAGTATTCCCTCGAAGACTTCGGCGTGACCGTCGCCGACGTCGAGGCCAAGTTTGCGGTCACCACCGTATGACGCACCTGCCGTGACCATTTCGACAACAAAAGGACTTTCATGAATGACGTTTGGGAAAAATACTGCGCAGACCTGCTCGATCTCGGCAAAATGTTCGACGACGAGATCGTCCCGCAGGATTCGCTCACGCAGGCCGAGGGCGCACGCTACCTGACCCGGCTGCTGCGCTACGCGACAATCAATTGCGTTGAGTACACGGATCCGCGGTGGCCTCAGTTCACATCGGCGCCCAACCCGAACATGATGACCAAGATCGGCGCCGACAACCCCGACAACATCTATATGCGGGCCAACATATCCGGGAAGTACCGCTACCGGATCACCGGCACCCGCGGCACGGTTCCGCTGGTGACGTTCGGATCGCGCGTCAACCGCTACCATATCGACGGCACCATGATGCAAACCGGTGATCTACATGTGCACGACCTGGAAGTCGATGAGAGCGGCCGGTTCTCGTTCATTGCCAGCGTCGACAAGCCTGCCGAGGGCGCATGGCTACCGATGGCACCGGACAGCAACCTCATCTCGGTCCGGCAGACTTATCGGGATCGTCGTAGCGAATTCCCCGCGGAGCTGGCCATCGAATGCCTGGACCCCGACGGCGTTTTCGAGCCGCTGAGCACCGTAGAAATGGGGCAGCGCCTCGACAAGGCGGTCGCCATGGTCCGGGGCACGGCGGGTACCTTCCTCGAATGGGCCCGTACGTTCCAGCCGGAGCCCAACGAGATTTTCGACCGAGGGCAGGAGACCTTTCAGAACGCCGGTGGCGATCCGACGATCTTCTACTTGCACGGTTACTGGAAGCTCGCCGAGGACGAGGCGTGGGTCATCGAGACCGAGGTTCCGAACTGTGAGTACTTCAACTTTGTGCTGCAGAACTTCTGGGTCGAATCCCTCGACTACAACCGGACGAACATCTATATCAACAACCACACCGCAAAACTGAACGACGACGGCACGCTGACCATCGTGGTGGCGGCGAAAGACCCCGGTTATGGCAACTGGATCAACACCGATTCTCATGCGGAGGGGACGTGGGCCATGCGTTGGATCAAGGCCGATTCGCATCCGATCCCGACATCGAAGGTAGTGAAGCTGTGAGGTCACACTTGTGAGATGGGCACTACCCGCGGCGATGATGGCGGCCGAAGATCTCCCGGCGTTGGCACGCGTCGCCGACGAGTGCGGTTACGACGCGATCGCGATGCCGGACTCGGTGTTCTACCCGGAGACGATCTCGGCTGGCTATCCGTATTCCGCGGACGGCAAACGCATGTGGACCGGCCAGACCCCGATGCCTGATCCCTTGATCGCGATGACGGTGATGGCCACCGTCACCGAGCGGCTGCGTTTCTACACCAACGTGCTCAAGCTGCCGTTGCGGGAGCCACTGCTGGTTGCGAAGCAGGTCGCAACCATGGCGGTCATGTCGAACAACAGGATCGGTCTCGGTGTTGGGTTGTCGTGGATTCCCGAGGAGTTCCGGTTTACCGGCACCGAGATGCGGACTCGTGGAGCCCGCACCGATGAGGCACTCGAGATCCTGAAGGCCGTCTGTGGGGGCCGCGGCCCCGAGTGGGTCGAGTACCACGGCAAGCACTACGATTTCGATCGTTTGATGATGAGTCCGGCTCCGGACCAACCGGTTCCGATCTATGTCGGTGGGCACAGTGAGCCGGCTCTGCGTCGCGCCGCACGGCTTGCAGATGGATGGATCTCGGTCAACACCGACGTTGCAAAACTGCGGGTCGCCATCGATCGACTGACAGAATTGCGTACCGAATATGGTCGTGAAGAGGTGACTTTCGAAATCGATGCCTCACCGACTGATGTCCACGATATCGACGGATACCGGGCTCTCGCCGACATCGGCGTCACCCGGTGTCGGGTGATGCCGTGGCGGCTTTATGATGCCGACCCGACCGATCGCCAGGCAAAACTCGACGCGGTTCGCCGATTTGCCGACGACTGTATGGACAAGACCACATCTGCAGACCACCAGTGAAATCGGTGGCCGGACGGGCGCAGTCACATCGGACGGTTGGGTCGGGTCAGACGGTCATCGCTCCCGTTGGCTGGGATCGTCCGTGTCTGAATCCCCAGAAGTGAGTAACACGTAGGTGTTGCAACATTCTTCACGAGGAGACATCACATGACCGACAGCACGTCTATCAAGCCCATCGCCGAAAAAGACATCAGCCAGTGGGCCTTTGAAGCCGATGTGGTGATCGCCGGTTTCGGCGTTGCCGGCGCGGCGGCGGCGGTGGGTGCGGCGCAGGCCGGAGCCGATGTTCTGGTGCTCGAACGCACCGGGGGATGGGGCGGTGCCGCGGCCATGGCAGGCGGGTTCATCTACATGGGTGGCGGCACTCCGCTGCAGAAGGCCTGCGGGTTCGACGACACCGTCGAGGCCATGAAGGCCTTCATGAAAGCCGCGTTGGGACCCGGTGTCGATGAAGCGAAAATCGACATCTACTGCGAAGGCAGTGTGGATCATTACCACTGGCTCGTCGACGAGTGTGGCGTTCCGTTCAAGGAGAGCTTCTGGGGCGAACCCGGTTGGGAGCCACCGGGAGACGACGGCCTGCAGTACACCGGCGGTGAGAATGCAGCGCCGTTCAACGCGACGATCCCACCGGCGCCCCGCGGCCATGTGCCACAGATGAAAGACAAACACGTCAGCGCCGAGAAGGGTGGCGGCTACATGTTGATGAAGCCGCTCACCGACAAGGCCACCGACTTGGGTGTGAAAGCCGAATACGACATGCGCGTACAGGCTTTGATCGTCGACGAGACGGGACGTGTTGTCGGTGTGCAGGCCAAGCAGTACGGCCACAGCGTTGCGGTTCGGGCGCGCAAAGGCGTGGTGCTCGCCACCGGCAGCTTTGCCTACAACACCACGATGGTCGAGTCGTTCGCGCCTCGACTGATCAATCGACCGGCCGCCTCGATCGAGGAACACGACGGCCGGGCGATCCGCATGTCGCAGTCGATCGGTGCCGACCTGGCGCACATGGATGCCACCGAGGTCGCCTTCTTCTGCGACCCGCAACTGTTCATCCGGGGCATCCTGGTCAACGGACGTGGTCAGCGATTCATCAACGAAGACACCTACCCCGGACGCGTCGGGCAGGCCGTACTCATCGAGAACCAGAACCTGGCATACCTGGTCCTCGACGAGGCTGCATATGAGGAGGCGCTGACACGGCCGACGTCGAGCCCGCAGCTGCGTCGCCAACCGACGTGGGTCGCGGAGACGGTCGAAGAGCTCGAGGCCGAGATGGGTTTGCCCGCAGGCGCTTTGCAGTCGACTGTCGAGCTCTACAACCGGCATGCGGCCGGTGGCGAGGATCCGTTGTTCGGCAAGAAAGCCGAATGGGTCAAGCCGATCGGATCGCCGATCGCGGCGATCGATCTGCGCGGCATGACAGGTGGATTCACGTTGGGTGGTCTGCGCACCAGCGTCGACTCCGAGGTGCTGCACGTCTCGGGTGAGCCGATCCCGGGCCTGTACGCAGCGGGTCGTTCGACTGCGGGCGTCTGCGCCGGTGGTTACGCCAGCGGCGCCTCACTCGGCGATGGCAGCTTCTTCGGACGACGCGCGGGGATCGCTGCCGCGGCCAACTGACGGCCCCGGGGATTCACCGGCGATCTGTGAAGACCGTCGGTGAATCCCGGTGATCCGTCAGTGCAGAGTGCCTCCGTGGGCGGTCCAGTCGAAGGCCGTCAGGGGAGCGCCTGAGCGCAGGGTCTCCGCCAACGCCGGGTTGGCGAGCTGTATGCGTCCGACCGCGATGAGGTCGAACTCGCCGGCGATGATCCGCTTCTCCACCTCGTCGATGTTGTCGACGACGGAGGCAGCTCCGTCTTCGCGACTGTCACGCAGGGTACTTCCGAGACCGACGCTGCCGACGGCCATCGCGTGCGCGCCGGTGAGCTTCTTGGCCCATCCGGCCAGCGATAGATCACTGCCGTCGAAAGCAGGTGTATTGAAACGGCGGTTGCTGGCATCGAACACATCGACGCCGGCATCGGCGAGGGCCCCGAGAACGGTTCCGAGCTCGTCGGGGGTCTCGGCTATCCGTGCGGTGTAGTCCTGTTGTTTGTGCTGGGAAAACCGATAGAAGATGGGAAGCTCGTCACCGATCGCGGCGCGGATCTTCGTGACAACCTCAACCGGGAATCGGGTGCGGGCGAGTAGATCTCCACCCCAGGCGTCGTCGCGGGTGTTGGTTCCGTGCCAGACGAACGAGTCGAGCAGGTAGCCGTGTCCGCCGTGCAGCGCGATACCGTCGAATCCGGCTTCGGCCGCGTTGATCGCGGCTTGCACAAAGGCCTCGATGACGTCGGCGATGTCTTCCTCGGTCATCGGCGTGGTCGTTTGCGTGGCGCGCGCGACGTACTCGTCTGAGTAGGACGTCGTGCCGACAGGGCCCCACAGCCCGGAGGGACGCATCTGCTTGATCGCGGGGTCGACGGGGCGCATGGCTCCCCAGAGCGGACCAACGTGCCAGAGCTGCGGAATGATCTTGCCGCCGGCGGCGTGCACGTCGTCGACAACGGTCTTCCAGCCGGCCAGGGCAGCGTCGCCGTACATGTGCGGCACATCGGCATTGTCCACCGAAGAGGGGTGTTCGATGGCAACGCCCTCGGTCACGATCAGACCGGTGCCACCCTCCGCGCGACGTGTGTAGTAACGGGCGACGTCGGGTCCGGGAATGCCGTCCGGCGAGGACGACCGGGTCATCGGCGACATCGCGATCCGGTTGGCCAATTCGAGGGACCGAATCTTCAGCGGCTCGAAAAGTGCGGAGTGATTGTCAGTCATGGATTCAGAGTCCCTTAATAAAGCGGAAGAAGCGAGGTGACGCGTCGACCCTCAGGCGAGTCAGTTTTCGGTAGCTGATCAGCCACCGTCCGTCCACTTTTCGGTATTCCTCGTGGTAGTGGCCGTAACCGTGAAGGTGGAGTTCTTCGTCACCGTCGTGCCACCACAGCATGTCTTCCATCGCCCAGATTCCCCGGGCGGTGGTGTCGGAGGTCAATTCGATCTCGGGGGTGTGGCCGTGATGGGCGGTCGTGACGCTGACGGGTCCGTCGAGCAGGTTGCGGATCGCCTCGGCCAACTTCTCCTTGCCGACAATGCGGTTCGCGGTGTCGCCGGTGCGGGGTTGCTTGTCTTCGGGCAGCCCGCCCCACGTCTCGCTCACGACGTCGTCGGTGTGTAGCGGTGCGTACTCGTGCCACTGTTTGGTGTCCATGCATCGGAGTCGCGCGGCGAAGACACGCTTGATCTCCTCTATGGCCAGAACAGCTTCGGCAGCCGATAACGAGTGCGGTGGGGGAGAAGCCTGCGACATGAACTAGAGCTTGCGGCCGGTGGCGGGCGAGGGTCAATCGCCGTCCCGCTCAGTGGCAACGCCGCATACCGGCCGCAAGTACTACGGTTCCTCGGCTCAGACGCTTGCCGGCTCGGTCGCCAGCGCGACCTCCTCGAGTGCGGCGACGCTGTAGGCGGCGTACGTCTCGTACGGTCCGCGTCCCGAGAAGTACGGGGTGAGCTGATCGTTGAGTTCTTCCACGGAGAACGCCGAGCCTGCGGCGTCGAAACGGTTCTCCACCTTGGGCGCTTCCATCAACGCGACCATCTTGCCGTAGACCACGAATACCTGTCCGTTGATCTCATCGGACGCGGGAGAGGCGAGGTAGCAGACCAGCGTTGCCACGCGTTCGGGTGCGAGCGGATCGAGCTCGGCGGTACCGGTGTTCTCGCCGAAGGCCTGGGCGGTCATCGCGGTGCGCGCCCGCGGGCAGATGGCATTCGCGCGGATTCCGTAGCGGGACAGCCCCTGCGCCGTCGAGAGTGTCAGCGCGGTGATCCCGGCCTTGGCCGCCGAGTAGTTGGGCTGACCGGCCGCTCCGAACAGGAATGCCTCCGAGGAGGTGTTGATGACCCGACCGAAAACCGGAGCGCCCGCGGCCTTGCTGGCAGCGCGCCAGTGGACGGCCGCCGCACGGGAGGTGGCGGCGTGGCCTTTGAGGTGGACGCGGATCACGTCGTCCCAGTCGGATTCGGACAGGTTGAAGATCATCTTGTCGCGCACGATCCCCGCGTTGTTGACCAGGATGTCGAACGATCCGAATGTGGAAACTGCCGTGTCGACGAGACGCTCACCGAGCGACCAGTCGGAGACATCGCCGGTCAGAGCCACTGCCTGTCCGCCCGCGGCCTTGATCTCCTCGGCAACGACGTGTGCGTTCTCGCCCATGTCGTTGACGACAACAGCAGCACCCGCCTCGGCGAGGGCGAGCGCCTCTGCACGCCCGAGGCCGGCCCCCGCGCCGGTGACGACGGCTGTGCGGCCGGACAGATCGAGTGTTTCCACCATGTTGAGCTCCTCATAGATTGCGTGTCACGCCAAAACTAGTATTCATTCTAGTTTCTGCCAAGCGGGAGAGGGGGTTTCGGGGTCTCACTGAGCAGGACTGAGGGAATTCGACTGCTCGGACCTGCTGCCGGTGCGATCGCCGCGACCCAAGATGCGCAGACCCGCTCACCTGGCGTTTTGGTCGCGGGCGGAGCCGGTCGGCCGACGGCGCGAGCCGGTGCGGCGGGGCGCGGCGGCTGCCTGCCGAACCTCGGTGGGGACGGTATCTCGCTGAGCGAGATCATGTGTCCGGCATCACGTGAGGGGTGTCACATTTCCCTAGCTTGTCTGCCCATCTAACTCGGAGTCGAACACATATGAACCTGCTGCCCCTCTCGTCTGGAGAGGCCGAGCGCGCGCCCCTCACGCGCCAGAAATCGCTGGCACTGCTGGCGGTCATCATCCTGCTTGTCGAGGTCATCCCGCTCGCCTACAACTTCGTCACCCCGGCATTGCCGGAAATCGGCAAACACTTCGCCACGACGGAGGTGGGCTGGGTCATCACGATCGTGACCCTGCTCTTGGGTGCTGCCACGCCGATTGTCGGCAAGCTCGGCGATATCTATGGCAAAAAGCGGGTGATGCTGGTTTGTTCCGTCATCTTCGGTGCCGGCGCGCTGGTGGCCGCCGTGGCACCGAACTTCACGCTGTTCCTCGTCGGTCGCGGCATGCAGGGTGTCGGCATGGCGATCCTGGTACTTGCGTACGGATTGATCCGGGACATCATGCCCCGCAGCATGATTCCGGTCGCAGTGGGTTTTGTTGCCACCGGAATGGGCGCCAGCACGATTCTTGGCCCGGTCATCGGTGGCTATCTGATCGACCACTTCGGTTACACCGGGGTGTTCTGGGCGCAGCTGATCCACGTTGCCGTGGCCGGCATCGCGTTTGCAATCCTGGTGCCTGAATCCACGCTGCGCACGAAGTCGCGACTGGACGTGGTCGGTGCTGCCATCCTCGCCGTCGGCGCATTCGTGGTGTTGTTCGGCCTTGGCAAGATGAACGCCTGGGGATACACCTCCCCGAAGACCCTGCTGTGCATCGGTGTCGGCATCCTGATCCTCGCCGGCTGGCTGTATTACGAGCGCAAGCCGGAGGAACCGCTGATCGATCTGGATCTGCTGTTGCACGCGCCGGTTGCAAAGGCGTTGGCGGGCAGTGCATTTGTACAGTTCGTTCTGATCAGCCACTCGATGCTCATCCCGATGATGGTCATGACCAAGGCCGACCTCGGGCTCGGTTACGGGTTCGGCGCGACCGCTCTGGGTGTGGCGTTCTACACCGTGCCGACCGGTGTCGCATCGATGATCGCCGGTCCGGTCAGTGGGCACCTCAGTAAGCGTTTCGGGCCGGCGCCGATGCTGGCCTTCGGCGGGCTCTTCCTCGCGGTGGGTTCGATACTCATTGCGGTGATGCACGATACGACGCCGCAGTTGCTCGTCGGCCAGTTCGTGATGGGCCTGGGCCTCGGTTCTGCGTCGGCATCGTTGCCCAACCTGATCATGCGCACGGTGCCTGCCGAGGACCAGGGGATCGGCGGCGGCATGCTCAACCTCGCCGGTTCGATGGGCAGCGCGGTAGGCAGTCAGGTGATGCTCAGCATCCTGGCGATCCCCGGCCTGATCCTCATGGGTTCGTACGGGCTGTACCCGGAAAAGGGCTTCGTTTACGCCTTCCTGGCACTGGCGGTGGCCGGAGCTCTCGCCGGCGTCATGGGTGTGTTGCTCCTGCGCAACGCCGGCGCGAAGTTGCAGCCGCCGGTGAAGGCTTCGGGCGCACTCGCCTGACCCCTGATATCTGCTGTGTATAAAGGGCCCGCTCCCGAGAGGAGCGGGCCCTTTGTGCGTCGCGCAATGTCCCCGGCAGTGACCGTAAGATGCTTTCTTAGGATCGCGAACTACCCCCGAGCGGCAATTTCCTCCCGGTCACCGGGACTGCTGCTACGATAATGAGAATTCATTTCAGTTTTGTCGCCTAGGCCTAGCACTGGCCAGGTTTGTTTGGAGGCCCGATGACAGTTGACACGGCTACAACCGCCCCTGCAGGAAACCCACGGCGCGATCTGCCGCCGTCGATGGTCGAGCGCATGACACTCATCCTCGACGCGTTCGACGGTCCGACAACTCGACTGACACTCGAGGAAGTCGCCTGCCGCACGCAGCTGCCACGCTCCACGGTGCATCGGATCCTGGATCAGTTGGTCCGTTTGAACTGGGTGGAACATGCCTCGTTCGGCTACAGCCTGGGGCGCCGGGCCATCGGACTCGGTGGTGGCGACGGGGGACATGCCCAACTTCGTGAAGCGGCAGCACCGCTGTTGCACGACCTGCACATGCAGACCGGAATGGTGGTGCACCTCTCTGTGCTCGACGGCAGCGAGAGTGTCTACCTGGACAAGGTCGGCGGACGATTTGCCGCCATGCTGCCTTCCCGAGTCGGAGGCCGTGCACCGGCATATTCCACGGCCGGCGGTAAAGCGATGCTGGCCTGGATGGACCCGGAGAGAGTCGATGCCCTGTACCCGCATCTGCTGAAGCGGTGCACCGAACGGACCATCACCGATCTCCCGACGTTGCATCAAGAACTCAACCGCATCAGGCAAGGCAGCGGTCTCGCGTTCGAACGCGGGGAGTCGGTGCGCGACGTGGCGTGTGTCGGTGTCGCGATCCGCAGCTACGACGGTCCGGTCGCCGCGATCTCGCTCTGCGGTGATGCGCGCACGTCACAGCTCAAAAGGGTTGCGCCGCTGGTTGTGCACGCTGCCCGAGAGGTGTCGAAAATCCTGTACCCGGAAGCAGATAGTCCGCGACGCACTCGCAAGACCGTGGCCGCGCCTGAAAAGACCTGGTCGTCTGAGGCGCTCGACCGGCTTCTGACGGTCGAGTCGGAGCAATGGCTCTAGTGCAGTTACGACTCTGGTACAGCAACGGCTCTGGTGCGGCAACCGATCCAGCGCAGGCAGGCTAGGCGCGTAGCAGCGTCGAGGGGGCCTCGATCCCGAACTTGCCCCGGAAGAAGATCAAGGGACGTTCCTCGGTCACCGACTCGAACTCGAGCACGCGGCCGATGACCACGTCATGATCGCCTGCGGTGTGGACGTCATGAATCTCGGCGTGCACCCGCATCAGCACGTTCGGCAGGGATGGGGTTGTCCACTTCGACATCTCCCACTCGAGCTCTTCGTATTTGCGGCCGGCGCTACCGCCGAACCGCGCACAGAGGTCGGTCTGCTCCTCGTGCAGCACGTTGATGCTGAACCGTCCGGAGTTGCGGATTCGGGGCCAGGACCGTCCGCGGTGGTCGGCGCAGAACAGGATCAGTGGCGGGTCGAGCGACACCGACGCGAACGACTGACACGCGAACCCGATCGGGCCCTCGTCGTCCATGCCCGTCACGACGGTCACGCCACTTGCGAACTGGCCAAGTGCGCTTCGCATCTCGGCCTGTGACATCGTTTCGATCGACATCTGATCCACCTCCGATTCCGTTGTGTGGTCGAGGATTCGACTCCAGCTGACGACTCCGAGCGTATGGCCGGTCTCTTGGCACCCCGTGGCTTCGTCTCGCTGAGTGGAAGAAGGCGAAGATGGTCAGTTCGCCGCCGATGACCGATCTCGCTCAACGGGACGATTTCTGTGAGCGGCGTTACGTTCTGGCAACGTCTCTTTCATGACCACAGACGTGAGTTACGAGGGCACTCGGAGGGAGCTCCAGTCGAGTCTCGGGGTGCTGCGGTATCACGAGGCCGGAGACGGTCCTCCGCTGTTGCTGCTCCATGGATCCGGCCCAGGTGTCACAGGATGGCGCAACTATCGTGGTGTGCTCGCCGATCTGGCTGAGCACTTCCGTTGTCTCGTACTGGAATTCCCGGGCTTCGGCGTGAGTGACCCGGGCGACGGGCATCCGATGGTGATGGCGCAAGCGGCCGTTGGCCATTTTCTCGATGGTCTCGGACTCGGCGCGGTCGACATGATCGGCAACTCGATGGGTGGCATCATCGCGACCAAGGTCGCGCTCGATGAGCCGCAGCGGGTCAGCAAGCTTGTCACGATCGGCGGCATGGGGAAGAACGTCTTTTCGTCGGGTCCCAGTGAAGGCATCAAACTGCTGATGGAGTTCACCGACAACCCCACCCGCGACGGTCTCGTCCGCTGGTTGCTGTCGATGGTCCACGACCCGGCACTGGTGACTCCGGAACTGATCGAGGAACGGTGGGCCCTCGCGACCGAACCGACCACCCTCGAGATCGCGCGACGGATGTACAGCAGCAAGGCATTCGGCGCGAGTATGGCCGCTGCCGCCGCCTCTGATGCGACGCCGTACTGGGCGCGGCTGGCCAAGATCACCGCGCCGACGCTGCTCACCTGGGGTCGCGACGACCGGGTCAGCCCCGTCGACATGGCCATGCTGCCGATGCGCGACATCCCCAACGCCGAACTCCACGTATTCCCCAAGTGTGGGCACTGGACGATGATCGAGGCCCGCGAGGCCTGGCTCAGCGCAGTGCTGGCATTCCTCACCCGTACAGACAGGACACCACGATGACGGATAACCGGATGACGGACAACCCGATGGCGGACAACCTCAACGCACACGAGGACTTCGACCATCTGGTGGACTTCCTCATCGTCGGCAGCGGCGGCGGTGGCATGGCCGCCGGCATCACTGCTGCCCACCGCGGTCTCGACACCCTCATCATCGACAAGGGCCGCAAGTACGGTGGTTCAACCGCGATCTCCGGTGGCGGGATCTGGATCCCCAACGCCCCTACGTTGCGCGCCAAAGGTGCGGTGGACAGCCGTAGTTCGATCCGTCGCTACCTCGACGTGATCACCGAGGGGAAGGTTCCCGCGGATCGTCTCGACGCCTTCGTAGACAAGGGTCCGGAGCTGATGGAACTGCTCGAGGCGAGCCCTCACATGAAGCTGTACTGGGTCAAGGGCTATTCCGACTACCATCCCGAGCTCGAAGGGGGTAGCGCACTGGGACGCACCATCGAGTGCAAGCCGTTCGACACCCGGGCGCTGAAAGAAGACGAGAAGTTCCAGCGTCCGAACAGCATGAAGGGCCCAATGGGTCTGTGGGTGACCTCGAAGGATTACCACGATCTGGCCATGGTCAAGCGGACATGGGCAGGGCGTAGGGCATCGCTTGTCGCGGCTTGGCGCGTGTCGTCCAACGTCATCCGGCGTCGGCACATGGCAACCGGTGGCCGCGCGCTGGTCGCGCGGATGCGAATGGTGCTCAAGGACGCCGGTGTTCCGTTGTGGCTCAAGACGTCCATGACGGAGCTCATCACCGACGACCGCGGCACCGTCATCGGCGTGGTCGTCGATCGTGATGGCCAGACAGTCCGCATCGGGGCCCGTAAGGGTGTGCTGCTGGCGACCGGCGGATTCGACCACAACGAGGAAATGCGCGCCAAGTACTTGCCGGAGAACGGTGCACCCGACATCAGTGCGGGAGCCAGGGAGAACACGGGCGACGGCATCATCGCCGGCCAGCGCCTCGGTGCCGCCGTCGACCTGATGGACGACGCCTGGTGGATGCCGTCGGTGTTCCACCCTATGGGTGCGGTCATCCCACTGGTGTCCGAGCGCTGCATTCCCGCCTCGGTCATCGTCAACAGCACCGGCCGTCGGTTCACCAACGAATCGGGACCGTACGTCAACTTCGTTCACGATCAGCTCGACGGCGGCCACGTACCTGCCTGGTTCATCATGGACACCAAGGCCAAGAATCGGTACCCGTTCGCCCAGGTGCTGCCGAATGTGCCTTTCCCGCAGGGTTTCTATGACTCCGGTGTCATCCACAAGGCCGATACGCTGACCGAACTCGCCAAGGCAGTGGGGATTCCGGCCGAGGAACTGACGAAGACCATCGAGCGGTTCAACGGATTTGCCCGTACCGGTAAGGACGAGGACTTCGCCCGCGGCGATAGCGCCTACGACCGGTACTACGGTGACCCGACCATGAAGAACCCGAACCTCGACGAGATCGTCAAGGGACCGTTCTACGCGATCCGTTGCGAAGCGGGCGATCTGGGGACCAAGGGTGGTCTGGTGTGTGACGCGGACAGCCGGGTGCTTCGGGAAGACGGCAGCGTCATCAACGGTCTGTACGCCACCGGCAACACGTCCGCCTCGGTGATGGGCAACGAGTACGCAGGTGCCGGAGCAACCATCGGTCCGTCGATGGTGTTCGGATACATCGCGGCCCAGCACGTGGCCGAGGCAGAGCGCAACAGCGCCGTAGACGTGGCGGCCGGCTGATACGCGAGTTCGCGTACCGACGAAGTCCCCACTGACACAACCATTGCCCAGGCGTTAGCCGGGGTACTGAACAAGAAAGCCGAGAAGACCATGGGCCAGGTTCTGGACAACATTCAGCAGTTCGCCGAGGAGATCCGCGCCGAGGGCGCCGAGGGCGACAGGCTGATGCAGCTGTCGGATACCGCGGCGAAGCGCTTGCGTGACTCCGGTGTGATCCGCATGCTGCAGCCGAAAGAGTACGGCGGCTTCGAGTCGCATCCGCGTGAGTTCGCCGAGACCGCAATGGGTATCGGCGCCATGGATGGCGCAACCGGCTGGGTGAGCGGCATCGTCGGGGTACATCCCTGGGAACTGGCCTTTTTCGATCGCAAGGCGCAAGACGAGGTCTGGGGCGAGGATCCCGACATGTGGATGGCCTCGCCGTACGCGCCGATGGGTGTGGCGAAGCCGGTCGACGGTGGCTACATCCTCAATGGTCGCTGGTCGTTCTCGTCGGGTACCGATCACTGCGGCTGGGTCATGATCGGTGCCACCGTCGGCGACCAGGACGGCAAGCCGTTGATGCCGCCGCAGCATCTGCATGTGCTGCTGCCGCGGGCGGACTATGACATCGATCAGGACAGCTGGAACGTGGTCGGGTTGCGCGGCACCGGCAGCAAGGACCTGATCGTCAAGGACGCGTACATCCCGACCTACCGCACCCTTTCGGCCAAGAAGGTCTTCGACGGTTCGGCGCCAAAGGAGTTCGGGCGCACCCAGTCGCTGTACAACTTCCCGTTCTCGTGCATTTTCCCGCTCGGCATCACCTCGTCGCTGATCGGTATCGCCGAAGGTGCGCTGGCCTGCCACATCAACGCTCAGCGTGAGCGGGTCACGGTGTCGGGCACAGCGATCAAAGAAGATCCCTACGTGCTCTTCGCCATCGGTGAGGCAGCGGCGGAGATCGCGGCATCTCGGGCGGCGGTCCTCGACACCGTCGACCGGTTCTGGGACATGACCGAAAAGGGTCAGGAGATCTCGTTCGAACTGCGGGCCATCGGCCGTCGCAGTCAGGTCAGCGCGGCCTGGCGTGCGGTGCGGGCCGTCGACGAGATCTTTGCGCGCTCCGGCGGCGGAGCCCTGCAGCTCGGGACCCCGATGCAGCGGTTCTGGCGCGATGCCCACGCCGGTCTGGCGCACGCCATCCACGTGCCGGGTTCGATCTACCACGCCTCGGCGCTGACCCAGATGGGCGGCGAACCACAGGGCGCCCAACGTTCGATGATCTAGTGCCGCACCACCGAAAGGTTCTTCCATGACTGACATCCGAGCACTCGGATACCTCCGGGTTCAGACCTGCGATATCGACCGCTGGCGCGAACTCACCGTCGATGGCCTTGGCATGTCGATCGGCTCGGGTCCCGAACCCGACGGTCTCTACCTGCGGCTCGATGAACGGCGCGCCCGCATCATCGTGTTGCCAGGCGAGAGCGACAAGGCGCTGGCCATCGGCTGGGAGGTGCGTGACCAGTTTGCGCTGCAGCGTGTGCGCGAAGCGGTCGAGAAGTCCGGGATCGCGGTCGAGACCCTCTCGGAGGAGGAGTCGCGTTACCGTGACGCCGAGCAGGTCATCGCATTCGACGACCCGAGCGGAACGCGGACGGAGATCTTCTTCGGCGCCGTGCTCGACCATAGCCCGGTGGTCACGCCGCACGGCGGCCGATTCGTCACGGGTACAGAAGGTCTCGGCCACGCGGTGCTTCCCACATCGGCGTTCGACGAGACCTACGCCTTCTACACCGAGGTTCTCGGATTCCTGCCGCGTGGTGCCATCCGACTCGGTGGTCCCGACGCACCCGGCCCGGCCCGTCGCGTGCGGTTCCTTGGCGTCAACCAGCGTCACCACAGCCTCGCGCTGTGCCCGGCGCCGGCGAGCCAGGATCCCGGCATGGTGCACCTGATGGTCGAGGTCGACACCCTCGACGCGGTCGGTCAGGCCCTCGATCGGATCAACAAGCTCGGCTTCAGCCTGTCCTCGACGCTCGGCCGCCACACGAACGACAAGATGGTCTCGTTCTACGTGCGCGCACCCGGTGGCTGGGACATCGAGTTCGGCACCGAGGGCATGCTGGTCGACGAAAGCTATTACACGGCAGAAGAAATCACTGCCGACAGCTACTGGGGCCACGACTGGTCCGGATCAGAACCGCTGGCAGCATTCATGCCACCGGCGAAGGGCTGATCGGCGGCACAGACAGACACAGGTGGCCGGAGATCGCGGGTGAACAACCTTGCGGTCTCCGGCCACTTTTGCGTGTCAGGGCAATCAGCCCCTCGGGTGTTGGATTCGCATGGATCCACCATGCTCCAGAAACAGGTCTGCCCGACTCGTCGTCAGACGAGCCGGGCAGAACCGCGGGAGGTACGGCGTCGAAGTCAGCGACCGAGTAGCTTGCGCATACTTTCGGCGGCGCCCTTGACAAGCTTGGCGCGAGGGAAACCGTTGCGTTTCTGAGCGGCCTCGTAGTTGCCGCCCGCAACCCACAGGGGACCGTCAGCGAGGTGTTCGAGTCCCTCGCGCGCAACATCTTCGGGCTCGGCGACGTTCATGCCGGGGATGTCGAAGTTCAACCCGGCCCGAGCCATGGCAGGGGTCCGGGTGACACCCAGTACGAGTTCGACCACGTGCACACCGAACGGCTCGAGTTCGAGCCACAGACTCTCGGCGAAGATGCGGCCGAAGGCCTTTGACGCAGCGTAGATGCTCTGATGTTCGGCACCCATGTAGCCCGACAGTGAACCCAGCAGCATGATGCCGCCGCGCCCACGGTCTTTCATCTTTGCGCCGAAATGGTGCGAGAGGGTCAGCTGCGAGGTGACGTTCAGGTCGATCACGCCCTGGAAGCCGGCCAGATCGCCGGTGACGAACTCGTGGCCGTAGCTGTTGGCTCCGGCGTTGAAGATCAACAGCCCGACCTCGACGTCATCGGTTGCCTGACGGATCTGGTCGAAGGCGTCGGTGGCCAGAAGATCGAGTTCCAGGGTACGGACCTCGACCCCATTGGAACGCGCGTGCTGAGCGGTTTCCTCGAGGGGGCCGGGCTTCCGGGCGATCAGCACCAGGTTGATACCCGCCTTGCTCAGTTCGTCGGCGAACGACGCGCCGACACCTTCGGAACCGCCGGCGATCACCGCCCACGGACCGTAGTAACTCTTGTCGATCAAGACATGCTCCTTCAAAATCTGCGTTGCCGGGCAATTCTCGCGTGCCGGCGGACTATTCAGTGCAACGAACCGAGCGGCCGAACCGGTGTGGTGTCGAGTATCGCAACCGAACCTGCGCGCGCGCCGGCTTCGATCGCCTCGGTCAGGAAGTGGCACCGTTCGCGCGGAGCGCCGGACCGGCGGGCTGCGCCGGTCTGGTCACCGGAGAAATCCCGGCATGCACTGCGGGCGGCGGGGTTCCACTGCACCGAGGTGTGTTCCCAACTGTTCTTCTCGACCAGGACCTCGGCTGCGCACTCAGTGCACTGCAACGGCTGCATCGGTGCCTGCGGCGTTTCGTTCGAGATTTGCTGCCACTTCCTTCTTCCACGACTCGACCGCACGGGTCGTGTCGAGTTCGAACTCGAAGCGTTCGGTCATCTCCGGTGTCACGTCGGCGATATCGACGTAGAACTGGTCGTACCACCGGCGGAGCTGGTAGACGGGTCCATCTTCTTCACAGAGCAACGGGTTCTCGATGCGCGTCTTGTTCTTCCAGATCTCGATGTCCTGCTCGAAACCCTTGGCGATGAAGACGCCGAAGTTCTTGGCCATCTCGTCGGCGGCGTCGCCCTCGAGGTGGCTCGACTTCTTGACGATCATGCCGTACTGCAACACGAACTTGTCGGCGCTGACCGGGTAGTGGCAGTTGATCAGGACCGACTCGACGTCATGGTCCTCGTACTGGTACACCAGGTCGTCGACCATGAAGGAGGGGCCGAAATATGTTGCTTCCGAACGGCTCCCCAGCATGCGGGGCTGACCGGCGGCGTGCGGGCGCATGTCTTCACGGGCCTGGCCGCGCATGAACTGGCTGGCGACGTGACCCTCGAAGACGTTCTTGAAGAACGTCGGGAACGAGTAGTGCACGTAGAAGAAGTGTGCCATGTCGACAATGTTGTCGACCACCTCGCGGCAGTTGGTGTCGACCTCGATCCGGTACCAGACCCAGTCCGACCACTCGTCGCTGAGCGCGCCCTCGATGCGGGGGATGGTGACATCGGCCGGCGGGGGATTGCCCTCGGGATCGTGCCAGACGAACAGCATGCCGTCCTGGTCGAGCACCTTCCACGACCGTGTCTTCGCCACGGGAGGGACCCGGCGCGCGTACGGGATGTTCTTGCAGCGGCCGTTGGCGCCCCAACGCCAATCGTGGAACGGGCAGGCCACCTCGTCACCCTTGATGGTGCCCTGGCTCAGGTCACCGCCCATATGACGGCAGAACGCGTCGAGGATGGCCAGCTCGCCGTCGCTGTTGGCGAACACCACCAGCTTGGTGTCGAAAGCCTGGACCGGATGCGGCTTGCCGTCCCGGAAGGAATCGGAGAGGCCGAGGCAATGCCAGCCTCGGGCGAAACGCGCGGGCGGGGTCCCGGTCTCGATTTCGCGGATCTCGACTGATTCGGACTGCGGTGTGGTCACGATGCGTCCGTCCTTTCCATGGAGAGTGTGGCTGCAGAGCTGCTGCGAACAAACGCTAGGTGATCGCGCACACATCCAGAGCCCATGTCCCACTAACCGAGACTTACCGCCCCGACCATTCGGTGGATGGCACCGGCCTACCATCACGAGGACGGCCCGCAACGCACCGATGGAGTTTTTTGACGATGACCAACGAGGTCCTGCACAAAGTTCGTAACTTGCTGCCCACGATCGCCGATCGGGCGCGTGAAGTCGACGAATCGCGACATGTGCCGGCCGAGGCCATCGCCGACCTGCAGCAGGCCGGAGTGTTGAAGATGTTGCAGCCCAAACGTTATGGCGGGACAGAAGGCGATCCCGTCGAGTTCTACGAGGTCGTCCGAGCCATTGCGGGGGCCTGTGGATCCACCGGATGGGTGGCGTCGGTGCTTGGGGTTCATCCGTGGCACCTGGCGCTGTTCGATCAGCAGGCCCAGGACGACGTATGGGGCGAGAATCAGTCGGAGCTGCTGTCGTCGGCCTATGCACCGGTTGGCAAACTCACGCCGGTCGACGGCGGATTCGAACTCGCCGGGAATTGGAGGTTCTCCTCGGGCTGTGAACATGCATCGTGGGCGTTGCTCGGTGCGTTGGTGTTCGGCGCCGAGGGAAGGCCGGTCGATTTCATGACCGTGCTCGTGCCGCGGAGCGACTACAGCATCCAGGATGTGTGGGACGTGGTCGGGATGCGCGGTACGGCCAGCAACGAAATCACCGTCACGAAGGCGTTTGTGCCCGAACACCGCACGATCAGGAACTATGAGACCGCGCAACTTCGCGGTCGTGGACAGAAGGTCAACACCGGGCCGCTGTACCGGCTGCCTTTTGCGACGATCTTCACCTCTGCCGTCGCAGCACCGATCGTGGGTGTGGTGGCCGGATGTCATGAGTCATATCTGACGACGATGCGCGAGCGGGTGCGGCTCAGCCTCGGCGGTGGCCGGTTCGCCGAGGATCAGTCCGCACAGGTGGCCGTAGCCCGGGCGGCTTCGGAGATCGATGCGGCGATCCTGCAGATGGATCGCAACGTCCGGGATATGTGGAATCTGGCCCGGGCCGGCGAAGATCTGCCGATGTGGATGCGGTTGCGGGCCCGCCGGGACCAGGTCCGGGCCACCGAACGCTCAGTCGAAGCCGTCGACCTGTTGTTCAAGACGGCAGGCGGCAACTCTCTGACCCGGGGAAATCCGATCGAACGGGCGTGGCGTGATGCCCACGCGGGCAGTGTCCATGTCGCGAACGAACCCGAACGCGCCCTGGCCTTGTACGGCCGGGGAGCGTTCGGGTTGACGGTCGAAGACAATCTCGTCTAGCGCACGCCGCTAGCCGATCATGTCCAAGACGGCGCGATACGCGAACGTCATTGCGGTACCGAGCGGGACACCGGGGCCGGGGTAGAACCGGCCACTGAGCGACGCACTGGTGTTGCCTGCGGCGTAGAGACCATCGATCGCGGTGTCGTCCTTGCGCAGCACCCGGGCGTCGGCGTCGGTGCGGACACCGCCCTTGGTGCCCAGATCGCTCAGGATGATGCGGGCCGCGTAGTACGGACCGGTTGCGAGCGGTCGCAGCGCGGCGTTCGGCCGGTCGTCGCTCGGTCGGCAGAAGAACGCGTCGTAGGGGTCTTCGCCGCGGTGGAAATCGTCGTCGATGCCGCGCTTGGCTGCGTCGTTGAATCCGTCGACGGTGTGGCGCAGCGTCTCGGCCGGCACGCCGATCTTCTCGGCGAGCTCCTCGATGGTGTCCGCACGCACCCACGTTCCGGCGTCGAGATGCTCGTCGGCCGAGACCTCGGGGATCACGATCGCGGGCAGGACCGGGCCGCCTTCGATCGAGTCGAAGACCAGGTACGACGGAATAGCGGAGTCGGCACCACGAGCGATCATGGCCCGGCCGAACTGGTCGTAGGGCAGGGACTCGTTGAGGTACCGGTGGCCGGACGAGTCGACCACGAGGCCGCCGCGGACACCGACCATGAACGCGCCGGAGCCATCGGGCAGCTCGACGCCCGGGCACCACCAGGCCTCGTCGAGCAGCGCGGTGTCCGCGCCGATCTCGACCGCGGCGCGGATCAGGTCGCCGGTGTTGGCGCCCTGAGGGCCCATGCTCCATTCCGCGCGGCCTGGAGTGTGGTTCACCGAGCGCAGTTCGGTGCTGCCCTCGATACCGCCCGCGGCCAGCAGAACACCACGCTTGGCGTGGATGCGCAGGATCTCGCCGTCGGCTGTCACGGCCTCGACACCCACGACCCGGTCACCCTCGGTCAGGATCCACCGAGCGGACGTATTGGTGCGCAGATCCGCGTGGCCGGTGCCCTGCAACGCCAGCAATAGGCGGCCGATGAGGGCGCGTCCGGCGATGAGGGTCGTGTCCGGATGCTTCTGTCCGGCGCGGTCGATGTGCGGTTCGGGCCGGACCAGCTCCCGGAGGTCGCCGATCTGGTCGCTGCGCAGGGCGACGGGATTGATCGAGCGGCCCGTATCCATCCGCCCCGGCGCCTTGTAGTAGTCGGGGAACGCCTGGTACACGAACTCGATGTTCGGATCGCGTTCGAGGAAATCGACCACTGCCGGGGCAGTCGTCACGTATGCCTCCTGGCGCTCGATTTCGTTGTCGCCGACGACGGCTCGCAGATACGTTCGTGCCTTGTCCGTCGAGTCATCGAGTCCGGCGCGCTCTTGGACAACGGTCCCGGGCAACCAGACCGATGCGCCCGAATACGACGACGTACCGCCGAACAGACCGGTCTTTTCCAACACGATCGTGTCCAAGCCGTTGGCTGCCGCGGTATATGCGCCGGTCAGGGCTCCACCGCCGGATCCCACAACGAGCACGTCGCATTGAATGGTCCAGTCCTGCATCGTCATTCCTCCATGTGGTCGAGTCGGTGTCCCACGCAAGCGCATTCCGGCTTTGGACACGCCGGATATCCCACTGAGTGGGCAGAATACGATCGTTTCCTAGGCTGGTGAGACAGTCGGATATCCAGATCGCACGACAGCGCACGAACAGGAGGTTGGACGGTGCCCAGAATCGCCGAGGCGCGAGACGCTGCGGAACCCAGTTCCGACCATCAGCGGGCCCGCCATCTCCGGATACTCGAAGCCGCAGCGGAGTTGGCGAACGAGAAAGAGTTCGCGCGGGTCCAGATGCAGGAAGTGGCCAGACGCGCGGGCGTGGCGATCGGTACGTTATACCGGTATTTCCCCTCGAAAACGCACCTATTCGTTGCCGTCATGGTCGAGCAGATCGAGCAGATCAACGAGAATCTGGAGCAGCGGCCCCCGGCGGCGAACGGCGGCAAGGACGCCATCTACGAGGTACTCGTCCGGGCGACGCGGGGTCTTCTTCGCAGGCCGGCGCTGTCGACGGCGATCATCCAGTCGAGCAGCACCGCCAACGCGGCGACCGTGCCCGACGCGGGCAAAGTCGACCGTCTGTTCCACGAGATCGTGATGTCGGCGGCCGGGATCGAGGATCCCACCGAGGACGACCACACCGCCGTCCGGCTGTTGATGCAGCTGTGGCTGGGAGTGATCCAGTCGTGCCTGAACGGACGCATCTCCATCCCCGACGCGGAATCAGATATCCGCTCCGCGTGTGACCTCCTGCTGGCGCGGATGTCACCCAGCGATCACGCCCGGACCTCGCACAACGATTTCTGACTGGAATACGTTCCGTTCCGAGGCTCCTTCGACTTCTGTCGAGCGTGCCGTGATCGGTCGTCGTCCTTGTCGAAATCGCGGTTGCGAGTGCTCAAATTCGGTTGAGCGTGCCCAAATTGCCGTTGAGCGTGCCGAAGTCGTCGACCGTCCAGTCTAAGTTTTTTTGATACACCGAAACCCGCCGTGGAACATTGCTCGGCGTCAATAAATAGAATACATTCTAGAAATACCCCCCGGGCGCCTGAACTTCTCGCGCCATTCGAAGGAGCGAACATGAGCAATGTCGTCATCGTGGAAGCAGCGCGCACACCGATCGGCCGTCGCCGCGGAGCATTGTCCGGCCTGCATCCGGCCGTCTTGCTGGGCGCAGCCCAACAGGCCGTGCTCGACCGGACGGGCCTGCCGGCATCCGATGTCGGACAACTGGTCGGTGGCTGTGTCACCCAGGCAGGCGAGCAGTCCAACAACGTCACGCGGCAGGCCTGGCTGCATGCCGGACTGCCCTACACCACGGCCGCGACCACGATCGACTGCGCATGTGGCTCCTCGCAGCAGGCCGTGCACATGGTTGCCGGCCTGATCGCGTCCGGTCAGATCGACGCCGGCATCGGTTGTGGTGTCGAGGTGATGAGCCGGGTGTTCCTCGGTCAGGCCAACGCCCCCGGTACCGGGAATCCGTATCCGGCTGACTGGACCATCGACATGGGTGATCAGTTCACGTCGGCCGAACGCATCGCCGAGCGCCGCGGCATCAAGCGCGGTGACGTCGACGCGTTCGGTCTGCAGTCGCAGCTCCGCGCGGCTGCGGCCTGGGCCGAGGGTCGTTTCGACCGCGAGATCGTGCCCGTGCAGGCACCCGTTGTCGACAAAGAGGGCACGCCCAGTGGTGAAATCGCCACGGTGACCCGCGACGGCGGACTGCGCGACACCACCGCCGAAGGACTGGCCGCGCTGAAGCCGGTCATCGAAAACGGCATGCACACGGCAGGCAACTCCTCGCAGGTCAGCGACGGTGCGGCGGCGGTGTTGCTGATGAGCGAGGAGAAGGCGGCCCAGGAAGGCCTGCGTCCCCGTGCGCGCATCGTCTCCTCGGCGATGGTCGGCTCCGACCCGTACTACCACCTCGACGGACCAATCGACTCCACCCGGATGGTGCTCGAGCGCAGCGGAATGTCGTTGGGCGACATCGACATCGTCGAGATCAACGAGGCCTTCGCCTCTGTTGTCCTGTCGTGGGCGCAGGTCCACGAGGCCGACATGTCGAAGGTCAACGTCAACGGTGGAGCCATCGCGCTCGGCCACCCGGTCGGTTCGACCGGCTCGCGGCTGATCACCAGCGCGCTGCACGAACTGGAACGCAGCGACAAGTCGACCGCGCTGATCACGATGTGCGCAGGCGGTGCGTTGTCGACCGCGACCATCATCGAACGCATCTGACACCCGAAACCACGAGTCCGACAGCGGCATGAACAACAGCGGCATGAAGAACAGCGGCATGAACAACATGGGAATTGAACAACATGGGAATTGAACTCACTGACGACGACCGCGAACTGCGTGATTCGGTACGGGGATGGGCCGCGCGTCACGCGACCCCGACCGTGATCCGGAATGCGGTGGAAGCCAAAACCGAACTGCGCCCCAGCTATTGGTCGTCGTTGGCCGAACTCGGCATGCTCGGACTTCACCTGCCGGAGGAATTCGGTGGTGCCGGTGTCGGACTGGTCGAACTCGCCATCGTCACCGAGGAACTCGGGCGCTCGATGGTGCCCGGACCGTTCCTGCCGACCGCTGTTGTCTCGACGGTTCTGCACGAGGCCGGCCGGACCACCGAACTCGCGCGGTTGGCCGACGGCTCGCTGTTCGGAGCCGTTGCGTTGCAACCCGGTTCGCTGCGGTTGATCCGTGACAACGGCACGGTGAGGTTGTCCGGGACCTCCAGCCACATTCTCGGGGGACAGGTTGGTGACCTCTTCCTGCTGGCAGTCGACGACGACGGTTCCCTGGCCTATGTTGTGGTGCCCCGCGACCGCCTCGACCTCACCGACCTGCCGAGCCACGATCTCGTTCGTCGCAACGCCGAGGCCACGGTCGACGGCCTCGAGTTGTCTGACGCAGATGTACTCGGTCTCAATCCGCAGCGTGTCCTCGACATCGCGGCGACCCTGCTGTCGGCCGAAGCCGCGGGTCTGGCCGACTGGGCCACCACGACCGCGGCCGACTATGCCCGTGTCCGGCAGCAATTCGGCCGGGTCATCGGTCAGTTCCAGGGCGTCAAGCACAAGGCCGCGCGCATGCTCGGGCTGACCGAACAGGCGCGGGTGACGGCGTGGGACGCCGCGCGTGCGATGGGACCGAACACCGATCGCGTCGAGGCCTCCCTGGCCGCGGCTGTTGCCGGCGCGGTTGCGCCCGAGGCCGCGTTCACGGTCACCAAGGACTGCATTCAGATTCTCGGTGGTATCGGCTACACGTGGGAACACGACGCGCATCTGTATATGCGTCGCGCGCAAACGCTTCGAATCATGTTGGGTTCGACCGCCACCTGGCGTCGTCGGGTCGCCGCCCTCACCATCGACGGTGCGCGCCGTGTCCTTGGCGTCGACCTTCCGCCGGAGGCCGAACAAATTCGCGCTGAGATCCGGGCCGAAATTGCCGGTGCGGTGGCGCTCGACGATGCCGAACGTAAGGTGTTTCTGGCTGACAAGGGTTATACGGCACCACATCTGGCCGCCCCTTGGGGCAAGGGTGCCGATGCCATCACCCAGTTGGTCATCGCCGACGAACTGCGGGCCGCCGATCTCGAGCCGCACGACATGATCATCGGCAACTGGGTGGTTCCCACCTTGATCGCCCACGGCAGTGACGAGCAGCTGCAGCGGTTCCTTCCGCCGTCACTGCGCGGTGACATCGTCTGGTGCCAGTTGTTCTCCGAGCCCGGTGCGGGTTCGGACCTGGCCGGACTGAGCACCAAGGCCACCAAGGTCGACGGCGGCTGGAAGCTGCAGGGCCAGAAGGTGTGGACCTCGATGGCGCGCGTTGCCCACTGGGGCATCTGCCTGGCGCGCACCGACGGTGACGTCGCAAAACACAAGGGTCTCTCGTACTTCCTCATCGACATCAGGAACAGTGAAGGCCTCGATATCCGGCCGTTGCGGGAGATCACCGGCGAATCACTGTTCAACGAAGTCTTTTTCGACGACGTGTTCGTGCCCGACGAGTTCCTGGTCGGACAGCCCGGTGACGGGTGGAAGCTGGCCCGCACCACACTGGCCAACGAACGTGTCTCACTGTCCAACGACTCGTCACTGGGCTCCGGCGGCGAAGCGCTGCTCGATCTGGCGGCAACGGTGCCCGGTGGCCTGGACGCCGAGCAGATGACAGTCCTGGGAAAGGTGTTGTGCGACGCGCAGACCGGCGGCTTGATGGGTCTACGGACCACGCTGCGGTCGCTCGCCGGCGGTCAGCCGGGAGCAGAGTCGTCGATCGCGAAGCTACTCGGTGTCGAGCACATCCAGCAGGTGTGGGAGGTTGCGATGGAGTGGGCCGGCCCGTCCTCGCTCCTGACCGGGCAGGATCGGTGGTCCCACACCCAGCAGTTCCTCAACTCTCAAAACCTCTCGATTGCCGGTGGTACCACCAACGTTCAGCTGAACATCATCGGTGAGCGGATCCTGGGCCTGCCCCGCGATCCGGAACCGGTGAAACCAGTGCGGGCATGACCACTACGAAGGAGTCCTAGCCGTGGGTATCGACCTGAACGTGGCATTGTCCGCCGAGCCGACCGTCCGCGACGTGTCCTGGACCGAGCGAGACGTCCTGCTCTATCACCTGGGCCTCGGTGCGGGTGTGAACAATCTGGATCCGGCCGAGTTGGCCTGGGCGTACGAAAAGAAGCTGCGTGTGGTCCCGACCTTCGCAATGGTTGCCGGACAGGGTATTTCGGCCGGCACGATCGCAGCGCCGGGGATGAATCTGCCGGGCATCGACATCGACCTGCGCAAGATCCTGCACGGCGGACAGTCGCTGCAACTGCACGCACCCATCCCGGTGTCCGGCACCGCACAGATCGCATCGCGCGTTTCCGATGTGTGGGACAAGGGCAAGGCGGCGGTGATCGTGCTCGAACAGGCGGCCACCGGCCCCGACGGAAACCCGCTGTGGACCAGTTCGATGCAGATCTGGGCCCGCGGCGAAGGCGGATTCGGGGGACCGG
Organism: Williamsia sp. Y844; assembly: GCF_056786475.1. Classification (NCBI taxonomy): domain Bacteria; kingdom Bacillati; phylum Actinomycetota; class Actinomycetes; order Mycobacteriales; family Nocardiaceae; genus Williamsia; species Williamsia sp. Y844. The sequence continues at coordinate 489,582 of NZ_JBXCJB010000002.1, forward strand.
CCGGCCCAGATGCGGTGACAGCGATCCCGGATCGGGAGCCGGACAAGGTCCTCGTTTCCCCGACCACCGCGCAACAGGCGTTGGTATACCGGCTCAGTGGCGACATGAATCCGTTGCATGCCGATCCGGCGTTTGCCAAGATGGCCGGTTTCGACCAGCCGATCCTGCACGGACTGGCGTCGTACGGCGTCGTCTGCAAGGCCGTGATCGATGGTGTCCTCGACGGTGATCCCGCAGTGGTGCAGTCCTATTCGGTGCGATTCGCCGGATCGCTGTACCCGGGGGAGACCATCGAGACCTCCGTCTGGCGCGAAGACAACCAGTTGATCTTGCAGGCCGTCTGCGTCGAACGCGACCAGCAGCCGATCCTCACCCACGCCACGATGGAGATCCGATGAGCCAGGATTCAAACGAGCATCCGACTGTCGGGAACGCGCCGGACGGCATCGTCCTCACATCCATGCCGGGCGAGGAGCCTGTGGATCGGGCCACCGCTGCGGCGCGCCGCGTGGTGGACGCGCTGCTCCGTACCGATCGGGCAAACGCCAACCTCGACCGCGTCACCGAGGAGTTGAACAGCATTGCCGAGCACCTCGAAGAACACGCACCCGAGGTCGCCGTCCGGCTGATCGACATGTGGCGTGGAGAAGGTGTCACCGGCCACGACCCGGTCACCGGTCCCAAGAACGCCATCGCACCACCGCTGACGCTGGTCGGCCGAGATGAAGGCCATGTCGAAGGTGTGGTGAGTTTGACGTTCCCCTATCAAGGCCCACCCGGCCATGTCCACGGTGGCGTGGCGGCGATGTTGCTCGATCACACGCTCGGTGTGGCCAACGCCTGGGCCGGTCGTAGTGGTGCCACCGCACAACTCAATGTGCGGTATCACGCGCCGACGCCGCTGTTCGAGCCACTGACGATACGTGGCCGGTTGATGACGGAGGACGGCAAGAAGATCACGACCGTTGGCGACATCCGCACCGCGGACGGCACGGTCTGTGTCTCGGTTGAGGCATTGTTCATCGACAAGACGGTTCCCCGCCCGCGCTAGGCGGGAACCGGCGAAGGAGACTTCATGGCCAAGTTGGACGGCAGGGTGGCTGTGGTCACCGGAGCCGGTATGGGTATCGGTCGAGGTATGGCCGGGGCGTTTGCCCGCGAGGGCGCCTCGGTTGTCGTCGCCGAGATCGACACTGCTGCAGGCGAACAGACTGCCGCGTGGTTGCGCGACGAGTGGGGTGTTGCCGCGGAGTTCGTCCGCACCGACGTCACCGACAAGGCTCAGGTCCTGGCCATGGTGGACGTGGCGGTGGAGCGTTTCGGCAGGCTCGACATCTTGGTCAACAACGCCTGGCGTGGCTCCGGCTACGCGCGCTTGGAGAACATGACCGATGAGCAGCTGCGTGGCGGTTTCGACATGGCGGTGATGGCGGCGTTCTGGGCGATGCAAAAGGCCTTGCCGGAATTGCAAAAGCACGGCACCGGGCGCGTCATCAACCTGTGCTCGCTCAACGGTGTCAACGCGCATATGTACTCGGTGCAGTACAACGCGGCCAAGGAAGCCCTGCGTAGCCTGACCCGGACCGCGGCCCGGGAGTGGGCGCCACATCAGGTGTGCTGCAACGTGATCTGTCCAGGTGCACAGAGCGAGGCCTACAAGCGGGTGGTCGAGGCCAACCCCCAGATGGCCGCCGGCATGGCTGCGGAGAACCCCATGGGCCGCATCGGTGATCCGCTCGACGACATCGGTCCCGTTGCTGTCTTCCTGGCGAGCGATGACAGCCGGTATCTGACCGGCAACACCCTCTTCGTCGACGGTGGTGCCCACATCAACGGCGTCCAATGGGCGCCTGCTGTCGACTAGTCGTACAAATCGAACAAAAGCACACGCTCCAGTCATAAGCACACGTTGCAACGTGTGCAGATGACTGGAGCGTGTGCTTTTGTCGTCAGACCGTGATCGAGCGGCGCATCATTTTGCCGGTCGCGTTGCGGGGCAACGGATGCTCGGTGATCCTCGCGGAGTGCCCCGGGTGGGTGCCCGCTGGGACACACGTGACTGCATGCGAATGGATGCCTATGCGACTGTCCGGGGTGACGCGATTCAGGTGTTGCCGGCCACCACTTGGAAGCACCCAACCAGTTGGCGCAGGGCAGGGGCGAATCGACATCGGTTACTACAGTTTGTGCACCCTCGACGGTTCGGCCCTTCATCGGGAAGATGTGAGATGTTTCGTCATGCTATCGAAATAGCATGTGGCAGAACAGGATTCATTCAGCAATTCATTGCGAACATCTGTTCGAGAAGGTAGTCTGGAGCCAGTCGACCACAAGCATCACGTATCTGACGCCTTCCCCGCAGAGACACTCCGGTCGACCTTCCGGCTTGACCCTGCTTTGGAAGGTGCTGTGCTATGCGAGTTCTCGAACTGGTCGATTCCCTGATTGATCTGGTGCTACCCGATGGTCCCGGCGGCGTTCTAGGCACGGCGAAGGATCTGATTACCCTACGTAACGTCGCCGAGCATCAACTAGCGGTGTGCGCCGCGGTGATCGACGGGTCGGGTATCGCCCGTAAGGAGGGGTCGACCACGTCTAAGTTGTTGCAGGCCAATGGTGCGGCACCGGTATCGGCGTCGGTGGTTGCGCGTCGGACCGGGCCTCGCCGGTCTGGATCGTACTGCCGGGTATTCGAGGGACGGGTTTCTGTCGTCCGAGCATGTCGATGCGGTGGTCAAAGGTGTCGCGCATGTCCTCGGGCGGTCCGACGATCCGATCACCGCTGAGCAGCAGATCGAGTTCGAACGGAAACTGTTGAACCACGCCATCTCCGGAGCACCACCGGCAGAGATCAGCGCGGCGGCCCGAGCGCTGGGGAATGAGGTGGCGAAGGACACGGGTGGTCCGCCGCCTGCGGAGGATCGGTCGCTGAACAGTCTCGAATACAAAGTTCACGAGGGCCGTTGTGTCGGCACATTCGATCTTGATGCGGTGATCGGGGAGAAGTTGCACTCGGCGTTGGACCTGTGGTCCAGGGCGCGTCCTGAACCTGACGGCTCCGATGATCCGCGTTCTCCGACCCAGCGTCGCGCTGATGCGTTGCATCAACTATTGGATTGTGGTGGTGGTGGGCAAATATTGGTGTCGGCGCCGCGGACCGAGGTGATGGTCACCGTGCCCGCCGATCATCCCGAGGCTGCCACTTTGCCGTGGATGGGTCCGGTCACCGAGGCGACTGCCGCGATGTTGGCGTGTGATTCGTCGATCACCTCGATCACCCTTGATGGGCAGCAGGTTCCGGTCGATTTGAGTCCGCCGAAGCGTTTGTTCGCCGGGCTGGTGCGAAAAGCGATCATCATCCGCGACACCTGCTGTGTGAAATGCGGCGGACATGCCAGTTGGTCGGACTGCCACCACATCGTGCACTTCGTCGACGGCGGCCCGACCACGTTGGAGAACGGCTGCCTGTTGTGTCGCACCTGCCATATGGCGGTTCACAACACTGATTGGGACGTGATCATGGGCTCCGACGGGCACCCGTGGCTGATCCCGCCCGCGGGTATCGATCCGCAGCGAAAACCCTTACCGGCCTACAACAGGCGAACCCTCGCCCTCGCCGCCTGAACCAACTTCACTACCGTCACCACGCGCCACCACCAGCGCACCCGAGATTGTGTCGGGACCGCGCACGCATCTTTGACAACTACACAGTGTGATCGACCGTTGTGTCGGCGCCCGGACATGCCAGGCGCCGACACAACGGTGGCCGGTCTTGGTTCGTCAGACCGTGATCGAGCGGCGCATCATCTTGCCGGTCGCGTTGCGGGGCAACGGATGTTCGGTGATTCGCCACTGCGTCGGGACCTTGTAGTACGAGAGTCGCTCGGTCGCGAAGGCGCGGAGGTCGTCTTCGGTCGTCGATGCTCCCGGCCTGGTCACGATCACGGCGGCGACTTCCTGACCGAGGTCGGGGTGCGGCACGCCGACCACGGCACATTCGGCCACATCCGGATGCTCGTCGAGACACTGCTCGATCTCGGTGGGGTAGACGTTCTCGCCGCCGCGCAGGATCAGATCGGAGCGTCGTCCGGTGAGCTGCAACCGTCCGCCGTCCACGCGGCCGAAGTCGCCGGTTCGCAACCATCGTCCGGGCGCGATTGCGGCGGCGGTGGCCGCTTCGTCCTCCCAGTAGCCGAGCATCACAAACGGGCTGCGCACGCAGATCTCACCCTCGGTGCCTTCGGGGAGCGGTTCACCGAACGGATCGCGGATCTCCAGGCTGACGGTGACGACGGGACGGCCCAGGGTGCCGGGGAACTCCTCGATGTCGGCAGGCGTCGCGAGGGCGATGGCGGTGCTGCATTCGGTGAGACCGTAACTGTCGACCAGTGCGTTGCGCGCGAACGCGAACTTGGCCTGCAGTTTCTCCTTGAACGCAACGGAGGAGGGTGCAGAGGCGAGCGCGAAGGACTTCAGGGACGACAAGTCGTACTTCTCGACGTTGTCGTGCTCGAGGAGCCGGGTGGCCATGGTCGGCACCGCGCCCCAGTTGGTGACCCGTTCCCGCTCTATGAGACCCAGGATGGTGTCGGCGTCGAACGCGCCCTGGTTCATGATCACCGCGCCACCGGTTGCCAGACGCGGAACCACCAGATTGTGCAGACTCGCGATGTGGAACAACGGCGAGGTCAGCAGATGGCGTGCCGGGCTGGGCGCGGTGGGATCGTATGTTTCGCCGCTGAGTTCGGCCATGAACGCGTCACCGTAACGCTGGTAGTCGACTACCGCCAGGAGATTGCGCTGTGAGTGCAATGCACCCTTGGGGCGACCACTGGTGCCACTTGTGTAGAGGATCACCGACGGGTCGTCTTCGTCGACATCCGGGAGTGGCAGATCGGCGCCGTCGTATTCGGCGATGAGCGCGGGAAGGTCTTCTTCCATGGTCAACACGGTGACCGTGCCGGGGACCTCGGGGAGTGAGGCGGCGCGCTTCGCGTCGACCACGAGGACTGTGGGCCGACTGTGCTCTAGGCCGTAGGTGACCTCACGTGGCACCCACCAGCCGTTGAGGCCGACGGTGATGGCACCCAGGGCCTGGGTGGCCCAGAACGTCATGACCCATTCGGGGGTGTTGGCGGCGAGGATGCCGACGCGATCACCCTTGCCGACCCCGTATTTGTCGCGCAGAGCCGTGGCCAGCGCAGCGACGGACCGAGCGTGCTCGGCGTACGAGATGCGGCGGTCGGTTGTGACGAGATAGTCGGCATCGCCCCAGTTCAGGGAGTCAGGAAGGTGCTCGGCCACAGCGCGCCGGCGATTCTTCATCACCTGCATGGACGCACCGAGCACATCTTCTTCGACCAACTCGAACGGTCCGCCGGGACCGGTCAGACGTGTCATCACCGCAGCGATGTGTAGCTGCGGATCGGTGGAGGCAGACATCAAAAGCCTTTCGTTACGTACTGCGATGTACACCACAAAATCTCACGGCACGGGGTATCCATGGTGACGGTTACCACTCAGCGAGACTGGGCCATTCTGCAGACGTTGGCGACGATACCGTTCGGCCAAGAATTGCAGTTGGAGAACATATCAACATGACGCCAGATCTCGGCAGGCCGCGACTTCCGTCGGCCGGTTCGTCGCGGTCGCCAGAGCTTGCTGCGAGACCTTGAGATGGTCGTGACCAGATGTGATTTCTCTACGAGGACAGGAGTTGAGTTGGAACGCGCAACCATGGCGGAGGCATTGCTCGATCGCCTAGGAGACACACACTTGGGTGTGCGCACCCGTGAACGGGATTGGACATGGGACGAGACGGTGCGCGAGAGCGCGGCCCGCGGGTCTCTGGCCGCCTCGCTGAGGGTCGATGGTCCGTACCATATCGGCGTATTGCTCGAGAACACCCCAGAGTTCCTGTTCTGGCTCGGCGGCGCGGCATTGGACGGCGCAACGATCGTAGGAATCAATCCGACGCGTCGTGGCTCCGAACTCGAAGCAGAGATCCGTTATGTCGACTGCCAGTTGATCGTCACCGACGCTGCAGGCATGGACAAATTGCGTGACCTCGACCTCGGGTTGGATGAAGATCGTTTCATCCTGGTCGACGAACCGTCCTATCCCGACCGGGTGCAGGCGCACCGGGTTGAAAACCCTGTCGCAGCGCCGGGGGTGGACGAATCGACTCTGTTCCTGCTGCTGTTCACATCGGGTACCACCGGGATGTCGAAGGCAGTGCGCTGCAGCCAAGGTCGACTGGTCAGACTCGCCTACACGAACTCAAAAAAGTACGGTCACGTTCGCGAGGATGTCGACTACTGCTGTATGCCACTGTTCCACGGCAATGCACTGATGGCGCTGTGGGCGCCGGCCCTGGTCAACGGGGCCACGGTTTGCTTGCCCCGTAAGTTCTCGGCCTCCGGGTTCATGCCGGACGTGAGGTTCTTCGGAGCAACATTCTTCACGTATGTCGGCAAGGCGCTGAGCTACCTGATGGCGACCCCGGAGCAACCGGACGACATCGACAACACACTCGTCCGCGGATTCGGCACGGAGGCATCGCCGGAGGACAGGACGGAGTTCGTCCGCCGATTCGGAGCCGACCTACGTGAGGGCTACGGCTCGTCCGAGGGCGCCGGGTCGGTGGCGATCGATCCGAACACACCCGAGGGTGCACTGGGACGGCCCGCGCACAACGAGATCGCGGTCGTCAATCCGGAGACGAAAGATGTTTGTCTTCCGGCGAAACTCGACCGGCACGGCCGGGTTCTCAACCCGGACGAGGCGATCGGTGAGATGGTCGACATGGGTGGCGCGAAGCGTTTCGAGGGCTACTACAAAAACGAGTCCGCAGTGGCCGAGAAGATCCGCGATGGCTGGTATTGGACCGGCGATCTGGGATACATCGACGAGGACGGCTTCATCTATTTCGCCGGCCGCAAGGGCGACTGGATTCGGGTGGACGGTGAGAACACGTCGGCGTTGATGATCGAACGGATCGTGCGCCGGCACCCGAAGGTCATCGCGACCGGCGTGTACGCGGTGCCCGATCCGCGCTCGGGCGATCAGGTCATGGCTGCAATCGAGGTCGCGGACCTGGCCGACTTCGATCCGGTCGAGTTTGCAGAATTCCTTGGGGCCCAAGATGATCTGGGTACCAAGTCGGCTCCGAGGTACGTGCGTGTCTCGACCGATCTGCCGGTCACCGGATCGAACAAGGTACTCAAACGTGATCTGCAGGCGCAGCTGTGGCGTACCGATGAGCCGGTGTATCACTGGGTTGGTCGTGGGGCACCGAACTACGCACTGCTGACCGAGGCCGAAAAAGTGGCTCTAGAACAGTCCTTCCACACCCACGGTCGCGCGAGGTTCCTTCCAGAACCCGTGTGAGCGTTGCGGCTTTCGTATTCGACGCGATGGCCATTTGACTGACGATCACCTACGAACGGCCTCGGGGCTTTTGGCCCCGGGGCCGTTTTGCATCATGGGCGCGGGCGCCCGTTGAGTCTGTCCGCAGCGATCAGTCGTGCGACGAACGGAGTTCGCGGACCATCTCTTTGAGTTCTCGCACGTCGCGCTGCAGGTCGGTGAGCACCACATGGTTCACCGTGCGAAGGTCTGCAGGTGCAGCCTGGGCCGGGTCGGCTTCCGATGGCTGGGCCGGGTCGGCCTGCGATGGCTGTGCCGGGCCGAGCGTGAAGCCATCAAGGAATATCGCGATCAGGTTCTGTTGGTACTGTGCGGACTTCTCCGTGAGGGTTGCGCGATGGAAACGCACTGTGAACCAAACGGATTCACGCAGCAGCTGGTGGAAGTGGAAAGGATCCACGTCGGTTCGGAACTCACCGGCCTCGACGCCCCGGGCGATCGCGTCCGCCCAGTAACTGTTCGCCACGCGCACCGTGGTGGCGATACGACTATCTGCAGGCGCCGACGACAGGGCACGCTCGTTGTGGTAGATCTCTGTCGCGAACGGATGATCCTTCGCGGCTTCGAAAGAGACGGCGACCATTCGGTCCAGTCGTTCGCGACTCGTCTCGCCCGGGACGACCGCGTTTTTGTATCTCTCGTTCAAGTCGTCGACGAATGCGACGACGATTTCGCAAACGATCGCTTCCTTGGACTCGAAGTAATGGTAGAGGCTGCCGGGGAGGATCCCGACTTCTTCGGCGATGTCCCGGACAGTTGTGCGCGCTACACCGCGTTTGCTGAACAACCGGGCCGAATGAAACAGGATGTTCGCTCGCCGAGTTGATGACACCTGACGTCGCCCCCCGAGGTACCGCGTTTGTCCTGGGTGATCAAGCGCTGCTCGAAAACGGATGCTACACGACCCGACGATGTATCGACCTCGACGACCGGCAGCACAATTCGCCGCTGCCGGCCGGTGGGGTCAAGCGTTGGCAGGGCGGTTGGTCCACGAACCGTCGGCGCGGGCGAACCAGCCGCCGGCCGCGTGAGAGCCCCCGTCGACGTGAATTGTCGTCCCGGTCACGTAGCGCGACATCTCCGAAGCGAGAAACAGTGCGGGGCCGGCAACGTCGTCGGCGCGACCGGGACCTCCCAGTGGTGCCCACTGCGGCCAACGATGGCGGTCGGCGTCGGCTACGAGGCGTTCGTAGGGCACCTGGGGCGTCTCGATGAGGTCGGGGGCGACCGCGTTCACCCGAATACTGTGGCGCCCCACTTCGAGCGCGAGGCTGCGGGTGAAATGGCGTAAAGCGGCCTTGTACGTCGAATATGCGACGTGCCCGGGTATTCCGCGGTGTGCTTCGACAGTGGTCAGGTTGATGATCGATCCGCCGCGGCCGCGCTCGATCATTCCCGGCAATACCGCGTGGGTGACCAGCATGGCGTGATGGAGGTTGATGTCGGCCATTGCAGCCCACTCACTGGTGTCCGCGTCGACGAATGATGTCGGCGGGCGGATGAAGTCGCCAACGTTGTTCACCAGGACATCCGGACAGAACTCGGACAATTGCTGGGCCACAACAGGATCGGTGACATCGGCCATCACGGATCTGACCCCGGTCAGTTCGTCTGCCAGGCGGGTGCAGGCTTCGCCGTCGATGTCGACCGCGACAACGTCGGCACCGTGCGTTGCGAACAGTCGGGTGATGGCGGCACCGATACCTTTTGCCGCGCCGGTCACCACGGCGGTTTTGCCGGTGAGTAAGGGGCCCGGCACGGATGGACTTGGATGCGTTTGCGCGGACATGAATGTCCTTTCGGTGAAAGTGGAGTGAATCCGGATGTCAAGGGCCATCAGGACTGAAGTGACGAGCAAAGTGTTTTGCCTCATGGTGGCTATTTCGGTGTCGGCGCGAGTGGACTTTCTCCATCGAAGGGTCCGACCCAACCAGCGTTAGATTGCCGTTCGGCTCCGGGGCTGCGCCATTGTGGCATGTCAGGCGCTTGGTTGACAGCTTGGTTGTGATCCATCTAACGTACCAAGCAAGCAGTTGCTTGAGTAAACCAAACGGCATTTGGTTCGTTGCGAATACGGCATCTCGACGGCGCCCTGTATCTGGCATTTCCCATAAGAGGAGAAGAATGAAGACGCTAATTGTTGGTGGAACCGGCATGATCGGCACGCACATCGCAAACCATTTGCGCGAGCAGGGCAGCGATGTTTCTCTCGCGGCACGTACAGCGCCGGCTGCTGGCACTTTCGCAAGCGAGTTCCCGACCATTCTTCGCGACTACAGCAACGATGAGTTCTCCGCTGCCGACTTGGCCCCTTTCGAAGCCATCGTCTTCTCGGCCGGTAACGACATCCGCCACGTTCCCAAGGGCGCCGACATGGCCGAGTTCTGGGACAAGAACCAGAGTGGCGGAGTGCCCGGGTTCGTCGCCCGCGCAAAAGAGGCCGGTGTCGCCCGTGTGGTGCAGATCGGCAGTTACTACCACCAGTTGATGCCCGATCTGATCGAGACAAACGAGTACGTTCGCGCGCGCCACCTTGCGGACGAAGGGGCACGTGCGCTGGCCGATGCCGATTTCAACGTCTCAACCTTGAATCCTCCGTCGATCGTGGGGGTCAAGTTGGGTGCGCCCGCGCGGACGTTCACGAAACTGCTTGCCTGGGCTGACGGCGAAATGCCGAAGATCCCGAACTTCGCACCGGCCGGTGGCACCAACTACATGTCCGTCCAGTCGCTGTCCGAGGCGGTCTGGGGGGCATTGCAGAATGCGGAATCAGGCAAGGCGTACTTGGTCGGAGACGCCAATCTCACTTATCGCCAGTACTTTCAGACGATCTTCGACGCTGCCGGAAGTTCGATCCAGCTCGAAGAGCGCGACGAAGAGCACCCGTTCCTTCCGGACCCGTTCATCGTGCAGGGGCGCGGAAACGTCATCTCGTACGAACCCGATGCCGCGGAGACTGCAGCACTCGGGTACTCCCGTGGTGTCGCCGAGGCTGCGATCCGCGACGTGGTGGCGCTGACCAGAGAGCACGCCTCTGCCTGAGTTCGACCCCGTAGCTGATCGACCTCGTAGCTGATCGACCTCGGGCTGATCGCAGGCCAGGCCGATGGTTTTTGCTCGCGCGAAAGGAAATTTGTTGAAGCGCACTGGTTTTCGTGTTCCGAAAATTTTTGTGGTGATGGCTGCAGTGGCTCTGGGTATGACGGGCTGTGGCGGGGGATCCATGGGTGGCGGATTCGGTGGCGCGGGCGGTGACCTGGACCGCGACGCGGTGCTTCGGGTCACCACGAGCTCGCCGACCAGAAATCTGGATCCATACCTGCAGACGAGCTACGGGGGCTGGGGCTACCTGACCACCGTGTTCGATCGCCTCACCACCGTCGACACCGAGGGGAATCTCGTTCCGGCACTGGCGACATCGTGGGAGTTCGCGCCCGACGGTTCTTACCTGGAATTGGAGCTGCGCGACGACGTCGCATTCCACGACGGTACGAGGTTCGACGCCGCCACAGTGGTTGCGAACATCGGTAGAGGTCAGACATTGGAGGGCAGCACGGTCAAGGCCGCCCTGCAGAACGTGGCGGCAGTCGACGTGATCGACGACTTCACCGTTCGCCTGCAGTTGGTGCCGGGTACCGGCGTGGACCTTCCCGGGGTGTTCAGTACCAACGCCGGAATGATGATCAGTCCGAAGACCATTGCGGCAGGTACGGACATTCGCAATCAACCGGGCGCGAGCGGCTCGGGAGCCTACGAGGTCAGTGCATACGTGCCGCAGGAACGCCTGTCGCTCGTGCGGTCGGACGCTGTCAACTGGGATCCGGACGCCGGCCGGTTGGCAGGCATCGACTTCGAGGCGATTCCTGACGCCAGTACCCGACTGAACGGCTTGAAGACGGGTATGACCGACCTGAGTTGGGTGAGTTCGGCAAACGAGGTGATGGAGGCGCAGTCACTCGCGCAAAAACGTGCCCTGGGTGTCGACGAAGTGATCTTCCGCAATGTGCTCGGCCTGTACATGCGGCCCGAAGGAGACCTCGCGAAGCCGGAGGTCCGCCAGGCGGTGGCATCGGCGATCGACCCAGATGCCGTCAGCGCGCTGTTTTCCGGAACATGCACCCCGAGCCGGTCGATCTACCCGGCAGGCAGCTGGTCTGTGGACGAAACATATGAGTACCCCTATCCATACGATGTAGACAAGGCGCGGAGCCTCGTGCAATTGGTCGGTGGCGCCAAGATCGCCTTGACATTCGGGGCAGGTACCAACACGGAAAAGTCCGCGAACGTCATTCAGTCGTCGCTGTCGGATGCGGGTATCGACGCAGATCTCAATCCGGTGCCGAATGCCCAGAACGAACCACGTTATGCCGCGGGCGATTTCCAATCGATGGTGGCCAACAGCTTCAGCCCGAAGGTCGATCCCGCGGAGACGGTGAATACGTTCCTGCTCGGTTCATACGATCTCGCGAACGGTGATCAGCAGATCAAGGACCTCGCGAAGGTCGCCGCTGATCCGACGCTGCCGCAGGAGGAGCGGGCCGAGTTGTACCAGCAGATCTGGAAGCTCACCCTCGAGGAAGCCATGTTTGTCCCGATCTGCAACCAGACCAACGCTGCCGTGTTCACCGACAAGGTCGTCGGCGCGGACGAGGTCCCCTGGACCGATCTCGGAATCTTCGACCTTCGACACATCGGTATGACCAAGTAGCTCGCTCGAAGGAGAGGAACTCTTATGCTGCGTTACGGTGGCCAGCGCCTATTGGCAGCGATTCCGTTGCTGTTGATCGTTCCGTTGATGATATTTCTGTTGATGGATCTGGCTCCGGGTGACCCTGCAGTCGTTCTCGCGGGGGAGAACTCGACGCCCGAGCGTCTGAGCGAGCTACGTGCGAGCTTGAACCTGGACCAGAATGTCTTCCTGCGATACCTCGACTGGGTGAGCTCGGCCGTGCGCGGAGATCTCGGCATGTCGCTGCTGTCCGATCAATCCGTGGCTGAACTTCTGCTACGGCGCATGGCGACGACCCTGTCCCTGGTGGCGTTCGCGATGGTGTTGGCAGTCGTGGTCGGTGTTGTCCTCGGTGTGCTGGGTTCATTTCGACCGGGTGGCGTGATCGACCGGGGCATCAACGTTCTGGCGTCGGTGGCGATTGCCATACCTGCTTTCTGGTTCGGGTTGGTACTGGTGTCGCTCTTCGCAGTGTCGAACCAGATCTTTCCGGCGTTCGGCTACGTGCCGATATCCGAGGGAGTTGTTCCGTGGTTCCAGCACTTGGTGTTACCCGGTGTGGCCTTGGCGTTGCTGCCCGCGGCCGAGGTGACATTGCAGCTGCGGACCTCGCTCGGGAACGTCATGGGCAGTGACTACATACTCAACGCCAATGCGCGGGGGTTGTCTCCGGCCCGGGTCACCTTGAAACATGGGCTCAAGAACGCATGTATCCCGGTGGTGACAGTGCTCGGGTTCCGGGTCTCTGAGGTTCTCGGTGGCGCCGTCACCATTGAGATCATCTACAACATGCCGGGATTGGGGAGTCTCGCAGTCGACAGCGTCCAAAATCACGATGTGCCAGTGCTTCTCGGATTCGTTCTGTTCACCACGGTGGTCGTTGTCATAGTCAATCTGCTCGTCGACATCTCGTACGGTTACTTCAACCCGAAGGTGCGCTCATGATCTCGACCAAGAATGCCGGAACGAGCGAGATCGGCAATCACATCGGTGTGGGCCGCAAGGTGCTGGGGTTCATACGCCGAAGGCCGGTCACCGCGATCGCCGGACTGTTCGTTGTCCTGCTCGTGCTGATGGCGGTGTTCGCCTCCTGGATCGCCCCCTACGATCCATATACCCAGGACCTCTTGAATCGACTGCAGCCACCGAGTGCTCAGCACTTGCTGGGCACCGATGACTACGGACGGGATGTGCTGAGCCGGTTGATCTTCGGCTCCCGCATATCGTTGACGGCCTCGTTGCAGGCGGTGGCGCTGGCCCTGGCGCTCGGCCTGCCGCTGGGTGTGATCGCCGGCTACCGAGGCGGCTGGACCGATACGTTGCTCACCCGAACCATGGACGCACTGATGAGCGCGCCGTCACTGGTGCTGGCGATCACGATCGTCGCCGTACTCGGTTCCGGTATCACCAATGCGATGTTGGCTGTGGGACTGGTGATGGCACCGCGGTTCTTCAGGGTGGCGCGGGCCTCGACCATGGATGTCAGAGGCGACACGTATATCGAGGCGTCGGTCGCGTTGGGCTGTAAGACGTCTCGGACGATCGTCCGGCACATCCTGCCGAACGTGATGCCCCCAATCATCCTGGTGATCTCGGTGTCTCTGGGTACCGCGGTGGCGGCTGAGGCGAGTTTGAGCTTCTTGGGACTCGGTGCCGAGGCGCCCACGGCGAGTTGGGGCTCGATGCTCAGCACGGCCGCCTCGAACATGGAACTCGCGCCGCATCTCGTCTGGCCACCCGGCGTGATGATCTTCCTGACCGTGCTCGCCTTCACCTACCTCGGCGACGGTGTTCGCCGAGCTCTGACCAGGAGTCGCAATGGTAGTGACAACTGAACCACTGCGGTCGCAGGCGACCGCAGAAGCCGATGCCTCGCAGCTGTTGCGGGTGCGGGATCTCACTGTCCAGTTTCGTGCGGGCCGACGTGATTGGGTGACCGTCGTCGACGGCGCCTCGTTCGATGTAGGCGCAGGCGAATCCGTCGCCTTGGTAGGCGAATCCGGTTCGGGGAAGACTGTGTCCTCACTCGCGGTGATGGGTCTGACACCGAACACCGGCGGACGGATCTCCGGTGGTTCGGTCGAGTTCGAGGGCCGTGACCTGACGTCGCTGCATCCGCGAGAATGGCGGAAACTCCGCGGGACAGGGATGGGCATGATCTTCCAGCAGCCCATCCGTAGCCTGAACCCGGCGTACACGGTCGGGGATCAGATCGCCGAAACGGTCCGCAAACACCTCGGACTCGATCGGCGCGCGGCGATGGCGCGCGCGATCGAGATGCTCGAGTTGGTCCAGGTACCCCGTGCTGCCGAGCGGGTCCGAGAATATCCACATGCTTTCAGCGGTGGAATGTGCCAGCGAGTGATGATCGCGATGGTCATGGCGTGCAATCCCAGGCTGTTGATCGCAGACGAACCGACCACCGCGCTGGATGTCACGGTGCAGGAGACGATTCTTCAACTGCTGCGGGATCTGCAGGAGCAGACCGGTATCGGGCTACTGTTCATCACCCACGACCTCGCTGTTGTTGCGGAGTTGTGTCAGCGCGTGGTGGTCATGTACGCGGGCGAGGTGATCGAACAGGGCAGTGCGGAGAAGCTCTTCTACACGCCGGAACATCCCTATACGGCAGGGCTTCTCGCGTCGATACCCCAACCGGGTCGTAGCGAGAACCGGCGCCTGACCGCGATCGAGGGCCGGGTGCCCGCGGCAGGCGAGTGGCCGGCCGGGTGCCGGTTCCGGCAGCGGTGTCCGCACGCTCGAGAAGGGCTGTGCGATGCCACGCATCCGGCGATGATCTCGACCGGGGAAGGCGGCAGTGCCCGGTGTCTGCGTGTCGCCGATCTCGAACTACAGGGGGTGAGCGGCCGATGAGTCTGCTAGAGGTGTCGAACATTTCGAAGTCTTTCTCGACAAGACGGAATCTCATCGGGCAACGTTCGGGGTGGACGCATGCCGTGCACGATGTCTCATTCACGCTCGAGGCCGGCGAATGTCTCGCCGTGGTGGGCGAATCCGGGGCAGGAAAGTCCACGGTGGGCCGAATCGTGTTGCGGTTGATCGAACCCGATTCTGGTGACATCGTGTTCGACGGCCAGGACGTCCGGGCCGCCAAACCTACCCGGCTACGCGCGATGCGCCGGGGGATGCAGATGATCTTCCAGGATCCCCACAGCTCCTTGGATCCACGGATGAACATCCTCGACGCGGTCGCCGAACCGCTGATCGTGCATACGGACCTCGATCGTAAGGCGCGTGATGAACGGGTCCGCACGTTGCTCGACAAGGTTGGTATCGGCCCGCGTCACCTATCCCGATATCCAGGCGAATTGTCCGGAGGCCAGTTGCAGCGAGTGGCGATCGCACGAGCGCTCACTCTGGAACCGAAGATGATTGTCTGCGACGAACCCGTTGCAGCCCTTGATGTATCGGTGCGTTCGCAGGTCCTCAACCTGCTCCGTGACCTGCAGGAAGAATTGGGTCTGGCCTACCTTTTCGTTTGTCACGACCTCGCTTTGATCGAGGTGATCGCCGACCGGGTGATGGTCATGGCGGGCGGAAAGGTTGTCGAGACGGGAACGGTGGAGGCGATCTACCGTGATCCCCAGGAGGAATACACGCGAAAGCTCCTCGATTCCATACCTGTTCCCATCCCACGCGGTTCGCGGATTCGGTGACGGTGGGTAGCGCAACAGCTCCGGGCCTGATTGACCGAATGACCCTGATTCTCGACGCATTCGATGGTGGAACCTCACGCTTGACCCTCGAGGAGTTGACCGCCCGTACGCGGTTGCCGCGCTCGACAGTTCATCGAATCCTGACCCAGCTGCTCAGGTTGAACTGGGTGGACCACAACTCGTCCGGATACGGTGTCGGGCAACGCGCTCTCGCGCTGGGCGGCTTCGGTGGAGATCACAGCGCGGTCCGTTTTGCGGCAGCGCCGTTTCTGCAGGAGTTGCATGCGCAGACCGGGATGGTCGTTCATCTGGCGGTCCTCGACCTGGGTGAGTCGATCTATCTCGACAAGGTGGGCGGGCGATACGCGTCGGAACTGCCATCTCGGGTCGGTGGACGTGGGCCGGCGTATTCGACGGCCTGTGGGAAGTCCATCCTCGCCTGGCTCGACCCGGAGCGGGTGGACAGTCTGTATGAACAACGGCTGCGTCGGTGCACCGACCGCACGATCGGCGATGTCTCCATCTTGCACAGGGAACTGAATACCATCCGCAGGCGTCGCGGGCTCGCCTTCGAAAGCGGCGAATCCTTCCGGGGTGTCGGATGTGTGGGAGCGGCCATCCGGGGTAAGGGTGGGCCGATCGCCGGTATCTCGGTGTGCGCAGATGCAAGTACTGCGCAACTCGAACGCGCCGCACCGCTGGTGGCCTCTGCCGCCAGGCAAGTCGCGATGGCGCTGTAGTGAGCCGCAGTCAGACGCCGTAACCACCGTCGACGTCGAGTTTCTGACCGCTGATATACCCGGCCCTGGGGGAGGCGAGGAAGAGCACCGCCTCTGCGATGTCGGCCGCTGTTCCGAAGCGTCCCAAGGGAATGTTTGCGCGGGTGATGTCGAGAGCGGCCTGATCGAGCTGTCCGTCTGCGATCAGGCGACTCGCCATTCCGTCTCTGAGCATGCCGGGACCTACGCAGTTCAGGCGCACCCCGAAGCGCCCCTCCTCGCCGGCGAGCGCTCTGACCAGGGACTCCACGGCGGCCTTCGGTCCAGAGGACAGCCCATCGCGTTTCGGGAATCTGGCGGTGGCTGCGGTTGTGACGGCCACGACCGATCCCTGGGACCGTCTCAGGTGGGGTAACGCCGGATGAACGAGATTGAAGAACCCGGTGACCTCTTGGTCGACCTGTTCGGCCATCATCGCCGGCGTCACATTCGACAGGTATGTCATGGGGACGTGCGGGCCCGCGGCATGGACCACGGTGTGAATCGAACCATAGGTATCGACGACGCGTTCCACGAACTCGGCGGTTGCGGCGGCATCGACGAGATCGAGACGGGTTGCCGTACAGGGTTGTTGGATTGCGGGTTTATGGTGCTCGGAGAGTTCGCCGGTGAGCTGCTCGGCCGCGGCGAAGTTCGACCGGTAGGTGAATGCGACCGGTGAACCCGCCTGAGCCAGTGCGAGACAAACCGCTCGACCTATTCCTCCGGTTCCACCGGTGACTATCGTGGCCCCCGACATGGCTGAAAAATCAGGCACCCCAATCCTTTCCTGGGAGAGTGACTCAGACGATCCGGGACCGTAGTTGAACCAGTGGGTCCGAGGCATCGCGCTGACCACGTGGGCCGGCCCCGCTGGGCTCGGCGAGCCGACCGGCTTCGGAACGCGTCCACTCTCGCACCGCCCAACGCTCGGTGATGGCCCATCGTCCTTCGCGGAGCTCCATGAGATCGATGTAGCGGGTGCCACTGGTGAAGTTGATCATCCCGGCCGACTCTGGTCCGCCCCAATGCATTGCCATCAAATAGGATTCGCTGATCGCCTGATGACCGTACAACTCCACGAGGTGGTTGCCGACGTGATGCTGGGTGCCTCCGATGAGGGATAGCTTCGGGCGGACCCAATCAATGAACTCCTCGACGGTGCCATCGAATCCGGTGTGGTGATCGATCCCGTCGCTGTGGTAGGTACCGCGCACCAGGTCGAAGTCGAGCCGGTCGATGCCACGGCAGTACCGCATCACCACTTCGTAGATGGCCTGTTTGTGTAGAAGTTCCTGCATTGCTTCATCCATTTTCGCGTTCCATTCTCTACGTTCGGTCTGCAAGATCGGTCATCCAATCGAGCAGCCCGGGAAGCTGTGTCGCGCCGATGCCGAATGCGGCGGGACGGAAGACGACCACGGTTGCACCCTGTCGGTACCATTCCTGCGCCGACCGGGCGGTGGCATCGAGATCGACGCTACCGTCGGGGCCCATCTCCGGTGAGACGGAAACCTGGATGCGGACAGAGTGGGGATCACGACCGTGCGCGGCAAATGTCTTGCGGAGAAGAGCGACGCTGTCTGCGAACAACGACAGGTCGGTCGGATTGACGGTCCAGCCATCTGCGACGCGGGCGATCCGGTCGAAGTTGCGTTGACTCGGGCCGAACCCCAGCATGATCGGGACACGATCCTGAACCGGAAACGGAAGGCTATGGAAGTCCGTGAAGGAGAAGTCCCGCCCGGTGAAACTGGCCGGAGCATTCGTCCACAGCTCTCGACAGGCCTGCACAGCCTCTTCCATCCGGCCGAAGCGGGCGTCGAACGGCATACCGGTCGCGGTGTACTCCGCCTCTTGCCATCCCACACCGAATCCCATCACGACGCGTCCCTGCGACAGGGCATCGAGAGTCGCAAGCTGTTTGGCAAGCAGAGCCGCCGGCCGAATATTGGCGATCAGTACCGATACCCCCAGTTGCGCGCGAGCGGTGACGGCCGCAATACCCGAAAGCAGCGAGATCGGCTCGTACCAGGGGTGTTCAAGGGGAAACAGAAAGTTGTGATCCCGCACTCGCTGTGCGTGGGCATCTCCGGTGAAGCCGAGATGATCACCGGTCGAGATCAGATCGACACCGGCACGGTCCGCCCGAGCCGCAAGGTCGAGGACCATACGTACGTCGCCGTCGAAAAGGGCTTCGGCTCCGAGTAGGTTGATTCCGACTTTCATGCGCTGATCAGGCTGTTGTTGCACGTCTCACCTCGACGTCCTCGGTGAAGTCGACAACGAGTTCGCGACGTGCGAACAACCAGTGGCCTTCGGCGCGCGCAAACGTGTCCTGGTACCGGATGGCGAACCGATTGTCCCGGTATCCCTTTGCGCGCGAATAGATATGGTGCGCGGTGCAATAGGTTTCACCGTGGACGATGTCGGACGAGCCGGTCTCGAGGACCTGTTGGTCGACGACGTGCCGGGTGGCAACCAGGTGTGATAGCGAATCGATCACCGACTGGGCCACCGCCTGCCTGCCCTTCAATTCGCTGGGCGCGTCAGTTCCGTTCATCTGGGCCGGCAGCACAAGTGTCATCTGGGGAGTGAACAGCGAGGCCAGTACCTGCATGTTTCGACGGTCGACAGCTTGCGCATACCGCGCCGCAAGGGCGGCGATGGCAAGGCGATCAGAGGGTTCCATGATCGCATTCCAGCGTGGTCGAGACCGCGTCAGTGCAGGCCTCCCGCTGGGTGGGACTTCGGTACCGCGCTCGGTGGCGCGCAGTTAGCGTCCAGAACATTGCAGCGATAGCCATAAACGTCATAGGAGAACCACGATGGATTTGACTGAATCGCCCGAGCAGCAGGAGCTCAGGAGGGAACTGCGTACGTATTTCTCCACGCTGCTGCCCGAGGACGAGCGCCGCGCCGCCGGCGAGCAGGGCGTAGGTGGCCCCCGCTTCCGCGAGATCGTCAAGATGCTCGGCAAAGACGGTTGGCTGGGCATCGGCTGGCCGGTGGAGTTCGGTGGTCAGGGACGCTCGATCGAGGATCAGTTCGTCTTCTTCGACGAGGTTCAGCGGGCCGGTCTGCCATTTCCGTTCGTCACGGTGAACACCGTCGGGCCGACGCTGCAGAAGTACGGGACCGAGGAGCAGAAGGCGAGGTTCCTGCCCGGAATCCTCTCCGGCGACATCGTTTTCGCGATCGGATACACCGAACCCGATGCCGGTACCGATCTGGCGTCGCTCAAGACCCGGGCGGTACGCGACGGCGACGAGTGGGTGGTCGACGGCAACAAGATCTTCACCTCGGGTGCCAACACCGCCGACTACGTCTGGCTGGCCTGCCGTACCGATCCGGAAGCGCCCAAGCACAAGGGCATTTCAATCCTGATCGTCCCCACCGACGATCCCGGCTTCTCGTGGTCACCGATCCCCACCGTGGGCGGACTGATGGTCACCTCCACCTACTACACCGACATCCGGGTCGGGGCAGAAGCCCTTGTCGGTGAGGCCAATGGTGGCTGGCGCCTGATCACCGCGCAGCTCAATCACGAGCGCATCGGCCTGGCCGCACTCGGCGGCCGCACCGAGGGCCTGTGGAATCAGGTGCTGGAGTGGGCCAAGGAGAACGGTGCCATCGACATCCCATGGGTGCAGCAGGATTTCGCGCGTACGCACGCGAAGTTGGTCGCCATGCGATTGATGAACTGGAAGATGACGGCGGCGGTCGCCGCCGATACGCTCTCGGGCGCAGACGCCGGCGCCACCAAGGTGTTCGGCACCGAGACCCATGTCGACGTATACCGGACCTTGCTCGGAATCCTCGGTGCCGCAGGACGTATCCGGCCTGACAACCCGGGTGCGATCCTGGCCGGTCAGATCGAGCAGATCTCCCGCCAGGGCGTGGTCAACACCTTCGGTGGTGGCGTCAACGAGGTGCTGCGGGACATGGTCGCGACCATCGGACTGGGTACCGCCCGCATGGGACGCGGAAAATGAGCGGGATCGATGCGGCGCTGAGTAACCTGGTCGGCCAGGAGCTGGTGCCCACCACATGGGCGCAGGATCCGGTGAACACACCGATGATCCGGCACTGGGTGGAGGCCATGGCTGATGAGAACCCCATCTACCTCGACGACGATGCGGCCCGCAGTGCCGGACGCGAGGGTGCGATTGCCCCTCCGACGATGGTGCAGGCCTGGACCATGCGGGGCTACGCGGCAACCGCCGCGGGCAGCAAGGGTTCCGACGTCGCGGTCGAACTCTTCGGGCTGTTGGCCGACGCCGGATTCACGTCGGTGGTCGCCACCGACTCAGAACAGGAATACTTCACCGAGCTGCGCGCCGGGGACCTGATCAACGTCACCGAGGTCATCGAATCGATTTCCCCCGAGAAGAAGACCGGCCTGGGTACCGGGCATTTTGTGACGACGCTCAAGACCTACCGCAATGTCGGCGGTGATGTTGTCGCCACACAACGGTGGCGCACATTGCGTTTCCGTCCCGCGGAGAAGCCGGCACCCCGGGCCCTGCGGCCCCGGCCGGCACTCAACCAGGACAACGCCTTCTGGTTCGACGCGGCCAAGGAACACCGCCTGGTCATCCAACGGTGCACCGCGTGCGGAACGCTGCGGCATCCGACGGGACCGATGTGTGGACACTGCCGGTCGCTGGACTGGGACACCGTGGACGCCTCGGGCAAGGGGTTCGTCTACAGCTTTGTCGTCAACCACCATCCCAAGATCGACGCATTCGACTACCCGCTGATCGTCGCCGTCATCGAACTCGAAGAGGGCACCCGACTGATCGCCAACATGATCGGTGTCGAACCGGATCAGGTGAAGGTCGACATGCCGGTGGTCTTGGACTGGATCGACGCCGACCCGGATCTGACGCTTCCCGCGTTCCGGCCGGCCGCACCCGAGGAGAACTGATGGATTTCACCTTCAACGAAGAGCAGACCGCGATCGGTGACCTGGCCGCGGATATCTTCGCCGGTAAGTCGGGCATCGACCGAGTCAAGGTCGTCGAGTCCACCGAAGAACGTATCGACCGGGAGCTGTGGCGCGAGCTCGCCCAGGCCGGACTCGTCGGGATCGCACTGCCCGAGGAGTTCGACGGCGGCGCAATGGGTTTGACCGAGCTGTGTGTGCTGCTCGAACAGCAGGGCCGCAATGTCGCCCCGGTGCCACTGTGGGAGACCGCCCTCGCCGCGATGGCGATCGCGGAATTCGGTTCGCCGGAACAGAAGCAGGCCTACGTGCCTCCCGTCGCTGCCGGTGAGATGTTCCTGACCGTCGGTCTCGAAGAGTTCGGTCCCGCCGACCCCACCGCACCGACAACGGCTGCGCACGCCGGAGCCGACGGAACCTGGACTCTGACCGGTGCCAAGGCCGTGGTCCCGGCCGCACACGTCGCCACGCGCGTCGTGGTGTCGGCCGCGACACCCTCGGGCACCGGACTTTTCCTGGTCGACCCGGCAGGTGCCGGCGTGGTCTCGGAGAACAACGAGACGACGACCCGCGCGATCGCGTCGAATCTGACCTTCGACGCGGCACCGGCCGAGTTGCTCGCCGAAGGACAGTCGGTGCAGTGGCTCGTCGACCGCGTGGAGGTTGCCATGGCCGCCCTGCAGGTCGGTGTTGGCACCGGTGCGGTCACGCAAGCCGTGACCTACCTCAACGGTCGTCAGCAATTCGGGCGCCCGCTGTCGACGTTCCAGGCGGTCAGCCACCAGTTGGCCGACTGCTACATCGATCTCGAGGCCATGCGGGTGACCCTGTGGCAGGCAGCCTGGCTGCTCGCCAACGGCCATGATCCGAAATCCGCAGTACTGGTGGCCAAGTGGTGGGCCACCGACGGCGGTCAGCGCGTGGTGCACCGCACCCAGCACGTGCACGGCGGTATCGGCGTGGATACCGACTACCCGGTGCACCGGCACCTGTTGTGGGGCAAGCAGATCGCGGCGACCCTCGGCGGTGCGAGTGCCGACCTCACCCGCCTCGGCGCGCAGCTCGCCTCCGGGGTCGCGTCATGACCGGAGGTGACGCAGTGACGCAGGATGCACTGGATCAGATCGCAGTGGGGCAGGTCCTGCCCGAACTCGCGATCCCGTTGACCCGCACCATGATCGTGGCCACGGCCATCGCGAGCCGGGACTATCAGGATGTGCACCACGATCCCGATCTCGCGGTACAACGCGGCTCCAAAGACGTGTTCATGAACATCCTGACCACCAACGGGCTCGTGGGCCGTTTTGTCACCGACTGGGCCGGACCACGCGCATCGCTTCGCAAGGTCGCGATCCGGCTCGGGGCGCCCAACTATCCCGGGGACACCATGACGCTGACCGGCACCGTGACAGGTGTCGAGGATGGACTTGTGTCCGTGCAGGTTCGAGGCAGCAACAGCCTCGGTGACCACGTCAAGGGAACCGTCACGTTCACATACCTGGAAGGAAGTCTGTAGATGGCGATCAGCCCACTGTCCGGCGCGGCCGCCATCGTCGGCATCGGTGCCACCGAGTTCTCCAAGAACTCCGGACGCACCGAACTCCAATTGGCATGTGAAGCGATCATCGCCGCGCTGGCCGATGCCGGCATCGATCCGTCCGAGGTCGATGGCCTCTCGACCTACACCGCCGAGACCAACGGCGAGGTGCTGGTGGCTCGCAACTGTGGGCTCGGCGAACTGAAGTTTTTCTCCCGCATCGGATACGGGGGAGGCGCCGCCTGCGGGACCGTGCAGCAGGCCGCGATGGCGGTGGCCACCGGTGTCGCCGACGTTGTGGTCTGTTACCGAGCGTTCAACGAGCGCTCGGGTGTGCGTTACGGCCTCGGTCAGCACGACCGGCCGATGGACAGCACCGCCGACCGGGCGGCATACGCCTGGATGACGCCGCAGGGTTTGTCGACGCCCGCACAGTGGGTGGCGATGTTCGCCAGGCGGTACATGCACCAATATGGCGCCACGAGTGAGGATTTCGGCCGGGTGGCCGTGGTGGCCCGTAAGCACGCCGCGAACAATCCCGCCGCCTGGTTCTACGAGCGGCCGATCACGCTGGAAGACCATCAGAACTCGCGGTGGATCGCCGAACCCCTGCACCTGCTCGACTGCTGTCAGGAGACCGATGGTGGCCAGGCACTGGTGATCGTCTCTGCCGAGCGCGCCAAGACCCTGACCGGCACAGCGGCATTGATCAAGGGTGCCGCGCAGGGTAGCGGAAAAGACCAGCACATGATGACCAGCTACTACCGCCCCGACATCGCCGGTATCCCGGAGATGGGGTTGGTCGGCCGTCAGCTCTACGGTCAGAGTGGGCTGTCGCCCGCCGACATCAACGCCGCGATTCTGTATGACCACTTCACCCCACTTGTGTTGCCGCAGCTCGAAGAACTCGGCTTCTGCGGCACGGGTGAGGCCAAAGACTTCATCCGCGACGGCAACCTGGAAATCGGTGGACGGCTTCCGTCGAACACCCATGGTGGTCAGATCGGCGAGGCATACCTGCACGGCGTGAACGGCATTGCCGAAGCGGTCCGCCTGTTGCGGGGCACGTCGACGAATCAAGTCGATGGCGTGGAGAATGTGCTCGTCACTGCAGGAACCGCGGTGCCCACCAGTGGCCTCATCCTCGGTGCCGCGTGAGAAAAGGAACTTCTCTGTGACCTCTGACAGCATTGCCGGAACAACCACCAAGACCGCGGGGCAGTGGCGCGGTGAGGATCTGGGCACCCGCACCGTTTCCTACGATGAGCGTGACGCGATCCTCTACGCATTGGCCGTGGGCGCCAAGGCGACCGAACTCGACCTCGTGTTCGAGGACAGGTTGCGTGTGTTGCCGACGTTCGCATTGACGTTGGCGCAGTGGGCACCTGACGAACTGGGCGCACGTGGCGCATTCGACATGACCACGGCACTGCACGGTTCGCAGCAGCTGACCGTCTTGGCGCCGCTGCCGCGTAGTGGCGAGGTGACCTTGGCCGCCTCGGTCGGCGAGGTCTGGGACAAGGGCGCCGCCGCAGTGTTCGAGGTGGTGGTCCGTAGCGACTACTTCGTGGCGACATGGTCGATCTTCGCTCCGGGCGCAGGCGGATTCGGGGGCGACCGCGGACCGGCACGCCCCGCCGGACCGCAGGGCGATCCGGCTCTCGAAGGCGTGGTCCACACCACGGAAAATCAGGCGGCGCTATACCGCCTGACCGGTGATCGCCATCACATCCACATCGACCCCGAGGCCGCGGCCAAGATCAACCAGCCGCGCCCGATCATGCACGGACTGTGCACGCTGGGCGTCGCGGCAGTCGAACTGGCACGACTGACCTGCGAGCATCCGGCAGACCTGACGACCCTCGAGGGCCGGTTCGCAGCGGCGATCCACCCCGGTGAGACGGCAGGTCTACGCGTGTGGGGCGACAGCTCGGA
The DNA here is from genome assembly GCF_056786475.1 of Williamsia sp. Y844. Classification (NCBI taxonomy): domain Bacteria; kingdom Bacillati; phylum Actinomycetota; class Actinomycetes; order Mycobacteriales; family Nocardiaceae; genus Williamsia; species Williamsia sp. Y844. The sequence goes on from NZ_JBXCJB010000002.1 coordinate 514,594, forward strand.
TCTGGCATTCGAACTCGTCAAGGATGGCAGTCCGACGATCTCCGGGGGCCGTGCCGGCTACGCGCGATGACCATGGCACGACCTGCCAATCCCGTTCAGCGAGAAGTCAGTGTGCCCGGACACATTCGGTGCCCTAGTGTCGTCGAGTCCGGTTCACGTATGGAGAGGCAGCGCCCGCGATGACAACTGCTGAAATGTCGAACAGCTCGCGTTCTGCAAAGGTGACCGTCGCGGCGGTCGTCGAAGAGACCAGCGATGCAAAGTCGCTGGTCTTCGAGGTACCCAGCGACCGCGTGGACGAGTTCATCTACAAGCCCGGACAGTTTCTGACTCTGCGTGTGCCGAGTGATCAGACCGGTTCGGTCGCTCGGTGCTACTCGCTGGCCAGTTCGCCGTTCACCGACGATCTGCCGAAGGTGACCGTCAAGCGGACCGCGGCCGGCTATGCCTCCAACTGGCTGTGCGACAACGTCGTGGTCGGCGACGTGATCGAGGTGTTGCCACCCGCGGGTGTTTTCACTCCCGCAAACTTCGACGACGATCTGTTGTTGTTCGCCGCAGGTAGCGGCGTGACCCCGGTGATCTCGATTCTGAAGTCGGCGCTGAGTCAGGGCACCGGCAAGGTCGTTCTGGTGTACGCGAATCGAGACGAGAAGTCGGTGATCTTCGCGCGCGAGTTGATGGAGATCACCGCATTGCACGGTGACCGGTTGTCGGTGATCCACTGGCTCGAGAGCGTCCAGGGTCTGCCGTCTGCGGATCAACTCGCCGGCCTCGCCTCCGCGTTCAATGGCCACCGGGTGTTCATGTGTGGACCGAAGCCGTTCATGGACACAGTGCATGATGCAGCGGCCCGTGCTGGCATCCCACGCAACCGCGTGCACGCAGAAGTGTTCACCTCACTATCCGGTGATCCGTTCGCCGACGTGGTCCTGCCCGACATCTCCGAGGAAGAAGCCGGAGACGCGGCAACAGTCTCGGTCACACTCGATGGAGAAGCGCACGAGTACAGCTGGCCGCGCTCGGCCACGCTGGTCGATGTACTGCTCTCCAAGGGCATCGACGTGCCGTTCTCCTGTCGCGAAGGCGAATGTGGTTCGTGCGCATGCACATTGGTCGATGGGAAAGTCGACATGGGCAACGCATCCATCCTCGACGACGACGACATCGCGGACGGCTACATCCTGGCCTGCCAGGCGCGCCCGCTCAGTGACCACCTGAACGTGGAGTTCTAAAGGCTCGGATCTCGTTGAACGGGAACGCTTTTTGTGATCTCTACTACACCTGGGTACCGTGCCGAAGATGACAGATCTGTTGGCAGGGAAAGTTGTATTGATCACAGGTGCGGCGCGGGGTCAGGGCCGTAACCACGCGCTGCGTCTGGCGCGTGAAGGCGCAGACGTGATCGCAATCGATGTGTGTGCACCGATTTCTGACGATGTCGGGTACGCGGCGGCCACCGCCACCGACCTCGACGAAACAGCTCGACTGGTTCGGGCCGAAGGTCGCGACATCGTGAACGTGGTCGCCGACGTCCGGGACCTCGAGGCGATACGCGCTGCCGTTGTCACCGGAGTCGAGCGATTCGGACGTCTCGACGTCGTGATTGCCAACGCGGGGATCGCGACCTGGAACCGATTCTGGGAGATGTCGGAAGAACAGTGGACGACAGTGGTGGACATCAACCTCAACGGTGTGTGGCGCACCTTGGCCGCGGCGGTTCCGGCCATGATCGACGGTGGTCGCGGGGGTTCGATCGTGCTCGTCAGCAGTGCTGCCGGTGTTGCCGCCGCGCCCGGCTGCGCACACTATTCGGCTGCCAAGCACGGACTGGTCGGTTTGGCCCGGACCGCGGCAACCGAGTTGGGCGCTCACAACATTCGCGTCAACAGTATTCATCCGGGCGCTGTGGACACGGAAATGGGCAATGACCCCAATGTTGCGCGCATACTCTCAAAGTTCCCGGCCTACATGGATTCTTACCGGTGGCCGCTGACCGGGGTGAAGCGCACCAGCGTCGACGACATCTCGGACGCCGTGGTGTACCTCGCGTCCGATCTGTCGCGCGCGGTGACCGGATCGAAGATCGTCATCGACATGGGCCAGACGATGGCGTGAAATGCCCGTGCATAGGCCCGGTACTCACCGGCCAGATGCGCTGCGGCGCAGAGATGTTGGCAATCCCCAGTGAGAGGACGCAATTATGGGAACACTTGATGGCAAGGTCGCCCTGGTGACCGGCGCGGGTCAAGGAATCGGTCGCGGTATTTCGGTGGCGCTGGCGAAGGAGGGTGCGGCGATCGCGGTCGCGGGACGAACCGAGTCCAAGCTGCTCGACACCTGCGCGATTCTGTCGGACCTGGGTGCGGTCGCCGAGCCCGTCGTGTGCGATGTCAGTGATCGCGCCAATGTCGCAGCCGCCGTGGACAAGACGGTGTCGGTGCTGGGCTCGGTGGACATCCTGGTCAACAACGCGAATGACTGCAAGCCCGGACCGATCCTGTCGATCGACGACGACGAGTACATGAAGTCGTTCGCCACCGGCCCGTTGGCAACGTTGCGCTTGATGCAGCTCTGCCATCCACACATGAAAGCCCGTGGTGGCGGGGTGATCATCAATCTGGTGACTTCGGCCGCGGTGCGTTGGGACGCGAGCAACTATGGCGCCTACGGGTCGATCAAAGAAGGTATGCGATCGCTGACGCGAGCGGCCGCGTGTGAGTGGGGCGCAGACAAGATCCGCGTGCTGTCGGTTGCGCCGCATGCCGCGACGCCGGCCCTCGAAGGCTGGATGGAGCGGAACCCGGAGGAGTCGGCCGCATTCGTTGCCGGTATCCCACTTGGCCGAGTCGGCGATCCCGAGACCGACATCGGTCGTGCGGTTGTCTTCCTGGTCGGCGACGACGCCGGGTATCTCACCGGTGCGACGATTCCCCTCGATGGTGGGCAGTCGCGCTGGGGGTGAGGTTCCACAGCGTTCCCTGACAACAAACAATCGAGGTTGCATCGCCGCAGCGATGCAACCTCGATTGTTTTGCGTTACAGAGTTTTCCGAAGGTCAGTGCGCGTACACGCTGCCACGACGGAGCATCAGCGCCAGTCCGACGGTGAGTACGGCGCCGGCAAGGATGATGCCGGCGATGGCGTTGAGTCCCGATACGGTGGGAGCAACACTGCCTGCCACGGCCGAAGCGGCCAGCACGGTCGTGGCGACCGAGGTGCCGATACCCTGTCCTGCCGTGCGCAGAACCGTCTGCAATCCGGTTGCCTCGCTGGTGTTGTGGACGGGGACGGCCTCCACGATGAGGTTCGGAAGGGCGGTGTACGCGAATGCGGTCGCAATCGATGCCGTGGTGATCATGGCGAACATCCCACCCTTGGAATCATGCGCCGTGACCAGCAGGATCGCCACCCCGACGTAGAGCAGACCACCGACGATCAACGATGCTCGTGAACCCACGGTGCGCGTCAGGCGGCCGCTGAGCGGCGTGAATGCGAAACCGATCAACGCGCCGATCAGGGCCATCAAGCCGGCATCGGTTGGCGACATTCCGAGGCCATACGGCGCGGAGGTGGGGGACTGAAGCACCAAGGGCGTGACCATGTTACCGACTCCGAAGGGGCCGATAGCTGCGGCCAGAGTCGCGAGCATCGTCAGCGCCACCTTGCGGTTGGTGAACAGCCGCACGTTGGCGATCGGGTCGGTTACCCGAAGTTCCCAGACCACCCACAGTGCCAGTGCCACCACACCGGCGATGATCAGGCCGCTGGTCTTCGGATCGGACCAACCCCAGGTGCTGGATTTATTGATACCCAACAAGATTGCTGCAATCGCAGGCGCGAATACGATGGTGCCGATGTAGTCGACCTTTTGGGTGGTCCCGACCGGTGGGCGCCACGGAAGTGCGAACAGGACCAGCAACAGTGCGAACGCTGCGTAGACAGCCGCGACGATGAAGATCATGTGCCAGCTGTAGTTGTCGATCATCAGGCCCGCGATGTACGCGGAGGCAGCGCCTGCGGCCACTGCCGAGCCCGAGATGATCGCGATCGCAACGGGAACCTTCTCTTTGGCGAGGTGTTCACGTGCCAGGCCGATGCACAACGGGAGGATCGCTCCCGCCACGCCCTGGATCGCCCGTCCGACGATGATCGCGGTGATGCTGTCGCCGAGTGCGCTGACCAGCGAACCGATCGTGGCCATGGCGAGGATGACCACCAGGACCCGTTCACGTCCGAACATGTCACCGAGGCGGCCACAGACCGCAGCCGAGGCCGCGGCGACCAGAAGGAAGGCCGTCACTGCCCATCCGACTGTGGCTGCGTCACTGCCGAAGTCGGCGATGATGGTCGGGATCGCGGCGAACACCATCGAGGTCTCGAAGGCGCTGATGATCTCGACCAGCACCAGGATGGTGATGATGACCCCGGCTGAGCGGCGCCGGTTGTAGCGCCCGCTGGTGGGTAGCGGAGGCCTGGGGGGAGCAATCGGATCGGGGATGGTGGTCATCGAATTCCTCCAAGAAGGCGCCGTGTGATGGGCGTGGTCGTCGCGCTGCAACACCGTGGGAGCAGAAGCCCTTGGGCCATTGCTGTGCCGTTCAGCATTGTGTGTCCTTACCTGTATCGGAAGCGGAAAGTGACCGCCGAGTGAATAAATAGATACAGTGACGCACAGCACATACGGGGTTCAGTCCCGGTGAGTGGAAACTAGATGCGAGCCCCAGACCGATTGTCGCGGTGGGCAGTTAGTGCGCAACATCTTGATGGAGGCATCATGGCGCTGGGACAACGAACCCGCTGTGGCCAACGGTGATCGGATCACCAGAGGCCACAGCGGGATGAAGGGGATGAGGGTGTCAGCCGGTGACGCGTGCGGCGTTGCCCGCGTCGACGGGGATGACCGTTCCGCTGATGTGTGCGCTGGCCTGGTCGGCGAGGAACAGCACCACCCGGGTGATCTCCTCGGCGTCGAGCCACGGCACCGGCTGGGCGTGCAGCGAGGTGAAGATGGGTGCCACATCATCGATCGTCGGCGATTCGAGGTCGGGCCGCATCATCGCGTAGAGCTGGGCGTTGTGGATCATGGGGGTTGAGATGTTGCCCGGTGCAATCGCATTGACGGTGATGCCATGGCCGGCAAGGTCGAGCGCTGCGCTCTTGGTCAGTCCGATCACGCCCCACTTGGCCGCCGCATAGCCGACCATGTTGGTGCTGCCTGCCCGGCCGAGCATGGACGAGATGGTGACGATGCGACCGAATCCGCGCTTGATCATGCCTGGTGAAACCGCGCCGACGGTGTTGAAGACCCCGGTCAGATTCGATGCGATGACCTCGGACCACTGCGCCTCCGTCATCACCTGCACCGGCGCGGCGACGGATACGCCGGCATTGGCAACGGCTATGTCAATCCGCCCGAACTCGGATTCTGCCTGTGCGACAAGCGCATCCATCGCGGACCGGTCTGCGGTGTTGGCCTTGACGGCAATGCACCTGCGTCCGGTTTCCGTGACCAGTCGCACGGTCTCGGCGAGATCGGCTTCTGTCGCGAGTGGATAGCCCACCGCCGGGCTGTCCTCGCATCTGTCGCAGATGACCACATCGGCGCCACGCTTCGCGAATGCGAGGGCATGGCTGCGACCCTGTCCGCGGGCAGCTCCGGTGATCAGTGCGACCTGTCCGTCAAAACCATCTGTCATTGGTCTACTCCTGGATTCTGTTCGGGTCTAACGTAGTTTGATGATGCCGCCGTCGGCCATCACCGTCTGACCGGTCATGTACTTGGAGTCCTCGGACGCGAGGAAGACCACGACGGGCGCGATATCGGTCACCGGATCTCCGATCCGCTGCAGGGGAACCTTCGCCACGGACTCGGCCGCACGTTCGGGAAAAGCCTTCTGCCATGCGAGAACACCTTCGGTGGCAGCAAACGGGCAGATGATGTTCACCCGGATGCCATCGGCGGCCCATTCGTTGGCGGCCACCCTGCTCATTCCCCGGATGGCTTCTTTGGCAGCTGCATAGGAGGTCTGGGTCGGCATACCCTCGAGACCTGAACCTGAAGCGAAGTTGATCACCGAACCCGACGATGCCTTCAGCTGTTCGTAACAGGCCTGCATGAGATGCACGGTCGGATAGAAGCCGGTGTTGAAGGACAATTCGAACATTTCGGGCGTGTGATCGACGAGTAGGGCTTGGCGAGATGCGTGGGCGTTGTTGACCAGGATGTCCACGGATCCGAATGCCGCGACGGCGGCGTCACGTATCTTCTCCGCCGCACCGGATTCCGAGATGTTGATGTTGAGAAACTTTGATGCGCTGCCGAGTTCGCTCGCCAGCGCGACACCGCGTTCGTCGTCGATGTCGACGAACAGGACGTTGGCCCCCTGCTGGACGAAGACGCGGGTGATCGCCCCGCCGATTCCACCGGCTCCGCCGGTGATGATTGCTGTCTTACCTTGCAGTCTCATTGCACTCCTCGTGCTCGATGCCTCCGCGCTGAGCCCGTCGGATCGGTGCAACCTCGGTGACCGCGTCGGAGACGTGTGGCTACCTGGTCTCCAGAATAGAATCAATTCTATTCGTATGCGGCACAACGCCAATTTTGCAATCAATCCCGATGAGCGGGACTGCGTCGGTGCGGGGCCGGGCCGCTGGGGGCGGCCCCTGATGCGCCATTGGGCGCGGGCCGGCTGGTCTGATCAGCATGGTCCCGCTCACCGAGACTGTAGGGTTCGGTCACTGGGAGTGATCTTAGTCTCGTCCCATGACCGCGAACAGCACAGCCACGATCGCTTTTGACGAAGCCCTTCACCTCCAGCGACGGGCGCATCGCGCAAGTGGACCCGCTACGGCTGCCGAGCGCCGGGACAACCTTCAAGCCGTCATCGACCTCGTGGTTCGGCACCACGAGGAATTCGCAGAGGCGATGGATGCCGACTTCGGTGGCCGCCACCCCGGGTTCTCCCTGATGAACGACGTCGTCGGTTCGCTCGGAGCGCTCAAACATGCCCGTGATCAGCTCGAACAGTGGATGCGGCCCGAGGAGCGCCCGGCGTTCGCGCCATACGACGCGCTTGGCGCCCGCGCGGAGGTGCAGTTCCAGGCCAAAGGATCGATTCTGATCATCGGCACGTGGAACGCGCCCCTGTTCACGCTGTTGAGTCCGTTGGCCGGTGTGCTCGCCGCAGGCAACCGTGCGGTCCTCAAGCCGTCGGAGATCACCGGGCGCACCGCCGAGGTGTTCGCGCGGGCGGTCGAAGCAGAGCTGGACCCCGCGGTGGTCACTGTGTTCACCGGGGGAGTCGATGTCGCCGAGGCGCTGACGTCACTTCCCTTCGATCACATCGTGGTCACCGGTAGCGGTGTAGTCGGTCGGGCCGTGATGGCCAACGCGGCGCGCAATCTGGTTCCGGTCACACTCGAACTCGGTGGAAAGTCGCCGGTCGTCGTGGGCCGGTCGGCGGACCTGAAGGACGCGGCGACGAAAATCGCAATTGCCAAGGCCACCAATGGCGGACAGATCTGTGTCAGCCCCGACACCGTCTATGTCCCGCGCGAGAACGTGGACGTGTTCGTCGATGCTGTTGCCTCCGCTTTCGCGGAACTACACCCGACAATTTCCGGAAACGCGGATGTTGTGGCTGCGGTGAACGAACGCCACCTCGAACGGGTCGACGGGTACGTGCGGGAGGCCGTCGAGCTCGGTGCCCGCGTCGTCACCACACCCGACGAGGAACCGTCCGGGGTGGATCGGCGCCGGCCACTTCGCATCGTGGTCGACCCACCGGCGCAATCACGTATCCATACCGAAGAGATCTTCGGGTCGGCGATGGTGGTGTTGCCCTACGACGATGTCGACAACGTCATCGAATCGATCAATGACGGACCGAAACCGCTGGCGCTCTACTACTTTGGCTCAGATTCCGACGAGCGTCGGACGGTCCTCGATCGCACCAGCTCCGGTGGGGTCACCGTCGACAACGTCATGATGCACCCGGCCATGATGGATGCCCCGTTCGGCGGGGTCGGTGCCTCGGGTATCGGCCACTACAACGGCCGGGAGGGCTTCCTCGAATTCAGCCACAGCCGAACGGTATTCATCGCACCGGCCGCCGATCCCCGTCGTGAGTGGGGGATGTTGCCGCCCTACGGCGACCACTTCGTCGCCGCGATGACCGCTCAGATCACGCCCTGATCGTTCACACCACCTACCCCCCGCGGCCGACTTTCGAACGTCGCCGCAGCACCCCCGAAGGGAAACAACCGAATGAAGACACGCGGCGCGATCATCCGCCAGGCGCCCGGCATCTACGAGGTCGCCGAACTCGATCTCGACGAACCACGGCAGGGCGAGATCACCGTGCGCATGGTCGCCTCGGGCTTGTGCCACTCCGACGACCACATCGCCTGCGGTGACCACGCGGTGGCTTCATATCCGATCTGTGGTGGCCACGAGGGTGCCGGGGTCGTTGTGGCGGTGGGTCCGGAGACCCAAGGCTGGGCCGAAGGTGACCACGTCGTGTTCTCTTTCGTCGCCGCCTGTGGCCGATGCCGTTGGTGTGCAAAAGGTTTGCAGAATCTCTGCGACCGTGGCGCGGCGATCATGGCAGGCACCCGTCCGGACGATCCGACCAGCTTCCGGCTCAGTCTCGACGGGGCGCCGGTGGCGCAGACCTGCGGGCTCTCCACGTTCAGTGAATACACCACAGTCAGTACGGACTCAGCTGTCAAGATCGTCGACAAGGACCTGCCGTTGGAAGTGCTGTGCCTGCTCGGCTGTGGCGTGGTGACCGGATGGGGTGCCGCGGTCAATTCCGCGGAGGTCTACCCCGGGCAGACGGTCATCATCGAGGGCATCGGCGGTATCGGCATCAACGCCGTCCAGGGTGCCGCCCATGCCGGCGCCGCGCACATCATCGCGGTGGATCCCGTCGAGTTCAAACGCCAGAGTGCGTTGGAGTTCGGTGCCACCCATGCTGTTTCGGGTATGGAAGAGGCCACCGAGATCGCCCGGTCGTTCACCAATGGACAGGGTGCAGACGCGGCGATCGTCACCGTCGGCGTCACCACCGGCGAGCACATCGCGGCCGCGTTCTCGGCGATCCGGAAGGCCGGAATCTGTGTGGTCACCGGGCTCGGAAAGATGACGGACGTCGGGATTCCGATCAGCCCGATGGAACTGACCCTGTACCAAAAGCGTTTGCAGGGTTCGTTGTTCGGTTCCTGCGCACCCACGGCTGATATTCCGTGGATGATCGATCTCTACACCTCGGGCAAACTCGAACTCGACAAGCTGGTGACCAACACCTACAAGCTCGACGACATCGCCCAGGGTTTCACGGATATGCACGCAGGCAAGAACCTGCGCGGAGTTGTCCACTTCTGACTCTCGCGGCAATTCAGACACGACGAGGGTGTCGAGTTCATCAGGTCAGATGGTGAACTCGACACCCTCGGCGGTCGCGAGTCGATGAAGCTCTTCGACCTGTTCGCAGTAGTGTTCGGCGGTTCGTGCCGCGAGTGAGGTACTGGCGATTGTCGCCCCTGCATCGCCCAGGCGCGCCAATGTCCGGACGGTCTTGTCAGGATCACTCAGCGGATCGAGTGGAAATCCCGCAGACAGGATCACTTCGAAGGACGGCGGGAGGGCCGCTGCCGCAAGCATCGCCTTCAGTTCGGATGTACTGAGCCCGAACGGAACCCAGCCATCACCGTGCTCACACGCCCGGCGCAGCGACCGCTTTGTGCGGCCGCCGATCCAGATCGGGACCCGCTGCGCCGCGGCGTGTGGCTCGACCACAAAACCCTCGTAGTCGTAGAACTGGCCGTGATACTCCGGTTGCGATGTCGACAGAGACGTCCGAATTGCGGCAAGCGCGTCATCGGCACGAGCCCCGCGGTCATCGAACGGCGCTCCGATCAGCTCGAACTCCTCTTTGAGGGTCCCCACGCCAAGGCCCAGGATCAGGCGGCCACCGCTGATGCGATCGAGAGTTCCGTAACGCTTCGCGATTTCGAGTGGATGATGGTAGCCCAGCACCAAAACCTGTGTGGCCAGCCGTATTTGCCGGGTGCGGGCCGCCAGGAAACCGAACGTGGCCAACGGATCCCAGTACGTCCCACCACGCTCGGTTGCCACATCGACCGGCACCGCAACATGTTCACTGCAGGTGAGGTGGTGGAATCCCAGACGATCAGCGCATTGCGCTATCTCCGCAACGTCATCGATGGTTGCGGTGGCTTCCCACGCCGAACGGGTGCTCGGGTGCTGGACCAGGACCGGTGTTGAAATGCCAAGGCGCATATCGCTGCAGCTTCCCTGTGGTGGTGTCGACCGACGGTTCAGCTCAGGCGTTCGAGAACCATCGCCATGCCTTGTCCGCCGCCGACACACATGGTCTCGACGCCGAAGCTCTTGTCGTAGGTCTTGAGGTTGTTGATCAGCGTGGTGGTGATCCGGGCACCGGTCATGCCGAATGGGTGGCCCAGTGCGATCGCGCCGCCGGAGACGTTGAGCTTGTCGTGATCGATGCCGAGTTCGTTGGCTGATCCGAGGACCTGCGCGGCGAAGGCTTCGTTGATCTCGAATAGGTCGATGTCGTCGATGCCCATGCCGGCGAAGCGCAGGGCTTTGCGGACGGCTTCGATGGGGCCCAGGCCCATGATCTCGGGGGACAGGCCGGTGGCCGCGGTGGCGACGATCCGGGCCAGCGGGGTGAGGCCGAGGGCCTTGGCCTTGGTGTCGCTCATGATGACCAGTGCGGCGGCGCCGTCGTTGAGGGGGCAGGCGTTGCCTGCGGTGACGGTGCCGTCGGGGCGGAAGACCGGCTTGAGCCCGCTGAGCTTCTCGTAGGTGGTGCCGGCGCGGGGGCCGTCGTCGGTGGTGACGAGGGTGCCGTCGGCCAGGGTGATCGGGTCGATCTCGCGGGCGAAGAAACCGGAGTTGATGGCTTCTTCGGCGCGGTTCTGGCTGAGCACGGCCCAACGGTCCTGGTCTTCGCGGGAGACCTTCGAGAAGGAGGCGACGTTTTCGGCGGTCTCGCCCATGGGGATGTAGATGTCGGGCAGCAGTCCCTGCTCACGAGGATCGCTCCAGGTGCAGCCGCCCTCGGCAGCTTTGGCGGTGCGCTCCATGGCCACGGCGAACTCGGGGTTCTTGGTGTCGGGCCACCGGTCTGCACTACCGAAAGCAAAGTTGGAGACGCTCTCGACGCCGCCGGAGATGAAGACATCGCCTTCGCCTGCACGGATCGCGTGCAGGGCCATGCGGGTGGTCTGCAGCGAGGAGGAGCAGTAGCGGTTGACGGTGACGCCGGGGACCTGGTCGAGTCCGGCCAGGACGGCCACGACGCGGGCCATGTTGAAGCCGGCCTTGCCCGCGGGTTGTCCGGATCCCAGGTGCAGGTCGTCGATGTCGGCGCGGTCGAGTTCGGGGACCTTGTTCAGGACGGTTTCGACCATCTGGCGGGCCAGTTCGTCGGGGCGGACGTCTTTGAGTGAACCTTTGACGGCCCGGCCGATCGGTGAACGGGCGGTGGCGACGATAACTGCTTCTGGCATGGGGAGTCCCTTCGGAAACTTAAGCGCGTAGAGCATCGTGGGATGCCGGTGGTCACTTGCTGACATGGCCGCCAGACTTCTGCTCAGACCAACCTAGCAAGTGCTTGGTTGGGCACGTGAAGTGAGGCTGGTCAGCGAAAAGCGATCGGGCCGGATCCGGCGGTGGTCACAGTGGAACCGTGTGGACGTCGTTCGGTGACCAGAAAGCACGCATGCTGGTGATGAGTCCCTCGTCGTCGAATGTCATGACGTCGATCGGTTCGATGGTGATCACCGCATCTGCCGTAGTGGTGGCAACCCGAAAGTGAAACGCCGCCGAATTGCCTGCAACCCGCACGGTGATCAGCTCTGCCGTACTGCTCGTACTGTCCATCCTCGAGTAGAACGCCCGGATGTTGTCGCGTCCGCGGCGAGGTTCGGAACCCACCGGGTCTTCGAGCGTTGCATCCGTTGCGTACAGACCTGCGATCGCGTCCGCTGTCCCTGTTCCCAAGAGCGAAACATACTGGGAGACAGTGTGAAGGATCTTCTTTCGCAGGTCAGCGGGACCGCTGTTCGTTGTCGTCACCGGGAGAGATCATCAGGTTCTGTCGAGTTCTGCCACCAGGGTCCCGCTGGGTGGGAGATCACCCGCCGGCGCTGACCGTCGAGCCGAAATCGTGGACCACCTTCACGGTCGGATTCCAGGGCATCAGGTCCGACACCGACCGTTGTAATTCGGATACCGGTGGGAGCGGTGGCGGCGCCAAAACGGTGATGGTGGCGGTCTTTCCGTGCCAGGTCACGCTCGACACCTGCGCCCCGGGGCTCCCTTCGAGCCAGTCTTCGGTGGCGGTGAAGATCTGGCGGGCCCACAACGCCGACAGCGAGTTGACGACCATGGGCACCGCCACGACGATCAGTGCCGCCGTCAAGAGGACGTAGACGCGTCTGTGCCGGCGCCGACGTTCGTCGATGACCGTGTTGTATCCGGCAACGACGAAGACGACCGAGGCCGTGATGATCATCGCGATGACGTTGGAGGCAAAGAGGATGAATGCCCCGCCGGCAAGTGCGGGCGCGTGTGAGCCCAGGCAGACCCCGGTGACCGCGAGCGGGGGTACCAGCGAGATGGCGATCGCAACACCCGGCAGCACATCGCCCACGTCGCGACGGGTGATCGCGATTGCGCCGACCAATCCGGTGGCCAGGGCGGCGAGCAGGTCCATCAATGTCGGTGACGTGCGGCCGAGGACCTGGGAGTTGGTCAGTACGTTTGTCGGATTGGGCAGTAGCTGGGCGACGAGAAACCCTATTGCGACCACCAGACATATTCCGGCGAGTATGTAGAGCAGACTGCGGGTCACCAGACCGCCTCTGCCGGTGACGATTCCCAACCCGACACCCAGGATCGGGGTGGACAGCGGAGCGACGATCATCGCGCCGATGACGGTCGCGGTGGAGTCCGAGGCGACACCTGCGGTTGCGATCACGCCGGACAGCACCAGCATCACCCAGAACGCTGATTGCTTGGCGCGGCTGTCACCGACGGCAAGGTCCAGGCGTTCGTCGAGTTCGTCGGTGCTGCGTCGTTGGTTGTCCGGAATCAGCACCGACATCGTTTGTCCTCTCTCTGACCTCGCAAACGAGCCGGAAATGCGAAGACGAGCCACATGTTAGTGGCTCGTCTTCGTATAGATGGCTCGTTTGCGGGCAGTCAGGAGAGAGCGGCGAGGATCTCCTTCGCCAGCGGCCGCGATGAGGCCGGGTTCTGGCCGGTGTAGAGATTTCGGTCGACGACCACCTTCGGCTCCCAGGCCGACCCGTGCTCGTAGTCGATGCCGAGCTCGATCAGGCGGTCCTGCAGTAGCCATTTGGCCTTGGGCGCCAGACCGACCTGTTCTTCTTCGGTGTTGGAGAATCCGGTGGCACGATAGCCGGCGAAGGTGGCGGTGCCGTCAGGCCGATGTGCGGCCAGGAATGCGGCCGGAGCGTGACAGACAACGCCGAGCGGACGACCCGAATCTATTGCATCCGTTAGGAGTTGGCCTGACACCTTGTCGACCGCGAGGTCTTCCATCGGTCCGTGTCCACCTGGGTAGAACACGGCCGCGTAGTCGTCCAGCTTCACTGTGTCGAGCGGGATCGGTTGTTGCAGCGCGGGGTTCGATCGCACCTTGGCTGCGACGGTGTCGGCGCCTTCTTGGCCGCCATTCATATCAGGGCTCAGGCTGGCTTCATCGACAACCGGAACCACACCGCCGGGCGTGGCGACAACCACATGGTGGCCGGCGTTGGTGAACTCCTCATAGGGCGCCACGAACTCTTCGGCCCAGAAGCCGGTCGGATGTTTGGTCCCGTCGGCGAGTGTCCAGTGATCGGCTCCGGTCAGGACGAACAGAATGTCTGCCACGGTGTGCTCCTTCGCGCGTAGATTGCGGCGTCGGTATTTCACCCCGGTGTCTGCAGGGCACTTCCTTGTTCAAGGTCTTTAGGGCCGCTTGGTATTCCTCGACGACCGCCGGCGTTGACAGCCACCAGTCCGGTCAACAATACGCCCGCCCCGATGAGCTGGGCGAACGCCATCGTCTGCCCGAGCAGCCACCAGGAGAACAGAGCCGAGGCGACGACCTCGACCAATGCGATGAACGACGCCGGGGTGGCGCCGAGCAGGCGAACCGCCTGCACACCCGTGACGTACGCCAGGCTCGTCGAGATGCCTGCCACCGCCAGCGCCACCAGCCACCAGGGAATCTCGGTGTGGGCCAGGATCGGGGAGTCTGTGGCCGCGGACATCGGAAGCACACCGATCGCGCCGGAGATCGCGATCACGACGGTTCCCACCATCAGCCCACCGGCTGCCAACGCCAGCGGATCGACGCTGTTGCCGGACTTCGTGAAGTCGTCGGTCGCCAGGATGAAGTAGGCGGCAAGTCCGACCGCCGCACCGATTGCCCACAGCAGACCGACGGGGTCGACGTCTCCGATGCCTTCACCGCCCAGGATCACCAGGAACAGGCCACCGAGCGCCACCACGCAGCCGAGCCCGGTGAGCAAGGTCTGCCGCCGCCTGCGGATGAGCCAGTCGTAGACGACGACCAGGATGATGCCCGAGTATTCGCAGAGCAGGGCGATCGGGACATCGAGATATCGGACGGCATTGAAGAAGCTCAGTTGCACGATGGCCACACCAAGAATCCCGTAGGCGACCACCAGGACCGGGGCGCGGCGCAGATTCGCGAACAGTCGGCGACGCAACACAATCAGCGGAATGGCCAGGAGCAACGAGCCGAGTCCAAGGCGTACAACCGTGACTGCGGCCGACGACCAACCGCTGTCGATGAGTGACTTGGCCAATGGACCCGACGTCCCGAAGCAGATCGCCGACGTCAGTGCGACCAGCACGCCATACGTCGGACGGGTCTTGCTGTCCGCAGGTATCGCTTTTCCTCGACCGGTCATGTCAGTAGTAAAGCCCACGCGTCGACTCTGGATCGGGCGGATCCGGTGCGGTGTGCAGGGCCAGAATCAGTCTGCGGCAGGTGTATCGGGGAACACTCGCCGATCGGAACCAACCTGGGCGTCGCCGGTGGCGATCGCTGGTAAATTGCGGCAGTGGGATTTCCGAGGCGAGGTGTGGCTGCCATCTGCGCTGCAGTTGTTCTGGCCGGCTGTGGCGATGCGTCTTCGGCATCGATGGTCGATCAGGCATTATCGGTGCCCCATTCGCAGGTGAAGCTCCCCATGCCCGGTGAGGTGGTCCAGACCGCGGACTGGGCTTCGTCGGCCGACGTCGGCTGGCAGGTCTCGGGCAGCAAGATCCTCTACCGCTCAACCGATGTGGACGATCAGGCAGTGATCGTCTCGGGGACGGTGTTCAAACCGGAGGGCGTTGCTCCCGCCGGCGGGTGGCCGGTCCTGGCGGTCGGACACGGTTCGACAGGGATCAACACCAACTGCGCACCGTCACTGACCGACAATCTGTACGGTCTGTCCGGGCTGGTGAGGCGCTATCTGGATGCCGGATTCGCGGTGACCTTTCCGGACTTCTCGGGGCTGGGCACCAACAGCGGCCCGCATCCCTACCTCGACTCCTATGCGGCAGCGCGGACGATGATCGATTCGGTGCGAGCAATCGGCGAGGTCTATCCCGACATATCGGAAACCTGGGTCTCGTACGGGGTCTCGCAGGGCGGCGGCGTGACGTGGGCCGCCGACGAGATCGCCGGGCAGTACGCACCGGAGCTCGACCTGGTCGGAGCAGTTGCCCACGTGCCGTCGACAACCAAGGTTCCGCTGGTCGACCTCGCGGTCGCCGGGACCCTGACCGTCGAGCAGCAGGGAGTTCTCCAGTGGCTGGAGGAGTCGCTGGCGCGCCGTCATCCCGCCCTGAACCTGAATGAATTGCGCAGCCCGGCACTGGCAGCGCAATGGAATGCGCTGAGCGACTGCGGGCGGTCACCGGGACGCGGCCAGGCGCTCAGCCGCGTCTCGGCCCAGGATTTCCGGCCGACAACTCCGGCGGCCACCGACACGCTGCGGTCGCTGCTGCAGGAGATGGCTTTGCCGAGAGCAGGTCTGAGCGCACCGCTCTACGTGCTCTACGGCGGCAGGGACCGATTCAACGATCCGAGGTGGACCGGCGACGCCATCGCCCGAGCCTGCGAGCTCGGTGGACCGATCACCGTCAACTTTCAGCCCACTGCCGGTCACGTCGACGTGAACACCGGCGATGTCGGGCGATACCTCAAAGATCGGATCGCCGGGCTCCCGGTCAGAAATGATTGCCGCAGGTGAGCAAATCACCGATGAAGCAGTGGGCGCTGTTGGCCGGTGCCATCGTTGCCGAGGTCAGTGCGACGCTGGCGTTGCGGGCGGCAGTGGATCATGCGGCCTGGGTGACGCTGGTCGTGGTCGGATACGTCGTGGCATTCACGTGCCTGGCACTGGTTCTGCGTGAGGGCATGTCGATTGGCGTGGCATACGGGGTTTGGGCTGCCTGCGGTGTGGCGTTGACCGCGGTCTTGGCCGCCGTGCTGTTCGACGAGCCGTTCACCTGGGTGATCGGCCTGGGCATCGCGATTGTGATCGCGGGTGTTCTGCTGGTGGAACTCGGTTCTCATCCTGCCGAGCAGCCGCACCAACCCGGTTCGGAGTAGCGCGGATGCAATGGGTTTACCTGGCCATCGCCATCGGAGCCGAACTGATCGGGACGATGTCGCTGCGCGCCTCGGACGGGTTTCGAAAGATTCTGTGGCTCATCCCGACCGTGCTCGGATACCTCACCGCATTCGGTGCGCTGGCGTTGGCCCTTGCCGAGGGCATGCCGGTGGGAATCGCCTACGGGATCTGGGCTGCGGTCGGGGTGGCACTGACTGCGGTGGTGGCCTGGATCCTGTTCAACGACCCACTCACGTGGTTGATGGGTGCCGGCATCGCCTTGATCGCCGGGGGAGTGCTGATCATCGAAATCGGTGCCGCGCACTGACTCCGAGTGACCGAAGTTGGTGGGTCCTGGCGCTGGTCGGCCTCACCCGAACCCACCACTTCCGGATTGGGTGGAGCTACTTCCCGAAGTTGGCCGCGATGCGTTGCTGGAGGTAGTCCGCGGCGCTGATCGGCGGATACTTGGCCCGCGGACTCTCGATCAGGACGTCCTTGTTGGCCTGCGCGAAGAATGCGATGGAGTGGCGCGACCCTCGGTGGTCGTCCGGGCCGGGGCTACGGACACGATGGAAGTTCGACGGCAGGACGTCATCGCTCCAGCGCATCAGCATGTCACCGATGTTGCACGTGATCGCATCGTCCGAGGGCTGCACCGACGTCCACACCTGGCTTTCCATCTCCTTGCCCGGGCACACCTGCAATCCCCCCTGCCCCTCTCGTTGGAAAAGCAAAGTCAGGCAATCGAAATCGGTGTGGGCACCGGCCCTCCACATGCCATCGAGATCGGCATCCGCCCCGATAGCGAAGTAGTGCAACAACCGCAAGGTGCACTGGTAGCCCGATGATGTGGGTTCGTGGGCGCGCGTGAAGAACTCGCGGTCGAACCCGAGCTTGTCGGCGAACATCGACAACAGCTCCATCGCCAGCATCCAACATTTGTGCTCGAACGCCAGAATCGTCGACGTGAATCCCGCGAGTACCTCGTCGGTTGGCCAGAGACCATCCATGTTCGACAAGGTGACCTGGTACGACTCCTTCTGGTCCGGGGTGCCCACGGAGGGCCGTACCTGGGTCAGGCTTTCCCAGCCCGAGTTGAACCGTTTGGGGTAGCGGGCCTTTGTCTGGTCCGGAAGTGCAAAAAATGCTTCTGCCATCGTAAATGCCCGGCGGACCTCCACCAGATCGATCCCGTGATCGACGACCTGGAAGAATCCGATATCCGTGGCCGCGGACCACAACTCGTCCGCGATCTCGGCACGGCGACCGCCGGGATCTGCCATCGAGATCCGCCGGACCTCCCGATCGCTTTCGGTACCCAGCGCACCCATACGCCTTTCGCGGTCCAACTCGGTCATATCGTTCGTCATTGCTGTCCTCCTCTCGTTGTGCGCGGCATGTCAGGAAAGCGTGATCGCGGGATCGGTGAACCGGTTGGTGAACATCTGCGACGCGGTCATGTCCGCAGGCACCTGATTTCCACCGGAGGCCAGCACCGGGATGAGGTCCGCGACGTTCCGGCTGATGCGTTCTTCGTCGTAAACCCCGAAGGAGCCGTTTTCCTCCCCTGCGAGCAGGCCTTTGTTGCGGAGCAGTTCGGCGCTGTATGCCGCTTCGCCCGCACTGTAAGGCGAATTTGTCTGGTCCTGCGAGACGATATCCACGATCATCTTGTTGGTGGCCTCCGGCGAGCTGATGTAGTCGACACCGGACTGCTGGATGATCGGCGTGAGCTTCTCCAAGCAGGGTGAGAACTCTTCGAGCTTGTCGGTGCGCACCGATACGTTCGATGCGTAGATGTCGTAACCTGCATCCTTGATCAGGCCGTATGCGACTGGTTTGTCCCAGGCAGGCGTCTCTTCGGCGTAGGTGTACGGCTCCGAGCTCGCGAAGCCCTGTTGCACGATGGCGGGGTCACCGACGAATCGGGCCGGTGCGCCGTCGTAGCTGGTGTCGATCTGCGACTGCTTGAGCAAACCCTTGGCCACCATCCACTGCGGGAATATCTGATCTTTGGACACCACAACCGTGGCATCGGTCGTGCCGACGTCGCCGACGGACGTCCACTCCGGGTGTGTCGCGGAATCCCACATCAGGATCGCGGGACTGTACTTCAGTAGTGGTGTCACCCCGACAACCGGCTGTTCGGCTGCGGCCGAGATCAATTGGTCGCCGTGTACAACGCCGAGCATGACGGAGTCATCGACGTAGAGCTGCGAGGTCACCGATTGGAATCCGATCGCCGGGCCGCCCGATTTGAGGGTGATGTCGACGCCGGTGTCCTTACCGCCGGCCACCATTGGGCCGGTTACCGACTTGTCGTCGGTGTCGACGACATAACCGGGCCCGAGCATCTCGAACAGTGCGCCCATGTCGGACTGCGGCTGCCACTGCAGCTGGATGCCGACGTTCGCAGGACAGACATCGGCAAGGTTCTGCGCCAAGGCCGCGGGTTCGATCGCCACCGACTCGGCGAGCTCATCGGAACCGAAGGCGCACGATGACAGGCCCAGGGTGGTCAGGGCGAGGACGGCAACGCCAACCTTTCGCCCAACGGGTGATCGCTTCATGATTCTCCTAATCCGGCCAGATCAACCGGGATGTCTGCGCAACAGACGATGTCGAGATAGCGGGCGAGAACTGTTGCGCGATGTGTGATCCCACGGTCACAGGGGGTATGACTTCGGTTCCACTTCCGAAGCTTGATTGCATGTAATCAAGACAATGTTTCGTAGGTGTTACCGTTCCTGGCATTTCGCTTCAATGAACGGCTAGATTTCGAATTACCTGGCGATATGGCTGTGGTGGATCGATATGTCATCAGTTCGTAACGCAACGCAATCCCATGGTCATGCATGTAATAAATGATGCAATTACCGAAACAAGCCAATAGTTGCATGTTGATTGGAAGGTTGGGGTAACACAATGAGACTCGCCGATACGATGCAGGGCGCAGATGCGCGCCGGCTCACCAAAGGCATGCAGATGGTTTTTGACAATGTCGTGA
This sequence comes from Williamsia sp. Y844, assembly GCF_056786475.1. Taxonomy (NCBI): domain Bacteria; kingdom Bacillati; phylum Actinomycetota; class Actinomycetes; order Mycobacteriales; family Nocardiaceae; genus Williamsia; species Williamsia sp. Y844. The sequence goes on from NZ_JBXCJB010000002.1 coordinate 534,305, forward strand.
AGAAGTTCGACACCGGGACGACGGCCATCGAGAAGGCTGACCTCGAGGTGCGCCGAGGCGACTTCGTCGCGGTGGTCGGTCCGTCCGGATGTGGCAAGTCGACGCTGTTGCGGATGGCTGCTGGACTGGAATCACCGACATCGGGATCTGTTGCCGTGGTCGGTGATTCCGTGGGATTCATCTTTCAGGATCCGACACTGCTTCCATGGCGGAGCGTGCGGGCGAACGTTGAGCTCTGTGCCGAACTCGGCCATGAGGACTCGGCGGAGTACAAATCCCGTGCGGCCGAGAGTATTCGGGCTGTCGGGCTCGAGCAGTTCGCCGATCAGCTTCCGAAGGCGCTGTCCGGAGGTATGAAGATGCGGGTGTCGCTGGCGCGTGCGCTGACGCTGTCCCCGGATGTGATGTTGTTGGACGAACCCTTCGGGGCGCTCGACGAGATGACCCGCCTCGAGATGCAGGTTGAACTCCAGCGGCTCTATACCCAGCGGGCATTCACAGCGATGTTCATCACGCACTCGGTCTCGGAGGCTGTCTACCTCGCAAACCGGGTTGTTGTGATGACCCAGCGGCCGGGGCGTATCGCGGCGGTCTTCGACATCGACATGCCGTACCCGCGGGAACCCGAACTGCGTTACGAACCCACGTTCACTGACCACGTCGCGGAGATCTCGGCGATGCTGCACAGGAGCAATCGATGACTGAAATCAATGCCACACTGGGGTTTTCGCGACGTCAACGGGTTGGCCGGGCGGTGCCTGCCAACGCTATGGCGGGCGGCGAAAGCCGTCACCTTCTTCGGCGACTGACCGGGCTGGTGGTCTATCCGCTGCTCTCGTTGCTTGGGGCGCTCGCGGCTTGGTCGGCCGTCAGCTATTGGATGTTGGCGCCGGAGCGGCGTTTCTTGTTGCCGCCACCGGTCGACGTCCTGCGGGATTCGCTGATGCAGTGGTCCCACCTGCAGCCGATGATCGAAGCTCTCTCGGTCACCGCCCAGGTTGCGCTGGTCGGTTTCGTCGTGGCCGTGATCGTTGGTGTCGGGACCGGGGTACTGATGAGTCAGGCAAAGTGGATTGAGCGGATTGTCTACCCTTATGCCGTTGTGCTGCAAGTGATTCCCATACTGGCCATCGTCCCGCTGATCGGGTTGTGGTTCGGATACGGCATGACGTCGAGAACGCTCGTCTGTGTCCTGATCGCCGCCTTCCCGATCATCACCAACACCCACTTCGGTATCAGGTCTATCGACCGGGGCTTGCACGAAGTCTTCACACTCTCGCGGGCTTCTCGGTGGGATCGTCTGGTCAAACTCGAACTGCGGGCAGCGATGCCGGCCATCATGACCGGCATCCGTACGGCATCAGGCATGGTGGTCGTCGGCGCCATCATCGGTGACATGTTCTTCGCCAAAGGCGAGCCGGGGATCGGTACGTTGCTCGATGTGTATCGCGGACGTCTGCAGTCAGATGATCTGATCGCGGCCATCGTGCTGGCCTCACTATTCGGGGTCGCGGTCTTCGCACTCACCGGGCTGTTGTCAAAGCTCGCCGTCGGTCGCTGGCACGAGTCCGGTGAGAGCTGAGACGCCGAACCGGCCGAGCTCGATGAATCTGATCTGAAAGTGACAAGCGATGACTGACAATATATTCCACGTTCCCACCATCGACATCAGCTGCTATCGAAACGGTGCCGGTGCCCTCTCCGATCCCACGTGTGCGAAGGTGGCGGCCGATCTGGACCGGGTGTGCTCGGAGGTCGGTTTTGTCCGAGTGGTCGGCCACGGCATCGACGATGACGTCATCGCTGACCTGGCCGAAGGCCTCGACGAGTTCTTCGCTTTGCCGCTGGAGACCAAGAAGGCATATCTTCGCGAACCGTGGACGAACCGCGGCTACTCGGCACCGAAGTCGGAATCACTGAGCATGAGTCTCGGGATTTCCTCCGCCAACCAGATGAACGACTTCTACGAGGCGTTCACGGTCGGTGTCGAGGGCTCGGAGTTCACTGGCCTCGAGCTGCCCGAGACCAGCTATGCGTCGAACAACTGGCCCGATGCCGCGCCCGGTTTCGAACCTCGGGTCCGGCGGTATTTCGCGCAGGCGCAGGTGCTGGCCCGAACGCTGATGGCCGCATTCACCGATGCATTGGGCCTGGAGTCAGGCTACTTCGACAATTTCGTCGACCATTCGATCGAGGCCTTGAAGATGAACAACTATGCACTGCCGGAAGCCGATGACGAGTTCGCCGGTGAACTCACCGGCATGGGCGCGCACACCGATTTCGGCATCCTCACGATCCTGTGGGCCGATCAGGTGCCGGGCTTGCAGGTACTCGACCGCGGCGGCCGCTGGCACGACGTGCAGCCCGCTGATGGTGCGCTCTTGATCAACCTCGGCGACGCGATGTCCCGGTGGACAAACGACCGCTGGAGCTCGACCATTCATCGGGTGGACCCGCCGGTGGTCGACGGGCAGATCCTTCGCCGGCGCTCGGCTGCCTTCTTCTTCGACGGGAACCACGACGCGGTCATCGAGGCGCTGCCGGGGACGCTTGCCGACGGTGAAAAGGGATACGCTCCCATCACGATCGCCGAGAACATTGCGATGAAGGTGGCGGGTCTGCGGACGGGTGTGGCGCCGATCACCGATCTGAGGGAGACCGCGCGCGTCGTGGCCGCCGGAGCTGAGAGGGACAACCCACGATGACCGCTTCTGACCGTGCACTTCTCACCGACTCGGTGCACGACGCACTGCGGGAGATGATCTTCAGCGGCGAACTCGAACCGAATAGCCCGCTGAGTGTTCCGGCGCTGGCAACGCGTTTGAACGTGAGTCGCACGCCGGTACGCGAGGCCGTGCAACAGTTGATCTACGAAGGACTCGCATCCCACACCCGCAACGCCGGTGCCCGCGTGGCCTCTCTCGATGCCAACACCCTCAAGTCGGTGTTCGAGGTGCGTGAGGTGCTGGACGGACTCGCGGCGTTCAATGCCGCACTCGGCTCAGATCATGCGGCCGTCGAGCAGATGCGGAAGATGGTGCAGGTGCAGCGAGAGCTGTTGGACGAAGCCCCTGATCAGCATCGAGATGCCGTGCTGGATCTACAATTTCACACCCTGATTCGGGACAATGCGGCCAATCGTCCGTTGAGCGAGGCACTTTCGCGCCTGGACGGACAGTCGCATCTGTTTCGATCGGACATGTGGGTCACCGACCTGAACCGCCGACTCGCGGTCGACGAACACGAGCGGATCGTCGCCGCCATCGAAGCCGGCAACGCCGCTGCCGCACGTGAGGCCGCAAGCGCTCACGTCGCAGGCATTTATGTCCGAGCGCAACGGCTCTGACCGACCGCAAGCCTGCTCTGGATCATCAGACGTGAAAGAGGAACTGTGAAACATGTACTGCCTCAGATGGTGTCGTCTATTCGCGGAGCCATGCTCCCTGATGGCCATGTAGTCGATATCGACGTGGTGCGCGAGGGTGATCACGGGGTGGTCGCGGCGGTTCGTGCCGCCGATCTTCCCGATACCAGCATCGAATCACCGAATGTGCTCGACCTTCGCGGATACATGCTGATGACCGCGCCTGCCGAGCCGCACGCCCATCTGGACAAGGCGCTGTCCTGGGATGCGCTGCAGCCCCCTCTCGGCAATCTGCACGACGCCATCGCGAACTGGATGATCGGCAGTGCGGAGTTCGACCAGGCGTCGTTCCGCACCCGTGCCCGGAGTGCGGCGCTTGCACTGTTGAGCAACGGAACCACCGCCGTTCGTTCCCACGTCGACATCCTCGCCGGCGGTGACCCGTTGCGCGGTATTCGCGCGGTCGATGAGGTACGTCGCGAGCTCCAGGGTCTCATCGACATCGAGATCGTCGCGCTGGCCAAGGTTTACGCGAGCGACGATCTCGTACATGCTGCCCTCGATGCGGGTGCTGATCTGGTCGGCGGTTCACCACACAGTGCGCCGGACCCGATGGTTGACCTGCATCGTCTACTCGACATTGCCGAACGCCGCGGTGTCGGGGTCGATCTGCACACCGATGAGTTCCTGGAGGGTGACCACCACACAATCGCAGCGTTTGCCGACCGGGTGAGCAGCTGGCCGGCGGATCGGATCCGTACTGCCGGGCACTGCTCGCGACTGGGGACGATGGAGATCGACGAACTGCGCGAACTACTACCGCTGATCGCATCGAGCGGGATAGGTGTGGTCGCGAACCCGATCACCAACCTCTATCTGCAGGGCCGCGACCACCCCGTCGCCACACCCCGCGGGATCACCGCGATCGGCCCGCTACGGGCGGCCGGCGTCTGTGTTGCCGCAGGCGCGGACAACGTGCGCGACCCGTTCAACCCACTCGGCCGCAGCGACGCATTGGAAACGGCCGCTCTCACCGTCACTGCCGCACACGTTCACCCGGACGTCGCGCTTGCGATGGTCACCGATGACGCCCGTCGGGTGATGGGTCTGCCGGCAGCCGGCGCGCGGGTCGGTGCCCGTGCAGAGTTCCTGGCAGTTCGCGGAACCGGGATGCTCGACGTCATCGCCAACGCACCCGCCGACCGCGTGGTCATCCACGACGGGCGCGTGGTGTCGATCAGCGAAACCAAGACCTGGATGGCGCCGCCCGGGCAGCACACTGGTTGGCGAACAGACCTCGCGGGCACACGGAAGTTGTGACAGTGCCGCGGTGTTGACTGATTCATGCAGCTGCCGCTGCGTCAAGGTGAACCCGGATCGAGGATTTGTGACTGCCGTGAACTGCGCCCGATCGGGCGACGATGCCACCGAGATCGACGGGAAGCGCCGCCGGCCGCTGCAGGTGATCGCATTTCCCGCGGTGGTGTTCGCATTCACGGTTGTGATGATGGGGACCACCCTGCCAACCCCGCTGTACCCCGAGTACGCGCAGGAACTGGGGTTCGGCAGTGCGATGACCACGGTCATCTTCGCGACGTACGCGCTGGGTGTGATCGCGGCACTGGTAGGTGTCGGCCGGTTCTCGGACACCATCGGTCGTCGTCCGATGCTCTATGCCGGGCTCGCATTGTCGTTACTGAGCGCGGTCTTGTTCATCTTCGGTGGCAGCCTGGCGATCCTCTTCGTCGGCAGGGTGATCTCGGGATTCTCGGCGGGCATCTTCACCAGTACCGCCACGGCCGCGGTCATCGAGGCCGCGCCCAAAGGTCGCCGGACGATGGCAACGGCGGTCGCCACCGCGGCCAACATCGGCGGTCTCGGACTCGGAACGCTCATGGCGGGGCTTGTCGCCGAGTTCGCGCCGGATCCGACACGCACGGTGTTCGTGGTCCACGCGGTGCTCCTGGTGATCGCCGGACTTGGACTTCTCACCGTTCCGGAAACGGTGAAGGTACTCGCCGGTGCCCGGCCAAGGTTGCAACGCGTCGACGTCCCGGCGTCGGTCCGTGGTGTTTTCGCGTTGGCTGCAGTCGGGGCCATGGCCGGCTTTGCGGTGTCGGGTCTGTTCAGCGCCGTCGGACCCAACTTCCTGGCCCACGTCCTCGACGAATCATCGCCCGCGATTGCCGGGCTCGTTGTGTTCGTGACCTTCGGAGCCTCAGCCGTGGCCCAGATCGTCTTCATGAAGGTGTCCGTGCGCCCCGCACTGCTGTATGGATACCTCGCGTTGGCGGTCAGCATGGCGATCCTGATCGTGAGCCTGGTTACCGAGTCGCTGCCGGGCTTGCTTCTCGCTTCGGCCATCTCAGGTGCCAGTCAGGGTGTGTTGTTCGCCAAGGGCATTGCGGCGATCGCCGCCAAGGTGGAGCCCGACCGCAAGGCGGAAGCGACATCGGCGTACTTCATCGTCGCCTACCTGGCGATCTCGGTTCCAATCATCGCCGTTGGGATCGCATCTTCGGCCTGGGGCCTGACCGCCGCCAGCGTCATTTTCTCCGCGGTGATCGGAGTGATCGCGGTGGCCACGCTGATCGGCTTGCTCCTGCGGCCGCGTAGCGCCACCTGATCAGGCAAGCGATGCATCCGCTGAGCATCATCGCCGAACGCACGAATGCGGGTTCTCGGTAGAGCTATCGTGACGTATTGGATGCTGATCGACCTGTAACCGCCGTTTCTCTATCGGGACTGGATCGAGGATGTGACTTCCGTGAACCCCTCCGAATCGTCGGAGGAAGCAACCGCCCCAGCGCGGAACCGAACGCAGATGATCGCGTTCGCGGCGGTGGTCTACGCGTTCACGGTGGTGATGATGGGGACCACACTGCCGACTCCGCTCTATCCCGAGTTCGCCAAAGAGTTCGGGTTCGGCACCTTGATGACCACGGTGATCTTTGCCGTCTACGCACTTGGCGTGCTCGCCGCGCTCATCGGCGTCGGCAGGTTCTCCGACACCATCGGGCGCCGGCCGATGCTCTATGCGGGCGTCGCACTGTCGTTGCTGAGCGCCGTGTTCTTCATCATCGGCGGCAGCTTGGAGATGCTCTTCATAGGCCGGGTGATCTCGGGGTTCTCGGCAGGTATCTTCACCAGCACGGCCACGGTTGCGGTGATCGAAGCGGCGCCGAAGAGTCGCCGGGGGATCGCGCAGTCGGTCGCCACGGGTGCAAACATCGGTGGCCTCGGCCTCGGAACTCTGTTGGCTGGTGTTGTCGCCGATCTGGCCTCCGACCCGACCCACACGGTTTTTGTGGTTCAAGCGGTGCTGGTGGCGATTGCGGGCTTGGGTCTGCTCACGGTTCCGGAAACGGTCGACGTACGCAAGGGCGCTCGCCCGAAATTGCAGCGGGTCAGTGTCCCACCTTCTGTGCGTGGCGTTTTCACGCAGGCTGCCGTGGGGGCGATTGCCGGATTTGCGGTCTTTGGTCTCTTCAGCGCGGTGGCGCCGGACTTCCTTGCTGATGTTCTGAATGAGAAGTCGCCGATGGTTTCCGGTGTGGTGGTGTTTGTGTTGTTCGCTTCGTCGGCGATCACCCAGATCGTGTTGTCCAAAGCGCCCATTCGGCCGTCCTTGCTGTACGGATATGTGGCATTGACGGTGAGCATGGGTGTGCTGATCGTCAGCCTGCTCATGGAATCGCTGATCGCGTTGATCGTTGCGGCAGTGATCTCGGGTGCGAGCCAGGGTGTTTTGTTCGCCAAGGGCATCGCGGCGATTGCGGCACGCATCGAACCCGACCGTAAGGCGGACGCGACGTCGGCATACTTTGTGGTCGCCTATGTGGCGATCTCGGTGCCGATCATCGCCACGGGGTTTGCCGAACAGGCCTGGGGCCTGAGGACCGCGAGTGTGGTGTTCTCCATCGTGATCATTGTTCTGGCAGTAGGCGGGTTCATCAGTTTGCTGCTGCGGCCCCGCGAGTCGATCAGCTGAACGTGGCGTCCAGCGCCGCTGTGAGATCGGCGATGATGTCGGAGGGGTCTTCGAGTCCGATGGAGAACCGGAGATGCCCCCAGGTACGGAACTCCTCCGGATAGTGCTGCACCCGTGGCCCACTCGTGCCGACGTGGACGATGAGTGTTTCGTCGTGACCGAGCGATACGGCCGAGGTGATCATCCGCAGATTCGAGACGAACCGGTTCTGGGTGTCGGGATCACCTCTGACCGCGAACGCCATCATCGCACCGTAGCCGCGTCCGCCGAATTGGGTGGTCGCCAGCGCGTGCTGAGGATGTGACTGCAGGCCCGGGTAGGCGACATAGGCCACGCGCCCATCGCTTTCGAGGAACTCGGCGACCTGCGCGGCCGACTCGAGGTGGCGCGCCATTCGCAGCGGCAGAGTGACGGACCCACGACTGATGAGCCAGGCGTTGAACGGCGAGATCACGCCACCGACATCAACCATGGCGTCGGTCTTGATGGGATCGATCAGTGCCTTGGCGCCGAGGACCGCGCCGCCCATGGCGTCGCCGTGGCCGTTGTAGTACTTCGTCAGTGAGTGCACCACCAGATCTGCACCGTCGGCGAGCGGCCGGTACAACGGCGGCGGCGTGAAGGTCGAGTCGACCACCACCAGCGCGCCTGCCGCGTGCGCGACCTCGGCGACCGCGCCGATATCGGTGACCTTGGTGGTCGGGTTGGCGATCGCCTCGATGTGAACCAGGCGGGTGTTGGGCCGCAGTGCCGCCCGGATGGAATCGAGGTCCGATGCATCGACGAACGTTGCCTCGATACCGTATTTGCGCGGCAGGAGTTCGGTGAACAACCGAAACGTCGCCTCGTAGGTGACGTCGGCGATCAGCACATGATCCCCGGACTCGAGATGGGTGAAGAACACCGCATGCAGCGCTGCGACCCCCGAAGCCAGGACGACCGCGTCCTCGGCACCTTCGAGTGAGGCCAATTTGTGCTGCAACGCAATCTGATTGGCCCCGGAGTTGCGGGTGTAGAGCGGAATCTCCGTGCCCGACCAGCTGACCTGTGACGGATCATCGGGTAGCGCATACGAATTGGCCATCACGATCGGCGTTCGGATTGCTCCGGAGCCCTTGTCGATGCTGTTGCCGGCATGAACCGCGCGGCTATCGAAGGCGAGGGTGGCTGGATCGTGATTGTCGGGGCGGGACATGTCATCAGCGTAGGAGGACTGCAACCGCACTCGCAGTCGCGACGCGCCCACGCCGCCCGCCGAATTAACCCGGAACAGATGACGATCGAAGCCATGTTGTAGCCGAAAATTGGGTGCGAGAATGTTTGTGAACTGTCACGAACTGAAACGGGGCGGAGATGTCATATGAATGTCGCGGTGCTCGGTGCCAATGGCGAGGTCGGGACGAGGGTCGTCCGTAAATTGCACGACGACGGACACGACGTGGTCCGGGTCGGACGCAGACCAGAAGTAAACGACGTGGTGGTCGATCTTGCCGGGTCCGGTGGCGAAGCGTATCGCGCGGCGATTGATGGCATGGATGTGGTTGTCAATGCCTCCGGCATCGAGGATCCCGCTCTCGCGAAAGAGGCCGGGGCAGCGAGATTTGTCGATATCAGCGCCACCCCGATGTATCTCGAGGCGATCATGGCCGCCCCGGCCGCAGGTGGTGTGCTCACCTGCGTGGGTTTGGCGCCCGGTCTGACGACCATCATGGCCACCGCGCTCGCCGCCGATTCATCCGACGGCGTCGACATCGGTTTGATGCTCGGGGCGGGTGAACGCCATGGCAGGGCCGCTGTCGAGTGGACGGTCGATCTTCTCGGTACATCGTTCAACGACTATGTCTCGGGGGAGGCGATTCGCAACATGGTCAGGTCACGGATTCTCGAAGGCCCCCACAACACCCGAAAGCGGTATGTGCGAGCAGACTTTCCCGACTACCTGGCCATCGGGTCGGATGGACCACACGTGGCGAACTACCTCACCCTGAGTTCGGTCACCGCGACGTTGGCACTGCGGGCTGCGGCGCTGATGCCGGTTCTGGGCCGGCCCATGCTGAGGAAGATCCACATGCCCGGAAGCGAAGAGTGGTCGGTGCTGGTCCGTAACCGGAACACCGGTCGATGGCTGTTCACCGAGGGCCGCAACCAGTCCGAGATCACGGCCACGATGACTGTTGCCGCCATCGAAGCCGCGCAAGGACGCATCGATCCGGTGTTGCTCAGCTGCGATGTCCTCGACACCAATGCTCTACATGCTCACTGGGACATCATGATTCGAGCTGGTCGTTAGACCGTTCCGATGATGTGCGCCTTTGGCGATTAAAAGCCCAGGTGGGCACCGCCAGAAGGCCACATCATCGGGCTAGGGAAGCAGGTTCATCCGCCGAGCCGTGACCACGGCCTCGTGCCGGTTGTGTACGCCCAGCTTGTGCATCGCACTGCGCAGATAGCTCTTCACGGTCTCTGGCTTCAGTGAGAGTGTCTTGGCGGCTTCGGCATTGGAGCAACCGAGCGCCACAACAGCGAGGACGTCTACTTCCCGTCGGGACAGATCGACCTCGGGCGCCGGTTCGGCCATCTCGCCACCGACGACGCGGGCAAGCCGGTCGGACAGTTCACGGGCCCGTCGACTCTCGGCCTGGCTGATCCGTCCGGCAAGATCCCGGAGCCCGGCGTGAATGCTGCGCAACTCCTCGAGCCTCGCCGAGTCGGGGCTCTCTGCGGTGTTCCCGGTCGCAGAGGCAAGCATCCGGGTTCGGCGGTCCACCTCATCGCGTATCGCGATCTCCGTCGCCAACCTCCGGCACGCCGCGATCACCGACTCGGAGGTACGGCTGCCGATCGGAACCGCATCGCGGCGAGCCGCGTAGATCACCGCCCGGGTGCTCGAGTCGACGACGACAGGTACCGCCAGGACCGACCGCAAGCCTTCGCCCAGGACCGGCCCGTCGTAGTCGTGGGTGATCGCGGACGCAGTGCGGTAGTCGGACACCGACGCCGGTTGCCGTCGCTGCACCACGCGGCCACCCAGACCGGCCGCGGGGTTCACATTCAGTCCACGCAGGCCGTTGGTGCGCACACCCATGAACTCGGTGAGTAGCAACGTGCCGGCATGAACTTCGCCGCCGAACAGGACGGGGGTCTGTGGCTCGCCGGCCAGTGCCCGCATCTCGTCTCGGAGAGCGTCGGAATCGCGTGGTCGCAGCAGTGGATGCCGTCCTGTCATCGGTGAGTCAGCCCTTTTCGGGGGTAGCGGGTGAGTTACTGTGACGTGGATCCTACTCCCGGGTAGAAGTGTGCTGAGCAGTGAGGATTCAAAGGGAATATGTTTGCCACAACTGAGCGGGTCAGCGAGATGCTGGCACAGTACGACCGTCCCGATGCGTGTGCCGCCGACCTGCTGTGTGATCGACATGCAGCCGATGCCGTGGCGTTCACGGTGGTCGAGACCGACGACACCGGGAAACTGGTTTCCGTCGATCTGACCTACGGAGAGCTGCGGGAGAAGTCGTCGAAGTTTGCGGCGGCACTTGCCGCGCTCGGCGTCGAGCCGGGCGACCGTGTCGCGAGCCTGATGAGCAAATCGGCCGAACTGGTGGTCGCGGCGCTGGGCGTCTGGCGGCGCGGAGCTGTCTACGTTCCACTGTTCACGGCGTTCGCCTCCCCGGCCATCGCGTTCCGCCTGACCAACAGCGGCGCCAAGTTCGTGATCTCCGACCTCGATCAGCTACACAAACTGGCCCCCGGCGAGGACATCCCGGCCGATGCGCCGTGGCAGGTCATCGCTGCCGGTGAATCCGCGGATCACGAACTGCAACTGGCGAATCTGATCGAGGCCCACGACGCCGACGAGCCCGGCGGACAGGCTGTCGCGGTCGGAGGCGACGGATTGCTCGTCGAGTTGTTCACCAGCGGAACGACAGGCAGGCCCAAGGGTGTTCCGGTTCCGGTTCGGGCGCTGGCATCGTTCCACGGGTATCAGGAGTTCGGTCTCGACGTGCGCCCCGACGACGTGTTCTGGAATGCTGCCGATCCCGGCTGGGCCTATGGGCTCTACTATTCGCTGCTCGGACCGCTGGCGACCGGCACGCGGAGCCTGCTGCTGCACGCCGGATTCTCGCCGGCGTTGACGTGGAAGGTGCTCGAGCAGTTCGGCGTGACCAACTTCGCCGCCGCACCGACCGTGTACCGCGCACTGCGGGCCGACGACGGTCCGGTTCCGGAGTCGATCAATCTGCGGCGCGCGTCGTCCGCGGGTGAACCGCTGACGCCCGACGTGGTCGGCTGGTCGAATGACGTCCTCGGGGTGTCTGTGCGCGACCAGTACGGACAGACCGAGCACGGCATGTTCATCGTCAACGCCTGGCACGACGATCTGCGCGCCGACGTGCCCGCGGGCTCGATGGGACGGCCGTTACCTGGCTGGTCTTGCGCCGTACTCGAAGAGGACTCCGATTCGCCGGCTCCGGTTGGCACTGTCGGCCGGGTTGCGATCGACACCACGGCCAGCGACATGCTCTGGTTCACCGGCTACGTGAACGCGCCGGAGAAAACGGCAGGCCGGTACACCGAAGACGGCCGCTGGTACGTCACGGGAGACTCCGGGTCGGTCGACGAGAATGGTTTCTTCACCTTCTCCTCCCGCGACGACGATGTGATCATCATGGCCGGCTACCGCATCGGCCCCTTCGACGTCGAAAGTGTGCTCGTCATGCACGAGGCCGTGGTCGAGGCCGCGGTGGTGGGCAAGGCCGATGAGCTGCGTGGTGAGGTGCTCGAGGCGTATGTGGTGCTCCGGGATCCGTCGGCCGCGTCGGCCGAACTCGAAACCGAACTCCAGCAGCTGGTCAAGAACAAGTTCGCGGCTCACGCCTACCCTCGCACGGTTCACTTCATCGAGTCGCTGCCCAAGACGCCCAGCGGCAAGGTTCAACGCTTCCTGCTCCGTAAGCGCTGAGCGAACCGGGTAACCGTCCACGTTGCGCGCAACTGTGACCGATTACACACAACAATGGCCCGCCGATAGTCGGCGGGCCATTGTTGTATCCGGAGATTTACCTGCGGTGAGCTGAGTCGCTCAGCGCGGTGTGCGTTCTTGTGCGCGTTGCACCGCGGGATCGACCACCTGGTCGGAAAAGACCGGCTGCGGGATACGCGGCGCGTCCTTGGAGCTCTGCGCGGCGGGTTCTGAACGGATCGACTCGCGGTGCGAGAAGAGTTCGGTTTCGGGCATGTGTGACTACTTTCGTCGTTGTGGTGCGGCTCTTGTGTTGTCGTGCAGTGCACGGGATCTGCGCAAGAGCTGCCGGGTGTCGCAAGCGACCGCGGTCTGGAAAGGACTCTCTCGAGAACCTCTTCAAGATCTCCCGCGGTGCCAGGAAAATTGGTGATCAAACGTCAACCGGCTATCGGCGATTCGCAAGGTTCCGGGATATCGGATTCGAGGAAGTTCGACGAAGGTTGCCGGTGGTGGATGTATCCGACAACACCTAGTGTACGGGCAATTCGGCCGAACCGGTTGTATTGGGCCCAAGTGCCCTACATCGGCGCGGTGAATTGTGGTGCAGTAGACGGGGTCGGCGCGTTGACTGAGCAGGCCTGGCGCGATTGTATCGAACACGACGAATAGCAAAGAGGTTCACAGATGAGCACCACGATTGTTGTTGGAGTCGACGGTTCGGACTCAGCCCTCGAGGCGGTGGAGTGGGCGGCGAAAGCCGCTGAGCGGCAAGGCAAGTCTCTGTCGATACTGGGTGCGTACGAGACCCAGGGGGCGCTGTACGCGCCGGCGCTGGTCATTCCGCAGGATGTCATCGACATCATTCGGCAAGAAGCACATGACAACGTCGACAAGGCCGCCGCACGGGTCCGGGCAATCACTCCGGGGGTCGAGGTGAAAACCAAAGTCGCCGAAGGGCGCGCCGGTTCCCTGCTGATCGAAGAATCACACCATGCGTCGCTGGTCGTGGTCGGTAGCCGTGGACTCGGTGGTGTGAAGGGGGTGTTCCTCGGCTCGGTTGGCGTGGACGTCGCCGCACATGCCTCATGCCCGGTGCTGGTGTACGCGGGTCCGGGCGGTACAGGGCCGGTTGTTGTCGGCCTCGACGGTTCAGCGTTGAGCGAGGGCGCGGTTACTGCTGCATTTGAACAGGCGTCACTGCTGAAGACCGAGTTGCTGGTGGTCCACACCTGGACCGACCTGGCCTCCGATGCGTTGTACGGCTACGGACTCGAGCCCGATCAGCTGCAGCAACTGTCCGATGAAGCCCGCGAGGTCGTCGCCGAGCGGATCGCCGGTTTCGGCGCCGACTATCCCGACGTCGAGGTCAAGCGTGTGATCGTTCCCGACGGTCCGGCGCATCAACTTCTCGAGCATGCCAAAGATGCCCAGCTTCTGGTGGTCGGTAGCCGTGGTCGTGGTGGTTTCCGGGGTCTACTTCTCGGCTCCACCAGCCAGGCGGTCCTGCGCAGAGCGCAGTGCCCGGTCCTGGTGGTGAAGCCGTCAGCCGAGAGCTGACACCACTTTCAGCTGGGCTCAGCTGAAAGTTCTTGTTCCTGCACTTCTTTTTCGTGCACAATGCGCGCCGGTGCCCGTTCAGCGGGTGCCGGCGCTGCCGTTCGCGACGGTGGCGGCAGCTTCGGCAGGAACGCGGAGATCACCAGAGCGGTGACCAGCAGGCCGAGTGTCAGCAGGTAGGTGTCGGCCACGGCGCTCGCGAGATCCGGTGCCGCCGCAGACTGTTCATCGGCGCTGAGCCGAAGTGCCCCGGCCATGCCGGTATCGTCGAGCAACTCTGCCCGGTTGTTGAACAGCGTGGTCAGCACGGTGGCACTGAGCGCGGCGCCGACGGCGGCTGCAAACTGGTTGCCCGTGGTGAGAATGGTTGTGCCCGATGAAATCGCCGGACCCTGTATGCCGCGCAGCGATGCTGCCATCAGCGGCATCAGCGTGGAGCCGATGCCCATACCCATGACCACGCCGATGCCCACGAGCGTTGGGTACGAGGTGTTCTCATCGAGAATCGTTGTCATCAGGATCATTGCGACCACGGTGGCACTGATGCCGAACCAGACCACCCGGCGCGGATCGACACGGTCGGTCAGACGGCTGGCGATCTGGACCACCACGCCGGTGGTGACGGCCTGTCCGATCACGATCAGTCCGGCCGTGGTGGCGCTGTCGCCGCGGACGGCCTGAATGTAGATGGGCCCGAGCATCATCGACCCGAAATAGGCGCCCGCGACCAGGAACAGGCTGCCAGATCCGACTGCCAGCGATCGTTGTTTGAGCAGTCGCAGATCGAGAAGTGGGTGCGATGATCGGAGGGTCCGAGTGATGAACAGCGCCAGTAGTGTGACACCGCAGACCGCCGGGATCAGAACCTGGGCCGCCATCGGGTCACCGCTGTCTCCGGCCTGTGCCAATCCGAAGACGAGCAAGGCACCGCCGGGAGCCAGTGTGGCCAGGGCGATCCAGTCGAGACGCCCGCGATCGGTGCCCGGCTGCTGTGGAAAGATCCTGGCGGCCAACATGATGGCCGCGATGCCGATCGGGACGTTGATCAGGAACAGTGATCGCCATCCGATGCCATCGACCAGTAGTCCGCCGGCAACCGGGCCGAGGACGGGCCCGATCAACAGGGGAAGTCCGAGCCACCCTATCAATTTGCCGCGATGACGTTCGTCGACCATCTGCAACGCGATGGTCATCCCGACAGGCTGCAGATACCCGCCGCCGAGACCTTGGACTGCTCGAAACGCGATGAGACTCTCGATGTTCCAGGCCAGCCCGGCCAGTGCTGAGCCGGCGACGAACAAGACGAGAGCAGTGAGATAGACCCGCTTGGCGCCGAACCGGCGTATTGCCCACGCCGCGGTTGGCATCACCGCGACCAATGCGAGGGCATAGGCGGTGGTGACCCACTGGACCGTGGCGAGATTGGTGTCAAATGATTCGGCCAGTCGTGGGATCGCGACCACGGTGACGGTGACGTCGAGCATCACCATCAGCGTGCCAAGCGCCAGGACGGCTGCGACTTTCTTCGTACGCAGGTCCATGGTCAGGCTGCGCCTCGATCTCTGTGTTTGCGTTCGGGTTTGAGTAATTCGGCCCACCACACCAGTTCGTCCATGGCGCTGCGGGCCGAGACGATGGCGGTCTCGTCAAGTGTGAGCCGGCCGTCGGTGACGTGGTCCCAGGGTGCGTGGACGACCACTCCGTTCCGGGTGCCGACCGAATACAGCTCGGCGAACACGGCGCGCAGATGTTCCACTGCGCGTAGTCCTCCCGACATGCCGCCATAGGACACAAATGTCACCGGCTTGTGTTTCCACTCCCAGCGGTGGGCATCGATGAGGATTTTCAACTCACCGGGGTAGGAGTGGTTGTATTCCGGTGTCACGACGATGAATCCGTCGGCAGCCGCCAGCAGATCTGTGGTGTGAGGTCCGGTCGGCTCGGCGAGGTCGATGACCTCGACGTCGAGCCCATACGGATTGACTTGCTCGACAAACCAATCGGCCACGGTGGGGCCGATACGACCGGGGCGGACACTCGCGATGATCAGGGCGAACTCGAGGTGTGTTGGTTGCATGCGCCCAGTCTTCAAGTTCAAGCGCGCTTGAAGTCAAGGTACGATGCGAAAATGGCAGTGAAAAAGTTGGAATTGACGGTCGGGGAGTTGGCCATCCGGGCCGGCGTCGCGCCGTCGGCTGTGCGATATTACGAAGATCGCGGACTGATCTTCAGCCGCCGAACCTCCGGCAACCAGCGGCGCTATCACCGGGCGATGTTGCGGCGGGTGGCGTTCATCCGGGCCTCGCAGGCCGTCGGGATCCCACTGGCGACCATCGGGTCGGTGCTGGAGGTCCTCGGCGAACACGAGTCACCAACCAAGGCGATGTGGCACAAGGCGTCGGTGCAGTGGATGGAGGATCTGGATGAACGGATCGCGCTACTGCAACGGATGAGGGACCTGATGGACGGCTGCGTCGGCTGCGGCTGTTTGTCGATG
Source organism: Williamsia sp. Y844 (assembly GCF_056786475.1). NCBI lineage: Bacteria > Bacillati > Actinomycetota > Actinomycetes > Mycobacteriales > Nocardiaceae > Williamsia > Williamsia sp. Y844. Next base: position 550,674 of record NZ_JBXCJB010000002.1, read on the forward strand.
AAGGCCTGCCAGCTCCTCAATCCCGGCGACGTGTTCGCGCAGCAGGGCGTCGGAACCAACCGGTTGCTCACGCAGGAGTGCGAGGAAAAACTCGAAGGTCACGAGTCCGCCGGGTGCGCCAAACCGACACGGAGCCCAGCCGGTCGAGGCGGCCCGGCCGAACCCGTCGGCTCAATCGACCCAATCGGCTCAGCCGGCTGAGTCGGCGCCGGCCTCCAGATCGGCGATCACCAGCTTGCCGTGGGTTTTCATCATCGCCTCGGAGGCACCCCTGGCGCGGGCCCGATTCGGATCGGTCAGTAGTTCATACAATCGTGTCGGCACGATCTGCCAACTGAGGCCGAACGGATCCTTCAGCCAGCCACATTCCGATTCGGTGCCACCGTTGGCCGTCAGCGCATTCCAGTAGTGGTCGATCTCCTCCTGTGAGTCGCAGCGGACCACAAACGACACCGCCTCGCTGAAATGGAATTCCGGGCCGGCGTTGATTCCTTCGAACCTGTTGCCGGACAGGGTGAACATGGCGGCGAGGATGCTCCCTTCCGGTCCCGGCCCGTCTTCGCCGGTGTACAAGATCTGGTCGATGGTCGAGTCGGGAAATGTCGCGGTGTAGAGCTTCATGGCTTCCTCGATGTTCTGGTTGAACCAGAGCGAGGGGACTATGGCGGGCATGTGGAGATCCTTTCGGTTTCGACAGGCGAGCAGACGTGACTGCTTCACAGATATCGACTGCGCTGCGGCCGAAAACTCACCGATGTCTGCCGTTCGCACTGTCGGGCAGGGGTGCGATGCCATCCGAATCGTGATCCCGCTGCCACCGTTTCGCGGCATTCTCGCACTGTGAGATCCGATGGCGCGGATTACCCTGTTGATACCGCCTCGGCATGGATCGGAGGGTGAGCAAGATGAGTGCACAATCGCTTCCCGGACCGCATGGGCCGTACTGGCCGACAGTGCAGACGGCAGATATCGGTGAGTATGCGCAGGTCATCAGCATGCTCGCGCAGAATGTGTCAGCAGATTCGTTGACGGATCCGCAAGATTTCAGCAGGCAGGCCCGACTCGCTGCTGCGCTGCTGCCCGCGCCGATTCGGGAGCTGCTGCTCGACTTCCTCGTCGAGGGTGACGGTGGATTGCTGCTGCGGGGACTCGATGTCGGTGAGATCGGTGAAACCCCGGCCGCCGCGGTCGGTGCGCCCACTCGTCACACCGGCATCGCCAGACAATCGGCGCTACTGCTCTCGAGCATCGTGCACCTGGTCGGCTACCGCCCGGAATGCCGCGGCGAACTCGTTCAGACACTGGTGCCGATTCGCAGCCATCAGCGGCGGCAGATGTCGACGGGCAGCGCGGTGAACCTCGAAAGCCATACCGAGCAGTGCCACAACTTCCGGACCCGCCCCGATTTCATCGCGCTTGGATGTCTGCGAGGTGACCCGACCGCGGCGACCTATCTGCTGTCGGCCCGGCAATTGCAGAACCTGCTCCCGGCCGAGACCACCGCGCTGCTTCGTGATCCGGTGTTCTACACGCGGGTGGATGGATCGTTTGTCGACGGTGGAGTTCCCGACGAGACACGTGGGCCCATCCCGGTGCTCAGCGGTTCGTGGGATGACCCGGTGATCACCTACGACGAAGACCTGATGTCCGCAGATGACGACGAACATGCCGCCGCCCTGGCCGCGGTGAAGTCCGTGTGGCAGGCGCAGCATGACGAAATCGTCCTGCGCCCAGGCGATTTGTTCATCATCGACAACAGCCGCGCCATCCACGGGCGTAGTTCATTCGCGCCGCGGTGGGACGGAGCCGACCGATGGTTGTGCCGGCTGCAGGGTCTGTGCAACCTGGCGGTGTCGCGGTTTGCCCGCGAAGACCGTTCGCCGATCATCGAGATCGAGGGCTGCTGAGGACTCGAAGTCCGGGGTTCAGCCGGGAACGGTCGCACTGACTGTCACCGGCACGCCGTTCAGCGCCGCATTCCCGGAGATCTCGTCGAGGCGAAGGGGATCGGTGACGTCGTTGGCACTCGGGGCATCGATGAGCGCAGCAACCGACAGTCGGACGCCATCCTGATTCTGACCGAAACCATGGGGCAAACTCACCACACCCGGCATGACACCGTCGCTTTCGGCAACGGTCACCTCCACGCAGCCTGCCGCTGAACGCAGCAACGCCCGGTCTCCGGAACACAGCCCGCCGGAGGCCAGGTCCTGCGGATGCATCAACAGATGATGGCGCGGGTGACCCTTGGACAAGCGGGCTGAATTGTTCATCCACGAATTGTTCGACCGCAGGTGTCGTCGACCGATCAGCAACAGCTCGTTCTCGGCGGTGGGCACGAGGTCTGTGTGCATTCGGGTCAGGTCTGCGGTGATCAGCGGCGGTGCCAGGTCGACCACACCCGATGCGGCGACGAGTTTGCGGCTCAGCCCGGGACGCAGTGGCCCGAGATCACGACCGGACGGGGTGGCGAGGAGTTTGCGTACCGTCAGAGAGCCCGGACCGGTGTGCAGCAACAGATTCAGCAACACTCGCGGACTGGCCATCGTGCGTACGGTCGGAACCAGTTGTTTCGGTAACCGGCGGAGGCGATCGAAGGCTCCCCGGTCGGCGGATCGGGCACGTGAGAGGGCCCGGGTGAGATCTCCGAAGATCTCCCAATCATGCTTTGCATCAGGTGATTTGGCGACGATCGCCGGTGAGAACCGGGCGGTGTTGCGGACTGCGAGCTGGTGGAAGATGAGATCGTAGTGGTCGCGTTCGAAGACCATCGTCGGCGGCAGGATCACATCGGCGTGGCGGGTGGTCTCGTTGACGTAGAAGTCGACCGAGACCATGAAGTGGAGACCGTCGAGGGCCGGCCCCAGGTGACCACCCCCGGGCGCTGAGGAGACCGGATTGCCTGCGACCGTGATGAGGGTCCGGATCTGGCCGGCACCCTCGGTGACGATCTCGTCGATGATTGTGGCGACGGGGAGTTCGCCCGCGAATTCCGGCAGCTCCCGGACCCGGCTGCGCCATTTGTCGAAATGGCCTCGACCACTGAGTTTCCGGCGCACCAGGTCGATCTCGGGATCTGGCAGGAGCGCGCCACCGACCCGGTCGAGGTTGCCGGTGACCGCATTGATCACCTGGATCGCCCACTGGCACAACGTCCCGAAACGTTGGGTCGACACACCTGTGCGTCCATAGATCACCGCGCGCGGGGAAGCTCCGAAATAGGTGGCGATCGACCGGATATCGGTGATGTCCATACCGGTGATCGGCGCTGCCCATTCCGGGGTCGTCGTCGTGCAGAGCGCCCGGACCTCGTCGAGCCCGGACATCGGGAGATGGTCGATGCGCTCCGGCGAGATCCCACGCTCGTGGACGAGTACGTGCAGCATGGCCATCAGTAGTGCCGCATCGGTACCGGGCCGGATGAAATGGTGTTTGTCGGCTATTGCGGCGGTCTCGGTGCGGCGGGGGTCGATCACCACGAGTTGTCCACCGCGACGGCGTAGTTCGCGCATGCGGTTGCGAAAGTCCGGGGCGGTCATCATCGAACCGTTGGACACCACCGGGTTGGCGCCGATGACCAGCAGGTGGTCGGTGTGGTCGAGGTCGGGTATCGGGATCTGTAGCTGGTGCCCGTACATCAGGTGAGCCGCGAGTTGGATCGGGAGTTGGTCCGCCGAGGTTGCCGAGAAGATATTGCGGGTACCGATCGCCTTCACAAATGGCAGTCCGTGTGTGAAGAATCCGAGACTGTGCGCGTTGGGATTACCCAGATAGAGTCCAACTGCGTTGCGGCCGTGCCGTTTTTGCGTTTCGATGATCTTGCCGGTGACCAATTCGATCGCCGCCTGCCAGCTGATGGACTCCCATTCACCTCCGGGCGTCTTGCGTAGCGGTGTCCGCAACCGGTCCGGATCGGCGTGCAGGTCGGCCAGGGCCGTACCTTTGGGGCAGATGTGACCCCGAGACAGGGGATCGTTGCGGTCACCGCGGATATCGACGACGCGGTTGTCCTCGAGGGTCACCTGCAGACCGCAGATGGCCTCACATAGATTGCAGACGCTGTGGCTGGGCGGCATACGTGGTGAGTGTAGGCCCGGTCGCGGTGTCAGAAGACGGCAATTCCGAACCTGCGACGGATTCTCAGGTCGGCGAGCATGACGTCGTTGAGACCCTTGATCAGGCGGGCCACCGCCCAGTCGGTCTGGCGGTACGCCTTGAGCACCCGGTGGTAACGCTGGTCGTCCGCAGCAGTCCATGTCCAGCCCATCGCCTCACGGAACGGCTCGGGCAGCGCACCTTTGGTCATGAACAGCTGTGATTCGCCGAATATCTTGTGCAGGACTTTTCCGCCGACCCCCAGCGGCTCGGTGAGGAAGCTGAGGTCGGCGAGCGAGGTCAGCATCGCCCGAACCGGGGGATCGATGTGGATGTCCGCGACCTGTTTGTCCCAGTAGATCTCGAAGGCGGCGCGATCGACCGGCCACATCGTGGGGCGGACGTTCAGCGTGGTGCCGAGCCGGGCGGCGTCGGCGTAGATGGCGTCGGCGGTATCGGGGTCCAGTGACCCGTACAGGAACTCGTACTGGTCGACGTAGAAGCGATACAGGCAGGCGGCCACCCACAACTGCAGTTCGGGGTTGTTGGCGCTGTAGGCGACCTCGGCACCAGGTTTCGACGCGACCTGAGCATGGACATGTCGTAGCTGCTCTCGGACGTAGGCGACGTCGTCATCGGTGCCACTGATCGCCACGGCCAGATATTGGCCGGTGGTGCGCGCTCGCTTGATCGGGTGTTTGAACGTATTGCCGCGTTCGACCGGACTCTCGAGGACGCCATGGCCGACACCGGGCGAGGCGAGTTGCATGATCACGTTGGCCGCGGCCATCGTGCTGCCCAGTGAGGTGATGAGATCCAGGGTTCTACGGGGGTTTCTCGGCATCAGCACTCCTGGGCCGGTGCACCACAATGTGCACACATCGGTTTCCAGATGATAACTCCATTCAGCGTCAGGCGGTGGAATCCGTGGCGGTGAGTGGTCCGCGGGTCCGATGTGACCGGTCTTCGGACGCGACGGTAGTTTTATCCCGTGAAGCAGATACCCCGCGAGATATGGGTTCTGCTCGTGGCCAACGTCGTGATCGCACTCGGTTTCGGCTTGATCGCCCCGGCGCTGCCGATGTTCGCGCGCAGTTTCAACGTCGGCATCACCGCGGCAGCCGTGGTGATCTCGGCCTTCTCGGTGATGCGGCTGCTGTTCGCGCCCGTCGGCGGACGGCTCGTGCGATTGCTGGGCGAACGCCGTATCTACCTGACCGGTCTGCTGATCGTGGCGGCCTCGACCCTGGCATGCGCCTTTGCGCAGAACTATTGGCAGCTGTTGATCTTCCGCGGACTCGGTGGCATCGGTTCGACGATGTTCTCGATCTCCGCGACAGCGTTGATGATCCGGTTGGCGCCGCCCGATCTGCGCGGACGGGTCTCGGGCTTCTTCAGCGCCGGATTCCTCGTCGGCAACATCACCGGCCCGTTGCTCGGCAGTGCACTGATCGGTTTCGGGCTGCGGATGCCGTTCGTGGTGTATTCCATCGCGCTGATCGTGGCCTCCATCGTTGTTGCCACCCAACTTCGATCGGTGGGCGGGCGGCCGTTGCCGGGCGGCGACGACCACGTCGCGATGCCCATGAAGGAAGCCCTGCGTGACAGTGCTTACCGCGCAATCCTGGCATCGAGTTTCACGCAGGGCTGGGCGTCGATGGGTGTTCGCGTCGCACTGGTCCCGCTGTTCATCGTGGAGGACCTCGACCAGTCGGACGCCATGACCGGCGTGGTGCTCGCGGTGTACGCCGCTGGCAACGTACTCGCGATCATTGTCGCGGGCCGGCTGTCGGACTCTCTCGGGCGACGCCCGATCATGCTCCCCGGGCTGTTGCTGATGGGGACGTCGACCGCGTTTCTCGGGTACAGCGGCAACATCTGGATCGCGGCCACGTTGACCTTCGCGGCGGGGATCGGTTCGGGACTGTTCGCCCCGACACATCAGGCTGCACTTGCCGACGTCCTCTCCGGCAGGGGGCAAGGTGGCCCGGCTCTGGCGACCTATCAGATGACCGCGGACGTCGGAGCGATCAGTGGGCCGATCATCGCCGGCTTCATCGCACAGCAGTGGGGTTTCGGACCGGCCTTCCTGGTCACGGCCGGGGTGGCGTTTGTTGCGACGATCTTCTGGATCGCTGCGCGGGAGACCTTGCCCAAGCGCATCGCCGACAACCTGCAGGCGAACGAGGCCTGACCGCATTACCGTTGACTGCATGTCACAAACGGCAAGTTCTGAGCAACCGGTTCTGGGTTCGGACTCCGAGGTCGGCCGATTGCGCACGGTGATGCTGCATCGGCCGGGTGATGAACTGCGCCGGCTCACGCCACGGAACAGTGACCAGTTGTTGTTCGACGGCCTGCCCTGGGTGGACCGGGCACAGGAAGAACACGACGCTTTTGCGGACGTGCTGCGTGACCGTGGGGTCGAGGTGCTGCTGCTCGGCGATCTGCTGACCGAAACCGTTCAGACCAGCGGTGCGGCGCGGATGCAGGGGATCGCGGCGGCGGTCAGTCCGCGTCGACTCGGACACCACCTGGCTCAGGATTTGTCCGCCGAACTGCGGCGTCTGCCTGCAGGCGACCTGGCGCGGGTCCTGATGGCCGGAATGACATTCGACGAATTGCCCGAATCGGCGGCGACAGTGCGGTCCTCGCTGGTGTGGCGGATGCACCACGGTTCCGAGTTCGCAATCGAGCCGTTGCCGAACCTGTTGTTCACCCGTGACAGTTCGTTCTGGATCGGTGACAGGTTTGCGATCACGTCGCTCGCATTACCTGCCCGGGTCCGCGAGACGTCCCTGACAGATCTCATCTACGCGCACCATCCGCGGTTCCTCGGGGTCCGTCGGGCGTACGAATCGCACACGGCCCCGGTCGAGGGCGGCGACGTGCTGCTGCTCGCGCCGGGCGTGGTGGCGGTCGGGGTGGGGGAGCGCACCACTCCGGCGGGTGCGGAAGCATTGGCGCGCAGCCTGTTCGATGACGATCTCGCGCATACGGTCCTGGCGGTGCCGATCGAGCAACGCCGGGCCTCGATGCACCTCGATACCGTCTGCACCATGGTCGACACCGACGCGGTGGTGATGTACGCGGCCATCCAGGATTCGCTGTCCGCGTTCACCATTCGCAGCGGCGAGACTGTGTCGATCAGTGGGCCGGAGCCGTTCGTCGAGGCGGCTGCCACGGCCATGGGCATCGAGAAGCTCCGGGTGATCGACACCGGACTCGATGCGGTGACCGCCGAACGCGAGCAATGGGACGACGGGAACAACACCCTGGCCTTGTCGCCCGGAGTCGTGGTCGCGTACGACCGTAACGTCGAAACCAATCGGCGGCTTGAGGATTCGGGTATCGAAGTGCTCAGGATCGCCGGGAACGAGCTGGGATCGGGTCGCGGTGGACCTCGCTGCATGTCGTGCCCGGTCTCACGGGATCGGTTGTAGCCATGTCCTTCGACATCAGCTTGGGCATTGCGATCGACCAGGATTCCGACGTGGCGCCGTACGAGCAGGTGCGCCGCGGTGTCATCGAACTGGTCACCTCCGGTGAGCTCCTGGCCGGTAGCCGGATCCCGACCGTTCGGGCACTGGCATCGGAACTCGATCTCGCACCGAACACCGTTGCCCGTTCGTATCGCGAGCTCGAGGCCGAAGACATCATCGAAACCCGCGGCCGCAAGGGCTCTTTTGTGAAGGCGCATGCAGATTCCACACTGCAGCGCGCGGGAGAACTGACCGTGGAGCACGTTTCGGCCCTGCGTCAACTCGGCATCGACGATGACCGGATCAAACTGCTGCTGGACAAGGCTTTGCGCAGGTGAATGGCGTGAGTCGACGCGTCCGACCGGGTTCAACTGCATGCTTACCGGCAGATAGCAAATAGATCGCGTAAGTTGATCTATCAGGGTTGATGCTGCTTTGGTGGAGTACATGGCACTGACGACTGAACGATCTGACGCAGTTCTGCCACCAGACTCCGGATACGGAAAGCCTCGACTCGATCTGGTGGTTTTCGGTGTGACCGCGGCGGCTGTGATCGCGTTCGTGGTGTGGGGCCTCGTCGACGGATCGCAGCTGCGGTCGATCACCGACGACATGCTCGCCTGGATAACCGACAACCTGGGATGGATTTACCTCCTGTCCGCCACGTTCTTTGTGCTTTTTGCGCTGTATCTGGCGATCAGCAAGTACGGCAAGATCCCACTCGGGCGCGACGGTGAGAAGCCGGAGTATCGGACGATCAGCTGGATCGCGATGATGTTCAGCGCCGGTATGGGTATCGGCCTGATGTTCTTCGGCGCCGCGGAACCGTTGGCCCACTACGTCGATGCCCCGCCCGGGACCGACAGTCAAGACGTCGGCATTGCGATGGCAACCACGATGTTCCATTGGGGATTTCACCCGTGGGCGATGTATGCCGTTGTGGGACTGGCGATTGCCTACAGCACCTATCGTTGCGGTCGCGGCCAGTTGGTGAGCGCAGTGTTCGCTCCGATCCTCGGGCATCGGGCCAACGGCTGGGGCGGAAAGCTCATCGACATCCTGGCCATCTTCGCCACACTGTTCGGCACCGTCGCCTCACTTGGGCTCGGCGCGGCACAGATCGGCTCGGGCATGGTCGAGATCGGATGGCTCAACGAGCCGTCAAAGCTGTTGCTGGTGGCGATCATCGCGGTGTTGACCGCCGCGTTTGTCGCCTCGGCGGTTTCAGGTGTGGCCAAGGGGATCCAATGGCTGTCGAACACGAATATGGTGCTCGCCCTGATCCTCGCGGTGTTCTTGTTCGTTGTCGGTCCGACCGTGTTCATCCTCAACGTGCTGCCGACAACGATCGGTACATATCTCAACGACCTCACCGCGTTCTCGGCGCGATCGGGTGCCACGGTGGACGGTGCCGGTGAAGAATGGCTCGCCGGCTGGACGATCTTCTATTGGGCGTGGTGGGTCTCGTGGACACCGTTTGTCGGCATGTTCCTGGCCAAGATCAGCCGGGGCAGGACAATTCGGGAGTTCGTCGTCGGTGTGATGCTGGTACCCACGATCGTGTCGCTGGTGTGGTTCGCGATCTTCGGCGGTACCGCGATCCGGCAGCAGATGGAGGGCAAGAACCTCGACGGGGCCGGTTCGGAGGAGAGTCTGCTCTTCGACATGCTCGGGAACCTGCCGCTGACCGGCATCGCGTCGGTGCTGGTGATGGTCCTGGTGGCGATCTTCTTTGTGTCGGGAGCCGATGCCGCGTCGCTGGTGATGGGGACGTTGTCGGAGAAGGGCGCGCAGAACCCGAGCAAAGCCGTCACGATCTTCTGGGGAACACTGACCGGTGCGGTCGCTGCCCTGCTGTTGTGGCTCAGTGGCGACGATGCACTCGAAGGCATCAAGACGATGGCCATCATCGCAGCGCTGCCGTTTGTGATCGTGATGCTCGGGATGTGTCTGTCGCTCTATCTGGATCTGCGACGAGACCCGTTGATCGTGGCGCAGCGTACCTACAAGGGCGAAATCGATCAGAAACTGCGCGTCAAGGCGAACATCATTGCGGCCGAAGATGATTCCAGCGATGTCATGCCGTCGGACAAGTTTCCCGCGATCACTCCGGACAGGTTCGACGACTGACCCAACTCCCGTCGATCGTGATTTCGGCCCGGTCGACGGGGGCGGCGGGGCCGGGTCAGGCCCAGCTCGGTAGCCAGATCTGCAGGTTCCACAGCTCACGGCTGATCGGGGATCCGGTGAGGATCGGCCACATCCACATGAAGTTGAGGACCACGAGTCCGATGTAGACGCTGACCCCGACCGCACCGACGAGCCGCCACTCGTAGGCGTTCTTACGTTTCTTTCGGCTGGCCGAGAGGATGTCGCCGACACAGAGCGCCAACCCCATGATCAGGAACGGTGCCATCGCGGTTCCGTAGAAGAAGTACATCTGCCGGTCGAGGTTGGCGAACCAGGGCAGGTATGCCGCTCCGTAGCCGGCCAGGACCACCGCGTATCGCCAGTCGCGCCGGATGAACATCCGCCACAGGGCCCACGCGAGCATGGGTAGTGCCAGCCACCACAGGATCGGCGTGCCGATGAACATCATGGCGCGCACGCATTCGGACTCGCCGCACTTATCGGGCCCGTACTCGATGTAGTACAGCATTGGGCGCAGACTCATCGGCCACGTCCAGGGTTTGGATTCCCACGGGTGATGGTTGCCTGCGGAGTTGGTCAGGGTCGAGTGGAAATCGAGTACACCGGACTCGTAGTACCAGAGCGAGCGCAGGGCATCGGGCACCCAGGCGAACGGCCCATCGGTGCCGATCTGCTTGCCGACCTCGTATCTGTACACCGCCGTTTCGGATGCGAACCAGGGCGCAAACGTGGCGAGGTACACCAGGATCGGGGTGACGCCCAGTGAGAATCCGCTGGGGATCAGATCGCGAACCAGGACTCCGCGACACGGCCGCTGCACCTTGTATGCGCGCCGGGTGGCGACGTCGAAACCGAGCGACAGCACGACGAAGAAGATGACGAAGTAGATGCCGGACCACTTGGTGCCGCAGGCCAGTCCCAGGAGGATGGCCGCGCCGAATCGCCACCACCGGAAGCCCAGCCGGGGACCGTAGACGGAATCGGCCATCCGTCCTTCGAGGTGGACCTTGTGCATGCGGGCGCGCATCTGATCGCGGTCACACACGATGCAGGAGAGCGCGGCGACGACAAAGAAGATCTGGAAGATGTCGAGCAGGCCGGTGCGGGACGCGACAAAACTCACCCCGTCGCAGATCAGCAACACCCCGGCGATCGCGCCGACCAGGGTCGACCGGGTGAGCCGCCGGACCAGCCGGATCACGATGAGGATCATCAGCGTCCCGCAGACCGCGGACATGAAACGCCAGCCCCACGCGTCGTAGCCGAAGATCCACTCGCCGATGGCGATCATCCATTTGCCGACCGGGGGATGCACCACGAGGCCGTAGGCGGGGTTGTCCTCTAGCCAGTTGTCGCCGGTGAGGACCTGCCAGGCCTGGGGGACGTAGTGCTTCTCGTCGAAGACCGGCGTGCCCTTGTCGGTGGGTGTGCCGAGGTTGATGAAGCGGGTCGCAGCCCCGATCGCGGTCAGGATCAGAGTGACGATCCAGCCACGCCTGCGGTCGGTGGCACCGAAGATCGGTGCGGGTACATCGCGGGCACCATTCGGGGTGTTGCCGAGGTCTTCGGCATGCGTGCCCGGTAGCTCTCCCGGGAGCCGGCGGGTGTTGATCGAGTCCTCCGGCGTGGAGATCTCGAGCGGCGGGGAGAACGTCACGGGGCCAATCGTAGGCTGTGCAGTGATGAACTCTCCGGAACCGCACGGCCAACTCGTACTCGCAGCGACCCCGATGGGTCACCTCGACGACGCTTCACCCCGACTGCGGCAGGCGATGGCCAGCGCCGATGTGGTCGCGGCCGAAGACACCCGCCGCGCGCGGGCCCTGGCCGCGGGGCTGGGTGTGACCATCACCGGGCGGGTCGTGAGCTACTACGACCAGGTGGAGGCGCAGCGGACGCCGGCTCTGGTCGAGGAGGTGCGGTCCGGTGCGACCGTGCTGGTGATCACCGACGCGGGGATGCCGTCGGTGTCCGACCCCGGTTACCGACTCGTGGTGGCCTGCGTGGAGGCCCAGTTGCCGATCACCTGCCTGCCGGGTCCGTCCGCGGTCACCACGGCGCTCGCGGTCTCTGGGCTACCGGTCGAGAGATTCTGCTTCGACGGATTCGCTCCGCGTAAGCCGGGCCAGCGCAAGAAGTGGTTGTCGGCGTATGCGGTGGAGCCGCGTACCGCGGTGTTCTTCGAGGCGCCACATCGTCTTGCCGAATGTCTCCGCGATGCCGTGGAGGTGCTCGGACCCGACCGTCGGGCAGCGGTGTGCCGCGAACTCACGAAGACGTACGAGGAGGTGCGCCGCGGGACACTTGCAGAGTTGTCGTTGTGGGCCGCCGACGGTGTGCGCGGTGAGATCACGGTGGTGCTCGAGGGCGCTGTCGCCGGGGAACCCGACATCGATGAGTTGGTGGTGCAGGCCGAAGAGCTCGTGGCGTCGGGTACCCGTCTGAAAGAAGCCTGCACGCAATTGGCGATGTCGTCGGGTGCATCGAAGCGTGAGCTCTACGAAGCGGTACTCGCTGCCCGCGCAGAGGAGTAGTGGCCCCGAACTCGACCCCGGTCAGTCGCCGGCGTCGGTCAGCTGTTCGGGTCCGTGTCTGAGGCCGATGATCGCGGCAGCCTTGTCCAGGCACTCCTGCCACTCGCTTGCGGGGTCGGAGTCGATGGTGATGCCACCGCCGACACCGAGGTGGGCCGAACCGTCGGGTGAGACCTCTACCGTCCGGATCGCGACGTTGAGGTCGAGGTCGCCACCGGGGGAGGCCACCCCGATTGCGCCGCAGTAGAGCCCGCGGGGATGCTGCTCCCAGTCCGTGAGTAATTCGCGCGCACGGATTTTGGGGGTTCCGGTGACCGAGGCGGGCGGAAATGTCGCGTCGAGGAGGTCGCCATTGGTGACCGATTGGCCGAGCGTGGCCTGCACCGTCGACACCAGATGCCAGACACCGGGGGCGGGATGGACCTGCAGCAACTCGGTGACCGTGACCGTACCCGGGACGGCGACGCGGCCCAGGTCGTTGCGGACCAGGTCGACGATCATGATGTTCTCTGCCACGTCCTTGGCGGAGTCGAGCAGTTGTTGCGGGTCGAGGTCGATGGGAAGTGTTCCCTTGATGGGACTCGAACTGACCACCGAACCGTGGCGTCGCAGATAGGTCTCGGGGGAGAACGACACCACCGAACCCCAATCACCTTGCAGGAAAGCTGATTTCCTGGGGTGGGTGACATCGACGCCATCGGAGAAGTAATTCGCCACCGACCCGTCGACCTGTCCGGTGAACCGCGTGCAGATGCAGGCCTGATACACCTCGCCGGCTGCGATGGCGTCGAGGCAGTGCTCGATCGCCGCCACATGCGGCTGCTTCGGGGGCGGCGACCATCGCACAGACCAGTTGTCCCGGTGTTGCTCGCCGAGGGCGGCGAGAACCCAATCGGGACATGGCTGATCGGTGACCGATGTCCACCACCAGGTGCCCAGCCGGTCCTGAGTCAGAATCGCGTCCGTCGACCCACCCGCCGTTGCAGGCAGGGGGCCGTCGTCGGCGCGATCCGGAAAGCCCAGATAGCCGAACCAGAATTGATCCGGGTGGTCCGGGACCGTGGTGCCCTCGGTCAGCGTGATCGACGGTGCGATGACGGCATCGGACCCCAGCCAATCGCCGATCAAGGCCGCCGGACCGGGCAGGCCCAACCGGCGGGTGTGAAAGTCGAGCGCGCGCACCACATCCGGGGCAGCGGCCGCGACGAGTTCAACGCTGCGCAATGAATCGCATGCCTTGCCCGAGGATTGCCTGCGAGATCGTCACCTGGCTCAGGCCGGCGTCGGTGAATCCGTCTCGGAGTTCGTCAACGGTGATCAATCGGTGGGGAGATCCGTCATAGCGGTGGATGAACGAGGTGACCGGTGCGCGAACCAAGTCGTAGCCCAGGAGGCTGCCGCCGGGACGCAATACACGTGCGATTTCGCTCAGGGCCGCCGGCCATTCGATGACATGATGCAGCATCAGGAAACTCAGCACGGTGTCGAAACTGTTGTCGTCGAAGGGTAGTGCCGTGACGTCGGCGATCTGCGTGTGGGCGCGTTCGCCGAACTCGGAGAGCCGGGTTCGGGCGTCGTCGACCATGACCGGATCGATGTCGGTCGCGGTCACAGTGATGTCCGGATGTTCGTTCAGTAGCCGGGCGGCCATTACGCCGCTGCCCGAACCGATTTCCAAGACTTCATCACCCAAGGGCTGATCAGAACTGCTCCAGCCCACCATGGCCGATGCCATCGGCCGCCATATCGCGCTCTGGCAGAAGATCCGCTCGATGCGCGACATGGCCGGCACGAGGTCAGCCCTTCGGTGCTTCGTAGCGTGGGAAGATCGGTGTCGGCTTGGGAAGAGAGGTCCCGGCGGTGAGCCGCTGTGCGATGGCATCGAACTCGCGTGAATCAGGCTTGACCTCAAGTTGATCCAGCAGACGCGACGACGAGTCAGGCATCGCCGGCTGCGTGAGCAATGCCGCGATCCGGACCACCTCGGCACAGATGTAGAGCACGGTGCCGGTGCGTTCGAGATCGGTCTTCGCCAGCTTCCACGGCTCCGCGACCGTGATGTATTTGTTGGTGTCGCCGAGAACTTCCCAGATCGCCTCGAGCGCGGAATGGATTGCCTGCTGGTCGAATTCGATGCGAACGCGGTCCAGTAGTCCATCGGCCTTGGCCAGCAACGCATTGTCGGCGTCGGTGAGGTTCACCGGGGCCGGGAGCACACCGTCGAAGTATTTGCCCACCATCGACAGTGTCCGCTGGGCGAGGTTGCCGAGTTCGTTGGACAGGTCGGCATTGACCCGCGCGATGATCGCGTCGTGGCTGTACGAGCCGTCCTGACCGAACGGGACCTCGCGCAGGCAGAAGAACCGGATCGGATCGAGGCCGAACTCGCCGATCAGCGTGGCGGGGTCGACAACGTTGCCGACCGACTTGCTCATCTTCTCGCCGCTGTTGAGCAGGAAGCCGTGTGCGAACACCCGTTTCGGCAGTTCGATCCCGGCGCTCATGAGGAACGCGGGCCAGTACACGCAGTGGAACCGGATGATGTCTTTGCCGATGATGTGCAGATCGGCGGGCCAGAACTTCTTCCAGGTTTCCGACTCGGTGTCGGGGAAGCCCGCGGCGGTGATGTAGTTCGTCAGCGCGTCGACCCACACGTACATGACGTGGTCGTCGTCGCCCGGTACCTTCACACCCCAGTCGAACGTGGTGCGCGAGATCGACAGATCCCGGAGGCCGCCGCGGACAAAGCTGACCACCTCGTTGCGGCGCGTGGTGGGTCCGACGAACTCGGGATGCTCGTCGTAGAGCGCGAGGAGCTTGTCCTGGTATGTCGAGAGCCGGAAGAAGTACGAGGCCTCTTCGGTCCACTCGACCGGCGTGCCCGACTCGGTGGCGATGCGGCTGCCGTCCTCGAGCACGGTCAGTTCGGAATCGCCGTAGAAGGCTTCGTCGCGGACGGAGTACCAGCCGGAGAACTTGTCCAGGTAGATGTCGCCGTTGGCGTTCATCCGCTCCCAGATGGCGCGCGATGCCACGTGGTGGTCGGCGTCGGTGGTGCGGATGAACCGGTCGAAGCTGCTGCCCAGCATCTCCTGGAGCTCACGGAACGCCGCCGAGTTGCGATCGGCCAGCGCACGGGTCTGCACGCCCTCGTTCTCGGCGGTCTGCTGCATCTTCTGGCCGTGCTCGTCGGTGCCGGTGACAAACAGCACCTCGTGGCCGTCGAGCCGCTTGAATCGTGCCAGCGTGTCGGCGGCGATGTACTCGTAGGCGTGCCCGATATGCGGTGCCCCGTTGGGGTATGCGATGGCCGTTGTCAGGTAGAACGGCGGTTTTGTTGCAGAAGCCATGGTGCCGACAGCTTATCGGCAGGCCGAGCCTGCGCGGATCCGGCCACTACAGTTGCCCGGTATGGGTCACCCCACCGGCACACGAGTGCATGTCGAGCGATTTGCCGCCGCCCGGTCGGCGCGGCTGGCGACCGTCTCGGCCACCGGTGGTCCGCACCTGGTCCCGGTCGTCTTCGCGGTCAACGACCAGACGATCCACATGGCCGTCGACGGCAAACCGAAATCGACTCAGCGGCTGCGGCGGCTGGCGAACATCGAGCGCAATCCCCAGGTCTGCCTCCTGGTCGACGAGTACTCCGAGACCTGGGAGCAGCTGTGGTGGGTACGGGCCGACGGTCACGCCTCGATCCACACCGAAGGCGCCGAGGTGGACCGGGCGTATGCGCTCTTGCGTGCCAAATATCCTCAGTACGCGACCGTGCCACTCGACGGCCCGGTCATCGCGGTGGACGTGACCCGATGGTCGGGCTGGAGCGCATCGGACCGGGCCTGACCAGGCAGCGCGAGACCAGGCAGCGCGAGACCAGGCAGCGCGAGACCAGGCAGCGCGAGACTAGGTGGCGCGAGCGAAATTCTGGGTCAGTTCCAAGACGATCCGCGGCCACAGGGGTTCGGGGATGTCGTGGGCCATGTCCTTGAGCAGCACGAACTTCGACCCCTTGACCGCCTTGGCGATCGCCTTGCCACCCGAGGGGCGCATCAGGCCGTCCGCGGTGCCGTGGATGACGACGGTCGGTGCGGAGATCGCGCGGGTATAGGGGAGCAGACTGCCGCTGCCCATCACCGCGGCGGACTGTCGCACGATGCCTGCGGGGTCGTGGGCGCGGTCATAGGCGAGGGTCGCACGGCGCAGGGACTCCTCCCACGGCAGTGCATATTTCGCACTGCCGATGGTGCGGGTGGCCTGCGCGGCGTTCTCGATGTACTGCTCGCGGGTGGCATCTTTGCCCGGCCCCGCCAGCAACGCCTTGAGTTTGCGGGGATCCGGCGGCGGCAGGAACGCCTGGTTGGTGCTGGAGAACATAATGCCCACCGACAACACGCGGTCGGCGTATTTGCCCGCCACGATCTGCGTGATCATGCCGCCCATCGAGCCGCCGACGACGTGCGCCTGCCGGATCTCGAGGGCGTCGAGGAGACCGATCGCGTCCGCGGCCATGTCGACCAGGGTGTACGGAACGTCGCTGGGTTTGCCGAGTTCGTAGTTGGCGAGCCGTTTGAGCAGTGAACCGCCGACCCGGACGCCGTCGAGATGGGTTGAGAGGCCGATGTCGCGGTTGTCGAAGCGGATGACGCGGTAACCCTGATCGGCGATCTTCATGCAGAACTCGGTCTGCCAGAACGTCAACTGGGCGCTCAGGCCCATGATCAGCAGCACGGCCGGGTCGTCGGGTTTGCCCATGTCTTCGTAGGCGATCGTGATGTCGCCGACCTGCTTGGTACCCACCCGATGATTGGTCTCGGTCACATCGCGCACTGTAGTGCACCGGCCGGCGACGCTCAGCGATTTCCATTCGCCAACCGCAGGGGCGGGCAGGCACAATCCACACATGCCACTGCGCCGGTTCCAGCAAGTCGATGTGTTCGTGTCCGGGCCGCTGACCGGTAACCCCGTTGCCGTTGTGTTCGGCGCCGACGACCTCACCGACGACCAGATGCGCACCTTCGCGCGATGGACGAATCTGTCCGAGACGACGTTCGTGTGCACCCCGGGGGATCCGGTTGCGGACTATCTCCTCCGGATCTTCACACCGGCCGGGGAATTGCCGTTTGCCGGCCATCCGACACTCGGCTCGGCGCATGCCTGGCTGCAGGCCGGTGGTGAACCCAAGGGCGAGAAGATCATTCAAGAGTGTGGTGTCGGGCTGGTCAGGATTCGCCCCGTCGGCGATGCCCTCGCTTTTGCGGCCCCGCCGCTGATCCGCTCCGGTGCTGTCGACGCCGCCGACCTCGATGCGATCCGGCAGGCTCTGGGCCTGCGTCCCTCAGATGTCGTGGCCGCGAACTGGGTCGACAACGGACCGGGCTGGATCGGCCTGTTGCTGACGTCGGCCCAGCAGGTACTCGAGGTCGAGCCGGATTTTGCCGCGCTCGGGACATACGACGTCGGCCTCATCGGCCCCTACCTCGGCGATACGGGACCGCATGATCGACCTGATTACGAGGTTCGGGCCTTTGCCCCCGGGAGCGGCGTGCCGGAAGACCCGGTGACCGGCAGCCTCAACGCCGGTCTCGCGTGCTGGCTGCGCGAGCTGGAGATCGCGCCCGCAACTTACGTCGCGGCGCAGGGGAGCGCGCTTGGCCGGTCCGGACGGGTACTGATCAACGACCACGACACCGATATCTGGGTCGGGGGCCGCAGTGTGTCGGTCATCGTCGGCGAGGTCGATCTCTGACATGACCGATCAGGTGACACAGGGACCCGTGGGCCAGGACAAGAGCACCGGCCAGGACAAGAGCAACAAGGAGCTCAAGAAGGAGCGGCGGCGGACTCCGCCACCGGATCCGCAGCCGTTGCCGCCGCTGATCGACTCCCACACCCACCTGGCCGCCTGCGGTGGGCGCGATCCCGAGTCGGTGCGGCAGATCCTCGACCATGCCGAGTCGGTTGGCGTCCTCGCGGTGGTGACGGTCGCCGACGACATCGTCGACGCGCGCTGGGCCGTGGACGCGGCGCGATGGGACTCGCGGGCCTACGCCGCCGTGGCGCTGCACCCGACGCACGCGCATCAACTCGACGATGCCACCAAGGCCGAACTCGAAGAGATGCTGACCGACCCTCGCGTGGTGTCGGTCGGGGAGACCGGCCTGGACTACTACTGGCCCGGCAAATCGGACGACTGCGCGACCGTGCCACAGCAGCATGAGGCGTTTGCCTGGCATATCGATCTCGCCAAGCGGGTCGGTAAACCGTTGATGATCCACAACCGGGAGGCTGACCGTGATCTCCTCGACGTCCTCGAACGCGAAGGTGCGCCGCAGACGGTGATCATGCACTGCTTCTCCGGCGACGAACGCGTCGCCGCGGAGTGTGTCGAGCGCGGGTATCTGCTCAGTTTTGCCGGAACGGTGAGCTTCAAGAACTCCACCACCTTGCAGGCCGCGGCCGCTCTGGTGCCCGACGATCAGCTCTTGATCGAGACGGATGCGCCGTTCCTGACACCGCACCCGTATCGCGGCCAGCCGAACCAGTCGTACGTCCTGCCGTACACCGCCCGGGCACTGGCCGAGGTACGGGGACAGGACCCGGCGCGCCTCGCCCGAGTTGTTACCCAAAACGCGATTCGCGCATACGGCTTGGACCTGCGCATATAGCGATAGCTTTGCACAAACCACACCATGTCGTTATCTTGTTGTGATCATGTCTGTGCTTGCTCGTATCAACGAATCGACCTCTCGCGCCCCACGCATCGCAATCGCGCTACTGCTCGCAGTACTCGTCGCCGGCGGTGTGATGGGGATCGTCGCCCACAAAAACGTCACCATCGACGTCGATGGCGAGGTGGTCAGCGTCGCCACCATGCGTAGCTCGGTCGACGCCATCCTCGACGAACAGGGTTACGACCCGGCCGACGGCGACCTGGTGTCGCCATCACCCGACGATCGGGTGGGCGATGGCGAGACCATCACGCTGCATCGGCTCAAGACCCTGACCGTCAATGTCGACGGAGAACCCCGTGAGGTCAAGACCACCGCGACCACCGTTCAGGAGGCGCTGGCGCAGATCGATCTCGACTCGGCGGCCAACGACATCGAGGGTCCAACCACCGAAGCGCTGCCGGTTTCCGGCGGCACCGTGAACGTGGTGCTCCCGAAGAAGGTCAAACTCACCGACGGTCCGAACACGTCGACGCCGCAGATCGCCGCGAAGACGGTCTCCGAACTGCTCGATGAGACAGGTAACCCGCTGGCGCCGACCGATCAGGTCACGCCTGCCGCCGACGCCAAGGTGACCAACGACATGGACATCACCGTCACCCGGATCCGTACCGAGACCGTGACGTTGACCGAACCGGTCGCACCACCGGAGAACAGGGTCGACGACCCCGCACTGACCACCGGTCGCACCGAGGTCAAGAACCCCGGGCAGCCAGGTTCCGCCGAGGTCACCTATGAGGTGACAACGGTCAACGGCAAGGAAACCGAGAAGAAGAAACTCGATTCCCTGGTGAAGGTCGAACCGAAACCGGCGACCGTGTCGGTCGGTACCAAGGCGGGTGCGCCGTATGTGGCGCCGGGCTCGGTCTGGGACCAGCTGGCGCAGTGTGAGGCAACAGGCAACTGGGCCATCAACAACGGCAACGGTTTCTACGGCGGCGTGCAGTTCGATGAGAACACCTGGAACCGCTGGGGCGGCCAGGAATACGCGCCTCGCGCCGATCTCGCGACCCGCGAGGAACAGATCGCAATTGCAACCAAGACCCAGGCCGCGCAAGGATGGGGCGCATGGCCTTCTTGCTCGTCCAAACTCGGACTTCGTTGATCGACCGCAGCACGTCTGCACTCATGGGCGGACGCTGCGCTGAGTAACGTGCCCGCACTGCTCGGTCCGGCGGAGATCCGCGAGCTCGCCGCCGAACTCGACCTCCGTCCCACCAAGACACTCGGCCAGAACTTCGTGCACGACGCCAACACGGTGCGGCGCATCGTCACGGCCTCCGGTATCGGCGAAGACGACGTGGTGGTCGAGGTCGGCCCCGGACTCGGCTCACTGACCCTGGGACTGCTCGCGGTGGCCAAAGAGGTGATCGCCGTCGAGATCGATCCCAGACTTGCCGGGCGGCTGCCAACGACCGTCGCGGAGCGTGCTCCCGATCAGGCCGATGCATTGACCGTGGTCACCAAGGACGCGTTGCGCGTCACTGCGGACGATCTGCCTGCAGCGCCGACCGCGTTGGTGGCAAACCTGCCGTACAACGTCGCGGTGCCGGTGTTGCTGCACCTGATGTCGGAGTTCCCCAGTATTCGCACGGCGTTGGTGATGGTGCAGCTCGAGGTCGCCCAGCGGCTCGCTGCCGGACCCGGCGGGCGCATCTACGGGGTTCCCAGTGTCAAGGCGCGGTTCTTCGGCGAGGTTTCCCAGGCAGGCTCGGTGGGACGTCATGTGTTCTGGCCCGAACCCAAGGTCGAATCCGGGCTCGTCCGGATCACTCGGTACGAGCAGCCGCGCTGGCCGATCGACGAAACCCATCGTCGCCGCGTCTTCTCGGTGATCGATGCGGCTTTTGCCCAGCGACGCAAGACGTTACGAGCAGCTCTGTCCGGCCTGGCCGGTTCGGCTCCGGCGGCCGAGGAACTGCTCACCGCCGCCGGCATCGATCCCAAACTCCGGGGTGAGCGCCTGGCCATCGAGGACTACGTGGCGCTGGCCGCGCAGCTCGATTAGCCGGTCCGCATAGAATTGGCGATCGTGCTGTCTGTTGTTCCACGTCCTGTCACGGTTCGGGTACCCGCCAAGGTGAACCTGCACCTTGGCGTCGGTCTGCCCCGTCGTGACGGCTATCACGAATTGACGACCGTGTTCCAGGCGCTGTCCCTGTCCGACACCGTCTCGGTGGCCCCGGCCGACAACCTCACGATCGTTGTCACCGGAGACAGCGCAGGCGAGGTCCCGCTCGACTCCACCAACCTGGCGTGGCGAGCAGCCGAGTTGATGTCGCGGGCGGCGGGCAGGCCACCCGAGGTGGCGATCACCATCAACAAAGGCATCCCGGTTGCCGGCGGTATGGCGGGCGGTTCGGCCGATGCCGCCGGTACCTTGCTGGCGATGTCCCGACTGTGGCGCCTCGAGATCGACCGCGCCACCATGCTCACCCTCGCCGCCGAATTGGGAAGCGACGTACCGTTTTCGCTGCGCGGTGGCACCGCGCTCGGCACCGGTCGCGGTGAGAAGCTCAACACAGTCCTGTCCCGCGGCGAGTACCACTGGGTGCTGGCCGTTGCCAAAGAAGGCCTCAGTACCGCGCAGGTGTACCGCGAACTGGACCGGTTGCGCGAGACGAACGCGTCGTCGGACGACACCGGCACCTATACCGAATCCCCCGACGAGCTCCTGCAGGCGCTCGCATCGGGTGACCCACAGAGAGTTGCAACTTTGCTACACAACGACATGCAACCGGCAGCGCTGTCCATGCGCCCGGCTCTGCGCCGAACACTGCGCGCCGGAGTGGACGCCGGAGCCCTGTCCGGGATCATTTCCGGGTCGGGGCCGACGTGCGCATTCTTGTGCGCCGACGAGGCCGCCGCGGTGGCCACCGCTGCCGAGTTGTCGGGCGCCGGTGTGTGCCGCTCGGTCCGGACCGCTTCCGGTCCGGTGGGCGGCGCACGCGTGATCGAGGCAGCGCTGTGACCGCGCCGGGAAAGCGTCAGGGCAACAACCTCATCTCCGTCGAGAAGATCAGCAAGTCGTTCGGCATCAAGCCGCTTCTCGAATCGGTCAGTCTCGGTGTCCAAGAGGGTGACCGCATCGGAGTGGTCGGGCTCAACGGCGGCGGTAAGACGACGATGCTCGAGATCCTGGCCGGGATCGAACCGCCTGATGAAGGCCGCGTGGCCCGCGCCACCGGGCTGCGGATGGCAGTGGTGACCCAGCGCGGTCATCTGCCACCCGAGCAGACCATCGGTCAGATCGTCCTCGGACCGCTCGGTGTTGCCGAACACGAATGGGCGGGCGACGCCAGGATCCGGTCGGTGCTCGCGGGCATCGGTATCGGAGAGCTCGGCCTGGACACCCCGGTGATCGCGTTGTCGGGTGGGCAGCGACGTCGGGTGGCATTGGCGGCCGCGCTGGTGCAGGACCTGGATCTGCTGATCCTCGACGAGCCGACCAACCATCTCGACCTCGAGGGCATCGCCTGGCTCGGCCAGCACCTGGTCAACCGGCGCAGCGCGCTGGTCGTGGTCACACACGACCGCTGGTTCCTCGACACGGTCGCGACCACCACCTGGGAAGTGCAGAACGGCAAGGTCGAGAGCTACGAAGGTGGCTACAACGACTGGGTCTACGCACGCGCGGAACGCACGCGGCTCTCCGATGTCGCCGAGGAGCGCCGACAGAACCTGGCGCGCAAAGAACTTGCCTGGCTGCGCCGTGGCCCGCCGGCCCGCACATCCAAGCCGAAGTATCGAATCCAGGCTGCGGAAAAGCTGATCGCCGACGTGCCGCCGCCACGAGACTCGGTGGCACTGGCCAGTTTTGCCAAACGACGCCTGGGCAAGGTGGTCATCGAACTCGAGGACGCCAAGCTCACCACCCCTGACGGCCGCGTGCTGATCGACGATCTGACCTGGCGCCTGGCTCCGGGCGAGCGCATCGGTCTCGTGGGTGTCAACGGCTCGGGTAAGTCGACGTTGCTGCGTACCCTGGCCGGTGAATTGCCGCCTGCCGCGGGCCGTCGCATCGAAGGGAAGACGGTCTCGATCGGCTGGCTGCGTCAGGAACTCGACGACCTGCCGGTCGACATGCGGGTGATCGAGGCCGTCGAAGACATTGCCGGACATATCGAATTGGGTGGTAAGGACGTATCGGCCGGACAGCTGGCCGAGCGTCTGGGATTCAGCCCGGCCCGGCAGCGCACACCCGTCGGTGATCTCTCCGGTGGTGAGCGTCGCCGATTGCAGCTGACGCGGGTGCTGATGGCGCAACCGAACGTGCTGTTGCTCGACGAGCCGACCAACGACCTCGACATCGACACGCTGCAACAACTCGAGGATCTTCTCGACAACTGGGCGGGCACCCTGGTGGTGATCAGTCACGACAGGTTCCTGATCGAGCGGATCTGTGAGAGCACCTGGGCGCTGTTCGGGGACGGCAAACTCACGAACCTGCCCGGTGGCATCGAGCAGTATCTGACGAAGCTGGC
This sequence comes from Williamsia sp. Y844, assembly GCF_056786475.1. Classification (NCBI taxonomy): domain Bacteria; kingdom Bacillati; phylum Actinomycetota; class Actinomycetes; order Mycobacteriales; family Nocardiaceae; genus Williamsia; species Williamsia sp. Y844. Next base: position 574,148 of record NZ_JBXCJB010000002.1, read on the forward strand.
CAACGGACCGGCTGCGGCGTCGGCCGTCCAGTCGTCGGGATCGGCGAAGGCTGCCGGCGCGGCAGGCGGCGCACCCGCCAAAGGCTCTGGTGCCGAACGTGACATGGAAAAGGCACTGAAGAAGGTCGAAAGGCAGGTGCAGCGTCTGGTCAAACAGGAGACCGAGTTGCACAACAAGCTCGCCGACGCGGCCACCACACCGGATCAGCTCATCGCACTGGGTACTGAACTGAAATCCGTGGTGGCGCAACGTGAAGCGGCTGAAGAGTCGTGGATGGAACTCGCCGAAGCAATCGGCTGACGAGGAGGATATCGGTGTCGTTCATCCGCACACAGGTCGGCAACGGTGTCGGCGAGATCGTCTTGGATCGCCGGCAGGCCCTCAACGCGCTCGACCAGACGATGGTCGACGACATGTTCGTGGTCCTTTCGGGCTGGGCTGACGATCCCGAGGTCGAGACGGTGCTGGTCACCTCGTCGAGTGATCGCGCGTTCTGTGCGGGCGGCGACATCAAGGCCATCCGTGATGCGGTGCTGGCCGGCGACTTCGCCACCGTGACACGGTATTTCAGTGCGGAGTACGAACTCGATCAGCTGGTTGCGGACTTTCCGAAGCCGTACGTGGCATTGATCGACGGACCCGCGTTCGGCGGTGGTCTGGGCATCAGCGTGCACGGCGAGGTCCGGGTGGTCAGCGAAAAGGCGATGATCGCGATGCCGGAAACGGCAATCGGATTCATGCCGGATGTCGGCTCGACATATTTTCTTCCGCGGTTGCCGTCAGGTGTCGGCCTGTGGATGGGGTTGACCGGCGCCCGCGTGCGTGGCGCGGATGCGGTGGCTGTCGGTCTCGCGACCCACTACGTACCCAGCGCCAAGTTCGGCGGGCTCGCCGATGACATCCGGTCGGGAATGCCGCTCGCACAGGCGTTGTCGGGACGGACCGAGAAGGTTTCGTCGACGGACCTGCCGTTGGCGAAGATTGCCGAATACTTCAGTGACGATCCGGTGGCGGCCATCGTCGGCGGGCTGCGGGGCGCGGTCGGTGACGATTGGGCGGCCGAGACGGTCGCTGCGCTCGATGCGGCATCGCCGACGAGCCTGGTGGTGACCGCTGCACTGATCGAACTCGGTGCGCGTTCGACGCTCGACGAGTGCTTCGAGCGCGAGTTGCATGCGGCCGAGCAGATCACGCGGACCCCCGACTTCGCCGAGGGCGTTCGGGCGGTATTGGTGGACAAGGACCGCAATCCCACGTTCAGTCCTGCCGCATTGGCCGACGTGGATCTGGAGCTCATCACCCGCATCATCGGGTGAGGGGCGCCGACCACGCGCGATAAATTCTGACCGGGCGGAATGTGCACGTAGAATCGTGAGTTTTGTCATTCCTCAACGCGGTCGTGAGTGGTGAGGACCTCGGTCCCCGGTCCATCGGCGCCACTCTCATCGTGTCCTGCACCAGCGCTCGCCGCGGCAAGCATCGTCCGAACGGTGCTCTCGACGGTGCCCGGCTTCGAGCTGACGGTGTAATCGAACGAGCCGGTTCGTAACGGTTTGGCGTCTTCGGGCGGGTTTTCGTCAACGAACCTTGTGAAACCGATCACGGTAGGGTAGAGCGGCAAATTCGCAGCGCACACCGCATTTTTGAATAGTTGGACGCCAACAAAAGGTACTTTGCGCGCCTCACGAGGTCAGTTTGTGGTGGACATTCTCGGGTTTGTATATCAATCTGTTATCAACCAGTAACGCAGATGCAACGTCTGCAGCACGAGAAGGTTGGTAGTCATGCAGATTCTTTCCGCATGCACAATCTGCGGTCTCGCTGCGGTTATCGGGGGCTGATACCGCCACCCGGGCCGCCGAAGCGATTCTCGCCGTGACCCTGAGCCAAACGGGTCGGTTGTGGCATGCGCCGGGGCGGCAGCGTCCCTAGTTTCACAAATCCATCGACAGCGATGACCCCACATCGCCGGGAGTACCACTGCGCCCGGCGAGGTTGTCTGCTGCCTGCCGTCAGTCGGCCGAATCACATCTAGGAATCAGTTACATGTCCGTTTTCTCGAAGTTGCTCCAGGACGCCCGGAGCAGCGCATCGCATACGCACGCCCGTTACGTCGGGGGCGCCGCCACACTGGCGATTGCCGCCACGCTCACTGCGGGGGCATTCATCACGGAGGAGCCTGCCAACGCCGATACGGCCGCGGTCACGAAGTCTGCCACCCACTCGGCTGTAGTCGAGCCGTCGACCGAGACCGAAGCTCCGGCTCCCGCGGCGCCGGTGGAAACCGAACCCGCACCCGCGCCCGCCGTCGAGGAAGTCGCGCCCGAGCCGGTAGTGGCTCCGCCGCCGCCTGCCCCGGTCTACGAAAACAACCTCGACGGCTGGATTCGTCAGTCACTCGACATCCTGGCCGCGAACAACATCCCGGCGAGCTATGACGGGATCATGCGCAACATCATGCGGGAGTCGACCGGTAATCCGGCCGCCATCAACCTGTACGACTCGAATGCCGCAGCCGGTATCCCGTCCAAGGGCCTGCTTCAGGTGATCGACCCGACCTACGCGGCCTACCACGTCGAAGGCACCTCGTACGACATCTGGGATCCGGTCTCCAACATCGTCGCCGCCTGCAACTACGCAGCGCATAAGTACGGCTCGATGGACAACGTCAACTCCGCTTACTGAGACCGACCGGCGGTCGGCTGACCGTCTGAGCAGTGGACGACCACAAACGCTCCGCCTGTACGAATACGCTCCGCATGCACGTGGAGCGGCTTCGAACAGGTGGAGCGTTTGTGGTTCCGCAGTAGCGGGCTCGGTCGTATTCGCCTACCCTCGCACGAAACAGTGGGTCGTTTGACCCACATGAGGCAGGCGGGGGACTGCGTGGCACGGATGTCTGTGGAGGTGCGGCGGGACCTGCTGGTGCGCGCTGCGTTCCGGGTCATCGCCGATCATGGTGTGGAGGCGGCGACCACCCGCCGGATCAGTGCTGAGGCGGGCATGTCGCTGGCCAGTTTCCACTACGCCTTCGAGTCCCGGGACGAACTGCTGGCCGAGCTGGTCGCCAGGGGTACCTCCGACGAACTGGCATCGGTCACCGCACCGCTGGCGCCACCGGAAACATCGGCGGCGCTCGACACGGGTGAATGGAAGCTCCCGGACGATATCGGCGCGCTGATCAAGGCCGGTTTGATGTCGTATCTGGAGAGTGTCGTCTCCGACCCGGGTCGGGAGGCGGCGATGATCACGCTCGCCCAGTACGCGCGCCGCACCGAAGGCCTCGAGCACTTCGCCACCCGCCTGTACACCCGGTACTACGAAATCGCTCAGGTGTCGCTGGAGGCGGCGGCTGCCGCGATGGGTGCCACCTGGACCACCGATCCGGAGTATCTGGCACCGCTGGTGGTGGCGGCGACCGACGGTTTGACGTTGGCCTATCTCAACACCGGTGACCGTGAGGTCGCCGAGCGCATCATCGATGCCACCGTGGCCTCACTCCTTGGGCACCTCGCAGATTCGCCTGCGTCATGAGTATCGACCTGGGTGTGCCGGATCTGGATCTGGCCGCGTCGACGATGCGACCCGATTGGCCCTGGGCGGCCGACCCTGAATCATATTGGGGTGCAATCGATGCGGCGGTTCGGGACTACGGCGACCCGGATGGCCCGACTGCGGTGCTGGAGCTGACGGCACTGCGGCACAACCTGGCCGATCTGCGGTCCCGGGCCGGGGGTGTGCCGATCCGGGTGGCCTCCAAATCGTTGCGGATCAGATCGGTCATCGAGCAGGTCCTGGCAGTGGACGGATTTGCCGGTGTGCTGGCCTACGATGTGGCAGAAGCTCATTGGCTGGCAACGGCCGGTGATGTCGGTGATGTTCTCGTCGGATATCCCAGTAGCAGCCGGCGTGCGATCTCGCGCCTGGCAGCCGATCCGGTTGCCGCGCAGCGGGTCACATTGTTGGTCGATTCGGTCCCGCAGCTCGACCTCATCGAATCGGCGCGAACTCTGTCGGGGGTGCCCGGAACTGCTGGGCCACTTCGGATTGCCGTCGACCTCGACGCCTCGTACAGAGCGCCGCTGCTCGGTCACATCGGCGTGCGCAGATCCCCGGTCCGAACCGTCGCCGAGGCGGTCGGCCTGGCCACCGAGATCGTCAACCGCGCCGGGATGACACTGGTCGGGTTGATGTCCTATGAGGCGCAGGTCGCCGGGGTCGGCAACGAGATCGACGGAAGGCGACTGCGCAACAACCTCATCAGCGATATCCAGCGTCGTTCGATGGAAGAGCTCATCGGCCGCCGCTGCGAAGTGGTCGCTGCGGTCGGTCAGATCGCCGATCTCGAGTTCGTGAACGCCGGGGGCACAGGCTCGATCGAAGCCACCGCTGCCGATCCCTCGGTGACGGATATCGCCGCCGGTAGCGGTTTCTTCGGTGGGCACCTCTTCGACAACTATTCGCATTTCAAACCGGCACCGGCAATGGCGTTCGGTCTGGCAGTGGTCCGGATACCGGCCCGCAGCGTGGTGACCTGCCTCGGCGGCGGATGGATCGCGTCGGGACCGCCGGGTGGCGATCGGCTTCCGCTGCCGACATGGCCACCGGGACTGAGCTACCTCAGCCAGGAGGCAGCAGGCGAGGTTCAGACGCCACTACGCGGCAAATCTGCGCAGGCGTTGTCAGTAGGGGATCGGGTGTGGTTGCGGCACGCGAAATCCGGTGAACTCTGTGACCGCGTGAACACGATTCTGGTGGTCGACCACGGTGCGGTCATCGGCGAACTGCCGAGTTATCGCGGCGAAGGGAAAGCGTTTCTGTGAGCGGCCCCCGGGTCTGGCGCAATTGGGGCGGTACGGAATCGGTGATTCCCGAACGGGTCGTCCGGCCCTGCAGTCCTGAGGAGATCGTCGCGGTGATTGCGCAGGCCCGCGCGAGCGGGTCGACGGTCAAACCGGTCGGGTCGGGTCACAGCTTCAGCGCGGTCGCGATGGCACCGGGCATTCAGGTGGACATGTCGGCGATGCGTGGCCTGGTCGCCGTGGACGCCGACGCGATGCAGGTGACGCTGCGGGCCGGGACAACACTGGCGCAGATCCCGGCTCTGCTTGCGCCGCACGGGTTGGCCATGCCCAATCTCGGAGATGTCGACGCCCAGACGCTCTCTGGGGCCACCTCCACCGGAACGCACGGAACCGGACTGGGATTCGGCGGGATCAGCACCCAGATCGTCGGGTTGACGCTGGTGACCGGCACCGGCGAAGTACGCACGCTGGGCTCCGATGAGCCCCGGCTACTCCAGGCGGCAGCACTGGGCCTCGGCGCGCTGGGTGTGATCACCGAGATCACGCTGCAGTGCGTTCCGGCGTTTGCATTGCGGGCGACCGAACGACCCGAGTCGGTGGACAAGGTCATCGATTCGTTCCTCGGCAACGTCGAAACACATGACCACTATGAGTTCTTCTGGTTTCCGCATACCGGCTTTGCCCTGACCAAGGCCAACACCCGGGTCCCGATCGATATCCCGCGATCAGGTCCGGGAAAGCTGCGGCGCCACATCGATGACGACCTGGTCAGCAATCAGCTGTTCCGGGTCATGTGTGCGCTCGGCGCCAGGTACCCGGCGGTGGTGCCGAAACTCAATTCACTGGCAGGCAACGTCCTGTCGTCGCGCACGTACACCGACACCTCGACAAAGGTGTTCGTCTCAGCGCGTACCGTCCGGTTCCGGGAGATGGAATACGCGATACCGCTCGAACGGGTTCCGCAGGCACTGTGCGAGATTCGCCGGCTGATCGACGCCCGCCGCTATCGGGTCAGCTTCCCGGTCGAGGTCCGAGCGGCAGCCGCGGACGATCTGATGCTGTCCGGCGCGTCCGGGCGCAAGAGCGGCTACATCGCCGTCCACCGCTATCACGGTGACCCGCAGGACGAATACTTCGACGACGTCGAACGGATCATGGTCGCCCATGACGGTCGGCCGCATTGGGGAAAGATGCACACGCAGAGCAGTGCATATCTCCGGTCGGTATATCCGAGATTTGATGAATTCCAGGCGGTGCGACAAGAACTCGACCCAGGTGGAGTCTTTGTGAACCCGTATCTGGAGTCGGTGTTCGGAACGGTGATCAACAGCGAATAGGGGCGGATGTATGAACGGTGTTGGACCACAACTGTCGAGGCGTCAGATGCTCGGCACGATGGCCGCGGGCACAGTTGTCGCGGGGGCGAGCGGTACGTTCGGCGCGATCGGTGGGGGTGTGGCCGGAGCCGATCCGGCAGGAGGATATCTGGTGGGTGCCGGTCGCGCCGACATGACCGGTGCCGTGGCCGGGCAAGGGATGATGGGCTATTCGCAACCGGCGCAGGTCGCCGAAGGCCTGCACATGCGGTACTGGGCACGGGCTTACATCATCGTCGACAACGCGACGGGTAACCGGGTCGTTTTTGTCACCGCGGATTCGGCGTGCCTGTTCGAATCGATCCACTTCGGTGTACTGGCGAAGCTGAAGTCGCGGTTCGGTTCGCTCTACACCGCGTCGAACGTCAACCTCAATGCCACCCACAATCACAACTCGTGTGGCGGCACGGCGTGGGACTATGCCTACTCCCTCGCGGCTTTCGGATTCAAGAAGAACTCGTACCAGGCCGAGGTCGACGGTATCTACGATTCGATCTGCCGAGCCCATGATTCGTTGGCGCCGGGGACGATCAGCCTGGGTCGCGCCGAACTCCACAACGCGAGCGCACAGCGCTCCCGGTCCGCTTTCGACCTCAACCCCGACCCTGACAAGCGGCTGTTCCCCGGTGCCATCGACCCGGCAGTCACCGTGCTCCGACTCACCCAGGGCGGCAACGACATCGGCGTCATCACGTGGTTCTCCACCCATGGCACGTCGATGGCCGATCACAACAAGTTGATCACCGTCGACAACAAGGGGTACGCCAGCCATCGATGGGAGTTGGCTGATCCGGGTGTGGTGGCAGCATTTCCCCAGACCAACGCCGGCGACATGACACCCAACCTGAATCTGGTGCCGTTTTCGCCGTCGGGTCCGACCAAGGATAATCGGGCCAACTGCGCGATCATCGGCGAACGCCAGTATCAAGCCGGACGGCAGGCGTCTGCGGCCGCATCCGGAATGACCAGGACGGGTGTCGATTCGGTGATCCAGTACGTCGACTTCTCCGATGTCGCCATCGACGGTTCGTACACACCGGACGGCAAGTCCGCCCGTACCTCGCCGGCGATGATGGGTGCCGGTGCGGTGGCCACGAGCACCGAGGACAACTACGAACAACCGTTGCCGTTCTTCTATGAGGGGCAGGTCAATCCGTTGGTCGCGGCAGTCGGTGGCCTCGACGCCCCGATCTCGCCGTGGATTCGAGATGTACAGGCGCCCAAGCTGATCGTTGCACCCCTTGGGTTGCTCCCGCCCTCGCCGTGGATCCCGCAGGTGATGCCGATCCAGATCATGCGAATCGGTGATCTGGTGCTGGCCGCGGCGCCCGCGGAGTTCACGATCGTCTCGGGGCTGCGGGTCCGGCAGATCGTTGCCGGTGCGCTGCGGGTCTCGATCGACAATGTTCTGCTGCAGGGCTATGCCAACGGTTACAGCCAATACGTGACAACACCCGAAGAGTATGTGGCGCAACAGTATGAAGGTGGTGAAACACAGTTCGGCCGGTGGACGTTGTCGGCATACATGCAGAGTTTCGACAAGCTGGCCGGTGCGCTGGCCGCCGGTACGCGACCGCCGAGTGGACCGGCGCCGCTGAACAAGTCGGGATTCCAGCCGGACCTGGTCCCGCCGCCTCCACCGGATGCACCCGTGGCCGGCCACAGATACGGGGACGTGCTCAAAGCGCCGAAGTCGGGATACCGCGCGGGTGAGACGGTCTCGGTCGAGTTTGTCGGAGCGCATCCGAACAACAACCTGCGCCGGACCGACACCTATCTGGCGGTGGAAGAGTGGGGCGAGGGTCAGTGGCAACGAACACTTGACGACAACGCGTGGTCGACGGAACTACGTTGGTCGCGGCCACCGGGAAGTCTGGATGCCTCGGTGATCACCATCTTGTGGAACACCGATGCGGGAACGTCGGGGCGGTACCGGATCCGGTACTACGGCGATCATCGCACCGGCGCCGGAAAGACCCATGGCTTCACGGGTACATCCACCGCGTTCGACGTCAGAGCCTGAGTCGTAACGGCTTTCCGGGTTCGGTAACTCTACGGTTCGACGGAGAACCATCCCGAGACCGCGGCGGTGGGCAGGGGTGCCGACGAAGACGGTTCGGGTTCTGGGTCATCGAGTGGGGCAAGGGGATTGCCGAACACCGCGGTGACGGTGGGGCAGGAGAACGAGCCTGCGACACCGGCACTAGACAGCGCGGTGAGGTCCATCGAACAGTTGTCGCTCTGGTAGGTGGTTCCGTCGATCGCCACCGCCACCTTGGCGACGACCTTGGTGCGCTGGGTGAGGTTGCCGACGAGCATGTCGATGGTCACGCCGTCCGAACCCGGGCCCTTGAAAAGGAACAGCAGACTGTCGATGGGGACAGCCGGATCAGCGTTGCCCCACCGCGGGAAGCCGTAGCAGCGGGCGCTGTGCCCCGGCACCGTCAGTGACACCGTGGCCGAGCCCGAATCGAAGGCAAAGCCCTCCAGCGTGTGATCGACAGCCCCGCTTGGAGACGTCTCCTGACATCGGGCAGGCGCCACTTCGGCGTTGGCAGGTGACGACGCGATCACCGAGGTGGTCGATGACGACGTCGCGGTGGCGTCGGAGGGTTTGGACCCGTCGCTGCAGCCGGCCAGGATCGTCGCGGCGGTGACGATGCAGGCGGCCAGGATGGAAGCCGACCGTCGCATCAGTCTGCCGCCGCCACCAACGGTTCCAGGGTGAGGTTGGCGTGCTCTTTCTCGATGTACTGCAAACGCCACTTGTCGCTGACCAGAGCGAGCAGGGCACCATCGCTACGGGTGAACACCTCGAGGCCGCGCTGGCGGTTCAGTTCGTCGACGCTGGTCTCGTCGGTGCGGCGGGCCAGCGTGTACGGCAGTGGCTCGAAGCGTGCCTCGATACCGAACTCGGTCTTCATCCGGGCAGCGACGACCTCGAACTGCATGGGTCCGACGGCCGCGAGTACCGGAGCCGCGTCGCCACGAATCTCGTTGCGCAGCACCTGGACCACACCTTCGGAGTCGAGCTGGTCGATCGCCTTGCGGAACTGCTTGTACTTGCCTGCCGACTCGGCCCGGCACACCGAGAAATGTTCGGGAGCGAACGACGGGATCGGCGGGAACTGCACCTTGACGTCGGTGTACAGCGTGTCGCCGGGTGCCAGCGCCATCGCGTTGACCAATCCGACCACATCACCCGGGTATGCGGTGTCGACCGTCGAGCGGTCGCGGCCGAACACGGCCTGGGCGTACTTGGTGGCAAAGGGTTTGCCGGTCTGCGCGTGGGTGACAACCATCCCGCGTTCGAACACGCCGGACACAATTCGCATGTAGGCCAGGCGATCTCGGTGCGACGAGTCCATGCCGGCCTGCACTTTGAAGACGACGGAACTGAACGGATCGGTGACCTCGCGGACGGTGCCGTCGATCGCGGCCCGGCCCTCGGGTGGGGGAGCGAGCTCGACCAGGGTCTGAAGTAGCTGTCGCACACCGAAGTTGAGCATCGCGGAGGCAAAGATCATCGGTGAGGTCTGTCCGGCCAGGAACAGTTCCTGGTCATGGTCCTGACCCATCGCGGTGAGCAGTTCGCTCTCCTCGACGGCGGTGGTCCATTCGTCGCCCTCTTTGGCCAGCGCGGCGTCGGCATCCAGAAGCTCCTCGGGGGCGATGGTGGCGCCGCCTGCGGTCCGGGTGAAATGGATGTACTCGCCGGTGCGCCGATCGAGCAGGCCGCGGAAATCTCCGGCGATACCCACCGGGAAATACAGGGGTGTGGGAGTCAGGCCGATGCGCTCGGTGATCTCGTCGATGAGTTCGAGTGGCGTCTGGCCCGGGCGGTCCCACTTGTTGATGATCGTGATGATGGGGATGCCACGGTGGCGACAGACCTGGAACAGTTTGAGGGTCTGCGGCTCGAGGCCCTTGGCGGCGTCGATCAACATGACCGCGGCGTCGACGGCGGTCAGTACGCGGTAGGTGTCCTCGGAGAAGTCGGCGTGACCGGGGGTGTCGACCAGGTTGATGACGTTGACCTCGTCGACGTCGGCACCTTCGAGGCGATAGTTGAATTGCAGTGCCGTCGAACTGACCGAGATGCCACGCTGCTTTTCCATCTCCATCCAGTCGGAGACGGTGGAACGGCGGCCGGCCTTGCCATGTATGGCACCGGCCTCGCTGATCATCCGGGCATGCAGCGCCAACGCCTCGGTCATCGTCGACTTACCGGCGTCGGGGTGGGAGATGATCGCGAAAGTGCGGCGCCGCGCCACCTCGCGGGTCACTGCGGCGCGACTGGGTGCAGAACCGGTACCGGACGACGTGCTGACTTCAGAACTCACGAGGAAAGGCTACAGACCTCGCCCTATGCAGGACCAATCGCCACATCCGGCAAACCCCTCGTCGACCGCGCTGAAAGACTCCGCGGTCGACGAGGCATTCGCGGTTATTCGAAGGGGACGGGCGGGAGTTTGACCACCTGGGCGGCGTAGCTCAGGCCTGCGCCGTAACCGAGGAGCAGTGCGGTGTCGCCGGGCTTCGCCTTGCCGGTGGACAGCAGATCTTCCATCGCCAGCGGAATCGAGGCGGCCGAGGTGTTACCGGTGTGCTCGATGTCGTTGGCGACCACAGCGCCTTCGCGCAGTTTGAGGCCGCGGGCGAGCAGGTCGTTGATCCGGGAGTTGGCCTGGTGCGGGACGAACACGTCGAGTTCCTGCGCGTCGACTTTCGCGGCCTCGAGGGCGCGCTGAGCGACCTTGCCCATTTCGAATGCGGCCCAGCGGAAGACGCTGGTGCCCTCCATGCGCAGGTACGGGCGCTGCACGCGGTCGCCTTCGAGGAAGGTCAGCCAGTCGATGTCCTGGCGGATGGCGTCGTACTGCGAACCGTCGCTGCCCCAGATCACCGGGCCGACGCCCTGTTCTTTGGTGGCACCGAGGACAACGGCACCGGCACCATCGCCGAAGATGAAGCAGTTGCCGCGGTCGGTCATGTCGAGGGCGACCGAGAGTTGTTCCGACCCGATGACGAGAACACTCGTGGCACTACCGGCACGGATCATGTCGGCGCCGATGCCCATGGCGTACCCGAAGCCCGCACAACCGACGGTCACGTCGAAGGCCGGGACGCCGTTGGCGCCCAGAGCGGTGGCGACGGCGGTGGCCGCGCCCGGGGTCAGCAGCAGGTGCGTGTTGGTGGCCACGATCACCGCGTCGATGTCCGACCCGCTGAGCAACGCGTTGGCGATGGCCTTGCGGCCAGAGTCGATGGCCATCGTGGTGGCTGACTCGCCGGGCGCGCAGAACCGCCGGGACTTGATACCGGTGCGGGTGTAGATCCACTCATCGCTGGAATCGATGTGCTCGCAGATCTCCTCGTTGGTGACCACACGATCAGGTCGATAGGCGCCGATACCGAGAATCCCGACGTTGTTGATTCCGGTTTGGTCAGCGATGACTGGCATTCGATTCCTCTTCTCAGTGCGGGCTTGATCTGTGTATCGGCCTGCAGGTGGTGCTCGTAACAGGCTAGTTCAATTTCAGGGCGACGACGGAGGTCGCCTCACCAGGCATGGACGCGGTTCTGTGCGTCTTCCAGGCTGTACTCAATCAGCAACTCGATCGCGTCGGCGGCATTTTCCAGCAGGAGGGGCACTTCGGCCCGTTCGGTGCTGGAGAAGGGTTTGAGAACAAAGTCGGCGGGATCCTGCCTGCCCGGCGGACGACCGACACCCAGACGCACCCGCAGGTAATCCTTGGTTCCCAGGACCTGCGAGATCGACCGCAGACCGTTGTGGCCACCCTCGCCGCCACCACGTTTGAGGCGGACCGCACCGAAGTCGATGTCGAGTTCGTCGTGCACCACGATCAGCGATTGTGGTGGGGCCGAATAGAAGGCTGCCAGCGGCCCGACCTGGCGACCGGACTCGTTCATAAAGCAGGTGGGCTTGGCCAGGACGACCTGTTTTCCGGCCAGACGGCCCACGGCCACGGCGGTACCGGACTTCTTGTGGACCTTGAACTTCTCGCCGAGCTTGCCCGCCAGATGGTCGATGGCCATCGCGCCCACATTGTGGCGCGTCTTCTCATAGCGGCTGCCGGGATTGCCCAGACCGACAATCACGATGGGATCTGTCACCGGGCCATTCTGTCATCCGGTGTCAGAAGGACCTCGGCGGTCCGGCGTGCGAGCGCGCAGGCATCACTCTGGGCCCCAGCGGTCCGGGAGACGATGCTGCCCTCATGGAGCAGTGTGAGTTGTCCGGCGAGGACATATGGCTCGGCGTATCCGCCTGCAGTGCAGATGTATTCGAATAGATCACGCACCCAGGTCTTCTCCTCGACGATCACCGCGACGCCGGGATGCTCGGTGCCGCCGAGTTCGGCGTATGCGTTGATGAAACCGCAGCCGCGGGTCCAGGTGCCCATCCATTGGTCGGTGGCGTCGAACACCGCGAGTGCCTGGTCGCGCCCGGGGGAATGTTCGGCGATGACATCGAGCACCAGGGACCGCCAGCGCAGGCTCCGGCGACGCAGATACGCCACGATCAGTCCGTCTTTGGACCCGAACCGGTCGTAGATCGTCTTCTTGGTGGTCCCGGCTGCCTCCGCGATCGATTCGACGCCCACCGCGTGGATTCCGCGGCTGTAGAACAGGGTCCCGGCGGCGGTCAGGATGCGGTCGGCGGCCGGTGTCATCGGCGCCTCGCTCGGCAGTTGCAGTGCGGCGACAGTGGTCATCGGGTTCCTCCGAACGTCGGGCAGAGATGTAGCTCACATATCCACTGCAAGTATACCGACCGGTGTGTTTACCTGACCGCATGGTCAAAGCATCCATCCTGCTGGTGCTCATGTGGAGCTCTGGATACCTCGGCGCCGAACTCGGCGCCAGGTATTCGTCGTGGCATATGTTGCTCGCCTGCCGTTTCGTACTCGCCGCGGTGCTGCTGATCGGGTTCTGCGTGTTCCGAGAGTGGCGGAGACGTAGCGCAGCGGAGCTCGACTGCGTGCGGAGACGTAGCGCAGCGGAGCTCGACCCCGTGCGGAGACGTAGCGCAGCGGAGCTCGACCTTTCGCGGAGACGTAGCGCAGCGGAGCTCGACCAATGGACGGTGACTCGACGGGGGTTGGCCCGGCAGGCTGCGCTGGGTGTGGTGATGCAGGGGATGTATCTCAGTGCGATCGGCGCCGCCGTCCAGGCCGGGCTCAGTGCCGGGATCACCGCCCTGATCTGTTCGCTGCAACCGCTGGTGGTCGCGGCCTGTGCCTTCCCGCTTCTCGGGGTGCGGATCGGGCGGCGGGAATGGTGCGGTCTTGCGCTCGGCATAGTCGGTGTCGGCTTGGTCGTCGGCGGAAAGCTGAACACCGGCGGCGCGCCGTGGTGGGCATTTCTGCTTTGCGCTTTGGGGATGTTGGCGTTGACCGGTGGCACTCTGGCGCAACGAATACTGAACGCGCCGGAGCCGATGGCGGTGGCGCTGGCCGTTCAGTGCACGGTTGGCGCGGTTTTGTTCTGGTCCGTGAATGTGGTTGTGGGCGACATGATTCCGCCTGTCACCATCGAGTTCGCCGGGTCGGTGGTCTGGGTTGTTGCATTGTCGACGTTCGGCGGTTGGGGTGCCTACTTCTGGGTGAACCGCGAGGCAGGCCCGGTGCTCTCGAGCACCCTGCTCTTGCTGGTTCCGCCCGCGACGATGTTGATCGCCTGGCCGATGTTCGGTGAGGCGCTCGGGCGATGGGAGATCGTCGGAGTGGTGGTCAGCGCGGTCGGGGTGGCGATCAAACTGCTTCTCACATCGGGCGAGAAGGCATCCGGCAAGAAGCAGGCAGGAGAAAAAACTCCGGCCCGCAACACCGAAGTGTGCGGGCCGGAGAAGTTGCAGACGGAGCCGGAGCTGTCGCAGACCTGGCGGGAGTGATCCCTACTCGGCGGCGGGGGCTGCGTCGGCGGCTGCTTCAGCGGCATCCTCGGCATCCGTCGTGGTGTCGGCGGTCTGTGCCTCGTTGACGGCAACGATCAGCGTCTCGGGATCGGAGACCAGGGTGACACCCTCGGGCAGTTCGATGTCACCGGCGGTGATGGTGCTGCCGCCGCTCAGGCCCTCGACCGAGATGACGAGGTGCTCGGGGATCGACAGTGCGTCGGCCTCGATCTCGATGCTGCTGGCATCGTTGGTGACCAGGCTGCCGGGGGTGGGGTCGCCCTCGACCAGGATGGAGACCTCGACCGTGACCTTCTCGCCCTTGCGGATGACGACGAAGTCGGTGTGCTCGATGTAGTTGCGGATCGGGTGAACGTCGACCTGCTTGGGCAGAGCCAACTGCAGCTCGCCCTCGATGTCGAGTTCGATGATGGCGTTGAGGCCGTTGTTACGCAGGATGGCTGCGAAGTCGCGGGCCGGGACGGTCAGGTGCTTGGGGTCGGTGCCGTGGCCGTACAGAACGGCGGGGACGTTGCCGGCGCGACGTGCGCGACGAGCGGCGCCCTTGCCCTTTTCGGTGCGGAGGGTGACAGAGAGCTTGCTGGCGGTATTGGCGGTTGCCATGAGATGACTCCTCGATCGGGTGGTGGATTCGGGCCCGACAAGAAAATCGATGACAGCCACAGTGCACCCTGGAGGGAGAACTACGCCGCGCCGATTACGGTGACCATGGATCACCCTCGCCGAGACAACGGCGCAAACTATACCGGTAGCTGCCCCGGAATCCCACTTCGCGTGATCTACCTGCGGTTTCCCGGCGCCAACGAGGCCGTTGGCGTAGTCTCGGGCGGCATGACGGGGAACACAGAATCAGAGATCACGCAGGCGGGGAGCGTTCCGGTGGCAACGACGCCGTCCGACACGGCCCGGAATTTTCTCGACGCGCTCGCGCTGGGCGACCACGTGGCGGCGTTGGCATTGGTCGATCCGGACATCGAATACGCGAATGTCGGTTACAGCTTCATGCGCGGCAAGAAGCGACTGGCCAAACTTTTTCAGGCGATGAACAAAACGCGCATGGGTTTCAGCGTGAAGTGGGTCAACATCACGGCCAACGGACCGGTTGTGATCACCGAGCGGGTCGACGAAATCGCGTTGGGCAAACTCCGGATGCAGTTCTGGGTCTGCGGCCGATTTGAGGTCGAAGACGGTCTGATCACGGTGTGGCGTGACTACTTCGACCTTGTCGACTTCATCAAGGCATCAGTGCGCGGGCTGGTGGCGATCGCGTTTCCGCGGATCCAGAAGCCGCTGCCGAAGCCGGTGCAGCCCTAGGCTGCACAGATAAAAGCACACCGTCCAGTCAAAAACACACGTTGCAACGTGTGCTTATGACTGGACGGTGTGCTTTTGTGCGACTAGAGAATCTCGTCGACCGATTCGACCGGGCGGGCCAACCGGGTGCCCTTGTCGGTCACCACAAACGGCCGCTCGATCAGGATCGGGTTGGCGGCCATGGCATCGAGAAGCTGATCGTCGGTGGCGTCGGCGAGGTCGAGTTCTTTGTACAGCGACTCGCGCTTGCGCACCGCTGCGGAGACCTCGATACCGGCGTCGGAGATCATCTTCTCAAGTTCGGCCCGCGTCGGCGGCTCCTCGAGGTACTTCACGATGGTTGGTTCAACCCCGGCATCACGCAAGTGCTGCAACGTCTTTCGTGACGTCGAACATTTGGGATTGTGATAGATCGTAGCCGCCATCGCGTCTGTACTCCTATGCGCTTCCGTTGAAAAGACTTGTCACCGATCCGTTTTCGAAGACCTCGCGGATTGTACGGCCAAGCAGCGGTGCGATGGAGAGCACGGTGAGGTTGTCGAACCGCTTCTCCGGCCCGATCGGCAGGGTGTCGGTGGCGATGACCTCGCGGGCGCCACAGTTGGCCAGCCGCTCGGCTGCCGGATCCGAGAAGACGCCGTGGGTGGTGGCGATGACGACGTCGCCTGCGCCGGCATCCCGCAGGACCTGCACCGCGCCTGCGATGGTGCCGCCGGTGTCGATCATGTCGTCAATCAGCACGCAGGTGCGGCCGGCGACGTCACCGACAACCCGATTCGACTTCACCTGGTTCGGCACCAGCGGATCGCGGGTCTTGTGGATGAACGCCAACGGTGCGCCGTCAAACGAGTCGGCCCACTTCTCGGCAACGCGCACGCGGCCGGAGTCCGGCGAGACGATGGTGATGTTGGCGGTGCCGTACTTGCCCTTGACGTACTCGGACAGCTGGCCCTGGGCGTGCATGTGGTCGACGGGTCCGTCGAAGAAGCCCTGGATCTGGTCGGTGTGCAGATCGACCGTGATGATGCGGTCGGCGCCTGCGGTCTTCAGGAGGTCGGCCACCAGTCGGGCGGAGATGGGCTCGCGTCCACGGTGCTTCTTGTCCTGGCGGGCGTAGGGGTAGAACGGCAGGACAGCGGTGATGCGCTTGGCCGATCCGCGCTTGAGCGCGTCGATCATGATCAGCTGTTCCATCAGGTGCTGGTTGAGCGGGAACGGGCAGCTCTGCAGCACGAAAGCGTCCGAGCCACGCACCGACTCCTCGAAGCGCACGAAGATCTCACCATTGGCGAAATCGCGGGCGGTTTGGGGGGTCACCTCGATGTCGAGCTCTTTTGCGACCGCTTGGGCCAGCTCGGGATGTGCACGACCAGAGAACAGCATGAGGTTCTTCTGATTGTGGGTGGTGGTCCAGGTCACAGCGAGTCACTTTCTTGTTGCACGTTCTCGGTGGCGGAGAGTGCATCGGCAGCAGCTTGTGCCGATGGCGTACCAGGCCGCTTGGCCTGCACCCAACCGTCGATATTCCTCTGTTTCCCACCGGAGACCGCGAGGGCTCCGGGGGGCACATCCTGCGTCAAGACGGTACCTGCTCCGGTGTAGACGCCATCACCGACATTGAGGGGTGCAACAAACATGGTGTCCGAACCGGTTCGGCAATGTGCCCCAATTGTGGTATGGCTCTTGTTCACCCCGTCGTAGTTCACGAAAACGCTCGAAGCGCCGATGTTGGTGCCCTCACCGATGGTCGCGTCGCCGACGTACGTCAGATGCGGCACCTTGGCGCCCTTACCGATCTTCGCGTTCTTCGTCTCGACGAACGTCCCGATCTTGCCTGCCTCACCGAGAACTGAACCCGGACGCAAGAATGCGAAAGGTCCGACCTGCGTGTTTGCGCCGATGGTCGACTCGGATCCGTGGGTCCGGATGATCGACGCACCCGCGCCCACGGTGACGTCGGCCAGGGTGGTGTCGGGACCGATCTCGGCGCCGGTGGCAACAGTGGTCTGCCCCAGTAGCTGGGTCCCGGGTGCGATGGTGACGTCGGCGTCGATCGTGACGTCGACATCAACCCAGGTGGTGGCCGGATCGATGATCGTGACACCGCCGAGCATGTGGCCCGCCAGGATTCGCCGGTTCAGCTCGGCTCCGAGTGTTGCCAACTGCAGTCGGTCGTTGCAGCCGGCAACGAGGGCGGCATCGTCGATGTGCTTGGCGCGCACCACCTTTGAATGCCGGTTGGCGATCTCTATGACGTCGGTCAGGTACAGCTCGTGCTGCGCGTTGTCGGGGGACAGTTCAGCGAGTGCGCTCCGCAACGTGGTGGCGTCGAACGCATAGACGCCGGAGTTGACCTCGGTGATGCGGAGCTGCTGCTCGGTTGCGTCCTTCTGCTCGACGATCGCCGTGACGGCTCCGTCCTGGGTACGCAAAACGCGCCCATATCCGGTCGGATCGGGCGCGGTCGACGTGAGAACTGTCACTGACGCGGCGGGGGTGCTGGTGTGGTCTTCGATGAGATCGCTCAGCGTCGGGCCGTCGAGGAGTGGGACGTCGGCAGCGGTGACGAGCACGGTGCCGTCGAAGTCGGCGGGCAGTGCCGCGAGACCGGCCCGGACGGCGTCGCCGGTGCCGTTCTGCTGCTCTTGAACCGCGGTAGGGATGTCGCGGCCGAGGGTGGCGGCGATCTCATCGCAGGCGGCGCTGACTTTCTCTCGATCGTGGCCGACCACGACAACAAGGTGATCAGGTTCGATGCCGGATGCGGCGTGCAGCGCGTGGGACAGCAGCGAGCGCCCACCGATGGCGTGCAGGACCTTCGGGGTTGCCGACTTCATGCGGGTGCCTGCGCCTGCGGCAAGGACCAGGACGGCGGTTGGCCCGGGGGCCGAGCGCGCGGATTCAGGTGCCACGGACATGGGACTCCCTTGGCGGTTGGAGGCGGGGAACGGCCCGATCCTACGCACCTTTCGGGGGCGCTTGATACAACTGGTGGACCATCGGCAGGGCGTTGGACCGTTGTAGACCGGTCACCTGGCGATCGTTATCCGAAGTTCTTCGACAAGGGAGTTGTTGTGAGCGAGCAGAGAACAGCGATCGTCACCGGCGCGGCACGTGGGATCGGTGCAGCGGTTGCGAAACGTCTGTCGGCCGACGGATATGCCGTGGCGGTCCTGGATCTCGACGAGTCGAGTTGCGGTGACACCGTCAAGGCGATCACCGATGCCGGTGGCAAAGCGATCGCCGTCGGCGCCAACGTTGCCGACGAGGCTGCCGTTGCCGCTGCCGTCGAGAAGGTGGCCGGCGAGCTGGGCGCCCCGACCATCCTCGTCAACAACGCCGGTATCACCCGCGACAACATGTTGTTCAAGATGTCGGTCGACGACTGGGATTCGGTGATGAACGTCCACCTGCGTGGCGCGTTCCTGATGTCCCGGGCCGTGCAGCAGCACATGGTCGCGGCCAAGTTCGGCCGGATCGTCAACCTGTCGAGTGTGTCGGCCCTCGGTAACCGTGGTCAGGCGAACTACTCCGCGGCCAAGGCGGGCATGCAGGGATTCACCAAGACCCTCTCGATCGAGCTCGGCAAGTTCGGTGTGACGGCCAACGCCATCGGACCGGGTTTCATCGAGACCGAGATGACCGCGGCGACCGCCGAGCGTGTCGGCGTGCCGTTCGAGGACTACAAGGCTGCAGCGGCATCCCAGATCCCGGTTGCCCGGGTCGGCCAGCCCGAGGACATCGCGCACACCGTGTCGTTCCTGGCGAGCGAAGGCGCCGGCTTTGTCACCGGCCAGGTCATCTACGTCGCAGGCGGCCCCCGCGACTGATCGACCCTGCTTCCCGCAAACGATCCACCTTTGCGAAGACGCTCCACAAATATGTGGAGCGTCTTCGTATTACCGGCTCGTTTGCGGGAGGACTTGTCGGGCGCCGCGAGCCGGTTGTGGGTTCCGATGAGTCTCATGGCACAATCGTGAGCGCAATCCGCCATGGTGTAATCGGCAACACTCCTGATTTTGGTTCAGGTATTCCAGGTTCGAGTCCTGGTGGCGGAGCAACGTATTGACCGGGCGACTACCGCGCGCGGAACAGCGGGTAGGCCTCGATCGAGGCGATCGTTCCGGTTGGTCCCACCGCCCAGTGTTCGAGTTTCCAGCCCTCGGACTCGATTGCTGTGATCAGCTCGGCCCACTTCTTCGCGTTCCCGCCGAGTTCTGGCGTGAAGACCACTTCGTTGTTGTGCCGTGCTTCGCGTGCAGCGGTACGAATCTTGTCGTTCTTGTTCTGCCCAAATGCCATCGCACGAATCTATCCGTCCGGTCGGCGAGGCAGGCCCGACCGCGCCGGGATCTAACTGATTTGAAACGGGTCCGCATATAGTTGGACTCGATGTCCATTTTTTTGAGGGAAAGGCGACGATGACAGTCGATCGCCCGACCAGCAAGGCAGATCAGGTCCAGCGGGTACCGCGTGCGCGGATGACGGGTCCACAACGGCGTCATCAGCTGATCGAGGTCGCCAGGGGACTGTTCGCCGAACGGGGCTTCGAGGCAACAGCTGTCGAGGAGATCGCGCAGCGCGCAGGTGTCTCCAAACCTGTTGTGTATGAACACTTCGGCGGTAAAGAGGGTCTGTATGCGGTGATTGTCGACCGCGAGATGGAGACCCTCCTCGAGATGATCACGTCGTCGCTCAGCAAGAACCGGTCGCGGTACCGCGTGCAACAGGTGGCGCTGGCTCTGCTGACCTACATGGAAGACCGCACCGACGGCTTTCAGATCCTGATGCGCGGTCCTTCGACGGCAGGCGACTCCGGCAAGTATTCGAGTCTGCTGAACGACGCCATCAGCCAGGTCGAGCACATTCTGGGTGAGGATTTCGAGCGTGGTGGCCGCGATCCGGCGCTGGCGCCCCTGTATGCGCAGGCGCTGGTCGGGATGGTCACGTCCACTGCTCAATGGTGGCTCGGTGTGCGGGAGCCCTCCAAGGAGGTCGTTGCCGCGCATCTGGTCAATCTCTGCTGGAACGGCCTGGTCAATCTGGAGGCCGAGCCGCACCTGGTCACACCGAACGACCCGCCCTCGAAGTGACCGTTGTCGCCTCAGGCCAGCTGTAGGCTCCGCTTGCTCAGGCCCATCCAGAACCCGTCGACGGCCTGTTCGCCCTTCTGCTCGGGATTGTCGCTGGCGCCGAGGGCGACGAACAACGGTGACCAGTGTTCGACGGTCGGATGCGCATACGGCATGCCCGGTGCCACCTCACGGAATCGAACCAAAGACTCCACATCGCCCGCGGCAAAACGCTCACCCGCCCAGGCATCGAACTCTTTGGACCACGTCGGCGGCGTGGCGTTCGGCCGCATGTCGCGCAGAAACTGCAGACCGTGGGTGGTGAAACCGGAACCGATGATCAGCACGCCCTCGTCGCGCAGCGGCTTGAGCCGGCGTCCGAGGTCGAGAAGTTGTTCGGGGTCGAGGGTCGGCAGGGAGATCTGCAAGACCGGGATCTGCGCTTCCGGGTACATCACAGTCAGCGGAACATAGGCGCCGTGGTCGAGGCGTCGACCCCGATCGTGGCGGACGGCCTGCTTGTCGGGCATCAACGCCTCGATCCGGGCGGCCAGGTCGACGGCGCCCGGGGCGTCGTAGCGCACGCGGTAGTAGTGCTCGGGGAAGCCGCCGAAGTCGTAGGTCAGCGGCACGGTGGAATCGGTGGCGCCGATGGTCAGTGGCGCAGACTCCCAGTGGGCCGACACCATCAGGATCGCGGTGGGGGTGGGCAGGTCCGCCGACCACTGTTCGAGCTCGCCGACCCAGCGGGCATCGTCCACCAGCGGGGGAGCGCCATGGCTCAGGAACAGGGAAGGCATACGCGTCACGGACATGATTCTACCAACCGGACCACGGTCCGTTTTGTTCCCCGGCTGGGATCGGGCAGTTCAGACGGGAGGCTGATCCGAATCGACGACGTCGTACTGCATCACGATGCAGTCCACCCAGGAACCGTGTTTGAAGCCGATCCGCAGTAGGCGGCCGGTTTCGTAGAACCCGGCTTTGGCGTGCAGCGGTACCGAACCCGAACCTGGGATGTCCGCGATCACCGACACGATCCGATGGGCCGGTGAGTCTTTCACCGCGTCGAGAAGTCCGGTCAGCAACGTTGCCCCGTACCCCTTGCCGGTATACGCCGGGCTCAGGTAGATGGTGTTCTCGACGGTCCACGCGTATGCCTGCTTGGGCCGGTAGTGGGCTACGTACGCGAACCCGACCACCACGTTGTTCTCGTTCTCGGCCACCAGAAAAGGAAAGCGCTCGGAGATCAGGTTGGCGCGCTTGATCTTCCACTCGGCGGCGGTCGGTGCGACGTAATCGAAGGTGACGACCGTGTGGTCGACGTAGTGCTTGTAGATGGCAGCGACGTCGACACAGTCGGGTGCGGTGGCCTGCCGCAGGGTGACCGTCATAGGGGATACCTCGTGTCGGTTGCGAACTCGGCAAGTTCCCAGAGCAATCCCGCCGTACGGGTGTCGCAGGCCGCCGCGGATCGACCGACCAGCACCGGGGCGCCGCGCAATCCGAACGGTCCATCCGGCCCGACGTATGACCCCGACGGGATGTCCGGGGTCAGCGCCCGCAGCGTGATCGCGGCGCCTTCGGCCGGGGTGTTGGCCAGGAGCCTGCCCGCGCCTGCGATCACACTGTCGACCGCCCGCAATCCGGTGACGCCGAGGATCCCGGTGGTGGCCCACCCCGGGTGCGAGATGGCGGTGCTCGTCAGCGACCCGGACTTGCGCAGGCGGCGGTCGAGTTCGAGTCCCCAGAGCATGTCCGCGAGTTTGGATTGCGCGTACGCCGCCGGACGACTCCAGGCGCGTCGCTCGAAATGAGGATCGTCGAGATGGATCTGCCCGGTTTTGTGTGAGCTCGAGCCGACGATCACCACCCGGTCGCGGATCTGTGGCAGGAGCAGGTTGGTCAACGCAAACGGGCCGAGAAAGTTTGTGCCGAACGATGTTTCGAAGCCGTCGACCGTGAAACCGTGTTCCCGCGCCATGACGCCGGCGTTGTTGACGAGGATGTCGATGTCACCGAGACCGTCTGCACAACGCCGAACCGACGACAGGTCGGCCACATCGAGTTCGATGACCTCGGCGTGCGCACCGGCGGTGTCGGCGGCGATCTCGGCGGCACGTTCCTTACCGCGATCGATGTCCCGAACGGCAAGGACCACGTGGGCGCCGACACGCGCCAGACCCCGTGCGGTCTCCCAGCCCAGACCGTTTGTCGCACCGGTGACCACGATTCGCTTGCCGTCCAAGTGCGGTAGTTTGGCTGCCGACCAGCGTGACTTCATGCAGCCACAATAATGGGCCGACCGGGCGCCGGTTCGAACGTTCCGATGATCAACCGGTCACACCAACCCGCTCGGGGCCGGGCGCGACCCCGGTTCCTGTGTGGGCATGCGATTGGGCGGCACCGGGTAGGGCGCGCCCAGGTTGATGAATCCGGCGGCCACGTTGGGGCCGCACTGTGCCGCCGCCAACTGGACCCGCGGTATCGGGTCCATCAAGGCGGGCTTGGTCGGATCGGGCCTGGCACCGAAGTTGAATGCCGAGGTCATGTCGCCGGTGACGCTGCGGCGCCACGGCGTCAGGTTGGGAACCTCGACACCGAACCGGGTTTCGAGCAGGCGTAGTTGCGAGGTGTGGTCAAAGGTCTCCGACGCCACCAGGCCACCACGGCTGTACGGCGAGATGACAAGTCCCGGAACGCGATACCCGAGCCCGATCGGACCGCGGATGCCCTCGGACGACGAGACCGCATTGATGTCGGGGACGGTGACGTACTCGCCGGGAGTGCCCGGGGGCGCGGTCGGCGGTGTGACGTGATCGAAGAAGCCGCCGTTCTCGTCGTAGCTGATGATCAGGGCGGTCTTTTCCCAGACCGCGGGGTTGGACGTCAGGATGTCGAGTACCTGCACGATTCCCACGGCACCGAGTGCGGCGGGTAGCGCGGGATGTTCGCACTCGAGCAGGTTGGGGACCACCCACGACACGGAGGGCAGCCTGTTCGCCGCGACGTCAGCGGCGAAGTCTGCGGGATAGGACGGCTGGATACCGCGACGGTTGAGCTCGGAATCGACATCGGCCGCCTGGGTGAAACAACCCATCATGCCGTCGAGCAACACCGAGGAGATGGGGCCGAAGTCTTTGCTGTTGTAGATCTTCCAGCTGACACCGGCCTCACCGAGGTTCTCCGGCATCGTCCGCCACGAGTAGACGAACTTCGGGAGCAGCGTGGGTGTCTCCAGGAGCGGGCCGCCGTGGGTACCGTCCGGATCGATCGACGCGCTCAACCAATAGAGCCTGTTCGGGTCGGTCGGGCCGATCACCGAGGCGTGATAGTTGTCGCAGATGGTGAAGGCGTCTGCCATCTGAAAATGGACCGGGATGTCTTCGCGCAAATAGTGACCCATCAACGCGGGGGCGTTTCCCGGGCCCACCGAGTTGATGGACATGGGCAGCCAGCCGTCGTTGCGTCCACCGTTCCAGGCCGCGTGCAGGCCCGCCCAGGAATGGTCCGGGTCGTTGATGCACTCGCCGTCCAGGCTCGCGCCGCTGTTGGTGTCGAGTCGGAACGGCATCGTGTAGCCGGTATTTGTCGGTCCGACGCCGGGGGCCCAGCCACGCTGCTTCCAGGCATCCGACGGATCGTCGAAGCCGCGGACACCCTGCAGTGTTCCGAAATAGTGGTCGAACGAACGGTTCTCCTGCATGAAGAAGACAAAGTGTTCGATGTCGTCCAGCGATCCGGTTCCACCGGGATCGGCCGCGTAGGCGCGGTCGATGATCGGGTTGGCCCATGATGCGAGAAAGGTGGCGCCGCCCACCGCGGCGACGCGGGCGAAGAAATCACGTCGGTTCATGCCGGCGAACGGGCTGGTAGACATCGGAATCTCCTTCTGGGAACCCGCTCACTCTAAGGGCGATCGACCGGTTGTGTGCGACGTTCAGCTGAACATCGGGTGCTCGTGGTCATCGTTGGTTCCGCGCACCCGTAAACTGTTCGTGTGACTGGGCCTTCTGCTGCAATTTTCACCGGACAGCTATCTGGTTTGGCCCAGATTGCGGCCTCGGACGCCGCGCTGACGGGGGTGACCGGGCAACTCGGAACCCCTGAACTCGAACTGGTGGGACCGCCTGCGGCGCGACCGTTCCTCGTCTCCGCGCTGGCAGCCGCCGCGTCGAAGCCGCTGCTCGTGGTCACCGCGACCGGACGCGAGTCGGACGAACTGACCGCACAGCTGCGCGACATCATCGGCAAGCGGGTGACGCAGTTCCCGTCATGGGAGACGTTGCCGCACGAGCGGTTGTCGCCGTCGGTGGACACCGTCGGTCAGCGGTTGCGGGTGCTGCACCGGCTGCGTCACCCCGACGAGGAGAGTTTCGGTCCGCCGTTGAAAGTGGTGGTGACGACTGTTCGTTCACTGGTGCAGCCATTGGCACCCGGGTTGGGTGATCTGGATTCCATCACCTTGCGCGAGGGTGCCGAGACCGACTTCGACGCCGTGATCGCGAAGCTGGTCGAGTTGGCTTACGCCCGCGTCGACATGGTCGGAAAACGGGGTGAGTTCGCGGTCCGCGGCGGCATCCTGGACGTCTTCCCGACCACCACCGACTACCCGGTTCGTGTGGAGTTCTGGGGCGACGAGATCACCGAACAACGGGCCTTCTCGGTGGCCGATCAGCGGAGTCAGCCCGAAGTCGACATGAAGCTCGTCCACATCCATCCCTGCCGCGAACTGTTGTTGACCGACGGTGTGCGCGCTCGGGCGGCCGACCTCGCGGTCGACATGGCCGCGGATTCGTCGGTGGTCGAGATGCTGACAAAACTCTCCGAAGGTGTCTCCACCGAGGGGATGGAAGCGCTCATCCCCGCGCTGGTCCCCGGTCAGATGCAACTGCTCACCGAGGTGATGCCGGTGGGTACCCACGTGGTCGTCCTCGATCCCGAGAAAGTCCGGACGCGGGCATCCGATCTCGCCCGGACCGGAGCAGAGTTCCTCGAGGCATCCTGGACTGCGGCCGGTGGCGGCGGGCTGGCGCCGGTCGACCTCGGTTTGTTGCACCTCGAGGACAGCTCCTACCGCTCGCTGGACGAGGTACACGAACAAACCCTTGCCGCGCAGCGCACCTGGTGGACGTACAGCTCGATCGGAATCGGTAACGAGCTGACATTGACGCCTGGTCCGGCGCCCCGCGGCGACGAGAAAGAAATCGCCAAGACCTTCGCCGGGCTGCGGGCGCACGTCGCCTCCGGCGGTCGGGCAGCGGTGGTCTCGCCCGGTGCCGGTACCGCCGACCGCATCGTCGAACGGCTCGGAGAGGCCGAAGTTCCGGTGCGCCATGCTGATTCGGGTGCGACTCCGGAACCGGGCATCGTCACGGTCCTGCGGGGCTCGCTGTCGGCGGGTTTGGTGCTGCCCGACGCGGAACTGGTGATCATCACCGAATCCGACCTCACCGGTGCCAGGATCACCGGGGCCCAGGACGGTCGCCGGCTCCCGGCGAAACGTCGCAACCAGGTCGACCCACTGGCACTGAGTGCCGGCGACATGGTGGTCCACGATCAGCACGGCATCGGCAAGTTCGTCGAGATGATCGAGCGCACCATCGGCGGTGCGCGGCGTGAATACCTGGTCATCGAATACGCGCCGAGCAAGCGTGGTCACCCCGGCGACCGGCTGTTCGTCCCGATGGATTCGCTCGATCAGCTGTCCCGGTATGTCGGTGGCGAGACGCCGTCGCTGTCGAAGCTCGGCGGCTCTGATTGGCAGAATACAAAACGTAAGGCGCGCAAGGCTGTTCGCGAGATCGCCGGCGAGCTCGTGCAGCTGTACGCGGCCAGGCACGCTGCACCGGGTTATGCGTTCGAGCCCGACACCCCGTGGCAGCGGGAGATGGAAGACGCGTTCGGGTTCACCGAGACGATGGACCAGCTCACCGTCATCGGTGAGGTCAAGGCGGATATGGAACGCCCCGTCCCGATGGATCGTGTTGTAGTCGGCGACGTCGGCTACGGCAAGACCGAGATCGCGGTCCGAGCGGCGTTCAAGGCCGTGCAGAGCGGTAAGCAGGTCGCTGTTCTGGTGCCCACAACCATTCTGGCGCAACAACATCTGCAGACCTTCACCGATCGTATGCGGGAGTTCCCGGTGACGATCGCCGGCCTGTCCCGGTTCACCGACCCGGGTGATTCCCGCAAGGTCATCGAGGGCATGGCCGATGGCACGGTCGACATCGTCATCGGAACCCATCGCCTGCTGGCCACCGGAATCCGATGGAAAGATCTCGGACTGGTGGTGGTCGACGAAGAGCAACGCTTTGGTGTCGAGCACAAGGAGCACATCAAATCGTTGCGGACGCACGTCGACGTCCTCACCATGTCGGCGACGCCGATCCCGCGAACCCTCGAGATGTCGATGGCAGGCATCCGCGAGATGTCGACCATCTTGACGCCTCCGGAGGAGCGGCATCCGGTGCTCACCTATGTGGGTGCCTACCAGGACAAGCAGGTCGCGGCGTCGATCCGGCGTGAGCTGCTGCGGGACGGACAGGTCTTCTTCGTTCACAACCGGGTCAGCACCATCGACAAGACGGCGGCCGCGATCCGGGAGATGGTCCCAGAGGCCCGGGTTGTCGTCGCCCACGGACAGATGGGGGAGGACCTCCTCGAACGCACCGTCACCGGATTCTGGGACCGTGAGTACGACGTTCTGGTGTGTACCACCATCATTGAAACCGGTCTCGACATCTCCAACGCCAACACCCTGATCGTCGACCGGTCCGAGGTCCTGGGCCTGTCGCAGCTACATCAGCTGCGCGGACGCGTCGGTCGAAGCCGGGAACGTGGCTACGCCTACTTCCTCTACAACGGCGAAAAGACACTCACCGAAACGGCACACGAGCGGCTGGCGACCATCGCACAGAACAACGACCTCGGTGCGGGTATGGCCGTGGCGCTCAAGGACCTCGAGTTGCGTGGTGCAGGCAA
The DNA here is from genome assembly GCF_056786475.1 of Williamsia sp. Y844. Classification (NCBI taxonomy): domain Bacteria; kingdom Bacillati; phylum Actinomycetota; class Actinomycetes; order Mycobacteriales; family Nocardiaceae; genus Williamsia; species Williamsia sp. Y844. The sequence continues at coordinate 601,642 of NZ_JBXCJB010000002.1, forward strand.
CGTGCTCGGTGCCGAACAGTCCGGACACGTCGCCGGGGTCGGCTTCGACCTCTACGTGCGGTTGGTCGGCGAGGCCGTCGAGGCCTACCGCGCGGCGGCCGACGGCAGGCCGATCGCCATGGAGGAAGAGAAGGAGGTGCGGGTCGACCTGCCGGTCGATGCGCACATCCCACCCGACTACGTCGATTCCGATCGTCTGCGGCTCGAGGCGTATCGAAAGTTCGCGTCGGCGAACACCGACGAAGAGCTCACCGGAATCGTCGAGGAACTGCTCGACCGCTACGGCCCGCTGCCCGAAGAGGTCCTGCGCCTGGTGTCGGTTGCCAAATTGCGTTTGCTGGCCCGTCAGCTCGGTGTCACCGAGGTCGGGATCGCAGGCAACCAGTTCAAGGTGTCGCCGCTGAAACTGCTCGATTCACAACAGGTTCGGCTCAAGCGGCTGTATCCGTCGGCAACTTACCGCGGCACCACCGGGGTGGTCGGGATCCCGATTCCGCGCACCGGTGGAGTCGGCAGCGACCGGGTGCGCGACGTCGAACTCGTCCAGGTGGTCGCGGATCTGCTGCTGGTCATCGACGGCCGCAATCCGGGCAGCGTCAACATGCGTGTGGCGGCCGGGCAGGGTGCCGATGTCTGATCAGGCCAAAGACGTCGACGCGTCGGGTCGGCAACCGAGCGGTTGGGAGTTGTTGGCGTCGGTCGAGTTGATGGACCGGCTTCGCCTCGACGGTCCGTGGGAGCGTGATCAAACCCACGAGTCGCTGCGTCGCTATCTGGTGGAGGAGACCTACGAACTCCTCGATGCGATCGACTCCGGCGACCGTGATCATCTGCTCGAAGAACTCGGCGACATCTTGTTGCAGGTGCTGTTCCACGCGCGGATCGCCGCTGACCGCGCCGAAGACCCTTTTGACATCGACGATGTGGCACGGGCTTTCACCAACAAGGTGTCGGCGCGCACCCAAGGGGTGCTCAGCGGTGAGCGCATCGATCTGCAGACCCAGCTCGACGAGTGGGAGTCGCGGAAGGCCGCCGAGAAGGCGCGCGGATCGGTGCTCGACGGTATCGCCACCAATCAGCCGTCACTCGCCTTGACCCAGAAAGTGCTCGAAAGGCTTGCCGCGGCGGGCTTCCCGGCAGATCTGATCCCGACCGAGGTCACCGAGGTGCGAATCACCGCCGACGGACCCAGCGTCGAAGATCAGCTGCGCCGCAATGTCCTGGCATTCATGGCCGACATCCGCATCGCCGAAACCACCACCCCCAAGACCGCTGACGACTGGCGCACCCACTTCCCCCGCTGACCCAATAGTGTGCCCTTTTGGCGGCGCTCACCTGGGGAAACGCTCGCCAAAAGGGCACACTATCGGGGTTCGGGGGCGTTATTCGAACAGGTGTTGGCCCCAGTATTCGCCTTCGGATAGTCCTGGGGGACAGGCGAACAAGGCTGTTCCGGTGTGCATGAGATATTCCATCATCGCGTCCTTGGACGCCAGCGCTCGTTGCATCGGGACGAATTGGGTGTGGGCGTCGCGGCAGTAGGCGATGAAGAACAGACCCGCGTCGAGGTGCCCGAATCCGTCGGAACCATCGGTGAAGTTGTAGCCGCGACGCAGGATTCGTACACCCCCGAGATTATCCGGATGGGCAAGGCGCACATGGGCATTGCGGGGCACGAGTGGGCCGGCACCGTCGCTGATGTTGAAGTCCATCGCATCGAACTCGTCGACCTTGCCCAGTGGGGCCCCGTTGCCCTTGAAACGTCCGACGATTTGTTCTTGTTCGAGCAGCATCGCCCGGTCCCAGGGTTCGATGTCCATCCGGATCCGCCGGGCCACCAGGTACGAACCGCCGGTCATCCACTGGGCGGTCGGCGGGTTGTCGCTCTCGGCAACCCAGACGTGCGCGTCGAGCGCCTCGGTGTCATCGGATTTGATATTCGCGGTTCCGTCTTTGAACCCGAACATGTTTCGCGGCGTGGCCTGTGCCGTGGTGGTGGACGACGTACGTCCGAACCCCAACTGGGACCAGCGCACGCTGACCACCCCGAACCCCATCCGGGCCAGGTTTCTGATGGCGTGGACGGCGACCTGGGGGTCGTCGGAGCAGGCCTGCACACCGATGTCACCGAAGCTGCGAGAACGCTCGATGGCGTCGGCCACAAACGCCGGGAGATCGGTGAGCGCGGCCGGCTTGCGGTCGGCGATACCGAACCTGTCCGGGCCGGTGGGGTTTGCGGCACTGGGGCCGAACAGTCCCGGTCCGAATCCGATGGTGATCGTCAGTGACGACGCCGACAAGCCCAGGGCCTCACCGGTATCGGCAGGCGGTGTGTAGTCGCCCATGCCGAGCGCACCGCCCTCGACGGTGTCCAGACCCCGCGTCATACGCTCTGCGGCCGCGGTCCACCGTTTGAGCATGTCGATCAGCTCGTCGCGGTTGTCGGTGATGACGTCGAACGACGCGAAATGCAGTCGGTCCTGGGCCTCGGTGACGATGCCCGCCTGGCGTGGTCCGTAGAACGGGACGACGTGATCGGCCGGATCGCCACTCGGTTCGGACGCTGTGGCGCGGCCGACGGCGACACCGCCGACCGCTGCTATGGCAGCCGCACCCACCCCGGCAGCGCCGAGCACCGCGCGGCGGCTGACGCCGGTGCGCTCGGTCGGCTGATCCGGGGTGGCTGCGGTGTCGTCTGCTTCGGTCACTATTGCGTCATCACCAACCCGGGAACCAGCGACAGCGACTGCGAGAGTGCATCGATCTGATCGGAGAACGCCTTGCGGGCCTCTTCCGGAACCTGATCGTACGACTGATAACCGTCCGCCGTCTGATACTCCTCGATGGATGCGCGCACTGCCGCGAACTGCGCGGTGATCTTGTCCATCAACTCGGGGTTCTTGGCTGCGATGATGGGTTGCATTGCCGCGATGAGGGTTTCGGATCCATCGACGTTGGCCGCAAAATCCCACAGGTCGGTGTGGCTGTAGCGGTCTTCCTCGCCGCCGACCTTGGTGGCCGCAACCTCATCGATCAATGCCTGCGGGCCCTTCACGAACGAACCGGTCTCGAAGACGAAGTCGGGTTTGTCGACCTCGGCCTTGAGCGCGTTGACGTTGGCCAGCAACTCATCGGCCGCCTTGTCGGCTTCGGCCTTGTTGTCGGTCGCCAGGGCGTTGTCGTAGTCGGCCTGGGTCACATCGCCCGGGTTCTCGCCGATGTCGCTTGTCTGCGGTGCCCACAGGAAGCGCTCGATGCGGTGGAATCCCGTGAACGGCGCGGCGCCGTCTTCGGTGTCGTCCCAGCGCATGTCGATCGCGGGATCGAGATCGGGGAACGACTCGGCAACCGGCTCGATGCGTTCGTAGAAGGTACGCGTTTGACCGAACTGCGCCCTCGCGGCGTCGAGGTCACCGGACTTGATCGCCGCGACGAACACGGCGGTTTGATCGGCAAACCCGTTGACCTGCCCGCGGACGTAGTCGAGATAGGAGGCCTTGGCCTGCTCGACATCGGCCGGAACCTTCGCCTTCTCCTTGGTTTCGCCGGTCACGTTCAGCGCTTCACGGATACCGGTTCCGACCATCCCGGGCTTGCAAGCGGTCTCGTAGGTGCCCGGCTCCACGATCTCGACCGTCAATTTGCCGGTCAATCCGGGTCCGATGTTCTCGACCTCACCGAGCACGCGATTGTTGTTGCCGTACACGTAGAACTCGGTGATCTTGTTGCCGTTGTTCGTGACGTTGAACGACACGTTCCCCGTCTCGGCGTCCGAGGTCGCGAGATCGCAACTCGAATCGGTCGAGGTGACGGCGATATCGCCTTCAGAGGCCTCGGCCTTCTCGGTACAGGCCGCCAAGACGAGCGGGCCGACGACTGCCGCGCACAGCAACGCCACGGCCTTCGCGGATCGGGTTGGGTTCATATGGGGTGGAGCCTTTCTCAAAGGTGGTGAATCAGACGGTGACAGGAGCCTGTTGCGGTCTGGTCGCCGCCGCTTTACGGGGCCAGAGGAAGTAGGTCATCACGACCAGCAGGTAGATGGCCCAGCCGATGACCTGGAGCACCGTCGGGTCGGGTCGAAAGTTGAAGATTCCGGCGAGAACCGTTCCATACCAAGATGACTGGTCGTATTGCGCGGTGATGTCGAAGGCTGTGTTCGACAATCCGGGGAGCCAGCCGACGGTCTGCAGTGCCCGGATCGCGTACGCCAGCATGCCCGCGGCGACAACGACCAGAAATGCGCCGGTGTAGGTGAAGAATTTCTGGAAGTTGATCCGGACGGTGCCCTGGTACAACAACACGGTGACACCGATGGCGACAATCACTCCGAGGACCAACCCCACGAGCGGCCAGTTGCTGCCCGATGTGTTCTCGGCGTACCCGACCATCAACAACGCGGTCTCGACACCTTCGCGTCCCACGGCCAGGAACGACAACAGCACCACCGCACCCGCACCGACCTCGAGAGCGCGCGCCATCGAGTCCTTGAGTTCGCCGGAGATGGACGCGGCGGCGGTGCGCATCCACAGCACCATGAAGGTCACGATGGCCACTGCTGCCAACGAGGTGACGCCTGCGATGGCTTCTGCGGTCAGGCCGGTCACCGTCGACGTGCCGTAGTGGATGACGACGAAGATGGTCAGCACCATCACGATCGCGGCACCCACACCGAGCCACACCCACTTGAGGGCGTCCCGCCGGTCCGACTTCACCAAGAACGCGACCAGGATCATGACAACGATCCCGGCCTCGAGTCCCTCGCGGAGACCGATCAGTCCGCTCCCGAACAATTGGGTCGCCACCGAGGGTGCCGAACTACCGTCAGCGACGTACAACTGTGCTCCCTCTGTATTTCGGCCTGGTTAGGGTCGGATTGCCTAAGACGCGACTGTACAACGGAATCCGGGGAACTCCGAGGGGTAATTCTGGAGTTGGGACATGATGGGGACTTTGTGCCCCACCCCTCTGCGACCTGCGCATTCGGGCAAATCGGACAAAGCTCATCGAAGTTCGGCGTGTCGTTCGGCGATTCGGTGCCGGGCAAGCCCGGCCCGGTCGGGCACAGTGGAATGGTGACCCCGCAACTGAGGCGGCGGGTCGATGAAGACGAAGTGAGGATGACGGTGGTGTGTGGGCGTCGGCGAGAGCCGGGAAGTGCTCGGCGAACGATTGCCCGACGGGTGGCGGTCATGGGCGCCATCGTCGGCGTGATGGCGGCGAGTGCCGGATGCCTCGATCTACCGTCCAAGCCAGAGGTGGTGGTCCCGGAGGGCATCCCACCCAACCCCGGTGCGCCGGTGCCCTACTTCGACATCAACGCGCCCGGCCGCACCGCTGAACTGGTGCGTGAGTGGGCGACCCCGATCTCCGAGCAGAGCCGGATCCCGCTGGTCGCGCTGGAGGCCTACGGCAACGCAGCGGAGATCCAACGTCAGCAACACCCCGAATGCGGTATCACCTGGACAACACTCGCCGGGATCGCCGGCGTGGAGAGCAAACACGGTCAATATCGCGGTGCGCAGATCGCCGCCAGTGGCGACGTCTCGCCGGAGATCCGCGGGGTACCGCTCGACGGGACGGCAGGCAACGCCAAGATCGCCGACACCGATGGCGGTGTGCTCGACGGTGACAATCGGCTCGACCGGGCGATGGGCCCGTTCCAGTTCATCCCGGCAACCTGGGAACGCTTCGGCGTCGACGCCAACGGCGACGGTGTGGTCGATGTGGACAACATCGACGATGCAGCGCTCTCCGCGGCGCGCTACCTCTGTGTCTCCGGCGGCGACCTGACCACGCCCGAAGGCTGGGAGAAAGCGGTCAAGGTCTACAACAACTCGATGCAATACGTCCTCGATGTCCGCGATCATGCCAACGCCTACTCGGTGAACGTTGCGTACTGATTTCTGGGCGGTTCGGCGTCTGCGGATATCTGGGCAGATCGCATCTGCATCGACGTCGGTGCGTCAATCGTTATCTGGCTGCTTTGGGCATTAGGCTCTAAGGCGATACGCGCCACCTCCTCGGTGCGGGCGTGAACGTGCAGTGATCAACATCTGAAGGAGATGAGCCGTGGCCAGCATCGATCAGGTCGGAGCCCGCGAAATTCTGGACTCGCGGGGTAACCCGACAGTCGAGGTCGAAGTTGTTCTGGACGACGGAACATTTACCCGCGCGGCGGTGCCCTCGGGCGCCTCGACCGGTGAGCACGAAGCAGTGGAACTCCGCGACGGTGGCGATCGCTACGGCGGCAAGGGCGTTCTGAAGGCCGTGGAGGCCGTACTCGGAGAGATCGCACCGGCCGTGATCGGCATCGAAGCCGACGATCAGCGACTGGTCGATCAGGCGCTTCTCGACCTCGACGGAACCCCCGACAAGTCCCGCCTCGGTGCCAACGCACTACTGGGTGTCTCCCTGGCCGTGGCCAAGGGCGCTGCCGAGTCGGCCGGACTCCCGCTGTTCCGTTACGTGGGCGGACCCAACGCACACATCCTGCCCGTCCCGATGATGAACATCGTCAACGGCGGCGCGCACGCCGACACCGGTGTCGACGTCCAGGAGTTCATGGTCGCGCCCATCGGAGCGCCGACGTTCAAGGAGTCCCTGCGCTGGGGCGCCGAGGTGTACCACTCGCTGCGGTCCGTCCTCAAGGCCAAGGGTCTGTCGACCGGTCTCGGTGACGAGGGCGGCTTCGCTCCGGACATCGCAGGCACCCGCGCAGCGCTGGAGCTGATCAGCGAGGCCATCGGTAACACCGGCCTGAAGCTGGGCACCGATGTCGCGCTCGCGCTCGACGTTGCCGCCACCGAGTTCCACACCGAGGGCAAGGGTTACGCCTTCGAGGGCAGCATCCGCACCGCTGCGCAGATGGCCGAGTTCTACGCCGAGCTGCTCACCGAGTTCCCGCTGGTCTCGATCGAGGATCCACTGTCCGAGGATGACTGGGACGGCTGGATCGCGCTCACCGAGGCCATCGGCGACAAGGTCCAAATCGTCGGCGACGACCTGTTCGTCACCAACCCCGAGCGTCTCGAAGACGGCATCAACCGCGGCGCGGCCAATGCACTCCTGGTGAAGGTCAACCAGATCGGCACCCTCACCGAAACCCTCGACGCCGTGGCGCTGGCACACAACAGCGGCTACAAGACGATGATGAGCCACCGTTCGGGTGAAACCGAAGACACCACCATCGCCGACCTGGCAGTGGCATGTGGTTGTGGACAGATCAAGACCGGTGCACCGGCTCGTAGCGAGCGCGTTGCCAAATACAACCAGCTGCTCCGCATCGAAGAGGGTCTGGGCGACGCAGCCCGGTACGCAGGCGATCTTGCCTTCCCGCGGTTTTCCTTCGAGGGCTGAGAAGCACCGAAAGTTGATGGACGCGTAGGCCATGGCCGAAAGACGAAGTCGCCGAACGGGATCGCAAGACGCATCCCGGCGTGAGCGGGGCCGTGGGCAGGCTGACGGCGGAGCCCGGCCGGCACGGTCGGGGTCGCGCAGTCGCGGCGGCCCCGGCCCTACCCGGGCCCGGGCGACATCGCGGACCGCCCTCTCGCCGACGATGACGTTGCCGCGGACCGCGGCGGCGTTGTCGTCGCGATGGGAGGCGATCAATCCGAAGCGGGCCGTGGTGCTCGCCGCGGTGCTCAGTCTGCTGGCGTTGTCGCTGGCGGTGCCGATGCGGACGTACTTCTCGCAGCAGACCGAGTTCGACGAACTGCGAGCCGGCAATTCGCAACTCGAGCAAGAGGTTCGCGACTACGAAGAGAAGGTCGCCGAGCAGGGCGACCCGGCCTATATCGAGGCGCAGGCGCGCGAAAGATTGCAGTTTGTGATGCCGGGGGAGAAGCCCCTGGTGATGCAGTACCCGGAACCGCCGGGCAAGACGGACGAAGAGCGTGAGGCGGAGAAGCAGGCCCAGAACCCCTGGTACACCAACCTGTGGGAATCGGTATCTGTGCCCGAGAAAAAATGAGTAATTCAGAATCCAATCAATCAGTCTCCCAAGATGATCTCGACCTCATCGCAAAGCAGCTGGGACGCTTGCCCCGCGGAGTTCTCGAGGTCAGCTACCGCACGCCCGACGGTCGACCTGCGGTCGTCAAGACCGCACCGCGGCTACCCGACGGCACACCGTTCCCCACGCTTTACTACCTGACCGATCCGCGTCTGACCGCCGAGGCGAGTCGACAGGAATCGGCAGGGGTGATGCGGGAGATGACGGCCCGCCTGGCCGAAGATCCAGAGCTGGCCGCGCAGTATCGTCGGGCCCACGAGTCGTATCTGGCCGAACGCGACGCCATCGAATCGTTGGGGACCGACTTCACCGGCGGCGGGATGCCGGACCGGGTCAAGTGCCTGCACGTCTTGATCGCGCATTCCCTGGCAAAGGGTCCCGGCCTGAATCCATTTGGTGACGAGGCCGTGTCGTTGGCCGCCGCAGCCGGACTGCGCGGCAGCGCGATACCCGCCGATTGGCCGGAACTGCCTGCGCGCGAAGAGGATTCATGAGCGACATCGTCGCGGCGGTTGACTGTGGCACCAATTCGATCCGACTGCTGGTGGCCGTCGCTGGGGACGACGGACTGATCGACCTGCATCGCGAGATGCGAGTTGTCCGGCTCGGGCAGGGTGTTGATGCCACCGGTGCGTTTGCCGATGAGGCGATCGAACGCACCCGTGTCGCACTGGCCGACTACGTGACGACCATGAAGTCCCACGGTGTCAGCGAGGTCCGGATGGTGGCCACTTCGGCCACCCGGGACGCAGCCAATCGTGACGAGTTCTTTGCGATGACCCGGGAACTGCTTGGTGCGGTGTCACCGGGCGCGGTCGCCGAGGTGATCTCCGGCGACGAGGAAGCGCGGTTGAGCTTTGCCGGTGCGGTGGGCGACCTCGATCCTGCGCAGGGGCCGTTTGTGGTTGTCGATCTCGGTGGCGGGTCCACCGAGGTGGTGATGGGCGACGGCGACGGCGTCCATGCCGCGTATTCGGCCAACATCGGCTGTGTCCGGCTGACCGAACGCTGCCTGCACAGCGATCCTCCCACCGACGCCGAGATCGGCGATGCCATCTCGGTGATCAAAGCGCTTCTGGGTGAGGCTTTTTCGCACGTCGACATCGACGGGGCAAAGACATTTGTGGGCGTGGCCGGAACGATGACCACCCTCGCGGCCCTGGCCGCAGACCTACCGGAATACGACTCCGAGCGGATTCATCTCTCGCGCATCGGCTTCGAGAGGCTGTCGCAGGTGTGCTGGGACCTGGTTCGGATGCCGCGGACGGAGCGGGCTGCACTCGGGCCGATGCATCCGGGCCGCGTCGACGTCATCGGTGGCGGATCGCTGGTGACCCTGGAACTCGCAGAGATGATCGGGGAGCGGACCGGTATCACCGATCTTGTTGTCTCCGAACACGACATCCTTGACGGAATCGCGCTTTCGCTGATCAAAGCGGACTGAACCGGGGTTTTTGGACCGGTGCCTTCGGCCGGTGGCGGCTCTGCCTGCAGGTGAGAAGCGGGCTCAGATCGATGGCCAATGCGGTGAGCGCCCGAGCAGCGCGAGCGTCCGGTCCAGTCCGGTCGAGTTGGCTGGATGTTCGGTCCGTGGCCCGAAAGGGGAACCGGGCAGGCGGCGGGTTTCGCCATCGGGAACCTGCTGGGCGATTTGTAGCGCCAGATCCGTCAGCTTCTGGTCGGGGTCGATGTGACGACCGATGGCACGCGCGACGTCCCAGGCGTGGACGAGGGAGTCGACCAGGTGCATGGCGATCGCTTGGGAGCCGATGAATGTCTGATCGCGGGACAGTTCCGGCAGTGCGAAGTGCCGATCGGCGACGCCGGGCTGCGCGAATGCCGCGCTCACCGCGGTGGCTGATTCCAAGTAGTCGCTGACCGGATCGTCGCGCTGCGTTCCGGTGGTCCACAGTGCGTCGTCGCTACCGTTGCCTGCGGCCGCTGCGGCGAAGCCGTTGTTCTGCACGGTCATGTGGTCCAGGAGTTCGGCCAGATTCCACTCGGCGCACGGGGTCTGCCTCGTCAGCTGGTCGGGCGAGATCAACCGCACTGCATCGACGGTGAGTTGTACGGCTTGGGTGTGAGATGTCTGCAAGGAATTATTCATAAGCGCAAGCATATCGTATGCACCTTGCTTACGGATAGCCCGAACGCGATAGTTTGATGACATGAGTGAGCAACCGCGACCAGATCTGGCAGCGATGTTGTTGCCTCTGGCCCGTGCCCTGATCGAGATCGAAGAGCCGATCTTGGCCGAGAACGACCTGACCATGTGGGCGTATTCCGTGCTGCTGGAACTCGGAGAAGGGCCGGTCCGGACCCAACAGGCGTTGGCGTCGGCAATCGGTGCAGACAAATCGCGTCTGATCCCGATTCTGGACAACCTGCAAGGGCGGGGGATGATCACGCGCCGACCCGATCCGTCCGACCGTCGCGTCCGTTTGGTGGCGTTGACGTCGGAGGGGCAGCAGATCCGCGACCGGACCCAGGACGCGATTCAACGCGCAGAAGGAAAAATACTCGGGCCTCTGACTCCGGCGGAACAGCACGACTTCATCCGGTTGGTACGCGTTCTGCACGACTCCGTTCTGGCCGCCGCGGACCCGATCCCGAAGTAACCAGGTCAGGGTGTGACGGGTGCGCGCAGTGAGATGTTGTTGCAGGCCTCGCAGACGCTCTCCGGGATCACACCGGCGCGCTGTAAAAAGCCAAAGATGGTGCAGCCCAGGCAAAACCCGAGGACCGACTCCAAAAGTGCGGCCACCACCAGCAGTCCGGTCACGATCTGGGCGGCCAGTCCGAGGCCGAGCAGCGACAGGATCAGCGCAGAACCACTGAAGACGAGTCCGATCGTCTGAGCAAACCGTTTCGGCGGACCGGGAACCAGCTTTGTCTTCTTGATGAGGTGCGGAACGATGACGCGGACGGAGAATTGTCCGAACGGTGAGAGCGTGGGCCCCGATGCCACCCGCAATGCAAACCCGATCGCCAGCACCGCGTACACGATCGGATTGTTGATCACGATCGCCGCCACGGCGAGCAACACCACCAGCCCGGCGGTCGATCGCGCGGCGTAGTCGTTGACGGGATTCGGAAAAGTCAGCACCGGCCCAGGCTACCGGCCGATCTGGCCCGTCCCAACAATTGCGCCCACCCTGCCCCCAACCCCCGATGATGTGCTGTTTTGGCGCAGCTCACCTGCGGTTTTGTTCGCCAAAACACCACATCATCGGGGTCAGGCGGGGCTGGGTTCTTCGAGTTCGGCGAGGCGTTCTTGTTCTTCGGCGTGTTTCTTGACGGCACTGAGCCCGGGCAACAGGAAGCTTGCCGCGGCGCACAGGGCGTATCCGCAGATCGGCACCCAGGCGGCGATCGTGAACGCGTGAAGCAATTCTGGCTGGGTGTAGCGACCGGCCTCGCCGAAGAAGAGCACGCCGGTGACGGCCACCCCGACGGCGCCGCCGATCTGGGCAAACGTGTTCAATGTGCCCGACGCCGCACCGGAATCGGACACGTCCACCGTGGATAGTGCGATGTCGAGCAGTGGCACCAACATGATGGTCAGGCCGAGGCCGGCCAGGGCCATCGGGAAGACGGTGTCCCAGCTCGAGAAGGCCGCGTCGGCGTCTCGGATGACGACGATGGTCCAGGCGGTGCCCGCGCTCATCATGAGGCCGCCGATCAAGGGCAGATTGCGTCCGAGTCGGGTGGTCAACGCGGCTCCGATACCGGCGGCGATCGTGGCACCGATACTGAACGGCAGCGTCATCGCGCCGGCAGTGATGGCCTCGAAGCCGAGCCCGACCTGTACATAGAGCGCCAGGATCAAGAAGAACGACGTGATCGAACCCTGGAACAGGAACTGGATGGCCGAACCACCGACGAACCCGCGATTGCTGAACAGCCGCAGTGGGATCAGCGCGCTGCCCTCGGTCGTGCGTCGCCGTTGTTGGAACACGAATGCGGTCAATGCCACCGGTGACAGCGCCATCATCACGAACGACCATGTGGGCCAGCCCAGCTGCCGCCCCTCCACCAGGGGATAAACGAGCAACAGCACGCCGCCGACGGCGAGCACCACGCCGAGGAGGTCGAGGTTGGTGACCTTCTCGGACTTGGTGTTGGGGATCAGGAACCAGCCGGCCACCGCGATGATGATGCCGATCGGGACGTTGATGATGAAGATCGCCCGCCACTCGCCGCCCAACGGGTTGTCGGTGACCAGCCAGCCGCCGAGTACTGGACCGATCACCGCCGCCATCGCGGTGATGGTGCCGAGGATCGCAAAGACCGGCGCGCGCTCCTTGGGGCGGTAGAGGACTTGCACGTTGGCCAGAACCTGCGGAACCATCAGCCCGGCAAAGAAGCCCTGCAGCACCCGCGAGGCCACCAGGATGTCGCCGGTCTGCGCGGTGGACGCCAGGACCGAGGCGAGGGTGAACCCGACAATGCCGACGAGGAAGACCTTTTGGCGGCCATAGCGGTCACCAAGACGTCCGGCCGTGATGAGGACGCCTGCGAACGCCAACACATAGCCGCCGACCAGCCATTCGATCTGTGCCGGTGTGGCATCGAGATCGCCGCGGATGGAAGGGATCGCCACGTTGACGATCGTCACGTCCATGAGATCCATGAACATTGCGAAGGCGAGGATCGCCATCGCGAGATTGCGCCGCTCGTAGATCGGCGCGGTCATCTAGATACTCGGACCGTCTGTGCGTTCGGGCTCGTCGAGGCGGGCACGTTTGGATGCCTCACGCATCTCGATGCCGTCGGTGACCAGATCACCGATCTCCCTGGTGACGTCGACGACCGCTCCGGTGATGATCGACGCGATCCGCCCGACCCGGTGAGTGGTCTGTTCGATCAGTTCCTGGGCGATGTCCTTGTTGCGTTCGAATTGCGAGACCATGAGGGCCTTCCGTGTCGATGCCGGAATCGTCCCATTTCGTCAGAGGATTCGGCGTTAGGCAGCAACTTTGGACTCGACCTTAACACTGAACTGGGCATCATCGGCCAGCCACGAGTTGGGCAATGACAACCGGGCGATCTTCCGCCAGGTCGATCCGATCTGATGACTGAAACTACCGGTGTTGTAAGGCAATCCGTAGCGCTCGCAGAGTTCGCGGACCTCGCCTGCGATCTGCGGGTAGCGGTTGGCCGGGATGTCGGGGAAGATGTGGTGCTCGATCTGGTGCGAGAGGTTGCCGCTCATGATGTGGAACAACGGTGTGCCGCTGATGTTGGCTGATCCGAGCATCTGTCGCAGGTACCACTGGCCACGGGTTTCGTCTTTGGTCTCTTCCTGACTGAAAGTCTGCACACCGGAAGGGAAGTGGCCGCAGAAGATGATGGAGAACGTCCACACGTTGCGCGCCAGGTTGGCGCCGGCGTTACCCACCAGCGTGCTGACGAAGAACGGTCCGGTGAGTGCGGGGTAGATGACGTAGTCCTTGAGGACCTGTCGGCTGGCCTTGCGCCACATGCCCTTCACCAGACCCTTGACATCGGTCCACTTACGTTTGCCGGCCAGGATGTTCTCGGTCTCGAGGTCGTGCAGCATCACACCCCATTGGAACAGCACCATCAGTGCGCTCGCCCAGGCGAGGTTGCCCAGGTAGTAGGGGTTCCACTTCTGGTCGCGGTCCATGCGGAGGATGCCGTAGCCGATGTCGCGGTCCTGGCCCACGATGTTGGTGAAGGTGTGGTGCATGTAGTTGTGGCTGTGTCGCCACTGATCTGCCGGACAGACTGTGTCCCATTCGAACTCGCGTGAGTTCAAGCCGGGTTCACGCATCCAGTCGTACTGGCCGTGCATGACGTTGTGCCCGATCTCCATGTTGTCGAGGATCTTCGAGACACTCAATGCCCCGACGCCGGCAAGCCAGGCCGGTGGGATGAACGGGAAATACATCAGGGCGCGTCCGGCAACTTCAAGAGCGCGCTGCGTCTTGATGATGGAGTAGATGTACTCACGATCGGCGTCGCCGAGGTCGGCGACGACCCGGGCGCGCAGTGCATCGAGTTCGCGGCCGAGTTCTTCGACCTTTTCGTGGGTGAGGACAAGTTCGTTGGTGGTCATGGTGACTCCTACAGAGTTGTCGGGAAATTGGGGTGTCGGGGTTAGCGGGGGGCTGTCAGATGTCGATGACGCAGTCGCCGACCGGTTTGCTGATGCAGAGTTGGATGTGCTGATCGGATTCGGTGTCGGTGTCGCCGGTGAGGATGTTCTTGGTCAGCCCGGAGCGCTTGATCGCGCTGCACGAGAAGCAGATGCCCATCCGGCAGCCGAATTCTGGTTGCAGGCCCGCGCTCTCGGCCTGTTCGAGGATGGACGCACCGTTGTTGGGTGCGTTCTTGCCGCTGGCCGCGAAGCTGAGCTGCCCGTGTGCGGGGGCATCGTCATCATCGGCCGGTGCGACGAGCACAAATTGCTCGATGTGCAGATTGTCGATCGCGCCGATGTCGGTCAGGTGGTCACGCACGCTGTTGTGCAGCGCGGACGGGCCGCAGAGAAAGACCGGGGCGTCGGCTGCGTAGGCGCTGGGCAGGTGTTCGGGGCGAAAGTGCTCCGCCAACGATCTGTCGCCGGTCGGGCGGGTGAAGTGCGTGTCGATGTTCCACTCGGGGTGGTCGGCGGCGATGGCGCCGAGTTCACGTGCGTACGGGTGATCGTCGGCGCTGCGCGCGTAGTGGATGAAGTCGACGTGTCCGCGGTAGTTCTCGGCTACAAGTGTTCGCAACATTGAGAGCACAGGTGTAACGCCGCTGCCACCGCTGATGAAGATCATCCGGTCGGGCCGCTCGGCGGGCAGCGTGAACGTTCCGGCCGCGGGCGAGAGTCCCAGGACTTGTCCAGGTGCGGCATGGTCGCGCAGGTGCCGGGAGACGACTCCGTCGTCGTGCGCGGTCAGTGTCAGCTCGATGTGGTCACGCGTGGTGGCGCTGTTGGCCGGCGAGTAGCAACGTGTATGCCGCACACCTTTGACAACGGCGCTGACCTGGACAAACTGACCGGCTTCGAATCCGGTCCACTGGCGGGTCGGACGCAGTAGCAACGTCACCGAGCGCGCCGAGCGGCGTTGTACGTCGACGATCTCGGCGCGTAGCTCGGTCCAGGTGATGCGGGGATCGATCAGCTCCAGGTAGCGGTCGACAGCATGGGGAGTGAGGGCAGCTTCGAGTACTGGGCCGAGGAATCTGGAAATGGTTCTCGACATGGTCGAGTCCTTTCGTTCAGTGCACGACTGTTCACTAGCAGTGTCGCATCACCGCACCCCCTGCCGTCAAGGGTTCTTTGTGTAACGGCCACCACGTTTTGACTACGGGGTTGCAGAAATCTCTGGTGTACGGACGTACACTCAGCTGCGTGTCACGGAGTTCCAAACATCACAGCTCGAGCACCCACAGTGGTTCTCGGCGTGATTCTGCGTCCTCGGAGCGTGTTGCCGAGGTGTCGCGGACCAGGGCCGAGCAGAAGAGCCGTACCCGCCAGGCTCTGCTCGACGAGACTCTCGAATTGGTGGGGGAACGCAGCTTCTCGTCGATCAGTCTGCGTGAGGTGACCAAGCGGGCCGGAATCGTGCCGACCGCGTTCTACCGGCACTTCGCCTCGATGGAAGAGGTGGGTGTCACCCTGGTCGAGGATGCGATGCGGACCCTGCGTCGCATGTTGCGGGATGGTCGTCGAGATCTCGCCGCCCGCACGGCCATGCCCACCGCAAAGGACTCCCTGGCCGTGGTGGTCCGGCAGGCCCGCGCCAACGAATCGCAGTTCCGGTTTCTCGTACGAGAGCAGTACGGCGGGAGTACCGAGGTCCGCCGGGCCATCGACACCGAGCTCAAACTGCTGTCGCGGGAGCTGGCCATCGACCTCTCCCGCATACCCGAATTGGCACACTGGCCCGCCGATGATCTCGAGGTCGCCGGAGATCTGATCGTCACCGTGATGCTCCATGCGGTTGCCGAACTGGTCGAGCTGGATCCGCGGAACACCCGTGAAGAAGAAGAGTTGATCCGGCGGACCGAAAAACAGATCGTCATCACATTCCTGGGAATGGGCGCGTGGCGGCCATCTGAGCACTGACGGTGCCACAGGTCAGCGCGCCCCGGTCACGGTGTAATAAATGTGAAGCGGGGTTGGTGGCCACTGCCGGTGGTCCGGACGCCGTGAACCCCGCTGCCGCGCCACCGCCGGTGTCGGTGTCGGCGATTTCGGTGATGGCACAGCGATTCTCGATACAGTCGCCACGTGGATAACAGAGAACCTCGATCAATTGCCCGCAGGCGAGTGCTGAATGCACCGAGCCCGCGCCGGGCCGCCATCGCCATAGCCGGCTCCGCCGTATTGGTATTCGGCCTTGCGGCATGTGGCGACGACAACCCATCGGATCCGGTGAACCAACGATCGGTGACGGTGGTCGGCAACGGTGAGGTCCTGGGGGCGCCCGACACGTTGCGGGTCGATATCGGTGTCGAGACAACCGGCGACGACGTGTCGACGGCGATCAATGCGGCCAACGCACAGATCACCGCGGTGACCGATGCGGTGGTCAATGCCGGTGTGCCCCGCGAAGATGTACAGACCCAGCAGGTGACGGTCTCACCTGACATGACCAATCCGGGCCCCGGCGGTTCGAGTCAGATCTCGGGCTACCGGGCGACCAACTCGATCCGGGTGAACGTCCGCGATCTTGCCAAGGGTTCTGACGTGCTCAAGGCGGCAGCCGAAGCCGGCGGCAACTCGGTCCGGATCAGCAACGTGTCGTTTGTCATCGACGACGATTCCGAGCTGGTGGCCAATGCGCGGGAAGAAGCCTTCAACGACGCGCGAAGCCGCGCTCAGCAGTACGCAGATCTGTCGGGCGACGATCTCGGCGCCGTGTTGACGATCGACGAGACCACGTCCGGGCAGGCTGTTTCGGCGTCTGAACAACAGCGCACGATGCTCGACAGTTCGGTGCCACTGGAACCGGGCCAGCAGACCGTCGGATTTTCGGTCACCGTGAAGTGGCAGCTGAAATAGCGCCGGTACAACTGCTACGGGTGCGTGATCAGCTCCCGGCGGGGACATTCTCGGTTGCCGGCGGGAGCTCCTGCGGCTGCGGCGGTATCGATCCCGCCGGACCCTCATCGGTGGGAGGTGCCTCAGTCGGCGGCGGTGCGTATGGAGATATTGTCCATATCCCAGATGTGCGGCTGATGGTCCGATCTCCGGCCGAATCGGTAACCCGCAACTCGTCTGAGCCATCCATCCAGTCTGCGACAGTGTGTTCCGACGCCGATGTGCGAAATTCCTCCACATTCGACGCGTCGCGGATGACCACGACCGGCCCGGAAGTGGTCTGCATCAGTTGGGCTGAATAGCTTCCGGAGTGTGAACGCAAAACCGGTGAAAGTGGCTGCTCCACAGGGACTTCAGCAGTTGGCGTGGTTGTGATCGGCGGCGCTGTCGTGTTCGTGTCGCCGGGCGGTGTGTCAGATGGTATTGGTTCGGTGCCGGTTGTGGCCGGGGTCGTTGTCGAACCCCGGGGCGTCGTACTGGCGGGCAGGGTGGGAGCAACTCGGGATGCGGTCGGCCCGGCCGCAACGCAGGCGACACCTGGCGCTGAGCTGGCCGTGATGTTATACGAGACGTACCCCGTGGAGTAGGTTCCGTTGGTTGCCCGGGTGCGTACCTCTGCTCTCGCCGCGGTTCCGGTGAGGGCACCGGTAGTGAGGTTGCCGAAGGCGATGGTGCTGGGAATCGATTGTCCCGCAGCAGTACCCGCTGGGGTATTGATGCTCGCCACATAAGCGACGTTGCCTGTCCCAGGGTCTCGAACCGTTACCTGGTAGGTGTATCCGGAGATATGAGGCCATGAGATTGTTGCTGTTTTGGCGGGAGTGTTTGTGGCGCAGTTGATCGATGCCGGCGGTGGGACGTACCCCGCGGTCGAATCCTGTTCACTCAGACCACAATGCATGTTCGCGGCCAGAGCGGCTGAGGCATCGGTATAGACCCGGTAGCCACGCCATTCGGACGAGACAGCTCCACCCGGGAGCATTGTGTGGATTTCAGCGTCGTACGAGGTAATCGAAGAACTCGCGGGGAATCCGATGGCGTTCAACGTCACGGAGACTGTCGAGCCAACTGCTGCGGTGACCGGCGGAGCCACGTCGACCGTTCGCCGGACGGTGCCATTGGTTTCGCGGGTAATCACTCGGTACTGGTAGGGAGGGCCGATGTGTCGCCATTTCAGAGTGGGCGTACCTTGCGAAGCGCTGCCACCATTTTCGCACGTTACATAGTTGGTAGTATTGATTCGGTCGTTGATTCGTGGGACGAATGCGGTTCTCGATGCGAAGGAACCCGTTGTGGCAGTGGCTGAATCGGAGTATGCTGCGGCGGTCCCTTGAAAGTGGGCGGCACCGATCACGACCACTGTTGCGAGCCCGAGAACGAGCAGGGAAACACCCCCAGCGGCACGCCCGGTGATGACCGAATTTTTTGCCGCGCCGGATGACGATCGACGACCGTTGGGGAAGATCACGAGCCAGACGAGGGCGACGACGATCAACCCACAGAGGATTTTGGCAGCGAGAGTGTTGAACCAGGCCACGAGATAACCGAGCCCATCGACGTGGAACATGACGCGTTTCGCCGCATCGACCACATATTTCTCGTTATCGGACGCACCGTTGGCATCGCCTCGAAGTGTCATCGCGACGGCACCACCCGCGGATGAGTCGACTGACACGACACGGTGCGTGATGCGAATGCCCTGCTGGTTCTCAACGCTGAGGACGTCACCGGGTTTGATGTCCGTGGCGGATACGTTCTGTGCGAATGCCAGGGCGCCAGTGGGGATGGTCGGTTCCATCGAGCCCGACTGAAACACCAGGGGCGTGATACCGAAGAAGACCGCCGCGATCATTGCGATCAAGCAGCACAGGCCGACGAGGGCTGAGGAGGTCAGCGCAATTTCCCGCATGAGACGGACCCGCCGTGGTCGCGCGGGGCGCAAGACCGTTGGTTCACTCATGTGGACGTCGCGTTGAAGTTCAGGGTGATCGACGGTACCGATTGGGCCTGCACGGTCATCGGAGCGGCGGGAGCCAATGCAACCACGATGCACAGGTCTTGTGTGCTGGGGGCCTGCGCAGTACCGGTGGCCGCACCGAGCGGTTGGGCAGTGGTCATCACTGGTACTGAGCCACTGGCGCTCAGTACCGAGCTGCCGAGCTGCGTGCCGCTACAACTACCGGTTGCCAGACCGCCCGAGGTCCCATTCGTGGGTGACGAGCCGTCGAAAACAGTCATTCGTAGGTGGTTGGCGAGCGCGGGACCACCCGCCGGTGTGCTCGCGGCCATCGTGTAGGTGATCGGGAGCGATGACAACGTGTTCTGCACTTTCAGCGTTGCCGCCTTGCTTTCGCCGGGCAGCATATTTGCCATGCTGAAACCTGGTGAGCCGGTGAAGACGTATGCCTTGACTCCGAGGACCCTCAGATCCACCACACCGGTTTTGAACTCACCCGACGTCGCACTCGCCGAGTTGCTCCACAGGGCCATTGTGCCGACCGCGCCGAGACCGAGAACCATGCACAGGGCCAGTAGCGCACGTATTCTTACACCGAGCGGGCCGGTGAGTTTCTCTGCGATCAGAGCCGGGTCAATGTGGAGTGGCATGGTCTGCTTCCTCCGTCACCGACTCCTCGCGCCGACTCCTCCGGCCGTCTCGCACACCCCCGAGTAGCATGACGCCCGCGTACGTAAACAGTCCGAGCGCGAGTGATCCGACGATCCACGCGCGGTGCTGGCCCGTGAGCCAGTTGTTGACGTACCCCAGGTACGGGATGGAGTACCAAACTTTACCCCTGATCTGTTCCGCGATAACGGGTTTCGCGTCTGGAGCATCGTTCGCATCGCCCTGTGTGGTGAACGTACGGTCCCCGCGGGCGTTCTGCGAGGACGCAACTATTCTGTGGGTCACGACCGCGGACTTACCGGTTTCCAGCTGGTAGGTGACGGGTGTGCCGATCTGGAGGTCGTCGGCGTCGACGGGTTTGACGACGATCAATGTCCCCGGTGGATATGTCGGATTCATTGATCCCGTCAGCACAGTGAACCTCTCGGCACCCGCAACCATCGGAATCAAGATGGTCACCGTCAATATCGCAAACATCGCCAACAGTAGGGTCCAACTCGCAATTGTGCGGACCCACCACAGCGGGCCGTCGTCTTTTCGTTCAGGAATCCTGGTCGTCATATCGCTTGGTCCACCCGGTAGCGGAGAGTAACCGTCGTCTTTTTGTTTTGCTGTGCGCCGGCTCCGACAGTAGCGCGCAGGCACCACACCTCCGATTTGCCGACAGCGAGTGAACGGGCGGCTGTGGGGGCCGGGAAACTCGTCCACGGACCGCCGACAATTCTATTGGGGTTACCCGATGCCGGGCAGTCAGCCGCACCGCTGACGATCCATGCAGTGAACGTCAGTGGGACCTCCATCGAATTCGCTACCATCGATTGGAGGCGATATTCGGATTTAATTCCGGAATTCGTATCACCCCCGACGGAAATCGTCAGTGGTCGTTGTACCACCGACCCAGAGGACAGATTTTCGCCGCCGAAATCTGCCCACGGATAGTTGTTTGCGCCGCCTGCAAGGATCTTCAGCTCACCCGAACGAATACCGCTGCCAGTCGTGGCAGTCTGGTCCCGCCAAAATGCCCCCGTCTGATTTGTCGACCACAGCGCCAACGTAATAACAGCTGCAGCGGCAAGTGCCCACCATCGATACCTCTT
Organism: Williamsia sp. Y844; assembly: GCF_056786475.1. Lineage (NCBI taxonomy): Bacteria > Bacillati > Actinomycetota > Actinomycetes > Mycobacteriales > Nocardiaceae > Williamsia > Williamsia sp. Y844. Next base: position 622,446 of record NZ_JBXCJB010000002.1, read on the forward strand.
CACGGATCAAGGGGTGGCTGGATTGGTGTTCTGCTCCAGGTTCAGCGTGGTCGCGGTGAGGTTGACGGCTTGATTCTGGCCGACCTGGCCGGTGGTGGTCGGGTCGAACTCAAACGCCACCGTCACAACAATGGGCTGTTTACCTGGTGTGGGTGAGATCTCCACGCCGGTGGGTCCGGTGGGTAGCGCTGCGCCGTTGGCGGTCACGGACACCTGGGGGGTCCCCAGGGCGGCCAGCAACTCGGCGTCTCCGGTCACAGCGCCGATATTCGCAGTGAGAGTAGCTGTCAGATTGTCACCCTTGGCGTTCACGTTGGTGTTGCAGGTGTACGACACTGCATCGCCCGGGACAATTCGAAACGCCGTGATGTTCGTTATTTGGGTGCCTTTGTTCACGTCGGTCCATGTTCCGCCGCCTGTGCAATCGTCGAGCGAAAGCTCACCCGAACTGACAATACCGCCTGGAGTGCTTCCGGAGTCGTTCCAGTAGGCTAGGCTACCGGCGCCGCCGAGGAGGATGATTGCCCCTGCTCCGGCTGCAATCGCTGCTTTGGTCTGTTTCTTCATTCTGACTCATTTCGCTTTGATGGTTGGACTCACGATTGGTATCCCGAAATACCACCAGATCGTTACAGATCCAAATTATTTGCGTCCAAATTATCTGCGATTGACCGGTTTTCTGCGGCGAAAGACTGAATTTCGCGATAGCTGTGACACGGTGTTTCACTTTCACATGAAAGTGACTCTCGGTGAGGTTGCCGAATTCCATTCTCGAGACCTGTGTGGAATCGGTCAGGATCATCGAATCGCGATGGACTTTCGTCCGAAAAACTCCCCCCAGTGGATGGTACGCACCTTTGTGGGAATAATTAGCGCATATTGCGTTATATAGGTTCTGATCGCGAATCGTAAATGATTATTGGTAGATGATTCGCGAAGGATCGATAACGGGTGAGGCGCGATGAACACGAACTGAGTGTGGAGACCTCTTTGCGATGGGCCGCAGATGTCAGCGGGAAACTCCGCGTCTACCGCGGCGTCGCGGGCATCCATGCGCCGTGCAGACCGGCGGGGACCCTGATCGGAAGTTGTACCGTGCACAGAGGTCCGGCGGCGGGATCGTCGGTGGGGAAGACGTAGAACGACGACGTCATGGTCTCTCGGTCGGTGCCGATGGTGCCCCAGTAGTCGTTGGTGGCACCCGACATGAATATGGGCTCGCCGACGACCACTGTGCCCGAATCCCAAAAGGTTTGGCTGCCGGTGGTCAGATCGTCGAAAAACAGGGTGTCGATGCCGGGCCGGCCTCCGGGTAGCTGCCCGGCTGAGGCGATGGCGGTGTGCGGCCGAGTGAGTGACCGGTCGTCGACACGGGGGAACTCGACCATCGAGTCGCTGAGCGTTGTGTGGGTGACTCGGCCGCTGATGGGGTCGAGCAGCGTGCGGGTGATGTCGGCGACTCCCGGCCCGGTTGCCACGCCCAGATTCGTCGGCTCGTTCCACCGCACGTAATCGACTGCCACCTCACCGTTTTCGGTGTCGAAGGCATTGGCGAAGTGCCACACCCAGAACGGATCGGTGTCGAACCACTTCACGGGTGAGCCGTCGCGGGGCACCAGGGCGATGCGGGTGCCCCGCTCGGGAAGCCATTCCAGGGGCGATGCGCCGGTGGTGAATGATGCGATGATGTCGAACTTCAGTGGGCAGACAAAGATCACGGCGTAACGCTGGGTCAGGGCCATGTCGTGAATCATCATCGGTGTATTGACGCCGTTGATGGGAGTGGGTGGGCGCGTACAGTTTCCGTCTGGGCCGACAACGGACCACGTCAGAAAGGGTGCCTCGAACGCGTAGTTGAAGAGCAGCATCTCGCCGGTTGCCGGGTCGATCTTCGGGTGCGCGGTACTGCCGCCGAGCATTGCGCCGTCGCACGATTCGCGTCGGATGGTCGACAGGTCGGCCGGATCAAGGGAATATGGCTGTGCCGCCTCGGCCATTGCCAGCAGTCGGCCGCCGTGCTTGACGACGTTGATGTCGGGCAGATCGCGTCCGGTGTTCTCGTCCCCGTCCAGATCGTCTTCGTTGGGGAAGTACGGATCAAAGAGTCCGGACCACAGAGCGCGACCGACCTCCTCTTCCGAAACGACGGCCGGCGTCCGGACGAAACGGTTTCGGTACGACACCGATGTCCCGTCGAAGTCGATCTGATGGACCATGGCGTCGCCATCGATCGGATATGTGTAGCTGCCGATCGGATCGAATCGTGGGTTGGGACCGTTGCGTAGGTAGCTGCCGACAAGATCTGTCGGCAGGTCGCCGACCACGGTCAGCGCGGGCACATCGACTTCGCTGCGCTGCGGCGCAAAGACCCCGGACAGGTACGGGTGACCGGCCATGTCGACCACTGCTGGTCGTGGAACATGCGGAGTGGTCATCGTCAACGCCCCTATCCCACTACGGAATCGTTGGACCTACGGTGACTGAACGCCGCAGCGCTGTCCCCGTGGATAGTACCCACGGATCGGGTCGCCCGCAGCTGCGAGAGCAGACCACCTATCGGCTGCGCGCCGCGCGTGGTCACGAACGGCGATGACCAGGAAACGTGCGGAATCGGCGGATCGGTGAAACTGTGGGACGGATGAGCATGAGAACGCCGGGACTCGTCCTCGGACCGATCCTTCGCTACGTCGACACCACGCGAGCCACGGTCTGGGTGGAAACCGAGGACGAGTGCAACGCCGAGGTCCGGACGTCCACCGGCCAGATCGGCGCCGAGAACACGTGGTCCGTGCACGGTCATCACTTTGCGATCGTGCAGCTGGTCGGTCTTCCCTCCGGCAGCGTCATCGACTACACGGTGACGCTGACGCCGTCGGGCGATCCGGGATCGGAGGTGACTCCGGTGATCTGTGCCGAAGGACAGTTGAGGACGGCGGCGCACGACGACGCACTGACCGTCGCGTTCGGTTCGTGTCGTCGAGGCGATACCTACGACGACGATCGGCTCAAGGCGATCGGTGCCGATGGACTTGCCGGGTTGGCAGCTCAGGTGAAAGACCAGGACGCCGAGTTGTGGCCGCAACTGCTGCTGTTGCTCGGAGACCAGGTGTATGCCGATGACCCGTCGCCCGAGATCAAGGCACTGCTCCGTGAGCGTCGCGAAACGCGGAACGATCCCGAACTGGGTGACGAGGTCTTCGAAGAGATCTGTGACTTCGAGGAGTACACGTGGCTCTACCGGGAATCCTGGGGAGCGCCGCAGGTGACCGGGTTGATGGCAACCATTCCGAGCTGCATGATCCTCGACGACCACGACCTGCGCGACGACTGGAACTCGTCGTCGGACTGGCGGAAGGAAATGGAGCAGAAGCCCTGGTGGCACCGACGGGTGGTGGGGGCGTTCTCCTCGTACTGGATCTACCAGCATCTGGGCAACCTGTCGCCGAACGAATTGGCGAAGGACGAGCTCTACCTCGCGGTGCGGTCGGCGGGTGGTGCCGAGGAACGAGAAAAGCTGCTGTCGGACTTCGCGCTTCGGGCCGACAGCGATCCGGCGTCGGCCCGCTGGAGTTATGTCCGGGATCTGGGCAACACCCGAATCATCATGATCGACTCGCGGTGCTCACGCGACCTCACGCCGGACGGGCGAGCAATGCTCGACGAACTCGAATGGAAATGGCTCTGCGAGCAGGCATTGACCACCGACGCCCGGCATATCGTGTTCGGTACGTCGCTGCCGTATCTGATGCTGCCTGCGCTTCACCAGCTCGAACAATGGAATGAAGCTGTCGCGCAAGGTGCTTGGGGTCGCCGGTGGGCGAAGGTAGGGGAGAAGCTGCGCCTGGCACTCGATCTCGAGCATTGGGCTGCGTTCGGCAATTCCTTCGAGCAGATGGTGACTCTCGTCAGCGAACTGGTGAGCCGGCCGCAATCGCCTGCGAGCATTCTGTGGTTGTCCGGCGACGTGCACTGTTCCTACGTTGCGCAGGCGGAACTGACCGATACCCCGCCGAACAACACGATGCTGTACCAGCTGACCATGTCCCCGTTCCGCAACCCGCTCGACTTGCCGATCCGGGTGGTGAATCGGCTCGCGATCCGGCGGCCCGTGGTCAAGTTCCTACACTTCCTCGCCCGCCGGGCGGGCCTCGGCGATCATGCGATCACCTGGCAGGTCGACGCCGGACCATGGTTTGACAACGGGGTGATGGTGCTCAGGCTGAAGGGCGAGACCGCGTCGGTGCTCATCGAGCATGCGACGACGGGCCCAGGCGGTTCGCAAGATCTCGTGCAGACACACGAGATGGTCCTCACCCACTGACTGGCCGGCGACACATTCGACGGTCGGCGCATGGGGTCGAGCTCCACTGCAGAAGTTCAACCCGGTCAGAGTGAACCCTTGTGAAGAGTCAGGTCGAGCCGGAGCGTACACGGAATCGACACCGACGACATGTGAGTCGGGGTGGTGAACAGGTGTGGTCAATAAAAGATAGTTGACCACGGTTGATCGGTAGTGTTCCTACCGAACGGACCGGACGCAAAAAAGTGGGCGACCCGCGATTTCTCGCTGGTCAACCCACTTTTTTGAAGTCTAGCGATCTTAGATCGCGGTCACTCCGGTAGCCTGGGGGCCTTTAGCACCCTGGCCGATTTCGAACTCGACTCGCTGGTTCTCCTCGAGGGTGCGGAAGCCGCCGCCCTGGATCTCGGAGTAATGAACGAAGACGTCATCTGAACCGCCGTCGGGGGCGATGAAGCCGAAGCCTTTTTCGCCGTTGAACCATTTCACAGTTCCCTGTGCCATATTAAAGTACTTCTCTCTTTTTTCCTGCAGAACGCATTAACACGTCCCTGGTACATAGTGTGGCATGGATTCCCCGAAACCGGAAGTGCTACGAGCAAGTTGGGTGCGAAGGGATTTGCTGCAGGCCGTTGACCTGCGGTTATGTCGCGGCGCGCCATGAGTGGAGACTGGCACGACTGTGCAGATCTGCTGCAAAGGGGCGACGGGAGCGGGTTTCATCTACGAGATTCACGCCCTTGCAGGTCTGTTCCGGCCTGTGGTGGCCGCCACGGGAATCTGCCCGTGGCGGCCGGCGTCATTGCTTTCGGTAGCGGTATTTCTGTTGCACAGCAACGGTTCTTGGGATCTGGTCGAGATAGGCCGGTCCACCCGGTCTGGCGGACGGCTCAGATGATGGTTCCGACGTCCTCTCGGACGAGGTGGTCCATCGCGCGTTCGGCGATCGCGGCGATGGTCATCGACGGGTTGCAGGCCGCCGAGTTGCCCGGCATCAGCGCGCCGTCGAGGACGTAGAGGCCCTTCTGTCCCTGGACGCGTCCCTGGAGATCGCAGACCGCACCCATGCTCGCGCCACCGAGTGGATGCCAGGTGGACGGAAACGTCAGGTTCGTGTCGGTGGTCAGGGTCGTGGATCCGGCGATCTTCTGGACGGCGGGACCGATGTGGCCATTCTGGATGTCGGAGTCGCCGTCGATGGGCCAGTGCAGCGTCGCGTTGTCGGTTGTCGAGTCGTAGCCGAAACGTCCGCGGTCGGCGCTGACCCCGAATCCGACCATCATCGTGCTGCGGGCGTCGACACCCAGGCTCGGGATGGACGCCTGGATGATCGTGAACGCGGACTTCGGGTCGTTCCAGTTGCGACTGCCGTAGACCACGGGACCGCCCTGTGGCGTGCCGAACCCGGTCGCCGGGTTGGTCCACAGGTAGATGCGGTCGGCGTTGGTACCCCAGTTGCCGCCCAGTCCGTCAGGCATGTCTCCGATGGCACCCTTACCGGCCGCCCGCATCAGCAGGTTGGTGGTGTTCATGCTGCCCGCCGCCATCACCAGTGCGTTGGTGGTGAGGATCTTGTTCTCCAGGACGGTGCCGCTGGTGTCGGTCCGCTCGACGTATACCCGCCACCGGCCGTCGCCTGTCCTTTCGACATCGGTGACCTCGTGCAGGGTGTGGACGGTGGCGAGGCCGGTGGCCTCGGCAGCGGCGACGTACGTGACGTCGACCGAGTGCTTGCCACCGTTGTTGACACCGAGGGCGCCGGCGCCGTTGGTGTACGAAGGCTTCATCTTGCCGCGCAGCTCGTCGAGTGCGTAGTTCCAGTCGATGGGCATCGGGATCTTCGACACCGGGAAGCCGGCGCGTTTGGCGCTCTCGGCGAACATTCTGGGGGCTTGGTAGTTGGGGGTTGCGATCAGCTCATCGGGTGCGACCTGGAGCTTCAGCATCTGAGCCACGCGCGGGTAATGCACCCGGTCCATGGTCTTCCAGTCGAGCGCCTCCGGGAAGTTGGCATTGAAGACAGCCTCATCGGGCTGCAACGTCATTCCTTGGTAGACAAGGGATCCGCCGCCGACCCCGGCCGCGCACAGGGCGGTCATGTTTTGGCCGATGATCGCTTCGATCAGTCCGGTGTACGGCTCGAAGACTGCAGGCCTGCCGAACAGCTGTGGGGCGCCCTTGTGCCAGAGGATCCGCTTGTCCGGGGCCGTGGCAAGGGGAAATGTGTTGGAGTTCGGCCCGGTCGCCCACCGGCGGCCACGTTCGAGGATCGTCACCGGCACGCCGGCTTCGGTCAAACGCAGGGCGGCCACGCCACCACCGAAGCCGGAGCCGATCACTATGGCCCGGTGGTCTTCGCGAGTGACCGGTATCCGGGCGGCAGGAGTGCGCGCGATCGGTGTCGATTTGGCTTGTGCAACCGTCGAACTCGCTGCGGCCACTCCGACTGCTGCTGCTCCGGCCAAAAATGCACGGCGTTTTATTTCAGACAACATTGCCCCCCCCGGTTTGCTGTTCATCGTCGACCGAAGAAGCGCCGCGGACGCGGGTTGGTCGCCCGGTAAAGTTAGACAGTCGCACTCAGAAGTGTCAAGAGATGTTGGGTGGTTCGATCCAGGACTGCATCGCTGGTGCCAGCCACCGGGTCAGGAAGTTTCGTAGATCATCGTCCTCGGTGACATCGACGTCTTCGAAGAGAACGGTCGACAGCCCCAACCGCAGGCCCATCGCGACGATGTCGTCGATGTGTTCTTTGACCTCGGCATGTCGTTCGGCGAGCGGCGCGAGCAGTTCATGGGCAATCGGTTTTGCGCGGGAGATCATGTCGGTATCGAAGATCGGATTGCCGACTTCCGCATGGAGCAGTGCCGCGAGCGCCGGGTGGCTTCTGACCGTTGCCCGGCCGGCGACGATGAGTTCGACGATGTATCCGACCGGTGTCTCGACGGCTTCCAGGTGGCTGCGGATGTCTCCGAGGATATCGATGGTCAGCCCTGCGACGGCCTGAGAGACGAGGTCTTCTCGAGAGCCGAAGATCGAGTAGACGGTCTGGCGGGAGACGCCGGCAGCGCTGGCGACAGCGGCGATGTTGACCCCGTCGAAACCGTCGGTTGCGATCAACCCGAGTGTGGCTTCCAGGATCTTGTTCCGCGATCTCATCCCGGCATTATCAACCACATGGTCGGTGCTTTTGCATTACCGGCGCCGCTGCGAGGAGGGGTGCTGACGGACAAACGGCAGCAGGCGGGCCATATGACCCGACGGCTGCCGTCGTCTGTTTGGTTGAGTGAGTGAGCCCGCTCAGTCGTCGGTCACCACGAGCTTGACGTCGATGTTCCCGCGGGTTGCGTTGGAGTAGGGGCAGACCTGGTGCGCCTTTTCGGCGAGTGCGGTCGCGGTGTTGTGATCGAGGTTCGGGAGCGTTACCTCCAACTCGACGGCCAGGCCGAAGCCGCCGTTGTCGAGGCTTCCGATCGAGACGCGGGCGCCCACGGTGGAGTCTGTGTCGTCGGCCTTCTCCTGGCCGGCGACCAAACGCAGTGCCGAATGGAAGCAGGCGGCGTACCCGGCGGCGAAGAGCTGCTCGGGATTGGTTCCGATGCCATTGCCGCCCATCTCTTTTGGAATCGACAGATCGACGTCGACCTTGCCATCGGTGGTGCGGGCATGACCGTTCCGGCCGTCACCGGTGGCGAGTGCTTCTGCAGTGTAGAGAGCTTTCATGATGGTGCCTTTCGGAGTTGGGTGTTCACGAACCGACTGGATTGCCGGATTCGCGTAGTGCGACGGTCAGTCGTTGGACCGCTTCGCGTAGCTCTTCGACTTTGTCTACGTCCAAACCCGTTGCAGCAAAGAGCTGTTCGGGCACGCACTGGGCTTTCGATTCGAGCGCACGTCCGGCGTCGGTCAGCGTGACCTCGACCGATCGCTCGTCGGTCGGGGAGCGATCACGCCGGATGTATCCGGCTGCCTCCACCCGCTTCAGCAGTGGCGAGAGCGTGCCCGAATCCAGTTGTAGCCGTTGCCCAAGTCGGCGGACGGTGATCGACTTCTCCTCCCACAACACCAGTAAGACCAGGTATTGCGGGTAGGTCAGCCCGAATTCGTCGAGCATCGGCCGATACGCGGCGGTGGTCGCCCGCGATGCCGAATACAGGGCGAAGCAGAGTTGGCTGTCCAAACGAAGTGCGGTCACATGTCTGAACGTAGTGCACAATTCAGTTGTGCACAACCATTCTTCGCGACTTCTCAGTGACCTGCTGATTCTGCAATCAGGATCAGGATGCTGCGCGGGCGAATACGCCGGCGATGAACGCGGCTTGGCCGACGTGCTGGAGATCGTCGGCGATGACGCTGACCAGGCGGACGCCGAGGGTGACGGGCGGATCCCAGTTCCGGTCGACCACGGCGTCGAGGTCTTCTGACGTCAGGTTTTCGACAAACGCGGCGGTTCTTTCCTGGACGGCGTCGTGGTATCCGAGAAGGAGGTCGATGGTGGTCTGAACCTGTCCGACTTCGTCACTTGACTGTCCGAAGCCGATCTCGCCGACTTTGAATGGCAGTGCGAATCGCCCGTACCAATCCTGTGCAGTCCAGATCTGCTCGGAATTCGCGACTCCCGCCACGTGGTCGTCCTGCACACGGGTCAGATGCCAGATCAGCCATGCGATCGTGTTGGCGTCAGGGTCGATCCGGTAGTTGAGCGCGGCATCGGGAAGATCGGAGACGGTTGCGTGGACCTCCTCGGAAACCCGGCTGAATGCGTCGCGGATCAATTCGGCCTCATTCATGATCAAGTCCTTTCGCTGTCAGGGGACACGCCGATCCTCTCTACCTCTCTACTCCGGCGCGGTGACATCGGCGGGCGATCGCGCGACTTCGGCGGCAGGCGAAGGCTGTCCGGTTCTACGTCGGCAGGGGATCGTCTGTGTGCCAAAGGGTTTGGATGCGGTATCGAGTGGCGGCAGGTCCGGACGGAGCGATCACTGTTCCGCCGTCGCGGTTCACGGTGCTGCCGTCTCCGTGCAAACCTGCCATTACCTCTTCGGAACGACCACGCTCACCTATGTGTGACGGCGTGCCGTCACCCTGGCCAGGTCGAGTCACCTAGCCGAAGAGCCAGGCGTTCGGTTCGCACACGATCGGTACCGGCAGCCCGTCATCGTTCGTCCCGCCAACCGCCCGCGCAGCGATGGACGCCGCACGAGGTGAATAGTTCATCGATAGGTGATCGGATGTGTCGACCTCGCAGCCGTCTTGCAGCGTGATGTTGTCGACGGTCGCGCCCGGGCCGGGAGTGAGGAATGTCGACTCATACGGTGTGGTGACCTCGTCATACCTGGTACCGATCACGGTGTATTTGACGCCGGGGACGGTGTCACCGTCGGCATTGAGGGTCTTGAGGAATTCCGAGTCGTAGACCTGCTGGATTCCGGCAACACCGACCACGAGCGCAACCGGGCCGAGGACGTCGATCCCGAGGTTGTTGATGGTCCGACCCAACGTGCCGATACCGAGCAGGCTGGTCCCATGGTGGGTGGCACCGAGTGTGACAAGGCTATCGACCTTGTCCGCGCCACCGTTGAACTTGAGGTACTGCCGCGCCATCAGGCCGCCCTGTGAATGGCCGACGATGTTGACCTTTTCCGCGCCGGTCGAGGTGAGCACGCGATCGACGAAGGTGGCGAGTTGACCGGCCGACTGGCTGATATCGCCGTTGCCGTTGGCGCCGGGAACGAAGGTCCCGAGTCCACCGCCCTCCTGAATCGGCAACTTGCCGTAGTTCAACGCGTACACGCACAATCCCGCCGCCTTCAGTGCCGGGGACATGAAAGCCCAATTGTCATAGGCGTTTTCCCACGTGCCGTGGACGAGGACAACGGGCTCTTGACCGTCCTTGGGTGCGCAATTCCAGTCGTTCGCGCCGGGAGGTGCCACGTCCGGATTGAACAGTCCGTACGCGAACGCAGGCAAGAAAGAGTTACTGCTCGGACCGTTGCCAACAGGTGTCGACCACGTGCTGGTCCCGTTGAGGATGACGTCGCTCGCCGGTTGTTTGAGCCCGGACTCGATGACGTTGGCAAGATCCTGAGTCGTTGCCGCCGTTGAGGTACCGGCGCCACAGACTCCGATGGTGAGGGTCGCCGCAAGGGCGGCTGCGGTCATTCCGATCCGGGCGATTCGTGAGTTCGATGAAGTCTCCATGCTCGTTCCCCCAACTGGCCGTCGACAGTGCTTCGATCACATGCAAGGCTAGGACGAAATTTCGAACGCGCACCACAAAAAACCAAATTCAAGCGTTGGTCGCGGGGGGTCGGTCAGGTGAAAAGGCTCGATGGCCACCTTGCTCGACGTTTCGGCGTCCGGTTACTGCAAGCACGTGAAGTCAACGGTGACAACCTTATTGAACTCCCAGCGGCAGCACTACGTGTCCGTTATGTCGTGAAAGCCGGGAGGATCCGGGTATCTGGATCCCCAACTGGTCGGGGTTGGTGATGTCGGGTGGCAACGGTCGTCTGCTATTGCGGATCTCATGACATATGTTGGGGTGCAGTAGGTTTCGATCGCGTAGACGACAAAGACGTGGAGGAACTGGGCAGATGGGAGTATTTCTCCCACGGCCGCTGCGTCGGCTCGTTCGCACCCGTTTGGAGCTAAACGACTCGGAGCCCTGTACTGCCGTGGTTTACTGCAATTACGGACCCTGGATCACCGCTTCACCCAGGTGCCCACCTCAGAAGTATCGACGATCACTGCCCAGGTGTGATCGACCGGCAACGCTAAGAGGTTGTGATTGGCATGAATTACTGGATGAGTGTCGTCTTCCGTGCGATCCCGTTGGCCATGGCGGGGGTGTGTATTGGCTACGGCATCTTTATCTGGATGGACGGGGACGCGCCGGGGAACTTCGTCGCCGGCCGCGTGGTCACTTTCCTCGCTGCGATCTGCATCTGCCTCTTTTGTACCGCCGGGACGATCATCAGGCAGCTGATCGGCCGTTTCACCATCGTCGACAAGATCTTCTATCCGACGCTCGGATTCCTTGTGGCGATCGGGACGTCCGTCTACGGCATCATCCTCTTCGCCGGGGCGGAAGGGCAGGGCAAGGAGTATATCGCCGGACACGTCGTCTTCGGCCTCGGGCTGATCAGTGGATGTGTCGCGACTGTCGCGACCGCATCCACCAAATTCTCGCTCATCCCGCAGAATTCGAGTCAACCGGAGAATGACAAGCACCCGCCCGCCGCTGCGTTTGGAGGGGGGTCGGTGCTGGTGTTGTCGGTGATCCCGGTGGCGTTGGCCATCACCGCGTGGGTGTTTGCGATCATCGCCCTGTCGCAGACCGTCACCCCGGGACGGTTCACGGTCGGTCACGTCGTCTCCGGCCTGGCGATGATCTGCACGAGCCTGATCGGCTTGGTACTCAGCATCATTCGGCAGGTACAGAACACCTATCAGCCAAAGGAACGGATCGTCTGGCCGTGGCTGGTGATCGCCATGGGGTCGCTGGGTGTTGTCTGGGGAATTGTTGTCCTCGGCATGAACAGCAAGGAGTACTACCTGACGCCCGGTTTCTTGCTGATCGGGCTGGGACTCGTCTGCTTCAGCATCCTCAGCAAGGTCGCCCTGTTGGCCCTGGTGTGGCGACGGACGTTCAGCCTCGCCAACCGCGTTCCCCTCATTCCCGTCCTCACCGCCCTGTGCTGCTTGTTCCTCGCCTCCTTCGTCTTCCAAGGAGCGGTGGGCAACTCGAACCTGTTCATCGCCCCTCGTGTGCTTACCGGATTGGGTGCGATCTGCTTTTCGCTCTACTCCATCGTGAGCATCCTGGAGAGCGGCACCTCGTCCGACGACGAATAGCCCCGAACTGCTCAGAGATCGCCCTACCTGTGCCCCAGTGGGATTCGAACCCCCATCCCATTGAGGTAGAGATCCTTGACCCTCGGCGCAAGATCAACCGTCATCGGTGAACACATTCCGGACACACTGTTTGCGCATGCCGATCATGGGAGAAACAGTCGAACGAGAACGAAGACAATGATCGAGCTCATGGCTTGCCGATGGCGCAAGTGACTCTCAGCGGCAGAGAGATCCAGAAGCTCGCGGTGGACAGGGCATTTTCGTTGGCGGGAGTTACCGACGGATACCCGTTCACCGATACCCTGCGTGTGTTCAAGGTGGGTGGGCGTGTATTTCTTGTTGTCACCAAAGACCCGAGCGAGCAGATCGTCACCGTCAAGGTCGAGCCGCTGCGTGCTAGCGCTTTGATCCGCGAGCACGAGAGCATTCGGCAGGGCCGCTATTTCGACAAACGCCACTGGATCTCGGTCGGACCAGGCCCCTCGTTGACAGCACCTGTGATCGAAGACCTTGTCGAAGACTCCTACGACTTGGTTGTCGATCGCCTCCCCGCCCATCAGCGAGACCGGTTGCGCGGAAATGGCAACGGCAGACAATGAGGCACTGTCAAGTTGTTTGGGATGCAGCAGTTTCGGTTTCAGCAGTGAATCCATGGTCCGGAGTTCAGCTGCCGGGGTTAGCTCGGCGATCTGATTCCACACCTGAAATCGGGTGCACCCTCATGTCCCACGGCGTGCCCCTCGGGGCTTTGCGGTGGACAACCTTGACCCCTAATGTGCTGGTCAGTGGTGCCCCCAGTGGGATTCGAACCCACACTTGACGGATTTTAAGTCCGTTGCCTCTGCCAGTTGGGCTATAGGGGCGTGCTGTGAAGCCTGATCAGAATCTCATGGACGGCCGGGGCCCATGTGACAAGGGCTCCCCGTTGGGGCGAGTTCGGTAGGAGTGGCGCAAGTTGAGAAGGTCGATGCCGAGACCTAGGGACTTTGTACCCAGGTGGCAAAATGCGAGCTATGTCTGAACTTTCCGCGCGCCGCAGCCGCGGGCGACCACCGGGACCCGGTGTTGACCTCGACTCCCGTCGTGAAGAACTGCTCGACGCTGCCGAGTTGGAGATTGCTGGGCAAGGCTCGGACTTCGGACTGGCCGGTGTGGCAAAGCGGGCGGGATTGACCCGATCAGCGGTGTATGCGGCATTTGCCGATCGGGATGACCTGTTGACTGCGCTCACTCGCCGTCACGCAGGTCGGATCACCGCCGACATGGCCGCGGTGCTCAACGAGGTCAAGGAACCGCGGGTGCAGACCCGGGCGACGGTCGACGTGCTCGCGCGTTGGATGGAAGACAACCCGGAGTTGTCTGCCGTACTTGCCCCGAGGATGCAGGCCGGCGTAGGGGATTCGCAGGTCGCCGGATTCCTGGAGCATGTCCTCGACATCGGATTCACCCAGATCGACGGGAACCGCCGAGCGGCCGCCCCGTGGGCACGCGCCGTCATCGGCGCCATCTGGACGGCAGTGCAGTGGTGGAGTGAAACGCGCACGATGGATCGCACCGAACTCGTCGATCACGTGACGGACCTGATCTGGGAGGGCTTCTCGGGCATCGGCGGCGCGGCGGTATCGCTGCCTGACGTACATGCCCCGAAACGTGACCAAGCGGGTTCTTGACGACCTCCACATACAAAGATCACGATGTTCTTTATGAGGGCATCAGAGATCACCGGTGCGGCCAACTGGGATTCTGTCCGGTCTCGCCACCCCGAACTGGTTGACCAACTCGACCACGGCCTGCGTGAAGGAGATCCACTCGCGCAGGCGGTCATCGGTGAGATGCACGAGCTGACCGACTACGGCTGGGCGGAGATCCAGGCCATCCTCGACGATCCCGTCGTCCGGCGGGCGGATGCCCCACCGCACTTGCGTGCTTTGCTCGATACGGCTTCGGAACTGCCGCCGTGGTTCGACCCGGCGCTCGCGCACGCCGGTGCGCGCGCCTGGTGGAAGTTCGGAACCCTGCAGTCGAGCACGCTCTACCAGTCCCTGATTTACGGCTATCAGGCTCCCGGCTTTGTCCGCCCATTGGTCGCCACCGGGCAGCTGGCCGAGAACACCTACGACCGGGTGCTCAGCACCGGTCGGTGGGTCGCGCTGGCGACTGCGCCCGGGCAGATGGTGCCGGGCAACGAAGGCTGGTCGAAGACATTGCGCATCCGTCTGATTCACGCGATGGTGCGGGACCGCATCGCATCATCGGGGGAGTGGGATGAGATCAGTTGGGGCGTGCCGATCAATCAGACGTACACCGCGTTGACGATCGGTGCGGGCTTTCTCGCGCTGCCGATGACGATCGCCGGCGACTTCGGTATCCAGTATTCGGCCGCCGAGCATGAGGCGATAACGCACCTGTGGCGGTGGATCGGCCACATCATCGGCGTGGACGAGGCGCTGTTGCCCACGAATTTCGCTGCAGCCCAAGACATGTTTGCGGTCGGTGCCGAGTTTGATCTCGAACCCGACGAATGGTCGAAGACCTTGACCCGGGCTTTGCTGCGCGAGGGATATCGCCTCGATCTCCCGTTTGTTCCTGGGATGGTCACTACGATGATGACCGTGATGCTGCGGCCCATGTTGTCGATGTCGTTCTCGTCCATCTCGACTCGGTGGGTGGATAAGCCAGTGGCCGGCAAGATGGGATTGCGGCGCACGCCGCTACATCATCTTGTCGAGCTGGTCCGTCCTGCCGTCCGCCTACGCGAAGTCATCCGGGTGATCGGATTCCTGGGCAATGAAGAGCAGGTGGTGAATCGCGAGATGCGCACTGTCATGCGAAGTCTGGGTATGAGCGCCGACGAGATTCGGATGATCGGATCAGCGGCCTGAGCCGTCCGCTGGAATCGCAGACCTGGCTCGACGTGATGGGTATGCAACGCGGCAGCGAGTTCTGCCAGATGGTTTGCAAGGCTAGAAACCATTGACCTCTTTAAGATAGGGCTGTTAACTTAACGACGATCACTTGAGAATCCCCGAAAGGATGTCCCGGTGTTGTCGTCACTCGCTCGCGGCGTTATTGGCGCCCCGAAACGTGTCCTGGGTGGCGCGCTGCTCATCTTGATCATCTGCGGGGTCCTCGGATCGTCCGTTGCCGGGGAACTCGCGGCCGGTGGATTTCAGGATCCGAGTTCGGAATCCGCCAAGGCGATTTCGGTACTGGAGGAGGAGTTCGGCCGCGGCGGACTGCAGATGGTGGTACGTCTACACGACTCTGACACCACGAACATCGCGGACAGTGAGGACGCGAGGGCAGCAGCCGCCGCGATCATCGCCGAGATGGAGGAAATGGACTTCGTTCAGCGCCCGATCATTTCGGCCTGGACGAACCCGGAGGCGGCCACGGCACTGATTTCAGCCGACCGGACCTCGGGACTCATCGTCAGCACGGTGTCCGGTGGCGACCGCGATGCTGCGGCCAACGGGCAGAAGATCGACGACCGATTCGCCGGCACCGCGTTCGCCGAACAGTTCCCGGGTATCGACGTACTCGTCGGTGGTCAGGCGCTGGTGTATTCGCAGGTCAACGAGCAGACCAGTCGCGACCTGTTCATTGCTGAAGCCGTGGCGATCCCGATCAGCTTCGTCCTGCTCATCTGGGTGTTCGGTGGACTCGTCGCGGCGGTATTGCCCTTGGCCATCGGCCTTTTCGCGATCATCGGAACGACCTCGGTACTCCGCGGGTTCACGCTGTTCGCCGATGTGTCGGTCTTTGCGCTCAACCTCACCACCGCGCTGGGACTGGCGCTGGCCATCGACTACACCTTGCTGATCATCAATCGGTATCGCGAAGAAGTGCATGCCGGCCGCGAACGCGATGAGGCGTTGGCGATCACGGTGAAGACGGCCGGGCGTACCGTGCTGTTCTCAGCGGTGACCGTTGCCCTGTCATTGGCCGCGATGGGCATCTTCCCGATGTACTTCCTGAGATCGTTCGCCTATGCGGGTCTGGCCGTTGTCGCTCTTGCGGCTGCAGCCGCACTCATCGTGGCACCGGCGCTGATTGCGTTGCTTGGCGACCGAATTGACTCTCTCGATGTGCGTAAACCGATCCGCCGAATGCTCCGCAGGCCCGAGCCCCGGGTTCTCGAACCCGAGGAATCGATGTGGTATCGCAGTACACAATTCGTGCTGCGCCATGCGATTCCGGTGGGGCTGGCGGTGGTCGCGCTGCTGTTGGTCCTGGGTGCACCGTTCCTCGGTATCAAGTTCGGATACCCCGACGATCGGGTGCTGCCGAGCTCGGCATCGTCCCGGATGCTGGGCGATGAACTCCGAAACGACTACTCGCAGAATGCATCTGCAGCGGTGAACATCGTCATCCCGGATGCAGCCCAGATGGGTGATGAAGAAGTGGCCGACTACGGCCAAGAGCTCTCCCGGGTTACTGATGTCACCGCGGTGCTCACCCCGGTCGGCACGTTTGTCGACGGGCAACGTGCGGGTCCAGGGAACACGGATATGGCGGCCGGAGATGATGCTTTTGTCACCGTCTCGTCGACGGTCGATCCGTTCTCGACCCAGGGAGCCGATCAGCTCGACGCACTGAGAGCGGTGCCGACGCCCGAGGGGATTGACCCGCTGTTCAGCGGACTGGCCCAGTCGAACCGCGACAACGTCGACAGCATCATCGATCACCTGCCAGAAGTGTTCGCCGTCATCGTCGTCACCACGTTTGTGCTGCTGTTCATGCTGACCGGATCAGTGCTTCTCCCGCTGAAGGCGTTGGTGCTCAACGTGTTCTCGCTGACCGCCACATTCGGTGCCATGGTCTGGATCTTCCAGGAGGGCAATCTCGGCGGCCTGGGAACCACCACCACCGGAACCCTGATCGCCAACATGCCGGTGTTGATGTTCTGCATCGCCTTCGGGTTGTCGATGGACTACGAGGTCTTCCTGCTGTCGCGGATACGGGAGGAATGGCTCAAGTCGGGCAAAACGCGGGCCGACAGCGATCGTGCAGTTGCGCTCGGAATCGCCCGCACCGGCCGCGTGGTGACGGCCGCGGCATTGCTGATGGCCGTGGTCTTCGCCGGCATCGCGTTCTCGCAGGTCTCGTTCATGCGGATGTTCGGTGTCGGGCTGGCCTTGGCGGTGCTGATGGATGCCACGTTGATCCGGATGTTCTTGGTTCCTGCCTTCATGAAGGTCGCCGGTCGGGCAAACTGGTGGGCGCCTGCACCCCTACGCAAGTTCCATGACCGATTCGGTCTGAGTGAGGAAGGTGGCCATGACAACCGAGCGACTTCGGAGGCAGAGGTCTCCGCGCGGCTCGGGGGAACAGTTGCGAGCGGAGATTCTCGCAGCGGCAACTGACCTGCTGTTGGAGACCGGTGATGAATCGGCGGTATCCATCAGGGCGGTGTCCAATCGGGTGGGGGTCTCACCGCCGTCGATCTACATCCACTTCGCAGATAAAGACGCGTTGATCAGCGAGGTGGTGGCGCACTACTTCACCAGGCTCGACGAGGTCATGCGCCTGGCCGGTGCCCACTACGAGGACAGCTGGCAGGCCGCGCACGCGCAGGGGCTGGCGTACGTGCGCTTTGCGGTGGAGAACGCCGAGCTCTACCGCGTCGCAACGATGAAGCAGTGTCCCGAGGGAACCGATACGGACACCGTGCTGGGCGACTCGGCATTTGTGCACTTCTCCGAGACCGTCGAGCGGTTGATGGACGAAGGGATCATCGACAAAGGTGATCCGACACCGGTGGTGCTCGAATTCTGGACCGCCGCACACGGTGTCGCCGCGTTGATGATCGCCAAGCCGTATCTGTTCGTCGACGACAACTTCGACCTGGCCGAGCGGGTACTGACCGCGGTGTCCCTCGGGCGCGTCACCAAGGACCTGATCGGTGACGACGTCGGACCGGAGGCAATCCGAAAATTCGTTACCGAACAACGCGCGATGAGGACCGACAGATGACAACCACATACTGCTGCTGGACGTCAGCGTGGCGGCCGTGATCACGGCCGGTCCCGCACCGAGTGTCTGCGCGCCGTGACCGTGCGCGCCTTCGAGATGCTCCGGCCGTGGTTTCTCGGTTATGCGCTGGTCGGCGTCGTCGTGAGCGGTATCGTCCCCATCCTGCTTCCGCTCAGTGCCGACCCCCACGGGCCTTTTGTGGTCGGACTCGTCGTCGCCTCGTTCTATCTGGGAATGCTGACCGCCCCGATCTCGGGGTCCGTCGCCGACCGGACGAACACCGAGCGCGTGGTTTTCCTCGCGAGCTTCCCGCTGATGGCGATCAGCGCCATCACATTCGGTCTCGTCGACAACGTCGCGGTGTGGTCGGTGTGCATGCTGGTCGCCGGGGGTGCCGCCGGCGCTGCGCAGACCATGGCAAGCGTGTTCATCGTCGAAGGCCGTCCGAGATCGGAGTGGAACGATCGAATCGGTTGGATGCGTCTGGCTTTCGGCTCGGGTCAAGTTCTCGGACTCGGAGTCGCCACTTGGTTCACCCATCGCATCGACACCGGCTGGATCGTGACCGGTGCGGTCGTCTTGGCCGGAACCGCGCTCGGGGCCCTGCGCCTGCCGCATATTGCGCCGCACCCACCCGATACCGCCGATACCGCCGATACCGCCGCTGCCGCCGCTGCCGACGGTGCCCGGGCGAAAGGAAAAGTAGCCGAAGTCGCAGCGATTCTCAGAAGCCGATTCGGGATCTTCCTCGGGTGCTGGCTCTTCGCCATGATCGGCCTGATGACGTTCTACAACGTCGTCCCGTTGGTGCTGCGCGATGCCTTCGGGATCGAACCGTCCACGACGTCAGCGGTGTTCATGGCCGGCTCGGCGATCGGGGCGGTTCTCTATCCGGTGTCTGGAAAGCTCGCCGATTGGTGGGGGCCGGGGATGGTCTTGGCCATCGGAATCGCGGTCACCCTCATCGTATTCGTCGTCATGTCGGTCGCGGCTCTGACCAAGCCTTCGTTCGGTGCCATCGTCGGCGGCGTGGGCCTGGTGATCATCGCCAGCGCGTACCCACTTCAGTACATCGGGGCGACCATCCTCGCCGCGGACCTGACGATCGAGAGCGAGGGATCGGCAATGGGTCTGTTCAACGCCGGTGTCGCTGCCGGCGCGATCGTCGGCGCACTGATTCCATCGCTCTTGGCAAACGCACTCGGATATGACTCCCTGTTGGTGTTCTCGACGGGAGCATTGGTGGTGGCGGTTGCCTTCGGACTTCTCCTCTACCGGCGCTCCGAACCGAAAGACAGGTCGCGCCGGACCCGCGTTGCCGAATGACGATCAATCCCGGGTGAACGTGTTCTAGTTTCGCTAGTGTCGCGGCATGGGAGTTCTGGACGGCAAAGTGGCATTGATCACCGGTGGCGGCAAGGGCGTGGGGCTGGGTATCGCGTCAGCTCTTAGTAAGGAAGGTGCCGACATCTTCATCTGCGGGCGGCATCGGCGGCCGTTGGCCGAGGCGACCGAAAAGCTCGCAGGCAATGGTGTGCGCGCGGAGTACCTGGTCGGGAATGTCAGCGAAGCGGCCGACTGCGCCGCGATCGTCGAAGCCTGTGCCGATCGGCTCGGCGGTGTCGACATCCTGGTCAACAACGCCAACGACGCGATGCCGATCCCATTGCTCGATGTGACAGATGAGGACTTCACCCGCTTCTTTCAGACCGGCCCGCTGGCCGTGCTGCGACTGATGAAGGCATGCCATCCGCTGATGACAGCGCGGGGCGGAGGATCGGTGATCAATCTCGTGACCTCGGCGGCCGTGCGCTGGGATATGGCGACGTACGGTCCGTATGCCGCGGTGAAGGAAGCGACGCGGTCGCTGACCCGTGCGGCCGGGTGTGAATGGGGCAAGGACAACATCCGCGTCAATGCGATTGCGCCGCATGCGATGACACCGTCGCTGCAGTGGTGGACGGAAACGTATCCCGAAGAGGCCGACGCGTTTGTGAAGAGCATTCCGCTTGGACGGATCGGCGATGCCGAGGCCGACATCGGCCGGATCGCGGTGTTCCTCGCCAGTCAAGATGCGCGTTACCTCAGCGGGGTCACGATCCCGGCCGATGGTGGACACAGTCGTTGGGGCTGAACGCCTGACATTTACCGGTCGGTCAGACACGCACCCCGTTTGAGAAGACAGCTGCCTGCGCGCAAGTTCAAGAGAAGGTAAAGTCGGAACTCGAACGTCACTTTGCTCGTTGAGTGGACATCAGCTTTGCAATGAGAAGGGACCATAACGGTGCGTGAAAGCAGCAATCCGGTGATGCGCGGAGTCGTGCGCAGCAACCAAGGCCCAGGCGGATATGCCGGCTTTGGCGCTGGTGCGCCCGGCGCCGGCCAGGCCGCAACTTGGAATCAGCAAGGGGGAGCGCCATCGGCCGACCCGTATGCGCGGCCGGGACAGCAGGTCGGTGCCCGGAACCTGACCATCGACGATGTGGTGACCAAGACGGCCGCCACGTTGGGCGTGCTGATCCTGTCGGCCGCCCTCTCGTATTTCTTCACCAGCCAGAACGAAGCCCTCGCGACACCGCTGATGCTGGTCGGCGCGCTGGGTGGCCTGGCGCTGGTGCTCGTCGCGACCTTTGGGCGCAAGCAGGACAACCCGGCCATCGTGCTCGCCTATGCGGTGCTCGAAGGCCTGTTCGTCGGCACGATCTCGTACGTCTTCGCCAATTGGGTCGTCGCTGACGATGTGAGCGCGGGCGCACTGATCGGACAAGCCGTACTCGGTACATTCGGTGTGTTCGCCGGCATGCTCATCGTCTACAAGACGGGTGCCATCCGCGTCACCCCGCGTTTCACCCGCATGATCTTCGCCGGCCTCGTCGGTGTGCTGGTGCTGATCCTGGGCAACCTGATCATCGGATTCTTCAACGGTGGTTCGGGCCTGGGCCTGCGTGACGGCGGACCGATCGCCATCATCTTCTCGCTCGTCTGCATCGCGCTCGCAGCGTTCAGCTTCCTGATCGACTTCGACGCCGCCGATCAGCTGATCCGTTCGGGTGCTCCATCGAAGGCCGCCTGGGGCATCGCACTGGGTCTGACCGTCACCCTGGTCTGGCTGTACGTCGAGATCCTGCGACTGCTGAGTTACTTCAACTCGGATTAGTTTTTCGAACAAGTCTGTTCCAACAAGCGAAGCCCGCGACCGAATCCGGTCGCGGGCTTTGCTTTGCCTTCAGGGGTGGTCGGAGCGGCTCAGCTGAGGCGCTCGAGCACCATCGCCATGCCTTGTCCGCCGCCGACACACATGGTCTCGACGCCGAAGCTCTTGTCGTAGGTCTTGAGGTTGTTGATCAGCGTGGTGGTGATCCGGGCACCGGTCATACCGAACGGGTGGCCCAGCGCGATCGCGCCGCCGGAGACGTTGAGCTTGTCGTGATCGATGCCGAGTTCCTTGGCTGATCCCAGGACCTGCACCGCGAAGGCTTCATTGATCTCGAACAGGTCGATGTCGCCGATGCCCATACCGGCGAAGCGCAGTGCCTTGCGGACAGCTTCGATCGGGCCCAGGCCCATGATCTCGGGGGACAGGCCGGTGGCCGCGGTCGCGACGATCCGGGCCAACGGCGTCAGTCCGAGAGCCTTGGCCTTGGTGTCACTCATGATGACCAGTGCGGCGGCGCCGTCGTTGAGGGGGCAGGCGTTGCCTGCGGTGACGGTGCCGTCAGGGCGGAAGACCGGCTTGAGCTGGCTGATCTTCTCGTAAGTCGTACCCGCACGAGGGCCGTCGTCGGTGGTGACGAGTGTGCCGTCGGCCAGGGTGATCGGGTCGATCTCGCGGGCGAAGAACCCGGAGTTGATGGCTTCTTCGGCGCGGTTCTGGCTGCGCACACCCCAATGGTCTTGATCCTCGCGAGAAATGCCGGTGAACGAGGCGACATTTTCAGCGGTCTCACCCATGGGGATGTAGATGTCGGGGAGAAGGCCCTGGGAGCGAGGATCGCTCCAAGCCGGCCCACCGCCCTGCGCTGCCTTGGCGGTGCGCTCCATCGCCACGGCGAACTCGGGGTTCTTGGTGTCAGGCCAGCCATCGGCGTTGCCCGTGCCGAAGCTCGAGACGCTCTCGACGCCGCCGGAGATGAAGACATCGCCTTCGCCTGCACGGATCGCGTGCAGGGCCATGCGGGTGGTCTGCAAGGACGAGGAGCAGTAGCGGTTGACGGTGACGCCGGGGACGTGGTCCATTCCGGCCAGGACGGCCACGACGCGGGCCATGTTGAAGCCGGCTTTGCCCGCAGGTTGTCCGGATCCCAGGTGCAGGTCGTCGATGTCGGCGCGGTCGAGTTCGGGGACCTTGTTCAGGACGGTTTCGACCATCTGGCGGGCCAGTTCGTCGGGGCGGACGTCTTTGAGTGAACCTTTGACGGCCCGGCCGATCGGTGAACGGGCGGTGGCGACGATAACTGCTTCTGGCATGAGAACTCCCTATGATGCATGTGTTTCGCAGGTCAGTGTGATGCTGATCAAGTGCTGACGTTACGCGTGGTCAACCAGACCATCGCTGGGCGGTCCGGTGCATCACAGCGCGGGCGCGGGTCGACCATTTGATGTCTTCCGCGACGGCCGACACAGCGGGTGGATCGGGCAACGGGCCGGTGCCCCATTCGCCCAATCGGGCCAGGACCTCAGGCAACAGGATATTGGCGGCAAGTTCGTAGCCGGCCGCAGACGGGTGATAGTTGTCGGCCGAGAGCATTCGTTCCGGTGCCGCCAGGAACTCACGGACCAACAGGTCTGCCAACGGCACTGCGGTGCCACCGGCGGAGCGGGTCTCCGCCGCCTGAGCTGCCGCCAGTCGCAGACCCCACTGCCGGATGACCATCCGCAGCGGCTGCGGGATGGCGGCGACAACGCCGAGGTCCGGGCAGGTACCGACCACCACACGAGCCCCGGAATCCTCCAACCGCCGGACGGCAGCGCCCAGTCGCTTGGCCGACGCGCGGATCCCGCTGGAACTCGTCACGTCGTTGGCGCCGATGAAGATGATCGCGACGTCGGGTGGGGGACCGGCGATCAGCATCGCGTCCACCTGACCGGTCAGGCTTCGAGACGTCGCACCGACGATCGCCTTGGTACTCAAGCGGATTCGGTGGCCGGTCTCGTTCGCCAGTTTCCGGGTGAGCTGCACGCCGGGTGTTTCGTCGGCGGTCTCGGCGCCCAGACCGGCAGCGGTGGAGTCACCGAACACCATCAGATGCAGATCGAAGTCGTCGCCGCGGCGATACCGGACCGGCCCGAGGTCGTCCGGCCCGTAGATCCCGTCGCCGTCGGGCGGGTTGTCGGTGCGATGGGGGATGACGGTGCGGGCGTGCGCGGCCTGTCCGTTGAGGAAGGTGATTGCCCACCATCCGGCACCTGCTGTACCTGCGGTGGCGACGGTGGCAGCAGCGAGATCACGGGCCACTCGGCGCCTGGATGCGGACACAGCTCCAACATAATCGAAGCGGTCTGGGACGATAGAGACATGCGCATCGCAAGTCACGTCACCGACCTCATCGGCAACACCCCGCTAGTCCAGCTCAACTCGGTTGTCCCGGCAGGGTCGGGCCTGGTGGCGGCGAAGGTGGAATACCTCAATCCCGGCGGTAGCTCCAAGGACCGCATCGCCATCAAGATGATCGATGCGGCCGAGGCATCCGGCGAACTCAAGCCCGGCGGCACGATCGTCGAACCGACATCGGGTAACACCGGCATCGGTCTGGCACTGGTCGCCCAGCAGCGCGGTTACAAGTGTGTTTTTGTGGTCCCCGACAAGGTCGGCGAGGACAAGCGGAACGTCCTGAAGGCCTACGGCGCCGAGGTTGTGGTGTGCCCCACGGCAGTGGCACCGGAGCATCCCGACAGCTATTACAACGTCTCTGATCGGTTGACCCGCGAGATCGAGGGCGCCTGGAAGCCCAACCAGTACGCGAACCCGGCCGGCCCCGAGTCCCACTACGAGACCACCGGACCCGAGATCTGGAACGACACCGACGGCAAGATCACCCACTTCGTCGCGGGTGTCGGCACCGGCGGCACCATCACCGGCACCGGCCGCTACCTCAAGGAGGTCTCAGGCGGCAAGGTGAAGGTCGTGGGCGCCGATCCAGAGGGTTCGGTGTACTCCGGCGGCACCGGGCGCCCCTACCTGGTCGAAGGTGTGGGCGAAGACTTCTGGCCCAGCGCGTACGACCCGTCCATCCCGGACGAGATCATCGCGGTCTCGGATGCCGATTCGTTCGAGATGACCCGCCGCCTGGCCCGAGAAGAGGGTCTGCTGGTCGGTGGCTCTTGCGGTATGGCCGTCGTGGCGGCACTGAGAGTGGCCGAGCGTGAGGGCCCGGACGCGTTGGTTGTCGTGCTGCTGCCCGACGGTGGCCGCGGCTACATGGGCAAGATCTTCAACGACAAGTGGATGAGCAGCTACGGATTCCTGCGCACCCCGCTCGACGGCAAGGGCCAGTCCGAGCCGCTGGTCGGCGACGTACTGCGCGGCAAGTCGGGCGCGCTGCCCGATCTGGTGCACACCCATCCGCAGGAAACCCTGCGCGATGCGATCGAGATCCTGCGTGAGTACGAGGTGTCGCAGATGCCCGTGGTCGGCGCCGAGCCGCCCATCATGGCCGGTGAGGTCGCCGGTGCCGTGAGCGAACGTGAACTGCTCAGCGCGGTGTTCGAGGGCCGGGCCAGCCTGGCCGACCCGGTCAGTGCGCACATGGGAAAGCCCTTCCCGTTGATCGGCTCCGGCGAGCCGGTATCGACGGCGACCAAGGCACTCGGCGACACCGACGCGCTGATGGTGGTCGAGGACGGCAAACCGATCGGCGTCATCACCCGCCACGATCTGCTGGCATTTGTCAGCGCGGTCGGTGCACCGGCCATCGGCTGACCGTCAGGGCGATCGGGGCGACGATTTTCGGGGCACTAGGCTGGTTGCCATGAGTGAGCAGCGCAGTAAGTCCGACTCGCACAAGTGGCAGGGATTTGCCACCAAGGCGATTCATGCCGGATACGAACCGGATCCGCTGACCGGTGCGGTCAACGTGCCGATCTACGCGAGTTCCACCTTCGCCCAGGACGGCGTCGGCGGAATGCGCGGCGGATTCGAGTACGCCCGTACCGGAAACCCGACCCGTCAGGCGCTCGAGGCCAACCTCGCGGCCCTCGAAGACGGAAGTTTCGGTCGGGCTTTCGCATCCGGCATGGCTGCCACCGATGCGCTGCTGCGGGCCACCCTGCGGCCGGGCGACCACCTGGTGATCCCCAACGACGCCTACGGCGGAACGTTCCGGTTGATCGACAAGGTCTTCTCGCAGTGGGGGATCGAGTACTCGGTGGCACCTGTCACCGACGTCGACGCGGTGCGGGCGGCCATTCGCCCCAACACGAAGCTGGTCTGGATCGAGACCCCGACCAACCCGTTGCTCAACATCGGCGACATCGAGGCACTTGCCGGTGTTGCGCACGAGGCCGGCACAAAGCTTGTGGTGGACAACACCTTTGCCTCGCCGTACCTGCAGCGCCCACTGACCCTCGGTGCCGATGTGGTGCTGCATTCGACCACCAAGTACCTCGGTGGTCACTCGGATGTCGTCGGTGGCGCACTGATCACCGACAATGAGCAGCTCGACACCGATCTGGCGTTCCTGCAGAACGGTGCCGGTGCAGTGCCCGGACCGTTCGACGCCTACCTGACCATGCGCGGCATCAAGACGCTCGCCGTCCGGATGGACCGGCACAGCGACAACGCCGAGCGGATCGTCGACTTCCTGCTCTCGCACCCGAAGATCGACTCGGTGCTCTACCCGGGACTGGCGAACCACCCGGGCCACGCCGCAGCGGCGAAGCAGATGAGTCGCTTCGGCGGCATGATCTCTGTGCGTGTGTCCGGCGGACTCGAAGCCGCTCAACAGTTCTGCGACCGCACCGAGGTGTTCACCCTGGCCGAGTCGCTCGGCGGTATCGAATCGCTGATCGAACATCCCGCCGCGATGACCCACGCGTCGACCGCAGGGTCGCTGCTGGAGGTCCCCGATGACCTGGTCCGGCTGTCCGTCGGCATCGAAGACATCGGCGACCTGCTCGGGGATATCGAAAACGCCCTGGGCTGATACCGATCACCGTTCGAATTCGCGCCGCTTACCTGCGTTCGCACCGGTTGCAACCGGCGCACACGCAGGTAAGCGGCGCGAATTTTGCGTTGTGGGTGGCAAGGTAACCCTGTGAGCATTGATCAGGCGTCCATCGATCGAGCGGTGCAGCTGCTGGCACCACCGGTGATGCGCCGGACGCCGGTGGTGGCGTCGCGGGCGTTGTCGGAGCGCTGTGGCCACGACGTGTGGCTCAAGTGCGAAAACCTGCAGCGCACAGGGTCTTTCAAACCGCGGGGAGCGTATCTGCGCATCGCCGGGCTGAGTGCTGAGGAGCGAGCGCGCGGTGTGGTCGCGGCCAGTGCGGGCAACCACGCGCAGGGTGTGGCCTGGTCGGCCGGGACGCTGGGCATCGCGTCGCGGGTATACATGCCCACCAGTGCGTCTCTGCCCAAGATCGCCGCGACCCGTTCCTACGGCGCCGAGGTGATCCTCGAAGGCGAGACCGTCGACGAGAGTCTGGAGGCGGCGGCCCGCTACGCCGCAGAGACCGGCGCCATCATGATCCACCCGTTCGACCATCCCGACATCGTGGCCGGGCAGGCGACGGTGGGGGTCGAGATCCTCGAGCAGTTGCCCGACGTGGGGACCGTGTTGGTGCCCCTCGGCGGCGGCGGACTGCTCGCCGGTGTGGCCGCCGCGGTCAAACTGCATCGGCCAGACGTGCGCGTGATCGGTGTCCAAGCGACGTCCGCGGCGGCCTGGCCCGATTCGCTTGCCGCAGGCAAACCGGTCAAGGCTCAGTCGATGAACACCATGGCCGACGGCATCTCGGTGGCCATGCCGGGTGCGGTGCCATTCGCGCATGTGAAGGACCTGGTGGACGAGGTTGTCACGGTCAGCGAGGAATCGATCTCCCAGGCCTTGCTACTGGTGCTGGAGCGGGCCAAGTTGGTTGTCGAACCGGCCGGTGCGACGGCGGTCGCGGCTTTGATGAGCCTGCCCGGTCTCGAACTCGACGGACAGGTCTGCGTGGTGCTGTCCGGCGGCAACATCGACCCGTTGCTGTTGACCCAGGTGACCACCCATGGCCTACACGCCGCAGGACGGTATCTGACGATCACCGTGACAGTGTCGGACCGCCCGGGCGGTCTGGTGGCGTTGCTCGAATTGTTGCGCGACCTGAACGTCAGTGTGGTCGACGTGATCCACTCGCGGGTCAGCGGTGAACTCAGCCTCGGGGAGGTCTCGGTGACGGTCAGTCTGGAGACGAAGGGGCCCGATCACCAGACGAAGGTGCGGGCCGCGCTCGCCGAAGCCGGCTATTCGGTGGCTTGATCTAACACTCTCTGTCCGATTCTTCCCCTCGTCGCACTAGGCTTCCCGGTATGGGAATCGACTACAGCAAGCGCCCGAAACCGACGCAACCCGCACCGGCGTCGCCACCTCCGGCCGCGCCGTCGGTTCCACCGCCCGCCGCCCCCGGGGTCCAGCTGAGCAAGATCACCTTGACCAAGGCGCAGCCGACCGTGAACCTCGCGAAGTCAGGCGCTTCCGGCGGTACCATCCGCGTGAACCTGAACTGGGCGCAGTCGGCACCCACCGGCGGGTTCTTCAAACGCAAGAGCTCCGTCGACCTCGACCTTCGCTGTCTATACGAGCTGGCCGACGGGACCCGCGGCGGCATCGGGGCGCTCGACCGCAACTTCGGCACGCTGGAGAAGCCGCCGTACATCAAACTCGACCAGGACGACCGCTCCGGCAGTTCTGCAGGCGGCGAGAACATGTTTGTGAACCTGGCCGACCCGTCGGTCTTCCGGCGCATCCTGATCTTCGCCGACATCTACGAGGGCAGCCCGAACTGGGCGGCGGTCGACGGTGTCGTCACGGTCGAATCGCAGTTCGGTCCGCCGATCGAGGTGCGCATGGACTCGGCCAAGAATAGTCTGCGGACGGCATCCATCGTTCTCATCGAGGTCGGCAGCAGTGGTGTGAGTGTGACCCGTGCGGTCGAGTATTTCTCCGGCGGCGACAAGATGGACAAGCACTTTCGGTGGGGTCTCAACTGGGGGCGCGGCAGCAAATAACACCCGGTCGAAGCCTGATCTCCTCGTTGCGCCGCCGGTATCTGGCATGACAACGCTCATTGATTTAACAACGTGCGTTGACAAGTTCGCGTCGGCCTTCTAGCGTCATGTGAACATGTTGCAGCGAGGAGTCGCAGATGATTGAAGCGTTGAAGTATGTCCCGGAGCACGCCAAAGCCGCCACCGGCGACAACTACGAGCAGGTTCTCGACGATCTGTCGAGCGCCTCGGTGCACCGCAACTTCGACCCGTACATCGACATCGACTGGGACGCGCCGCACATGGCGGTCGTCGACAACGATCCCCGGTGGGTCCTGTCCAAGGACGTCGACCCGATCGGTCGGCATCCCTGGTACCAGAATCTCCCGCTCGACAAGCAGATCAAGATCGGCATGTGGCGGCAGGCCAACGTCGCCAAAGTCGGTCTGCAGTTCGAGTCGATCCTCATCCGCGGACTGATGCAGTACAGCTTCAAACTCCCGAATGGCGCACGCGAATTCCGGTACACCACCCATGAGTCGAAGGAAGAGTGCAATCACACCCTGATGTTTCAGGAGTTCGTGAACCGCACGGGTGTCGATGTACCCGGCGCAAAGCTCGGCTATCGGATGATCTCGCCGCTGGTGCCGCTCGCGTCGACGATCTTCCCGAGCCTGTTCTTCTTCGGTGTGCTCGGCGGCGAAGAGCCGATCGACCACATCCAGAAGGACTTCCTGCGCAACCGCGATGAGATGCACCCGACCATGATGGCCGTGATGCAGCTGCATGTGGCCGAAGAGGCGCGGCACATCTCCTTTGCCCATCACCTGCTGCGCGAGACCGTCCCGAAGAAGAGTCTCTTCCAGCGGTTCCTGCTGTCGCTGATGTTCCCGATCATCATGCGTGTCCTCTGTGGCGCGATCGTGGTGCCGCCCAAGTCTTTCCAGAAGGACTTCGATGTTCCCGATGAGGTCATGAAGGAACTGTTCTGGAAGTCGGACAACTCGAAGGAGTTCCTGCACAACGTCTTCGGCGACGTCCGCATGTTGGGGCAGCAGTGTGGTCTGATGAATCCGTTCTCGCGGTTCCTGTGGAAGATCCTCGGCATCGGCGGACGTCCTTCGCGGTTCCGCAGCGAACCCGCCTACGCGGCAGCATAAGTCCGTGCCGCACGTTGTCACCCAGGCGTGTTGTGCCGACGCCTCCTGCGTCTACGCCTGTCCGGTCAATTGCATCCATCCGACACCGGATGAGCCCGACTTCCTGACCTCGGAGATGCTCTACATCGACCCGGCGACCTGTGTCGATTGTGGTGCCTGCGTCAGTGCCTGCCCGGTCGGCGCGATCGTCCCCGGCCATCGCATCGAACCCCAGGACGAGCGTTACCTCGAGATCAACGCCGCACACTACGAAGCCGTGTCACCGTTGCCGGTTCGATTCCCGGTCGACGAAAAGCTGCGGCTGCCGTTGGCGCCCATCAGCAAGCCCAAGCCGATCGAGGTGCCGGGCGGCGGTGACATCCGCGTGGCGATCGTGGGGTCCGGGCCGTCGGCGATGTACGCGGCCGACGAGCTGCTGCGTTATCCGGGCGTACACGTCACCATGTACGAACGCCTCGACAAGCCTTTCGGTCTGGCCCGCTATGGCGTTGCGCCCGATCATCTTTCGACCCGCAAGGTGATGGCGCTGTTCGACGAGATGGCGCGCAGCGATCGTCTCGACATCATGCTCAACTGTGAAGTCGGCCGCGACGTCGCGCTCGACGATCTGCGCCGCGATTTCCATGGCGTGATCTACGCGGGTGGTGCGAAAACCGACCGACGACTGGACATTCCTGGCGTCGATCTGGAGAACGTGTCCAGCGCAACCGAATTCGTCGGTTGGTACAACGGGCACCCGGACTTCACCGATCGTGTTTTCGATCTCTCGCATCGGCGGGTGGTCGTCATCGGCAACGGCAACGTCGCGCTCGATGTCGCGCGTATTCTGACCACTGATCCGGAAGCCCTTGCATCAACCTCGATTTCGTCGACGGCATTGTCCGCGTTGCGGAACTCGAAGGTCGAAGAAGTGCTTGTCGTCGCGCGCCGCGGCGCGGCCGACGCCGCATTCACGTTGCCAGAATTGGTCGGGCTGGCCGACCGCGGAGTCAACGTGACGGTCGATCCGGAACTGCTGACGTCCTACGGTTCACCCGATGATCACGCCGTCGCAGCTAAACTCGACGTCCTGGCCGAATTATCGCAGCGCACACCACGATCGGGACCTGTGATCAGGCTTGGTTTCCTACGGTCGCCGCAGGAGATCGTCGTAGACGCGGACGGTTCGGCCGCGGGCGTCAGGTTCGGGATCAATCGGCTTGATCCATTGAGGGGTGGGATCGAGTCGACGGGGGAGTGCGAGACGGTCGAGGCCGGGCTGGTGCTGACCTCTATCGGCTACAAGGGCGTCGAGGTGCCCGGGTTGCCCTTCGACAGCGAACGCGGTGTCATCCCCAACGATCAGGGCCGAGTGGTCGAGAACGGGACGCCGATGACCGGCGTCTACGTCACCGGATGGATCAAACGTGGCCCGTCGGGCTTCATCGGCACCAACAAGTCTGATTCGGCGCAGACGGTCGCGCAGCTTCGCGCCGATCTCGAGGCCGGACTGTTGTCGGTGCCGGTCACGCCGAAGCGTCGGCGACTTCTGTCACGCTGATACGCACACAAAAATGAGCCCTCGACGGCGAGCGTGAAGCTCGCCGTGAGGGCTCATTTTGGTTGCTCAGTTGTGGTACGGCTCCGCGCTGAGAAGCGTCACCGAGACGGTGGCGCCGCTGGGCACGGTGTACTTGCGGGTGTCGCCGACCTTGGCGTCGATGAGCGAGCCACCCAGTGGGGACTTCGGTGAGTACACCTCGAGCTTGTCCTCAGACGATCCCTGCTCGCGCGTGGCGATCAGGAAGGTCTCGGTGTCGGACTCATCGCCGTTGTAGTACACCTTCACGACAGAACCCGGCAGAGCCACACCGGACTGCGTGGGTGTCTCGCCGACCTTGGCGGTGTTGAGTAGCTCCTGGAGCTGCCGGATGCGGGCTTCTTGCTGGCCCTGCTCGTCACGGGCAGCGTGGTAACCACCGTTCTCTTTGAGGTCTCCCTCTTCGCGACGCTCGTTGATCTCGGCGGCAATCACCGGACGGTTCGCGATCAGCGCGTCGAGCTCCTCTTTGAGCCGATCATGGGACTCCTGGGTAAGCCAGGTCACCTCGGTGTCGGTCATGCTCGATCACTCCCTCTCGTTAAATGCAGCAACACGGCCCCTCTCGGAACCGTGTATCAGCCAAGAGTAGCAGGTCACATGTACGGATCTCGAACTCCTAGGAAATTATGCCCCCTTGGGCGAGGTTGGATCGGTAGGTTGGTTCGCGGTTTTTGAGCCAGCGGATGGCCGCGTACGTCAGCGGCATGATCGCCATCTCGACGAGGGTCTTCCAAATGAAGCCGATGAGTGCGTAATTCAAGAAATCGGACCAGGTCGAGATGCCCAGTGCGCTGGCCGCGATCGCACAAAAAACCAGCGTGTCGAAGAACTCGCCCACAACGGTGGAGCCGAGGAGCCGGGCCCACAGGTGTTTCTCGCCGGACCGCTCTTTCATCTTCACCAGGACCCAGGAGTTGAGGAACTCGCCGACGACATAACCGGCCAGACCGGCCGCCAGGAACTGGGGGATCACGCCGGCGACCGTCTCGAAGGACTCCTGACCGTCGTAGAAATCGGCGGCAGGCAGCTTGATGGTCAGCCAGAAGCAGAAGGATGCGATCAGCAGGACGAAGAATCCGGCCAGGATGGTGCGTCGCATCGCGCGGAAGCCGTAGACCTCGCTGATCACGTCGCCGAGGACGTAGGCGAGGGGAAAGAGGTAGAAGGCACCGTCGGTCACCAGGCCGTTCATGGACAGCGGGCCGAGGTCGAAGTGGAGATCGGGGAACAGCACCACAGCCTTGGTGCCGGTGATGTTGCTGATCATCATCACGCCGACGAAGAGGGCGACGAGCATCGGGTAATACGGACTTGCAATGGTGGCAAACGCCGGACTCGTTCCCTTGGCGGTGAGCGAGTCCGGCTGCCCAGACCTATCAGTGGATGTCATGGGTGCCGATTATGGGCGATCAGCATCCATTCGGTTGCAATGCCCCGGGGAGTTCGCCGATCCTCTCCACTCCGGAACCGGTCCAGCGGTAGCTGACGGCGACCTGTCCCTGGGGGTCGGCGTTGGGCTCGTCGCCGACTATGTAGCGGTAAGTGACGTACACCTCGCTGTCGTCGGCGCCGGTGACGGTTTGGTAGGAGAGGTTGCAGGCGGAGCCGACGGAAACGCCGTCGTGGAAGAAGGCCAGCTGGTAGGGCGACGATACGGTGCCACCCTCGGTGGCCAGGGCCACGTATGTGAATCCCGAGCAGCTGAAGTCGGACTCCGCGCTCACCCAGCGGCCACCGGGTACCGGCGGGTCGATCTGGCCGATCGCCGAGTCGATGATTGCGGCGGGATCGCACGAGGAGTTGTCGTCCGGATCGGGGTTGCCGCCCGGATCGTTCGTGTCGGCAGGCGGCGCGGTGATGGTTGCGCTCTGACCGGCCGGCTGCGTCGTTCTGGGCGCCTGCGTGACGGTCGATGCCGGTGACGCCGACGACGCCGAGCTGCCGTCGACGGCCTTGTTGTCAGAGTTCGAGTTGTCAGAGTCCGAGCACCCGGAGATGCCGGCAATCAATACCGCCGCCGCACACACGGCCATCCATGTGCGGGCCGCCGACCTGGTTGCCGAAAAATGGTTGTCCACAGTCTTTTTCATCGATTGATCCTTTGGTTGCCGACCCACTTGCTCCGTCGTAACGGGCGGCGAGAAAGTTAGTCACAGAAAGGCATCGAAATTCCGACGTCGAGAGTGTGTGCAGGTGAACCGGTCCGAGGGGCCATCGGTGATGTCGGTCGACTGAACGACCCGTGGCGGGTGGTTCAGGTCACGGTGCGACCAGATACTCCGGAACCGTCTTGCTGCATCCGTAGACCTCGCCGACCACCGGGGCGGCCGAGGTGTTGACGATCTCGGACATCGCGTAGGGGGATTCGTTCGACGCCGGGATGTAGACCTCGCGGCGGCCGGTCTCACTGCCGTCCAAGGATCGGGCACGCAGGATGCAGGTGGCCGGAACGCCGGGATCCTTGCGGGTAACTGTGAACTTCACCTCAACACTTGTGTCGTTCAGGATCTCGTAGCCGGTGGCTTCTCCGGAGATGTCGGGGTCGGAAAAGTTGTTGTAGCCGACCCACGCGACGAGCACGCCCAGGGCGATGACCAGCGTGGTCAGGCCTATCGACCACACGCGGCGAGAGCGTGGTGAGCGGTCGGTGGGGTAGCGCCCCGGCGGTAGTGTGCGAGGGCTTGTCATGTGTTCATACCTACCATGGAGGCAGAACCGGGTCCCGGTGCGCCATGGCCGGTGCCGACGGTGGGAGTATTGAACCCGAATATCGGGCTGTTGTGAAGGTGAGGAAATCGCGTGGTTGGACTACGACTGATGGCGGTGCATGCGCACCCCGACGACGAGTCCAGTAAAGGCGCGGCCACGATGGCCAAATACGCCGCTGAAGGACACGACGTTCTGGTGGTCACCCTGACCGGCGGTGAGCGCGGCGACATCCTCAATCCGGCGATGGATCTGCCGGGCATCGTCGAGCGCCTACCGGAAGTTCGTCGAGAAGAGATGGCCAAGGCTGCGGCCGCGCTCGGTGTCCGCCAGCAGTGGTTGGGCTTTGTCGATTCGGGTCTGCCCGAGGGCGATCCGAAACCGCCGCTTCCCGAGGGTTCGTTCGCGGCCATCCCGCTGGAGATCCCGACCGAGGCACTGGTCAAGGTGATCCGCGAGTTCAAGCCGCACGTGATGATCACCTACGACGAACACGGCGGCTATCCGCATCCCGACCACATCCGCGACCATGAGGTGTCGATGGCCGCCTACGAGGCCGCTGCCGATCCCGAGCAGTTCCCCGATGCCGGAGAGCCCTGGGCGGTCTCGAAGATCTATTACACCCACGGATTCATCCGCGATCGGATGATCTTGTTCTCCGACGAGTACGAGAAGATCGGCAAAGAGAGCCCCTTCGCCGAGTGGTTGTCGAACTGGGATCCCGAGCGCGGGAACACGATGGGCCGGGTCACCACACAGGTGACCTGTGGCGACTACTTCCCGAAGCGCGATGAGGCGCTGCTGGCGCACGCCACACAGATCGATCCCAACGGAATCTTCTTCGCGGTCCCGATGGACTGGCAGCAACGACTCTGGCCGACCGAAGAATTCGAGCTGGCCAAGACCCGCGTCAAGACCGCGATCCCCGAGACCGATCTGTTCGCTGGAATAACCGCTGATGAGGAGGTTGTGCGATGAACATGACCTACGCCGCAGCGCAGTTGACCGACGTGCTCGCCGCCCCCCAGGGCCCCGAGTTCGGCAAGGCATCCCCGCTGGGACTGCTGGTCGTCGTACTGCTGCTGGTGGGAACAGTTTTCTTGATCTGGTCGATGAACCGGCACCTCAAGAAGCTGCCGAAGAAGTTCGACTGGGACCATCCTGAAGACGATCAGGCCGCCGATGACGGGACCGATGGTGACCCGAGGCAGCAACAGTCTCGCTGAGGCGACAAGTCCCTATCTGCGCCAGCACGCCGACAATCCGGTGCACTGGCAGCAGTGGGGCGCCGACGCGCTGGACTGGGCGCGCGAGCGGGACGTACCGATCCTGTTGTCGGTCGGCTACGCGGCCTGTCATTGGTGCCACGTCATGGCGCACGAGTCGTTCGAGGACCCGATCACCGCGACGGTGATGAACCGCCACTTCGTGTGCATCAAGGTCGACCGCGAAGAGCGGCCCGACATCGACGCCATCTACATGAATGCCACGGTCGCGATGACCGGCCAGGGTGGTTGGCCGATGACCTGTTTCCTGACGCCGGACGGTGAACCTTTCTACTGCGGCACCTACTTTCCGTCGGTACCGCGGCACGGTCTGCCGTCTTTTGTGCAACTCCTCGATGCGATCACCGAGACGTGGAACTCCAAACGCGATGAGGTTCACCGGGTGGGCGCCGCGGTCGCCGAGCAACTCGCGGCAAACGCTGCGGGCTTGCCGGATCCGGAACTCGCCGTCGACGACCCGCTCCTCGCGCACGCGGTGACCCAGGTCCTCGAGGACGAGGACCGCGACTACGGCGGATTCGGTGGCGCCCCGAAGTTTCCGCCGTCGGCGTTACTCGAAGGACTGATCCGCGAATCAGAGCGCACCGGCGACCCGAGAGGTCTCGAGACCGCTGGGCGGACCGCGTCGGTGATGGCCCGAGGCGGTATCTACGATCAGCTCGCCGGTGGTTTCGCCCGGTATGCGGTCGACAAGGACTGGGTGGTCCCGCATTTCGAGAAGATGCTCTACGACAACGCGCAACTCCTGAGGGTGTATGCGCACCTGGCGCGCATCACCTCAGATCCGTTGGCGCAGAAGGTCACCGAGGAAACCATCGGGTTTCTGGAACGCGACCTCAAGGTGATCGGCGGGTTCGCCTCGGCTCTCGATGCCGACACCGACGGCCGTGAGGGCCTGACATATGTGTGGACGCCACAGGAATTGGTCGACGTACTCGGGGACGACGACGGAGAGTGGGCGGCGCAGCTGTTCACCGTGACCGCGGCGGGCACCTTTGAAGAAGGTGCGTCGACACTGCAGCTGCGCGCGGACCCCGACAACATCGGCCGGTTCGAATCGGTGCGGGCGCGCTTGTCTGCCGCCCGGGCACTGCGGCCGCAACCGGGGATCGACGGCAAGGTGGTGACGGGCTGGAACGCCATGGCCATCACCGCACTTGCCGAAGCCGGAGCCGGACTAGAACGTCCGGAGTGGATCGATCTGGCCACCTGGTGCGCCGGGGAGCTGCTCGCACGTCATCTGCCTGATGGACGGCTGCGGCGGTCCTCACTCGATGGTGTGGTCGGTGCGCCACTGGCGATGCTCGACGATCACGCCGCATTGGTCACCGCGCTGTTGGCGCTCTATCAGGTGACCGGAGAACAGCATTGGCGAGATCGCGGACTCGATCTCCTCGACCGCACGATTGATCTTTTCGCCGACCCCGAGGTGTCCGGGTCGTGGTACGACGCCGGATCGGACGCCGACGCGTTGCTGACACGACCGCGGGATCCGATCGATGGGGCAACACCGGCGGGTACCTCACTGGTGGCCGAGGCGCTGCTGACCGCTGCGCCGCTGGCACCGACCGATCGCGCCCCGCGCAGTGCTGACGCCTACATGGCACTAGCGGACGACACCCTGGCCCGCGGGTCCGTGCTGCTGGAGAAGCTGCCGCGGTCGGCGGGGCATTGGCTGGCGGTCGCATCGGCTCGCCTGGCCGGACCACTTCAGATCGCGGTGTCGCAGCCCGACATCGATTCCACCGGACTGCTCACCCAGGCGCGAGTGCGAGCGCCGGGCGGAGCCATCGTGATCGGTGGTGTCGTCGATTCTCAGCCGCTACTGGCCGGACGGCCCCCGGTGAACGGTGAATCAGCCGCCTATATCTGCCGTGGATCGGTGTGTGGGCTCCCGGTCACCACTGCCGAAGGACTCGCAGCGCAACTGGCGTGACCTCAATCGGGCAGACGGGGGTCAGGCGTGTAAGGCCGCAGCGAACTGATCCATCGCCCAATCGATTTCGTCAACCGTGATGACAATCGGTGGGGCGAATCGCAGGGTGCTGCCGTGGGTGTCCTTCGCCAGCACGCCGCGCTCGGCGAGTTTTTTGCAGAGATCCTTGCCCGTACCCAGCGCTGGATCGACATCGACGCCCGCCCACAGTCCGAGCCCCCGAACCGCGATGACACCGCCTGGGATCATCGCCCGCAGCCGGTCGTGGAGATGTGTGCCAAGCGTGGCCGCGCGATCCTGCCAGTAGCCGGTACCCAACATGTGCACCACCGTCGAACCGACCGCGGCAGCAAGCGGATTGCCGCCGAAGGTCGAACCGTGCTCGCCGGGATGAAGTACCCCGAGGATGTTGCTGTCACCGACCACGGCCGACACCGGCAATACACCTCCGCCCAGGGCCTTGCCCAGCGTGTAGAGGTCGGGCACCACGCCCCAATGGTCACAGGCGAAGGTGGTTCCGGTTCTGCCGAGACCGGACTGGATCTCATCGCAGATCATCAAAATATTTGCGGTGGTGCAGAGTTCACGAACATCGGCGAGGTAGCCGTCCGGTGGGACGATGATGCCGGCCTCACCCTGGATCGGTTCGATCAGTACCGCAACGGTGGTGTCGTCGACGGCGGCGGCCATCGCCGCGGCGTCACCGAACGGAACAATGCGGAATCCGGGTGTGAACGGACCGAAACCGGTGCGGGCGATCTCGTCGTCCGAGAAACTCACGATAGTGGTGGTCCGGCCGTGAAAATTGCCCGACGCCACCACAATCGACGCCCGACCTGCCTGCACACCCTTGACGTCGGTGCCCCACTTGCGGGCCACCTTGATGGCCGATTCCACCGCTTCGGCGCCGGTGTTCATCGGCAGCACCATCTCTTTGCCGCAGAGCGCGGCCAGATCCCGGCAGAAGGGGCCCAGGCGGTCAGAGTGAAAGGCCCTGCTGGTCAACGTGAGCCGGCTGAGTTGGTCCATGGCGGCGGCGATGATCTCCCGATTGCGATGGCCGAAGTTGATCGCCGAGTAACCGGCCAGGCAATCGAGGTATCGGCGGCCTTCGACGTCGGTGATCCAGGCGCCCTCGGCGGTGGCCGCGACAACGGGGAGCGATGAATAGTTGTGGGTGGCAAAGTCGTCGACCAGCGCGATGTGTTCGGCCGAGGAGATGATCGGATCGACGGAATGGGTGATGTCGACGGTCATGATGGGCCCCCGGCCTTTCGTAGCTCGAGTGTGCAGCATTTGACGCCGCCG
Organism: Williamsia sp. Y844; assembly: GCF_056786475.1. Lineage (NCBI taxonomy): Bacteria > Bacillati > Actinomycetota > Actinomycetes > Mycobacteriales > Nocardiaceae > Williamsia > Williamsia sp. Y844. The sequence goes on from NZ_JBXCJB010000002.1 coordinate 660,746, forward strand.
CCACCTTTGAGCAATTCGGACAGATCCACCCTGATCGGGTTGAACCCGGCGACGGTGAGAAGTGCTGCCAGATGTGGTGCGGCGTCGGTCATCACAACATTGAGACCGTCGGAGAACGGGACCGGCGGTATTTCTGAAACCGAGTGTCCCAGTTGGATATACGTCTCGCGGAGCGTGTTCCATTGCTGGTAGGCGCGTGCGGTGTCGACGGCCACGGTCGGGTCCATCCACGGGTTGATCTGGTAGGTGACCGCAAAGTGGGCAGGCGGGGTCATCGCGTAACGCCGCGGTGAGGAGACTCGATCGGACCTGGTGGCATGCGCGAACTCGGTGATGGTCACTCATTGATCGTAGGAAGCCCCTGTGACGCAATCAATCTACGTGCCTTGTGTTGAGGCCAGCTATCTATTGTGCAATCTGGCACAATGGAACGATCTGTTGCGTGAGGTGAAAAGAGGGTGGCCGGTGGCTGAGCTGGACGAGATCGACGAGGCGATTCTGGGCGCTCTGACTCGTGATGCACGGCAAACCTATGCGCAGATCGGGGAGTGCGTGCGGCTCTCGGCTCCGGCTGTGAAGCGGCGGGTCGACCGTCTGGTGTCCTCGGGTGTGATCCGCGGATTCACCGTCGTCACCGATCCGGCAGCGCTCCAATGGACCACGGAGGCATACGTCCAGGTGTTCTGCCGGGGCACCATCGCCCCGGACATCCTCGCCAAATCGTGGGAGCACATCTCCGAGGTGGTCAGCGCTGCCACCGTCACCGGTCCGGCCGATGCGATCCTGCGGGTGGTCGCGCGCGATGTCCAGCATCTGGAGGTGGCGCTCGAACGGATCCGGGCCGCCGAGACCGTCGACCACTCCGAGAGCATCATCGTGCTGTCCAGGGTGATCGATCGAGGTCATCCCTGAGGGAGTCGTCGGGCCCGAGCATTCCTGCAGTGGATATCTGTTTTGGGTGGCAGATGACTGCCGTGCTACCTTGGCCGACATGAACATTTGTGCTGGTGCCTATTGGCGCTTTATCGAGGCTCCGGGTGGAGCCGCCGATACTGCGCTGTACTAACGCGCGCCAACACCCGGAGCCCCGAGCAGTGACCACCATGGTCGCTGCTTTTTTCTTTGTCAGGGCACCGGTTACATGAGTGCAGGTGCTCGCCGAAATCAGGAAGGCACGCATCATGAGTAGCGAAACCACCACCCCGCAGGCCGAGCAGGCGACGTTGGTCGGACCCGAGACGTCCGACCGCCGCATCCGCGCCTTCCGCGAGATCCCGTCACCGAACACGGTGCGCGCCGAACTGCCGTTGACCGATCGCCGCGCCGCCGTCGTGCAGCGCGATCGCGACGAGATCGCCGACATCCTCGCCGGCCGCGACGACCGCCTGCTGGTCATCGTCGGACCGTGTTCGGTTCATGACACCGTCGCCGCGCTGGACTACGCACGACGCCTGGCGTTGCTTGCCGTCGAGCATGCCGACCGGCTCAAGATCGTGATGCGGGTGTACTTCGAAAAGCCTCGCACCACGGTCGGATGGAAGGGCCTGATCAACGACCCGGGTATGGACGGTTCGTTCGACGTCGAGCGCGGCCTGCGTACCGCCCGCGCGTTGCTCCTCGACATCATCGACCTCGGTCTACCCGTGGGCTGTGAGTTCCTCGAACCGACGAGCCCGCAGTACATCGCCGACGCTGTCGCGTGGGGCGCGATCGGTGCCCGGACCACCGAATCGCAGGTGCACCGCCAGCTCGCCTCGGGTCTGTCGATGCCGATCGGCTTCAAGAACGGAACCGACGGCAACATCCAGGTTGCGGTTGATGGTGTGAAAGCTGCTGCAGCCCAGCACGTCTTCTTCGGTGTTGATGATTTCGGCCGGGGCGCGATCGTCGAGACCGTCGGCAACGAGGACTGCCACGTCATCCTGCGAGGCGGCACATCGGGACCGAACTTCGCCGTTGACTCGATCAATGCCACGCTCGCTGCACTGGCCAAGGCCGGACTGCCGGAACTGGTCATGGTCGACTGCTCGCACGCCAACTCGGGCAAGGACCACATCCAGCAGGCCGTGGTCGCCACTGACATCGCAGAGATGATCGTCGGCGGACAGCACGGTATCAGCGGGGTGATGTTGGAGAGCTTCCTCGTCGCGGGTGCGCAGTCGCCGGACGCCCAGGTGCTGACCTACGGCCAGTCGGTCACCGACAAGTGCATGGACTGGGATGCCACGGTTGCTGTGGTGCAGACGCTTTCGGCAGCCAAGGCCCCGGCCGCCGCTATCTGAACAGCACCAGCCACACCGCGACGTAGTGGACCAGCGCCGCAATGACGGTGCAGGCGTGGAAGAACTCGTGGTGACCGAATGTGTTCGGCCACGGGTTGGGCCACTGCGTCGCGTAGAGCACACCACCGACGGTGTAGAAGAATCCGCCGACGGCCAGCAGTACGAGCACGGCGACACCCACCGAGTCGATGAGTGTCGGGGCGACCGCGACGATCGTCCAGCCCAGGATGATGTAGAGCATCACGCCGAGCCAGCGCGGTGAGGTGGGCCAGACCATTTTGAGGGTGACCCCGGCCAGTGCGCCGGCCCACACGATGATCAGCACCACCGTCTGAGTGGGGGGCTCCAGCCCGATCACGCAGAACGGTGTGTAGCTGCCCGCGATGAAGATGAAGATCATCGAATGATCGGCCCGCTTCATCCACATCTTGGCGGCGTCGGTGGTCCAGTGCACCCGGTGGTAAGTGGCGCTGACCCCGAACACGCCGCAGACCGTCAGTGCGTAGATACCGCAGGCCAGGGCGGCCATCGGGCCGACCATCGCCCACGCGACGGCGACGAGCGCGATCCCGGTGACGATGGCGATGAAGCCGGCGTATAGGTGAATCCAACCCCGCATGCGGGGCTGGAATTCGGCGAGTCGTGCGAGTTCGGAGGAGACCACAATCCACGGTAGCTTAGGTAAGCATCGACCGACCTCCACGCCGCGTAAGGTGTACCCAGTGAAGCTGATTCCCGACGCCATGCGTGGACCCATGTACCGGGTCTACGAGCGTCGGCTCACCCACTACCTCGATCCAGAACGTATACCTCGTCACATCGCGATCATCTGTGACGGCAATCGTCGATGGGCCCGCGAGGCCGGGTTCGAGAACGTCAATCATGGGCATCGGGTCGGTGCGCAGAAGATCGCCGAGGTACTCACCTGGTGCAGTGAGCTCGACATCTCGACGGTCACCATCTATCTGCTCTCGACCGAGAACCTGAGCCGCGACACCGAAGAACTCGGCGCGCTGATGCAGATCGTCCCGGACATCGTAGAAGAGATCTCCGCGCCCGGACAGCCGTGGCGCGTGAAAGTGGTTGGCGCGCTTGATCAACTGCCGGTCGAGGTGTCGAGTCGGCTGAAGGCCGCCGAACAGCAGACCGCAAGCCGGGTCGGCCCGACCGTGAACGTGGCGGTGGGCTATGGGGGTCGCCAGGAGATCGTGGACTCGGTGCGTTCGCTGCTCACCGACCGGATTGCGGCCGGCGATACCCCTGAAGAGTTGGTTGACGCGGTCACCGTGGACGCCATCGACCAGAATCTCTACACCCGCGGCCAGCCCGATCCCGACCTGGTGATCAGAACATCTGGCGAACAACGCCTTTCGGGCTTTCTACTCTGGCAGAGCGCGTACTCCGAGATCTGGTTCACCGACGCCTACTGGCCGGCATTTCGTCGCGTCGACTTCCTGCGTGCGCTCCGTGACTACGGTGCCCGCAGCCGCCGATTCGGTAAGTGAGCGCCAGGGTTCCGACTGAACCCGTTGTCCTCAGATCTTGCGTAGACGCACCCGATTGATCGCGTGATTGGCGTCTTTGCGAAGCACCAACGTCGCCCGGGGGCGGGTCGGCAGGATGTTCTCCACCAGATTCGGCCGGTTGATGCCGTTCCAGATGTCGCGGGCCGCCAGCGTCGCCTGATCATCGGTCAGTGACGAGTAATGGTGGAAGTGCGAGTTCGGATCGGCGAAGGCCGTGGTCCGCATGGCCAGGAACCGGGTGATGTACCAGTCCTCGATGTCCTCGATCCGGGCGTCGACATAGATTGAGAAATCGAACAGGTCCGACACCATCAGCCGGGCTCCGGTCTGGAGCACATTGAGTCCCTCGACGATGAGGATATCAGGTTGCCGCACATGGTGTTTGGTCCCGCGGACGATGTCGTAGGACACGTGCGAATACACCGGAGCCGACACATCGCGGGCGCCCGACTTCACCTCGGTCACGAATCGCAGCAACGCGCGACGGTCATAGGACTCGGGGAAACCCTTGCGGTGCATGATTCCGCGACGTTCCAACTCCGCGGTGGGGTAGAGGAATCCGTCGGTGGTGATCAGGTCGACGGTGGGGTGAGATTCCCAGCGGGCGAGCAGCGCCTGCAACACGCGGGCGGTGGTCGACTTGCCAACCGCCACGCTGCCTGCGACACCGATGATGAACGGCACCTGTCGCTCAGGCTTGCGCTCGCCGAGGAAGGTGGCCGTCGCGGCGAACAGGCGCTGCCGGGCAGCGACCTGGAGGTGGATCAGACGGGAGAGCGGTAGATAGACATCCGCGACTTCGGTGAGGTCGATCTGTTCGCCGAGACCGCGCAATTCGCGCAGTTCACTCTCGGTCAGCACCATCGGCATCGATTGGCGCAGATCCCGCCACTGGCGGCGATCGAGTTCGATATACGGACTCGGCTCGGTTATCCGTGACATGTCAACTTTCGATCCGTGGGACCCGCGGCATGGAGATCATCCTTGCGAACGCATCCGAGGGCAACAACTCCGGGGTCACTTCGGTAGCGTTTGACCCCATGCACAACGAAGCGATCACGTCGCGGTATCTGCGGCTGGGCCTGGCATTTGACCGTCTCGAAGAGGGTTTCGTCGACGCGTTCACCGGTGATCCGGCGTTGCGACGCGAGGTCGAGAACGCCCCGGTGCCCGATCCGAGAGACCTTGCCCATCAGGCGGCTTCGTTGCGCGACGAACTCCCCGGCGCCGGATTGGGTGAGATCCGCACCGAGTTCATCGATTCGGCGCTGCGGGCGCTCGAATGTTCGGCGCGAAAGTTCGCAGGCGATGACATCGGGTTCGTCGAGGAAGTCCGCAACTATTTCGACGTCGACATCACGATGGGTGATCCGGACACCTATCGCCGCGCCCACACCGAGCTCGATGAGTTGCTGCCGGGCACCGGTGATCTCGCACAGCGCTACGCCGCGCACAAACGTGCCGAGGAGATCCCGCAGGACCGGGTGGCCGAGGTGGTGTCGGCGTTCAGCGGTGCACTGCGGGAACGGGTGCGGGGCACCTACGCGCTGCCCGAGTCGGAGATCGTCGACTTCGAGGTGGTCGGCGACAAGCCATGGTCCGGGTTCAACTACTACCTGGGCGACTACCGGTCCAAGGTGGCCATCAACGGTGATCTCACCCAGCACATGTCGTCGCTGCCGCACCTCATCGCGCATGAGGCCTATCCGGGACACCACACCGAACACTGCCGAAAAGAGCAATTGCTGGTTGGTTCAGGTCAGGTCGAGCAGTCGATTTTCCTGGTGAACACCCCGCAATGCCTGATGGCGGAAGGTCTCGCCGACCATGCGCTGAACGCCGCGATCGGGCCCGAGTGGGGGCTCTGGGCGCAGGACATCTACGCGGACCTCGGATTGCGATTCGACGGTGAGCGCGCCAATGCCATCGGTAGGGCCACCGCTGGTTTGCTCGGCGTGCGCCAGGACGCGGCGCTGCTGCTGCACGACCGCGGCGCCGACCAGGACACCGTCGCGACCTATCTGCAGACCTGGCTGCTCGCCACCGATGAGCGGGCCCGGCAGATGCTGCGGTTCCTGTCATCACCGTTGTGGCGGGCCTACATCAGCACTTACGTCGAGGGCTTCCGCCTGCTGCAGGAGTGGTTGGACGTCGCGCCTGCGGCGGATCGGCTGGTGCGCTTCGGCCGGCTGCTCGATGAGCCGCTGACACCGGGGCGCCTGCGGGCGGAGTTGGCTGCCGGTGTGTAGCCGGGTTGGCCGCGGAAAAGCAGCATCGCGGCGACGAATAATAGGGCATGTAATCGGTGTTCGCCCGGTCTCTTACACTGAACCTGCGGATTCGCCCGCGCAGCAGCGTCTGAAGGAGACAAATGACCGACGTCAACACCGCATCCCTGGCTGAGCTAGACCCGGATATGGCGGCCGCGATGAACGGCGAGCTGACCCGTCAGCGCGACACGCTGGAGATGATCGCGTCGGAGAACTTCGTTCCGCGCGCGGTGCTGCAGGCCCAGGGCAGTGTGCTGACCAACAAATACGCCGAGGGCTACCCCGGACGCCGCTACTACGGTGGCTGCGAATACGTCGACGTCGTCGAGGACATCGCCCGCAACCGGGCGAAAGAGCTGTTCGGCGCGGAATTCGCCAACGTGCAGCCCCATTCCGGTGCGCAGGCCAACGCTGCGGTCCTGGCCGCGCTGATGGAGCCCGGCGAGACCATGCTCGGCCTCGACCTGGCCCACGGTGGCCACCTCACGCACGGCATGCGCCTGAACTTCTCCGGAAAGCTCTATGAGAACGCCTTCTACGGCGTGAGCAAAGAAGACTTCCGCATCGACATGGACGAGGTGCGCAAGGTCGCCCTCGACACCAAGCCGAAGGTCATCGTCGCCGGCTGGTCGGCCTATCCGCGGATCCTGGATTTCGCGGCCTTCCGGTCCATCGCCGACGAGGTCGGCGCGCACCTGTGGGTCGATATGGCCCACTTCGCCGGACTCGTCGCCGCCGGACTGCATCCGTCGCCGGTCCCGTACGCCGATGTCGTGTCGTCGACGGTCCACAAGACCCTCGGTGGTCCGCGTTCGGGCATCATCCTGGCCAAGAAGGAGTGGGCCAAGAAGCTCAACTCCGCAGTGTTCCCCGGCCAGCAGGGTGGCCCGCTGATGCACGTCATCGCTGCCAAGGGCGTGGCCCTCAAGATCGCAGGCACCGAGGAGTTCAAGGAGCGCCAGCAGCGCACCCTCGACGGTTCTCGCATCCTGGCCGAGCGCCTGAACGGTGAGGACGTCGCCAAGGCCGGTGTGTCGGTCCTGACCGGCGGCACCGACGTGCACCTGGTGTTGGTCGACCTGCGCAACAGCAACCTCGACGGCCAGCAGGGCGAAGATCTGCTCCATCAGGTCGGTATCACCGTCAACCGCAACGCGGTGCCGTTCGACCCGCGTCCGCCGATGGTGACCTCCGGCCTCCGGATCGGTACACCCGCGCTGGCCACCCGCGGCTTCGGTGAAGAGCAGTTCCGTGAGGTTGCCGACATCATCGGCACCGCACTGGCTGCCGGCCAGGGCGCGGATGTCTCTGCGCTGCGGGCCCGCGTCTCGCAGCTCGCCCTCGACTTCCCGCTGTACGAGGGACTCGAGGATTGGGGCCTGCTCAGCACCCAGCGCTGAACCCCGAGCACACCAGACGAACCCATCTCTTTCGGTCGAACCACAGTTGGTTTCGACCGAAAGAGGTGGGTTCGGTATTCGGGCGATTGGTTTCGCATATCGCGGGTCGACCTCTAGGCTGTCTGGGTGAATGATTTGACCCAGGACGAACTGCTCTACGCCTTGGAAAAGGCGATTCCGGAAATCATGGAAGAGCACAACGCCGCGGCAGTGGCATGGAACCCGCACGATTTCGTGCCGTGGGCCGAGGGCAAGAACTTCGCGTTCTTGGGTGGCGAGGACTTCGATCCGAACCAGCCGTCCCCGCTGCCTGCCGATGTGGTCAAAGCGTTGCTGGCGTTGCTGCTCACCAAGGACAACATGCCGTCCTACCACCGTCTGATGGCGCAGAAGGCGTCCATCTTCGGTGCGTGGCAGCAGGTCATCGGAACCTGGACCGCCGAAGACAATCGTCATGCGATCGCGCTGCGGGACTACCTCGTGGTGTCGCGGCTGATGGATCCGGAAGCTGCCGAGACACTGCGGCTGCACCACATGACCAAGGGCAAGTTGCAGACGCCCGAGTCGGTGACCGACTACGAGATCCTCGACGTGTTGGCGCTGCTCGCGGTGCATGAGCTGCAGTGTGTGTCGTTCGGCGAGAAGCTCCTCGAGGCGTCAGACAGTGATGTCCTGAAGGGGATCGTCGAGAAGATCGTGCACGACGACCGTGTGCAGGCGAAGACGTTCACCAACTTCCTCAACGCCGGCGTCGATGCCAATGTGACCGAACTGATCAAGTCGGTTGACCGTGCGCTGACCGAGCTCGAACCGATCGGTGCCGACATCAACGACTTCGGTGACCTCGAGGTCATTTCACCGTTCAACGCCGATGTCGTGAAGTTCGTCGCCACCGCTCTGGTGGACGACCTCAAGCTGCACTCTCTCGACGGTCTCGACGAGACCAGCGAGGCGGCACGTCAGCGCGTCCTGGCCGCCGCCGGCCGGTAAGTACGCGGTTTCATCTGGCTTCACCCAACCCCGCTCCACACGCAGTCACGGCTGCGGAGGAGTGGGGTTTTTGGGTTCCCGGGCGGTGGTGCGCGGGGTCGCCGAGGCGCAGAATCTCGACTGATCCGCCAGCGGAACAGTTAACCGATTATTCACGGACACGAGCCGATTCCACCGAGCCGACACGCCGTGTTGGGCGTACTTTGACGTTTGACGGGCCGCGGGGAAGCGGTTCGTCCGGGAGGTTCGATCGTTGACTTGCTTACGTGAGTACGAGGGGACCGGCCCCGGTCCTCGTGACAGCAGCACCTAGCTGCTGAAACCAGAACCGGACCGGCCGCAACACACGTCTGAGTGGTGCCACCCAGACCGAGGAGCCCTTCGTGACCGCACGCGACGCCCGTACGTATGTCATCGATACTTCCGTGCTGTTGTCCGACCCTTGGGCGGCAACACGTTTCGCTGAGAACCACGTGATTCTTCCGCTGGTTGTCATCAGTGAATTGGAAGGCAAACGCCACCACCACGAACTGGGCTGGTTCGCTCGCGAAGCATTGCGCATGCTCGACGATCTGCGACTGGAGTTCGGGCGCCTCGATCAACCGATCCCCATCGGAACCGTCGGTGGCACCATGCAGGTCGAACTCAACCACACCGATCCGGCTGTCCTGCCCGCCGGGTTCCGCACAGACAGCAACGATTCCCGAATCCTGGCCTGCGCCTTGAACCTCCGAGCCGAAGGTAAAGACGTTGTCCTGGTGTCTAAGGACACTCCGCTGCGTGTGAAGGCGGGTGCGGTGGGCCTGGCCGCCGATGAATACCACGCTCAGGACGTGGTGGCCTCTGGCTGGAACGGGATGACCGAGGTCGACGTCGACTCGACAGTGATCGACACGTTGTTCGCCGACGGTGTGGTCGACCTCGACACTGCGCGGGATCTGCCGTGCCACACCGGGATCCGCTTGCTGGGCAACAACTCCAGTGCGCTGGGCCGGGTGAACCCGCAGAAGCAGGTACAGCTGGTGCGCGGAGATCGCGAGGTGTTCGGGTTGCGGGGGCGCAGCGCCGAACAACGGGTGGCACTGGATCTTCTCCTCGACGACAGTGTCGGCATCGTCTCGATGGGCGGCAAGGCGGGTACCGGTAAGTCGGCGTTGGCCTTGTGTGCCGGCCTCGAAGCGGTGCTCGAACGGCGTACCCAGCGCAAGGTTGTCGTATTCCGGCCCCTCTATGCCGTTGGCGGACAAAACCTCGGCTATCTGCCCGGCAGTGAGTCGGAGAAGATGGGGCCCTGGGCGCAGGCGGTGTTCGACACTCTCGAGGGTCTGGCGTCCACCGAGGTGATCGAAGAGGTTCTCAGCCGCGGCATGCTCGAAGTGCTTCCGCTGACCCATATTCGGGGTCGTTCACTCCATGATTCGTTTGTGATCGTCGACGAGGCGCAGTCGCTGGAGCGCAATGTGTTGCTGACTGTGCTGTCTCGCCTCGGCTCGGGTTCGCGGGTGGTGCTGACCCACGACGTCGCACAGCGCGACAATCTCCGGGTCGGCAGGCATGACGGTGTAGCTGCGGTGATCGAAAAGCTCAAGGGGCATCCGCTTTTCGCGCACGTCACATTGACCCGCAGCGAGCGGTCGCCGATTGCGGCGCTGGTTACCGAAATGCTGGAGGAATTCGCGCCGGGAGCGTAGCGAGCGGGCGAGGTTGGGCACTGTGCGCCGGGAGCGTAGCGAGCGGGCGAAAACGGTTGGGGTCTAGGGCCTTACAGGCCGGCGTGGCTCAGCAATCGTTTCGTTTGATGTTGGTATCCGGGTCGCTCACTGTGTCGAGGAGTTTGCCGTACCGGTTGGCGGGGTAGTCGGGCAATGCGTTGCACAGTGCCGATTTACCTTGTCCGACAACAACATAGGCGGCATAGATGAGCTTGCCGTTGTCATCGTTGGCGCGCAGGGACGGGCACGACTGATCGGTGCGCAGATACTGCGCGCCGGGATGGTTTTCGAGAGCTCGCGTGATCTCGTCTTGGTAGGTCCTGGGGTTGGTGGCGTTGGCGACCACAATGATCGCGGTGCCGTCGCAGGCGGGTGTGCTGATCGGCACCGAGAGTCCGAGATCGGCGGAGTTGGTGGTCGGGATCACCGACTCGGCGGTCGCCGAGACATCGGTCGGCGGGGTCTGCTGTGTCGGCGGGACCTGCGCGGTGGCCGTGACGGTCTCGGTTGTGGTGTTCGCGGTGACTGCGGCGGTGCCTGCCGCATCGGTGTTGTCGTCGGGCCAGAACACAGCTGTGGCAATCGCTGCCAGGACGAGCACGACGACTGCCGCGATGCCGCCGACGATCCAGGGTGTCCGGGAACGGGGACCACTGGGCGGCGGTGGATGGTGCGGTGGTTGCGGGGCAGGCGGCGCGGCCGTGTACTGCTGCGTGGGTGGGGGAGTGAGAGCGCTGGAGGGCTGCTGTTCGGGTTCCTGTGGTGGTCCGGTCTGGGTGCGCGGTGCGACCGAGGGCAACCCGAGGAGCGTAGGCGCCTGGTGTGCGGCGTGTGGGTCGGGTGCGGACGTCTCGGCGGGCGGCGCGTCCGGCAGGTTCAGTGCGGCCGCCAGTTCGTGGGCGAACTGTCCGCAGGTCGGATAGCGGTCTGCGGGCGCAGGGGCCAGGGCCCGGTCGATGACCGGCGCGACACCGGCCGGGAGGTCGCGGCCGGATCCGGGAGGAGCGCCGGTGAGCAACGCGACCGCGGTACATCCGAGGGCGTAGACATCGGCGCGTGCATCCACCGGTAGGCCACGGAGTTGTTCGGGCGCGGAGTAGGCGACCGTGCCGACCGACACCCCCGTGGTGGTCAGGTCGCCGACATCTGCGAGTGGACGGGCGATGCCGAAGTCCGTGAGCATGACCCGGTGCGGTGTTGCGTCGGTGAGCATGATGTTGCCGGGTTTGACGTCGCGGTGCAGCAGTCCCTGGCCGTGGGCGTAGTCGAGTGCCGCGGACACCTCGGTGATGATCTGCAGGCAGAGCGTCGGGCGGACACCGGTCGGGTAGATGGCCAGGAGTTCGGCGCCGTCGGTGCCCGGAACGTAGTCCTGGCTGATCCAGAGTTGACCCATGTATTCGCCACGGTCGTGTACTGCCACGATGTTCGGGTGCCAGAGCTTTGCCGACAGATCGGCCTCGCGCACGAACCTGCGCCGGTAGTTCTCGTCGGACGCGGCGCTGGACCCGGGCAGTGAGGCGGGCAGGATCTTGAGGGCATCCGACCGTGGCAGCCGGGGATGCTTGGCCAGATACACCTCACCCATGCCACCGGCGCCCAGTAGACGCTCGATTGTGTATCCGGCAAAAATGGTGCCCACGGCAAGCGGCATGAAAACCCTCGAACTCTCTTCATCGGTGCCGGCCCCGGGAGCGGAGTGCGCGTCGGGTCGGCAGTGACCAGATTAGTGCAGTCCCGTGATCGCACCGATACGTGCTTTGGCTTACGAGTTGGCATAATCAGCAGGTGCTGAAGTTGTCAAAGAGGTTGATGGGGCCAGTGGTGTCACTGGCCGCCGCGTGTGTTGTTGTCTCTGCAATGGTGGTGCCCGTGTCGGCACAGGCCGAGGAGGTGCTCACCCCGGAGTCGTTCCCGCTGTCGACCCAGATGATCAAGGTGACCTCGGAATCCATCTACGACACCGTCGCCACGCTCACCGCCTGGGAACGTGACGAAGCCGGTACGTGGATCCAGGTCGTCGAACCGACCAGGGCCGATCTCGGCGCCGAAGGCATCGGCATCCCTCGTGACAGTGTGTGGCGGACGCCGATGGGTATTTTCGCCCTGGACCAGGCCTTCGGTAACCAACCCAGTCCCGGCACCAAGATGCCGTACTTCCAGGCGGATGAGCAGGATTGGTGGGACGCCCTTCCCGGGTCACCCACCTACAACACGCACGTTCGACAGGTCGAGAGTCCCGGCGGTGACAGCGAGAACATCCTCGCCACCGGCGAGGTCTACGACTACGTCGTCAACATCGCCCACAATCCGCAGCGGGTTGACGGGTTCGCGTCAGGGATCTTCCTGCACGTCACCAATGAAGAACCCACATGGGGCTGCGTTGCGATCGATCGCGATGTGATGAGGCAGATCGTCCAGTGGCTGGATCCGGCCCGTCAGCCGATCATCGATATCGGCCTGGCCTGACCCACCCCGATGATGTGGGGTTCTGGCGAGCGTTTCCGCAGGTCGGCGCCGCCAAAAGGGCACATCATCGGGTTCTGCGTTTGAGTTCGAAGGTGACTGCGTGGCGCTCGTCGAAGTCTTCGCGGGCGGCGGTGACCATTTCGGTTTGGGCGCGCGCCTGGTTGATCACCGGTGTGACCGGATCAAGGGTCGCCAGGTAGGCGTCATGTGCGGCCAGTGACCTCACCGCGGTCTCGATCGCCTCGCTGTCGACCTCTTCGGCGTGGGTGGCATCCGGGCTCGCCTCGAACAGCCAACGCGGTTTGGCGTCGAGACTGTCGTAGGTCTGCACGACAGCGGCAGCGAATTCCCGATGGTCGCGTTGGTTGGGCATCCCCGGCCCCCACTGCGGGCCGCCGTATATCGAGACGATTATCTCGGGCCTCACGCGGGTGATCACTTCGGCGATCCGAAGGCGCAGATCGGGATCGTTGGTGATTGCGGAGTCGGGGAAGTCCCAGAACTCGATCGCCTGGGCGCCGACGATCTGGGCCGATTGTCGTTGCTCGGCCTCGCGGACCGGGCCGGCCTGCTGCGGTGGCATGCCCTCGATTCCGGCCTCGCCACGTGAAGCGAGGGCGTAGACAACGCTCTTGCCCGCACTGGTCCACTTGGCAACCGCCGCCGCGACCCCGTACTCGGGATCGTCCGGATGCGGCACCAGTACCAACGCGGTGAGCCAGTCGGTGGGAAACGGAATCAGCACAACCGACCGTAACCGAAGATGTGCCCTTTTGGCGAGTAAAAGCCCAGGTCAGGCTCGCCAAAAGGGCACACTATCGGGGTGGGGGTCAGCGTTCGCGATCCAGGTTGGCCATCTTGAGGACGTCGAGACGTTTGTCGAGCTCGGCCTCGGAGAGTTTGTCACCGATCAGGCCGCGGTCGATCACGGTCTGCCGGATCGTCTTCTTCTCCTTGAGTGCCGCCTTGGCAACCGCGGCTGCCTCTTCGTAACCGATTGCGCTGTTGAGCGGGGTCACGATCGACGGGGACGATTCGGCCAGTTCCTTGAGACGATCCTCGTTGGCGACCAGTCCGGCGATGCAGCGATCGGCAAACAGCCGCGAGACGTTGGCCAGCAGCTTGAGCGACTCCAGGACGTTGCGAGCCATCATCGGGATGTAGACGTTCAGCTCGAACGCGCCGTTACCACCGCCCCAGGTGACGGCGGCGTCGTTGCCGATGACCTGTGCGGCGACCTGGGTTACTGCCTCGGGCAGCACCGGATTGACCTTGCCGGGCATGATCGAGCTGCCGGGTTGCAGATCGGGGAGCCGGAGTTCGCCGAGACCGGTCAGCGGGCCCGAACCCATCCACCGGACATCGTTGGCGATCTTGGTCAGGGAGACCGCCACCGTCTTCAAGGCGCCCGACAGTTCGACGAGTCCGTCGCGTGCGGCCTGCGCCTCGAAGTTGTCCTTGGCCAGGGCGAGTTCGTCCACGCCGGTGAGTTTGACCAGCTCGGCGACGACCTTGGTCCCGAATCCGGCAGGCGCGTTGAGGCCGGTGCCCACTGCGGTACCGCCGATGGGCAATTCACCGAGGCGAGGCAGGGTCGCGGTGACCCTCTCGACACCGGCCTCGATCTGGCGGGCATAGCCACCGAACTCCTGGCCGAGGGTGACCGGCACCGCGTCCATCAGATGGGTGCGGCCGGACTTGACCACGGTGCGCCATTGGGTTGCCTTCTCAGCCAACGACTTCTGCAAGTGCTGCAGGGCCGGGATGAGGTCGGTGACCGCAGCCTCGGTGGCAGCGACGTGTGTCGCAGTGGGGAAGGTGTCATTCGACGACTGCGACATGTTGACGTGGTCGTTCGGATGGACATCGACTCCGGCCGCCTTGGCGATCGAGGCGATGACCTCGTTGGCGTTCATGTTCGAGCTCGTGCCCGAGCCGGTCTGGAACACGTCGATCGGGAACTGGTCGTCGTGCTCACCATCGGCGATTTCCTTGGCGGCGGCCACAATCGCGTCGGCCTTCTCCGCGTCGAGGAGACCGAGATCTTTGTTGACCTGTGCGCAGGCGGCCTTGAGCAGGCCCATCGCACGGATCTGAGTCCGTTCCAACGGACGGTGGCTGATCGGGAAGTTCTCCACCGCGCGCTGGGTCTGCGCACGCCAGAGTGCGTCGACCGGAACCCGGACCTCACCCATGGTGTCGTGCTCGATGCGATAGGCCTGCTCACTCAATGTTCAGCGCTCCTTGGATCGGATCCTGACGCCACCCAGTGGAACGGTGATCGCGCCGCCCGGATCGGTGAAAAAGTCGTTGCCCTTGTCGTCGACGACGATGAAGGCCGGAAAGTTCTCTACCTCGATCTTCCATACAGCTTCCATGCCGAGTTCAGGGTATTCGATGACCTCCTGGCTCTTGATGCAGTCGAGTGCCAGACGTGCGGCCGGACCGCCGATCGAACCGAGGTAGAACCCACCATGGGTGTCACACGCGTTGGTGACCTGTTTGGAACGATTTCCCTTGGCCAGCATGACCATTGACCCTCCGGCAGCCTGGAACTGCTCCACGTAGCTGTCCATGCGGCCGGCCGTGGTCGGTCCGAATGAGCCCGACGCCATGCCCTCAGGGGTTTTGGCCGGACCGGCGTAATAGACCGGATGGTTGCGCAGGTAGTCGGGCATCGGATCGCCGGCGTCCAGGCGTTCCTTGATCTTGGCGTGGGCGATGTCGCGGGCCACGACCAGCGGACCGGTCAGCGACAGGCGGGTCTTCACCGGGTACTGCGACAGCTGCGCGAGGATCTCGGCCATCGGGCGGTTGAGGTCGACCTCGACCACCTCGCCGCTGGAGATGTCTTCGGCGACACCGGCGGCCGGCATGTACTTCGCCGGGTCGGTCTCGAGTTGCTCGAGGAACACGCCGTCGGCGGTGATCTTGCCGAGCGCCTGCCGGTCGGCCGAGCATGAGACCGCGATCGCGACCGGACACGACGCACCGTGCCGGGGGAGACGGACCACGCGGACGTCGTGGCAGAAGTACTTGCCACCGAACTGTGCGCCGATCCCGAAGGACTGGGTCAGCTTGAAGACCTCTTCCTCGAGTTCGAGGTCCCGGAACCCGTGCGCTGACATCGACCCCGACGTCGGGAGGTTGTCCAGGTAGTGGGCCGAGGCGTATTTCGCGGTCTTGAGCGCGAACTCGCCCGAGGTACCGCCGATGACGACGGCCAAGTGGTACGGCGGGCAGGCCGCGGTGCCCAGCGAGCGGATCTTCTCGTCGAGGAACTTGAGCATTCCCTCGGGGTTCAGGATGGCCTTGGTTTCCTGGAACAGGAACGACTTGTTCGCGCTGCCACCGCCTTTGGCCATGAACAGGAACTTGTATTCGGGACCCTTCGGGCCTTGCTCGGTCGCGTAGATCTCGACCTGGGCAGGCAGATTCGAGCCGGTGTTCTTCTCTTCGTACGTGGTCAACGGTGCCAGCTGCGAATATCGCAGGTTGAGCTGGGTGTAGGCGTCGTACACACCGCGCGAGATGGACGCGGCGTCGTCGGCGCCGGTCAGCACACCTTCGCTCTTCTTGCCCATCACGATCGCGGTGCCGGTGTCCTGGCACATCGGCAGCACGCCGCCTGCGGAGATGTTGACGTTTTTCAGCAGGTCCAGTGCGACGAAGCGGTCGTTACCCGAGGACTCGGGGTCGTCGATGATCTTGCGTAGCTGCGCAAGATGAGCCGGACGCAGGTAGTGGCTGATGTCATGCATTGCCTCTGCGGTCAGTTTCCGGATGGCTTCCGGGTCGACCTTGAGGAAGGTCTGACCGTCGACCTCGAGCGTCGACACCCCCTCCGTCGTGATCCGTCGGTACGGGGTGTCGTCGCCGTCGATCGGGAGCAGATCGGAGTAGAGAAACTCTGGGGCGGAAGCTGGTTTACTCACGCTCAGCATCGTATAGCTGCGGCCTACCGCGCCTCGTCAGAGGTTGTGCGGATTGAGGATCCGAAGTTGTTCGAACAAAAAAATCCGGCGACCACACCGCGGGTGTGGTCGCCGGACAGACACGATTGGAGCGGAAGGCGTCAGGCCCTGGAGGTGTTGGTGGAGATCTCGCCGACCTTGGCGCGGGTGTGGCGGCCTTCGATGGTGCGGATGGTGCCCGACTTCGAACGCATCACCAGCGAGCGGGTGGTGGCACCGTTGGCGCGGTAGCTCACGCCACGGAGCATGTCGCCGTTGGTGACGCCGGTGGCACAGAAGAACATGTTCTCGCCGCTGACGAGGTCTTCTGTCTTGAGTACCCGGTCGAGGTCGTGCCCGGCATCGAGTGCCTTCTGACGCTCGGCGGCGTTGCGCGGCCACAGCTTGCCCTGGATCTCGCCGCCCATGCACTTCATCGCAACCGCGGTGATGATGCCCTCGGGGGTGCCGCCGATGCCCATGAGCATGTCGACAGAACTCTCGGCCTGCGCGGCCGAGATGGCACCGGCAACGTCGCCGTCGGAGATCAGCCGCACCTTGGCGCCTGCCGCGCGGATCTCACCAATCAGTCCTTCGTGGCGTTCACGATCGAGCACGACGACGGTGAGGTCGGCGATCTCGATGCCCTTGGCCTTGGCCACGGCCTGCACGTTGAACTCCACCGATGCGGTGATGTCGATGACACCGGCAGCTTCCGGGCCGACAGCGATCTTCTCCATGTAGAAGACGGCCGACGGGTCGTACATGGTGCCGCGCTCGGACACCGCGAGCACGGCGATCGAGTTGGGCCTGCCCTCGGCCATCAGGGTGGTGCCGTCGATGGGATCGACTGCGACGTCGACCTCGGGGCCTTCACCGTTGCCGACCTCTTCGCCGTTGTAGAGCATCGGTGCTTCGTCTTTTTCGCCCTCGCCGATGACAACCACGCCGCGCATCGAGACGGTGGACAGCAGCTGACGCATCGCGTCGACCGCAGCCTTGTCGCCACCGTTCTTGTCGCCCTTGCCAACCCAGCGTCCGGCCGCCAGTGCGGCGGCCTCGGTCACGCGCACGAGTTCCATCGCCAGGTTCCGGTCGGGAGCCTCAAAATTGGGGGTAGCGGCTGACATGGTGATGGCCTCCTGAATCGCGGCGATTGGTGTTGAAAGCCATCCTTTCATGCCCGTTACTGCAGGTGGTGCACCGGTGCCTGCCCGTAGACGGTGACATTCATCCCAGCCTCACGTGCCTTGAGTTGCAGCGCGAGGTATCGCGAATAGTGACGGGACTGGTGGAGGTTGCCGCCGTGGAACCAGAGGTTCTCCTGCGCGGTGGGTTTCCACATATTGCGGAGCTCGCCCTCCCATGGGCCGGGATCCTTGATGGTGTCCGAGCCGAGCCCCCAGCATTTGCCCACCTTGTCGGCGACCTCCTGAGAGATCAGCTGCGCAGCCCAGCCGTTCATCGAACCGAAGCCGGTGGCCAGCACGATGAGGTCGGCCTCGAGTTCGGTGCCGTCCGACAGGACAACCGATCGGGGCTTGATCTCGGTGATGTGCGCGGGAGCCTTCAACTTCACCTTGCCGTCGGCGATGAGCTCGGACGCGCCGACGTCGATGTAGTAGCCGGATCCGCGGCGCAGGTACTTGAGGAACAGCCCGGAGCCGTCGTCGCCGAAGTCCAACATGAATCCGGCGGCCTCGAGGCGGTCGTAGAACTCCTTGTCCTGTTCGCGGATGGTGTCCCAGGTGGGGAGTTGGAAATCGGCGAGCAGGCCGTAGGGGATCGACCCGAAGATCAGGTCGGCCTTTTCGTGATCGATGCCATTGGCCAGGGCCTCTTCGGAATACAGCGGGCCGAGCACTTCTCGCATCAACGATTCGGATCGCACGATATGTGTGGTCGAACGCTGGATCATCGTGACGTCGGCACCGTTCTCCCAGAGGTCGGCGCAGATGTCGTGCGCGGAATTGTTGGCGCCGAGCACAACCGCCTTCTGACCCGCGTACTTGCCACCTCCGGAGTGCTGCGACGAATGGACCAGGTCACCGTCGAAGGTGTCCGCGCCGGGTATCTCGGGGATGTTCGGGACGCCCGACATCCCGGTGGCCATCACCAGTTGGGTGGGGTGCAGGGTCAACATTTTTCCTTCGCGCTCGACCTCAACCGTCCACGTGCCGGCGGCTTCGTCGAATGAGGCGCTGTGGCACAGGGTGTTCGACCAGTAGTTGAGCTCCATGATCTTGACGTAGCTCTCGAGCCAGTCACCCATCTTGTCCTTGGGGGTGAACACCGGCCAGTCGTCGGGGAACGGCAGGTACGGCATGTGGTCGTACCAGACCGGATCGTGGAGCGACAGTGAGTAGTAGCGTCCCCGCCACTGGTCGCCGGGCTTCGGGTGCTTGTCGATGACCAGTGCCGACACACCCAAGCGGCGCATCCGTGCGGCCAGCCCGATTCCGCCCTGGCCACCGCCGATGATCAGCGCGTAGGGCGAGGTGGTGATGCCCAAGGTGTCCTGCGCCTCGGTCCGGCGGTCGAGCCAGTTCTTGCGGCCGGGGACAACCCCGTGCTCGGCGCCCTTGATGCGTCGGTTGCCCTTGTTCTCGGGGAACTCGAGCAGTTCCTGCGCGGAGGTGAGGAAGGTCCAGCACTTGCCGTCGCGCAGGCGCATCAGACCTTTGCCACGCAACACCGGCGTCGTGAAGGTGTACCAGGCCTCGGTGATGCCGTCAGCCTCGCTCGCTTCACCATCGAGCTGGAAAGAACCCGGCGCCGAATGCGGCAGGGTCGCGCGCAACATTGCCGCCAGATCGTCTTTGCCCTCGGCGGTGGTCAGGTTCCAGCTCAGGGCCACCAGGTCACGCCAGTAGCAGTCATCGACAAAGAGGTCGGTGACGGCGCTGACGTCGCCGGTCTGCTGGGCCTCGCCGATCGCCCGTTCGAGATCGGTGAGAAATGCCTGCGCCGTCTGAGTGGGGGAGACAGTGGTCGTCATGTACAACTCCTTAGCGTGAGGTGGATCACACCTGACTGTAGGAGTGGTGGGCGACTTTCGGGAGGGTTGCAGGGGGTTGCAGTGAGCTGCGGATGTGGTCCGCGCGGCTGATTCAGGCGATGGTCGCGGTGACCGTCAGCCGGTACGGCCGCGGAAGCAGCAGGGACCCGAGGGTGCGGCGGATCCGCGACACCTCGGCCCGGACGGTCACCGTGTGGTCGCCGTCGCCATAGAGCGCCGTGGACAACTCGCGGGCGCTCAATCCGGCCGGGTTCTGCACCAAGATGCGCAGCACGTCGAACTGCCTCTTTGTCAATGGATGTGTTGCCGGCTCGGAACCGTCGAAAGTGATTTGTGCACAGGGTGGTTCGGCGGAGAGAACCAGCACGACGGCACGATTGTGCGATCGCTGCAGCTGCCAGAGGTCGCCCACCGGCCGGGCCTCGAAGTGGCCCAGACTGGGAACCCAGACTGTGCCGGCATCAAGCCCGCCGGGGATGAAGAGGCGGTCGCTGACCGCGATCCCGCGCGTGGCGATGACCCAGCCGTTGCGGTCGACAACCAGGGACTCGGTTCCTGTCGGCCCGAGTAATCCGGCCGCGGCGTCACTGCGCGTCCGCAGATCGTCGCGATGCAGCATCCGCAGTTCGGCGTTGACGGCGTCGAGGGTGGAACAGACCAGCGACAGGGTGTGCGGGTGCGCGGTACGGAGCCCGCCGGACAGTGTGATGGCGCCGAGAACGGAGTCGTCCCGGGGGTCGATGATCGGCGCGCCCGTGCACACCCAACCGTGGTGGCTCGGATGGGAGTGCTCGGAGCCGAAGATTTGGACCGGCGCGCGATCGGCCATCGCCGTGCCCAAGGCGTTGGTGCCCACCGATTTCTCGGTCCAGGAGGCGCCCTCGACAAAGCCGAGGCTCTCCGACCGGCGCCGGACTTCCGGTGGTCCGGCCACCCACAGGACAACGCCGTCCCGGTCGCAGAGAACCAATTCGGTGGCGGTGTCGGTGCAACTGACCAGCAAGCGTTCGCGCAGTGAGGTTGCCGCGTGGTTGAGCAGGGGGTCGGAGTTGCGGCGGTTGGCGACCTCGTCCGTCGGCCGGTAGTGCGGACCGCGGAACTCGGCGGGCTGACGCTGCCACGACCGGGCCACCTGCTCGCGCACACCACTGGGTACCGAACCCGTGGCAGACCACTGCTCGAACAGGGAGTCGAGATGCCGAAGGTGGGCACGCGGATCCTGACCTATACGCAGCGCGCTCGACGGACGCGGTGTTCGTATCGCGGGTTGTGGCACACAGACCTCCGGCTTGCAGAACCTGGTACGGCGAGGATCCTGCGTCGCCGATGAGTCTACGTGAGCCGCGTCACAGGGCGGAGCTGCCCACGCCAGCAGACGCAGTCACCCCCGTCAACCATGGTCGACGGGGGTGGTGTGGAGTCTCGACGATCAGCCAGCCGCGCAAGGACAGCTATTCGGCTGCGCCGAGGGCAATCACTACTCGGCTGCGCCGACGGTCGGCCTCACTGCCTTCGCATTCGCATCCTCGATCGGGATCTCGCGGATGGCGGTGCCCTCGATATCGACATTCGGAAGGATCTTCTCGAGCCATGCCGGCATCCACCAGGCCTTGTCGCCCATGATCGTGATGAGTGCCGGAACGATCAGCATCCGCACCACAAACGCGTCGAAGAACACGGCGGCGGCCAGAGAGAAGCCCATCATCTTTGCGGTGGTGTCGGGTGCGAGCATGAACGCCGCGAACACCGAGATCATGATCACCGCGGCCGACGACACCACGCGCGCGCCGTGCTTGTAGCCGATGATCACCGCCTCCTTGGCAGGCAGCCCGTGCACGTATTCCTCGCGCATTCGTGTCACGAGGAACACCTGATAGTCCATGGCCAGACCGAAGACCACGCCGATCATGAAGATCGGCAGGAACGAGATGATCGGTTGGGTGTGGGTGATGATGCCGAAATGGCCGAGCTGGAAGATCGCCACCGTGGCGCCGAACGTGGCACACACCGAGAACAGGAATCCGATGGTGGCGGTCAGTGGGACCAGGATCGACCGGAACACGATCATCAGGATGATGAACGCCAAACCGACAACCAGGAGCAGATACGGGATCAACGCTGAGTCCAACTTGGCCGAGATGTCCGACATGATCGCCGTCTGGCCGCCGACGTTGAGCGTGACCCCTTCGGCGTCAGTGGTTTTCGAATAGCCGCGAATCTGTTCCATCAGTTCGTGCGTCTGCGGGCCACTGGGCGACTGTTGTGGGGTCACGAAGATCAGCGCTGATGTCGCGCCGGTCTGGGCGTTGGTCGTGTCCGGACCGTTGCCGCGCCAGGTGAGCTGGTCGGGCGTGGCGACATTGGACAACGTTTTGATGTACGCGACCGTCTGCTCGGCGGCAGGGCTGACGTCGCCGCCCTTGGTGTCATTCAGCACCACCAGGAGGGGGCCGTTGATGCCCTCACCGAAGCCTTGTTGCAGCAACGTGGTCGCCGCGACCTCAGAGTCGGTGGTGGTCGACAGACCCAGTTCCAGCTTGGTCATCGGCAATGCCACCACAACCAGTGCCAGCAGCGAGATGACCGCGATCGGCCACGGGTACTTGGTCACGAACTTGGCAAAACGGAGCCCGTTGGTCTCCTGCGATTCGGGCTCGTCGCCATGGCGCAGTTTCGGAATGGGTGGCGAGAACGCAAAGCGGCCGAAGGCGCCCAACAAGCCGGGAATCAGTGTGATGGCACCGAGGACCGCGACGATCACGGCCAACGCCGCAGCCAGACCCATCTGCGAGATGAACGGGATTCCGACCACCGAGAGCGCCGCCACCGCGATCACAACTGTCAGGCCGGCGAACACAACCGCAGATCCGGCCGTCCCGACCGCTCGGCCCACCGCCGCCTCACGCGTACCACCGAGATTGAGTTCACTGCGATATCTGGAGACGATGAACAGCGCGTAGTCGATGGACACCGCGATTCCGAGCATCGTGATGATGGCGGTTGCGCTCTGGTTGATGCTGAGGAACTCGGCACCCAGCGTGACCAACATGATGGTGATGATCACGCTGACGATGCCGGTGATGAGGGGGATGAACGCGGCAACCACCGCGCCGAAAGCCACGATCATCACAAAGAAGGCGATGACAAAACCGAGCATCTCGGCTGCGCCGCCCGCTTCCTGGACCTGCATCAGAGACCCGGTGCCCTGGACGTCGAGGCCGCCGACGCGGAATTCGGAGAGGATGTCCTCGAACTGCTTCATGTTGTCGGCAGTCAGGTCTTGCGGGTTGATGGTCTGGGCAACCTGGATCAGACCGATGGTGTTGTTGTCGCCCAGCACGGACGCCGCCAGCGCCGGTTCCAGTTCCGCGACGGTCAGCGGGTTCGCCACCTCATCGGGCGTGGTGATGTCTGGCAGCGTCTTGAGCTTGGCGACCAGCTGATCGATGGTGGCTGTGTGTGGCGCCAGGCCGTCGTTCGCGGCGACGAGCACACTGGTCGACGACTCGGATTGCGCTGCGTTGATCGCGGGGAAGTTCTTTTCCATCAACGACATCGCTTTGTCCGAGTCGGTGCCTGGTAGCTCAAAATCTTTGGAGAACTTCGGATTCAATGCGCTGACCAGCGTGACAACCAACGCGGCGAGCACGATCCAGCTGACGATCACCCACCATTTGTGCCGAAAAGAGAACCGCCCGAGTCGATACAGGAACATTGCCATGCGCAGAGCTTATAGTCTGCGGGTGACATCGCTCTCAGCGGTAAGAAGAATGTAAGATCCCTAACATACGTTATCCGACAATGGTTTCCGCTTTATTTCGTGGGCAGAACCTGTGCGCCGGGGCTCGAGGCCTGCAGTGGTGAGACCGCGAGAACTGCTTCGGCGAGGGTGGTGAAATCGGGTTCCTTGGCCTTGTTCGCCATCAAACCGATCCGCACGTCACCGAGGTCGGTCACCCATACCGAACGTCCGCCCTCAGGCTGGCTGTAGACCGCCCACTGCGATCCACCGATGTCGCGGGTGCCCGCGCCGAGCAGTGTTTCGTCGCCGGACAGCTGCCCGACCAGGGCGTCTTTGGTGGCGCCGGTCTGGCTCAACTGGATGTAGACGCCGTTGGACGTGATGTATCCGGCGTTGGAGACGGTGGTGTTCTCGAGGGCGACTGTGCTGCCGCTGTTGGGTTTCCAGTCCGCGGGTGTCTGCGGCAGCCGGATCGGGAACGTCGAAGTGCGGGCGTCTGCCTTCAATCCGCTGTCCACGTCGTAGGCGGGGACCTTGTCGTCACCCGCGCCGCCGGTCAGACCGACGGAACAATTCCCGGAGACCGCCGCGACGAACATGCAGAGCAACAACAAAGGGATCAAAGACCAGATCATGTCTTTGTTGTTGGTCAGAATCCGGGGTTTTGCAGCCACCACCCGAGTATTGCAGGGCGCCCGCGATGGTCATAAACGGGCGAGGGCCGCCGGCGGATGCCTGTGCCTCGAATTCAGATCTCAGGCCTCGTCGTCGAGGTCGTCGTCGGTATCGTCCTCGAATTCACTGTCGTCGTCGGTCCCGAGAACCGCTTCGATGCGCTTTCGGGCGCCTTCGAGATGTTCCTCACATCGCCGGGACAAGGCCTCGCCGCGTTCCCATAGCTCCAGCGATGCGTCGAGGTCGAGGCCGCCCTGTTCCAGGGTGCGGACCACCACGATCAGCTCGTCCCGGGCCTGTTCGTAGCCCAGTTCGCTGATCGGCCGCTCATTGCTGTCGGCGTCTTTCTTCGCTTCCACTGTCTTCCTTCTTGTCCGTGCCGGGACGCCGGTGTCGGGTATCCGGCGATTGCTGGTGCGTCCGGTGTTGGGTTGGTCTGGTGAACTCGCGTCCGGTCCGGCCCGTTGTTGGTTTTCAGCCCCGTCGTGGCTTTTCGACGCCCATCACTGCGGCGCGGGTGGCGCCGTCGGCGACCCGCACCCGGAGTTGGGTACCGATCGGCATGTCGTCCACCGATGTGACCACGTGGGGATCTTCGTCCGAACTGCTGGCGGCCCCGGGTACGCGTTGCACAACGGCATATCCGCGGGCCAGCGTCTGCGCGGGGCCGAGGGTGGACAGGCGCGCAGTGAGATGTTCGATGCGCTGTTCCTCGTGGGCCACGAGCCTGGCGACGTCGCGGCGGATGTCGCGGGCTGCGCGTTCGATCTCGTCGATGCGGTCGTCGACGATGCGGTAGGGCTGGGCCAGCACCGGGCGGCCGCGCAACGAGTCGAGTCCGCGAACCTGGGTGGTAACCCAATTTCGCAGTGCCCCGGCACTTCTCGCGCGTAGATCGCGGACGATCGCGAGTTCGACCGCGACGTCGGGGACCACGCGCTTTGCGGCGTCGGTGGGCGTTGCCGCCCGTAGGTCTGCCACCAGGTCGAGAACGGGGGAGTCGGGCTCGTGCCCGATCGCACTGACCACCGCGGTCGTGACCTGGGCGACGGCGCGGCACAGGGCCTCGTCGGAGAAGGGCAGCAGATCCTCGACGCTGCCGCCGCCGCGGGCCAGGATGATGACGTCGACTTCGGGATCGGCGTCCAGTTCGGCCAGATGGCGCAGAATCGCAGGGACTGCCGTCGGACCCTGCACGGGGGCGTTGCGGATCTCGAAACGTACTGCAGGCCAACGTTTTTGTGCGACCGAGATGATGTCGCGTTCTGCGGCGCTCGCACGTCCGGTGATGAGTCCGATCGTGCCGGGCAGAAACGGCAATGGACGTTTGCGCGCGTCGTCGAACAGTCCTTCGGCGGCCAGCAGCCGGCGAAGTCGTTCGATTCGCGCGAGGAGTTCGCCGATGCCGATCGGCCGGATCTCGGTGACCCGCAATGACACCGTGCCCCGCCCGGTGTAGAACACTGGCTTGCCGAGGACCACAACGCGGGCCCCCTCGGTCAGTGGGACCGGCGCACGGGTCAGCAGATCGGGACTACAGGTGACCTGGATGGAGATGTCCGCTGCGGGATCACGCAGCGTCAAGAAAGCGGTGCGGGTACCGGGACGGCGGTTGATCTGGGTCAGCTGACCTTCGACCCAGACCTGTCCCAGTTTGTGTAGCCAGTCGGCGATCTTGGTGTTGATCGTCCGTACCGGCCACGCCGATTCGGGCGTATTGCTCACGTTGGGAAGGCTACTTGCTCGCTGCGGTCACACGGTTGTCGAGCATGGTGATGAACGGTGCCCGGGCCCGCGTGGACTTCTCGTACGCGGCCAGTTCCTTGAGTTCGTCGATGCCGACGGTGCGGAGTTTTGCCCGCAGCTGTGCCAGCGTCAGCGTGTCGTAGTCGAGTGCCTCGACGATTTCGGGCGCGTCACCGTTCGCGCTCGTCGCCGGCGCCGGATCCTCGGCGTCGAGGTCGGGAGCCGAGCTGTAGAGCGCGAACCGGCCCGACCCTGACGGCGCCACCGCGGACTCCGTGTCGTCTTTGTCGGCTTCGCTCGGGGTCGGATCGCCGGATTCGGTGGTTGTGGCCGGAGTCACCGGACGAGTTGTGGTTGGCAGGACGAAGTCGTCCTCGTCTTCATCGAAGACGGCCCATTCCGGCTCCTCTTCGGCGTGACCGAGCAAGGACTCGAAGACCTCGTCGCCCTTGATTGCCATTTCGGCGATGCCCTGCTGAAGGCGCATCACCGCCTGCAATGTCTCGCTGATAGCGGTCATCGGAAGAGTGATCGCTGTGGTCGGCAATTTGCGTGTCTCTTCGAGCACGGTGACAACAACCCCGGCAGCGACCCTTGCGGCATAAGGTGGTCGGATCATGTCCATACTCTGCCTCATGCTGCAGGCCGTGACCACTAGTAGGGTCGGATTGCCCGTACGCTGAACGTCATGAGTTCGGCCGAAAACACCCCGTCAGGCAAGAAAATCCTGCTCGCTGAGCCGCGTGGCTACTGCGCGGGCGTCGATCGCGCTGTCGAGACAGTGGAAAAAGCGCTCGAGAAGCACGGCGCCCCGGTGTATGTGCGTAAGGAGATCGTCCACAACCGGCATGTGGTGGAGACACTCACAGACCGCGGCGCGGTCTTCGTCGACGAGACCGATGAGGTACCCGAGGGTGCGCTCGTGGTGTTCTCGGCGCACGGGGTCTCCCCGGCCGTCCACGACTCGGCTGCCGACCGCAACTTGCGCACCATCGATGCCACATGCCCGCTGGTCACCAAGGTCCACCAGGAAGCCAAGCGCTTCGCCCGCGACGACTACGACATCCTGCTGATCGGTCACGAAGGTCACGAAGAGGTCGAGGGCACGGCCGGTGAGGCCCCCGATCATGTGCAGCTCGTCGACGGGCCCGACAGCGTCGACCGCGTCACCGTCCGCGACGAGTCCAAGGTGATCTGGCTGTCACAGACCACGTTGTCGGTCGACGAGACCATGCAGACCGTGTCGCGGCTGCGGGAGAAGTTCCCACTTCTGAACGATCCGCCGAGCGACGACATCTGTTACGCCACCCAGAACCGGCAGGTTGCAGTCAAGGCCATGGCCCCGCGCTGTGAGCTGGTGATCGTCGTCGGTTCGCAGAACTCGTCGAACTCGGTTCGCCTCGTCGAGGTGGCCCTGCAGGCCGGCGCGAGCGCGTCGTACCTGGTCGACTACGCCCGCGACATCGATCCGGCATGGCTCGAAGGTGTGCAGACCGTGGGCATCACCTCCGGTGCTTCGGTCCCCGAGATCCTGGTCACCGGCGTCATGGATCTCCTCAAAGAGCACGGCTTCGGCGATGTGGAATCGGTGACGACCGCGCAGGAGACCTTGACCTTCGCGTTGCCGCGCGAGCTCCGTCCCGCCCGCGCCAAATAGCGACATAACGCCCGGTGCGCTCGGTTCGGGAAGAACCGGCGCCCCGGGCATTGTTGTGATGTTCATGACAGCTACGACATTGCAACTGACAGAGCGCCAACGTGACCGTTTGAACGCCGAGCACGTCATCTGGTTGACCACTGTGAAACCCTCCGGAACGCCGGTGCCGACTCCGGTGTGGTTCTTGTGGTCGTCGGACGAGTTCTTGATATTCAGCGAACCGGACAAGCCCAAGCTGGCGAACATCTCCACGAACTCCTCGGTGGCACTGAACTTCAACAGCTCCGCCGAGGGCGGTGATGTTGCGGTGTTCACCGCGCAGGCATCCGTGGATGACACCGGACCGACCGCCGCCGAATGGGATGCGTACGTCGCCAAATACGGCGCGGCGATCCAGGGCCTGGAGATGACCCCGGACTCGTTCCGGGCCGACTATTCGGTACTCATCCGCGTCAGACCGCAGCGGGTCCGCGGTTGGTGATCGGTGTCGGACCGATTCGGCGGGTATTTCAGTACTCGTCGGGTTCCAGTTTGCGCAATCGCCGCGCAGGCATCGAGACCGCCCAGCCGGCGATCAGGATCACCGCGCACACGCCGATTCCGATGAGTGCTGCCGTGCGAGCCGCGGTATCGGCAGGGGGATCCTGAATCGGCGTTGAGATCGCCTGCGGGACAGCCCAATCCGTCTCGACATCCGGGATCTCGAAGGTCAGGGCGGCAACCGGGTCGATCACACCATGGCCGACGGTGTTGTCGCGACCGGTTCCCGGCGCATGAGCGGTCCGGGTGATCCGCTCCATCACTTCGGCGGCCTCGAGTTCGGGAAACCTGGCACGGACGAGCGCCACCACACCTGCAACATACGGTGCGGCGAAGCTGGTGCCGTCGATACTGGTGAGCCCTTTGTCGCCGTCGTGGGCGTTGACCAGTTTGTTCGAGCCGCGGACGTTGTCCAGGCTCAGAATGCCGGTGCCCGGCGCGGCGACACCCACCCAAGGGCCCGACAGGCTGAATCCGGCCGGTGACCCGGACGCCGAATCGACGGCGGCCACACTGAGCACATATGGCGCGTACCAGGCCGGACTGGCGATGGTGGTGACCGTGTCCCAGCCGTCGAGTTCGGGGTTGGCGGGGTTCGGTGGTGGATTCTGGGTCGAGCACGCCGAGCCCTGGGTGAGATTGCCTGCGGCGGCCACCACGACCACGTTGCGATCGAAGGCGTACTTCACCGCCGCGCCCAGTTGTTTGTCGTGGAGGTCGGTGCCTGCCGAACCACAGGCCACCTCGGAGATGTTGATGACCGTGGCACCGAGGTCGACGGCCCGGACAACTGCGTTGGCCAACGTCTGCACGGTGCCGAATCCGGACCCCACCGTCGGATCGGGGGATGTGTTCTGGCGCCGCTCCTTGGCCTCGAAGGCGCCACTCGACTGCCGGATCGCGATGATGGAGGCCTCGGGTGCGACCCCGGCGAACGCGTCGGTCGAGGAGGGTTGTGCGGCAATGATTCCGGCGACGAGGGTGCCATGCCCGTCGCAGTCGTCAGTACCGTCGGTGCGCGAGACATAGTCGCCGCCTGCCTGGACTCGGGGCAACCGCGGATGGCGGGTGACCCCGGTGTCGATCACTGCCACCCGCTGTCCAGAACCCCGGCTGAATCGCCAGGCCTCGGGCAGTCGCATCATCGTCTGCGCGGCCGATGGGACGGCGGTGTCCGTGCCGGGCGACAGAACGGGCTTGGCGCACAACATCTTCTGTTCGGTGGCTTCCGGAGGCGCCACCGGGGCGCCCCGTACCAGCGCACCGGGCTCGATGACCGGCGGGGATATCGCCAAGGCGGTGGGAGCCGGAAACGCTGACAGGACTGCCAGGACGCCCACCACTGCGGCAACTCGAACGGTTCGGCCGCGTGGCTTCGATGGGTGCGTATTCCGGGTGTGGACCGGATCGATCACAGGTCGCGCACCGCGGCATAGAGGTTCATGATCCAGAACATCAGTGGCACGATCATGGCGATCAACAGGTATTCGGCGATCTCGACCATCCGGCGCATCACCGGAGAGAACGACGACGCAGGCGCCACGACCCCACAGAGCAGGGCCGCAGCCGCGACCGCGGCGATGGCGGCCATCGCCACCGCGGCGTGATCGTCCGGGCCGAGGACCACCAGGACCGCGGTCACGCCGAATCCGATGGCACCGGCGGCGATGAGGATCGACGCCTGCGCGAGGTCGGCGTAGGAACGTCCACGCAGGCACAGCAGTGTGGCGATGATCAACGCGTACACCGTGCAACGCCAACTGAAGTCATCGACGGGGTAGGCCACCATCGCGATGCCGGCCACCGCGGCCACCGAGGTGCCCGCGATGATCCCGGTGAGGTACCGCGCTGCCGTCCTGGCCCGGAGTTCGAGTGCTGCGGCCGACGGTAGTGCCATGGCGCCGATCGCCCCGATGCCCTCGATGGCGGGGCGTGGCGCCGAGTCGACGGGATCGATGGCCGCGCCTGCGGTCGGTACCGGGGGCAGCGGCAACCTCGCGAGCAGGATCGTGATGCGCGGCGCCATCGAGATCGCCAGGATCGCGACAGCGCACAGTCCCGCTCCGAGTTTGACGGCGCCCGGTGAGAAGACAAGCTGCACAAGTGATGCGAAGGTCCCGAAGATCGCGGCGGTGCCGACGGCCGCGTGTATCAACGGACCCGCCGTGGATATGCGATAGGACAGGGCCGCCAACACCGTGACCATCGCACAACCGAGTGTGAGGTGAGCTGCCCCAAAAGCTCCCGGTGGCAACATCATTCCGGTGGCCCATGCCAGCGGCATCGAGCACAACGAGGCGAAGGCCGCCGTGGCCGGATCATCGTAGTAGCGGCCGACAACCGCGCCTGCCACCACGAAGGCGACACAGGCGATCGCGGCGATCAGTATCGGCCAGAGCAGATCACGGTCACCGCGCTCGTGGAGCAGCGACAGCGACAGCAATGCCGATGCCCCCACCGCGACCGCATATCCCATCACCCGGGCCGCGGTGGCATTCCAACTGGAGAACTGCGCCTCGCCGAGGCGGGCGACCGCATCGATGACGTCGTCGAAGAGCACGGCACTCTCGCGGGCCGGTACTGCCCGCAGGATCAGCAGGTCACCGTCGCGGACCCCGGCCTCGCTCAGGCTGCGGTTGGGTGCGATGGGGTCGTGGCCGACGCGGGACAGTGTCCAATGATCACGGATCGGCCCGGGCCGGGACTCGTTCTCGTCGTCGTCGATGGGTGCTCGGGTACTGATCAGCGCGACCAGATCGGGGATCAGCGCGGCCACCGCAACGGCGGCCGGTAGGCCCACGTCGAACTGCGTCGTTCCACCGATCACGGATACCCGCGCCAGCGCCGGTTCTGCGCCTGCCGCGGCGTCCAGCTCTGCCAAAAGGTCAGCAGCGGTCATGATTCCCCCCAAGAGATCCCCACCCAAGTACCGATGACCATAGCGAATCGCTACGACATCTGGCGCCCGGCAGCGGGATTCGATGTGGACGAATCAGACCCTTCGTGGTGCGGTTCGGACCGTCATGGGGAATGATGTGCCGCCAGGGGAGCAAGTTTGAGGTTCAGGGGTGGGGTTTGAATTCCATGATGTCGCGATGACGGCGGGCACAACCGAGGGTTTTGTCCGTCGAGCGCGGGTGCCGGCACCGCGGACGCCGGGCGGCGAGGTCAATCTTCAGGTGCCGCCGGATGTACCGCGGGTGGTGCCCGGCAATCTCCTGATGAAGATGATGCCCGTGGTGATGGTGTTCGCCGTGGTGGGCATGATCGCGATGATGTTCGTGACCGGCGGACGCAACATGCTGTCGAATCCGCTGTTCATGATGTTCCCGATGATGATGCTGATGTCGATGTTCGGCATGTACGCAGGTGGGGGCAACCGCGGCGGCAAACGTGCTGCCGAACTCAACGAAGAGCGCAAAGACTACTTCCGGTACCTGTGCCAGGTCCGGGACGAGGTCCACGAGACCGGAGGCGCGCAACGGGACGCCCTCGAATGGAGTCATCCCGAACCCGCCGCCCTGCTCGGTGTTGTCGGCGGCAGGCGAATGTGGGAACGGCGCCGCGGCGACAACGATTTCGGCCACGTGCGGGTCGGCGTCGGATCGCAGCGTCTCGCGACCCGCCTGATGCCGCCCGAGACCGGACCCCTCGAAGACGTCGAGCCGGTGTCGGCGGTGGCCCTGCGGCGCTTCGTTCGCACGCATTCCGTGGTGCACGGCCTGCCGACCGCCGTGTCGCTGCGCGGATTCCCGGCGATCAACATCGAAGGGGCCAGACAGGAGACCCGGCAACTGGCTCGGTCGATGATGCTGGAACTGTGTGCCTTCCACGGACCCGACCAGCTCATGGTCGCGGTGGTCACCGCCGATCCGGCCGCCGAGTCGTGGGATTGGTGCAAGTGGCTGCCGCACGTCCAGCATCCGTACGAACGGGACGGTGTCGGCTCGGTTCGGATGATCTACCGGTCCCTGGCAGATCTCGAGGACGACCTCGCCACAGATCTCCTCGAACGTGGCCGATTCTCGCGGTCGGCGCCACCGGCCGCGGGCCGGGCCCAGCTCGTCGTGATCATCGACGACGGTCATGTGACCGGCGACGAGCGGATCGTCGGGGACGCCGGCATGGAGGCGGTCTCGGTCCTCGACTTGTCCGCACCGCCGGACGGCTTGGCTGTCCGCCGCGGTCTGCAATTGGTGGTGCGGGACGGAAAAGTGGGTGCGCGCAGCGCATTCGGTGTTGAAGAGTTCGCCGACATGGACTCGCTGAGTGTGCCGGAGGCAGAGGCCTTCGCCCGCACGATGGCCCGCTACCGCCTGGCCACCGCCGCGCAGATGGTCAGCTTGGAGCAGGAGGTGTCGCCGACGGATCCGGGTTTGATGAATCTGCTCGGTATCGGTGATGCGGCCCGCCTGGACCTGCGCAGTGTGTGGGCCCCGCGTACCGCCCGCAGTCGCCTGCGGGTGCCGATCGGCTACTCGGTCAACGGAACACCGGTCGAGATCGACATCAAAGAGGCGGCCGAGGGTGGCATGGGTCCGCACGGTCTGTGCATCGGTGCCACCGGCTCGGGCAAATCGGAGTTCCTGCGCACGCTGGTCCTCTCGATGGTAGCCTCGCATTCACCCGAGGCGCTCAACCTCGTTCTGGTCGACTTCAAAGGCGGCGCAACGTTTTTGGGTCTCGACGCCGCCCCGCACGTGGCTGCGGTGATCACGAACCTCGAAGAAGAACTGTCGATGGTCGACCGGATGCGCGACGCACTCTCCGGTGAGATGAATCGGCGCCAGGAGCTCTTGCGATCGGCGGGCAACTTCGCGAATGTCGGTGACTACGAACGGGCCCGTGCCGCAGGCGCGGCCCTGGAGCCGATGCCCGCGTTGTTCATCGTGGTGGACGAGTTCTCCGAACTGCTGGCGCAAAAACCGGACTTCGCAGACCTGTTCGTCGCGATCGGTCGGCTGGGCCGTTCGCTGCACATCCATCTCCTGTTGGCGTCGCAGCGGCTCGAAGAGGGCAAGATGCGGGGACTCGACAGTCATCTGTCGTACCGCATCGGTCTGAAGACGTTCTCGGCCAACGAATCCCGCTCGGTCCTGGGTGTGCCCGATGCTTACCACCTGCCGAATGTGCCGGGTTCGGGATATCTGAAATGTGATTCGGCCGAACCGATCCGCTTCAACACCTGTTACGTCTCGGGTCCGTACACGCCGCCGGTGTCGGCGATCGATGCGGTGTATTCACCGACCTCGGGCGGCAGTGGCCGGCTCAAGATGTTCACCGCGGGGCGGGTTCCGCTCGACCCGGTCGTGGTGCCCGAATCGGTTCTGCTGGAGGAAGTTCCAGAACCCGTGAGTGTCGCGCCGACGCGGACGTTGCTCGAGACCGTGGTCGGTCAGATCGAGGGACACGGCCTGGCCGCGCACGAGGTGTGGCTGCCGCCGCTGGATCAGTCGCCGACGATCGACGTGCTCGCCCCACACTGGCAGACGCCGCAGACCGGCAGGCTCGAGTTCCCGTTGGGCATCGTCGACCGTCCCTATGATCAGCGTCGCGATGTCCTGACCATCGACGTCTCGGGTTCGCGCGGCAACGTGGCGATTGTCGGCGGCCCGCAGTCGGGCAAGTCGAATGCGGTGCGCGCCTTGATCCTTGCCGCTGCCGTAACCCACAGTCCCGAGCAGGTGCAGTTCTACTGTCTGGACTTCGGTGGCGGATCGCTGGCCGGGATCGCCGGGTTGCCGCATGTGGGTTCGGTGGCCGGACGCGCCGACATGGATGCGGTCCGCCGGACGGTCGCCGAGGTCGCAGCCCTGGTCCGGCAACGCGAATTGCGGTTCGCGGCGCTCGGGATCGAGTCGATGCGGGACTTCCGGAACCGGCGCAGCGCCGGAGATCAGTCGCTGTCCGAGGACGTCTTCGGCGATGTGTTCCTCGTCGTCGACGGCTATGCGGTGATCCGCGGGGAGTTCGATTTCCTGGAAGAGCAGATCAACAGCATCGTTGCGCAGGGTTTGTCCTACGGCGTCCACGTGATCGTGACCGCGGCCCGGTGGGCCGAGGTCCGGCCTGCAATCAAAGACCTGATCGGCAGCCGCCTCGAACTCCGCCTCGGCGACCCACTCGATTCGGAGATGGGACGCAAGGTCGCCGGGCTCGTCCCCGAGGGCAGGCCCGGGCGTGGCCTGACACCGCAGCAGCTGCACATGTTGATCGCGTTGCCTCGCACCGACTCCGAGACCGGTATCGAGTCGCTCAGCGGTGCACTGGCCGACACCGTCCAGAAACTGTGTGCCGTCTATCCCGACCGCAAGGCCATGGTGGTCCGCAAGCTCGCATCTCACCTCGATCGGGCGGAGATGCTCGAGCGGGTGCGTGAGCGCGGGATCACGCTGACGCCGAAACAGGTCGCCATCGGTGTCGGTGAGGCCGAATTGGCCCCGGTCATCCTCGATTTCGGGGCGCAACCACATTTCATGGCTTTCGCGGACGTCGAGCACGGGAAGACGACGTTGCTGCGGAACATCGTTGCCGGCCTCGTCGAAAACGGCACCGCAGAGGAGACGAAGATCGTCCTGGTCGACTACCGACGGACCATGCTCGGAGTCATCGAGTCGGATCACTTGGCCGGATATGCGAGTTCGGCGCAGACCCTGGCGCCGATGGTGAACGAGTTGGTGGCCTTCTTCACCGCCCGGATACCCGGTGAGGACGTGACGCAACAGCAACTGCGTGAGGGCAACTGGTGGTCCGGCCCGGATGTCTACATCGTGGTCGACGACTACGACATGGTGGCAACAGGTAGCGGGAACCCGTTGATGCCACTGGTCGACCTGCTGTCATCGGCCCGCGACATCGGATTGCATCTGATCGTCACCCGACGGTCGGGCGGCGCGGGACGGGCCCTGTTCGACACGATCATCGGGCGCCTCAAAGATCTGTCGACCGATGGCCTGCTGATGAGTGGTGACCGGGATGAGGGGTATCTGCTCGGCCGGGTCCGACTGCAGCAGTTGGTACCCGGTCGCGGTGAACTCGTCTCACGCACGCGTCTGCAGGAAATGATCCAGGTCGCCTATCTGCCGCCGCTGTGAACGGGAACGCGTTGAACCGGGACGTCAGGGATACCGGCGTCGGTATCCGTGCGACCGTGGCCGACATCGCCTACGACGAGTTCGTGGTCGGCGCGGGCGACGCCACCCCCATCGCATCGATGGTCGCGGGCATCGACAGTGCGGGTGTCACGATCGATGGTCGGCGGATGCACACCACCGAGGCGTGGTCGCGGTTGTTCGCCGAGATGGCCGGGATCGGTCCGGTGACGCTGGCGTACCCCAGCACGTGGGGCCACCGGCGAACCGAGATCCTGCGCAACGCGGCACTTGCGTACTGCAGCCAGTTGGAACTCGTACCGCGCGCGGTGGCGATCGCCCGTTCCCACCTCGACTCGGCGGCCCAATGTGTGGTGGTGATCGAGGTCCACGGGCGCAGCGCGTCCGATAGGCGGATCGACGTCCACGAGCTGCGGTCGTCGGCGGCCGGACCGCAGATCTCGTCGACCCGGGTTCTCACCGATGCGGAGGGACTACCCGAACTCCTGGCCGAGGTGGTGGACAACCGCGTCGAGGCGATTCTGGTCGACGGTCGCGAGCGGGCTGCGGTGGCTGCGGTCTGTCGTGGCGCCGAAGCATCGACCATCGTCGGCCGGGTCCTGACGGTCGACCGGTCACTGTTGCGCCGATTCGGTGGTGCCGAACTGCCTCCCGCACGCATCGACGACGGCCCACCACCGGTCAGAGCCCGGAGCCGGCGCCGCATCGTCGCTGCCGTCGCGGCCCTGCTGGTGTTTGTGGCGGCGGCAGTTGGCGTCGGTGTCGCGGTGATGAGGGACGGTGCGGCGGCGGCGCCGGTGGCCGAGGCCGATCAGACGGTCCAGCTCGGACGCGTGAGTCTGACGGTTCCCGGCGGCTGGCGGAGCAGCAGCGAACCGCCTGCCGAAGGCGTCGTCTCGCGAACCACGTTCGCCGCCCCGGAGAACGACAGCCGTCTGATCGTCCTGCAGAACGCGGTCCGCGACACCTCTACCTTGGCCTCGGTCGCGGTGAGCCTGCGCAACCGCATCGATCAGCGCGGTGACGCGGTCGTGCAGGAGTTCTCCGCGAGTACGCAGTTCGGGGGCCGCGAGGTGATCAGTTATCGCGAGGTCCCGGTATCGGGTGGGACCATCCGCTGGTACTTGACGGTGGAGCGGGGACTGCAGGTCAGCATCGGTTGTCAGAGCGGATCGGCGGGCGAACCCATCGACGCGCAATGCCGCACGGCGGTCCGATCGGTGCGGATCGAGCCGCGCTGACACGGGCCGGTCTCGAGCGCTGGTCGGAGGCGTTTTGACCATGATGACGCCCGAACGGTACTGTTATTCGTTGGTGCGCGGCCGTCTGGTTTACCGGGCGAGTCGAGGCCTGGGTCCCCACTGGTCGCCAGGGCAACCTCTGCCACGTACCTGACCAGCTCCATATCACCGAAACGACAGGACTTTCTGTGCCTACGTACACCCCGAAGGCGAGTGACATCACGCATGCGTGGCTTGTCATCGACGCCACCGACGTGGTGCTCGGTCGCCTTGCCGTGCAGAGCGCCAATCTGCTCCGCGGCAAGCACAAGCCGACCTACGCCCCCCACATGGATGGTGGCGACTTCGTCATCATCATCAACGCCGAGAAGGTTGCCATCAGCGGCAACAAGCTCGACGACAAACTGCTCTACCGCCACTCGGGTCACCCGGGCGGCCTGAAGTCCCGCACTGTCGGTGAGACCCTGGCCACCCGTCCAGAGCGCCTCGTCGAAAAGGCGATCATCGGGATGCTCCCGAAGACCAAGCTCGGTAACGCCATGGCTTCCAAGCTGAAGGTGTACGCCGGACCCAACCATCCCCACGCGGCTCAGCAGCCCGTGCCCTTCGAGATCACCCAGGTTGCCCAGTGACGGCGCCGGAGGAGCAAAACGTGTCCGATCAGACCGAAGCCGAAGTTGTGGCTGCTGAAGTCGTTGAGGCCGAGGTCGGCGCCGATGACTACACCGTGGACGAGGCTGTTGCCGAAGAGGTCGTCGACACCCGTGCGCCGATCGAGTTCGATCGCCCGGTCCAGACCGTTGGTCGCCGTAAGGAAGCTGTCGTTCGCGTCCGCTTGAGCCCCGGCACCGGCGAGTTCAAGCTCAACGGCCGCAGCCTGGAGGAGTACTTCCCCAACAAGGTGCACCAGCAGCTGATCAAGGCCCCGTTTGTCACCGTGGAGCGCAACGATGCATTCGACATCTTCGCGAACCTGCATGGTGGCGGCCCGTCGGGACAGGCCGGCGCGCTGCGTCTGGCCATTGCCCGCGCACTGATCGAGGTCACACCGGACGATCGCCCGGCCCTGAAAAAGGCCGGCTTCCTCACCCGTGACCCGCGTGCAGTGGAGCGCAAGAAGTACGGCCTGAAGAAGGCCCGTAAGGCTTCGCAGTACAGCAAGCGCTGATCTCTTTTCAGTCGCGAGGATTATCGAGCTCGTCTTGACCACAGGCAGGCGTTCAGAAATCTCTGGACGCCTGCCTGTGTGCATGAGAACCAAAGGAACGTAATGGGGCACCTGTTCGGCACGGATGGTGTTCGGGGACTGGCGAACGCCGACCTGACTCCGGAACTGACACTGTCGCTGGCACAAGCCGGAGCGCGAGTACTCGCGACCCGATCCAACTCCACCGGACGCCCGGTTGCGATTGTCGGCCGTGACACCCGGGCATCGGGGGAGATGCTCGAGGCAGCGGTGTGTGCCGGCTTGACCGCAGCGGGTGTTGACGCCCTGCGCGTCGGTGTCGTGCCCACGCCTGCCGTCGCGTACCTCACCGATCACTACGGCGCCGCGTTCGGCGTCATGATCTCGGCTTCACACAATCCGATGCCCGACAACGGGATCAAATTCTTCGGCCCTGGTGGCCACAAACTGGCCGATGCGGCCGAGGACGCCATCGAAACAGCGCTCGACGCTGCCGTGCCGCGTCCGACCGGGGCCGATGTCGGGCGGGTCCGTGACGCCGACGACGCCCTGGATATCTACCTGCGGCACCTTTCCGGGATGGTCGAGTCGAACCTGAAGCCGGTGACCGTTGTGGTCGATTGTGCTCACGGCGCCGCCTATCTGGCCGCCCCGCGCGCTTACCGCGCCGCCGGTGCCACGGTGATCGCGATCAGTGCCGATCCCGATGGAAACAACATCAATGATGGTTGCGGGTCAACGCATCTGGATCAGGTTCAGGCAGCAGTCCGCGAATACGGTGCCGATCTCGGACTGGCTCACGATGGTGACGCCGATCGGTGCCTGGCAGTGGACGCCTCGGGCGAGATTGTCGACGGCGATGCCATCATGGCGGTGCTGGCGACGTCCATGAAGGACGCAGGCACCCTCAAGGACAACACCCTCGTGGCTACGGTGATGAGCAACCTCGGGTTGCATCACGCCATGACGCAGGCCGGAATTGCGGTGCGCACCACCGGCGTTGGTGACCGGTATGTACTCGAAGAACTTCGCGCCGGTGGTTATTCCCTCGGTGGCGAGCAGTCCGGCCACGTGGTGATCCCGTCACACGGCACCACGGGCGACGGCATCTTGACCGGTCTGGCACTGATGGACCGGATGGCTTCCACCGGTAAATCGCTGGCCGACCTGGCCTCGATCATGCACGCGCTGCCGCAGGTGTTGATCAATGTCCGCGTGGCCGACAAGAACGTCGTGGCGCAGGCCGCATCGGTGAAACAAGCTGTCGCAGTGGCCGAAGGCGAACTCGGGACCACCGGGCGCGTGCTCCTGCGGCCGTCAGGGACGGAGCAGTTGGTTCGGGTGATGGTCGAGGCCGCCACCGCCGAGCAGGCCCGGTCTGTTGCCCAGCGGATCGCCGAGGCGGTCGAGGCGGCCTGATCGCCGAAGGTCTTCGGGTCTCGTTTGACGCAGTGCACACGCGCCTGCGCGACGCGCCCGCAAACATCTGACAACAGATGTGACTTGAATCACTGTTTTTCGAATCTTGCTGCTTGTTTGGCTCCTATGTGAATTCTTCGAGAAGTATTCTCGCATTCGCAACCATTGGTCGATCGACATGGTTGGGCGACT
Organism: Williamsia sp. Y844; assembly: GCF_056786475.1. Lineage (NCBI taxonomy): Bacteria > Bacillati > Actinomycetota > Actinomycetes > Mycobacteriales > Nocardiaceae > Williamsia > Williamsia sp. Y844. The sequence continues at coordinate 699,877 of NZ_JBXCJB010000002.1, forward strand.
CTGTTCATGCTGGTAGTTGGCATGGAATGGAATTGGCGTCCCCCGTACTGGGGTCACTGTAGTTCGGTTCTTTGGGGCCGGATAATTGCCTTGGATAATCGGGGTATTTGCCAATGTGAAATTGTAGAAATATCCGATTGGCATCATTTACGCCTCTGACCTGCGTAGATACACCACTTAACACTTATGCAAGAGATATTTGGGTGAACAGAACTTTATCTGGGTGTAGCTCGTCACCGGCGTCGGCCGTCGAGGTTTTCGTTATGACAGACATGCCTGACTGTGGAATGCTGTTGGCGGGAAATGTTTGAGAAGAAATGCTTTTCCCGAATCGTCAGGTCGCGCAGGGTGACCGTGCTGTCACCTCTATGAAGGGATTCAAAATGGGATCGTCCATTGACATTGATGTACTGGAAATCTTTCAGTTCCTGATCAAGAACGCCGATTTTCTTGGTGTCTTCTTCGGCTCTTGAGCTGAGATAGGCGAAAGCCTGTCGTGATGTCCGCGCCCCGTGTATTCGGGGCGCGGACATCGCTGTTTCGACGGGATGATCCCGGCGCTGCCATCTGAAGTCGATCAGGGAACCTCACCGCACACCGGTACGTCCAACCGGGTGGGAGGTCAGCATGGCAAATCAGACCTGGATCGATCCGTTGGAGGTGCGGCGCGTCGGTGGCATCTTCGTCGGCACCGCGCGATCAGTGGATGTTGCGTGCATGGGGTTGGGGGATTGCGACTTCGGTGCCCAGTTGGGCCGCCGCTACGCCCATCACGAATTGGCCTACTCGGCGGGCCTGATGGCGATGGCACAGAGTGTGAGAATGCTGGCGCAATCGGCGCGGCAGTTCGGTGACGGCCTGGTTTGTGCGGCCGACACCTTGGACGGACACGACACGATCAATGCCGATTCCTTCGGCGATGGGGAAGCCCGGCGTGGGTAGGGAACCAGGCGCCGGCACGAACCTGCAGTCCGAACTCGCTGCCACGCGCGAAGCGGCCGAGTCCGCCCTGGAGTTCTTTGCACATGTCGCACCATTGGCGCAGCGATTGGGGATGACCGACTTCCCCGAGTTCGCGGTCTTCGAGGGGCGCTTTCGCCAGGCCGACGACCTGCGCACGGCCCAACTGCGTGCCGACGGTGTTGTGGTGCAACAACTCCACACAACCGTGGCATCTGCGGTCGCGGTCCAGAAACAACAAGAGGGTGTCCTGGCCGACGTGTGGCCGGATGGGTCCGGGATCGCCGCGCAACAGCAGCTTCAATTGATCGTTCCGCGTGCCGAGGCCGATCTAGCAGAGATCGCCGGGATCGGCGCCGGCATGCTGGTCGCGGCCGACTGCATCGACGTCGCACGCTTCACCCAATACAGCTGTATCGCCATGATCGAACCGGACAACCTCCTCGGTGTTCCGATTGCCTTGTGGCTGAAAATGAAAACAGCGTGCTTTGCGCACCACGCCGAACTCCGGGCCGCGATCGGCGCCGCCGTTGACCTGTTCGGGACGGCGGTGACCACCTGCGATGACGCCATCGAAGCGATTCTGTCGGGGCTGTGTAACGCCATGGCAGCGGTCGACAGCGCCGCCTGTCCAGCGGCGGTCTCCGGGGCCGACGGCGAACTCAGACGCGACGGCGGCGGGAGCGCAGATCGGGGCGGTGACGGGGACGGGCCTGATGGAAGGGCAGGGGAGTCGGGCCGGGGCGGGTTACCGGCGAACCCGCAAGCGGACCCGGGCCAGGGTGTGGCGAAAGCCGGCTCAGCCGTTACCGGGCGGTCTGTCTCCGGGGCGACCCCGGTATCACCCGCCACCTTCTCCGGCGGTGAGAGCGGCATCCCGGCTGGTACGGGCACGTCTGGTGTATCCGATGCACCGACGCTGGGCGCGTCGGCGTTCTCGGGGGAGGCAGCCGCTGAACTGTTGGGTCCGTTGCTGGGTGTTGTCGGCACCATCGCTGCCGCCGCGGTCACCGGTCTGTCCGAAGCGATCACCACAGTGCTCGCTCAGGGCGGTGGGCTGTCGGCCGACGGGCCGATCGACACGGTGCCAGCGGAAGAACCGGCGGGATCCGATGGTCGTTGCGGACCAGGCGGCGCGGCCGCCTCGATCATGCTGGGCGACAAGATCATCGAGATCAAGGCGGGTTCCGATGGTGCGTCGGTGAGCCTTACGGTGACCGGCGCAGGCGGTGATACCGACACCCATGTACTCGAAGTGCGACCGGACGGTTCGATCGGAACCACGGAGGCAACGGCAGGCAGGGACGGCGCCGGGGATCAGGGAGGTTCCGGGGATCAGGGCAGCTCCACCGCAGAAGAAACGGCCACCGAAGAGGGGGCGGCCACCGAACCTGTGGCTCCGACGTCGCAGGCGTTACCGGATACTGACGTCGCGCCGCCAGCCGTGGCGCAAACGCCGTGCCCGCCCCATGAGCCGGGATCGCAGACCCCGGTTCCGCAGGCGTCGCCTCAGGCCGCCACCCGGCCGGCGCCGGACATCGAACACACCACGCCCGGAGTCGGTGACAACCCGTCGAACAGGGGCACGCCGGTGTCGCCGCAATCGTCACAACAGGGTGACGGGGTCCCACCTGCGGAGGATGGTCAGCTGGCTTTGGCGGGTGACCAGTGAGCGTTGCAGACCTGTTCGATGAGATCATCGGCGCGGCAAGGCGTAAGACCGCCTCTGCGACAAAGAACTACGAGCGACAGGTGGCCGTGCTCGGTGAACGGGTACGGGTGCAGGCCGCCGACGATCGGCACCGCCGGGGTGTCACGCGCGAGTCGGTCGCACGGGGCGGGGCGATACTCCTGCCCGCCGACGACATCGACCTCAGTCCGCACAGCCCCGTCTCCACTCCGGCATCGGTGACCGAAGGAGTTGCTGACGTCGCCGACGAGATCGTCAGCGACAACCGGGCCGCATCCGGAGACGGTCCGATCGACACCGGAGCGGACTTCTCGTTCGGCAGCGGTTGGCTGACCGACCGCTGACCGAACCTTCTCGTCCGGTCGGGTCAGCTACGGAGCAGTCGCGTGAGTGGATCGACCACATCTTCGGTACCCGGCGGCAGCGATTCGGGATCGACGGTGAGCAGTTTGCCCAGCGCGGCATCGGGATCACTGAACGCTGAGTAGGTGTTGTCGGAGGTCAGCTGATGAAGCAGGAAACCGGTGAGGACACCGCGGGTCACCCGCTGGGTGGCCCTGCTGTTTCCACCGGCTCCCAGTACCCCACGCACGCTGAATCCCTCGGCCAGGCCACGATTGTCGGCCTTCGGCGCCATCCGCAGAACAGCCTGGCTCTCGGCAGGCAGAGCGCGGCGCAACGCCAACGCATTCGAGGTCATCGACTCGAGCTCACCCGGTGCGGTCAGGATCATCGTCGGAATCTTGATCGCCTCTGCAGCCGGAAGCACAGCCTTGCTGGTCGGTGCCGGATACAGCGCGGCCAGCGCCTTCGCGCGCTCACTCCGGGAAGCAGCTAGTGTGGCCGCACCCGCGCCGAAACCGTGTCCGACGAGCCCGAGGCGATGCTTGTTCACGGTGATGTCGCCGGTGCCGAGACGGACCTCGCTGATCACACCCAGCGCTGTTTCGAGATCGGCGGCCAGTCCCTCGTCGGAGCCGAGCATGCCTTTCTCGGTGGACGGCGCGGCCGCCACGATGCCCCAGGACGCCAGATGCGCAAGCGTCTTGTAGTACTGCTTGGCACCGGTCAGCCAGCCGTGTCCGAACGCGATGCCGGGGAGGTCTTTGCCCTGTGCTGGTGTGTAGATGGTTCCGGGGAGCCCGACGATCGCCATGTCGCCGCGCAGGACCTTGTGCGGTCCCGTTCTGGACAGCTGCGAGAGAAGCTTCTTGGGGTTGGCCACGATCTGACTCTAGGTGATCGCGGCGACCAACGGCAGCAGGCCTTCGTCTAAAGAAAGCAAGTTGGGCCGAGAGTGTCGATTCAGCGCGCATTTGGATCGGGATATTGGGAGAGTATTCGAATGGATGCCAATAAAATCCGCAGTGCCTACCTGGCTTTGATGCAGGAAAAGGGCCATGCCCTGATCCCGCGGTCCCCGCTGGTACCGCAGGACGACCCCACCACATTGTTCACCGGCAGCGGTATGCAACCGCTGTTGAAGTACCTGCTCGGCGAGGAGCATCCGGAAGGCAAACGTCTGGCCGATTCGCAGACCTGCTTGCGTTCGCAGGACATCGAGGAGGTCGGCGACAACCGGCACACCACGTTTTTCGAGATGCTGGGCAATTGGAGTCTCGGCGATTACTTCAAATCCGAACAGATTCCACTGTTCTGGCATTTCCTGACCGATGTCGTCGGTCTCGACCCGAGTCGCATCTATGTCACGGTGTTCGCAGGCGACCCGGAGAACGGCATCCCACGCGACGACGAGAGTGCCGACATCTGGACCGAGTTGTTCACCGCGGCAGGGGTTTCGGCAGATCGAGTGGTACTGCTCACCGAGGAACAGGGCAACGAACAGGGTAACCAGGGCGCGCGGATCGCCTACTACAGCGACAAGAACTGGTGGTCGCGTTCAGGCGGTCCGGCGACGATGCCGGTGGGTGACCCCGGTGGTCCCGACAGCGAGGTCTTCTACTATTTCCCGCAGGTCGAGCACGACACCGCTTTCGGAAAGTACCCGCATCAGAACTCCGACGGCGGGCAGTACATGGAAATCGGCAACTCGGTTTTCATGCAATATGCCAAGACGGACGACGGTTTTGCGCAATTGCCCAAGCGGAACGTCGATTACGGTGGTGGCCTCGAACGGATCGCGGCCGCGGCGATCGACAGCCCGGACGTATATCGGATCAGTCTGCTGTGGCCGATCATCGAGAAGATCGAAGAGCTCACCGCGAAGTCGTATGAGGACAACATTGTGGCGATGCGCGTGATCGCCGACCACATCCGCGGAGCGGTGTTTCTGGCTGTCGACGGTGTTGTCCCGTCGAACAAGGAACAGGGCTACGTGATGCGGCGTCTGCTGCGTCGTGCGATCCGATTCGCCCATCAGCTCGGGGTGGAACAGAACTTGCTCACCCAACTCGTCCCGGTGGTTGCCGACCTCTACACGGAGGCCTACCCCGAGGTGGCGGATCGACGCGACGTGGTGATTGCGGTTCTGGAGAAGGAGGAGCGGTCATTCCGCCGGACGCTTGGCAAGGGATTGCGAGAGCTGAAACGGCTGGGCAAGACCGGCGACACCGTCACCGGCGACGACCTCTTCAAGCTCTCGGACACCTTCGGATTCCCCGTGGAGTTGTCGGCAGAGGAAGCCGTGGCCCGTGGGCTGCCGCTGACCGAGAACTGGCGCGCGGAGTTCGACGACGCCATCGAGGCGCAGCGCGCCCGTTCGCAGGCCTCGACCAAGCTCGGTGCCGGGACCGCCTAGAGCTGTTCCGGGGCTCGCGAATCGGTGGCCGGAGCCCACTTCTGGTGGGCCTGGCCACCCGATTCCGAGCCGAGGCCCTGGGGATCGGCGACGCTGGCGAGCCTGATGTCGAGTTCGGTCTTCCACTCCCGGCTCACCTGCTGGTCGAGAGCGGCAAGCCGCTCGATCAGGGGCGGGTGCTGAGCCGGCGGTGTGCTCGCCTGCAACGTCATGAACAACGAACGCAGGCGGCGCTGGACCTGGGTGGAGCCGGTGCTGAAATGCCGGATCTCATCGGTGGCCAATGAGACGTAGTCGTTCCAGGTCCGTCGGTAACCATGTACCCGCGACATCGCCTCCAGTGTGCGGTCGGTGCGCACCCGGGGTGCGAGCAGCAACAACAGATCCTCGAGATGGTCGATGGCCTGGACTGCGCGCCCCGGGTCGTTGATCGCGGGGGACAGCGCTTTGAGCGCAACGTCCACAATTGCCTGCAACGCCGCCGAAGGGCTGACCGATGGCCGATGCGCATCGCCGAAACACAGCGTCCCGAGGAGCTGATGCTTCCGGATCTCGGTGAGCGACAGGGCATCCCCATGAACGACGAAGAGGGGGGCCTCGAGTGCCACGAAGTCACCGATACGCGGTTGCACCTCGATCTGCGCGCCCCAGCGAACTCCGAGTCGCTGCAGTTGCGGGAGGTTGATCGCCACCAGCACCCGGCCTTTGCCGGGTAGTCGTTCCAGTTTCATGGTCACGGAAGGCAGATCGAGATCCGGTGACCGGGTCGCCGGCATCGGGCTCTCGCGGCCTGAGGCGGTGAGATCGGTGGAAATGCCGGTGTATGTGCGTTTGATCGCCCGGTGTCCCTCTTCGGCGATCCAGCGAAGTAGCCTCGTGGAGTTCAGGATTCGCCCGACCTTGGAGACGAGTACCACAAACATGATTGCGCTGGCGAAGGCCAGGAGCAATGCGAAGGCGCCGGAGGCGATCGGGGCGCGGTTGTCTTCAGAGGCCATGTCGGAGGCGACGATGAGGGAATAGACAAAGGTGGCCAGGAAAAGACCGTTGGCCCATCGGATGACCGGATCCTGTTGCAGGACAGGTACCACTCGTACCGACACCTGGGTGGCGCCGAACTGCATCGCCAGGGTTGTCGCGGTGAAGACAAGACCGGTCAGTGTGATCATGCCCCCGGCGATCGCACTGAGCAGCGTTGCCATCGAACCGGTATCGACCGTTTCCGACGGAGTTGCATTGTCGATGGCCTGGAAGACGCCGGTCATCACCACCGCCAACAGCACGAGCCCGATCGGGAGTCGCCAGACACGAACGGTGCCGAGCCGGCGCTTCGTCCGCCGCCACCGCACCCCGTCGCGGATGCGGCGCCCGAGATCACCCAGCACGTGCATCGGCGCGATTACTCCTTGTTCGTCGCCAGCCTGAGCATCTGACCCGGGGTGGCGTTGGGAAGGTACGCGCGCGTCAACGCAATTCCGATGCGGGGCAGGTCGCCCTCGTCGCGGAAGCACATGTAGACCGGCTCGTACCGGGGCTGGAACTTCATCTTGAACGCGTGCAGGGACCGGAATCCGTAGAACGGTTCCATCGCCGCACCCAGTGTGTCGAGGAGACGATCCATGGCCTCGGCATCACCCGATTCGTTCTCGGCCCGCGCCAGCGGGGCACCCGACAGCGAGAGGATCTGTGCACCTTCGGCTTTGAACGCCAGTGCGGAGCTGGCGATGAGGAACTCGATGCAGGGGCGGAAGCCGTCGTCGCGGCGGCGCATCACGTCGAGCGTCCACCCGCGCATGCTGCCATCGGGTCCGAAGACCGGCAGCCACGAGAGCACACCGTGTATCGATCCAGTCTCATCGGTGGCCAGCGCAATGCGAACATCGGGGTCGAGGGCTTCTTCCACGCTGCCAAGGGTGAACCCCATCTCGGGGAGATCTTTGTCGCCGACCCATTCTTCGGAGATCGCGCGGACCTGCGCGAGCACCGCGAACGGTTCGTCCTTCAAAGTGGTCAGTTTGAAGGTGATGCCTTCCTTCTTCGCCCGGTTGATGGCAGATCGGATGTCCTGCCACGGTTTGCCTTTGAAGGCCAGCGTCGGCAGGTCGATGATGGTGTCTTCGGCGATCTGCAGTGTGCGCCAACCCATGTCGCGGGCGACGGTGGCGGTGTTCTCACTGACGGAGAACCAGAAGGGGATCCGGCCGCTGTTCTCGGCGAGGTCGGTGAACTCGCGGACCGTCTCGGTGAGTTTGTCCGGTGCGCAGACCGGGTCGGCGAGTGCAACGAGGGTTCCGGCGGGACGCTGGTATCCGATGACGCCCGTGCCGTCTTTCGTGAAGGCGTAGCGGTTGTTCTCCCAGGTGATCATCCAGCTCATCGTGCTGCCGCCGTGTTCTTTCAACAACGTACGGACCTGCTGCGACGGATCCGGTCCACCGTTCCCGGCCATCACCTTTCGGCTGTTGAACGGGACGGTGAAGGCGTAGCGGCCATTGAACAGCAGGATCAATTCCACGATCCAGAGCAGGCCGGTTCCCATGGTGACCGCACCCTGGCCGACATACGACGAGGTGATGAGGGCAACGATGACAACGATGAGGGCGGCAACGTACAACAGGCCGTAGAGCACGGTGATCCACCACGCCCACCGACGCCCACGACGTAGCTGATCCGCGATGAGCAGCACGATCAGCATGGTGACGATCGATCCCCAGCTCAACTTGTCGGTCGAATCGGTGGGACCAAACGGTCCGTCTCCCGGGAACAGTGCAACCGCGATGTTCACGACCCCGATGAGGACCAGGCCGAGGAAGCTGATCATCCTGATCTCTTGGCGCGTGCGTGGCATCACGCCCGATTCGTGCCTGCTGAAGAACTTTTCGCCGACGATCAGCATGACAGTGACGGCGATCAGGTGCGAGACATCCGCGAGGGTTCCTTCGAAGAGGAACGAAATCGCCACGTAGGCAAGGAGGATCGCTCGGGCCCGCAAGCGCCACGGGGATCGTAGGCAGGCGGTTGCCGCGGCCACGGATGCGACGACCGCGGTGGTCACCCCGACGTCGCGGACCTCGGACAGGCCATCGACCCAGTGCCAGGATGCCGGCAGGAAGATCGCGATGAAGGCTATCGCACCCAGGATTCCGACGAGTTGGCCGACAATCGCGACAACTGCCACCCGCAGTGTGCCCAGCAGCCATTCGGACCAACCGACGAAGATCGCAAGCAACAGGACGATGCTGAGGTATCGCAGCGGGTGCAGTCCGAAGAGTGTGCCCGACAGGGGCGTCCACCATTTACCCTCGGTCAGCGGCTGATAACCGTATGCGACATTGTCGAACCAGCTCTTGTGCTCGACCGCCTCCCACAGTGCCCCGGTGGCGATGCCCAGCACGAGAATGACGGAGATGAGCGCCGCGGTGAACGGGACCCTGCGGATCGTCTGTCCGAGGACCCCGGCAACCTTGGCGACTGCCGACGGTCCCGCAGGTTCAACCTGGGTCTGCGTTGAGGCAGGGTGGGGTGCAACTGCCGTCTGCGCAGTCGTGGTGTCGGCCGCCTTGGTGGCGTTGGTCGCCGCCGGCTCGGTGGTGTTGGTCGCCGCCGGCTCGGTGGTGGCTGCCGCCTGCTCGGCCGGTGTTGCCTCACTGGGGGTCTCGGGCGTGCTCATCGGCACCTTTCGTTTCGTGTCGCCGGACGCGTCCGGCGAGTGGCGGGCCTCAACGGAACATCAGCCCGCATGTGTAGTGCATCGCTACTCGAATGATTGTCGTATGTCTCACGGCAGACCGAGCCGTTTTCCGAGCCAGGGCATTTCTTGCTTCAGGCCCGCTGACCAGACGGCGAACGAGTGGCCGCCCGGCACGGTGCTGAAATGCACGTCCATCCCGGCGGCCTTCGCGGCTTCGTAGACCTGCATCAGTCCGGGCCGGTATTCGGTGTCGTCTTTACCGACCACAAATGCGCCTGCCACGCCCGGGTACTGCTTCGTTTTCATCAGGTCCATCGGATTGACGGCAACAAACTTGGCCTCATCTCCGCCGAAGGCAGCATCGACGGTCTGTTTGCGGTTGCCGAGTGTCGGCTCCAACTGGCCGGACAGGTCGAGGAACGTCGGGTAGATCTCCGGATGGTTGGTGGTCATCTGCAGCGCGCAGGTGCCGCCGTACGAGAGTCCGCCGATGGCCCACGCCTTCGCGTTCTCGTCGACCTGGAGGTTCTGTTTGACCCAGTTCGGGACATCCTGCGAGAGATAGGTCGCGACGTTGCCCAGTTTGGAGTCCGTGCACAGCGGATTGGCCAACGCGCTGCCAGTGGCATCGGCCACGACCACGATCGGCGCGAGCCCGTTGTTCTGGTTCGCGTAGTTGTCCATGGTCTCGGGCAGTCGACCGCCGACGAGCCAGTCTTGGGGAGCTCCGGGTTGTCCCGCCATCAGGACCAGAACAGGAAGCAGCGGGCGCGGGTGGGAGAAATAGGCGGGCGGCAGATAGATCTTGGCCGGACGCGCGGTGAAACTCGATGCCGTGGAAGGAATTGATGCGGTGCTGATGCTGCCCTGGGTTGGCAGATCGTGAGGGTTCTTCCACTCATCCGGATCTACGGTTTTGAGATCGTTTCTGCTTGCCTCTTCAAAGGAAATCGTCTTGAAGTGATTGATCCCGAAAACCGACCCGACCGTCGGGTATTCGCTGAAGTGTTCGTTGATTGCAGACAACGGCATGACAATCGCGAATATGGCAGCGAGAACTGTGATGACTCTGCCGATGCGACCGCTACCCATGACCAGTCTGGGGATGAAGAGCAGCGCCGCGAACACCGCCACACCGCCCCAGATGTAGCAGTTCGTGGGCACCGCGTCGGAAAAGAGCTTCCAGACATCCTCGATGAGCCACTTGGACAGGACTACCAGCGCCACCGCGACCGCGGCGGCCACCGGTACCACCACCAGCAGGTACTTCTTCTTGAAGAACAGGATCAGCCAGGCGAGTCCGGCGAACCCGGCGATGTCGATGATCCATGGCAGCGCGCCGTCGAGCACCGATAGGTCCCAGAGCCAGTTCATGCTTGTTTCCTTCGAATGCTGGTGATCGCCGATGCGGGGGAGATCACCGCTTCTGGAAAGATACCCGCAAAAATGCCCGAATAGGGTGTTTGAGAAGGGAATTGGAGCGAATATTGGTTCATCAAGCGTGGAAACAAGAGTGCTGCCAAAGAATCATTGATTCCAGAGGCGGAAGGGATAACTATCGGAGATATTCAGATCGATAACCGGATCAATATCCAGTGATGTCGAAGGCGCCAATCGACTTGGCCACCGGTGGTGGAGGACATACGAATCGAACGTATCCAGGGCGTCCCAACCGACGCATCCCCCTTGACTCTCGCGGCGCTTGCGCTCCGTGATTTCCAAGAGTTCGCTCACTGTAGCCCGGAATGTCGTTTCCTGTCACGCCGAACCGGAGTTTTGGTTTCGCAAATCTGGTTCTGCTTGCGGCAATTCACTCCTGCCGCAGGCGGCAAGTACCCTGTAGCACTATGTGTGGAATCGTCGGATACGTGGGCAGACGCGATGCTCTCGAGGTTGTTGTCGAGGCGCTGCGGCGTATGGAGTACCGCGGTTACGACTCGGCCGGAGTCGCGATTCTGGACGGCGCGGGTAACGCTGCAGTCGAGAAGAAGGCCGGTCGCCTGGAGAACCTCGACAAGGAACTCGCCTCCATCGGGCGCGAGTCGTTTACCGGTACCACCGGCATCGGGCACACCCGGTGGGCAACCCACGGCCGGCCAACCGACCGCAACGCACACCCGCATACCAGCATCGACGGCAAGATCGCGGTGGTCCACAACGGGATCATCGAGAATTTCGCGGCGTTGCGTGGCGAGGTGGAGCAGGCCGGTATCGAGTTCACGTCCGATACCGACACCGAGACCGCAGTCCACATGATCTACCTGCAGTACGCGTCCGGACCCACCGCGGGCGACTTCGTGGCCAGCGCGTACGCGGTCCTCGCGCGGCTCGAAGGTGCATTCACGCTCGTGTTCACCCACGCCGATCACCCCGACACGATCGTGGCCGCACGCCGGTCGACACCGCTGGTGGTGGGTGTCGGGCAGGGCGAGATGTTCGTGGGTTCCGATGTGGCGGCATTCATCGAGCACACCCGCGACGCCGTCGAACTCGGCCAGGACCAGGTGGTGGTCATCACGGCCGACAGCTACCTGATCACCGACTTCGAGGGGAACGTCCAACCCGGCAAACCGTTCCACATCGACTGGGACCTCGCTGCCGCGGAAAAGGGTGGCTACGACTACTTCATGCTCAAGGAGATCGCCGAGCAGCCGCAGGCACTCGCCGACACCCTGCTCGGTCACTTCGAGAACGGGCGCATCGTCCTCGACGAGCAGCGACTGACCGATGACGACCTGCGCGACATCGACAAGGTCTTCGTGGTGGCCTGCGGTACCGCCTATCACGCCGGATTGCTGTCGAAGTATGCGATCGAGCACTGGACCCGGCTGCCGGTCGAGGTCGAACTGGCCAGTGAGTTCCGGTATCGGGATCCGGTGCTGGACCGTTCGACGCTCGTGGTGGCCATCTCGCAGTCGGGGGAGACGGCCGACACCCTCGAGGCGGTGCGGCACGCCAAGGATCAGAAGGCCAAGGTCCTGGCGATCTGCAACACCAACGGTGCCCAGATCCCGCGCGAATCCGATGCCGTCCTCTATACCCATGCGGGCCCCGAGATCGGCGTCGCATCGACCAAGTGTTTCCTCGCGCAGATCACCGCGACCTACCTGGTCGGACTGGCTCTGGCACAGGCACGCGGTACCAAGTACCCCGACGAGGTCGCCCGTGAGTTCGCGGCGCTCGAAGCGATGCCCGCCGCGGTCAGCAAGGTGCTCGACTCCATGGAACCGGTTCGTGCGCTCGCCCGCGACCTCGCCCACTGCGGCACCGTGCTGTTCCTTGGCCGGCATGTGGGCTATCCGGTAGCGCTCGAGGGCGCACTCAAACTCAAGGAACTCGCGTACATCCATGCCGAGGGGTTTGCCGCCGGTGAACTCAAGCATGGCCCGATCGCGCTGATCGAAGACGAGCTCCCGGTGATCATCGTGATGCCGTCCCTGACCGGGCGCGCGGTGCTGCATTCGAAGATGATCAGCAATATCCGTGAGATCCAGGCACGTGGGGCGACCACGATCGTCATCGCCGAAGAGGGCGACGAATCAGTGGTGGATGTCGCCGATCACCTGATCCGGATCCCGCAGACACCGACATTGCTCCAGCCGTTGGTTTCGACTGTGCCGCTTCAGGTATTTGCGGCCGCGGTCGCGCAGGCCAGAGGCTACGACGTGGACAAGCCGCGCAACCTGGCCAAGTCTGTCACCGTCGAGTAGTTCAGGGGTTCTCCGGCCATGATCAGCTACTTCACCGCCGACCAGATCCGGGTGGCCGAGGCGGCCACCGGTGATCTGCTGTCCGGTGGTGTGTTGATGGGTCGGGCTGCGCACGCGGTTGCCGGAGTGGTTGCTGCCGAACTGAAGTCCCGGGTCGGCGGATGTTATGGCCGTGTGGTCGGGGTTGTCGCCGGCTCGGGTGACAACGGCGGCGACGCGCTCTATGCCGCTGCCGAGCTCCGCCGTCGCGGGGTACAGGCGCAGGCGGTGCTACTCGGGGGCGATCGCACCCATGCCGGCGGACTGGCCGCGTTTGAAAAGGCCGGTGGTGTGGTTGTCGAAAGGTTCTCCGACACAGTCGATCTGATCATCGACGGAATCGTCGGACTCAGTGGAACCGGTCCTTTGCGTCCGCCGGCCGCGGAAGTTCTTGCCGCCTCTGGTGCGCCCATCATCTCGGTGGACATCCCATCAGGGGTCGAGGCCGATACCGGATTCGTCAATAGTCCTGCCGTCAAGGCGGCGGTCACGGTGACTTTTGGGGCAGCGCGGATCGCGCACGTGATGGCGGCGGCGCAGTGCGGCCGAATCGTGGTGGCGGACATCGGTATCGATGCCACCGGGTCAACGGTCGGTCAGCTCACGGACGACGACGTGGCGGCGCTGTGGCCGATTCCAGGGCCCGCGGACGACAAATACAGCCAGGGTGTGGTCGGGATCGTCGCCGGGTCTGCCCGTTATCCGGGTGCCGGAGTGCTCTGCACCGGCGCCGCGGTGTCTGCGACGTCGGGCATGGTCAGATATGCCGGAGGCGCAGGCCCGAACGTGTTGGCGCAGTATCCCGAGACCGTGGTCGCCGATGAACCGGAGAACGCCGGGACCGTGCAGGCCTGGGTGGTGGGTCCCGGCGCCGGTACCGATGCCGCCGGCCTCCGGCGACTGGAGTACGTCCTGTCCACCGATCTGCCGGTCCTGATCGACGCCGATGGACTCACGTTGGTCGCTGCGCACCGCGATCTGGTCACAGGCCGCGACGCGCCGACCCTGCTGACCCCGCATGCCGGCGAATTCGCCCGTCTGACCGGATCCGCTCCGGGGCCGGATCGGATCGCGGCAGTGCGTGAACTGGCCGCCGAACTGCGGGCGACGATACTTCTCAAAGGTCGCGCCACGGTGATCGCCGGGGCCGACGGCCTGTCCCTTGTCAACGACGCACGTTCGTCGTGGGCGGCGACCGCGGGCGCCGGAGACGTACTGTCCGGTATCGCGGGCAGCCTGCTCGCGGCCGGGATCGATGCATCACTCGCCGGCGCCGCCGCGGCCCGGGTACACGCTCTGGCTGCGATCACCGCATCGGGCAACACGGCTCCGATCGGGGCATCTTCCCTGGTCAAGGCCCTGTCGCCGACCTTGCGCGAGTTACTCGGTGGCCGCAGGTGAAAGAATGGGACGTGATGAACACTCCGGCACTAGAAGCGCGGATCGATCTTTCGGCGGTCTCGCACAACATCGGCATCCTGCGGGCGCACACCAGCGCCCAGATCATCGCGGTGGTGAAAGCTGACGGATACGGCCATGGCGCCGTCGAGATAGGTCGGGCAGCGCTCGCCGCGGGCGCCGCGGAGTTGGGCGTGACAACGATCGACGAGGCGCTCGAACTGCGCCGCGCGGGGATCACCGCTCCGGTGCTCGCCTGGTTGCACGGTCGTAATTCGGACTTCGTCTCGGCCATCGAGGCGGACGTTCAAGTCGGGATCTCCTCATCTCGTGAGCTCGAGGCGGTGGTGGCCGCGGCACGTACCGCCGGTCGCGCCGCATCGGTGACCGTCAAGGTCGACACGGGCCTGGCACGCAACGGGGTACACATCACCGAGTGGGACGACACCAGAGATGCGTTGGCGAAAGCCGTTGCCGAACAGGTGATCATCATGCGCGGTGCGATGAGTCACCTCGTGCGCGGTGACGAACCGGATCATCCGCTCAATGATCTGCAGGCGCAGCGTCTGGACGAGGCCGCTGACGATCTGGCCCGGGTGGGTGCGCCGGTCGAGGTTCGGCACATCGCCAATTCGGCGGCCACCCTGATGCGGCCCGACCTTGCGCGCGATCTGGTGCGTCCGGGAATCGCGATCTATGGGCGCTCACCGATTCCCGATCACGGTGACTTCGGTCTGATACCGGTGATGACATTGTCGGCCGAGGTGCTCTCGGTGAAGAAAGTTCCGGCGGGACAAGGTGTTTCATACAGTCATAGTTGGGTGGCCCCGCACGACACGACCGTCGCGCTGCTTCCGGCCGGGTACGCCGACGGTGTGCCCCGGCTGCTGTCGAACACGCTGAGTGTGCAGATCAACGGTCGCCGATACCCCAATGTGGGCCGCGTCTGCATGGATCAGATGGTCGTCGATGTCGGTCCTGACGGCGGTGGGGTGGTCGTCGGAGACCGGGCCGTCCTGTTCGGAACCGGTACCGACGGAGGTCCGACCGCGCTCGAATGGGCAGAAGCGATCGGCACCATCGACTACGAGATCATCTCGGGTATCCGTGGCCGTGCGGTCCGGACCTACGTCACCGCGCCCGGTCGCGGTGAGGTGGTCTGATGGAACGATCCGGACGGCTCGAGATCCTCGCAGGCACAGCCGGTGTCGCGACGCTGGGTGCGTTGGCGCTCGGTGCCGCTGCCCGCTCGCTGACCCGCAGGCAACCGGCAACCCCCGATCCGAACTCGATCGAGGATTTTGGCCTGATCTACACCGATCACGCGAGCATCGTGGTCGCCGACGATGGTGTGCCACTTGCAGTTCGGGAAGTCGGACCGGCCGATGCGCCGCTGACGGTGGTATTCATCCACGGGTTCTGCCTGCGCATGTCGACGTGGCATTTCCAGCGGCGCGACCTCGAAAAGCGCTGGGGTGGAGACGTTCGGATGATCTTCTTCGACCATCGTGGGCACGGCGAGTCCGGGCAGGCTTCGGCCGGGTCGTGCACCATCACCCAGATGGCCGCCGATGTCGAAGCTGTGCTGCGAACAGTGGTCCCGACCGGACCGGTTGTCCTGGTGGGTCATTCGATGGGCGGGATGGCGATCATGGCATTGGCGAGCCGACGACCCGAACTGTTCGGGACAAGGGTTCTCGGTGTGGGGCTGGTGGCCTCGGCCGCGCACGGCATCGCGGAGGTGGGTCTGGGGCGCGGTCTGCAGAATCCGCTGGTCGATGCCTTCCGGTTGTCTGTCCGGCAGGCGCCGCGCGCGGTGGAGGCCGGACGCGGATTGACCCGGATGCTGATGGCCCCGGTGCTGACGGCCGGGAGTTTCGGATCCACATTCCATTCACCGGCGGTCAGCGAGTTCGTCGAGTCGGTCATCCAACGCACCCGGATCGACACGGTGGTCAACTTTCTGCGGTCACTCGAAGAACATGATGAAACAGCCGGACTGGCTGTCCTTTCGGCGATCCCGACCCTGGTTGCGTGCGGCTACGAGGACAAGGTCACCCCGCTTCCGAACTCGGTGGAACTGCACAACCGGCTGGGCTCGCGATGCGAACTGGTCGGCGTACCGGATTGCGGTCACATGGTGATGCTCGAGAAGCCGGACGTCATCACCGACGCCGTCGAGTCCCTGGTCGAGCGGGCCTGGCAGTCATGAGCCCTGTCCTGCCGCACCAGTGCACTCTGCCGGACGTCGCCGACACCGAGGCCTTCGGCCGCGAACTCGCTGCCGGACTGGCCGCAGGCGACGTGGTGATCCTCGACGGACCACTCGGCGCGGGCAAAACCGCGCTGGCCCGCGGTATCGGCGCCGGACTCGGCGTGACCGGCCGGGTGAGCTCGCCCACGTTCATCATCGCCCGCCAGCACCGGGCGGGTGTAGAGGGTCGGCCGGGCATGATCCACGTCGACGCGTATCGCCTCGGCGGTCTCGATGAACTCGATGCACTCGATCTCGACACCGATCTCGAAGATTCGGTGGTCGTGGTCGAGTGGGGCGAGGGTGTGGCCGAGCGGCTGAGCCGCCGGCACCTGCTGATACGCCTCACGCGCGACATCGACACCGACGAACGCACCGCCTCCTACGGCTGGATCACAGACTGACCCGATTCTCCCGATCCCATGGGTCGAGCTCCGCTCCGGTTCGTCTCCCGATGATGTGGGGTTGTGGCGAACAAAACCCCAGGTGAGCTGCGCCAAAACGGCACATCATCGGGGGACGGGTACGCTGGCTCATCGTGCTTGTGCTCGCTATCGATACCGCCACTCCCGAAGTTGTCACCGGGATCGTTGAAGTGACCGCAGAAACGGGTCAGGTCGTCATCCGCGCGCAGCGCAGTGAGGTGACCACCCGCGGTCACGCAGAGATCCTCACCACTCGAATCCTCGAATGCCTCGACGAGGCCGGTCTGGCGCGGTCCGATCTCGACGCCGTTGTTGTCGGGCAGGGCCCCGGACCGTTCACGGGATTGCGGGTCGGGCTGGCCACCGGTGCCGCGTTCGGTGATGCACTGGGTCTGCCGGTGCACGGGGTGTGTTCACTCGACGGCATCGCCGCGCAGGCAACCGATGTCGCTTCGTTGCTGGTGGTCACCGATGCCCGGCGGCGTGAGGTCTACTGGGCGCGTTACTCCTGCGGTGTCCGGACTCACGGACCCGATGTGATGGCGCCTGCCGAACTCGGTTCCAGGCTGGCCGGTGAGAAGATCGATGCCAGTGCCGGATCGCCGAGTCATACAAGTCTTTACGACTACCCGATCCTGACCCCGACCGCACCGACCGCGGTTGGTCTGGTGGCGGTGGCGCTGCCCGACCTGCGCTGCGGTGTGGCGCCCAAGCCACTGACCCCGCTGTATCTTCGTCGGCCCGACGCGGTGGAACTCAAGGATCGAAAGAAATGATCGGACCGCTGCTGGCGCGGGATTCGGCACGATGTGCCCGGATCGAAGCGAAGCTGTTCGCCGAGGACTCGCCGTGGCCCGCCGAGGCGTTTCGGTCGGAAATCCTTGTACCCCACAATCATTACTTCGCCATGCGTGATGGTGAGACGCTGATCGGCTACGCCGGGATCTCGGTGCTCGGCCCCGCCGATGACCCCGAGTGCGAGATCCACACCATCGCCGTCGATCCGGAGTATCAGGGTCAGGGGCACGGCCGGGAATTGCTCGCGACGCTGCTCGAGGTTGCCGACAGCCGAAATGCGCAGGTGTTCCTCGAGGTTCGGACCGACAACGAGACCGCCATCAACCTGTACCGCCGCAACGGATTCGAAGAGCTTGGTGTGCGCCGGGGTTACTATCAGCCCAGCGGAGCCGACGCCTACACCATGCGACGCCGGGCGATCGGTGAGCAGTCACAATCGGGAGATTCGCAATGATTGTCATGGGTATCGAGAGTTCCTGCGATGAAACCGGGGTCGGCATCGTTCGGTGGAATCCGGATCAGACCACCACACTGCTGGCCGACGAGGTCGCCTCCAGCGTCGAAGAGCATGCCCGCTACGGCGGTGTGGTCCCGGAAGTGGCGTCGCGCGCGCACCTCGAGGCGATCGTGCCGACCATGCGGCGGGCGCTGAGCGCCGCCGACATCAAGGTGCCGGACGCCATCGCGGTGACGATCGGCCCCGGCCTGGCCGGCGCGCTGCTGGTCGGGGTGGCCGCCGCGAAGGCCTACGCCGCGGCCTGGGATGTTCCGCTCTACGCCGTGAACCATCTCGGTGGACACGTCGCGGTCGACACGCTCGAGCACGGACCGATGCCGCCCTGTGTGGCACTGCTGGTGTCGGGCGGGCACACACATCTGCTGCACGTCACCGACTTGGGTGCGCCGATCACCGAACTCGGCACCACGGTCGACGATGCGGCGGGGGAGGCCTTCGACAAGGTCGCCCGGTTGCTCGGTCTGGGTTTCCCAGGCGGTCCGGCGCTCGATGCGGCTGCCGCACACGGGGATCGGAACGCGATCAAGTTCCCGCGCGGAATGACCGGACCCCGCGATTCCCGCCATGATTTCTCGTTCAGCGGCCTCAAGACCGCAGTCGCGAGGCATGTGGAGAAGTGCTGCCGCGACGGTGTGGAACCGCCGGTTGCCGACATCGCCGCGTCGTTCCAGGAAGCCGTCGCCGATGTGCTGACGATGAAGGCGATCCGGGCCTGCGGCGACGTCGGTGTCGACACCCTGGTGCTCGGCGGTGGTGCGACCGCGAACTCGCGGATCCGGTCGATGGCCAAGGAGCGTTGCGATGCCGCCGGCATCACACTTCGTATTCCGAAGCCGCGGCTGTGTACCGACAACGGTGTCATGATCGCCACGTTGGGGGCACATGTCATCGCCGGTGGGGCATCCCCGTCCGCGTTGACCGTTGCGACAGATCCGGGACTGTCGGTTCAGGTCAGCACCTACTGACGGCGATGGTGTGTCACGAGTTGGCAGTGGTGTGTCACGAGCGGACATCATCGAGCGAGAATCCGTGACAACCACACTCATTGAGCGCATCCTCGTTGTTAACCCCGAGGGAGGCCACGATGGGTGAGCAGGAGAACAACGATCCGCTGCGCAATCAGTTGCATGCGATGTGGAACTCGGTGGCCGACGGCTGGGCCGCGCAGATCGACTACATCGAGGAACGCGGGGCTGCGGTTACCGAGGTGATGCTCGACGGGCTCGCTCTGACGCCCGGAGACCGTGTCCTGGAACTCGCGTGCGGAACCGGCGCCGCCGGCATCGGTGCAGCGCGGCGTGTCGGTGCGGCCGGGATGGTGACGATGTCGGACGTGGCGCCGGACATGGTCGAGGTGGCCACCCACCGGGTGAAGCAGCTGGGGTTCTCCAACATCGCCACGGCGGTACTGGATATCGAGCAGATCGAGATGCCGGCAGATGCCTTCGACGCGGTGCTCTGCCGGGAGGGCCTGATGTTCGCGGTGGAACCCGCACGTGGTCTCACCGAGATCCATCGCGTGCTCAAACCCGGCGGACGGGTGTCGTTTGCGGTGTGGGCTGCCCGAGAGAGGAATCCGTGGCTCGGAGTGATGTTTGACGGGGTGACCGCGGAGCTGGGTTCCGAGGTCCCGCCGCCAGGTGTCCCCGGTCCGTTCTCACTTGCCGACAGGTCCGCGCTCACCGGGTTGATCGATTCGGCAGGATTTGTCGATGTGACCGTCCAAGAGGTTGACACACCCTGTGTCGCAGCAGATTTCGATCAATGGTGGGAGAGGGTGTCGGCGATGGCGGGCCCGCTTGCCGCGATCATCAAGAACCTTGCACCCGAAGTCCGGGATTCGCTGCGCCGCCGGTTACGAGAATCGGTTGCCGAGTATCAAACCCGCGACGGCATCGAATTGCCCGGCGTGGCACTGGTTGCCGCGGGCAGACGCCCCTGACCGGAACGTCAGGGCTTTACCTCTGATTGATGTAATCCCGTTGCGCCGCACAGGGACCCGGTGTTGTCGTCATCGGCCTCGGCTCGCAGGATGGCGCGCTGGACCGGTTTGGCGGCCTCGTAGCGGGCCTGCCCGGCGTCGGTCAGTTCGGTGAACACCGACCGGCGGTCGGCGGCGCACATCGACCGCTCGACGAGCCCGTCCTTTTCCAGGCCGGACACCAGTCGCGACAACGCGCTTTGGCTCAGATGGACCTGGCCGGACAGTTCGTTCATCCGCATCTTGTGGTCGGCGGCAGTGGCGAGGACTTCGAGCACCTCGAACTCGCTACTCGAGATCTGTTGGCAGGCTTGCAGTTCCCGGTCGAGGTCGCACTGCAGTTTGTGGTAGCGCACAGACAGCGCGTGCCAGGCCTTGGCCAGCTCGTCGTCGCTTCGGTGCGGGTGTGACATAGCCGCATACTAGCACATGCAATGGCATTAATTGCAGGTACATTTTATGTAGACGAATAAGATGCAACTGCATATAGTTCGTCGCATGACAGTTGAGCTGAAACGAAACACTGCACAATCGCGGCTGATCGATTCCGGGCAGCCGCCCGACCATGTCACCGCTGCCGGTGGGTGGAGCCGAAAGACCTGGATCTTGCTGGTCGTCCTGGCCGGGGCGCTGTTCCTCGACGGACTCGACATCTCGATGGTGGGGGTCGCGCTGCCGTCCATGGGGGCTGACCTGGGCATGGACCAATCGCAACTGCAATGGATTGTGAGCGGCTACGTGCTGGGTTACGGCGGGCTGTTGCTGCTCGGTGGCCGTACCAGCGACCTGCTGGGCCGACGGAAGGTGTTCTTGACCGCCCTTGCGGTGTTCGGTATCGCCTCGGTGATCAGCGCGGCGACCGAGGTCGACAACCTGATCATCGCCCTGAGGTTCGTCAAGGGTGTGGCGGCCGCGTTCACGGTTCCGGCGGGACTGTCGATCATCACCACCACCTTTGCCGAGGGGCCGGCACGGAACAAGGCGCTCTCGATCTACACCGTCGTCGGTGCCAGCGGCTTCTCGCTCGGTTTGGTCTTCGGTGGACTGCTCACCGAATTGTCTTGGCGTGCAACGTTGATATTCCCGGGACCGGTGGCGGTCCTGCTCCTGGTCGTCGGCATCAGGGTGATCCCGCGGTCGGCGCGGACAAACTTCAGTTGGGCCCAATTCGACGTCGCCGGTGCCATCGCATCGACCGGGGCATTGCTCAGCCTGGTCTACGCGGTGGTCCGAGCTCCCGACATCGGCTGGCTGGCACCGTCGACCATCACCTTGTTCGTCGTTTCTGCACTGTTGGCTTTCGCATTCGTGGGAGTCGAGATGCGCCATCGTCATCCACTGTTGCGCCTGGGGATCCTGCGTTCGATCGCGCTTGTCCATGCCAATTTCTCGGCGGCCGCGATGTTTGGCGGGTATGTCGCGTTCCAGTTCGTGGTGACGCTGTACCTCCAGGATTCGCTGGGCTGGTCACCTCTGGAGATGGCGCTGGGATTCCTGCCGGCGGGAGTGCTGGTCGTGGCGAGCGCCGCATTCATGGATCGGGTGCTGGACCGCGTCGATACCAAGCTCCTGATCTCCGGCGGATTTGTGGCCTTCCTGGCCGGCTACCTCTGGTTCCTGCAGGTGGAACCGGGGGCGAGCTACGTGATCTTCCTGCTGCCCACGGTCATATTCCTCGGGGCGGGCTTTGCGGCGACCTTCCCATCGGTGAACTCGCAGGCCACCGCCGGTGTGGCCGATGAGGAGCAGGGACTTGCATCGGGTCTGGTCAACACCAGCATCCAGATCGGTGGAGCCCTGATGATGGCCGTGGTCACGGCCATTCTGGGCAGTGCAGAACCCGGGGAGCCGGGAGAACTCATCGGTGGAATGGTCCCGGCGATCACCGTGATCGCCGTACTCACGACGGTCGCGTTGTTGACGACCGTTGGCGTGATCGTCACCCAGCGGCGGCGGGTGGCGGTCGCAGCTTGAGAAACTTGCACCCTCGGACCTTGAGTGCTGGCACTCGCATGTATAGAGTGCTAGTCGGCGCCCAGTGAGGTTCCGGCACCCGCGACGACGGGACCGATCCAGGCGCCGAATACGTGTTAGACACAGCTACGGGTCCACCTCGGGCCCGAACTACCCCGAAAGTGGAGGGCTCACATCGTGGCGAGCGTGAACATCAAGCCGCTTGAGGACAAGATCCTCGTCCAGGCCAACGAAGCCGAAACGACGACTGCGTCCGGCCTGGTCATCCCGGAAACGGCGAAAGAAAAGCCGCAGGAAGGCACCGTTGTCGCCGTTGGCGAAGGACGCGTGAACGAGCAGGGCAACCGGATCCCGGTCGACGTCAAAGAAGGCGACACCGTCATCTACAGCAAGTACGGCGGCACCGAGATCAAGTACTCCGGCGAGGAGTACCTGATCCTGTCCGCGCGTGACGTGCTGGCAGTCATCTCCAAGTAAATTCTGGTCTCGAGCGATCGAACCTGAATTGGATCACCGCCCCGGCGTCCCCCAGCGGGGTTGCCGGGGCGGTTCTGTTTTTGCGATCACCCAACTGACCAGCCCACTCACTTTCTAGGAGCCACAACACCCATGGCCAAGCAGATCGAATACAACGACGAGGCCCGGCGCTCGCTCGAACGCGGCGTCAACCAGCTCGCCGACGCGGTCAAGGTGACACTGGGACCCCGCGGTCGGCATGTGGTGCTGGCCAAGGCATTCGGCGGACCCAGCGTCACCAACGACGGCGTCACCATCGCCCGTGAGATCGACCTCGAAGACCCGTTCGAGAACCTCGGTGCTCAGCTCGTCAAATCGGTTGCCACGAAGACCAACGATGTCGCCGGTGACGGCACCACCACCGCAACCGTTCTCGCACAGGCCATCGTCAAGGCCGGCCTGCGCAACGTGGCCGCAGGCGCCAACCCGATCGAACTCGGATTGGGCATCAGCAAGGCTGCCGATGCATTGTCCGAGGCCTTGATCGCCGCCGCGACCCCGGTCAAGGGCGCAAAGGCCATCGCACAGGTCGCCACGGTCTCTTCGCGCGACGAAGAGGTCGGCGAAATGGTCGGACGCGCGATGGAGCGTGTCGGTGTCGACGGTGTTGTCACCGTCGAGGAGAGCTCGGGTCTGATCACGGATCTGGAAGTCACCGAAGGTGTGCAGTTCGACAAGGGCTACCTGTCGCCGTACTTCGTCAATGACATCGACAGCCAGGAAGCCGTCCTCGAAGACGCTCTGGTGCTCATCTACCGCGACAAGATCAGCTCCTTGCCTGATTTCCTGCCGTTGCTGGAGAAGATCGCCGAGTCCGGTAAGCCGGTCCTGATCCTTGCCGAAGATGTCGAGGGCGAGCCGCTGTCGACCCTGGTCGTGAACTCGATCCGCAAGACGATCCGCGCGGTGGCCGTCAAGGCGCCGTACTTCGGTGACCGCCGCAAGGCATTCCTCGAGGATCTGGCCATTGTCACCGACGGCACCGTCATCACCTCGGACATCGGCATCACCCTCGCCGATGCCGGTCTCGACCTGCTCGGCGGCGCTCGCCGGATTGTTGTCACCAAGGACTCGACCACCATCGTCGACGGCGCAGGCACCACCGAGGCCATCGCGAACCGGGCTGATCAGCTTCGTCGCGAGATCGAGGCCAGCGATTCGGACTGGGATCGCGAGAAGCTCGCCGAGCGGCTGGCCAAGCTTGCAGGCGGCATCGCCGTCATCCGGGTCGGAGCAGCAACCGAGACCGCACTCAAGGAGCGCAAGCACCGGGTCGAGGACGCGGTCGCCGCGGCCAAGGCCGCTGTCGAAGAGGGCATCGTCCCCGGCGGTGGATCTGCCATCGTGCAGGCCTCTGCAGCTGTCCTCGACGATCTCGCCGACAGCCTCTCCGGTGATGAGGCACTTGGTGTTCGGGTGGTCCAGAAGGCCGCTTCGGCGCCCTTGTTCTGGATTGCCAGCAACGCCGGTGCCGACGGCGCCGTTGTGGCCTCCAAGGTCGCCGAGCTGCCTCGCGGGCACGGGTTCAACGCAGGCACCCTGACCTATGGTGATCTGCTCGCCGACGGAATCGTTGATCCGGTGAAGGTGACCCGTTCGGCCATCGTCAACGCTGCATCCGTGGCGCGGATGGTGCTGACCACTGAAGGCACGATCACCGAGAAGCCGGCCGGCGCACCTGCCGGTGACGGACACGGGCATCACGGACACGCTCACTGATTCGTGACAAAGGGCCTGAGCCCAGACAAACAACGGTGCCCCGGCGAGATTTCGCCGGGGCACCGTTGTTTGTCATCAGTTCGGGAAATCTTGCTGTGGCCGAGAATTAACGTCAGTGCCTATTTGTCTTCACACTGATTTGAAGTGGCCGGCATCAAGAAGTGGGGGTGGAAGCGACCGACATCAAAAGTCGGGGTGGAAGCGACCGACATCAAAAGTCGGGGTGGAAGTCACTCGTTGTTCGGGTGGTGCGTTGCTCAGCTCGCGATGCGACGGCCGACGCCGCGCTTCATCAAGATTCCACGCTCGGATTCGGACAGTCCGCCCCAGATGCCATATGGCTCTGCAACGGCCAACGCGTGCTCACGGCAGTGCGCCAGGACCGGGCACTGGTGACAGAGTTCTTTTGCCCGCCGCTCGCGTTGGGCGCGGGCCCGTCCACGCTCGCCGTCCGGATGGAAGAACATCGATGAGTCGATTCCGCGGCACAAGCCCTTCATCTGCCAATCCCAGATGTCGGCGTTAGGTCCTGGGAGGTGGTTTGGTTGAGGCATCTGCTGCTCCCCTTTGACGTGCCTTTGCGGCTTAATTGTGAGCTTTATGAAACCGATTCGACGTTTTCCTTGTCGTCCTGCACACCGTATGCAAATGGGTGAAATGGAGTCAATAGCCCGATATCTAGGGCTACGGCAGGGAAAAGTTAGACCGGTGTTAACCATTCGTTTATTGACGCAGAGCCAACTGTCATGTGGCTGATGTGATGCGAGGGGGGCGCGATTGAGGCCATCACCGCAGTTCACAGCGCTGGATAGGGCGCATGTGGAGTAGTGGGGTCGCGGATGTGGTTCGTTACGAAGACATGCGGACACTGCGTCCGATTAACACGTCGGAAATGATTCGGCCATCTACCGTCAACGTT
The DNA here is from genome assembly GCF_056786475.1 of Williamsia sp. Y844. NCBI lineage: Bacteria > Bacillati > Actinomycetota > Actinomycetes > Mycobacteriales > Nocardiaceae > Williamsia > Williamsia sp. Y844. The sequence continues at coordinate 725,226 of NZ_JBXCJB010000002.1, forward strand.
CTGTCGACGTTTCGGCTGATGCAGGTACGTTAAATCTGCGCTAATTCGATTGTCACCGAGTCTGGAGAGCGATGCAGATCACATTACCCGCTATTGCGTTCGGTGGCAGCGCGAGCGCGCAAGAGATTCCACCGGCAGATGGGGCGTGGTCGCGGTGGTTGCGGGCCGTTGCTCTCGGTGGCCAGGGCTTCTATGCCGCTGCCGCGACCGAGTTGCGCCGGATCGACGGTGACGGCGGTGGTCCGGCCCTCAGGTCGCTGGCTGCGAGTACCCGCGCCGCTCACCTGAGGCAAGGTGGCCGGCACCATCGCGCGGCGGACCACGACGGCGCCGCTCTCCATATCGCGGGCCTGGGAGATCTGGGCGAGACCGAATCGGTGACGGCAGCGTGTGATGCCCTGACCGGATTGGCCGCCGACAATCTCGGGCGAGGCATGTTCACGGCCGCGGAGCGACTTCTCTTGCGTGTCGAGCAGACACTCGGTGATCGCCGCACGGTTCCCGGCGGTGATGCGGGGGACTGGATCTGGGGCCCGCGCCTGGAATTGCGGTGGCACTGGGTGTGGGCTGAGCTGGCGATGTATACCGCAGACCCGGCGGCGGCCGCCGAACACGCCGCCGCCGCAGAGGTGATCGCTATCGCGGGTCCGTCGCTGCGACATAGGATCAAGACCGAATTGATCTGCGCGGCTTCTGCGGCCGCAGTCGGGGATACGGCGGCCGCCGGTGATCGCGCGCGATCGGTTGCCGATGCGGCAGCGGCGGCCCGTCAACTGCCGCTGGAGTGGGCGGCGGCGAAACTGTTGGAGGGAATCGGGGCGGGGGAGCACTGGGCGGGACAGGCCGAGCGGCTGGGTTGTGTACTCGCCGGGCGGGGTGGGGCGATGGGTTAGCGTCAACGGCGCGACGCCGGAGGCTGACTAAGCTGACTGTTCATATGAATCAACAAACGGGGGGCGACTCCTGCTGTCATATGAGCGGGGGGCGACGCCGGGCGGTGTACTGGGGGTGATTCCCTCGGGTCGGCGGGGGAAAACTTCCCCACGGTCCGTGGGGGGATGGTCCTCGCATGGACATGGGACATTCGACGAAAAGTAACGCGGAGACATCAACGAGCGATGATTTTTACAGGTGACGAGTTGGATCGGGCGGTTACTGCGGCAACGCAGGGCGATCGGTCAGCTCTCTCCGACGTATTAGAGAGTGTCCGTCCCATGGTTGTGCGCTATTGCAGGGCCCGGGTCGGGGGTGGTGAGCGACATTCGCTCTCGGCCGACGACGTTGCGCAGGAGGTCTGTATGGCCGTCATGACCGCGCTGCCCAGGTATCAGGATCAGGGCAGGCCGTTCATGGCGTTTGTGTACGGCATCGCCGCGCACAAAGTCGCGGACGCACACCGGGCGGCCGGCCGGAACAAGTCCGAGCCGGTCGAAGAGTTACCTGAACAGATGGCAACGGGCGGCGGTCCGGAACAGCGGGCCATCGATTCAGACGCGGGTCGGCGGATGAACGCACTGCTGACGAAGCTTCCGGAGAAGCAGCGAGAAGTCCTGGTACTGCGAGTGGTCGTGGGGTTGTCTGCAGAAGAGACGGCCGTCGCCATCGGCAGTACCGCGGGCGCAGTGCGGGTGGCCCAGCATCGGGCGCTCGCAAAGTTGAAGAAAGAAATCATGAAAGGTGGTGAGGGTAGTGTCCAGAAAGCGTGATCGTCGTGCAGGCGGTGTCGACAAGGGATTCGGAGCCATGCCCTCGCCAGATGACGCCGTGCTGGATGAAGACTCGATCCCGGTGGATCTCGGTGCTGTTCGCGCCGATGACGAGTTCATCGAGGCACTGCTGTCGAAGCCGGTCGTTCCGACTCGCACTCAGGTCGACTACGAACTGGCCGGGCTGCTGTCGACGTGGCGTGACGACATGGTGGCCCAGCCGATCGGACAGAAACCCACTCTCGAAGATGTCGAGGCCGGCATCGCCGCCGCCACACGGCGCCAAGCCACGCAGCGACGTTCGCTGCGTATCGCGCGTTATGCCGGGGGTGCGGTGGCCGCGGTTGCCCTCATCTTCGGTGGTGTGAGCGTGGTTGCCCACAATGCGGCGCCCGGCGACCCGCTGTGGGGTGTCAAAGAAGTGATGTTCGGCGCGGATGCGTCATCCACGTTGGCCATGGCAGACGTCGAGGCCAACATCGACCGGGCCGCGCAAGCATTCGTGGCCGGCGACAAACCGGCCGCGAAAAAGTATCTTGACACCGCGGAATCGCTGCTCGATGACGTGCGTGATGCCGGCGACCGAACGTCCTTGGAGCGCAAGATCGTCAAGATGCGCAGCCTGTTGGACGATCCGACATCGAAGACGTCGACTTCGCGACCGGGATCGGGATCGGACAGCTCGAGTCCGGCCCAGGCGCCGTTGACCGTCACGCCCAGCGCACCCACGGCAACTGTGACGGTGCCGCAGGAAACGGTGACGGTCATCCCGTCGGAGACCGCCGTGAGCGAACCCGTGCCGTCGTCGTCGGAGCCACCGCCCACGATCGTCAGTGAGCCGTCGACCTCAGAGCCGCCGCCGTCGAGTACTCCGAGCAGTGAAGTCCCGGTGGTTCCTCCGGGCTGATGCCGACCGCACTGCTGGTGATCGCTAGATCACCAGCAGCAGTTTCAGTGCGCGTCAGGATTTTCAGTGCACGTCAGGATTCGGTCGGCTTTGCGCGGATCAGTCGTCGCGCAGTTTTAGTCGTCTTCGCGGACGTGCATCATCGCGTCGGCGTATCCACGGCAGTAGTCCCACGTGACATATGCCTCTGGCGACGGATCGACGGCCGGCTCGTGAGGCCGCACGGTTCCCTCGACGAGGAGCTGCAGCAGATTCGCGCGCAGCATGTCCCAGTCGTGGTAGTGGTCGAGTTGGCAGTCGTCGCAGATCACAACAAGACCGCGGACACCGCGGCGATTGAGTAATGCCTCGTAAACGGCGAGGTCGGCGAGGTCTTCCTCGATCGCCATCCGCTCACCCGCGTCCAAGGGTTCTCCGGGAGGGGCTGCATCGAGCGCTGCCGATGGGTCCCCTCGGGGATCGTCGGCAAAAGGATCCGGTGGCAGGCCCGGTGGCAAATGGTCTCGCACCCTGACCACGGTAGTCAGCCGCACCCCACGAGCGCCACTCTGCGCGCGGGGTGGCGAAAAGTTTCCGTTGCGCGGATGACAGTGCGACGGCGATATCGGGGTGTGAGGGGCGGCTCCGCTGCCGTGGCAGGGGTTGCACTTTCGAGCAGATAGGATAGGGGCATTCAAACGACTGTGCTGTCTCACGACGATGGCCCGACCGGAATGAGCGTGCCCGGAATGAACAATCAGATAGCCGGCCCAGCCCACGTGTGGACCGGTGGTGACGATCCGAACAAGGTGGCCATGCTCGGCCTCACCTTCGACGACGTTCTGCTGCTTCCTGCCGCCTCTGATGTCATTCCGAGTGACGTCGATACGTCCACGAAGTTGACAAGGGAGATCACCCTGCGGGTTCCGCTGGTGAGCTCCGCGATGGACACCGTGACCGAGTCGCGCATGGCGATCGCGATGGCCCGTGCCGGTGGCATGGGCGTACTGCACCGGAACCTGTCGATCGAGGCGCAGGCAGGTCAGGTCGAGACGGTGAAGCGTTCCGAGGCGGGCATGGTGACCAATCCGGTCACCTGCAGTCCCACCGACACGCTGGCCGAAGTCGACGCGATGTGCGCCCGGTACCGCATTTCCGGTCTGCCGGTCACCGATGACGCGGGTGAACTGGTCGGCATCATCACCAACCGTGACATGCGGTTCGAGGTCGATCAGAATCGTCCGGTCGCCGAGGTCATGACCAAGGCGCCGTTGATCACCGCGCAAGAAGGTGTCTCCGCGGAGGCCGCGCTCGGGCTCCTGCGCCGGCACAAGATCGAGAAGCTCCCCATCGTCGACGGACATGGCCGGCTCACCGGCTTGATCACCGTCAAAGACTTCGTGAAGACCGATCAGCATCCCCTCGCCACCAAAGACGCCGATGGTCGGCTGCTCGTCGGTGCGGCCGTCGGTACGGGCGGCGACCAGTGGGCCCGCGCGATGGCTTTGGCCGACGCCGGTGTCGACGTCATCATCGTGGACACCGCCCACGCCCACAATCGCCTGGTGCTGGAGATGGTCAGCAAGCTCAAGGCCGAGGTGGGTTCCAAGGTCCAGATCGTCGGCGGAAACGTGGCGACCCGCGCGGCTGCTGCCGCGCTCGTGGAAGCGGGCGCCGACGCGGTCAAGGTCGGTGTCGGACCCGGATCGATCTGCACCACCCGCGTTGTCGCCGGAGTCGGTGCTCCGCAGATCACCGCGGTGATGGAGGCCGTCGCGGTCTGCAAGCCGGCCGGGGTCCCGGTGATCGCCGACGGCGGTCTGCAGTTCTCGGGTGACATCGCCAAGGCGCTGGCCGCAGGCGCATCCACCGCGATGCTGGGATCGCTGCTGGCAGGGACCGCGGAGTCTCCCGGCGAGCTGATCCTGGTGGGCGGCAAGCAGTTCAAGAGCTACCGGGGTATGGGTTCGCTCGGTGCGATGCAGGGTCGCGGTCAGGCCAAGTCGTACTCGAAGGACCGTTACTTCCAGGACGACGTGCTGTCGGAAGAGAAGCTGGTTCCCGAAGGCATCGAAGGCCGGGTTCCGTTCCGCGGACCGTTGTCCCAGGTGATCCACCAACTCGGTGGCGGACTCCGGGCAGCCATGGGCTACACCGGCTCGAGCTCGATCACCGACCTGCAGAATGCGCAGTTCGTGCAGATCACGGCAGCCGGTCTCAAGGAAAGTCATCCGCACGACATCACCATGACCGTCGAGGCACCCAACTACACTTCCCGGTGAAAACCTGGTCGGCGGCGAGCCGGCCGTCCGGGGAGCGGTCAATTCAGCTGGTCGGCATCACCACTGTGTGATGCGCAGCGGCAACGAAAGGCACAACACGTGCGCGATCATGTGGACATCGGCATGGGCAGGACTGCCCGGCGGACATTCGAACTCAGTGACATCAACATCGTTCCGTCCCGCCGGACACGTTCGTCCAAAGAGGTGTCGACCGCCTGGCAGCTCGACGCATACCGTTTCGACACGCCGATCCTGAGTCATCCGACGGACGCGCTGGTCTCGCCGCAGGTGGCCATCGAGCTGGGTCGTCTCGGCGGCCTCGGTGTGCTCAACGGTGAAGGACTATGGGCGCGGCACCGCGACGTCGAAGACAAGATCGCCCAGGTTGTCGAGATCGCAGAGAACGAGATCGATCCGTCGGCCGCGGTTCGCAAGCTGCAGGAACTGCATGCCGCGCCGATCGATCGGGATCTGCTGGGTCAGGCCGTCAAGACGATCCGCGACGCCGGTGTGACCACCGCGGTCCGGGTCAGTCCGCAGAACGCGGCCGAATTGACCCCGGTGCTGGTGGCGGCCGGAGTCGAATTGCTGGTCATCCACGGCACGATCATCTCCGCCGAACATGTCTCACAAGAGGATTCGGCACCCCTGAACCTCAAGACGTTCATCTCCGAGCTCGATGTCCCGGTGATCGCGGGCGGTGTGCACGACCACCGCACCGCGCTGCACCTGATGCGAACCGGGGCTGCCGCGGTCATCGTCGGATACGGATCGACCATGGGATCGACCACCACCAGTGAAGTGCTTGGCATGGGTGTGCCGATGGCAACGGCGATCGCGGACGCCGCTGCGGCGCGGCGCGACTACCTCGACGAAACCGGTGGGCGCTACGTCCACGTCATCGCCGACGGCGACATCAACACTTCCGGTGAGCTCGCGAAGGCAATCGCCTGTGGCGCCGACGCCGCGGTTCTGGGCAGTCCGTTGGCTGCGGCGGCGCAGGCGCCCGGTCGTGGTTACTACTGGCCGGCCGCGGCGGCGCATCCGTCGATGCCGCGTGGCGCGCTCTTGCCGGTGGCCTCCGACGAGGGACGTCCATCCCTCGAGACCGTCCTGCACGGTCCGACGGACGATCCATTCGGTCACCTGAACATCGTTGGCGCACTTCGTCGTTCGATGGCCAAGTCCGGCTACTCGACTCTCAAGGAGTTCCAGAAGGTCGGGCTCTCGGTCTGCGACTGAGTGCCGGGATCGGCCGAAGGTCGAGTCACCGCCGCAGCGTTATGTGACAAGGTACGATGTCACGATGTCTGTATCGCGCGGTAACGGTAACTCGCAGCCAGAGAAGCCTGACGCCCGCCGCGACCACGATTTTGATGTACTGATCATCGGATCGGGGTTCGGCGGGAGCGTCAGTGCGTTGCGGCTGGTCGAAAAGGGCTACAAGGTCGGCGTTGTCGAGGCCGGACGTCGTTTTTCCGACGAGCAGTTCGCCAAGACGAGCTGGCGGCTGCACAAATGGTTGTGGGCTCCCAAGCTCGGGATGTTCGGGATCCAGCGGATCCATCTGCTCAAAGACGTGATGATCCTGGCTGGCGCCGGGGTGGGCGGCGGGTCGTTGAACTACGCGAACACCCTCTACAAACCGCCGTCACCGTTTTTCGCCGATGCGCAGTGGGCGCACATCACCGACTGGGAGAGTGAACTCTCTCCGTATTACGAGCAGGCCCGTCGCATGCTCGGTGTGGTGACCACTCCGATCGAGACCCATGCCGACCGGGTGATGCGCAAGGTCGCCGAGGAGATGGGTGTGGCCGACACGTTCGGCCCGACGCCCGTCGGGGTGTTCTTCGGTGAAAAGTCCGGTGGCACAGGACGTCCCGGTGAGGACGTGGCAGATCCCTATTTCGGTGGTGTCGGTCCGGACCGTACCGTGTGTACCGAATGCGGTGCCTGTATGACGGGCTGCCGGGTGGGTGCGAAGAACACCTTGCTCAAGAATTATCTTGGTCTGGCCGAGTCCCACGGGGCCAAGATCATCGACCGCACCACGGTGACCGGACTTTCGCAGCGCCGCGATGGTGGCTGGGATGTGCAGACCGGTCGGTCGGCCGCATGGGGCCGGTTGGGCGCGCGCCGCCGGACCCTGACCGCCGGTCAGGTCATCGTTGCCGCCGGTACGTTCAATACGCAGAAGATCATGCACCTTGGCAAGAACAGCGGTGCGCTGCCGGACGTGTCGGATGCGCTCGGGCTGTTGACCCGGACCAACTCCGAGTCGATCCTGGGTGCGATGCGTCGCACATACGATCCGGCACAGGACTTCTCCGAGGGTATCGCGATCACCTCATCCTTCCATCCGGCGCCGGACACGCATATCGAACCGGTGCGGTATGGCAAGGGCTCCAACGCGATTGCTCTGTTGCAGACCATGTTGACCGACGGTGAGCCGGGGCGTTCGCGACGCCTCAAACTGATCGACAAGATTCGTCAGGAAGGACTGGGCAGTCTGATCCAGTTGTTCAAACTGCGGCACTGGAGTCAGCGGACGGTCATCCTGCTGGTGATGCAGAACCGGAACAACTCGCTGACCACCTTTGTGCAGAAGTTCGGGCCGTGGCGCTTCGTGAACAGCAAGCAGGGCCACGGTGAACCCAACCCGACATGGATCCCGGCTGGTAACGAGGCGACGGAACGGGCGGCGGCGCAGTTCGAGGACGGACTTGCGGGCGGAACCTGGGGTGATGTGTTCAACATGCCGCTGACCGCCCACTATCTGGGTGGATGTGTCATCTCGGACACTCCTGAGAACGGTGTTGTCGATCCATATCACCGGGTCTGGAACTATCCGACCCTGCACATCACCGACGGCGCGGCCATCTCGGCGAACCTCGGTGTGAACCCGTCGTTGTCGATCTGCGCGCAGGCCGAACGGGCTGTCGCGTTGTGGCCCAACAAGGGTGAGGTGGACATCCGGCCCGAGCAGGGTCAGCCCTATGTCCAGGTTGTGCCGACCCGGCCCAACTCGCCCGTGGTGCCAGAAGGTGCGCCCGGAGCGCTGCGGCTTCCGCTGACCGTTGTGACGAAGCCCATGCAGGCCGGTGCCTAGGATCGTCTCCCCACGGTCGGAACACAACTGCGACGCGTTTAGACTGGTCCGGTGGCAAACAGCGTAGATACAGGTGTGCAATCAGCGGCCCCGCGTCCGGTACTGGTGGTCGACTTCGGCGCCCAGTACGCGCAGTTGATCGCTCGGCGGGTCCGTGAGGCCCGGATCTATTCAGAGGTGATCCCGCATACTGCGAGCCTCGATGAGATCAAAGCGAAAAACCCTGTTGCACTGGTTCTTTCAGGTGGTCCGGCGTCGGTGTACGCCGAAGACGCGCCGGGGATCGATGGTGGCCTGTTCGAGCTCGGGATACCCGTGCTCGGTATCTGTTACGGATACCAGGCGATGGCCAACGCCCTGGGCGGTGTGGTCGCCAACACCGGTGGCCGCGAATTCGGTCGCACGACGATGACCACGGCAGGCGGTGTTCTCCATGGGGGAACCCCCGATGAGCAGCCGGTCTGGATGAGTCACAACGACGCCGTTCAGGAGCCGCCGCCCGGATTCGTGGTCACCGCGTCGACACCCGGTGCGCCGGTCGCCGCCTTCGAATGTGTGGAGCGCCAGATGGCCGGCGTCCAGTACCACCCCGAGGTCATGCACACGCCGCATGGCCAGCACGTGCTCACCCGGTTCCTGTACGAGGTCGCCGGACTGGAGCCGACATGGACCGCATCGAACATCGCCGATTCCCTGGTGGAGCAGGTCCGCAAGCAGATCGGCGGCGGTCTGGCGATTTGCGGTCTGTCCGGTGGCGTCGACTCGGCTGTGGCCGCGGCATTGGTCCAGCGGGCCGTCGGTGACCGACTGACCTGCGTCTTCGTCGACCATGGGCTGCTGCGCGCCGGCGAGCGTGAACAGGTCCAGCACGACTTCGTCGCTGCCACGGGCGCCCGTCTGGTCACCGTCGATGCCGAAGAGACCTTCCTTCGTGAACTCGCCGACGTCAGCGATCCCGAGACCAAGCGCAAGATCATCGGACGGGAGTTCATCCGGTCGTTCGAAGGAGCGGTCAGCGATGTCCTCGGTGACCGTGCCGCCGACGGCGACAAGGTCGAGTTCCTCGTCCAGGGGACGCTGTACCCGGACGTCGTCGAATCCGGTGGTGGCAGCGGTACCGCGAACATCAAGAGCCATCACAACGTCGGTGGGCTCCCGGAAGACCTCGAGTTCAGTCTTGTCGAGCCGCTCCGCCTGCTGTTCAAGGATGAGGTGCGTGCGGTCGGTCGCGAGCTGGGTCTTCCCGAGGAGATCGTTGCGCGCCAACCCTTCCCGGGACCGGGACTGGCCATCCGCATCGTCGGAGCCGTCAACGCAGAGCGACTCGAGTTGCTGCGCAAGGCCGATCTCATCGCCCGCGAGGAACTGACCACGGCCGGACTCGACAACCAGATCTGGCAGTGCCCGGTCGTGTTGCTCGCCGATGTCCGCAGCGTGGGTGTGCAGGGCGACGGCCGTACCTACGGTCATCCGATCGTGCTGCGCCCGGTGTCGAGTGAAGACGCGATGACCGCCGACTGGACCCGTGTTCCTTATGAGGTCCTCGAACTCATCTCGACTCGCATCACCAACGAGGTGCCTGAGGTGAACCGGGTGGTTCTCGACGTGACGAGCAAGCCGCCGGGCACCATCGAGTGGGAGTGATCGCCGGACCTCGTTTCTGAGGTTTGGCCACCGAGCGGTTGTCCGGCTGCGGTCACTCCGCCGGTTCGGTGTCCTTCTTGTCGTGTTGTCCGCTCTTGTCCGGCCGTCCGCCACTGAAGATCAGTGCGAATCCGACCAGGACGGCAACGGCCAACGTGCTCCACAGCGCGGTGCCCGAATTGGTGATGTCCGGGCCGCCGAGAAGTCCCCAGATCGCCACCAGGAGAGCTCCGATACCGCTCAGGGCGAGTGTTGGAGAGAACTTATCCACGGGTGACCTCCACGTTTCCGAGTGACGCGCTCAGGTCGAGGGTCAGGACGGGACCTTCGGTGCCGTCCCGTCCGCCGTCCAGACCGTCGGGGCACTTGACCTCACCGACCGCGACATCGCAGTCGGCGCGGATGTTCATGTCGCGCGGAGCGATGACCGTGAACTCCCCGGCACCGACCTCGGCGGTCACGGTCTTGTCTTCGGTGAGTTCGATGTTCCGCAGATCGAGTGTGCCGTTGCCCATGGACAGAGAGTAGTTGTCCCGCAGGTCTGCGGTGGTCAGCGGCTTCCAGTCACGGTCACCGACCCCTCCGGACGGGAATTCGATGCCATTGATCAACGACGCGACCACAACAAAGCCGGCGACCGGGATGGCAACGGTGACCAGTCCGAAGCCGCGTCGGCGGAATGCGCCGACCAGTATTCCGGCCGCCAGTACCAGCAACCCCACCGAAGCGATCTTGGCCGGACTGAGCCAGTCCACGGAACTGGAGATGCCTGCGGTCACCGCGGTCGCGATGATCGCGATGCCGAGCACGATCGGGGTGTATCGCGAGGTCGACTTCTTCTCGTGCTTCGGCGGTGCGGGCTCGGGGAGATCCCAGGCAAAAGGTGCAACGCCCAACGGATCCCACGCAGGCGGGGACGGCAGCGGGGCGTCGGCCGCGACCGCATTGTCGTTCACGGGGTCGGTGCTGCTTTTTGAGGTGGTCGGTGGTTCGTCTTTGAGCCAGGCCCGCGGGGTCCAGCGCTGGAACTGGTCCGCCGGGTCGGTGACGCTGTCGGAACCGACACCGCTGTGCCACCACGAGCCGGCCGCAGCGGCGGGTTGACCGTCGGGTTGCACACTGCCGGACCCTCGTCCGAGGGTGTCGGCGCTGGTCCCCGGCACAGGTACCGGGGTCCGCTGATAGAGGAGCCACCAGCCGAGCAGCATGAGTGCTGTACCGGCCAGACCGCCCCCGCTCCAGGTGAGATTGGGTTGCAGGACAAGGACAACGACCACCAGGACGACGATCGCGACGACGGTGGGTGGATGCGATGACGAGTGCCCGAAACCATGCCACCGGCGTCCGTGATGCTGGGCGGTCGGTGGTGTGGTCGACGAACCTTCGGGCAATACGATCCACGCGACGATGTAGAGCACCAACCCGGACCCGCCGAACAGGGCTGCAACGATGAACGCGACCTTCACCAGGGTCGGATCGACCTTGTAGCGGGCACCGATGCCTGCGCACACGCCACCGATCGTGGAACCGTCGGTGGCCCGGGCAGGCCGGGTCTGCCACATCTTCCGAATCTGCTGCTGCAAGTCGTCGGTACTCGGCGTGCTGGTACTCATGCTTCTATTCTGCGGAGACCGAGGTCCGCGCACCATCGGGATTCACCCTGATTTGCACCCTGTCTTCACATCTGGGGAATGTCCCCGATGTGGCGGACGGCCACGGCATGCCAGTATCGACTGATGTCCACTGTTGTCCCACGTGTTCGCCGCCGTGATGGGGGCCGTGTCATCGGTGGAGTCGCCGGAGGCGTGGCCGATCACCTCGGTGTCGACGCATTTCGGGTACGGGTTGTGTTCGTGGTGCTCAGTGCATTGGCCGGTGCCGGAATATGCGCATATGGCCTGCTCTGGTTCATGTGCCCGCCGGGTACCGACACCGTGCCACCCACGAAGGCCGAACGCAGACAAGGGATCGGGCTGGCGATCGTCGGCGTCGTCGCGGTGGTGCTGGTCGGGTTCGTCGCCTCCGGCACCCCGGCACAGTTCCTGATCCCGCTGGTGGTGGTTGCCATCGGCGCATCCCTGGTCTGGCGCGAACTCGACTCGAGCTGGCGGCCACGGTCGCGGTCGGCGCGTGCGCTCACGTGGACCCGGATCGCCGGTGGCGCAACGCTGGTGGTGATCGGACTGGTGGTGGTCGTGCTGGCCAGCAACAACATGATCGGTGGCTGGAGCACCATCCTGCTGGCGGTCGCGGCCACGGTCATGGGCGTGATGCTGTTGACCATCCCGCTGTGGTTGCGGATGGCGCGCATGCTCGGAATGGAACGCGCAGCTCGGATCCGCAACATCGAACGCGAGGAAATCGCAGCGCACCTGCATGATTCGGTGTTGCAGACGCTGGCATTGATCCAGAAGCGTTCGGCTCACGCCGAGGAGGTGCAGCGGCTGGCCCGGAGCCAGGAGAGAGAGCTGCGCAGCTATCTGTTCGGAGAGGTTGACAGACATGGTGATTCGCTGACCGCAGCCATCAAGTCCGTTGTCGCCGAGGTGGAGGACCACTACGGGGTGGAGGTCGAGGTGGTGACCGTCGGTGACGTCACCGCAGATGATCCGGAATGGAGTACCGATACGCGCCGGTGGGCTGCGCTGATCGCGGCCACCCGGGAGGCTGTGGTGAACGCCGCCAAGCATTCCGGGCAACGATCGGTTGATGTGTACGCGGAGGTCGACGCCGGGCAGATCGTGGTCTACGTCCGCGATCGTGGCGTGGGCTTCGATCCCGACGAGGTGCCCGAAGATCGTCGCGGAGTGTCGGGTTCGATCAAGGGCCGCGTGATCCGGCACGGCGGTAGCGTTGACATCAAGTCGGTGCCGGGCAAAGGCGTCGACGTTCGGATGGCGATGCCGCGTGCTGAGCGCGGCGGTGAACCGCAGGTGGACAACGGTGGGCAGACGCCGGGGGATGGAGACCAGAAGTGATGACCGGGCGAAGCGGACCGTACCGCGTGTTCTTGGTGGACGATCACGGTGTCTTTCGCTCCGGTGTCCGGGCCGAACTCGCGTCCGAGGCGGATGTTCAGGTGGTCGGTGAGGCGGGATCTGTGCCGGATGCGATTTCCGGAATTCTGCAGTCGGCACCAGATGTGGTGTTGCTCGACGTCCACATGCCGGCAGGCGGTGGGATCGCGGTACTCCGCGGCGTCGCCGATGCCGCGCCGAAAAATCCGCCGGTGTTCTTGGCGCTCAGTGTTTCCGACGCCGCCGAGGACGTGATCGCCACCATCCGGGCGGGCGCCCGCGGGTATGTCACCAAGACCATCGACGGCGCCGAGCTGGCCGAGTCGGTGCGGCGGGTCGCCGATGGTGATGCGGTGTTCAGTCCCCGTCTTGCCGGGTTCGTGCTCGATTCGTTCACCGGTCGTTCGCCGGTACCGGAACCGCAACTCGATCCCGAGCTCGATTCGCTGACACCACGTGAGATGGAGGTGCTGCGGCTGTTGGCCCGCGGTTTCACCTATCGCGAGATAGCCGAGGACTTGGTGATCTCGATCAAGACCGTGGAAACGCATGCCTCGAATGTGCTGCGCAAAACCCAGCAGTCGAATCGCAACGCGCTCACCCGCTGGGCCGTGAACCGGCACATCCACTGACGTCAGCGCACCAGGATTCAGCGCACCAGGGCTTCAGCGCACCAGGGCGATGATGGTGATTGCGATGGCGGCCAGCAGCACGAACACCAGGAACACCGCAGCGGCCAGCCCGAGGTGACGTTGCGGTGGTTGCTGATTCTGCGGTTGCGCAGCAGCCCAGGACACCGGATAGGCCGAGCCGGAGATCTGGGTGGTCTGCGACGGATCGGCGCGTGCAGGCGGCGGTGTTCGCTCGGCTGTGGGTTGAGGGTTCGTCCGCGGCGCGGTGTTGGTCTGTGGAGCGGGGCCCGGAACACCGGTGGCTGCCGGGAGACCCGATTCGGTGGTGGTGGGTATCCGCCGGGTAGGAGCGCGATGGGGGGTGGCCGGTTTGCGCTCGAGAGGTGTGGTGAGGATCTGTGCGGTGTTGCTGTTCTCGCCTGCTGCGATCTGGACGAGTCGGTCGCGGATCTGGGCCATGGTCGGGCGCCGCGCCGGGCTGGGTTCGAGCATCGCCAGCAGAGCGCCTTCGAGGGTGCCGGATCGTTTCGGCGGGATGATCTCGCCACGGGCGACGCGGTGTAGCAACACGAGCGAATTCTCGTCGACGCCAAAGGGCGGTTGGCCCTCGACGGACGTATAGAGGGTGGAACCCAGGGAGTAGACGTCGGAGGCCTCGCTGGGATCCTCGCCCCTGGCCACTTCGGGGGCGAAGTACGCCGGGGTTCCGGTGACCACCCCGGTCTGGGTGAGTGCGGCGTCGTCCTTGGACCGGGAGATCCCGAAGTCGGTGAGCTTGACCAGTCCGGCGTTGCGTCCTTCGGCGATCAGGATGTTGCCGGGTTTGATATCGCGGTGCAGGATGCCCGCGGCGTGCGCCTCGACCATGGCGTCGGCGATCTGGGCGCCGATCTGTGCCACCTGGTCGACCGGCAGGGTGCCGGACTGGTGCAGGATCTCGGCCACGCTGCGCGAAGGGAGGTATTCCATGACCAGCCACGGCTCGCCGGAGTCGACGGCGACGTCGTGCATGGCGATGGCATTGCGGTGGCTGAGGCGGGCGGCGATCTGGCCTTCCCGCATCGCCCGCTGCCGCATCTCGGCTGCCGAATCCTCGGTCATCCCGGCGACCGAGAGCACCTGCTTGACGGCGACCTGGCGGTCGAGGAGGGTGTCGTGCGCCAGCCAGACCGCGCCCATCCCGCCGCCACCGATCCTCGAACGCAGGCGGTATCGCCCGGCGACGAGGTAGTCGGGGCCGGGAACGCGATAAGAGGGGGCGCTCACGGCATTGACCTTAGTGGACACCGGAGCGCGTGCGGTTGCTGTATCGCTCTGTGCGACTCGCCCCGGCATTTCGGGGCCGACTCGCCGTCCGTGTTGACGCTTGTCGGAGGGCTGACCTACGCTCGTAGATATCGAAAACATGTTCGATTGTTCATGTTGGTTCTGACGGTGGCCCACCTTCCCTGTGCCGCTTCCTCGCCTCGGGTGAGGAGTGATGTGGAGGTGTGATGCAGGCGATGGAAACGGCATCGGCAATGGCGACGGACATGGCAACGGACGCGGTGCCGAGTAGGGCGCAGAAGCTGGAGATGTTGCGGCAGACCCTTGCTGCTGCCACCACTCGGTCACGACCGGAATCCGTTGTGCCGCAGCGTCAGATGGCCGCCGTGCGGTCCGTCGATGAAAAGTATTCTGAGCGCGATCGGCTGCCGGTTCCGCCGGCGTTCGAACGGGTGCTGCCGCCGTCTGGGCTGGCTCGGGGCACGGTGTTGGTGCTGGAAGGAGCGCGATCACCGTTGCTGTCGTTGATAGCCCAGGTGAGTGCTGATGGGGGCCACGTGGCGGTGATCGGGCAGCCGCAGTTGGGACTGTTGGCGGCGGTGGAGATGGGTGCGGATCTGTCCCGCATCGCGGTGATCCCAGACCCGGGTCCTGACCCGGTGGAGATCGCGGCGGTGCTGCTGGACGGGCTTGACCTGGTGGTTGTCGGGCTCGGTGGGATCAGTGTGCCGCCCTCCCGTAGCCGGGTGGTGATGGCTCGGGCCCGCAGTAAAGGCGCGGTCTTGGTGGTCACCGACGGCCAGTGGTCGGGGGCGCATGTGAAAGTGCAGTCCCGGGTGTGTGACTACCGGCATCAACCGTCGGGGTTTGGACAGTCCGCGCTCCGGCGCGGGCATGGTCGGCTCGGTGGGGTGTCACTGATGGTGCGTTCGCGGGGCCGGGGATTTGCCGGCGCCACCACCAGGCTGGATGTGATGCACCGCGACAACCGTGTTCAGTTGGTGGATTCGCGCACCGACACCGAAGGTGTGTCGGATGATGCTGTGGCACAAGACTTTTATGAATCCGGAACACTCAAGGTGGCGCTGTAGATGAGTGGGCGGAGCTTTGGGGTCTGGTGCCCGGATTGGCCGGCGGTGGCTGCGGCAGCGGAGGCCGACATCTCGCCGGAGCGACCGGTGGCGGTGTTGCAGTCGGGGCGGGTTGTCGCCTGTTCGGCCTCGGCGCGCGGCGCCGGGGTGCGCAGGGAGATGCGCAAGCGCGATGCGCAGGCCCGTTGTCCGCAGTTGGTGATCGCCGATGCGGATACCGGGCGCGATGCGCGCCTGTTCGAGCCGGTGGTGGCAGCGGTTGCCGAATTGATCCCGGTGGTCGAGGTGTTGCGGCCGGGGTTGATGGTGTTGCCTGCCCGCGGGGTGGCCCGCTATTTCGGGAGTGAGGAGATTGCCGCCGAGAAGCTGACGGATGTGGTGTCGGCCTGCGGTGTCGAATCGCAGGTCGGGGTGGCCGATGAACTGTTCACCGCGATCATCGCCGCCCGTCGTGGGCTGGTGATCCCACCCGGGCAGGGTGCGCAGTTCCTGGCGCCGCTACGTATCTCGGAGCTGGCTGTGGAGCCGAGTATGTGCGCCGATGATCGGGTTGCCCTTGTCGACCTGTTGTGGCGGATGGGTTTACGCACCATCGGTGACTTTGCGGCATTGTCGGCGACCGACGTGGCAACCCGGTTCGCGGCCGATGCGATCTACGCCCACCGCACCGCGCGGGCCCTGCCCCAACGCCCCGCCTCGGGGCAGGCGCCGCCACCGGACCTGGTGGTCGAGCATCAGTGTGATCCGCCGATCGACCGGGTGGATGCGGCCGCCTTCGTCGGGCGCAGACTCTCTGCCCAGCTCCACGATCTGTTGGCGGCGGCGTCGGTGGCCTGTACCCGGCTGACCGTCCAGGCGGTCACCGACAGTGGTCGTGAGTATTCGCGTACCTGGCGGTGTGCGCAGCCGCTGACACCGGATGCCACGGCCGACCGGATCCGCTGGCAGGTGGAGGGATGGCTCTCCGGGCGCAGTGCCGCCGATCGTCCGGACGGTCCGGTTGTGCTGATCCGGTTGGATCCGGTGGAGGTGATCGGCGCGGGGGCAATGCAATTGGGATTCACCGGTGGTGGTCTGACCGGGGGTGACGGCGAGGTGACCGAGCGGGTGCGCCGGGCGCTGGTCCGGGTGCAGGGTCTACTCGGTGGTGAGCGGGTCAAGGTCCCGGTGCGCAGTGGTGGTCGGGGTCCGGGGCAGCAGATCACGCTGGTGCCGCTTGGTGATGAATTGGTGGCGGCATCGGATCCGTCGGCGCCGTGGCCGGGCCGACTGCCGGGGCCCTCCCCGGCGATCCTGCCGATGGCACCGGTCCGGGTGCTGGACGCAGAAGATCAACCCGTCGAGGTCACGGCCCGCGGTGGCTTCAGTGCCGAACCGGTCAGTCTGTGCTGGGGTCGTCGGACCTGGTCGCTGAGCTGGTGGGCCGGGCCGTGGGCGGTCGACGAACGGTGGTGGTCCGCTGCCGACGACGGATCGCATGTCGGGTCGTATGCGAGAGCTCAAGTGTTGCTGGAAGATTCGCGAGCGTTGCTGCTGCTGTATCAGCAGGGCAAGTGGGTGGTTGAGGGAGTCTATGAATAGGGGACGATACGCGGGGCTACCGGAGCAATGCGGTGTTTGGTTCACCCTGATGGCAATGCTTGGAGGATCGGCCGGTGGGCACTGTCATGGGATGACACATCCGAGACTGTCATGGGATGACACACCCGAGATTGAGGACCCCACACCATGAGCCGTGAGTTGCACCTTGGCGGATTTCTGATCGCCTCACCCGTCACCCACTCGCACGCCGCGTGGCGGCATCCCGGATCCACCACCGAGTTCTTCTCACCCGAGCACTATCACCGGGTCGGCCGGATCCTCGAACGCGGCAAGTTCGACTTCGCATTCTTTGCGGACCTGCTCGCGGCGCCACTACGTTTCGGTGACGACCAGTCCGAGCCCTTGCGGCGTGGCACGCAGGCTGCCGCCGCCCTCGATCCGTCGGTGGTGGCGGCCAGTATCGCGGCCGTGACCACGCACCTTGGTATTGCGATCACCAAGTCCACCACGTATTTCCACCCATACGAACTGGCCCGTGTCTTCGGCTCGCTCGATCACATCTCCCGCGGCCGGGTGGCCTGGAACATCGTCACCTCACTGACCCAGGCCGAGGCGTTCAACTTCGGACTCGACGAGCATCTCGGCCATGACGAGCGGTACCTCCGGGCCGAGGAGTTCGTCCAGACCGCCATCAAGTTGTGGTCGGCCTGGGACGAGGACGCGGTGATCGCCGACAAGGCAGGCGGCGTGTGGGCCGATCCCGGCAAGGTTCGCACGGTTGATCACAACGGGGAGTACTACCGGACCCGTGGCCCGCTGAACCAACCGCGATCACCGCAGCACCGGCCCGTGTTGATCCAGGCCGGATCATCCTCCACCGGTAGAGATTTCGCGGCGCGCTGGGCGGAGGCGATCTTCGAGATCGACCCCACACCCGAGGGTCGCCGCGCCTACTACGACGACATCAAGTCACGGGTGGTGAATGTGGGTCGCAACCCCGATCACGTCAAGATCCTGCCCTCGTTCATCCCGTTCATCGGTGAGACCGAGTCCATCGCCCGCGAAAAGCAGGCGTTCCACAATGAATTGGCCGATCCCATCTCAGGTCTGATCACGTTGTCGGTCCACACCGACCACGACTTCTCCCAATACGACCTCGATGCACCGCTCGAAGACATCACGGTCACCGGAACCCAGGGCCTCTTCGATGTGGCCCGCCGACTCAGTCAGCGGGACAAGTTGACGTTGCGCGACATCGGAAAGCTGTACGCCCAGGGTGTGCTGTTGCCCCAATTCGTCGGTACCGCCACCGACGTGGCCGACCAGATCGAAGCGGGCTTCACCGGTGGGGAAGCGGACGGCTACATCGTGTCGACCGCCCAGACCCCGGGCACCTTCAACGACTTCGTCGACTACGTGGTCCCGGAACTGCAGCGGCGCGGCCTGTTCCGCACCGAGTACACCGGTGACACCCTGCGCGATCATCTGGGCCTGGGCCACCCGAACGACAATCTGCCCCTCGACATACGTGAGCAGGGGCTCGCCGCGATCGGCTGACCGCAGCAGGTGTCCGTTGTTCCTCGGTGCCCGTCAACCCTGACCGGGACGGTTGAGCACACCGAGGAACAGCGGCAAACCGGTTGAAGTGTCGACGATCTGAAAGACGAATGGCCGGTCGGCGATGAACGTCTCCGCCGGGTCGTCCGGTTGTGCGGAGGTGACACCGACATCGACCTGGGTGGCCGATGCGGCAACCGTGCCTTTTTCGCCGACGGTGATCGAGGTGTTCTGTGCGGCGGCGGTCACCACCAACTGTCGGCTGATCGCGGTGAGGTCCGCGGCATCGGTGAACAGATCCCGGACGCCGAGCTCTTCGAGTGTGGCCTTGAGATCAACCTGACCGGCGATGTCCCAGCGGGGCAGACTCACCGCCACCGACGACTCCGGTCCGGACCGCAGCGCGGTGTTCGCATCGGTCAGGGCGGTCGAGCCCAATAGATCTTCCGGTGTGGACCCGTTGTCCGGCAACAAGACCTGCATGGCCAGGTTCTGTGAGTACGGCAGCCCGATCGCGGTCCATCCGGGGCCGCGACGCAGCGGCACGGTCAAGGTCTTGTTCATCGTGGCGACCTTGGACACCGAACCGCCGGTGGTGGTGAACTCCGCGGAGGTCGTGGAGTCCGGTGAAAACGGTTGCTGCCACGCGCCGGCGAGGAAGACGGTGGACAGCAGACTGATCACGGTTTCGGTGCTGTACTCGGTAGGGGTTTGTGAGATCTCGCCACCGGTGTTGATCGAAATCCACTGGTTGAGTGCTGATTCGGTCTGCGGCACCGAGAAGTCGACCGGGTAGACGCCGGTGCCGAAGCTGCGTCCGAGCACTTCGAGGTAGTCGGCACCGACCTCGAGGGAGTCGTCGATGAAGATCCCCGATGCCTGGTGGAACACCGGGGGCGACGGTGGGTTCTTCCGGTCGACGGTGCCGGGATCACCCGAAACCTGGTCGAGCTGACCGATCAGTGCTGCCACGGCGTCGGTATCGGGGACACCCAGTACGGAATCGAGTTCGGCAGCGGTGTTGCCACCGGCGCCGGCCCGCACCATCTGCAGCGTGACCATGGCCCCCCAGGGGGACACCACCGCATTGGCGGCCTGCTGTTTGTCAGCAGACTGGGCGCTGTGGATCATGTCGACCCCCAGATCGCTGGTGGACCTGACCAATTCGGTTGCCGTATCGCGGACCTCGTCGACGCCGATCTCCTCGAACTCGATGTCGGGAGCGGCGGTCAATTCCAGTGTCACCTCGGGTTGTTCGTCCGGGGCGCACGCGGACACGGCCAGTATCAGGGCGGCCAAAGCCGTGGTTCCGAGTCGCTTCACGTGTTGGCTCCACGGGCGGTGACGGGCCAGTGCGTCACCACGTCATCCGCGCCGACCACGACCAGCGCATCGGCGAGATTGACGGCGGTGCACACATGATTGGGGGCGATCCGGACCCGCATCCCCGGTTCCGGGGTGCGCGAGGCGTTCGAGAAATCGATGGTTGCGTGATGCTCGGAGAGTGCGGTGACGCGCGCCTCGGGTTCGTCGGGAAGCCGTCCGCCACCGCTGATCCAGGCCGGCTGGTCTGCCCCGAGGACTTTGCTCCCGACGTCGACGACGGCTTTTGCTCCGTTGCGGTGCACCACGGTGCCGATTGCCGTCAATGCCACATCGGCCATGGTAGCGACCCCGAGTTCGACCTGCTGCGCGTCGTTGAACACATAGACGCCCGGCCGGATCTCGGTGAGGACCGTGGGATCGGCATCGGATACCGAAGGCGTGGAACCGCCGCTGCGGATCACCGGGTCGATCTGGCGACTGCGCAGTGATTCGGCGGCCATTGCCAGGGCTCGCGATTCGGACCCGGCGGCATCGGACGGGCCACCGGGTCGGTAGCTGTGTCCGGGGAAGGTGAAGATCCCGAGCACCTGTAGGCCCGCCTCGACCGCGCCTGCTCCCACATCGCCGACCAGCTCCGGGGCGACACCGGTGCGGTGATGCCCCGAATCGACCTCGACCAGTACCGAGGCTTCGGGGAGGTGCGCTGCGAGTTGCCGTGCGCCGGCAACCGAATCGACCGCGAGCAGCACCCGCGCCCGCTCCATCACCGCACGCAGTCGTGCGGCCTTGTTCTCGGTCAGCCACAGTGGATAGGCGATGAAGAGGTCCGAGAAGCCGCCGGCGGCAAAGGATTCCGCCTCCGCGATGGTGGCAACTGTCAGACCTGTTGCACCGTCGTCCAATTGGCGTTGCCCCAGGATGTGTGACTTGTGCGTCTTCGCGTGGGGACGCAACCGGAGTCCGGCCGTGGCCGCAAAGGCCGACATGTGGGCGATGTTCGCGTCGAGCACCTGCTCGTCGACCGCGAGGAACGGGGTGTCGATCGCCGATGTCGCGGTCAGTATCCGACTGCCCCGATCGGGCTCGACCCGGCGAGCTGTGATGCGTTCCGTCATGTGAGGCAACAATGCCAGAGTCGGATTCGCGGCACCGAGGTAGTTCACCGCCATCGACCCAGGTCGAGGTGTGAGGGCGACTTGTCGATCGAAACTATGTTCGATACCATGGGTTATGGGCTGGCACAATGGCCCTCCGACCTGGTCGGAGATGGAGCGCGTACTGTCCGGTCGACCGTCCGACGGTGGCCGGTCCGGTGAGACATTTGCCGGTGATGGCAGTGATAGTCCGGCCTGGTCCCGCAAACGCGAACCCTATGAGGCCGGAGCGCTCAGCAGGGGTGTTTCTGCCACTCCGTATGCCGAATTGCATGCCCATACCTCGTACAGTTTTCTCGACGGTGCCAGTAGTCCGGAAGAGATGGCGCAGGAGGCCTACAGGCTGGGACTCGAGGCGCTGGCGATCACCGATCACAACGGCTTCTACGGGGTGGTGCGGTTTGCCGAGGCCGCCCGGGAATGGGAACTGCCAACCATCTTCGGATCCGAGTTGTCACTGGAACACGACTCGTCGCGGACCGGGATCGCCGATCCGAGTGGTTCTCACCTGCTCGTCCTGGCCCGGGGGCAGGAGGGGTACCGCCGCCTGTCGCGTCAACTGGCCGACGGACACATGGCGGCCGGGGAGAAGGGCTTGCTGCGCTTCGACATCGACACGCTGGCGCAGGCGGCGCAAGGACATTGGCTGATCCTGACCGGTTGCCGTAAGGGCGACGTGCGTCGCGCACTGGAGGCGGGTGGTCCCTCGGCTGCCGAGAAGGCGCTGCGTGATCTGGTTGGCAGGTTCGGCCGCGACAACGTGGTGATGGAACTGACCGCCCACGGTGTTCCCGAAGACGATGAGCGCAATGCCGCCCTCGCGCAGATCGCCCACCGGAATCGGGTACAGACCATCGCGACCACGGGCGCGCACTTCGCGGCGCCGGAGCGTCGGCGTCTGGCGATGGCGATGGCTGCGGTGCGGGCGCGGCGCAGCCTCGACGAGATGGACGGGTGGCTCGGTCCACTCGGTGGCGCGCATCTGCGCAGCGGGGATGAGATGGCGCGGTTGCTCGCCGCACATCCGGAGTCCCTCGACAATGCCGTCATGCTGGCCAAGGACCTGGCATTCGGGCTGCATCTGATCGCGCCGCAGCTGCCGCCTTTTGATGTGCCGCAAGGGTATACGGAGAGTTCGTGGTTGCGTGAGCTCACCGCGCGGGGGGCAGTGGAGCGGTATGGCACCCCGCAGGAGCATCCCAAGGCGTACCAGCAGATCGAACACGAACTGAATGTTATTGACTCACTGGGCTTCCCGGGTTACTTCCTGGTGGTGCACGACATCGTCTCGTTCTGTCGTGCCAACAACATCCTGTGTCAGGGTCGAGGTAGCGCCGCGAACTCGGCGGTCTGTTATGCCCTCGGTGTCACCGCCGTGGATGCGGTGAGCAACGGCTTGCTGTTCGAGCGGTTCCTGTCCCCGGCCCGGGACGGCCCACCGGACATCGATGTCGACATCGAATCGGATCGGCGCGAAGAGGCCATCCAGTACGTCTACCGGCGCTACGGCAGGCAGAACGCGGCCCAGGTGGCGAATGTGATCACCTACCGCGGTAAGTCGTCGGTACGCGACATGGCTCGTGCCCTCGGATACTCGGTGGGTCAGCAGGATGCCTGGAGCAAGCAGGTGCACCGGTATGGCGCTGCCCAATCTGTCGAGACCGACATCCCCGACGACGTGCTCGATCTGGCCGAGCAGATCAACGGCATGCCAAGGCATCTGGGCATCCACTCCGGTGGCATGGTCATCTGCGATCGACCGATCGCCGACGTGTGTCCCACCGAATGGGCGCGGATGCCCGGTCGTAGTGTGCTGCAGTGGGACAAAGATGATTGTGCCGCAATCGGTCTGGTGAAGTTCGACCTGCTGGGTCTTGGCATGCTCTCGGCCATCCATTACGCCATCGACTTCCTGGCCGAGCATCGCGACATCCACGTCGACCTGGCAAAGATCGACCTCACCGAAAAGGCGGTGTACGACATGCTCTGCCGCGCCGACACCGTCGGGGTGTTCCAGGTGGAGTCGAGAGCTCAGATGGCCACACTGCCACGGCTCAAACCCCGCACGTTCTACGATCTGGTGGTCGAGGTGGCGCTGATCCGGCCGGGTCCGATCCAGGGTGGGTCGGTGCATCCCTACATTCGTCGTCGCAATGGTCTGGAAGAACCGACCAGTGAGCATCCCTCGATGGAGCAGGCACTCAAGCGGACCCTCGGGGTACCGCTGTTCCAGGAACAACTCATGCAGTTGGCGGTCGATGTTGCCGGCTTCAGCGCCGCCGAGGCCGATCAGCTGCGGCGGGCGATGGGGTCGAAACGATCACCGGAGAAGATGGATCGACTGCGCAGCCGGTTCTACCAGGGCATGGAAGACCTACACGGGATCACCGGGGAGGTGGCCGATCGCATCTTCGAGAAGATGGCTGCCTTTGCCAATTTCGGTTTCCCCGAGAGCCATTCGCAGAGTTTCGCCTCCCTGGTCTTCTATTCGTCGTGGCTCAAGCTGCACCACCCGGCAGCCTTCTGCGCGGCACTGCTGAAGGCTCAGCCGATGGGCTTCTACTCGCCGCAGTCGCTGGTTGCCGATGCCCGCAGGCATGGGGTCAGGGTGCACGGACCGGACATCAACGTCTCGAAGCCCTATGCGGACCTGGAGAACGGCGGCCTCGATGTCCGGCTCGGACTGGGGGCGGTGCGCAACATCGGCATCGATCTGGCCGAGAAGATCGTGGCGCAGCGGGAGGCCGGGGGACCGTTCAACGGTGCTGCGGATCTGTCCCGTCGCTGTGAGGTGAGCACCCGGCAGTTGGAGTCGCTGGCCACGGCGGGGGCGCTGGAGTGTTTTGGGACCAGCCGCCGTCAGGCGTTGTGGGATGCCGGGGCGGCCGCTGCGGAGAAATCGGATCGGCTGGCATTGCACGAGGTCAACGGGTCACCGGCGCTGCCGGGGATGAGTGATGTGGAGATGGCCGCCTCGGATGTGTGGGCCACCGGTGTCAGCCCCGGAAGCTATCCCACCGAGTTCATCCGGCCCCAGCTCAAGGAGCTCGGTGTGGTCGCGGCTGCCGATCTGTTGTCGGTACCCGATGGTTCCCGGGTGCTGGTCGGGGGAGCGGTGACACATCGGCAGCGGCCTGCCACCGCCTCCGGGGTGACCTTCGTCAATCTCGAGGACGAAACCGGCATGGTCAACGTGGTCTGCTCGGTGGGTTTGTGGGCCAAATACCGCAAGTTGGCCCAGTCGTCGCCTGCCCTGCTGATCCGGGGCCGGGTACAGAATGCCGAAGGTGCGGTGACCGTGGTGGCAGAACGTATGCAGCGCATGGACCTTCGGGTCGCCTCCCGGTCACGGGATTGGGCCTGATTCGTCGAGTGTGCTGAAAGCCGTCGTTGATCATGGCGTAATAACCTGAAGTCGTGGAAAAACTGGTGGTGGTCACGGTGAAGCCGAACAGTCGTAAGGGCCCGTTGATCGAAACCGACGAGGCCGGTGCGCTCACGGTGTTCGTCCGGGAACCGGCCACCGAAGGCAAAGCGAATGCGGCTGTCGCGGCGTTGCTGGCCAAGCATTTCGGCGTCGCGAAAAGCTGCGTGTCGCTGGTCGGTGGTGCCGCTTCACGCGTCAAACGATTCAAAATCGTTGTTTGAGGCGCCACCCTAAGTTGCTTCGTATTTCTATCGAAAGATGTTGCAGCAAAACATAATTGGAGACAATTGACCTTGCGAACACGTGTTCGATCCGCTAGGCTGGAGTCAGTTGATCGCAGAGAGACTACTGACGAACAAATCCTCTTCCCAAGAGAATTGATCAACTTTCCTGTTGCTTCATGCCCGGAGGTGTTCTGTGGTGCGGCTTCTCGATATGGTCGATTCCCTGGTCGACCTGGTGCTACCCGACGATCCCCACGTGGCGCTGGGGATGACAAAAGATCTGATCACCCTACGCAATGCGACCGAGCATCAGCTCACGGTGTGCGCAGCGGTGATCGACGAGTCCGGCATCGCCCGCACCGCGGGGTCGACAACGGCTAAGTTGTTGCACCCGACGGCTCGGACGATCCGCGCACACTCTCGCAACGTCGCGCCGACGCATTGCACCAGCTGCTCGATTGCGGTGGTGGTGGTGGGCAAACGCTGGTGTCGGCGCCGCGGACCGAGGTGATGGTCACCGTTCCCGCCGACCATCCGCACGCGGCGTCCCTGCCGTGGATGGGTCCGGTCGCCGAGGCCACCGCCGCAGCGTTGGCCTGCGATTCGACGATCACGTCGGTGACCTGGACGGACTGTCACCACATCGTGCACTTCGCCGACGGCGGCGCCACCACACTGGAGAACGGCTGCCTGCTGTGCCGGACCTGCCATATGGCGGTCCACCACACCGACTGGGACGTGATCATGGGATCAGACGGCCACCCCTGGCTCATCCACCGGCCGACATCGACCCGCAGCGAAGACCGCTGCCTGCTTACAACAGGCGAACACTCACCCTTGCTGCCTGACTCTGTCGCAACTGGCTTCCCCTGTCGCACCCGGCTTCGGCCGGGACCGCGCACGAAGATTGACAACTTCATAGTGTGAAAGCGGTGGTGCGCTGCTGCTTGCGATGGCTGAACAGGCTGTTTGGACCCGGTGACGTCGGCCACCGCGGGCACGGGAACCACCCGGCGGCCGGAAAGAGCCTAACCTCGGTATATGACCACGAGAAGCACGTATTCGAGCAATCTCGACAAGCAAGCGTCGGGAGACGACCAGGCGAACGCCAAGCAGGTCATCGACTCCCACATCAAGGATCTGTGGGAATTGGAGGACGGTTGGAAAGGGGCCGGCTCGCTGGCACCGACGGCCCAGGCCAAGGCGTTCTTCGAGTCGTACTGGGACGGTCTGAGCAGCTCGTACTGGACCGAGTCCACACCGTCCGCCACCGTGGACGGCGGCCTGAGCATGCAATGGGCCCGTGACAAATGTGGTTACACCGCGGACATCCTGCCCGGTGGCGAACTACAGCTGACGGTCACCGCGCCTTTCGAGGCCGACAACGCCGAACTCATGATCGCCGAGCCGACGTCCGCCATGCTGCGCAGATTTGT
Organism: Williamsia sp. Y844; assembly: GCF_056786475.1. NCBI lineage: Bacteria > Bacillati > Actinomycetota > Actinomycetes > Mycobacteriales > Nocardiaceae > Williamsia > Williamsia sp. Y844. The sequence goes on from NZ_JBXCJB010000002.1 coordinate 751,525, forward strand.
CATGCGCGGTTTGCCCATCGACTGATCGCTGCCGGCCGGGGCTCCAACTCAGACGGCGCCGGGGAATCCGTGTTGACGCCAGGCTTCGTAGATCACGATGCTCGCGGCGTTGGCCAGATTGAGGGAGCGTCGTCCGGGCAGCATCGGGATGCGGACGGTTTCGGTGATGTGTGGGTCTGCCAGGACCTCGGCGGATAGTCCGGTGGGTTCCGGGCCGAACAGCAGGACGTCGCCGGCCTGATATTTGATGTCGGTGTAGAACGTGTCCGCATGGGCGGTGAAGGCGTACACCCGCTTGGGTGCCAGTGCGCCCCATGCCGCCAGCAGATCGGAATGAACACTCACCGTCGCCATGTCGTGGTAGTCGAGCCCGGCTCGTTTGACTTTCGGCTCGGACAGGTCGAAACCGAGTGGTTCGACCAGGTGGAGTTCGCAGCCGGTGTTGGCAGCCAACCTGATCGCATTGCCGGTGTTGGGTGGGATACATGGTTCGTGAAATAGCATTCTGAACACTCGCCAAGCTTGCCGTACCGGCGCTTCGACCCCACCGATGGGTGTCGCAAACGAGCCGCCTTTGCACAGACGAGCCACAAATATGTGTGGCTCGTCGTCGTATTCCTGGCTCGTTTGGGTGGAGGGAAGTGCCCGTGTAGACATGGGGCATGACTGATGTGGCACAGGGTGAACAGTTCGACTATGCCGACTTCTCCGGGGAGACCTGGGAGGACCGCGAGTTTGTCAGCTGTAGTTTTATTGAAGCGGACCTGAGTGAGTTGTCCACTCGTGCAGTGACGTTCACCGATTGTGACTTCACCGGCGCCAACCTCGGATTCTCGAAACACTCCTCGAGCGCATTCCGGAACTGCCATTTCGAACGCACGCACCTGAACAAGGTCGAGATGACGGACTGCAGTCTGCTGGGGTCGGTCATCACCAACTCGCGGGTCCGACCGATGAAGATCATCGACTGCGATCTCTCACTCACGTCGATCGGCGGTCTGGACCTCTCAGGTGTGGTGCTGCGGGGTTGCCGGATGCGGGAGGCCAACCTGGCGGACTCGAACCTCACCGGCGCCGACCTGGCCGGGTCGGATCTGTCGGGTGTCCGCGCGATCGGGACAAAACTCGGTCAGGCGAATCTGCGTGGTGCGAGAATAGATCCGATGCTCTGGCTGCAGGCCAAGGTCACCGGTTCACTCGTCGACCACGGTCAGGCGATGGAATTCGCGGCAGCACACGGACTCGACATCGGAGGCTGACCTGAGCAAGCCATCGATCTCTCCGGTGCGTTGGACGTCGACCCCTGCCACGACCGATGGCTGGCCGGAGCCGCAGGAACCCGAGATCACCGTCATCGATGTCGAATCCGACTCACCCGAAGATGTGGTCGTCGACGGCCGTGGGCGGATCTGGACGGGGGCGATCGGTGGCGACATCATCTGCATCGATCCCGACACCGGGCACTGGCAGGTGGTTGCCACCACGGGCGGGCGCCCACTCGGCATGGAAGTGCTTGGCAGGCGACTGCTCATCTGTGACAGCGAACGTGGACTACTGCAGATGGACCTCGACACCCACGTGATCGAGACGATCCTCGATGAGGTGGACGGTCAACGGCTGACGTTCTGTTCCAACGTGATCGTGACCGAGCACACCGGTGGCATCGATCCGCGGCCGCGGGTGCTCTATGTGAGTCAGTCCACCACGCGATTCGGTTACGAGCATTACAAAGCCGACATCATCGAGCACTCGGCGACCGGGCGGCTGATCCGGGTGGACCTCGATGACGATCTGCGGCCGACCGCCACCGTCGTTCTGGACGACCTGCAATTCGCCAACGGGATCGTCGCGCACTCCGGGGTCCTGTTCATCGCTGAAACCGGTGACCACCGGGTGCGGTCCTACGATCCCGCGACGGGGGAGCAGTCGATGCTCATCGATCGGCTTCCCGGATATCCGGACAACGCGTCGTTGAGCCGGGACGGACAGCGCATGTGGCTGGCGATGGCGGGTATGCGGAGCCGGCCGCTGGAGCTGCTTGCCGGACATCCATGGCTGCGGAGGTTGATCTGGCGGGTGCCGGATCGTTTCCTTCCGGAGCCGGTGTCCCCGCTGTGGCTGCTCGAGATCGAGTTGCCCAGTGGTCGTGTTGTCGCAGATCATCGGGCACATGTCCCGGGTTTCGGCCAGAGCACCGGAGTTGTCGAGGCCGGCGAAAAAGTGTGGATCTCGGGTATCGGATCATCGAAAATTGCGTGCTTCGACATCCGCTAGATCCATGGCCTGCACAACCTGTGGCCGCGACCTGAAATGATGGGTGTCGTGAGTGCAGCTGTGTTGGACGGAAAAGCCACCCGTGATGAAGTTTTTGTCGACCTGAAAGAGAGGGTGGACAAGCTCCGCGCCGCCGGGATCGTTCCCGGTCTCGGTACGGTGCTGGTCGGTGAGGACCCCGGCTCCCACGCCTATGTGCGTGGCAAGCACAACGATTGCGCCAAACTCGGCATCGCATCGATCCGCAGGGATCTGCCCGCCGACATCACCACCGAGCAACTCAACGCGGTCATCGACGAGCTGAACGCCGATCCGGCCTGCACCGGATACATCGTCCAGCTGCCACTGCCCAAGCATCTCGACGAGAACGCGGCGTTGGAACGCATCGACCCGGCCAAGGATGCCGACGGACTGCATCCGATCAACCTGGGCCGGCTTGTGCTGGACAGCTCCGGGACCTCGTCCGATGCTCCGCTGCCGTGCACCCCGCGCGGCATCCTGCATCTGCTGCGACGGTACGACGTGCCGATCGCCGGATCCCATGTGGTTGTTGTCGGCCGCGGTGTGACGGTAGGACGTCCGATCGGGCTGTTGTTCACCCGCCGGACCGAGAACGCCACTGTCACTCTGTGTCACACCGGCACCGCGGACCTTGCCGCCGAGGTCTCGCGCGCCGACATCGTGATCGCCGCAGCCGGCGTGGCAGGCCTCATCACCGCCGACATGGTCAAGCCCGGAGCCGCGGTCATCGATGTCGGTGTCAGTCGAACGGATGCAGGTTTGGTCGGCGACGTGGACCCCGCAGTGTGGGATGTCGCCGGATATGTCTCACCCAACCCCGGTGGTGTCGGACCGCTCACCCGCGCGTTCCTGATGGCCAATGTCGTCGAGCGCGCCGAATCCGCATTGTCGCGGAGCTGACCCGGATATGAGCAGCAGGTCGACCGCGGGCGAGGGGGAAGCAACCGGCGCACGGCGTGCGCGTGCTCGTCGCCTCCATCGCGTCCGGCAGTTGCGGTCGGTGCTGGTCCAGATACCTTTCATCGCTGTCATGGCGCTGATCGTGGTGGCCGCGATCTTCTTGATCTTCGACCGCTGGCGTCGAGGGACCTTCGTGCTCGGTTCGGCCGCCTTGCTGGCGGCGCTTCTCCGGGCGATATTGCCGACATCCCGCGCCGGTCTCCTCGAGGTTCGCGGACGTGTGGCGGACGTGTCGTCGATGGTGTTTGTCGGTGTCGCCATCCTCTGGTTGGCGACCTCGATCGACCCTTTGGGCACAGATTGATTACAATGGTTCCGTTGCTGTAATTGTCTGTTGACTTTGGTCGTGCCGAAACGTAAAAGTGCGGCCTCAGACAAGGGCGGCAGGGGGACTGTCCAACAACGGCAGTGAATGGATCAGGGGTGTGAAGTCGGCATCATCTGGGCCCCAACCGAGAGATAGCGATCGGAATGAGGACCATGAGTACGTCACTGGGTTTGTCCGCAGGCAGTGGAATGATCCACTGTGTCCTGCTGTCGACCGATGACAATGGTCGCCAGAGTTCGATCAACCGCGTCATCGACGTCGACCTCACCGATGGTCTGACCCGCGCCGGCCGCGTGAATTCCGGCATCGATCTGATGCTGGGTACCGCGCAGGACCGCGGGAGCAAGGTCGGGCCGATCGGCGTTGCGTATCGCACCGATGAGCACGCTCGCGAAATCGCTTCTCGTGGTACCGGTGTCAAGCGGCAGATCCAGTTGATCGCCGAAACAGAGGCTGTGGCGCACCAATTGGGTTCAACCGGCGAGATCAGCCGCTTCGCATCGGTGGTCGTCGTGGACCTGGGCGACACCGGGATGAGCATGTACACGCTTGATCCGGCGACCGGACGGATCAGTGACCTGCAACGGAGCGAGGCGATTTCGGGCGCTGCGCTCGATGCTCTGCTGATGCAGGATCACACCATCATCGGTCGCCTGCGCGGACGTCGCAGGTCCACGGTGCTGAGCGCATGCCGGACCGCGAAAGAAGAACTGTCCGTGAGTGAGTCGACCTCGCTGATGATCGGTGGCGTGTCGGATACCGGCACCCTGACCCGATCATCGTTCGAAGGTCTCATCCGGCCGATGGCGCAGGCGGCGGCTGCTGCCGTCTCCGAGTACACGGCGGCCTCCCGCCCAGAGGCCATCGTGCTCATCGGTGGCATTGCAAACATTCCACTGGTCCGCGACCTCATCACAGACGAGGCCGGTGTCGAGGCGGTGCTTCCGGACGGCCCGGAATCGGTTGCGGCGACCGGTGCCGCCCGCCTTGCCGCCGCGAGCACCCGGCCTGCCGGACTTGCCTTCATCGGTGGACGGCGTAGCCGGGACTGGTTGTCGGCGGCGCCGCTGGCCATGTTCGGTGCGTTGCTCGCGGGAGCGTTGATGACCGTGTACGCGGTCGGATCATCGCTCGCAGGCAACCCGTCGACACCGATCAAGTCCACGGAGGCTCCGACGGTGCCATCCGCAATCGCTGAAGCTCCGCCGGAGACAACGACCACGACCACCAACGCGCAGGTGACCTCCACGCTGACGCCGAAACCGACCGAGACCACGTGGGATATGGCACCACCGGTTGTCAATGGAAACCCCGAACCTGGTTGGGTGACAACCGAATTGCCGCCGCCGGTTTCTTTTTCGGATCCGCCGACGAGAACCCTGAGCCCGTCCCTGATCCCGTTCCCGTTGCCGAGCATCACGTGGCCGCCCAATCTCGACCCGTCGTCTCCGTCGTCCCCATCGTCTCCGTCGACTCCTCCGCCGCCGGAATCAACGACGCCCGATCCGATCCCTGAGGCTGAACCCGCTCAGCCGCAGGAGGGCACGCAGTCGCCGGCACCACCGTCCGCGCCTGCGCTCGTTGCCCCGGCGGATTCACCGCAGTCCGATGATCCGGCGTCAGGTACGGTGCCGACGTCGCCGCCGGCAACCTGACGATTTTCCGGTGCTGCCGCACCTGACCGACTGCCACGTGGGCCAGCCGGTCAGGTGGAGGTTATCAGCCACGCGCGAGGACGAGAGTCTTCTTGAGAAGGTCTGAGACCGCTTCGAATTCGGTCAGGAATCCGTCGTGGCCATTGGCGGAATGCACCACGTGCAATCCGTCGACGCAGCCGGACATGAGTTCGGCCAACTCGATCTGCTGACGCAGGGGATACAGCCGGTCGGAGTCGATGCCACCGACCACGACGGGTACATGGCAGCTCCGCAGGGCAGCTTCGATGCCACCGCGTCCGCGTCCGACGTCGTGGTTGTTGAGCACCTCGGACAGCACCACGTAGCTACCCGGATCGAACCGGCGGACAAGCTTGTCGGCCTGGTGCTCGAGGTAGCTCTGCACCGCGTAGCGGCCGCCGTGTAGCGGATCCTCTTGCCCCTGAGGGAGGTTGGCGAACCTCTGGTCGAGTTCGGGTTCGCTGCGGTAGTACATGTGCGCGATGCGGCGGGCAATGCCGAGACCTGACGTGGGGGTGCGACCGGTGCCGTGATAGTCGCCGTTCTGCCAGTTGGCATCGGCCTTGATTGCCGCAATTTGTGTTGTCTGCGTACCGATTTGGTCGGCTGATGCGCGAGCGCCCACGGCCAGGATCAAGCCGCTCCGCACTCGCTCCGGGTAACCGATGACCCATTCCAGCGCGCGGGCGCCACCCATCGAGCCGCCGATGACGGCTGCGACGGTATCGATCTGCAGCGCATCGAGCAATGCGACCTCGGCGCGGACCTGATCGAGCACGGTGATGTTGGGGAAACGTGAACCCCACACCTGCCCTTCGGAATCCAGTGATGCCGGGCCGGTGGAACCGCCGCATCCACCGAGGACATTCGCCGAGACGACACACCACTCGTCGGTGTCGACTGCGGCGCCCGGACCGATCAGCCCGTCCCACCAACCGGGGGCGGGCTGATCGGGACCGGCGGGTCCGGTTGCGTGGGAGTCGCCGGTCAGGGCATGCAGAGCCAGAACTACGTTGTCGCGGGTGGGCGAGAGCGTGCCCCAGCGCTGAAACGCCAGGGTCACATTCTCGATCTGTCCACCGTTGTCCAACGAAATCGGGCCGACCGGCACACTGGTCAGCTGCCCATCGGGCAGGGATTCCCAGTCCGGATGGATTCGTGGTGGCGTGTGCGGGTCGATACTCACCTCACTTGGCCGCAGCGAAGCCTGCATCGAGGTCGGCGATGATGTCGACGACGTTCTCGATGCCGACAGCCAACCGGACCAGGCCGGGGGTCACGCCTGCGGCCAGCTGCTCTTCAGCGATCAGCTGGGAGTGGGTGGTCGAGGCGGGATGGATGACCAGCGAGCGCACATCACCGATGTTGGCGACATGGCTGTGCAGGACCAGTGCGTCGACGAACTTCTTGCCCGCGTCCACGCCGCCGACGATCTCGAAGCCGATGATCGCGCCCTGGCCGCGCGGAGCCAATTCCTGGCCTCGCTTGTACCAGCGCGAGGATTCGAGTCCGGCGTAGGCCACCGACTCCACCTGCGGGTGCTCTTCCAGGTACTTGGCCACCGCCTGGGCGTTCGACACGTGGCGTTCGATCCGCAGGCTGAGTGTTTCCAGGCCCTGGGCGATGAGGAACGCGTTGAACGGCGAGATGGCGGCACCGGTGTCGCGCAACCACTGCACGCGGGCCTTGAGGGCGTAGGCCGGAGCACCGAGGTCGGCAAAGATCGCACCGTGGTAGCTCGGGTCCGGGGTGGTGAATCCGGGGAACAGGTCCACACCGTCACGCTGGCCCCGCCAATCGAAGGTGCCGCCGTCGACGATCACGCCGCCGATCGCGGTGCCATGTCCACCAAGGTATTTCGTGGCCGAATGCACCACGATGTCGGCGCCGTGCTCCAGCGGGTTGATCAGGTACGGGGTGGCGACGGTGTTGTCGACGATCAATGGCAGGCCGGCCTCGTGGGCGACGGCGGAGATGCCGGGGAGATCGAGGATCTCGTTGTTCGGGTTCGAGATCGTCTCACCGAACAGCGCACGGGTGTTGGGCTGGATGGCCGCGCGCCAGCTGTCGAGGTCTTCGGGATCTTCGACGAAGCTGACCTGGATTCCGAGCTTGGGCAGCGTGTAGTGGAAGAGGTTGTACGTACCGCCGTACAGCCGCGGGCTCGACACCACGTGACCGCCGTTTTCGACGATGTTCAGGATTGAGTAGGTCTCGGCGGCCTGACCCGACGCGACGAGCAGAGCCGCCACGCCACCTTCGAGGGCTGCGATTCGCTGCTCGACGGCGTCCTGGGTGGGGTTCATGATGCGCGTGTAGATGTTGCCGGGCTCGGCCAGACCGAAGAGGTTGGCGGCGTGCTCGGTGTCGCGGAACGTGTACGACGTTGTCTGGTAAATCGGCAGGGCACGGGCAGAGGTTGCCGAATCCGGGCTCTGGCCAACATGGACCTGTTTGGTTTCAAAGCTCCAGTTGTCAGCCGGATTGACGTCGGTGTCAGACATGTAGGACTTCTCTTTCATGGTCGGTAGACATCCAATTAGAGGGTCCGACCTTTCGGACCCCGCGCTTGCCGCGGCGAACCGCAACCTGGTCGTCACCCGGAGCACCCCACCGCGGTTGGAGGGTTGCCGGTCAGCTAGCCGGGGCTTGTCGCTGACACTCAGGACCTGGCCAAAAGGATATAACACGCGGTTCCTGTTCAAAAAAGCGTTCAGCGCACGGAGATTCTGCGATTCGCCACCAGCCGGATGCCCCTGTACTACGTTCATGCGATTGGCCATTGTCAATGTCCACCGTAACTTTGGTGAACTGCCTCGAAATGCTTGAGGCCGTCGGTGATTCGAAACAACTGGGGCTGCTGTGGGTGTGAGGACGAAGCCTGATCGCTCTGTTCCGAAACCGGCCGGCCGACGGGTGGCGGCGCTGGCATCCGGAGCGGCTGCGGTCGCGCTGCCCGTGTTGACCTTCCTCGGGAGTGCTCCAGGGCTCGCGGCCCAGGCGCAGGCGTACGACTGTGGTGACGGCGTCGTGTTCGTGGTGGCCGGAACCGACGATCCGAACTTCCTGCACACCATAGGGGTGGAGACCCGCTACAGCGCCCGGGGCTACGTGATCAAACGCGTCGACTATCCGGGGACCTTCTGGCCACTCGGTGCACAGAGTTACGACGAGAACATCGAGACCGGACAAGCCGCGCTCACCCAGGATGTGGCGACCTATCAGGCCAACTGCCCGGGCAACCCGGCCGTCATCGCCGGCTATTCGCAGGGGGCCCGGATCGCAGGCGATGTACTGGCCGACATCGCGGCAGGCAAGGCCGACGGCGTGACCTCGGTCGGAGTGTCGGGCGAGCTCTATTCCGACCCTCGGCGACGCGGCACAAACGACGGTGCCGGAGCCGAGGTCAACCTCATCAATGCGTATCCGGGCGCGATGCTCGATGGTTCGCGCGACGGCGACTTCGGCGACATACCGGTGTACTCGGTCTGCATCGATGGTGACCCGGTCTGTGACATACCCGACCCGCGGCGAGATCCGATCGGGGCATTGGACGCGTTGCTGGGCTTCTGGGTCAAGCACCACAACTATGGCGGCATCATGACGGCAGGCCCGGGGGCGGCTGTGGGCACCGACGGGATCACCGTCATCGAGGGTCCCGACGGTGCCACGGTGATCTTCATCGCCGCCGATCCCTCACTCACCACTGTGCTGGCGCAGGTCGGACTGCCTAATTTGCTGCGCCCGGTGATTCTCGATTTCCCCTATGCCGAAACGGAGGTCATCCGGCCGATCTCCCGCGCGATCATGGGCTTGCTGCCTGCGCTCCCGCAGCTCGGGCATGGTGCGTATCTGACCGACCTGTACACGGTCCGGGACGCGCTGTCCGGTGACCCGGCCGCGTGGGCCGCGATTCTCGGGAGCGCGGTCAGCATCGTCAAATATCCGGTGAACTTCGTTCGGGACTGGGTTGCGGTGATCGATGCCGTACTCGACCACCGTGACCCGGATCTCGGGTTCATCGCGGCACCGACGGTGCGCGCCATGGCGGATGCGGCATTCGGTGCGGTCTCCGCGGGCAGGGCGGACGTGGGGGACCCGGCCACTGACACCGCCCTTGCCGGTGCTTCTCAGAGGGCGCTCGCTGCGTCGTCCGTTGATCGCCCGCAGGCCTCTGCCGACGTCATCCCGGGGCCTGGTCGGCATCGGGCGCCCGAGGTGTCCCCGCCGGCTGTGTCGGATCCCGATGTGCCGGAAGCCGATGTGCCCGCCTCCGTACCGGTGTGGAACGGTCCGGCAACCTCCCACGCGGACCAGGGTGCTGATGACGACGGCCCCGACGTCGTTGATTCCACGGCAGGTCAGAAGCCGGTCGCTCCTGATCTGCCTGCTGTCGAAGCGCCTGCTGCGACCGAGACAATGGCCGTTGACATGTCGGCGGACCTCACCACCGCCTCGTGATCCGGCCCCTGCGCTGACGCCCCTGACCCGTCAGGTGATGGGTATGCTGGCAAGCAGTACGCCCGTTATATTTACTTTGTCCGGTGAGCGAGGTAACAGCCCGCCGGACTAGGTTGAACATGTTTGGGTGCAGGCGCGCCAGCTCATGAGTCGGCGTCCGAAAGCGGGGCACACATCGTCGAGGAGGACGCGTAGCCATATGGGCAAGATCAAGGTCGAAGGAACGGTCGTAGAGCTGGACGGCGACGAGATGACTCGGATCATCTGGCAGTTCATCAAAGAGAAGCTGATCCACCCGTACCTCGATCTGAACCTGGAGTATTACGACCTCGGCATCGAGGAACGTGACCGTACCGACGACCAGGTCACCATCGACTCGGCATACGCCATCCTCAAACACGGTGTCGGCGTGAAGTGCGCCACCATCACCCCCGACGAAGCTCGTGTCGAAGAGTTCGGCCTGAAGAAGATGTGGCGCTCGCCCAACGGCACCATCCGAAATATTCTGGGCGGCACGATCTTCCGCGCTCCGATCATCATCTCCAACGTCCCGCGACTGGTGCCGGGATGGACCAAGCCGGTCATCGTCGGACGTCACGCGTTCGGCGACCAGTACCGCGCGACCGATTTCAAGGTTGCCACCGCGGGCAAGGTCACCATCACGTTCACCCCGGACGACGGCTCGGCGCCGATCGAGCACGAGATCGTCCAGATGCCCGAAGAGGGCGGCGTGGTGATGGGTATGTACAACTTCAACAAGTCCATCGAAGACTTCGCGCGGGCATCGCTGAACTACGGTCTGCAGCGCAACTACCCGGTGTACCTGTCGACCAAGAACACCATTCTCAAAGCCTACGACGGAGCGTTCAAAGACATTTTCCAGCATGTCTTCGATACCGAGTTCAAGGCTGAATTCGATGCTGCCGGAATCCATTACGAGCACCGGCTCATCGACGACATGGTTGCTTCCAGCCTCAAGTGGGAGGGTGGATATGTCTGGGCCTGCAAGAACTACGACGGCGATGTGCAGTCGGACACCGTGGCCCAGGGCTACGGTTCGCTGGGTCTGATGACCTCGGTTCTGATGACCCCGGACGGCAGCGTCTGCGAGGCGGAGGCCGCGCACGGCACCGTCACCCGGCATTTCCGTCAGCACCAGCAGGGCAAGCCGACCTCGACCAACCCGATCGCGTCGATCTTCGCGTGGACCCGCGGTCTCGATCATCGTGGCAAGCTCGACAACACCCCCGAGGTGCGTGAGTTCGCCCAGAAGCTCGAGGACGTTGTCATCGAGACGGTCGAGAGTGGCAAGATGACCAAGGATCTAGCGCTGCTGGTCGGCGGCGACCAGGCGTACCAGACCACCGAGGAATTCCTTGGGGCACTTGATGAGAACCTGGAGGCGGCCATCAAGACCGGCTGAGCGGCCGGCCACGCGCCGATCGCATCACAGTCCGCCCCGGATGTCTCGGGGCGGATTGTCGTTCTGTGGGTCAGTTCACGTCCCATCCCGGAATGACATCTGGCCTGTGCCGGTTGACACCGTAGTTACCCCCGCAACGAGCTCCCGGCAGTGTCGCCGTCGCCCCGATCGCCCCTGATCGTCTTCGAGAGGTTCGAACATGTCTGCAGTCAGCACCGTCGCCCCCGAATCCTTGGGGGAGGTGCGCGGCAGTAGACGGACGGTCATTCTGGCGTTGTCGCTCGGCGCGTTCGGTATCGGGACCACCGAGTTCGTCGCGATGGGACTGCTGCCGAATATCGCCAATTCGCTGGGAACCAGCGAACCGACGGCCGGGCACGTGATCTCTGCCTACGCACTCGGAGTGGTGGTCGGCGCTCCGACGATCGCGGCACTGACCGCACGAATGCCACGACGCGCCCTGCTGATCGTGTTGATGGTCGCCTTCACCATCGGCAATCTCGCCACCGTGTTCGCCCAGAACTACGGCATGTTGATGGCTGCCCGCTTTGTCGCCGGGCTGCCACACGGCGCCTACTTCGGTGTGGCCGCTCTCGTGGCCGCCCATCTGGCGGGTCCGGAGTCCCGGGCAAAGGCCGTGGGCCAGGTGATGATCGGTCTGAGCGTTGCCAACGTCGTCGGAGTGCCTGCGGCGACGTGGCTCGGTGGGGCACTCGGCTGGCGGGCAGCGTTTGTGGTGGTGGCCGTGATCGGTTTGCTGACGATCGCGGCACTGTTCAGATTCCTGCCTGCCCTGTCCGACATGAAGATGACCAATCCGGTGACCGAACTCGGTGCGTTGAAACGGCCGCAGGTATGGTTTGCGCTCCTCATCGGAATCGTCGGCTTCGGTGGGATGTTCGCGTTCTACACGTACATCAGCACCACACTGACCAGCGTCGCCGGTGTATCGGAATCGTTTGTGCCGTTTGCCCTGATGCTGTTCGGCCTTGGCATGGTGGCGGGCAACATCATCGGCGGTGCCCTCGCCGATCGTGGTGTGGTGCGGGCGATACTCATCAGCTTGGTTTCCATCGTGGTGACGCTCACCGCTTTTGCGCTGCTGGCGAGCAATCCGTGGGCCGCACTGATCCTGACTTTCTTCATCGGACTGACCGGGGTTGCGCTCACTCCGGCCCTGCAGATCCGGCTGATGGATGTCGCCGAGGACGCCCAGACCCTTGCCGCGGCGCTGAACCACTCGGCACTGAACATCGCCAACGCCGGTGGTGCGTGGATGGGCGGTCTGGTGATCGCGGCCGGATACGGATACCGGGCGCCGTCGCTGCTCGGCGCCGGACTGGCCGTTGCCGGACTCGCGGTCCTCGGACTCGCGCTGCTCTACGCCCGCCGATCTGCTGTCAGAGGACGCACGTAGGCTCGCCCGACGTGACCACAATCGTGACGACGATCAACGTAAACGGCATTCGCGCCGCGGTGAAGCACCGCTCGGAGCGCAATCTGGGGCTGATCCCGTGGCTTCGTGAGACCACCACGGACCACGTCTTGCTCCAGGAGACCCGCGCCACCGAGGAGCAGGTCGTCGAGGCGCTGGCCCCGGCGCTGGACGACGGTTGGTACCTGAGCCTGCACGAGTCGTCGGTCAAGGGACATTCAGGAGTGGCGATCCTGTCGCGCACCAAGCCGGACAAGGTGCGCAAAGGTTTCGGCAGCGATGAGTTCGACGACACCGGGCGCTACATCGAGGCAGATTTCGGAACGCTGACCGTGGCCAGCCTGTACCTGCCCAAGGGGGCGAGTGACGGTCCCAAGCGCGAGGCGAAGTTCCGTTTTCTCGACGAGTTCGGAGCGCACCTGGGCGCACTCGGCCGGAAGCGCCGGGGTGTGGTGGTCGGCGGCGACTGGAACATCGCACCCACCGCCCTGGATCTGAAGAACGCCAAGGGCAACGTGAAGAACCCCGGCTTCCTGCCGGAAGAACGCGCATGGGTGGCCGGGGTACTGGAGACCGGATGGCGTGACGTCGCCCGTGATCTCGCCGGTGAGGTTGCCGGGCCGTACTCGTGGTGGAGCTGGCGTGGCAAGGCATTCGACAACGATTCGGGCTGGCGGATCGACTACCAGCTCGCCAACAAGACGACGGCCGCCACGGCGACGAAGTCGTGGGTCGACCGCGCCGGTGCCTACGATCTGCGGTGGTCAGACCATGCGCCGGTCACCGTGGAGTACGCCTGAGGGTCGAGTGGGCCTGATTGTCCAAATGCGGTGTGTGTGAAATGCGGTGGCGGCCGGATGAGAGAATTCGTCTGTGAGTGAATCGGCAACCGAAACCAAGCCCGCCCGGCGCAAGAGAGTCCTGTCGGGTATCCAGCCCACCAGTGACTCCTTCCATCTCGGGAATTACCTGGGTGCGGTCCAGCAGTGGGTGAGGTTGCAGGACGAGTTCGAGCAGGCGTTCTACTTCATCCCGGACATGCACGCCATCACCACCGCACACGACCCCAAAGCGTTGCGGGATCGCTCGCGGCGCAGCGTCGCCCAGTTGCTGGCCCTCGGTGTCGATCCGGCCCGCTCGACCATCTACCTGCAGTCGCATGTGCCGCAGATCGCTCAATTGACCTGGGTGCTCTCGTGTCTCACCGGTTTCGGCGAGGCCGGCCGGATGACCCAGTTCAAGGACAAGTCGGCCAAGCAGGGCACCGATCATGCGAGCGTCGGATTGTTCACCTACCCGATCCTGATGGCCGCCGACATCCTCACCTTCCAGGTCGATCAGGTGCCGGTGGGCGAGGACCAGCGTCAGCACCTGGAACTGACCCGAAATCTCGCCCAGCGGTTCAACTCTCGGTTCGGCAAGACGTTCATCGTTCCGGAGGCGTACATCGTCACCGAGACCGCGAAGATCTATGACCTGCAGAACCCGTCGGCGAAGATGAGCAAGTCGGCCGAGTCCGATGCCGGTCTGATCAATCTGCTCGACGATCCGAAACGGTCGGCGAAGAAGCTCCGTTCGGCGGTCACCGACAACGGCCGGGAGATTGTCTTCGACCGTGTGGAGAAGCCGGGTGTGAGCAACCTACTGACCATCCTGTCGGCGCTGAGCGGTAAGTCGGTTGACGACCTCGTCGCCGGATACGACGGCCAGGGGTACGGCCAGCTCAAGGTCGACACCGCCGAGGCGTTGACCGAGTTCGTGACTCCGTTGCGGGCCCGTTTCGACGAACTGCTGGCGGATCCGGCTCAGCTCGATCAGATTCTGGCTGCGGGCGCGCAAACGGCCCGTGAAGTGGCTTCGCGAACGTTGGCAACGGTCTATGACAAGGTGGGATTTGTAGCTCCAGTGCCGCTCGACTGACACACCGAATGGGGAACGACATGCCACAGGCTCGCGCCGATTCAAAGTTCAAGCTACGGGCATCCGATCAAGGGCAGGACGCACGCAAACCGGGCGTGATCACCACGCCCGGTGCGGCCGACAAGCCGTCGTTCCTCGACAAACAGCGCGTACGATTTCCATGGTTCAACCACCTCATGGAGGCGGCGACACGGTATCAGGGCTCCAAGGGTGACTATTTCGCCGCCGGGGCAACGTACTTCAGTGTCTTTGCGCTGTTCCCGCTGTTGATGATCGGGTTTGCCGTCGCCGGTTTCGTGTTCGCCAACAACGAGGAGTTACTCGACAAGGCGAAGGACAAGATCGCCGATTCCGCGGACGGCAGCATGGGTGAGCAGCTCACCGATCTGATGGACCAGGCCATCGACTCGCGCGCCACGATCGGTGTCCTGGGTCTGCTGATCGCCCTCTATGCCGGCCTCGGGTGGATGGCTAACCTGCGGAACGCGCTGACCGTGCAATGGGGTTCAGAACCCGAATCACCTGGCATCGTGAAGACCAAGTTGTCCGATCTCGGAGCCCTCCTCGGCCTCTTCCTGGCCATGATCGTCACCTTTTCGCTGTCGGCGCTGTCCAGTGGCAGCCTGGTCCATCAGATCTTGGAATGGCTGAGTGTCGATGACCTCCCAGGTGTGTCGTTGGGGGTTCGGGTGGTCTCCGTGGTGCTTTCGATCCTGGCGTCATGGTTGCTGTTCACCTGGGTGATCGCGAAATTACCTCGGGTGGCACTACCGTTGCGTAACGCGTGGAAGGCCGGACTGCTCACCGCCGTGGTGTTCGAGATCTTCAAACAGGTGGCGAGCTTTTACCTCAAGTCCGTGGTGAGCGGCCCTGCCGGAGCCACGTTCGGGCCGATTCTTGGCATCATGGTTTTTGCCTTCATCACGACCCGGATCATCCTGTTCGCCACCGCATGGGCGGCCACTGATCCGCGTAACCGCAAGTACGAGCCGACACCGGTACCGGATCCGGTGGTCATCAGCCCGCGGGTGGTGGTCCGCGAAGGATTGTCCGGACGTGGCGCGGTGGCTGCTGTCGGTGCCGGTGTGGTTGCGGCGTTGGGTATTTCGGCGGCGGCGCGGCGTAAACGCTGACGGCACCGGCATTCCGACCCCGGGATGATTTCAGGAGCGTTTGTTCAAGCGCAGCCCGGCATAAACCAGCGCCACCACGATCAGCGCGCCCACCAGCCCGATGATCAGCTTGGCAGTGCCCGACGTGGAATCGGATGGAAGACCGCTGGCCGATGCGATGTCACCGCCGGTTCCGGTTCCGGGAGAGTCTGATTCGGAGAGTTCTTCCACCAGCTCGTCGGGTCCGTCGACCAGCACGCCGATGTTCTGATCAGCCGACTGGGCGAAGCCGTAGTCGAGCATCGCCTCGGCCTGTCGCCAGAATGATCCGGGGCTGTCGTTGAGTCCGTACATCTGAACCACGAGAATCTGCCGACCATCGCGCTCTGCCGCTCCGACAAAGGTTTTGCGGGCATCGTCGGTGTATCCGGTCTTGCCTGCAATGGTTCCCTCATAGTCGTACAACAATTGGTTCATGTTGTAGAGATCGATTCCCAGATCCGCAGTTGGTGCCGCCGCGGGTGTGGTTTCGGTGGAAAGTCCGTCGTTCTCGGACGTCTCGGTTGGCATGCCCGGATAGCCGGGGAAGTGGGCCTGATCTTCTTTCGAGATCTCTACGAAGTCAGGATTTTGCAGAGCTGCCCCGAAGATCAGGGCCTCGTCGTACGGGGACGTGGTCATACCCGGGGCATCAAGGCCCGACGGGGATGCGGCGCGGGTGTCCTGTGCTCCGAGCCGCTCCGCCATCGCGTTCATCTTCGCCACGGTGGCGTCTGTTCCACCCAGTTCGCGGGCGAGCGCGTTCGCGCAGTCGTTGCCGGAGACCAGGATCAGTCCGGTCATCAGGTCGCGAACCGTATAGGTGCCACCGGGACCGACTCCGGCGGCATCGCCTTCGACCTCGTCGTCTTCCGCAGTGCCGGTGACCGTGGAGTCGAGGTCCAGTTCGTCGAGCACCACGAGCGACAGGAGCACCTTGATGGTGCTGGCAGGCCGGTAGCGCCCGTGGGGGTCCTTGGCGGCCAACACCGTTCCGGCAGTCAGATCGGCGATCAGCCAGCCGGTCGCGGTCAGACCTGCGGGCGGCGGAGCGGCGCCGTCGGCCAGCACGACCCCACAGCCGCCGAGTTTCTCGCCACCGATCGGAGGGTCGGGCACCGGTAGCGGCGTGGGTGTGGTGGACCCGTCGGAGACCACTTCGGACTCATCGACAGGGGGCACCGGTGTGGTCTGGTACGGGCACGCGTCGGTCACCGTCTCGGGCGCGGGCGCTCCGATCGGCGGCGTGATCGTCACGGGGGTGGCCCCGGACAGCGCCGGACCGCCGAGGCCGGTGAAAAGGAGTGACGCCGCCAACAGGGCTGCGGCGCGTGTCGTGAATCGGATCATCGCACCGGACGATACAGCTGTTGGGACCTGTTTGGGCCTCCGTGCGGCGGCAATTCGGCCCAATTGAACATTTCGAAACCGACTGATCGGGCGCGCTGTGCGGGACGGATCCGTTGTTCGGTGACCTATTTTCTGGTGTTCTCGCCTGCGAGTTCGCGGATTGCCTTGGCCAGTGGTGCCCATGCGTGCGGGGGTAAGTCGTGCCCGACCTCGGGAAGGATAAGGGTGCTCGAGCCGGGTATTTTGGACGAAATTGCATGCGCAGCAGTAATTTTGATGAGAGGATCGTCTTCGCCGTGCACGACCAATGTGGGACTTGCGATCTCGGTGATCGCGGGGCCACTCCATCGGGCGCCGATCTGTCGACTCTGTGCCTGTTGGTCGTGAATCCCGGGGTCGGGATTGCTTTCCAATTGTGCGCGCATTGCCGCTTCGTCGAACTCTCGGCGCGGGGAGGCGAGTAGTCGTGCGACTGCCAGACCGGCGTCGATTGCGCCCTCTCGGTTGTCGGGGAATTTCAAGCGCGCGAACTTGGAGAGTGTGCGCAAGCGGATGAAGCGGAATGTTCGCAACCCGGTGACATCGCCCGGGACAGCCGCGATGGATGTGAGGGAACACACCCGGGCGGGGTGTCGGAGGGCGACACGTTGCGCGAGAGCGCCGCCGAGTGAGATTCCGAGTACGTGCACGGTGCTCCACCCGAGTTCGTCGACTACCGCAATTGCATCGTCCGCCATGTCTTCGGCGGTGTATCCCTCACTGCGTTTGGTCAGGATCGCGGCGATGGGGTTTCGTACGGCCGTCGGCGGCAGATGGGTGGACTCGCCGCCGTCGCGCTGGTCGTAGCGCACGACAGCGAACCCCTGTGCGGCCAGTTGTTCACAGAATCCATCAGGTACTGCGTGTCGGTTGACGCCCAAGCCGGTGGCGATCAGTAATGGTGTGCCGCCGAGTTCGGGCCGGTATTGATCGAATGCCAGACGTACCGATCCGCTCTGAGCCCATCGCCGCGGTCCCCATGGATTGTCGAGTGTCATCTTGAACCTCCCATTTACTGCGTTCACTGAATGCAGTTTTAGTGTAGGTTACTGACGACAACCGCGAGTGGAAGGGTGAAGACGAGTGACACGGTCCGGGACGGAGCAGCGGCACACGACGGTGTGGGAACGCTCGTGCGGCACACGCGGGCCCGCGCCGACGCACAGTCGCGACGATGTCGCTGCCGCAGCGATGGAACTTGCGCAAGAGGGGGGATTATCGGCCGTCTCCACTCGCCGAATTGCGCAGAAACTCGGGGTGAGTCAGTCGGCTCTGTACCGGTACGTGGCGGGCTATGACGACGTGCTCGACCTCATCGTCGATGCTGCTGCCGGCGAGATCGACCTCGATGTCCCGTTGCGCGGCGAGGCAATCGACGACCTCACCGCTCTCGCGGCCCGCGCGAAGGGCGTTCACGTGAGATACCCGTGGTTGCTTGACGTTCCGGTCGAAGCGATGCGCATCGGGCCGCGGGGGATCGACTTTCTCGAGTACGCACTTCGGGCCATGGCTGCGGTCGACGTATCGGGGATGGTGAAGTTGCAGGTGGTGGCTGTGCTGAACACCCTTGTCCAGCAGTTTGCGCGCGCCGAGGTCGGTGGCGGAACGGCGAGACAGAAACGCCGAATCTCTCAGGTGATGTACTTACACAAAACCGCCGCGGTCGGCGGTCATCCGTATCTTGCGGCAGCGCTCCATCTTTCGGATCCAGGCGCCGACCAGTCTGGTGACATGTTCGAGTCGGTGTTGCGCCGAGTCCTCGGTGGCATGCTGACGCCGGATTGATTGCCGGTGACGGAGTTCTCGTCACGGACTGTGAGTGCTCGGTTTCTTCACTCAAGCGTTCAGCAGAGCAGCGAAGAGATCCTGTGACGCAGAAAGGAGAAAGTTGATACCGAACCACTTGTGGCTCAGGGGCAGCTCGAATCAATCGATCTTCAACGACCCGAACTCGGCGAATCCGCGAATACTCGCCGAGCTTGCCGGCTCCCATGCGACCAGAGGTCGCGGCGTTTCGACCACCGAATATCCAGTCGCATCACCCTCTATGATCGTCGACCGATCCCGATGAACACCGATGGGTATGTCGCCGGCAAGCGTCACGCGATTGACTCGCCGGAATTGGTCACCGAAGTCGGCCACGCCGTAATGCTGAGTGGAACGGTTGTCCCAGATGGCCACGTCACCGTCGTTCCAATTCCAGCGGAACGTATTGTCGGGGCGTTCGATCCGGGCCTGGAGGAGACGGAGCAGATCCGTGGTCTCGGACGTCTTGAAACCTGAGAACGACTTGACGAAGTGGCCGAGGGTCAGTGCCCGCTCGCCGGTCTCGGGGTGCACCCGCACGGCGGGGTGTTCCGTCTCGAAGACGGTCTTGACGAACTCTTCGCGGTACGCCGGGTCCGAGCTGTCGCCGACGGTGAGGTGCTCGGCGTAGTCGTAGTCGTTGGTGTGAACAGTCCGCAGCTGGTCGGCAAGCGCCCGCATCGGGCTCGGGAGGTTGGCGTACGCGGCGACCGTGGACGCCCATATGGTGGCGCCGCCGTAAGTGGGGCGGACGGTGGCGCGCAGCACGGAGATCTTGGGGATCCGGTCGACGAACGAGACGTCGGTGTGCCAGGAATTGGCAGCACCTTCGAGGGGGAGCAGGTCTTCACCCCGGGACAGGACAGTCGGATGCGCCTTGGTCGGCGTACCGAGCAATGATGCGAACTCGTACTGCGACATGTCGTCGAGATGGTGCTGACCGGTGAAGATGACCGCCTTGTGGGTGGCGATCACGGTCCGGATGGCCTGCACTGTTGCATCGTCGAGGTCGCCGGACAGCCGGACACCATCCACCCGGGCACCAAGGTGTTCACCGAGTTTGGTGACCGTCAGGGCTGGGGATGCCGACAGGGTGGAACCGGTGGCGGGAGATTCGACCAGAACGCTCATGACTCCAGTTTTGCGGTAACTCCGCAGTGTCGGAACCTTAGGAGCAGCCTGATCGAAAGTCGGTGCCACCTCCGGACCGTCACCCCTTGGTTATGAAGCCTTCGGAGATCATCCAGTCCCGTGCCACGATTGCCGGATCCTTGCCGTCGACATCGACCTGCTTGTTGAGTTCGGTGATCACCTCGTTGGTGAGGGCGGCGGTGACCGGGGCCGTCACCTCGGCGATCTCGGGGTGTTTCTCGAAAAAACTCGCCTTCATCGTCACGGACGGGTTGTAGTGCGGGAAGAACTGTTTGTCGTCGGTGAGGACCACCAACCCGAGCCCGGCGATCCGACCGTCGGTGGTGAATACCTCGCCGAACTTGCATTGGGTTCCGGTCGAGGTCGCCTGATAGATGATCCCGACCTGAAGAATCGGGGTGTCGGCCTTCGCCGGGTCGAACCCGTACGCGGTGGCCATACCCGGATATCCGTCTTGGCGGGCCCGGAACTCGGTGTCCACGCAGGTCGCGGCCGCGGCCGGATCCTGCTTGACCAATTCGGCATACTCGGAAAGGTTCGTCACGCCGGTTTCGTCGATCACCTTTTTGCTGGCGGCCAAGGCATAGGTGTCGTCCATCGGGCCCGGCTCGAGCCATACCATGTCATTTTTTTCGAGGTCCTCGTCGCGCACCGCCTCGAATTGTTCCCGGGTGTCGGCAATCGGCTTTTCGTGACCGAGATAATTGATCCAGGCATTGCCGGTGAACTCGTAGGCGACGTCGACCTGACCGGCGATCTGTGCATCGCGTGTGCTGCGTGAACCCACGATCCCGGTCATGTCCCGGACATCTGCGCCGGCCGCAACGAGGGTGAACTCGAGGATGTATCCCAGGATCACCTGTTCGGTGTATTCCTTGGATCCCACGGTGATCTGAACTCCTTTGAGACCCTCGTTCTCGGTGATCGAACCCGGGCCGATCTTGAGTGGGACGGCACCGCCGGACGACAGGCCACAGGCGGCGGCCACCGCGCAGACGATCGCGACGATGAGCGGCTTGAGCGCGCGGTCCATCCGGGAACCGGTTCGAGGCACCGTTGTCATCCTCGTATCCCCTTCGGTCCGAGGTAGTACTCGGCCAGCGCGCCGACCCAATCCACGAGCAGCGCAAGGCACACCGCCAGGACGCTGCCGAGGATCAGCGTGACGTTGTCCCGCAGTTTGTAACCGGTGTCGATGAGGACACCGAGACCACCGGCGTTGACCAGGAAGCACAGTGTCGCGGTACCGACTGCAAGAACCAGCGAGGTGCGCAGGCCCGCGAGGATGTACGGCACAGCCAACGGCAATTCGACCCGGAAGAGGATCGAGGACTGGGACATGCCCTGTCCTTGGCCGGCGTCGATGAGCGACTTGTCGACCTGATCGATGCCCAGGATCGTGCTGCTGAACACCGGGAGCAGCGAATACACCGCAATGGGCAGGACGCCGATCCAGAAACCGGTCTCGCCGGTCCACAGGAAGAGCAGGACGAGCAGGCCGACGGCAGGCGCGGCCTGCCCGATGTTCGCCACCCCGATGAGCGGCGGTCGCAGGAAGCGGGCGTGGCCGCGGGTCACCAGGATTCCGAGCGGGACTCCCGCGATGACGACGATGGTGGCAACCGTGATCGTGATCAGCAGATGCTGCCAGAGGAGGGTGCTCACGTTGCCTGCATTGATGTTCACTTTTTGGGTGGCGGTCAGATCCCGGTTGAATGCCCAGAAAATGACGGCGACCGCGACGATCAGCACGAGGATCGGTTGGATGATCAGGCGCAGGCGGTCCGCCACGCTGATCGAGGTCGGCGGCGTCTCGACGGCCGTGGTCATGGCGTGACGTCCCCGGTGTCGGGGGTGTCAGGGGTGTCAGGGGAGTCGGGGGCAGCCGTCGCGGTGGGCGAGGTGTCGCGGAGTTTGGTGATGGTGGAGATCAACGTCTCGAGTGTCACCACCCCCTGATAGCGGTTTCCCGCGCCTGCGACCACTGCGGAGGCGTGGTCCTCGGCGAGCATCGCCTCGAGCGCGTCCTGCAGCGTGGCCTGCACACTGATCACCTCGCCAAGCGGCTCGGCGAACTCCTCGACGGTGCGCGCCTGCCGGAGCCGGCTCTCGCGCACCCAGCTGACCGGGCGTTCCCGGTCGTCGAGGATGACGGCCCAATCATGTTCGCCTGCGGCCAGTTCCGCTCGGAGTGCGTCGACGTCGTCGCCGGTGTGCGCGGTGGATCGGGCCTCGAGATCGATATCCTTGACCCGGACCAACCCGAGTTGGCGCAGTGAGGCGCCGGTTCCCACGAACCCGGCGACGGTGTCGTCGGCGGGATTGGCAAGGATCGCCTGTGGGGTGTCGTATTGCAGGACCTTCGACTGCTGACCGAGTACTGCGATGCGGTCCCCGAGTTTGACCGCCTCGCTGAAGTCGTGGGTGACGAAGACGATGGTCTTACCCAATTCGCTTTGCAGTCGCAGGAGTTCGTCCTGCAGCGAGCTTCGCGTGATCGGGTCGACGGCACCGAAGGGTTCGTCCATCAGGAGTACAGGAGGATCCGCGGCCAGAGCCCGTGCGACACCGACACGTTGCTGCTGACCGCCGGACAACTGGCGGGGGTAGCGGCCTGAGTACTGTGCCGGATCGAGGCCGACCAGATCGAGTAGCTCTTCGACGCGGGCGGCGATACGTTTCTTGTCCCACTTGAGCAATCCCGGTACCAGGCCGATGTTCTGGCGGATCGTCATGTGTGGGAAGAGTCCGGCCTGCTGGATCGAGTAGCCGATCGAGCGCCGCAACTCGGTGGGTTTGATCGACAGCGCGTCTTTGTCGCCGATGGTGATCTTGCCCGACGTTGGCTCGCTCAGGCGGTTGATCATCCGCATGGTGGTGGTCTTGCCGCATCCGGAGGGCCCGACGAAGACGACGACGTCGCCGGCCGGGATGTGCAGCGAAACATCTTCCACCGCAGGCGTCTTGGATCCCGGGTAGGTTTTCGACACGTGTTCGAGGGTGATCTGCACCCCGGTCGGGTTTGCTGAGCGCAGGCTTTTCGACGCTGAGGTCTGTTCTGTCATCGGATGCCTTTCGACGTTGTGAGCCGTCCGAGAAGTACGTAGAGGGCGTCGAGAACGAGAGCGAGGACAACGATCAGCAAGGTGCCACTGAGGGCCATGGGCACCGCGGTCGGACTGCCGACGCGGGCGAGGCCGGCGAAGATGAGATTGCCCAGTCCCGGGCCCTTGACGTAGGCGGCGATGGCCAGCACGCCCATGGCCATCTGCGTGCTCAGTCTCATCGCGGCGAGAATTGCCGGCCACACCAAGGGGAGTTGTACCCGGACGAGGGTGATGAAGCCGCCCATGCCAATTCCCCTGGCGGCGTCGATGAGTGCAGGCTCGATGTTGTTGAGTCCGACGATGGTGTTCCGGATGATCGGTAGCAACGAATACAGCACCAACGCGGTCACCGACGGTATGACACCGAGACCGACGAGCGGGATGAGCAATCCCAACAGCGCAAAGGACGGAACGGTCAGGATGGCGCTGGAAATCGATGTGGCCAGGTTGGAAGCGATGTCACTGCGATAGGTGAGCAGACCGACCACGACACCGATCACGGTCGCGATGAGAACGCTTTGAAGTACTGCACTGACATGCTGATAGGAATCGAACACCAACTGAGATCGGTGTGACGTCATGTAATTCCACAATGCGTTCAACCGGTGCCCCCGCTCTTCACTCGTCGTTCCAGCCGTCCACACTCGAACACTGACACCGACAAACCCCCGGCGCAATGATCAACATGTTGGCCTATTTCTCTCGTCCGCGCACCCATGACATTCAGTTTTCGAGTCGATCAACCGGTTTTCGATGACATTTGTCATGGCTCGGACATGAGTATCCATCGAGCTTTTGATGATCGGGTGCACTGGTGACCCACAGTCGATGTGGGTGAGCCTTGAAGGCATGAACACAACACATCACAACCACAACCAACATCCGCCTGATTATCGCGAAACAAGTTCGCAAGCAACCAGTTTCGGCAATCTGATGAAAGACGTCCTTCGTATCGGTCCGGCACCCGTTGGCAGCCGGAAATGGGGGCAGCGATGAGTGCAGTGATCACCGCCCGCGGGTTGCGTCGGGTCTATGGCCAGGGCGACGACGCGTTCGAGGCGGTCAAGGGCATCGATCTCGATGTCGGAGAGGGCGAGGTCTTTGCGTTGCTCGGCACCAACGGTGCCGGTAAGACGTCGACGTTCGACGTGCTGGAAGGACTTGCCGCACCATCTGCCGGTCAGGTCGAGGTCTTCGGTCTCGACCCACGACGGGACCGCAAGCTGGTCCGCCGGAAGGTGGGCATCATGTTGCAGTCCGGTGGTCTGCCCGCCGAATTGACCGTCGCCGAGACATTGGAAATGTGGCGTGGCACCTGCTCGAATCCGACGACCGTGGACGCAGTCCTGGAACAGGTCAACCTCACAGACCGCGCCCATGTGCGCGTCGGAGTGCTGTCCGGCGGTGAAAGGCGCCGGGTCGACCTCGCCTGCGCGTTGCTGGGGCAGCCCCGGTTGCTGTTCCTCGATGAACCGACCACCGGCCTCGATCCGGAAAGTCGCCGCGCCACATGGCGTCTGCTGGCAGATCTCAAGGCGTCCGGGGTCACGATGGTCCTGACGACCCACTACCTCGACGAGGCCGAAGCGCTCGCCGACCGGATCGCGATCATGCACAAGGGTCAGATCGCCCGCCGCGGCACACTCCGCGACATCGTCGACGAGCATCCGGCGCGAATTGTCTTCGACCACCCCGGGACGCCTCTGCCGCCACTACCCGGCGCTCGCGTCGATGCCGGCGCTCGGGTGACTGCGTACACCCACGACCTGCAGGGCCACCTCTCGGAGGTGCTGGCCTGGGCCGGTGCTCGCGGCCTGCAGCTGGGTGGCCTGGAAGCCCGCGCCGCGTCGTTGGAATCGGTCTTCCTCGACGTCGCCGCCGACCCGGTCGACGCCTCGGCATCCACCCCCGACATGATCGGAGCACACCGATGACCACGACCACCGTATCCACATCTGTCGGCTACGGCCGACGCCCGCTGAGCGCTCTGGCCAAGGCCGAGTACCGGCAGTTCGTCCGCAATAAAACCCTTGTCGTGCTGGGAACGGTGTTCCCGGTGGCTCTTCCGCTTGCGACATTCTTCATCGCTCGCAACGAGTCCGGTGCCACGGCGGAGGTCGCGACCACGGGCTTGGAGATGTTCGCGCTGATGGCCTTTCTGTTCGTGCAGTACTACTCGGTGCTGTCGATGGTCACCACCCGCCGTGGGGAAGGAGTATTGAAGAGGCTGCGAACGGGTGAGGCAGCGGACTGGCAGATCCAGACGGCCCCGGCCGTACCCGGTGCCATCCTCACCGTGATCGGTGGTGTGATCGTCGCGGGGGTGATCTACGGCGCCGGTGCGCCAGCGCCCGTCAATCCGATCGCACTGATCGTTGCGATGGCCGGCGGAATCATCGTCTTCTCGCTGCTCGGACTGGCGACGAGTGCGGTCACCAAAAACGCTGAGGCAGCGCAGATCACCTCTCTACCGGTGATGATGATCGCGATGGTCGGCCTTGAATCGATCCGTGACATCCTTCCCGATCGCCTCGGCGACGTGGTCTCGTGGACACCGTTCGCGGCCTTGTCCGACCTGGTCTCCCTCGGCACGGCCGGCCTGCCTGCCGCCGCAGGCGAGTCCGACGCACCGCTCGATTTCGCGGGCACTTTTGCCGAGATGGCACAACCACTTGCAACACTGGGTATATGGACCGCGTTGGCGCTGGCAATCGTCGCAACAAGCTTCCGTTGGGACGACCGCGGATGACACGGGTGGCGTCCTGGTGGCGTGAGCTGTCGGGGCCTGCGAAGTTCCGGCTCTACAGCCAGCTCACGCTCCAGGGCGCCATCGCCGGGGTGGTGGTCGTTTCGGCGGCCACCACCGTCGGCGTTCCGTGGTCGGCAGCGGCGATTGTCATCTCCGGGGCTGCAGCTCTTCTCGCCATGCAGACCCAACCTGATCTGTCGGTCTGGACGAATGCCGGACTGCGGCGGTGGGCACAACCGGTGGGGACAGCGGTACTTGTCGTGGTCTGGCTGTTCTGTGCTCTGGTGGCCAATCTGGCCACCGATGAATCCGACATCGACGCGGCACGTACGGCGGGCATCTTCGCCGCACTACTGCCGATGCTTTCGATCGTTCCGTTTCGGCGGGGCAGGTGGTGGCTGATTCTTGGCGTCAGCATCGCTTCCGGCGTGGCTTTCGGGTCGTCTCCGGCAGCGGGACTCTGGTTGGCTGCGGTCACGTTCTTCATCGGCGGTTTCCTCGTCGCCACCACGCTGTTGACGATGTGGGGTCTGGATGTGGTCGACGAGCTGGAGCGCGCCAAGACCGTCGAGGCCCGGTTGCAGGTTGCCGAAGAGCGATTGCGTTTCAGCCGGGACCTGCACGATGTGGTCGGCCGTGGATTCTCCGCCATCGCGGTGAAAAGTGAACTCGCCGCAACACTTTCACGTGTCGGAGCCGGAGACCGGGCGGCCACCGAGATGGACGAGGTGAAGTCACTCGCTGTCGAATCGATGGACAAGATGCGCGAGCTGGTGCGTGGCTATCGTGACATCAACCTCGACGGTGAGGTCGCCGGTGCCCGTTCACTCCTGGCGGCGGCGGGCTGTCTGCTAGTCGTCGAGGGCGACCCGGCCAAGGTGCCCCCACAATTCCACGAGGTGGCGGCATGGGTGGTGCGAGAAGGGACAACCAACATAGTCAAACATTCGGCAGCGACGTCGGCGACCCTCTCGATCGGTGTGGCGGGAATGTCCCTGCGTAACAACGGCTCCCGCGAGGTCACCGGACAAGATGCCGGTGGGCATTCGGGGCTCCGTGGCCTGTCGGAGCGTCTGGCACACGTCGGCTCCGGACTCGAGGCCACCACGAGCGGCGAGACTTTCATGCTCGAAATACAGTGGGAGAAAAAGTGATTCCAGTACTACTGGCCGACGACGAGACTCTCATCCGCACCGCGATGGCCGCCATGCTCGACTTGGAGGACGATCTCGATGTCGTCGCGAACGTCGGGTCTGGCGAAGAACTGGTCACCATGTGGCGACAACGCGTGGCCGACGGCCAACCCATTGCCGTCGCCGTCGTCGATCTGCAGATGCCCGGGATCGACGGCATCGAGACCGCGACCGAGCTTCTCGCTCTGACGCCGGACGCCGGCATCCTGATCGTCACCAGTCACGGACGGCCCGGCTACCTCAAACGTGCTCTCACCGCCGGGGTTCGGGGTTTTCTGCCCAAGACATCGTCGGCTGCCACCCTCGCCGAAGTCATCCGCACGGTCGACGGCGGTGGCCGTCACGTCGATCCACAGTTGGCCGCCGAAGCGATAAGTGCCGGGGACACCGTACTGACCGCACGCGAAGCCGACGTCCTGGAGTTCGCCATCGATGGTTCCTCCGTGGACGAGATCGCCACGCGCGCACACCTGTCGGTCGGCACCACGCGCAACTATCTGTCGTCGGCGATGGCGAAGCTGGGTGCCTCGAACCGGTACGAGGCAGCCCTCAAAGCCCGAAATCTCGGATGGATCTGAGCGGGCTTGCCTTCAGATCTTTGTGTAGGCCTCGGTCAGCACTGACCGCAGGATCTGTTCCATCTCGTCGAACTCGGCCTGCCCGCAGGTGAGTGGGGGAGCGAGTTGGACCACCGGATCTCCCCGGTCGTCGGCGCGGCAGTAGAGTCCGGCGTCGAACAATGCGGTGGACAAGAAGTTGCGCAGGACCCGCTCGGACTCGTCCGGTGTGAACGTCTCCTTGGTGGCCTTGTCCTTCACCAATTCGATGCCATAGAAGTAACCTTCGCCGCGGACATCGCCGACAATCGGCAGGTCACTCAGGCGTTCGAGCGTCCGCCGGAAGTCCGGTGCGAGTTGCTTCACCCGATCGTTGAGGCCCTCACGCTCGAAGATGTCGAGGTTGGCCAGCGCGACCGCCGCCGAAACCGGATGTCCGCCAAAGGTGTATCCGTGGGCAAACGATGTGGTGTTGTCGTTGAAGGGCTCGAAGAGTCGATCGGTGGCGATCATTGCGCCGATCGGGGAGTAGCCCGAGGTCATGCCCTTCGCGCAGGTGATGATGTCGGGGACGTAGTCGAAGTCGGTGCAGGCGAACATCGAACCGATCCGGCCGAACGCACAGATCACCTCGTCGGAGACCAGCAGCACGTCGTGCTTGTCGCAGATCTCCCGAACCCGCTGGAAGTAGCCGGGCGGCGGTGGGAAGCAGCCGCCGGCATTCTGAACCGGTTCGAGGAAGACTGCGGCAACCGTGTCGGGTCCCTCGAACTCGATGGCCTCTTCGATGCGGTTGGCGGCCCAGAGACCGAATGCCTTGGGATCGTCACCGTATTCACCGGCGCGGTAGATGTTGGTGTTCGGAACCCGGAACGCTCCTGGCGTGAGTGGTTCGAAGGCTTCCTTGAGCGCCGGGATACCGGTGATCGCCAGCGCGCCCTGCGGTGTGCCGTGATAGGCGATCGATCGCGAGATGACCTTGTGCTTGCCGGGTTTTCCGGTCAGTTTGAAGTATTGTTTCGCGAGTTTCCATGCGCTCTCCACTGCCTCGCCACCACCGGTGGTGAAGAAGACCCGGTTGAGGTCACCGGGTGCATAGTTCGCCAGGCGTTCGGCCAACTCGATCGCAGGCGATGTCGCGTATGACCAGAGGGGGAAGAAAGCGAGTTCTTTGGCCTGCTTCGCCGCGGCCTCGGCGAGCTCGACTCGACCGTGGCCTGCCTGCACCACGAACAGTCCCGACAGGCCGTCGAGGTAGCTGTGACCGCGGTCGTCGAAGATCCGGACACCCTCGCCGCGGGTGATGACCGGTGGTGTGGTCGTGTCGCCGTGCCTGGAGAAGTGGCCCCACAGGTGGCGTGCCGAGCGGTCGCCAAGGGTGGTGGTGTTGTTCTCGACTGCGGTCATCGGGTACCCCAATTGTATTGTTGTTTGACCAATTTCAGGTAGACCAGGGTCTCTGTCCCGGTCACGCCAGGCTGCGATCGCACCTTTTTGTTCAGTACTTCGAGAAGGTGTTCGTCGTTCTCGCAGACCACTTCGATGACCACATCGAATGATCCGGCGGTCAGGACCACATAGTCGATTTCCTCGACCTCCGCGAGTGCTTCGCCCAGTGCTGCGGTGTCTCCGGTGCAACGGATTCCGATCATCGCCTGGCGGGCAAAACCCACCTGCATCGGATCGGTCACCGCCACGATCTGGAGGACACCCGCCTCGCCGAGGCGCTGAACCCGGTTGCGCACCGCCGCTTCCGAGAGCCCCACTGCTTTGCCCACCGAGGCGTACGAGCGGCGGCCGTCGGCCTGCAGCTCCTCGATGATCTTTTTGGAGATGTTGTCTAACACTATTGGCTGCTCGGTCATGGCTCCGATTCTTCTCGATGCGCTGGCCGGTTCGATCGTTGCACCCCACATGCTACGGAATCCGCAATAATCTGCAACCCAAACGGAGGAAATTCGTTGTCTGATGCCGGTAACCATCGCGAAATGCGCAGTGCCTCGGTAGGGTGGCCATCAGATACCCATCGAGGACGACGGCCCGCGAGGACTGAAAATGACCATTGTTGCAACAACTTTTGCCGCCGGCTGGGTGAACGGACGTGAGCGCTCCGGTGCTGGACGTGTTCACGAGGTGATCGATCCGGCGACCGGCGCCGTCGTCGCATCCACAATGTTGGCCACGGCCGCAGATGTGGACAAGGCGGTCGACGTCGCACGAAATGCGCTGGGGCAGTGGTCAAGCGCAACACCGGCCGAGCGAAGTGCGGCGCTGCGGTCGTTGGCGTCGGCGATGTCGAAGGCCACTGATGAGCTCGCTGCAGAGGAAGTCGGTCAGACCGGCAAGCCGATTCGCCTGGCAACCGGGTTCGATGTCCCGGGTTCGGTGGACAACGTCGAGTTCTTCGCAGGCCTGGCCCGCAATCTCGAAGGCAAGGCCAGCGCCGAGTATTCGGGCGACCACACGTCATCCATCCGTCGCGAGGCGGTCGGTGTGGTCGGCTCCATCACACCGTGGAATTACCCGTTGCAGATGGCGGTGTGGAAGGTGATCCCGGCGCTGGCCGCCGGATGCACGGTGGTGCTCAAGCCGGCGGAGCTGACGCCGCTGACCACATTGACGCTGGCCAGGCTCGCCACCGAAGCCGGTATCCCCGACGGTGTGTTCAACGTGCTCACCGGGACCGGCGCAGAGGTCGGCGCCGCCATCGCCGGTCATACCGGGGTGGACGTGGTCACGTTCACCGGGTCCACCGGGGTCGGCAGACAGGTGATGTCGCAGGCTGCGGCCAATGGGACCAGGGTCCAACTCGAGCTCGGCGGCAAGGCGCCGTTTGTGGTGTTCGACGACGCCGACCTCGAGGCAGCGATCCACGGAGCGGTGGCGGGTGCGCTGATCAACTCCGGCCAGGACTGCACCGCGGCGACCAGGGCCATCGTCGCCCGTCCCGTGTACGACGACTTCGTTGCCGGTGTCGCCGAACTCATGTCAAAGGTGCGCGTCGGCAATCCGTTCGATCCGGCCACCGACATGGGCTCGCTCATTTCTTTCGGTCACCGTGACAAGGTGGGCGCGATGGTCGAACGCGCCCGGGTGGCCGGGATCCGGGTTGTCACCGGTGGTCGCGCACCGGAGGGCCCCGGTGCCTTCTACGAGCCGACTCTGCTCGCCGACGTACCCGAAGACGCCGAGGTGTATCGCGACGAGATCTTCGGACCGGTCCTGACCGTCAGCGCTTTTGATGACGACGACGATGCGCTCCGGATGGCCAATGACACCGTTTACGGCCTGGCGGCATCGGCGTGGACGCGGGATGTGTATCGCGCACAGCGGGCGTCCCGCGAAATCCATGCCGGATGTGTGTGGATAAACGACCACATCCCGATCATCAGCGAGATGCCGCACGGCGGCGTCGGGGCCTCGGGCTTCGGAAAAGACATGTCCACGTATTCGCTCGACGAATATCTCACCATCAAACACGTGATGAGTGACATCACAGGAGTACCGCACAAGCCATGGCACCGAACGATTTTCACGCTGCCGCAGTGAGCAGCTCAGGGTCGCGGATCGACTGGGCACTCGAGCCCACCGTTCGCGGTACGGCGATGGTCGCGGGCGCGACCCCGGCGCCCTATTGGCTCGACCGGCCACTGCGACCCGCCGCGCGACCGCGTCTGGCGGGGCGCCGCAGCGCGGATCTGGTTGTCGTGGGAGGCGGATTCACCGGTTTGTGGGCCGCAGTCCAAGCGGCCGAGGCGAATCCGCAGCGATCTGTTGTCCTGCTCGAAGGTGACCGGATCGCCGAGGGTGCCTCTGGCCGCAACGGCGGATTCTGCTCGGCCAGTCTGACCCATGGGCTCGTCAACGGCATGGAGAGGTACGAAGACGAATTGCCGGAGCTGCTCCGGATGGGGGTCGAGACCCTCGAGGCGATCGCCGATGCGATCACCAGGCTCGGAATCGATGCCGACGTCGAACGCACCGGGGAACTCAACCTGGCGAGTTTCGACTGGCAGGTCCCCGGACTCAAAGATGTGGTGGATCAAGGACATCGCCTCGACCAGCCACTGCGCTTCCTCGACGGCGACGAACTCACGAAGCATCTGCACAGTCCGATGGCCCACGGAGCCATGTACGACCCGGACGTGATGATCATCGACCCGGCCAAGCTGGCCTGGGGGCTGGCTGCGGCGGCCGAACGCCTCGGGGTCCGGGTCTTCGAGCACAGTGAGGTGACGTCGCTGACCTCGGTGGGGGACCGGGTCGCCGTGGCGACGGGGTACGGCAGTGTGGATGCGGCGCGGGTGGTCGTAGCCACGTCGGCGTCGAAGCCGTTGCGCCGCAAGCTCGGCCATCTGATGGTGCCGGTGTGGGACTACGCCATCATGACCGAACCGTTGACCGACAAGCAGCTGTCCGCGATCGGCTGGTCCGGACGTCAGGGGCTGGCTGATTCCGGCAATCGCTTCCATTACTTCCGGCTCACGGCCGACAACCGGATCCTGTTCGGTGGCTGGGATGCGTTCTACTACTACGGTGGTGACACCGATCCACGCCGGGCGCAGAAGCCGAGTGAATTCGGCCTGCTCGCAGAGCATTTGCTGCAGGTGTTCCCGCAACTCGAAGGCATCACCGCGAGCCACACGTGGGGCGGTGTCATCGACACGTGTTCGCGGTTCAGCAACTTCTGGGATGTCAGCATGGGCGGCAAGGTCGTCTCGGTGCTGGGGTTCACCGGACTCGGTGTTGGCGCGTCGCACTTCGGCGCCGCGACCGCACTCGACCTCGTCGACGGCCGCGACACCGAACGCACCCGCCTGAAGATGGTGCGATCCAAGCCGATCCCGTTCCCGCCAGAGCCGTTGCGCTGGTTCGGGATCACCGTGACCCGTCGTGAGTTCGCCCGAGCCGATCGCAATCAGGGTCGACGAGGACTGTGGCTACGGGCGATGGACGCCGTCGGGTTGGGTTTCGACTCCTGACCCCCCGCCTCCGCACCCATCGGGCTTACGGGGTGAAGCCCTTGGGGACCACAACGATGGGTGCGTCGGTGTTCTTGAGGATCCGCGCCGACATCGACCCGAGAAAGGCCCGGCGCGGTGGTGCCAGGTGTCCGGAACCGATGACGACGACGTCGCCGCGCGACCATTGCAATTGCTCGAGTGCCTCTTCGATGGTATTGCCGTCGGCGACAAGGGATTCGATCTTGACGGCGTTGCCACAACTCTTCTTGGCGAGTTCCAGATTGGCAGTCGCCTGGGCGACGTGTCGCTGCCGGACCGCAATCGACTCCTCGTCCTGACCGTGTAGGTCGTCGTGCGAGACCAGCGAGAGCAGTCGGAGATTCAGGCCTGCCTTCTCTGCGAGATCGAGTGCGAAGGGCAGAGGGCTGTCTTTTGAATCCGAGGTGGGGATGGCAACCGTCAGCGTGGGGATGACCGGACGCTCGAGGCGGGTGTAGCCACGTGGAGCGAGGGCAACCGGAACCGGCGATGCATGGGTCAGTGCCGACGAGATGCTGCCGAGTGTGTGTTTGCCCAGGATGCCGTCGCTGGTGCCGCCGACCACGATCATCGTCGCATGGCTGTGCACCGCAAAGTCGATGAGCGCCTGCGGAAATGACTCCGCCACCGGCGTGTGCAGGGCGACCTCGATGTCGTCGGGGATATCGGCGGCGGCTTCTTCGAGCCACTTCTGCGCCTTCTTGACCAGCGCCTCCTGGAATGTGACCCGGCCGGGGGTGCCGTCGGGTTCGACCTCCCGAACGACACACACCAGGTCGATTGCGGCGCCGGTGGTCTTGGCGATGGCAATCGCCAGGTTGACGCCGTCGTCGCCGGTGTCGGTGTAGAGGTAACCCACTGTCAGTCTCATCGCCTGGTACTCGCTTCCGTGGATGCCGTTGTGGTGCACAGGGACCGGGCCGAGCTGCAATCAGTAGACATCGGGGACCTTGACCTCGGTCTTGGCATTGAGTGTCTTGCCTTTCCAGAAATCCTTCGGACCGAACGCAAAGCACAACAGCATCAACGGGATACCGAGCACCAGCATGCCGACGCCCATGATGAACACGCCACCGACACCGCCGATCGATGTCGAACCGTAGTCGGTCGCGTACATGTCAACGGCGCTTTGGAAGAAGGCCCAGGTCATCGCGAGGGCCCCGATCAGCGGGAAGATACCGCGGAAGAACAGATTGCGCGCCGACCGCAACAGCGTCTGCCGGAAGTACCAGACACAGGCGTAGGCGGTGATGCCGTAGTAGAAGGCCACTGCGAGACCGAGGGATGAGATGGAGTCGCCGAGGGTGTCTTCGCTGACGAGGGAAAGAACCAGATAGAACATCAGTGCCGAGGCGCCCATCACGGCCGTGCCGAAGGCCGGGGTCATGTACCGGGGGTGAATGGTGGCGAATCGTTTCGGGATCGCGCCGTACACGGCCATCGACAACGTTCCGCGAGCGGTCGGGAGAATTGTGGACTGGGTCGAGGAGAGCGCCGAGATGGATACCGTCAGCAACAACAGGGAGGCCATGATCGCCCCGGCCACGGGGTCGCCGAGAATGGTCAGGACGTCGTCGGCGTTGTCCGGGTTGTTCAAACCGATTCCCTCCTCTCCGAATCCGGCAAACGACTGGATCGCGTAGGCGACCAGAACGTAGGTGCACACCAAGATGATCGTGGTGATGACCGCGGCGCGGCCGGGGGTCTTGGCGGAGTCCTTGGTCTCCTCGCCGACGGCGAGGCAGGCGTCCCAGCCCCAGTAGATGAAGATGCAGAGGATCACCGCTTCGGCGATGGATGAGGCGGTCAGGCCGCTCGGCCACAGCCACGACAGGCTCGGGTTGATGGCCTGCGGGCCGGCCTTGTCGAATCCCACCTTGAACAGCGCGATGACACTTGCGACGATCAGGACGCCGAACTGGATGACGACGAGCACGTTCTGCATGCGCTCGCTGATCAGGATGCCGCGGATACTGACCCACGTCATCATCACGATCAGGGCGGAGCCGAGGAGGACCTTGACCCAGAGGTTTTCCGCCCACGAGTCGAGGCCCAGGAACTTGAGTAAATAGACACCGGCGATCTCGGCCACGTTGGCCAGCACGATGATCGCCGACACCGCCAGTCCCCAGCCGCCGATCCAGCCGATCCATGGACCGAATGCCTTGGTGCCCCAGGTGAATGTGGTGCCGCAATCCGGGGTGTCTTCTCCGAGTTCCCGGTAGGCGAAGGCGATGAGCAACATGGGGATGAAGGCCAGGACAAACATTGCCGGCGCCTTCTCGTGCACAGCTGCCACGACGAACCCGAGCGTGGCCGCGAGACTGTAGGCGGGTGCGACCGCCGAGAGTCCGATGACCACGTTGCCGAAGAGTCCGAGCGATCCGCTGCGCAGGCCCTTGTCTGGAACAGTTGGACCTGGTGCTTCCGATGCTTCCGATATGGCCATGTATGTCTCCCGACAGTGAGGGATTCGAACACGGTCAGAGTACGATTTTCGTGGTCATGTCGCTGCGCAACGATGGAATTATTTCCAAATCGGTAACATTTCGACTAAATCGGTTGTCTGGATACGTTCCGGCGGCCGGATCCGGACCGCATGGGTAGCTTGGTTGCCCCAGGCGCAGCCAACAGAGTCCACCTGGCAACGGAATGACTACGACGGTTTGAGGTGGCTACGACTCACGCAGGTTGGTCCGGACGAGGCATACGACCGAGTCGCAAAGCGGATCTTTCCCTTCATTCGTGAGATGGGGGCGTGGAGTCCACATACGCCAGCCACATGAAGGATGCGCGTCTGACCATCCCCAGTGCTGGCCTCCAGCAGGTCATCCACAGTCCCGGAAGCCATCCACAGATTTGGTTTGACGCCCTCGGGCTGTCGTAGACGCGTGGCAAAATAGCAAGCATGTTCGAAGACGGAGTGGAGGCAGCGTTCGGGGACCTGGGTGTGGCGTCCCCGAACCTATTGCGTCCGCCGGAGCTGGTGCGGTCGCTACGGACGATTGCTCACGCGAAAGGCTATGCGGCATGGGCGGAGTACTCCACCGCGGCCGAGATTCATCGGCAGTTGGCCAAACCCACTGAGAAAGAAGATCTCCGACAACTCGACGGATGGGCGCAATGTTCCGCTCGTGTAGCGGCCTGCCTGAATCTGACACCGGGATCTGCTGATGGGGTCCTCCGCCGCGCATTGGCATTGCGGGATCGGCTGCCGCTTGTCAATGACGCATTGAAGGCGGGACAGATTGCACCGCATCATATTCCGGACATCGTCTCACGCACCGATCTTGTCGAAGGTATGCCGTGGGCAGCGGTCATAGACGCCGAGATCGCAGAAATGTTGTGGCGAGATGGATCCTGGTCAATCGATCGCATGCGAAACATGGTCGACCAGATCGTGTTTCGGCACGACCCCGAAGGTGTCCGGGAACGCCGCGAAAAAGCCAAGGATGGCCGCAGCTTCCAGAGGTACACCACCCAGGACGGCATGGCTGACATTGTCGCTTCGATGACAGCCGAGAATGCGTTGTTGCTGGACAAGAGAGTGCAGGAGCTGGCGTCCAAGGTCTGCGAAGGAGATCCACGAACCAAGCCCCAGCGGCTTTCTGACGCGCTGTTCTGCGCAACGATGGGCGTCGACTTCTCCTGCGAATGCGGCGACGATAACTGTGAACACGGATACCGCGAGTCGGACAATGACGGCGACGGGTCTGCGCTGTTCGTTGTCCATGTGGTGATGGACCAGGCGACTGCCGAAGGCCGGGCGAGTAACCCGGGCTTCATCGATGGGCACGGGGTGATCTCTGGAGATCACGCCAGCGACATCGCTCGCCGGCGTGATGCACGAATCCGGCCGCTCGGTGGCGAGTTGGCAAAGAACCTGTCAACTGAAAATATTTCCGATGACAATGCTCTGGGCGTTAGCGCGTACGCGCCCAGAGCTCCCGAACGCGATCCTGAGATGACCCCAACTGAGCGACTCGCCGAATGGAAGCGACTTACGAAGTTCAGCGAAACAGAGGCGAAGGATACTGCGGCGCCACAGGATTCGGATGCCGCTTTCGGCGCAGAAGCCGACCGCGTGGTGGATGTCGGTGTCGCGTCCGAACCCAATGCGGCGGCGATCGGCACGAACGCCAAGAACCCCACCCCAGAGAAGGACGCTTTGCAAGAAGAGGCGGAGCCAACGAGCACGGAGAAGACCAGGAATGGTCCGATCGTTGCCGGGTGTGAAGCTCCGCCTCCCAAGCCAGCGCCACGCGTGCGACGCATAACCTCACTTGAGAGCCCGAATCGGCAGTGCTGCACCGTCGGGAATGGTCGCAGCCACAGACGCGGCACGGGACCGTTGCTCATGCCGATGAGCATTCCGTCGAATCCCTATCGGCTGTCGACGGCGCTGGATACGTTCGTACGGATTCGCGATGCTTATTGCGTCTTTCCCGGATGCAATCGTCCGGCGTGGCGATCCGACGTCGACCACACCGAAGAATACGACCACGAGAATCCTGAGGCCGGGGGACAGACCTGTCCGGAAGACACCAAGTGCCTGTGCAGGTTTCATCACCTGCTGAAATCCTTTGGTGACTGGATTGACGTCCAGGAGCTCGACG
The DNA here is from genome assembly GCF_056786475.1 of Williamsia sp. Y844. Lineage (NCBI taxonomy): Bacteria > Bacillati > Actinomycetota > Actinomycetes > Mycobacteriales > Nocardiaceae > Williamsia > Williamsia sp. Y844. The sequence continues at coordinate 788,746 of NZ_JBXCJB010000002.1, forward strand.
ATGAGGGTCGCAGCCGGGTTGTGTTCATCAGCCCCGAAGGTGAGCGGTTCGAAGGTCCCGCGTGGACAGGCGAGGACCTGTTCCCAGAGTTGACCGTCATGACGTGGATCGGTGCGAAACGGAGACCGGCCAGTGAGGGTATGCAGCTCCGGACGCAGACCCGCCTGGCAAGCAAACACGCTCGACGACAAGCCGAACGGGAACGTAACCGGCGAAGGCCTGATGAGCCAGAGCCTGCGCCTGACCCGGACGAGATCGCGGTCGTATATGACGGTGAAGCGCCACCCTTTTAGATCAACTCAGGTGTGTCACACCCAATCCGTAATGTCTCTCCAGAAGCTGAAGACAGCTCGGCCGGACCAGTCCGATACTGCCTGATAGCCAGATTTAGATACCCAAGGCGGCCAGTAATTTTTCGCTCTCGATCCACAGGCGAGCCGCCGCGACATCGTCGAGTGCGACCGGGGTGGGCTGCTCTTCGCGCATGCGGTGAAAGTAGCGCCCACCATCGCGTCCACCTTCGGGGTCGGTGGCCAGCCAGAGGAGCGTTTCGGCAGGTTCATCGGGGGTGACGGTGTCGAGGGCGGCCATGTGCGCCTGCATGCGCTCGTCGCCGTGGGATGCGAAATTGCTGGCGACCGCACCCGGGTGCATGACCTGGGCGACGATCCCATCGGCGGCCACCCGCCGTGCCAGTTCTCGGGTGAACAGGATATTGGCGAGCTTGGCCTGCCCGTACGCCGATGAGGCGGCGCTGAACCCGGTCAGGCTTTGCATGTCTTCCCAATCGATGCCGCTGCTCATCCGGTGGGCAGTCGAGGACACCGCGAGCACTCGTGTCGAACCGGGGACCGAGTCGGCGGCATTCGCCATGAGCAGCGGCATCAGTTCCCGGGTCAGCAGGAAGGGGGCGAGGTGGTTCGCGGCGAAGGTGGCCTCGGTGCCTTCGGCGGTGACCATTTGCTGATCCCGCACGCCGCCGGCATTGTTGATGAGTACTTGGACGCGAGTCGTGAGTTCGGCGACCTCGACGGCCACGCGCTGAACCTCTGTCATCAGGTCGAAGTTGCCGCGCAGCATGATGAATCTGCCACCAGCTCGGGCGGATTCGGCGATCTCGGCCTCGGCTTCCGCGCAACGCTGGGGGTCGCGGCCGACTCCGATCACCTGCCAGCCCATCGCCACCAGTTTGCCGGCGGTCGCTTTGCCGATGCCCGCGCTGGCTCCGGTGACGACGGCGACCGGACTGTTTCCATCGAGTTCCATGGTTGTCTCCTCGTGTTTTGTCGTGAACATCATCGTGGTCGCAGGCCGTTGAGTAGTAAGTCGATCGTGAAGTGAACCTGAATGTCCAGCTCGGTCGGGGTCGGTTCGCGGCCATTGACGATCGCGCGCACCCAGCCACCGACCACCAGAGACATGAACGCCCGAGCGGCGCGGTCGCAGTCGGTCGGAGCGATCTGCCCGGCGATGACCGCGCGGTCGAACAAGGCGGCGACGAACTCGATCACCGGTTTGGTGCTTTGCTGGTAGTTCGATGCGAACAGCTTGGGGAACCGGTAGCTCTCGGTGTTGATGATGCGTTGCAGCCGAACACCGTTGGGTGTCATCACCTGGCGGATGCGCAGCCGGGCGATCGTCTCGAGGGTTTCGGCCAGGTCGCCTTTGTCGGCCTCTGCGAGTGTGTCAGGAGGTACGACCTGCCGTTCGATGGCCCGCTGCGTGGCGGCGTGGAACAACGAGGCCTTGTCGGGGTAGCGCGCGTAGACGGTGCGCTTGGTCATGTGGACTCTGGCGGCAATCATCTCGATCGTCGCGAGCTCGTATCCGTGCTCGAGGAACAGATCGAGCGCGGCATCGAGTAGCTGTTCATGGCGTGCCTGCGCCTGCTCGCGGGTGGGGCGGCCTGCCCCCCGGTGAACTGATGAATCTGTGTTGGCCATCGCATCCTCGCCGAAGTTGCCTCTTGCGCTCTGACATCGAGTACAGGTAGGAATGATACGCATAAGGTGCCATTAAGTGGAACCGGCTCGACCACAATTGAAAGGTTGACCAAGTGACTTCAGCCACCGAGAGGCTGGTGAGTTTGGTCGATGCGGAGGACCGCTTCGACCATTCGCCCGCCGACCTGCTCCCGATTCAGATCGAAGCGCTCGAGGAGCAATTCCAGGAACGCAAAGATCGCATCAAACTGCTCGGTCACCGAGCCCGCGAGGCCGGCATCACCGAAGTTCGCAGTCGCGAGGACATGGTGGCGTTGCTGTTTCCGCACACCGCGTACAAGAGCTATCCCGAGAGCTTCCTGATCGAGGAGAAGTGGGACCGCCTCGGCAAATGGCTGGGGACGGTCTCCCCGCATCCCATCAGCCCAATCGAAACCGCAGACATCGGCGACATCGACGAGTGGATCGGGCGCCTCGCGGCTGCCGGGCACTATGTGTCCTGCTCCAGCGGCACCACCGGAAAGTCCGCGATGTTGCCGGCCAGCGAGAAAGACATGGCGTGGTCGCGGATGGACACGGTCAACGTCTTCTCGTGGGGTTCGGGCGTCAAACCGGCCGCGGACCGGCGGATCATGGGGTTGGCGCCGACGGCGTCGGTTCCCAAGAACGAGGTCATCGCCCAGGCTCAGCTCGCGGCATTCGGCGATCCGGCCCTGGAGCGGTTTCGGTTGCCGATCCCACCGATCACAGTCGGTTCGCTGACCCAGATGGTGGTGCTGCGCAAGAAGATCGCCGATGGCACCGCCCGACCCGATGAACTGGCGGACTTCGAGCGGACCTCGCTGGAGCGTCAGGAAGGCCTCGACAAGGCGATGATCTCCGGCGCCGAGGCGCTCATCGAGTATCGCCACGAAAAGCTCTACATCGCGGGAATGTGGAACTCGCTGTACCAGCTGGCGAAGCTGGTTCGCGACATGGGCTACTCCGCGAAGGACTTTCATCCCGACAACTGCATCTACGTCGGCGGCGGACTCAAGCGGGCGCAGCTGCCACCGGACTATCAGGAGTTCGTCCACCAAACCTTCAACATCCCGGCCAGCCGGGATTTCCAGAACTACTCCATGCAGGAGCTCAACTCCGGAATGCCCAAGTGTCAAGTGGGGGAGCGCTATCACGTACCGCCGTGGATTGTGCCCTTCGTCCTCGACGAATCCGGTGAGACCCTGCTTCCGCACGAGACCGGTGAGATCGAGGGGCGCGCAGCCTTCTTCGACCTTTCGCTCGACGGTCGCTGGGGCGGCGTCATCACCGGCGACAAGATCTCGCTCGACTTCAGTCCCTGCGCCTGTGGCTCCAAGGGTGCATCGATCCGCGACAACATCGCCCGCTACGCGGATATCAAGGGCGACGACAAAATCGGCTGTGCCGGCACCGTCGACGCATATGTGAGAGGTCTGTCATGACAACGATCGACACCGACCGAGCAGTGGACACCGACAGGGCAGGGGACACCACGGTCTCGGCACCGTTCTTTCTTCGGGGAGAACTGTTCGAGGGCCAGGAAGTCTCGCACCGTTCCCGCGATCTCGGGGTCACGTTCACCACTCCACGGATCGCGATGGACAAAGTGGTGCACCCGCGCACCGAGCTGCCACCCCTGCTCAACGTGCCGCTCGCCGAGATCATCGACTTCCTCGTCGAGACCGGTCAGCGCATCAATGATCCCGGAAATCCGTTCGTACAGGACTGCATCGACCGGATGGCCTCCACGCACGTCCTGCCGCGCGCGGTGCTGCAGGCGCAGGTCCAGGGCGCAGCCGCTTATCTCGACAAGCGGGTGCTCGAGGCCGTAGTGGAGCAGAACTTCCCCGACCCCAAAGCGCTTGACGAGTGGGTTCCGAAGGGGGACTTCACCGGTCGCAAGAGTTTTGTCCGTGCCTTCGCTCCGCGGCTGGTTCACGTGCTGCCGGGCAACTCGCCCGGTGTCGCCGTGAAATCCATCGCCCAGGGCGCGATGGTCAAGGCCGTCAACCTTTTCAAGATGTCATCGAGTGATCCGTTCACCACCGTCGCGATCCTGCGGACCATGGCCGAGATCGATCCGGACCACGCGATCGTGAAGTCGATGTCGGCGGTCTACTGGCGCGGTGGCGACGACCAGGTGGAGCGCGTGCTCTATCGCCCGCAGTACTACGACAAGATCGTGGCCTGGGGTGGCGGCGACGCGATCAACAATGTGATCAAGTACCTCGGTCCGGGGTTCCAGCTGGTGTCGTTCGATCCCAAGACGTCGATCTCGATGGTCGGCAAAGAAGCGTTTGCCTCCGATGAGTCGCTCGACCTCGCTGCCGAGTTGGCTGCCACCGACGTCATGATCTTGAACCAGGAAGCGTGCGTGGCCAGCCGGTTTGTGCATGTCGAGGCGAACCAGGACGACGCCGACCGGTTCTGCGATCGCCTCCACGCACGTATCGTCGCCAAGGCGGCGGAGTCCGGAGACAGTCGGCCGCTGGAGATGGATCTGCGCGAACAGGTCGACGCCTTGACGATGCTCGACGACGAGTTTCGGGTATGGGGTAAAACCGACGGCACCGGCCTGGTGATCCGCTCGGACGAACCGGTTGATTTCCACCCCATCAACAAGACCGCCAACGTGGTGCGGGTCGACTCTCTCGACGACGCGATGAAGTACGTCAACGTCGCGACCCAGACCGTCGGCTTCTACCCGTTCGACCGGATGTCCGACTATCGCGATCAGCTCGCCAGCGGCGGTGCACAGCGGATTGTTCACCTGGGTGAGGCGGGGCCGAGCACGATCGGCAATCCACACGATGCGATGTACCCGTTGCATCGCCTTGTGCACTGGATGGTCCACGAGGATGGCGTCGAGGTCGGTCGGTAGGGGATCATGTTCCTTTGTGAACGCCTCTAAGATTCCAGTCACGACTACTGACCCCGACGACATCGGCTCGCGCATCGATCCGGTGCTGGCCCGGAGTTGGCTCCTGGTCAACGGTTTGCAGAATGAACGCTTCCAACCGGCCGTCCAGTCGCGTGCCGACATCGTTGTCCTCGACATCGAGGATGCGGTGGCACCGAAGGACAAGGTCGCCGCCCGCGACCACGTCGTCCGGTGGCTTGCCGGCGGCAACCGGGACTGGGTGCGGGTGAACGGATTCGGAACCCAGTGGTGGGCCGAGGATCTGGCCGCACTGAGTGAGGTCAAGGTCGGTGGCGTGATGCTGGCGATGGTCGAGTCGGTGGACCACGTCACCGAAACCGCGAAGCGACTGCCGGGTGTGCCGATCGTGGCCCTGGTCGAGACCGCACGTGGTCTGGAGCGGATCAGCGAGATCGCCTCGGCCAAGGGCACATTCCGTCTTGCCTTCGGGATCGGCGACTTCCGCCGCGACACCGGATTCGGTGATCAGCCCGCGACGCTGGCCTACGCCCGGTCGCGTTTCACGATCGCGGCCAAGGCGGCGCACCTGCCGAGTGCGATCGACGGACCGACCGTCGGTTCGTCGGCGCTCAAACTCAGCGAGGCCACCGCGGTCAGCGCTGAGTTCGGCATGACCGGAAAGATCTGTCTGACACCCGATCAGTGCGCCGCGGTCAACGAGGGACTGTCGCCGTCGCACGAAGAGGTCGCGTGGGCGCTGGAGTTCTTCGCCGAATACGAGCGCGACGGGGGAGAGATCCGCAACGGATCAGATCTGCCCCGCATCGCCCGTGGCACCAAGATCCTGGATCTGGCCCGCGCTTACGGCATCGAGTTCAGCCAGGAATACGACGACCCGGACCACATGCCGGCACCGTCGGACACCTATCACTACTGATCGCCGGACCGAACACAAAAATGGTCGCCGCCCTCGAAAGGGCGGCGACCATTTTGTTGTCAGATCAGATCAGTGCGATCAGCGGGCAAACATCAACGCGCGCTTGACTTCCTGAATCGCCTGGGTCACCTGGATGCCACGAGGGCAGGCGTCGGTGCAGTTGAAGGTGGTGCGGCAGCGCCACACACCGTCGACGTCGTTGAGGATGTCGAGGCGTTCGGCGGCACCTTCGTCACGGCTGTCGAAGATGAACCGGTGAGCATTGACGATCGCGGCCGGACCGAAGTAACTGCCTTCGTTCCAGTACACCGGGCAACTGGTGGTGCAGCACGCACACAGGATGCACTTGGTGGTGTCGTCGAAGCGGGCGCGGTCGGTCTGGCTCTGAATGCGCTCGCGGGTCGGCTCGTTGCCGCTGGTCATCAAGAACGGCTTGACGGCGCGGAACGCGTCGAAGAACGGCTCCATGTCGACGACGAGATCCTTCTCCACCGGCAGACCCTTGATGGGCTCGATGGTGATGGTGATCTCTTTGGACTTGTCCTTGGGGAGCAGGTCCTTCATCAGCAGCTTGCAGGCAAGCCGGTTGACGCCGTTGATCCGCATGGCATCGCTGCCGCAGACGCCGTGGGCACACGAACGACGGAACGTCAGGGTGCCGTCGAGGTAGCCCTTGACGTACAGCAGCAGGTTGAGAAGGCGGTCGGTCGCCAGTGCCGGCACCCGGAAGCTCTCGAAGCCCTGCGCGTCAGGATCTTCCGGGTTGAACCGGCTGATCTTGAGCGTGACCATGGTCGCCTCTTCAGGGACCGGGGGCAACGGCGGATCGTCGTGCCGGACAGCAGTATCAGTGGTGGCAGTCATCAGTACTTCCGCTCCATCGGTTCGTAGCGGGTCTGGACCACGGGCTTGTAGTCCAATTCAATCGGGGCGATCAGTCCGTCGCCCTTCTTGTAGGCCATCGTGTGCTGCATGTAGTTGACGTCATCGCGGGTCGGGAAGTCCTCACGGGCATGCCCGCCACGGGTTTCCTTGCGGTTCAGCGCACCGACCACGGTGACCTCGGCCATCTCGAGCAGGAAGCCCAGCTCGATGGCCTCGAGCAGGTCGCTGTTGAAGCGCTTGCCCTTGTCGTGCACGCGGATGCTGTTGTAGCGCTCCTTGAACCCGTGGATGTCGTTCAAGACCTTGGTGAGCGTCGCGTCGGTGCGGAACACCGATGCGTTCGCGTCCATCGTGGCCTGCAGCTCGGAGCGGATGTCCGCGACGCGCTCGTGTCCGTGCTCGGACAGGATCGTATCGAGCCAGCCATCGACCATGGCGGTCGGTGCCTCGGGGAGCGGGGTGAACTCGGTGGACAGCGCGTACTCGGCGGCAGCGATGCCGGCGCGACGGCCGAACACGTTGATGTCGAGCAGCGAGTTGGTGCCGAGACGGTTGGCGCCGTGTACCGAGACGCAGGCACATTCGCCGGCGGCGTACAGACCGTGGACGATCTCGTCGTTGTTGCGCAACACCTCACCATTGATCTTGGTGGGGATACCGCCCATGACGTAGTGGCAGGTGGGGAACACCGGCACGTACTCGGTGACCGGGTCGACACCGAGGTAGGTACGGGCGAACTCGGTGATATCCGGAAGCTTCTCGTTGAGGACTTCCTCGCCGAGGTGGGTCACGTCGATGTAGACGTAATCCTTGTTCGGTCCGGCGCCGCGGCCTTCGAGGACCTCCAGCACCATCGACCGGGCGACGATGTCACGGGGCGCGAGGTCCTTGATGGTCGGTGCGTAGCGCTCCATGAAGCGTTCACCGTCGACGTTGCGGAGGATTCCGCCTTCGCCGCGGACGGCTTCGGAGATCAGGATGCCCAGACCGGCCAGACCCGTCGGATGGAACTGGTGGAACTCCATGTCCTCCAGTGGCAGGCCCTTGCGGAAGACGATGCCCATGCCGTCGCCGGTGAGGGTGTGGGCGTTGGATGTGGTCTTGTACATCCGGCCCGACCCGCCGGTGGCGAAGATGATCGACTTGGCGTGGAAGACGTGGATCTCACCGGTGGCGAGTTCGTAGGCGACCACACCGGTGGCCACCTGCTCACCCTGCTCGTTCTCGGTGAGGCAGATGTCGAGTGCGTAGAACTCGTTGAAGAACTCGACGTCGTGCTTGACGCAGTTCTGGTACAGCGTCTGCAGGATCATGTGGCCGGTGCGGTCGGCGGCGTAGCAGGCACGGCGGACCGGGCTCTTACCGTGATCGCGGGTGTGACCACCGAAGCGGCGCTGATCGATCTTGCCCTCAGGGGTGCGGTTGAAGGGCAGCCCCATCTTCTCCAGATCCAGGACGGCGTCGATGGCCTCTTTGGCCATGATCTCGACCGCGTCCTGATCGGCGAGGTAGTCGCCGCCCTTGACGGTGTCGAAGGTGTGCCATTCCCAGTTGTCTTCTTCGACGTTGGCCAGTGCTGCGCACATTCCACCCTGTGCCGCGCCGGTGTGGCTGCGGGTCGGGTAGAGCTTCGTCAGCACTGCGGTGCGGGCGCGGGGCCCGGCCTCGATGGCCGCGCGCATCCCGGCGCCGCCGGCGCCGATGATGACTACGTCGTAACGATGTTCCTGCATGTGTTTGTTGCTCCGATTCGGGCCGGGTCTAGACGCTGTTCACGTCGAAGGTAAGCAGGGCATAGGTGCCGGTGAGCAGCACCAGGATCATCGACAGGACCAGCAGTGTGTTCAGCCAGAACCGGGTCGAGTCCTTGCGGGAGTAATCGGCGATCACGGTACGGACGCCGTTTCCTCCGTGAAGCTGGGCGAGCCACAGCATGGAGAGGTCCCAGACCTGCCAGAACGGTTCTTTCCAGCGGGCGGCGACAAACGAGGCGTCGATCCGGTGCACGCCGTCGTCCCACGCCAGCATGATGAACATGTGACCGATGGTCAGAATGATCAGTGCGATACCGGAGAAGCGCATGAAGAGCCATGCGTTCTTCTCGAAGTTGCCGCCCTTGGGCCTGCGCGGTGAGCGCGGGTTGTCGAGGCTGGCGGGACGATCGTGGTCGGTGCCGTAGGTTTTGGCGATCCGAGGTGCTTGTGATGCGGTCATCTGCGGCGCCTTCCTAAATGTGTTCCACGAGCAGCTGCAGCAGACGTATCGCCGCTGCGCCGAAGATGATCACGAACAAGGTCAAGATCGTCCACAGCATCTGACGCTGGAACTTCGGTCCCTTGGACCAGAAGTCGACCAGGATGATCCGGACACCGTTCAACGCGTGGTACAGCACGCAGGCGACGAGGCCGATCTCCATCAGACCGACGATCGGGTTCTTGTACGTCTCGATGATTTCGGAGTACTTGTCCGGATCGATCCGGATCACTGCCGTGTCGAGAACGTGTACAAAGAGGAAGAAGAATATAGATACGCCGGTTATCCGGTGCAGCACCCAGGACCACATGCCTGGATCGCCCCGGTACAACGAGCGCTTGCGCACCGGTTTGGGCGCGGTCTCGGTAGGAATGCTCATCGAGAAATTGGCCTCCAACATCGTTGATGGACGCGTCGAGCGCGGTTCCGGGCTGCTCGATCGTGGACCCACGTCAAGAACCATAAACCTAAGCTGTTGTGAGAAAGAATCCTGCCCGAGTGGATATGAGCTGCAACACATCTGGACTTAGGATTGCCTTACCAAGGTTTTAGCGCGTAGGTGATGTCCGCTTTCGTGGGCGTCGATGGCGAAAGGGTTGCCCTGTGGCACCGGAAATTGACTGGAAAATATTGCGGGACAAGGCGATTGAAGCAATGGGGTGGGCATATGCGCCCTATTCGGGCTATCCGGTGGGCGCGGCTGCAATAGTCGATGATGGGCGTTTTGTGACGGGTTGCAATGTGGAAAATGTCTCATATGGATTGGGCCTGTGTGCCGAGTGCACATTGGCCGGAAATCTCCACACAACCGGTGGTGGGCGCCTGATCGCGCTCAGCTGCACGGACAGCCGAGGTGAGATCCTCATGCCCTGCGGGCGTTGTAGGCAGGTATTGCTCGAACACGGCGGACCGCAGATGTTGATCGACCACCCGGGCGGCCCGAAGTCCTTGGGCGAGTTGCTTCCGGACCATTTCGGTCCGTCGGACCTGGCCGCCGGCCGGGTGTCGGGGGATCTCCGTGGCTGAGGTCTTCGACGCGGTCTCGGTGATCCGGACCAAGCGTGATGGCGGGGCGCTGAGCGATGGCCAGATCGATTGGGTGGTGAGCGCCTACACCGCCGGCCTGGTGCACGACGAACAGATGTCGGCGCTGGCGATGGCGATCCTGTTGCGCGGCATGGACCGTCGTGAGATCGCGCGGTGGACCGAGGCGATGATCAACACCGGTGAGCGGATGGATTTCACTCACCTGCGTCGCGCCGGTGAGCGGTTGGTGACCGTCGACAAACACTCGACCGGTGGGGTGGGCGACAAGATCACGTTGCCGCTCGCACCGTTGGTGGCGTCGTATGGCATTGCGGTGCCGCAATTGTCGGGACGTGGCCTGGGTCACACCGGGGGGACGCTCGACAAACTCGAGGCCATCTCGGGATGGCGCGCGGACCTCACCAACACCGGGATCACCGAACTACTCGAATCGGTCGGTGCCGTGGTGTGCGCGGCCGGTTCGGCGTTGGCACCTGCCGACAAGAAGCTCTACGCACTGCGCGATGTCACCGGGACTGTCGAGTCGATCCCGCTCATCGCCAGCTCCATCATGAGCAAGAAGATCGCCGAGGGAACCAGTGCGCTGGTACTCGATGTGAAGGTCGGAGCTGGTGCATTCATGAAATCCGAGAGTGATGCCCGTGAGCTCGCCCAGATCATGGTCGAGATCGGCAATGACGCGGGTGTGCGGACGTCGGCCTTGCTGACGTCGATGTCGGAGCCATTGGGTCTGACGGCGGGCAATGCGCTCGAGGTTGCCGAATCGTTGGAGGTACTCGCCGGTGGTGGTCCACCCGATGTGGTGGAACTGACCGTGGCACTGGCGCGCGAGATGCTGACCGCCGGTGGGATCACCGGCGTCGACCCGGCCGAAAACCTTCGCAACGGCAAGGCGATGGACGTCTGGGAGGCGATGATCGCCGGACAGGGTGGCGATCCGAAAGCGCCTCTGCCGCAGGCGGACCACGAAGAGGTCGTCAGGGCGGAGGGGGCCGGGGTGATCGAGTCGATCGACGCGATGGCGGTCGGAGTCGCGGCCTGGCGTCTGGGCGCGGGCCGCGAACGGCAGGGCCAGGCCGTGCAGGCCGAAGCGGGAGTCCGATGGCACGCCGTGGCCGGGGAAAGGGTTCAGGCCGGCGACCCGCTGTTCACCATGTACACGCAGACACCGGAGCGGTTCGCGGCCGGAGTTCACGCACTCGCCGGAGCCGCTGTGATCGGTTCGTCGGCGCCGCAGACCGGGTCCCGGGTGATCGATCGGGTTACCGTCGAGGAATGACATCATCGCCGCTGGATCTGACCTCCATCGCGCTGGCTCCCAAGGTGCTGCTCCACGATCACCTCGACGGTGGCCTGCGTCCGGAAACGGTGCTCGAGCTCGCCCACGAAGCCGGATATACATCGCTGCCTGCGGACAATCACGCAGACCTCGCGACATGGTTTCGGCAGGCCGCCGACAGTGGCTCGCTTGTCCGATATCTGGAGACGTTCGAGCACACGGTGGCCGTGATGCAGACCGCCCCGGCGCTCGAACGGGTGGCTCGGGAGTGCGCCGAAGACCTGGCGGACGACGGCGTTGTTTACGCCGAGGTCCGGTTTGCGCCGGAACAGCACCTCGAGGCCGGGTTGTCGCTCGACGAGGTTGTCGAAGCGGTGTTGCGCGGCTTTGTCGACGGCACCGCGGAGGCCGCGGCTCGGGGTCGCCGGATACAGGTTCGCACCCTCGTCACCGCGATGCGGCACGCGGCGCGGTCCCGGGAGATCGCAGAGTTGGCCGTGCGATACCGGAATCAGGGTGTGGCCGGCTTCGACATCGCCGGCGCAGAGGCGGGCTACCCGCCGAGCCGTCATCTCGACGCGTTCGAGTACATGCGGGCCTCGAACGCACCGTTCACCATTCACGCCGGTGAGGCGTTCGGATTGCCGTCGATCCATGAGGCCATCAGTTTCTGTGGTGCCGATCGGCTCGGCCACGGGGTCCGGGTCATCGACGACATCACGTTGCCCGAAGGTGCCGACCTCGCCGCTGACGCATTCAAAGGCGCGCAGCTGGGGGATATCGCGAACTATGTCCGCGACAAGCGGATCCCGCTGGAATTGTGCCCGAGCTCCAATGTGCAGACCGGCGCTGTGGCGAGTCTGGCCGAGCATCCGTTCAATGTGCTTGCGCGACTGCGGTTCCGGGTCACCGTCAACACGGATAACCGGCTGATGAGCGACACCAGCATGAGCCGCGAGTGCAAGGTGCTCGTCGACCAATTCGGTTACGGATGGTCTGACCTGGAGCGCTTCACGGTCAACGCCATGAAATCAGCGTTCATCCACTTCGACGAACGTCTGTCCATCATCGACGACGTCATCAAACCGGGCTATGCGGTCCTGATCGGCTGACCAGCCCTGGAAGCGCGTCAGCCGCGCTTCTTCTCCAGGCGGGCGTCGAAGTCGTGCTCGAGTGCTCGCCAGGCTTCGGACTCGTTGTCGAACGGCGGGCTCGGTGCCATCCGTTTCGGATCCGGGTTGAGCGTGTAGTCCACGAACCAGCCGAGCGGTGTGGTCGTGCCCAAGGCCTCGGCCACCGAATCGTCGTCCGCATAATCTGCTGCGTCCGTGAGCAGTTCGACGGCCAATTCGAGTTGCTTGCGGTCGATGCGGCGTGGGCCGTCGAGGATGTCATCGGTCAGGCCCGGCAGAACGTAGACGTTGTCTTCGTAGACGTCGATCTCGAGAGAGCCGTCAGTGGCCGCGACCTGGATGTCCTCGAAGGTGCTGATCGGCGACAGGTCGTGTTCGTTGTCGTCGGCCAGGTACCGCTCCAAAGCGCGCTTCGAGCTGAAGGCGTAGATCTTGCCGTCCTTACCGAGGAAGACCGGATCATCGTCCAGATAGCAACGGAGTGAGAAGAATTCGCCTTCTGCGGTGACGATCTGGATGGGGTCGATACCGACGGACGCCCAGAAGTCGTCTTCGTCGATCTCTTCGTACTCGTCTTCGTCCTCGTCGTCTTCATCAACGATGTCGTCGTCTTCGTCGTCGTCATCGGCATCACGGTCGACGATCTCGACGTCGTCTTCGTCCGGCTCGTCCTCGTCTTCGGCGCTGGCGGCTGCGAGGAGTTCGGCGTCGGCCACCGCAACGGCATCGGCGTCGACGTCTGGAGAGCTGATGACCTCATCGATCGCGTCGATGACGTCGTCCCAGCGCTTGTCGATGAGCGTGCCGATGCGCTCCCACAGTTCGGCGCCGTCTTTGCCGACGAAGTTGCGGGTGCCGGTGGTGACCGCGCCGAGGATGGGGTTGCCGTTGAAGAACTTGGTGATCGGCGTCAGTTCACAGACCTCGCCGATGATCCGGACGATCTCGAGTACATCTTCGAGCTTGGCGATGACATCAGGTGTCGGGTCTTCGGCAGCGAGTTCCGGGACTGCGATCAGGTCGAAGGACTTGTCCTCGGCGGGTTCGAACTCGTCGGCCTTGAGTCCGACAACGGTCTTCCATGCGGGGTGCTCATCGAGATCGTTTTCAGCGCCCGATCGGACGAACGCGACAAGCTCGGCGACCGAGCTGAATCCGTACAAGTCTTCGTCGAGACCCAGGAACGCCTCCCACTCGTCATCACCCTCACGCCAGCGGGGAGCCCACAGCGTAAAGGTGTTGCCTTCGGTGATCACGAGTTCAATTGGGACGATGTCTCCGGCCATGGGGACAGAGCCTAGTCACCGATGATGACCGTGGGCTACTTCGCCTCACCATTACCGCTGTGGCTTTGCCATGAATTTGTCGCCGCGTCTCAGAAGGGCCGACAAAAGCCCTCGAAAGTCGGGTTCGAGAGCGCGATTGCAGTAGGCGGCAACTTCATCGTGGTGTGTGAGTGTCCACACATCGTCGGCCCCGCGATGCGACGATGGGAAGCATGAGAGATCCAGAGGCAATGGACGACGACGAGTTGCGCCCCGGGCTCTTTGCGTCGCAGCGGACGCGAGAGTTGGCCATCGCGATGGATGATCCGGACAACCTCCCACACATCGAAGAGCACATCCGGCGCTACGAAGTCGAAATCGTCAGACGCGGCCTGTAGTCACGTGGGCCGGTAAAACCCCTCGAACGTCTGATTCAGGTTTGAGGTTCGGACGGGCGAAACGCTGACCGGATCGCCGCCGGCTTCGACCATCTGGCCGTTGCCGATGTACATCGCGACGTGTCCGGACCAGACAGCGAGATCGCCTGGCTGAAGGTCGGCTTGTGACACCGCAACTCCGGCGGTGTCCTGTTCTTGGGCGAGGCGGGGGAGTTCGACGCCTGCCTCGCGGTACGCCCACTGGGTCAGGCCGCTGCAGTCGAGGCCCACGCCGGGAGTGGTCCCGCCCCAGACGTAGGGGACACCCTGCTGGCTCAACGCGGCCCGCACCGCCTTGGCTGCACGCTCGTTGGGGGCGTAGGCGACCGAGCCGTCCGGCAGGGTGATCGCGACGCCGGTGCCGTCGGTGTTGGTGGCCGACAACCCGGCGGGAACGGTCGGTGCGGCGCCCGGGTCCTGCGGCAGTCCTGCTTCGGATGGGGTTGACTGTGCGGCCGCGGTGACGGGCCCGAAGGCGGCGTTTGCGAGATTGCCGAGTCCGGTGCCCACTCGGGCGAGCTGGGAGGTGACCGAATCGGTGGTGGCCGGCGCGGGTGTGCGGCCGATCTGTAGAAGCCTATCGGTGTCCGCGGCGAGTTTCGTGCGGGTGCGTTCGACGACATCGATGCCACGTTGCAGGTGGGTCATCGCAACCGGCAGGATCGCGGCGATGCCCGCCGGGGTGAACAGTGTCGGTCCCATCGCGGCCGCGATCGTCACAAAGGAATCGAGGATGGCCTCGAGTTCGAGGGCTGCCTGCCGCACGGTGTCGCCTGCCGACTCGATGATGTCGGCGATGGCAAGGCTGTCGTCGGAGTAGTTGGCCGCCGCGACGACAGCCTCGTCGAGAACTGCGATGGCCGAGTTGGCGCCTGCCCCGGACCACTGTGGTTTGAGTTCGGTGTTCACGCGGTACTGGCCGGCGCGGGAATCGTCGAGAACCGTTGCGATTGTTCTCAATTGCGTGGCGGGCGCACCACCTGGCAGAACCCCGGTGCCAAGGGTGGCAAGGAGTGCTTGCAGCGGTGCGATCAGGATCTCGACGGGGATCATCTACAGCGCCCTGTTCTGTTGGACTCTGATCTGTTGGGCGCTGATCTCGTGCGCGCTGCCGTTGTCGGCGCCTGAGTAGGTGGCGGCGGACTGCTGCAGGTCGGTTGCCAGCGCGTCGATCCGGGACGCGAGGTCGGTGAGTTCACGGCTGTGCCGGTCGGTGACCGTCACCGCCGCCGCTGCGAACTCGGCTCCCATGAGGCCGAATGCCGGAATCAGTGCGGCCGCCTCGATGCGACCGGTGGCCGCGTATGCCCCGATTTCGGCAGCGACCGATCGTGTTCCGGCAGCGGCGGCGGTCAGGGCGGCGGGTTCAACGGATACCGAAGTCATGGGTTTACGACGCGATGGGCGGGTGGTCTGGTTCCCCTCGTATGGTTATCCCATGCAGATCCGGACTGTCGATCATCCCTTGGCCGCGGCCAGACTGACCACCTTGCGCGACAAGAACACCGATAACGCGGCGTTTCGTGGGGCGTTGTCAGACCTGACCCAGATGCTCATCTACGAGGCACTGATCGGTGCTCCGGTCACCGAGATCGCGGTGTCGACGCCGGTGACCGAGACCAAGGGCGTCCGGTTGGCTGCGCCCCCGCTGCTGGTACCCGTGCTCCGGGCCGGCTTGGGCATGGTCGAGCAGGCGCACGCCATGGTGCCCGAAGCCAACGTGGGATTCGTGGGTATGGCTCGCAACGAGGACACCTACCAGCCGGTGCCCTATCTCGAGTCGCTTCCCGACGACCTGTCCGGCCAGCCGGTTTTTGTCCTCGACCCGATGCTTGCCACCGGTGGTTCGATGATTCACACGATCGAATTGCTGGTGACCCGCAATGCCACCGACATCACCGCGGTGTGCGTGGTGGCGGCGCCCGAAGGTGTGGCAGCGCTGGGTAATTCAGGTCTTCCTGTTCGCCTGGTGACCGCGGCCATCGACGACGGTCTCAACGACGTCGCTTACATCACGCCGGGTCTCGGCGATGCCGGTGACCGCCAGTTCGGACCCCGCTGATCCGAACGCGGGGGGATCAGGTGGCCGGCCGGCGAGTGTAGAACTCGAGGGCGATGCCATCGGGGTCGCGGAAGGCGATGAGGTGTCCGATCATCCCGGCCACGATCCCGTTGTGTTCGATCTGGGCGTTGTCGAGTATCGACCGCCAGCGTTCCAGTTCGTCGAGGTCGGAGACTTCGAACGCGAGATGATCGAGACCGGGCCGGAACTCGGAGAAGCCGCCGCGCGCTGCGCGGGGACCGTGTGAGATCAGGCTGAGGATGAGCCCGCCGGGGTGATGGAGCATCGCCTTGTCGGCACCGTCTTTCTGTTGGCGCGAGGCGACCTCGAAGCCGAGGACCCATCGATACCAATCAACACTTCGGTCGAGGTCGACGACAGTGATGCTGACGTGGTGGATGGCACCGATCTCCGGAAAGTCAGCTGTCATGGGATTGCCTCCGATCGTGGGTTTACGGACCTAACGACTGCGCGCAGCCCACCGACCACCATCGCGCGTCACCAGGACCGGGTGGTCGAAACACTTGGTGATGGTTGCCGATGTGAGGGCTACCTCGACGCCGCCTTGGATGACCGTTTCTCCATCACGCAGCAGCACGGCGTGACTGGTGCTCGTCGGCAGGTCTTCGAGATGATGGGTGACCATGACACTGGCCAGATCGGTGACTTCTTTTCGGAGTTGGTCGATGCTGGTCAGCAGCTGTTCGCGGGCGGCGAGGTCGAGGCCGGTGGCGGGCTCGTCGAGCAACAGCAGTGAGGGCCGCGGCATGAGTGCCCGTGCGATGAGGGTGCGCCCGCGTTCGCCCTGACTCATCGTGGTCCACACCGATTCCCGGCGCGCAGACATTCCGAGTAGCTCGAGAAGGTCGTCGGCATGGCGGTGCTCGGCGGTGGTGTAGCTGCGTCGAGGGTCGAGCTCCGGGGTGTTGGTCAGCCCGGTCAGGACGACGTCATGCGCCTTCAGTGGAAGATCAAGACGGTGCCGCGGGTCGACATGTCCTATGTGCGTGCGTAATTCGCGCATGTCCACCCGGCCCAGACGGTGGCCGAGGACGTCCACCGTGCCGCGGGTCGGGTGTCCGAATGCACCGAGGATGTGTAGAAGCGTCGACTTGCCTGCGCCGTTGGGGCCCAGGAGGGCCCAGTGCTCGCCGGGACTGACGGTGAAGTTGATGTCGCGCAACAGATATCGCCCGCCGCGCACCACGTCGATCGCAGCGGCGTGCAGAACTTCGGGCCGGGGGTCGGTGATCGATTCGGTTGGCATCAAGGTCAATTCGTCCAGTAGTAGAGCATCGGTTCCTGCGAGACGACCGCGCCGTTCGTTGCGATGGTGAGGGACGTCGGCGTCATCTCATAGGTGGTGTCGCGGTTCAACGCCACAAACTGGTTCCCGGAACGCGTCGGATCTGGGATCTCGACGCCCAGGCCGTTCGCCAGGCCCTTGTAGTAGTAGCGGCCGGACTGATTATCGGCCTGGCAGACAACAATTTTCGACTGATCTGTCTGGCCGACCATGACCACCGTGTCTTCCGGTCCGTTGCAGCGTGGACCGCTGACAAAGCCTTGCCGATCTGCGCCGGGGACATTCGGCACCGGACCGACCGATGTCGAGGTTGTCGGGGTCGGCGTCGGAGAGGGGGTCGCGGTCACGGTCGACGGCTCGGCCGTCACGGTCTGCGTCGACACCTGCGGGCTGGTTGTGGTGCTGCTGCTCTCGGCTTCGGGGGTGGAGTCATCTGACGGGATCAGGAGAAAGCCGAGGAGGATGGCCAGCGCCAGTACGAGTACGCCGGCCACGATCGCACCGATCACAACCGGTGACGACCATGGAGATCGCGGCGGGGGTGTTGGGTAATAGTTTCCGCTCACGCGCTCACCCTACCGGCGACGCCCGGCACAGTAGGTGGCGACTTGAGCGGTGATCGCGGCCATTCGAGCCTCCGCCGACGCTCGTGCGGTGGTCAGCGGTGGGCCCGGAATTTCGGCGACCTCAAGGTAGAACTTGAGTTTCGGTTCGGTGCCCGACGGTCGGGCGATGACCCGGATCTGGCCGGTTTCAGAGGTGCCCGTGAGCTGCACGGCATCGGTTGCCAGGCCCGGTGGACGACCGAGCAGATCCTCGGCGTCGACGGCGACCCCGTCCAACTGCTGCGGCGGGTTCGTGCGAAGGTCGGCCATGATCTCGGCGATGCGTTCGAGGTCCTCGACACGCAGCGAGTACTGGCGTGTCAGGTGGACACCGTGCTCGATCGCGATTTCGTCGAGACGGTCGGCCAGGTCGCGGTCGGTGTCGGCGAGCGACTGGGTGAGGACACTGAGCGCGACCGCGGCGCTGATGCCGTCCTTGTCGCGGACAGCATCGGGGTCGACGCAGTGTCCGATGGCTTCCTCATACGCATAGACCAGGCCCTCTCCGGCTCGGACCAGCCATTTGAAACCGGTCAATGTTGCCGCATACCGGACACCGGACGCCTTTGCGATTTTGTTCAACAGGCTGCCGGAGACGATCGTGTTGGCCACCAACACGTCTTCGCCGGTGTGCTCGGCGATGATCTGGGAGCCGAGCAACGCGCCGGTTTCATCACCGGTGAGCATTCGCCACATGCCGTCGATCCGCGTGCCGACCGCACAACGGTCGGCGTCGGGGTCCAGGGCGATGGCGATGTCGGCGTCGATGTCGGCGGCCAGTTCGAGTAGCAGATCCGCAGCGCCCGGCTCCTCGGGATTGGGAAACGTGGCGGTGGGGAAGGCCGGATCCGGGGCATGCTGCAACCCGACCACCGTGACATTGTGGAACCCGCACTCGCGCAGCGCCTGCACCGCGAGATCGCCGCCCACACCGTGCATGGCGGTCAGTGCGATCCGGATCGTTCGACGCTCGTGGTGACCGAACCGGGTCACGATTCGAGCAAGGTAGTGCGCGATGTTCTCGCGCGCACGATCATCCGGTGCCACCGGCGTCCGCGGGATGTCGTTGGCAGGCCCGGTGGCCGCGATCAACTGCTCGATCTCCACGTCCGCAGGCGGAACCAGTTGCGCCCCTTGCTCCAGGTAGACCTTGTAGCCGTTGTCGGCAGGCGGGTTGTGGGAGGCGGTGATCTGGATCCCGGCGACGGCATCCAGGTTTCGGGTGGCGTACGCGACCAACGGGGTCGGTCCGGGGGCGGGCAGTGCGACCACGTCGAACCCCTGCGCCGCAAGGACTTCCGTGGCCGCGGTGTAGAAATCCTCGGAACCGTGGCGGGCATCGCGACCGACAACCACTGTGCCGCCTGCATGACCGTGGTTGATCAGCCACTGCCCGACCCCGGCGGTTGCCTTGGTGACCACCGCGACGTTCATCCCCAGCGGACCGCCGCGGACCGGGCCGCGCAGCCCTGCAGTCCCGAAATGCAGGGTGTCGGAGAATCTTTCGTCGAGCTCGTCGGTGTTGAGCGTGGCGAGTTCGGCTCGGGTGCGCGGATCGGGATCGGCGTCGATCCAGGCCTGGACTGCTTCGAGCGGTGTCATGAAAAGTCCTGTGTCATGGGTGCTCTCAGATCTGTTCGATCACCTGGGCCAGCAGGTGACCCATCCGGGTGGCTGAGGCCTGGCCGACCTCCAGGACTTCTTCGTGATTCAGTGGCTCGCCGGTGATACCGGCCGCAAGATTGGTGACCAGCGAGATGCCCAGGACCGACATCTTCTCCGCACGGGCGGCGATGGTCTCGTGCACGGTCGACATACCCACGAGGTCGGCTCCCAGGACCCGCAACATGTTGATCTCGGCGGGCGTTTCGTAGTGCGGCCCGGGGAGTCCCGCGTAGACGCCTTCGGCGAGTGTGGGATCGACGGACTGTGCGATCTTCCTCAGGTGCGGTGCATAGGCGTCGACGAGGTCGACGAACTGCGCGCCGATGAGAGGGGAGCGGGCCGTGAGATTGAGGTGATCACTGATCAGGACCGGCTGGCCGACCGTCATGTCGTGGCGCAGACCGCCGGCCGCGTTGGTCAGCACGATGGTCCCGACCCCACATTTGGCGGCAGTCCGGACCGCGTGGACAACGCTGCCCAGTGGATGTCCCTCGTACGCATGGGTTCTGCCGAGCAGCACCAACACCGAACGACCGCCGATGCGCAGCGAGTGGACGGTGCCGGAGTGTCCGGCCGCGCTCGGTGGCGTGAAACCTGGCAACTCCGCCATCGGGATGCTGGCGTCGGCGGTACCCAATGCGGCAGCGGCCGGGGCCCAGCCCGAGCCGAGGACCACGGCCACGTCGTGGCTCGGCTTCCCGGTTGCCGCAGCGATCGCGTCGGCAGCCGCCTGCGCTGCGCCGATGGGATCGATCGTCGGATCGGAGCTGGTTGAAATCACGTCGGGTCCGTCGGTTGCCATGGGACAACCCTAAGACGAAAACGGGCGACTATCGCACCCTGCGTTGGTTCCGCGGCGAACAGTGCTGTGTCCGTCGTAGCGAGAAAGGCCGGGACCGCTAGGCTCGCGACATGCCGTACGTGACCACACATGACGCCGTCCACACGCTCTTTCTGGGCACCGAGGGTGACGACAGTGATTCCGACAATCGCTTCGGAATCGACTGGCTCGACTCCATCAATGCCTGCCTCGACGAAGTCGCCGACAACAAGCCGGGCGCGTTGGTCATCACCGCGACCGGAAAGTTCTTCTCCAACGGGCTCGATGTGGATTACATCGGCGCCAATGGCGACAAACTTCCGGCGTACCTCGACCGCGTCCACGCCCTGTACACGCGGATCCTGACGTTCCCGCAGCCCACCGTTGCCGCGGTCAACGGCCACGCTTTCGGTGCAGGCGCCATGCTGGCGCTGTGCGCTGACCACCGAGTGATGCGGACCGAGCGGGGCTTTTGGTCGCTCCCCGAGGTGATGCTCGGAATGCCGTTCACCAAGGGGATGGCGACATTGATCCGGACCCGACTGACCGACGCCACCGCCACCGAGGCCATGACCACCGGACGTCGGTACGGCGGCCTCGATGCGGTCACCGCCGGAATCGTCGAGCAGGCCGTCGATGTCGATGTGCTGACATCCACGGCCTCCGACATCGCCGTTGGGCGAAGTGCTCTGGCCGGACCGGCTCTGCAGATGATCAAAAAGGGTCTCCGCGAGCCCCTTCTCGCCGACCTCGCCTACCTGACCCCACCCAACCTGGTTGGCTAACTCGGATCAGGACGCAATCGCGATGGTGAGACAATGAACCGATGACACAGATCGGGCAGCGAGGCGCGCATGCCGTACAGGCAGTGGCCGGTGACCTGATCGAGTTGTCTCATTCGCTTCACGCCGAACCGGAACTGGCGTTCTCCGAACACCGCAGCGTCGCCAAGGTGACCAGCCTGCTCGATGACTACGGCTTCGACGTCACCACCGGGGTTGCCGACCTTCCCACCGCGTTCACCGCGACCTACGGTTCGGGCGATCTGGTGGTCGGGCTGTGCGCCGAGTACGACGCGTTGCCCGGTTTGGGGCATGCGTGTGGGCACAACATGATCGCCGCGACCGCGGTCGGTGCAGCGCGTGGCCTTGCGGAGATGGCCGATGAACTCGGCATCACCGTCCTTGTCCTCGGCACACCGGCCGAAGAGACCGGTGGCGGAAAAATTGTGATGGCCCGCGCCGGGGTTTTCGATCCGGTTGCGATGGCATTGATGGTGCACCCGGGACGGATGGACGAAGTGGCCAGCCGGTCTTTGGCATTGGATGATCTGGCGATCCGGTACACAGGTGTCGAATCCCATGCGGCAGCTGCGCCCGAGCGCGGCCGCAACGCCGCGGATGCGGGCACCATCGCGCAGGTTTCCCTCGGGCTGCTGCGCCAACATCTGAAGGCCGGCCAGCAGATTCACGGAATCGTCAGCGACGGCGGCAGCGCCCCGAACATCGTGCCCGGACACAGCGAGTTGCTCTATTACTTACGGGCGATCGACGAGGCATCGCTGGCAGACCTGCGTGAGCGCGCCGAAGCGTGTTTCGCGGCCGGTGCGATGGCGGCGGGCTGCACGTACGAGATCTCGACCGTGTCGCCGACTTACGTTGAGCTCCGGCACGATCAGCGACTACTCGCGGCGTACCGGGGTGCGATCGCCGACCTCGGACGCGAAGTGATGCCGGCAGCCCTGGAGGGTGTGCGCCCGCTCGGCAGCACTGACATGGGCAACATCAGCCATATGTTGCCGTCCATCCACCCCATGATCGGCATCGAGAGCAACGGCGCCGGAACCCATGAAATCGAGTTCGCGGCCGCCGCTGCGTCGCCGTCGGCCGATCAGGCGGTCGTTGACGGGGCGCTGGCCCTGGCAGCCACCGCCGCGCGTGCAGCGGCCGATCCGCAGTGGCGTGAAGACCTCCTGCAAGAGCAGGAAAAACGAATTGGTTCAGTCCCGCGTGACGCGGGCAGATGACGATGAGTGTGCAACGAAATATGAGTGGGCAACACGTGGACGCAGAACGTTTCCTGAAGGATCTGGACGGTTGGATCAACGCCAACACCGCGCAGTTGGTGGCGTGGCGTCGGGATTTCCACTCCCACCCGGAACTGTCGCGAAGTGAGCTGCGCACCACCGGTGTCATAGTCGACGAACTGACGAAGGCCGGCCTGTCCCCACGGGTTCTGCCCCAGGGTGTCGGCGTGGTCTGTGACATCGGTCCGGCCGGACCGATGGTGGCGTTGCGCGCCGACATGGATGCGCTGCCGATCTCCGAGCTGACCGGTCTGCCGTTCGCGTCGACCGTCGAGGGCGTCTCACATGCCTGCGGGCACGACGGACACACCGCGATGTTGTTGGGTGTGGGTAAGGCCCTGGCCTCGATGGACGAGCTACCGATCGGTGTCCGACTGGTGTTCCAGGCGGCCGAGGAAGTGATGCCCGGTGGCGCTCTGGATGCCGTCACCGCCGGCGTCACGCGTGGTGTGTCGCAGATCTACGCCTTGCACTGTGACCCGAAACTCGAGGTCGGCAAGGTCGGACTGCGACGTGGTCCGATCACCTCGGCGGCTGATCACGTCGAACTGGTGTTGCACTCGCCGGGTGGTCACACCTCGCGACCACACCTGACCGCGGACCTCGTGTACGCCATGGGAACCGTGATCACCGGTCTGCCCGGAGTGCTGTCACGGCGGATCGATCCGCGAACCAGCACCGTGATGGTGTGGGGTTCGGCACATGCAGGCGATGCGCCCAATGCGATTCCGCAAGAGGGCCGTCTGCGCGGCACGGTGCGCACCGGCGACCACACCACCTGGGCGCTGCTCGAGCCGATCGTCCGCGAGATCATCGAAGGGATGCTGTCGCCGTTGAGCGTGCGCTACGACCTGATCTACAAGCGTGGCGTCCCACCGGTTGTCAACGATTCGATCTCCACCGAGATCTTCCGCGACGCGATCTTGTCGGTGAGCCCCGACGCGCTCGCCGACACCGCGCAATCCGGTGGTGGAGAGGACTTTTCGTGGTACTTGGAGAACGTTCCGGGTGCGATGGCGCGGCTCGGGGTGTGGTCCGGCCGCGGACCGCAGGTCGACCTGCATCAGCCCAACTTCGACCTCGACGAGCGCGCGCTCGCGGTGGGCGTGCGGACGCTGGCCGGGATCGTTCTGCAGGCGAGCCTGCGCGACCGGTGACGGTCGCGGGGGCTGCTGGTCTGGACTAGTGGTCTGGTCCCGGGCTGTCGGGTCCTGGCCCCACATTTCGTGATTCGCGGACCCGGAGCTGATGCACGTATTCGGAAGGTGCACCGGCGATTTCAGCTGCCTCGGACATGACGCCCAGGTAGCGCGCCGAGGGTAGGCCGCCTTCAAAGGCGTCCAGGACATACAGCCATGCCAGGACCGGTCCGTTGGGTGTGGTGATGCGGCAACGGATCTTGCGGTGGATCCCGAGTTCGGAGCCCTCCCAGCGGTCAAGGCTGGATTCGTCGTCCTCTGTGACGTCGTACAAGACGACAAAAACGCGGGCATCGGAATCGTCGCGATCCTCGGTGACCGTTGCCAGTGCACCTTCCCAGCCGATGTCGCCGCCACCGAATGTCAGCCGCCACCCGTACAGCCAGCCGGTGCCCGCCATCGGAGAGTGTGGGGCACGCATGAGCATCTGCTCGGGATGCATGTTCGAGCCATAGGCGGCGTAGATAGGCACGGAGAGGAGCCTAGATGGTCAGCTCCCCATCGGGAAAGTGCAAGAGGCGATCGACTAGATTCTCAAGTGGCGCCACCCCGCCGGCAGGCCCATCCGACATCCCTGGGAGTTGACCTGAAATGACCAAAATCGTGATCCTCGGTGGAGGACCCGCCGGCTACGAAGCGGCACTTGCCGCCGCCACCTACGGTGCTGACATCACCATTGTCGACAGTGACGGCATGGGCGGTGCCTGCGTCCTGTGGGACTGCGTGCCGTCGAAGACATTCATCGCCTCGACCGGGATCAGAACGGACGTCCGTCGTGCCGTTGACCTGGGAATCAACCTGCAATATGACGGTGCGCTCGTGTCGTTGCCGCAGATCCATGAGCGCGTCAAGGATCTCGCCTTCGCCCAGTCGTCCGACATCCGCTCGCGGCTCCTGAGCGAGGGTGTCCGGATCGTTCACGGCCGTGGCCGGCTCGCTGTGCCCGAGGTCGGATTTGCCCGGCACAAGATTCTCGCCACGCCGTTCGGGCCCGATGGCAGTGACGAAACCGAAGAGATTCTGGACGCCGATGTGGTGTTGATCGCAACCGGCGCGTCGCCCCGAGTTCTTCCTGACGCCAAGCCTGACGGTGAGCGGATCCTCACCTGGCGCCAGATGTACGACCTCGATGAATTCCCCGAGCACCTGATTGTCATCGGTTCAGGTGTCACCGGTGCGGAGTTCGTGCACGCCTACACCGAGCTCGGTGTTCCGGTCACGCTGGTTTCGAGTCGCGACCGGGTCCTGCCCCACGAGGATGAAGACGCAGCGCTTGTCCTCGAGGACGTGTTGGCCGAGCGCGGCGTCACGCTGGTGAAACACGCGCGGGCCGACAAAGTCGAACGCACCGCCGATGGCGTGAAAGTCACCCTTGCCGATGGGCGCACCGTTGAGGGCTCTCATTGCCTGATGACTGTCGGATCGGTTCCGAACACAGACGATCTCGGACTGGAGAATGTCGGCCTGGAGCTCGGCCGTGGTGGCTACCTGAACGTCGACCGGGTGTCGCGGACCGCAGTGCCGGGTATCTACGCCGCCGGTGACTGCACCGGGCTGCTGCCGCTGGCATCCGTGGCTGCCATGCAGGGCCGAATCGCGATGTACCACTCGCTGGGTGAAGGTGTGTCGCCGATCCGTCTCAAGACCGTTGCGTCGGCGATCTTCACGCGGCCCGAGATCGCCACCGTCGGTGTCAGCCAGCATGCCATCGACTCCGGCGAGTACCCGGCCCGGACGGTGATGTTGCCGCTGGCGACAAACGCGCGCGCAAAGATGAGTGGGTTGCGGCGTGGCTTCGTGAAGATCTTCTGCCGTCCGGCAACCGGTGTTGTGATCGGTGGAGTTGTGGTGGCACCCAATGCATCTGAGCTGATCTTGCCGATCGCGCTCGCAGTGCAGAACAAGCTGATGGTCGGCGATCTGGCACAGACGTTCTCGGTCTACCCGTCGCTGTCCGGATCGATCACCGAGGCTGCTCGTCAGCTGGTCCGTCACGACGATCTGGACTAACTGTCCCATATTTTGGGAATTGCATTTCATATTTCGATTAAGGCGCGCTAACCTGGGTTTTGCGACTCACACTGGCGCGCCTTATTCGGTGACCACTCTCATCACCACGCATTATTGATACCTGCTGCTGTGGAGAGTGATTGCCATGTCTGTTGTTGGAAGTCCTTACGCACCATCACACGCGTTGGCGAATGTTCGCGGATCAGCGATCCGTGATCTGCTGAAGCTGACCGAACAGCCCGATGTGCTGAGTCTCGCGGGCGGACTGCCCGCCACCGAATTGATTCCTGCGGCGCGAATCTCGGAGTCGGCTGCACGCATCAGCGCTGACCCGGCCTCGTTGCAATACACCGTGAGCGCAGGGGTGTACCCATGCCGCGAGGCGGTGGCGCGGTATGTCGGTGCTGATGATCCAGGTCGGGTCCTGCTGACTCACGGTTCGCAACAGGCACTGTTTCTGTTGGCGCATGCCCTCGTGAATCCCGATGACCTCGTGGTGGTCGATGACCCGGTGTATGTGGGCGCGCTGCAGGTCTTTCAGTCGGTGCGTGCACGGGTGCGTGCGTTGCCGATCACCGCTTCTGGATGTGATGTCGGGGCACTGCGTGAGTTGCTCGAAGCCGGCGAGCGACCGCGGATAGTGCATACCGTTAGCAACTTCCACAATCCTGCCGGGGTGACGGCCACGGCGCAGACTCGGATCGAACTGGCACAGTTGGCCGATCACTATGGATTCATCGTCGTCGAAGACGATCCGTATGGGCGGTTGCGGTTCTCCGGTTTCGATATCGAACCGATTGCGGCGCACGGTGATCGAGTTGTCCGGCTTGGTTCGGCATCGAAGATTCTGGCACCTGCGCTGCGCGTCGGATGGATGAGCGGCCCGCCTGAGGTGATTGCAATGGTGGAGCTGCTTCGTCAAGGTGCGGATCTGTGCGGGTCGACCTTCAGTCAATTGATGGTTGCGGAGTTGCTCGATGACGAAGCGTGGCTGGATGCGCATATTTCCCACGTGCAGTCCGAATATCGCCTGCGTGCAACCACTTTGACTGGCGCGCTGCGTCGTGAGTTGGGGGAGAAGGTTCAGTTCTCTGAGCCCGAGGGCGGCATGTTCTGTTGGGTTCGGATGCCTGGCGTCGATACGTCGCGGTTACTGACGGACGCGGTGGATGCCGGCGTGGCATTTGTGCCGGGGGCGGCCTTTGGCGTGGAAGAAGATATCAGTGATTGCCTGCGGCTGAGCTTCTGCACTCTAGGACCTGAAGGGTTGGACGAAGCAGTTCGGAGATTGGCTGGCGCTGTGGAAAATTCGTCGAATTAGTTCGAATATACGTTCTACTTGCGAGGCCCTTTGAGGTAAACTGATTGAAAGCGTTCGATCAGATGTCTTGGGGGGCATGATGACTGACGATTCCTCGATTGATCCTTCTTCGGTTCCGGTGTTGGTGCGCAAATACCTCGAGTTGGAGCTACTGGTTGCCGACATCGCGGACTGCGCTGATTCTGATATGGCTGATGCGGAAGTCAATGAGCTTGTGCGGGTGCATGAACGGATCGTCCGCAAGCTCGAGTTCACCGGGTTGCGGCACCTGCTGTGGGTCTCGAACCGGTCATCGTTCACCGATGCCGGATATTCGTCGCTGTTTGGTTTCACCCGTAGCGAGTTGCGGTTGACCAAAGGCCAAACCATGTCCAGGATCCGCGGTCTGGAAGCAGTCGGCCGATTCCATACGATGCAGGGTGAAGAGCTGGCACCGAAATGCCCTGCCGCCGAACATGCCTGGTCCCAAGGACTGATCGGCGCAGCACATATGGATGTGATGTTGGATGTGCGCAAACACATCCCGTCAGCGTCGGATTCGGCGGTGTATGACGTGGTTGATTATTGGATGACCGAAGAGGCCGTCGGCCAGGATCCGACTCAGTTGGCGGCGTCGGGCCGTCAGGTGCTGGCCCGGGTCGATCCCGATGGCCGGTTGACCGATGATTCGGATCGGGCCCGTAAACGTTCGGTGAGTTTGGGTAATCAGGGTGTGGACTTGATGGCCAAGATCTCGGGCACCCTGGATCCGGAAACGTTGGCGTTTTTCACGACGGTGATGGATGTCTGGGCCGCCCCGGGCATGAACAACCCGGCCGATCCGAACTCACCGTCCGGTGCCAGTGATGATCCGAAGCAGGATGCAGAGCTGGTGAAGGCTGCTGCCGAGCGTGATACTCGCTCGCAGGGCCAACAACGCCACGATGCACTCAAAGCGATTTTGAAAACGATTTTGGAGTGCAACCTTCTCGGCAAGTCCCATCGGGGGTTGCCGGCGCAGCTGATCATCACGATGACCAAACAACAACTCGACGATTGCGCGGGGATCGCCAAAACGGCCTCCGGAGTAGATATTCCGGTCAAAGAGGCCCTGCACCTGGCAGCGCGTTCCGACAAATACTTGGCGGTGTTCGCCGACCACAGCGCCGAGGTGCTGTACTTCGCCCGGGCCAAACGCACCGCCCAGAAGGGTCAGCGGTTGGCGTTGTTCGCCCGGGATCGAGGTTGCTCGCACCCGGGTTGCACCAATCCGGCGACCTGGGTGGAGATCCATCACCTGATCGCCTGGATTAATGGCGGTCTGACCGACATCGATCTGATGGGATCGGCGTGCCCGCCGCACCACAAGTTGGTGGGCGATGGTCCGGGTCAGTGGCAGACGATCATGATCACCGAAGGCCCTGACAAGGGCAGGGTCGGGTGGATACCACCGGCAAGAGTGGATCCGGAACGCAAACCGCGGGTCAACCGTGCCCAGCACGTCAACGAGACCTTCGCGGCGGCCTGGGAGAAGGTTCTGGCCGACCGCCGGGCGGTGTTGGCTGACAAGTTGGCGGAACGGACCGGCGGCGAACCTGAGGTCCAACCCGATCCCGAACCGGATAGCCCTGACCAGGGTGAATAGCTGAACGAGCACTGGGGCTCGCGGCATGGTGCTGGTCCAGATGTTGAGTTCAATGCTGGTTGGAACCGATCGCCAACGGCTAACGTCGTACCTCAGGCGGGAGATCTATGCGAGGAGGGGACATGGCCGACGAAGTGCAGTTCACTGATGAGCAGTGGGAAGCAGTAGCGATGGCTGCGGAGGTGTTCGCGGGCGTTCTGCAGGAGGAGCAAGCTGCACTGCGCCTTGTGCTGAGTTCAAATTGGGCTGGTGATTGCTCTGAGGGCGAAGGCACTCTGCAGAACCTGCGGGATTTGCTGCGGGGAGATTCGGGGTCGTTTGCGCAATCGATAATGTCTGAGGCTAATTACCTTAAAAATGTGGCCAGTCAGTGCAGGGCTTCCAAGTCAACTCTGATGGGGACTGATGATATACAAGCGGGAAATTTTCGCCAGTGAAAATCCGAATCATTCTTGTGGCTATGGCGATTGTCTGTTTTCCTGCCTGCGCGGTAAATGATGGTGCGGCGCAGCCGGTTAAGAATGGTACTGTCGCGCCAAATACTTCTAGAGTGACGGAACCTGCGCACCCTGCCCTACCGTTTGAAAATCAATTCCCGAATAGATGGAATCCGTCGAATGATGGGACTCCGTTCGAACCTTGTGTGGCATTTTCGGAAGAAGAGCTATTGAGGTTCGAGGTTGATCCTGCGGTGGTCGAAGATGCGGCACAGGTCGATGGGCAGGGCATTCGAGGGTGTATGTGGTTAATGCCGGATCTGTTTTCTATAGGTGTCGTTGTCACCGATGGAGAGTCCTTGGCCAAATATAAGTCGAGTATGCCTGAGATTGACTGGAAGTCGGACATCAACGTTAAAGGAAGAGTCGTTGGTCTGGCGGTACTGAATGATGATGAATCGGCCTGTATGACCTACGTCGAGTCGCAGGATTCAATCGTTGTGGTTGATGTCGGTATTGTTGGTGGGTCTGAGGTGCGATCCAAATACGATCCGTGTCGAATTGCTGTCGGCTTTATGACTTCTAATATCGATAAGATTCCTGATTGAACAGATTTGTTTCAGGTTATTGTAGTGCGGACACTGAATTTGCATTGCACTAGGCTGTTGCGTTGGGACCAGCGCTGGGGACGCGCAGTCAGCGAGATCGGGGGAGAATGTGGCGCCTAGATCGATTGATCCGACGGACTGGGTCAGCCATGCGCTCGATGAGATGCGTCGGGTGTGCGCGAGTATGCAGCCGAGCTCGGCGGAGGCCGATGCTGAGGCGATCAGGCTGATTGCGAGTCGAATTCAGGCAGCTGCGGCGGTCTATGAAGCGGCCCTTCCAAAGTTGTATCCGGAAGGCGAGTTCAGCGGTGAAACCGTCACTGGATCGCACCGCGCAACGGTTGCCGGTATCCGGCACACGGATAGCTCGGCGGCAGTCGGGCTCCAGATTGCGGACCAGATTTCAGCTATCGCGGGGATCCTCTCGCAAACTCAGGGCAACGTTGCGGACCTTGACACCACATTCGGCGATGGCGGCGGCAACAACAATATGGAGCGGGCGGTGCACCGCGCCCTGATCGCCAAGACGATGACGGATTCGTACAGCAACCCGGTCATCGGCGCGAACGGCTCACTGCCCGAATACGACGCCGCCCCACTACTGCAGCTTGGTGCGGGATTTGAACAAAACGTCGTCGAAGCCCTGGGCGGAGCTGGCTCCGGTAGCGGATCAGGAGACACCAGTCCGGCGTTGCTCGCGGGAGCCGGCACAAATGGCGCAAACGGCCCCGACGGGCCAGGCGGCCCGAGCGGGCCCAGCGCTGAGCAGTCCGCCTATGTGGGAGGCCAAGCCGAAGACACGCCCTTCACCCTCGGAAGTGGCGGCGACGCATCTGGCACAAGCGGAGGCGGATCCACACCGGGCCCGCTCAATGGCGCTTTTGGCGCACCGATAGCCGGTGGCGCGGGTGCGAGCGGCCTGACGTCGGCCGCAGCGTTGAACAGTGCCCGCGGTGGGGCGTCCGGTAGTGGCTCGGGAAGCGGTGGTTCGGGCGGAGGTCGCTCCGGCGGCGGGGCAGGTGGCGGCGTCGGAGGCGCTGGTTCGGAAGCGAGCCCGCTCGGACGTCGGATGCCCGCATCGCTGGTGACACCGACAACCGGCGCCAATCAATCGGCCGGGGCGACACCGTCAGCCGGCTCCCGGGGTGGAAGTCCTACAGGGTCGCCCGCTGGAGGCCGCGGAGCCGGGAAGGACAAGGATGGCGAACATCGCGCGCCGTCGTACCTGCACACCCGGGAAAATGGGGAAGAGATTGTCGGGCGCCTGCCGTTGGTGGGACCGCCCGTCCTCGGCGATTGGGCTCGTGTCCTGGACCTCGGCCCGGCCGGGGAGAACTCAGCGCCGGACGCGCTCGGTGGCAAAGACCCAGACGACAAGCAGCAATAGCGCACTTCGTTGCCGCTCGCTCTTTGTGGGCGCGCTCGCTCAGGCCAGGTCGTAGCTTCGTTCGACGGCGGTGTTCCATTCGGCGAAGCGCTCATCCCGATCATCGACGGGCATTGCGGGCTCCCAGGACTTGTCCTTTGCCCAGTTGTCGCGAATCTCTTGTTCGCTGTCCCAATAGCCCACCGCGAGCCCGGCCGCGTACGCGGCACCCAATGCTGTGGTTTCGTTGATAACCGGCCGGACCACCGGAACGCCGAGGATGTCGGCCTGAAACTGCATGAGCAGCTCATTGACGACCATGCCACCGTCCACCTTCAGGGTCGACAACGTGACACCCGAATCTGCTTGCATCGCCTCGATCACCTCCCGCGTCTGAAAAGCGGTGGCCTCCAACGCTGCTCGCGCGATATGGCCCTTGTTGACAAAGCGCGTCAGGCCAACGATCACGCCACGCGCATCGGGTCGCCAGCGCGGAGCGAACAAACCTGAAAAGGCCGGCACAAAATAGACGCCGCCGTTGTCATCGACGGTCTGAGCGACCTCTTCGATATCTCCTGCAGTGTTGATCAACCCAAGATTGTCTCGCAGCCACTGGATCAGGGATCCGGTCACCGCGATCGACCCCTCCAGAGCGTAGACGGGTTTGTTGTCGCCGATCTGGTAGCAGACAGTCGTCAGCAGTCCATGGTTGCTGTGCACCACTTCTTCGCCGGTGTTGAGCAGCAGGAAATTACCTGTGCCGTAGGTGTTCTTGGCTTCGCCGACCGACAGGCAGGCCTGCCCGAACGTGGCTGCCTGTTGATCGCCGAGGATGCCGGCGATGGGTACGTCGGCGAGCGGACCCCGCTCGCGGACATGGCAATACACCTCCGACGAACTGCGAATTTCGGGCAGCAGACTCATTGGGATACGCATCTCGTTGCAGATCTGCTCATCCCAGGCAAGTGTTTCGAGATCCATCAGCATGGTCCGAGAGGCGTTGGTGACATCGGTCAGATGCTGCCCACCGCTCGGGCCGCCGGTCATGTTCCAGATGAGCCAGGTATCCATTGTGCCGAAGCACAATTCGCCGGCCTCGGCGCGTTCTCGGACGCCATCGACGTTGTCCAGAATCCACCGGATCTTCGGCCCGGAGAAGTAGGTGGACAACGGGAGTCCGGTTCGCTGCTGATACCTGCCCGCGCCGTGGTCGCCGGCCAGTTCCTCGCACAGTGCAGCGGTGCGCGTGTCCTGCCACACGATGGCGTTGTAGACGGGCCGTCCCGTCGACCGATCCCAGACCACGGTGGTCTCACGCTGATTGGTGATCCCCAGCGCGACGATGTCGGCGGTCTCGAGATCTTCCGATGCCATCGCAGCGGCCACCACGCGGCGCGTATGCCGCCAGATCTCCACGGCATCGTGCTCGACCCACCCGGACTGCGGGAAGATCTGCCTGTGCTCGACTTGTTCCGAACTGACGACACGTCCGGAATGGTCGAAAATCATGCAACGCGTCGACGTTGTGCCCTGGTCGACCGCGGCTACGTACCCCGTGGTGTTGCTCACGTCCCCGAGTGTTCCATGAACTGCCCGTAGAGTCCGCTGTGTGGACCATCGACGTGTCACCGAAGCGGACTGGAGTGGCCGAATAGTTACCAGCGGGTAACCTTGGCACAAGAGTATCCGCCCAGCTGAATGGGAGATCGCGATGAGCGCAGCAGCTTTCGATCCGGATCGGCCTGCAGACCTCGGTCCCCGCTACCGGGAAAACGCCTGGCAGCGCCTCTCGACCGAACAGTTCGACGTTGTTGTCGTCGGCGGAGGCATCGTCGGGGCCGGAACTGCGCTCGACGCCGCAACCCGCGGTCTGCGGGTGGCTCTGGTCGAAGCCCGCGACATCGCATCGGGCACATCGAGTCGCTCATCGAAGATGTTCCACGGCGGATTGCGCTACCTCGAACAACTCGAGTTCGGTCTGGTCCGCGAAGCGCTGCACGAACGCGAACTCTCCCTGACGACCCTGGCGCCGCACCTCGTGAAACCCCTCCCGTTCCTCTACCCACTGACCCACCGGGGTTGGGAGCGCCCCTACGTTGCTGCGGGCCTATTTCTCTACGACTCGCTGGGCGGGTCCAAATCAGTTCCCGGACAACACCATGTGACGCGTTCGGGGGCGCTGCGTATTGCTCCGTCCCTGAAACGGAACTCGCTCACCGGCGGGATCACCTACTACGACACCGTGGTCGACGACGCCAGGCACACCTTGACCGTGGCGCGCTCTGCCGCCCACTATGGCGCGGTGATCCGGACGTCGACCCAGGTCACCGGCTTCCTTCGCGAAGCCGACCGAGTCAGTGGTGTCCGAGTCCGCGACACCGAGACCGGCGAGACCGCCGACATCCGCAGTCACTGCGTGATCAATGCGGCCGGGGTCTGGACCGACGAGATCCAGGCGTTGTCCAAGCAGCGCGGCCGCTTTCGGGTCAGGGCCTCCAAAGGTGTGCACATCGTCGTCCCGCGTGATCGCATCGTCAGTGAATCGGCCATCATTCTCCGGACGACCAAATCGGTGCTGTTCGTGATCCCGTGGGAAACCCACTGGATCATCGGCACCACCGACACCGACTGGAACCTCGATCTGGCCCATCCGGCCGCGACCGCCGCCGACATCGACTACATCCTCGAACGGGTCAACGAGGTGCTGGTGACCCCACTGACGCACGGTGACATCGAAGGCGTCTATGCCGGCCTCCGCCCACTCCTGGCCGGCGAAAGCGACGAGACGTCGAAACTCTCGCGCGAACATGCTGTTGCCGAGGTCGCGCCGGGTCTGGTTGCGATCGCAGGCGGCAAATACACCACCTACCGGGTGATGGCTTCTGACGCGGTGGACGCCATCACCGACTTCATCCCGGTCCGGGTGGCGCCGTCCATCACCGAGAAGGTGCCGCTGCTCGGAGCCGACGGCTATCACGCGCTGATCAATCAATGCGATCAGCTCGGACAACGACATGGGCTGCACCCGTACCGTATTCGGCGCCTGCTCAATCGCTACGGCTCGATGATCGAGGAGGTCTTGGACTACGCCAAGAAGGACGCAAGCCTGCTCGAACCGCTGACGGGCGCCCCGCAGTACCTGCGGGTCGAGGTTGTCTACGCCGTCGTCAGTGAAGCGGCTCTGCACCTCGAAGACATCCTCGCGCGTCGGACCCGGATCGCGATCGAGTACCCCGACCGCGGTGTGAATTGCGCAGCCGAGGTGGCGGATCTGGCTGCGCCACTGCTGGACTGGGATGCCGAGCAGACCGCGTTCGAGGTCGAGACCTACCTAGCCCGCGTTGTGGCCGAGGTTGCTTCGCAGCGTCAACCTGACGACGGATCTGCCGATGCCCTACGCGCGGCTGCTCCGGAATCGCGGGCCGAACTGCTTGAGCCGGTACCGGTTCCGGACTGACACCGTCAGAACCGCAGGCGCCGGGTCAGGCGGGCTCGTACCGCAGCAGCGTGACGTCGTCGTCGGGGTAGTCGAAGAACACCGGCTTGACCCGCATGCCCACCGTGATGTCTTCCGGTGCGACGTTGACCAACTCGGTGGACAGTCGGGGACCTTCGTCCCACTGCACCACGGCAACAAGCTGCGGCACCGAGTCGGCGAAATGCGGCGACACCGGCTTGCGCGCGATGGTGAATGTGTAGAGCGTCCCGAGGCCGGAGATCTCACGCCACTCGAGGTCGTCGGCGAGCGTGCCGGGCGCCAGGACACGCGGATAGAACACGTACTGCTGCAGCGACGGTGAATATTGGATGCGGATCTTGTGCTCTGCCAACGCATCCCAGAAGGGTGCGGTCACAGGCGTTTTCACCGGCATCGGTTTGGTGAACGTCATGAGGTGATCGCTTTCTAGTCGCCCTGGAGAACAAGTGTGGTCTGTTCGCCCATCACGCCACCGTTGCCGGAGACGAACGCGCGGTTGCAGTCGTCGACCTGTGCGGCCCCGGCCCGACCCATGATCTGGCGGGTGGCGTCGCACACGTGGTGCATACCGCCTGCCAGTCCGGCCTGCCCGAATCCGAGCTGGCCGCCCGCGGTGTTCAGGGGGAAGTCGCCGCGGAACGTCAGGTCATGCGAGTTGACGAACTCCATGCCCTTGCCCTTCTCGCAGAAACCCGCATCTTCCAGGCTCATCAACACCGTGATGGTGTAGCAGTCGTAGATGGAGACCATGTCCATGTCGCTGC
Source organism: Williamsia sp. Y844 (assembly GCF_056786475.1). NCBI lineage: Bacteria > Bacillati > Actinomycetota > Actinomycetes > Mycobacteriales > Nocardiaceae > Williamsia > Williamsia sp. Y844. Next base: position 824,178 of record NZ_JBXCJB010000002.1, read on the forward strand.
GCTCGAGACCGCTCATCGTGAATGCGGAGTCGGCCGCCTGCGTGATCGGGGTCTGCAGCAGGTCTTCGGCATAGCTGGGCGTCTTGTAGGCGACGTGCTCGCCGAAACCCTTGATCCACACCGGACGATTCCTGCTCTTCTTCGCCAGTGCCGCCGAGGTGACCAGCACTGCGGCGCCACCAGAGCACGGCATCACGATTTCGAGGCGGCGGAGCGGGTCGGCGATCATCGGGCTGGCCAGCACATCGTCGATGGTCAGGGTCTTGTCGTAGAAGATCGCATCGGGGGTGTGGTTGGCGTTGACCCGTTGATCCACAACAATTTTCGCCAGCGCCCGCTCGTCGTATCCGTATACGGAGCGGTACAGCTGAGCGATCTGCCCATACGGACCGTTCTGCCCGAGATTGCCGAACGGGATGTCGAACTCGGCCTGCGGCGAGCCGTAGCGATTCGACGACGACCCGTACAGCAGGATGTCGGTGAGACTTTCCGGCAACGGCTTCTTCTCGTTGTACGGCACGCCGTAGTCGGCCGGAAGAACACACAGGACCGCTTGGCAGATACCGAGTTCCACCGCTGCGGCGGCGCGCCAGACCATCGCGGATGCCGATGCTCCACCGAGGTCGACGATCTCGGCAAAGTTGACCTTCGCGCCGAGATACTCGGCAATGGTGGACGGTACGAACATCTCGGACTCGAGCAGGGTCGAGGTGACGATCCCGTCGATCGCGATGCCGGTCAGGCCGGCGTCTTCGATGGCCGACGCCGACAGTGTCGCCCACTGTTCAAGCGTGAAGCGCGGGGTTCTGGTGGAAACCTTTTGCGGCGGCAACTCCGTATATCCGACAATTGCCGCATCGCCCTGAAAACCCATGGATGCTCCTGCGCGTGGAGAAAGTGGAAGAGATTGTCTTCCACCAACCTACTAGAACCCGAATCTAGTTTTCAAGCGTTGGCTCGGCCGGGCCGAACAGGAAGTCCATGAATCGGTTGCACAGCCGGTAGACGTCGTCCATCGTTCCGTCGTGGTAGATCGCCGAGGTGAGGGCGGTGTTGATGATCGACCACAACATGATCGCGGCGTCGGCGGCGGCGCCGGGGCCGAGCCGGGCGAAGTCGCCGGCCAGAGTCTGCTGGCAAACGGTGAAGAACTCGCCGAGCAGTGCTTTTGCGTTGGTATCCGAACTCGACTGCAGGATCACGTGGACTTTGAAGAAGTGCGGGCGCCGCTCGAACGACGAGATGACCGCGTTCATCTTGGCCCGGATCTGATGCTCCGACAGGTTGTCACCGGACCGCGCGTAAGCCGGCGCTGCCCAGTCCAACAGCACCGCCGCGTAGAGGTGTTCTTTGGACGAGAAATAGCGGTAGAGAGTGCCCAGCGCGACTCCGGCTTCCTGCGCCACGTCGCGGATCTGGATCTGCTCGTACTCCTGGGCCTTGAGTGCGGCGTTGGCGGCCTTGATGATGTTCAGCCGCCGGGCCTGCTGCCAGGCGGGCAGCTCCGAACTGAGCGTTGCCGCCGCAGTGGAAGGTGCCTGTTGCGCCATGGAAGAGTTCCTCTGTCTATGTGGGCCGCGACCCGGGTGAGCCATCCGGTGATAGCCGGGCTAGGTACACAGTAAATTGTGCCGACCGACCCTGTACGCCACAACCGGGAGGTTTCGGGTGATCCGGTTCAGCCGGTTCGCCGTAGCCGCAACCCTCGAGGCGTGGCCGCGAATCCGCTTTCGCGTAGATGTGGTGCGAGGTCACTCGTCTGAACGGGGTCGCCGTTGACTCGTTCGACGTGTAGCCGGTCGACCTGACCCCGGATCACCACCTTCGCCAGAGCAGCGGACGCCGCCTCCAGATGTGCGACGTTTTCGCTGAACGTCAGAACCGTCTTTCCGCCGCGCTCGACAAACAACACCAGGTGCCCGTCGACGAGAACCACCAGCGCGCCCGGCTTGCGGCCGGGCCGGTGTCCTTCGGTTTGTTTCGGCCATGCCAGCGCCGCGCCATACGGGTTGGCCGGGTCGGTGGCCGCGAGGGCCAGAGCACAGGTGCCGGTCGTCTCGACCTCGTCGCGGAGACGATCGACGGTGGTGGTCGCGGCGAACTGGGCACCACCGAGCCCGTCGATGTAATACCCGCGCCGGACCTTGCCGCTGTCCTCGAATCCACTGAGCGCCTTGTATACCCGCGAGAATCCGCCGGCGATGCCCTCGGTCATCACCGCACCCTTCGTCACCACGCCGTACCGATCGAGCAATGCCGAACACTGAGCGGCCACCGCTCGTGTCGGATCGGACGTGGGTTCGGGCAGGGCGAACCATCGCCCGGTCATCGACAGTGGCGCAGTGCGTGGGGTGCGGGCGAATCGGCTGCGTCCACGATGCGCCGGGGCACTGCGGGTGGCGCCCGATTTGCGACCGGGACCGAGCAGCGCCCGCACCGGACTGAAGGTGTCGTTGCTGATCCGTCCGGCCCAGGCCAGATCCCACAACGCGGTCTCCAGATCTGAGCCGAGCGGAGCCACGCCGCCGAGAGCGAGCGCATCGCTGAGTTGCCGAAAGAAGAAGGCGCCGCCGGAGGAGAGCTGTTCGAGTAGCCGGTGATGCAACTCGCTCATGTCGATCTCGACCGGGATGGGGAGACTGTCCTCGGCGACGTCCGCCGGATGCAGACTGATCCAGCCGTCGGATCCGGACAGCCTTCCGTGACCCGCCCAGAGCACCTCGCCACCGGCGGTCAATTCGTCGAGCATGTCGGGGCGATAGTCGGCCACCCGTGCGGGCAGGATCAGCGACTCCCACGCCGATGCCGGAATGGGCACTCCGGCAAGCTGATCGATCACCGCGGACACACCGTCGATGCCACGCAGCCGCGACCGTGCGGTGACGTGCTGCCAGCCCGTGACGAACCGGGCGTAGGTCTCGTGACTCACCGGCGCGATCTCCGCGCGGCTCGCGGCCAGAGAACCTCGGCGCAACACGGCGAGTACCTCGGTGTTGCACCACTGTTCGGCGCCGGTCACGGTTCCCGCAGGTTCGGGGCGGAAATCGCCCTCGACCACGCGTCGCTGTCCGGCCAAACGCACCAGGGTGTCGCGGACGACCGCTACGCCGACTCCGAGCGCTGCGGCGGCGTCGGACGCGACAAACGGGCCGTGGGTACGCGCGTAGCGGCCGACGATGTCGCCGAGCGGGTCGTCCACCGGTTCGAGGAAGGCCAGCGGAAGCCCCTGCGGTGGAGGGATTCCCAGTGCGTCTCGAAGGCGTCCGGCATCTTCGGCGGCCGCGTACAACTGCGCCGAGCCGCGCTGGATCGTGATGGCCCGGCCCGAGGCCACCAGTTCGTCGAGCAATGGCTGTGGATCGTCGCCGGTGTAGCGCAGACCCACATCGGCGGCGCTCAGTGGTCCGAGCCAGCGCAACAGATCGGCGATACCTTCGAGGTCGCGGGCCTGGCGATCGGGATGCAGGCGCTGCAGCTTGGCCTCGGTATCGGCGATCACCTTCGCGTCGAGCAACTCTCGCAGGTCGACCCGTCCCAGGAGCTGGGCCAACAATGCGGTGTCGAGGGACAGGGTGGCGGCGCGACGCTCGGCCAGCGGGGCGTCGTCCGCGTACATGAAGGCGCCCACATACCCGAACAGCAACGACGAAGCCATCGGAGACGGTGTCTGCGTTTCGATCTCGATGATCCGCAGGCGCCGCGTTGAGATCCGGGTGAGCAGATCGGTCAACGCGGGGAGGTCGTAGACGTCCTGGAGACATTCGCGAAACGCCTCGAGGATGATCGGGAACTGTGGGTACTTCCGGGCCACATCGAGTAGTTGCGCGCTGCGTTGGCGCTGCTGCCACAGCGGCGCCCGACGGCCTGGGTTGCGGCGCGGCAAAAGCAGTGCCCTGGCGGCACATTCGCGGAATCGGGAGGCGAACATGGCAGACCCGCCGAGTTGCTCGGTGACGATCTGCTCGATCTCGTCGGCCTCGAAACCGAACAGTGCTGCGCCGGGAGGCTGGTCGTCGGTGTCGGGTAGGCGGACGATGATGCCGTCGTCAGCTGCCGAGACCGCCCCGTCGATGCCATAGTCTTGCTCCAGACGCGCCGCGACCGCGCTTGCCCATGGCGCATGAACCCGTAAACCGAAGGGGGAGTGCAGGATCACCCGCCAGTCGCCGAGCTCGTCGCGGAATCTTTCGACCAGTAGGGTGCGGTCGGTGGGCAGATGGCCGGTGGCGGCCTGTTGCTCTGACACCAGCTGAGCGAGATTGTCGCGGGCAAAATCGTTGAGACCCAGCCGCTTCGCGTGCGACTCCAGCTTCTTGTTGTCGATCAGCTCGCCGACAAACCGGCCGATGGCCTCGCCCAACTCGGCTGGTCGGCCGATACTGTCGCCGTGCCAGAACGGCAATCGCCCGGCCTGCCCGAATGCCGGCGTGACCAGGACCCGGTCGTGGGTGATGTCCTCGATGCGCCAACTGGTGGCACCCAGGGCAAACACATCGCCGACCCGCGATTCGTAGACCATCTCCTCGTCGAGTTCGCCGACCCGCGTTTGCTTTTCGCCGACCATGTAGACGGCGAACATTCCGCGATCGGGGATCGCGCCACCCGAGGTGACGGCCAGGCGTTGCGCGCCGGGACGGCCGGTCAGCGTGCCCTGCGCCCGATCCCAGACGATCCGTGGCCGCAGTTCGGCGAACTCGTCGGACGGATAGCGCCCCGACAACAGGTCGAGGGTGGCGTCGAAAACGGGTCGCGCCAGCGTTGCGTACGGCGCGCTGCGGCGCACGAGTTGATACCAGTCGTCGACACCGATAGTGCCCGTGGCGCAGGCGGCGACGGTCTGCTGCGCGAGGATGTCGAGCGGATTGGCAGGGACCGTGAGTTCTTCGATGAGTCCGTCGGTCATCCGTTCGACGGCGACCGCGCACCGCAGTAGGTCGGCCCGATGTTTGGGAAACAGGACGCCCTGGCTGATCTCCCCGACCTGGTGGCCGGCCCGACCGATCCGCTGCAGGCCGCTCGCCACTGACGGCGGTGCTTCCACCTGGATGACCAGATCGACCGCCCCCATGTCGATGCCCAACTCGAGACTGCTGGTGGCGACAACACAGCGCAGGCGTCCGGCCTTGAGCTCTTCTTCGATCTGTCCGCGGACCTCTTTGCTGACCGAACCATGATGTGCGCGGGCGAGCAGGGGAGCGGCACCCTTGCTGGCGCCGCTGGCCATCACCTGTGCCGGGGCGCCGCCGGGCACCCGGGGATTCGGGCGCGATTCCGGGGCTTCGCCGATTCGGGTGGCGTGGACCTCATTGAGCCGGGCCGTCAACTGTTCGGCGAGCCGCCGCGAATTCGTGAAGACGATCGTGGCCCGGTTCTTCTCGATCAGATCGACGATGGAGCTCTCGACATACGGCCACAGTGACCCGGCAACCGGCGCCGATGCCTCGTCGTCGAACCCGTCGCTGCCCGCGATCACCGGAATGTTGGTCATGTCGGCGACGGGGACATCGACGGACAGGTCGAATGTTTTCTGCGCAGGCGGCTGCACCACCGTGCAGGGGCGGCTCCCGGACAGGAACTCGGCAACGCGCTGCGGGGGTCGCACGGTCGCCGACAATCCGATGCGCTGCGCGGGTTTGTCCAGGAGTGCATCGAGACGTTCCAGCGAGACGGCGAGGTGGGTGCCCCGTTTGGTCCCGGCAACCGCGTGAACCTCATCGATGATGACGGTCTCTACCGAGGTCAGCGTCTCGCGGGCCGACGATGTCAACATCAAGAAGAGCGACTCGGGTGTGGTGATGAGGATGTCCGGTGGCTTGCGCAGCAGTTGCCGACGTTGGGCGGGCGGCGTGTCACCGGAGCGGACGCCGACTGTGATCTCGGGGACGGGTTCGCCCAGATCCTGTGCCGCCCGGGTCAGCCCGATCAGCGGTGCACGCAGGTTGCGTTCGACGTCGATCGCCAGTGCTTTCAGAGGCGACACGTAGAGAACCCGGGTACCCGCGGGCTCGGCTCCCTCCGGGGTTGGGTGGGCGGCGAGCTGGTCGAGCGCCCATAGGAAGGCCGACAGCGTCTTTCCGGACCCGGTCGGTGCCACCACCAGTGTGTTCTGGCCGTCGGCGATCGAGTTCCAGGCACCCAGTTGGGCCGCGGTGGGTTCGGGAAACGCAGCGGCGAACCACGCCCGGGTGGGCGCGGTGAACCGGCCGAGGACCTGCTGGGTGTCGATGCCGGCAGACTTCGGCGGGGAGGGCTTGCGGGCGGCCATTGCTCCATGATCCACGAGTGGTCTGACAGTGACGCCGGGGATGGATCTGACAGGTCGTCTGCACTGTTCGCCTTGACCGGGCAAAACGCGCAGGTTTAGAGTCAGCCCAACGCTGTGTGGACGGGAAATCCGGTGTAAGTCCGGAACGGTCGCGCCACTGTGAGTTCAGGCGGAGTCACCAGGATCCGCCGGAACGAGTCAGAGCACCGACACCCAGCGAACATCCATCGAAAACGCGGGCGCGTCTACCCGCGAGAGGAGTTCAGTTGTCGAGTCCTGCAGTATCCGCAGCATTTTCAGGTGCACAATCAGGTTCTGGTGCCGGGCTTGCCGTCGCCGTACCTGATGTATCGGTGGTCAACACCGCGCTATGGCTGACGGCGACCACCTTCGTCGCGGCGCTGGCCTATTACTTCCTCGGGTACGACCAGGGTGCGGTGTCCGTGTTCGGCGCCGACACCCATGTGCACGAGTTCGTGCACGATGCACGCCATTTCCTCGGCTTCCCGTGCCACTGACGGGCGCCGACGAACATGGAAAAGAAATTCATAGGGGCCGGCCTGATCGCAGGGATCGTTGCCGGGTTGTTCTCCTTCGTGTTTGCCCGCATCTACATCGAACCGCTGGTGGACCGGGCCATCGCCTACGAGGGTGAGCGTTCGGACGCAGAGATCGCCATCGCAGGCGGTGTTCACGAACACGGCGAAGAGGTGGTCAGCCGCACCATCCAACAGAATCTGGGTGTTGGCGTCGGGACGGTTGCGTTCGGCCTGATCATGGGTGCATTTTTGGCTGTTGCGTTCACTGTCGCCTGGGCGTACCTCGGACGTCGCCATCCGCAGACCGACCCCCGTTCGGTGGCAGGTCTGCTGGCGCTATCCGGGTTCGTCGCGGCCTACCTGATCCCGTTCTGCGCATACCCGGCGAACCCTCCTGCGGTCGACCTGGAAGGCACCATCAACGGGCGAACCAGTTCGTTCCTCACGATCACAGTGCTGTCGGTGGCGTTCATGATCGCCGCGTGGGTTCTCGCGTTCTACCTGTCACCGAAGATCGGCGGACTGTACGCGGCGATTGTGTCGGGTGCGGCCTACCTGCTGGCTGCCGGGATCGTGATTCTGCTGTTGCCGAAGTACGACGAGATACCGGGCGAGCTTCTGGATGGCGACACCATCGTCATGTCGGGCTTCCCGGCAGACGCCTTCGGTGACTTCCGCTTCTACTCGGTCCTGAACCAGGTCATCCTCTGGACTGTCCTCGGGCTGGCGTTCGCGGTGATCTTGACCGTGATCGGCAAGCGTCAGGCACGTGCGGCTCAGGTTCCGGCATCTGCGAGCGTCGGCTGAAACTGCGATTGATCACCGCGGCCCGCACCGGTCCCAACGTGGCACTGAGATTTGGTGCCGATGAACCACTCGACAAACGCGGTCGCGCCGATTGTGCGCGGCTGCGTTTGCCGTATCCGGACCCGGTGCAGATTGCGCCGGAACGTGCGGCCGGCGAGACCGCTGCACTGATTGGCGCCATCGGCCCGGTTGAACCTCGGCTGGCGGCGATCGACCTCGGGGCGTGGCACACGCTTGTCCCCGAGCAGCTCGATCCGATCGAGCTCGGTACCTGGCTGGCGGACCCGGATTTCGCGTCGCACGGCGGCGAGAGCGTCGCCGCCTTTGTTGCGCGACTTGATGATTGGCTCACGAGCTGTGCCGAATCGGACCAGACCGCGGTGGTGACGAGTGGGACCGCGCAAGGGTTGGTGGCAGCTGCGCTTGGTTGCGACTTCTGGAGTGTCGAGGTTGCACCAGCCCACATCGTCAACCTGTCGCGACGCGACGCGCGGTGGCGGGTCCGGTTCGGGGGCCACTAGGTGGACCCGATACCTGAACCAGGCACAAGAACTGGAACTTGTTCTAGTGTTGGGTATCGAGTGGATACGCCAACGGTAGGGGATTTGAATGTTCGAGTGGTCCGAAGAAGACCTGATGGTGCGGGATGCGGTCCGGAGCTTTGTCGACAAGGAGATCCGTCCCCACGTCGATGAGCTCGAGACCGGAAATCTGCCGCCTTACGACATCATCCGGTTGATGCTCAAGTCGTTTGGCATCGATGCCATGGCGTCCGACGCACTCGAAAAGGATCTTGCGCACGAAGAGGCGGTGGCGCGTGGTGAGGCCGAGCCGAAGTCGGGGTCCGGCGGTGGAGGTATGACATCGATGGCGTCGATCTTGAACATCGAGTTGTCCGGGGTGAGCCTGGGCATCGTCGCGTCGATGGGGGTCAGCATGGGGCTGACGCCCTCGACCATCAGATCGCGGGGAACGCTGGCCCAGAAGAGGCGGTGGCTGCCCGATCTCGTCACCTTGAACAAGGTCGGGGCATGGGCGATCACGGAACCGGATTCGGGTTCGGATGCGTTGGGCGGCATGAAGACAACGGTTCGGCGCGACGGTGACAAGTACATCCTCAACGGGCAGAAGACGTTCATCACCAATGGTCCGTACGCCGACACGGTGGTGGTGTTCGCGAAGCTCGACGAGGGAGATCCCGATGTCGACCGGCGACACCGCAAGGTCCTCACTTTTGTGCTCGACAAGGGTATGGAGGGCTTCACGCAGGGCAAACCGTTCAAGAAGATGGGCATCATGTCGTCGCCGACCGGTGAGCTGTTCTTCGACAACGTCGTACTCGAAAAGGACCGCTTGCTCGGGGAGACCGAGGACACCGGAACGGGCAGCGGTGGCGAGGGTGCCAAGGCCGGCTTCGCCATGGAACGTGTGGGGATCGCGACGCTGTCGCTCGGAATCATCAATGAGTGTCAGCGGCTGTCGATCGATTACGCGAAACAGCGCACGTTGTGGGGCAAGCCCATTGCTGATCTGCAGTTGATCCAACTCAAGCTCGCCGAGATGGAGGTGGCCCGGTTCAATGTGCAGAACATGGTGTTCCACGCGCTCGAACGCTCGAAGGCGGGTAAGCCGCTCGATCTGGCCGAAGCGTCGGTGATGAAGCTCTATTCATCGAGGACCGCCACGGACGTCGCGATGGAAGCCGTGCAGCTGTTCGGCGGCAACGGCTACATGGCCGAATACCGAGTTGAGCAGCTGGCGCGCGACGCCAAGTCGCTGATGATCTACGCCGGCAGCAACGAAATCCAGATCACCCACGTCGCGAAGGGTGTGTTGGCCCGCTAGTCCCGCAAAAGCACACGGTCCAGTCAAAAGCACACGTTGCAACGTGTGCCTATGACTGGACCGTGTGCTTTTGTCAGAGAAATGCCCGGAACCAAACTTACAAACAGACTGGACTGTTTCTTACTTCTCGGCTACTGTCGCTCGTGTGGCGACAAACACATCAACGACCGATGACACAAACGGGTCCGCCGACCCGGATGTGACACCCAGTCGTACCCAGGCTCAGCGCACCGCGCAGATGCGGGCCAGGCTGCTCGATGCGGCGATCGGCTGCCTCATCGACAAGGGTTACGCCGGGACGAGCACCCAGGAGATATCCCGTCGCGCGGGGGTTTCCAGAGGCGCGCAGCTGCATCATTTTCCGACGAAAGAGTCGTTGGTGGTCGCGGCAGTCGAGCATTTGGTGGAGCAACGGCTCGCCGAGATGCTCGACGCCCATGTGGCGGACGACAAGGCCGGGGTCGAGCTGTTTCTCGATGCCTTCTCCGGGCCGCTGTTCTATGCCGCGCTCGAACTGTGGATCGCAGCGCGTACCGATCCGGTGCTGCACGCCGCGGTGCTGCCCCTCGAAGCGCGGGTGAACGAGGCCATTCAGGCAGGCAGTGCGGCGATTTTCGGTGATCGGATGTCACCGGAAGCCATCGAAATCAGCGTTGAACTGGCCAGGGGACTGGCGGTTTCGGCTCTCTTTCGCAACGACACAACCGACCGGGAGATGCGGCAGCGCCTCGTCCCGATATGGGAGGCAATGGTGACCCGCACATGAGTACTCAACCCTCACGCACAGTTCCGCAGGCAGCATTGCCTGCGCAGGTGCACACGCTGATCGTCGGAACCGGCTTTGCCGGGATGGCCGCGGCGCACAAGATCCTGACCGAAAAGACCTCATCCGACGTGGTGCTCATCGAACGTGCATCGGATGTGGGCGGAACCTGGCGCGACAACACCTATCCCGGTGCGGCGTGCGATGTTCCGAGCAACCTGTACTCGTTCTCCTTCGCGCCGAGTCCGGCATGGACACACAACTACGCCCGTCAGCCGGAGATCTTCGATTATCTCAAGACGGTGGCGGACCAGCACGGGATGCGCGAGCGGACCGTGTTCGACTGCGAGTTGCTCACCGCGCGATGGGATTCGGTGACCTCGCGGTGGGAGGTCGAGACCTCCCGCGGTGTTACCTCGGCCCAAGTGTTGGTCGCTGCGACGGGGACCCTGTCGAATCCGAGCTTTCCGGATGTCCCCGGGATCGAAGATTTCACCGGGACGATATTCCACAGCGCCACCTGGGATCATAGTTTCGACCCGGCAGGCAAGCGCATCGCGGTGGTCGGAACCGGTGCATCGGCCATCCAGTTCGTCCCCGAATTGGCTGATCCCGCAGAACATCTGACTGTCTTCCAGCGCACACCGGCATGGATCATCCCTCGGCTCGATCGTTCGATCGGCACACTGGAGCGCACGCTGTACAAGGTGTTGCCCCCGTCGCAGAAGCTTGCCAGGGGTGGCCTCTACGTTTACCGCGAGGGCTACGTCCTCGCGCTGGCGAAGTTCACGTTCCTGTTGCCGCTGTTCAAACTGCTCGCCAAGAGCCAGCTGCGCAGACAGGTCAAAGATCCGGTGTTGCGGAAAAAGCTGACGCCGAAGTTCACCATTGGTTGCAAGCGGATGCTGCTGAGCAACGATTGGCTTCGGACGCTCGCCCGACCCGATGTGAACCTCGTGGACACCGCAGTGGCGGCGATGACCGCGGATGGGGTTGTCGATGGGCACGGGGTGGAACACAAGGTCGACGCGGTGGTTTTCGGTACCGGCTTCACCGCGACAGAGCCGCCGGTGGCGCAGGTGTTGCACGGCGCTGACGGCCGCAGCCTTGCCGAATCGTGGAACGGCAGTCCCAGTGCCTATCGGGGGACGTCGGTGAACGGTTTCCCGAATCTGTTCCTGATGTATGGACCGAACACCAACCTCGGACACAGTTCGATCGTGTACATGCTGGAATCGCAGGCGAACTACATCAATTCGGCGATCGCGCAGATGACCGACCGCAAGTTGTCCAGCATCGACGTCAAGCGTGAGGCGCAAGAGGCCTACAACGCGGACATCGACGAGCAATTGACGGACACCGTCTGGAACGCAGGCGGATGCTCCAGTTGGTACTTCGATCGCAAGGGCCGCAACTCGGTCATGTGGCCGACGTTCACCTGGGAGTTCCGCAAGCTCCTGCGCACAACAAATCTCAGCGACTTCGAACTCGGCAGCGGTGCAGTGGTTCCGCAGCCACGAGAAAGTGAGCCTGCATGAACGACTATGACGTGGTGGTTGTCGGATCCGGTTTCGGTGGTTCGGTGGCCGCACTCCGTCTGGCCGAAAAAGGCTACAAGGTGGCGGTTCTCGAGGCCGGGCGCCGCTTCGAAGACGACGAGCTGCCGAAGACCAGTTGGCGATTGCGCAAGTACCTGTGGGCGCCGTGGATGGGTTGCTATGGCGTGCAGCGCATACACCTGTTGCCCGACGTCCTGGTGATGGCAGGGGCGGGGGTGGGCGGCGGATCGCTGAACTACGCCAACACGCTGTACCAGCCGCCGAAACGCTTCTTCGAAGACCCGCAGTGGGGCGACATCACCGACTGGTTCGACGAACTGGACCCCTACTACGACCAGGCCCGTCGGATGCTGGGTGTTGTCGACAACCCGAGTGTGACGGCCGCAGACAAGGTCATGCGCGAGGTGGCCGACGACATGGGCGTCGGCTCGACGTTCAGCACCACGCCGGTGGGTGTCCTGTTCGGCAACCCCGGTGAGCGGGTGGCAGATCCATTCTTTGGTGGGTCCGGCCCCGAGCGCACGGCCTGCACCGAATGCGGATCCTGCATGACCGGTTGCCGGGTGGGTGCCAAGAACACCCTGGTGAAGAACTACCTGCATCTGGCCGAGAAGGCGGGGGTGACGGTCCTGCCGCTGACCACGGTGCGCGCGGTTCGGCCGTCCGCCGACGGATACGAGATCGTCACCCGGCGCACAGGTGCCAAGCTGCGGCGTCGTGAGAAGAGCATCTTTGCCGGCCAGGTGGTGTTCGCCGCCGGAACCTACGGCACGCAGAAACTGCTGCTTGCGATGAAGGAGACCGGGGAACTGCCGCGTCTGTCAGAGCAACTGGGTTCGGTGGTGCGCACCAACTCCGAGGCGGTGTTGGCCGCGACCGCTCGCAACCGGGATATCGACTACACCAACGGTGTCGCCATCACGTCGTCCTTCCATCCGGACGACCACACGCATATCGAGCCGGTTCGATACGGCAAGGGCAGCAATGCCATCGGACTGTTGCAGACGGTGTTGTCCGATGGTGGCGGGCGAACACCTCGGATACTCAAGACGGCTGGTGTCGCACTGCGTCACCCCGGCGCGTTCGTTCGGAGCCTGTCGGTGCGGCACTGGTCGGAGAAGACGGTGATCGCACTGGTGATGCAGACCGATGACAACTCACTCGAACTGGCGTCCAAGCGCGGCATCTTCGGCCGGAAGCTGACCAGCCGGCCCGGCTCGGGAAACCCGCCGCCCGAATGGATTCCACAGGGACATACGGCGATCCGATTGCTCGCGGACAAGATCGACGGCGATCCGGGCGGATCGATGGCCGAAGTGGTCAACATCCCGATGACCGCTCACTTCCTGGGCGGTTGTGTCATCGGCGCGGATTCGAAGCAGGGTGTGGTCGACCCGTATCACCGTGTCTTCGGACATCCCGGGCTGCATGTGGTCGACGGATCGGCGGTGAGCGCCAATCTGGGTGTCAACCCGTCGCTGACCATCACCGCGCAGGCCGAACGTGCGATTGCGCTGTGGCCCAACAAGGGCGAGGTTGACCGTCGCCCCGGGGTCGGCGAAACATACGTGCGGCTGCCCCCCGTGCCACCCACCTCGCCGGTGGTTCCGGCAGATGCACGCGGCGCGTTACGGCTGCCCCTGTTCGTGACCGGTTCCGAGACAGTGAAGGGAGCCTGCTGATGTGGAGTGTGGTCGAATCCGAAGGTGCTCCGGAGCAACTGCCGATCAGCTCTCCGCCGCCGTGGCCGGCGTCGGTGCGGGCCACGCTCTGGTGGCACCGGGCAACCGATGAAGCCGTGGCCCTCGGTGGCCGAGAATCGACGATCAACATCACCGTCGGGATGGTCGTCGACTATCTGGACTCGCCGGTCGGACCGTATCGCGAGATCCTGGCCAGTCCGGTCCTTCGGCGGCCGGGCGGTGGGCTCGGGATGATGCCTCGGTTGTCGGTGCCGTTCATCGCCGTCGACTCGGCCGCCTCGGTTCACGGTGGTCGCTTCCACTGGCAGTTGCCAAAGGTGCTGGCCGACTTCACCGGCGACGTCCTCGAAGGTGCCGGTGTCTCGGGACGTGACTGGCTGGTGCAAACCCAGTCCGATGGGCGCGGGCCGTCGTTCCCGATCAAGGGCGCTCTCGGATTTGCCCAACCGGTTGACGGCGGCGTGGACATCGCGGCGACCAAGCTGACGGGACGGGCCCGCTACGCGAAGGTCGCTGTCCTTGCCGAGGGCCCGACCCTGTCCAGCTGGCTCAAGACCGGAACCCACCATGGCCTGCAGATCGTCTCCGGAACGATGGAAACCGGTACCGCTCGGACAATTTCGTCCTGACCCAACCACCTGCACCGGGTGAGGTCAGGGGGTGAGGGCTCGCCAGACCCTTGGCGGGTTCATCGGCAACTCGTGGATCCGGACGCCGATCGCGTTGCGGATGGCGCTTTCCAAGGCAGGCGCAACCGGGTTGTATGGCGCCTCGCTCATCGACTTCGCACCTAGTGGGCCGATGGTGTCGTAGGTGTCGGCGAAGTACACCTCGGTGCGGGGCACATCGGCCAGCGCCGGGATGTGATAGTTCCGCAGCACCTGCGTGATCACATGACCCTCGTCGATGATCATCTCCTCGTACAGCGCCGTGCCGATGGCCTGTGCCGCACCGCCTTCGATCTGTCCGCGACACTGCCCGGGGTTCATCACCACACCGGCGTCGGCGGCCTGCAGCGACTGCAGGATGCGGACCTCGCCGGTCGCGGTGTTGACCGCGACCCGGAAGGCATGCACGTTGTAGGCCACCGACCGCGGGCTGCCATTGTGGGTGCCTTCGCATTCGAGTGGTCCACCGGCGGCTGCGGCGATACCGGCAAGGTCGACGAAGGCTGCTCCGGCTTGTACGCCCTGGGGGCCCAGAACACATTCGGATTGATCTGCCCCGAGTTCGGTTGCCGCGATCTGGAGAATCTTCCGGCGGAGTTCGTCCGCGGCCAGGCTCAGCGCCTTGCCTGCGACGACCGTGCCTGCTGAGCCGAATGCGCCGGTGTCGTAACCAATGACGTCCGTGTCGGACTGGCGGATGACGATCTGGGTCGGCGCGCAGCCCAGTGCCGACGCGGCTATCTGGGTGAGAACGGTGGTGGTTCCGTTGCCGAACTCGGCGGTACCCACAGCCGCCACGAAAACACCGTCAGGGGTCAGTGTCATCCTGGCATCGGCATAGTGGCCGCGCGGCGGATTCGTCGCGATCATCGTGGAGGCCATGCCTTCACCTACCCGCCAATGCGGCTGGTCGGCAAGCGCTTCGCCGTTGCGCGTGGGATCGGTGCGAGCCGACTGCAGTGCCTGCTGAGCCAGATCCAGGCACTGGTCGAGGCCGTAGCTGCCGAACTCGAGGTCGTCGTCTTCGACTTCCCAGGTCACAAACGGATCACCCGGGACGGTGGTGTTGATCCGGCGCATCTCGAACGGATCGATGCCGAGCTGCGCGGCCAATTCGTCGATCGCACCCTCGATCCCGAACGCGACCTGGCCGAGTCCGTAGCCGCGGAATGCTCCCGACGGAATGTTGTTGGTGTACACCGCACGTGCGTCGACGTGCTTGTTCGCGCACCGATACAGGGCGACGGATTCACTACATGAATGAAACAACACGGGGCCGCTGTGATTGCCGTACGCGCCGGCATCTGACAGCACCGAGACCGAGAGTGCGGTGAGTACACCGTCGGCGCCGGCAGCCGCGGTCACGTCGACGCGCATCGGGTGACGGCACGTCGCGATGGTGAACTGATCGGTCCGGGTGAACTCGTAGACCGCCGGGCGGCCGGTCTTGATCATCGCCAGCACCACGAGGTCCTCGGTCAGGAGTTCCTGCTTACCTCCGAAGCCGCCACCGACCCGAGACGTGTAGACCCGGACGTCGTCGACGGACAGGCCGAAGATGTGGCACAGCCCGTCGCGGGTCAGGAACGGGACCTGCGTGCTCGAACGAATGACGAAGCGGCCGTCATCATCCCGCCAACCGACGGCGCCGTGGGTCTCGAGATGTGTGTGCTGGATCCGCGCGGTCTGCCAGCGTCCGGAGACCACGGTTCCGCCGGCGGCCCGGGCCGCTTCGATACCGGCCTCCACATCGCCTGTGGTGCCCCCGAATTCGACAACGAGGTTGCGCTGCGGATCAGCGATGCGGGCATCGGTGCTCTTGTCGCCGTGGACCAAGGGCGTGCCGGGTTCGGTGGCAAGAGCCGGATCGAAGTTGGCGGGCAGCACTTCGTATTCGACGGCGATCAGCTCTCCGGCCCGGCGGGCGATGGTCATCGAATCGGCGACAACGGCGGCGACCCGCTGCCCCACGAAACGAAGGGTCGTGTCGAAAACGTAGGTGTCGTCGGGGTTGTCGAGACGATTCTCGTGGCGGGCCGTCGAAAAGGGCACTCCGGGATCGTCCCGGTGCGTCAATACCGCGCGCACTCCGGGCAACTGCTGCGCCGCGGTGGTGTCGATCGACACGATCCGGGCATGCGGATGCGGGCTACCGACGACGGCGATGTGTCCGAGATCGCTGGGAAGCCGGTCCATCGTGTACGGCTCGGTGCCGGTGACGATGCGCGCCGCGGCCGGTGCCGGGATCGACCGTCCCACCGAGGGCCCCGGATCGCCTGCGGAGACTTTCTCAACCCCCACGACTCCGTTGATGGCATCGCAGATGGAACGATAGCCGGTGCAGCGGCACAGGTTTCCCTTCAGGCTCTGCGGAAGATCGTCTCGCTGAGCCTGGTCGAGCGCGCTGACGGTGACCACCATCCCGGCAGTGCAGAAGCCACACTGGAAGCCGGCCGCGTCGACAAATCGCTGCTGCAGCGGATGCAGGTTGTCGGGGGTGCCGAGCCCGGCTACGGTGGTGATCTCGGCATCGGCCACCCGGAACGCGGGGATCAGGCACGAATGATGCGGCTCACCGTCGATCAGAACCGAACAGGCACCACAGTCGCCGGCGTCGCAACCCTTTTTGACACTGTCCTCACCCTGGTCGCGAATGAACGTGCGCAGGCACTGACCGGGTGCAGGGCGGCCATCGACAGGTTTCCCGTTGATCTTCATATGTCTTTGCCCTTCACGAACCGGCGAGCTCGGCAACAACGTCCCGGATCAGAACACCGGTGACGTGACGGCGCCAGTCGGCCGCGCCGTGTGGATCGGAATAGTACGCCTGCAGGGGTATCGCCGAATCGACATGGGCCGCAACCTCATCGGGTTCCATCGATTCCGTCGCGATCACATAGGGGACGCGGGTCGCGGCCGTCACCGAGATCAATGCGCCTGCCGGTCGGTTGCGTCCGATGACCACCACACCGGAGCGGCCCAGCGGCGACATGGCCATTTTGCGCAGCGCGGTGGGCTGGGTCAGTGCGGAAGCCGGAATCATGATGGAGCGCAGCACGTCTCCGGGTTGGAGAATGGTCTCGTTCTGTGCGACGACGAATTGCGGCACCGTGTAGATCCGGTCACTGCCGTCTGCTTTCCACACCAGAAGTCGGGCGTCGAGCGCAGAGGTCATCGAAATCATTGCGCCTGCGGGGAATCCGAGGCAGAGGTTGCCGCCCACGCTGGCGTTCTTCCAGATCTTGAACGATGCCAGCAGTGCGCGGGCGGCGGCGGGAAAGAGGGCGGTGGCAACCCATTCGGCTGGGTAGTGCGCCGAGTTGAGTGTCTCGATCGTGCAGGTGGCGGCAATCTCGAGTCCGTCGTCGGTGATGGTGAGGTCGGGCCAGTCGAGACCGCGCAGGTCGATCAGTCGGCGCAGGTGCATCTGCGGTTCACTCATCAACCAGGTGCCGCCGGACATCAGCCCGTCGGTGGCGCTCAGCCCTGCCAGATCGGCGCGGGTGCGTGGTGTTTCGATGCTTTCTATCGTGTGGAGATCCATCAGCCTGCCTTGGCGATCAATGCGGTATGTGCTGCCGCGACTTTGCGTGCGGTGTGTTCGGCGTCGATGGTGGTCAGCTCCCCGCCGCTGACAACCGTTTTCCCGTTGACCCATAGTCGTTCGATGGGCGGGACGTCGCCGAGCACCAGTGCTGCCACCGGATCTTCGATGCCGCTGTGACCAAGGCCGTCCAGCCGCCACAGCACCAGGTCGGCGAGTTTGCCGGGTTCGATGGACCCCAGCGTGCCCTGATATCCGAGAACGCGGGCCCCGCCCAGGGTTGCCAACTCGAGAGCTTCCCTGGTGGTCAGAGCGGTGGGACCGCCGATGGCGCGGGCCATCAACACTGCCTGGTGGGCTTCTTCGAGCAGGCGGCTCGATTCGTTGGAGGCTGCACCGTCCACGCCAAGACCGACGGGTACGCCTGCCGCGATCAGGTCGCGGGTGCGGGCGATTCCGGCTCCTAATCGGCCATTGGAGGTGGGGCAGTGGGCAACGCCGCTGCCGGTTGCGGCGAGTGTGGAGATCGCCTTGTCGTCGAAGTGAACGCCGTGCGCAAACCAGACGTCGTCCCCGAGCCAGCCGACACTCTCCATGTACTCCAGTGGGGTACAGCCGAAATGCTCCGCGGTGTAGTCGGATTCGTCGACGGTCTCGGCGAGGTGGGTGTGCAGTCGCACGTTCTTTTCGCGGGCCAGCTCAGCCGAGGCGCGCAAAAGGTCCGCGGTCACCGAGAAAGGGGAGCAGGGGGCAAGGGCGATCTTGACCATCGCATCGGGCGACGGGTCATGCCAGCGGTCGATCGCATCAGAGCTCGCGGTGAGGATCTGATCGATCGTCTCGACCACACTGTCGGGCGGTAGTCCGCCGTCCTTCTCGCTCAGATCCATCGATCCGCGGGTGGGGTGAAAGCGTAGGCCCACCGATTGTGCGGCGAGTATTTCGGCGGCCAACAGGTCGCCGCCCTCTTTGGGGAAGACGTAATGATGATCGGTGCTGGTTGTGCACCCTGTCAGCGCGAGCCGGCCCAAGGCGCCCATGGCGGCGACGTGGACACTCTCTTCATCGATACCCGCCCACACCGGATACAGCGTGGTGAGCCATTGGAAAAGTGTGTGATCGGCGGCGAGGCCGCGGGTGATCCACTGGTACAGATGATGGTGTGTGTTGATCAGGCCCGGTGTCAGGACGCATCCGGTGCCGTCGATCACCTCGGATACAGCTGCGATCTGTGGGTCGACGCGGCCGTCGATGACCGAGGTGATCGTATTGCCGTCAAAAACCACGGAGCCGGAGCGCAACTCCCGGCGCCCGGCATCCATGGTGACAATGTAGGCATTCTCGATCACAGTGCTCATGGCGTCACCGTACGACGAGCGGGTTACAAAGAAATGACAACGACCTGTCTGGGGCTGGGTGAGGAATATCATCATTTCCGTCGGATACAACGGTTGCGGCCGGTTGGCGGCGCCTGGGGACCGGAGGGTCTGAAATGACAGAAACCACAGTTGATCCCGCCTCCAAATCTGAACCCGAACTGAAGCGGGTGATGGGGCCGGGCCTGCTGCTCCTGTTCATCGTCGGTGACATCCTCGGGGCGGGGGTGTACGCGGTCACCGGTCAGATGATCGATAACGTCGGCGGGATGGCGTGGCTACCCTTCATCCTGGCGTTCGCGGTCGCCACCTTGACTGCATTCTCGTACCTGGAGCTGGTGACCAAGTTCCCGCGATGTGCGGGTGCGGCGTTATATACGCAGAAAGCCTTCGGTATCCACTTCGTCACCTTCCTCGTGGCATTTGCGGTGGTGTGTTCGGGTATCACGAGTGCGTCCACCTCGTCCAACGTCGTCGCAGGCAATCTACTCGCGGGCCTGCATGAATCATTCAGTAGTGCCGACGGATTGGGTTGGTTCGATGTACCCACCGGTGAGGGTGCGCAATTGGCGGTGGCACTCGGGTTCATGCTCGTTCTGGCCCTGGTCAACCTGCGAGGGGTCGGTGAGTCCGTACGGTTCAACGTGGTCCTGACCGCGGTGGAAATCCTCGCCCTCGTCATCGTCATCGTCATCGGTTTCGTGGCGGCCGGACGTGGAACCGGTGAGGGCGACATCGGAAATCTGGTGGTGTTCGAGGACGCCAACGACAAGGGATGGTTCCTGGCCGTAACCGTCGCGACCACGATCGCGTTCTTTGCGATGGTGGGTTTCGAGGACTCGGTGAACATGGTGGAAGAGACCAAGGAACCCCAGAAGATCTTTCCCAAGGTGATGCTGTCCGGACTGGGGATAGCGTGCCTGATCTACGTTTTTGTCGTTGTCGCGGTGATCGCGGTACTGCCGCTCGACTACGACTCGGGTGACGAGGGCATCCTCCTTCACGTGGTCGAGATCGGAGCACCGTCGGTGCCGATCGACGAGATCTTCCCGTATCTCACTGTCTTTGCCGTGGCCAACACTGCGCTCATCAACATGCTCATGGCCAGCAGGTTGATCTATGGAATGTCCAAGCAGCGGGTACTTCCGCGAGGTCTTGGCAGGGTCCTGCCGAACCGCCGGTCGCCGTGGAGCGCGATCATCTTCACCACCCTGCTCGCGTTCGGACTCATCATCGTGGTGAATCAGTTGTCGGGCAACGATGTTGTCGCGGCCCTGGCGGGCACCACGGGGCTGCTGTTGCTCTGCGTGTTCGCGGTGGTAAATGTGTGCTGCCTCGTCCTCAAACGTGCTGACGACAAGACCTTCTTCCGGGCACCGGTCTGGATTCCGGTACTGGGTGCGATCCTGTGCCTTTTCCTGGCCGGTCCGTGGGCTCGCACCGACTCGCAGATGATCCAGTACAAGATCGCGGGCGTGATGTTGCTGCTCGGAGTGGTGCTCTGGGGCGTGACCTACGTGGCGAACCGGATGGATAACGGCCCGCGGGACGTCGATGACGTCGACGCCCTCGCCGGCGATCCGAGCTCGAAGACATAGCTACGGCGCAGCCATCACTTGCGTATCACTTGATGGGATTTGCGATCGGAACATTTACGACCATTTTTGTGATGAGCCGAATGGTCGGATGGAGGGCACACGTCATTGAGCAGGCCGGATCCACCGCACTCAGCCGTCCGCTCGGTGAATAACGCGGTTACGAACAGCGCACAGTCACGGCCTGAATATTTGTGAGGACGTAGTCGGGTCGTAGGGTTTCTTTCATGCAGGGTTCTGTCCGGTTCCCGCGGTGGGTGCAGTGATCGGAGCGAATGAAGGTGGAGGCGGGTTGATGTTTCGTAAGGTGCTGGTGGCCAATCGTGGAGAGATCGCGATTCGTGCGTTCCGTGCGGCGTATGAGTTGGGCGCAGGCACGGTCGCGGTGTACCCATATGAGGATCGCAACTCGATTCATCGATTGAAGGCCGATGAGGCCTACCAGATCGGTGAACCCGGTCATCCGGTGCGCGCGTATCTATCGGTGGACGAGATCATCGCCGCGGCCCGTCGTGCCGGGGCGGACGCGATCTATCCCGGATACGGCTTCTTGTCGGAGAACCCCGACCTGGCTGCGGCGTGTGAGGCTGCCGGGATCACGTTCATCGGGCCCAGTGCCGCGGTGTTGGAGCTGACCGGGAACAAGGCGCGAGCAATCGCTGCTGCCCGCGAAGCGGGTCTGCCGGTGCTGGCGTCGTCGGAGGCATCGGATGATGTCGAAGAGTTGATGGTCGCAGCCGAATCGATGACGTTCCCGGTGTTCGTCAAGGCGATCGCCGGTGGCGGTGGCCGGGGTATGCGCCGGGTCGCGACGATCGACGAGTTGCGTGAGGCCATCGATGCTGCTGGGCGCGAGGCGAAGTCGGCATTTGGCGACGCGTCGGTGTTCTTGGAGCAGGCGGTGATCGAACCACGTCATATCGAGGTTCAGATCCTGGCCGATGGCGCCGGCAACGTGATGCATCTGTTCGAACGGGACTGTTCGGTGCAGAGGCGCCATCAGAAGGTGATCGAGTTGGCGCCTGCACCGAACCTGCCGCAGGAGCTGCGCGAAAAGATGTGCGCGGACGCGGTGGCGTTTGCCAAGCAGATCGGCTACTCGTGTGCGGGCACGGTCGAGTTCTTGCTCGACCGCAACGGCAATCACGTGTTCATCGAGATGAATCCGCGCATCCAGGTCGAACACACGGTCACCGAAGAGATCACCGATGTGGATCTGGTGCAGTCGCAGATCCGGATCGCCTCGGGTGATACGCTGTCTGATCTCGGGTTGTCGCAGGACACCGTTCAGATTCGCGGTGCGGCGTTGCAGTGCCGGATCACCACCGAAGATCCGACCAACGGTTTCCGTCCCGACACCGGCCGGATCACCGCATACCGCACACCTGGTGGTGCGGGCATCCGGCTCGATGGTGGCGCAACCCTTGGCGCCGAGGTCAGCGCGCACTTCGATTCGATGCTGGTGAAGTTGACGTGTCGCGGTCGCGATTTCGAGACGGCGGTGGCCCGCGCCCGGCGTGCGGTGGCAGAGTTCCGGATCCGCGGTGTGGCCACGAATATTCCTTTCCTGCAGGCAGTTCTGGATGATCCGGATTTTCGGGCCGGGAATGTCACCACCTCGTTCATCGAGCAGCGTCCGCAACTGATGACCTCGCGGGTCTCGGCCGACCGCGGCACCCGGATCCTGAATTATCTGGCTGATGTGACGGTCAACAAGCCTCATGGTGAGCGGCCTGCCACGGTCTATCCGCGCGACAAGCTCCCCGACATCGACATCGGCTCGCCGGCTGACGGCTCGCGGCAACGGTTGCAGAAGCTGGGACCGGAGGGTTTTGCCGCCGATCTGCGGGCGTCAAAGGCGTTGGGGGTCACCGATACGACCTTCCGCGATGCCCATCAGTCGTTGCTCGCGACGCGGGTACGGACGTCCGGATTGATCATGGTGGCCCCGTATGTGGCCGCGGCGACACCGCAGTTGTTGTCGGTGGAGTGCTGGGGTGGTGCGACTTATGATGTGGCGCTGCGGTTCTTGAAGGAAGATCCGTGGGATCGGTTGGCGCAGTTGCGTGAAGCGATGCCGAACATCAACCTGCAGATGCTGCTGCGTGGCCGCAACACCGTCGGCTACACGCCGTATCCCGAGACGGTCACCAAAGCATTTGTGGCCGAGGCGGCCTCGACCGGTATTGACATCTTCCGGATCTTCGACGCGCTGAACAATGTCGATCAGATGCGGCCTGCGATCGACGCGGTCCGCGAGACCGGTACCACGATCGCCGAGGTCGCGATGTCGTACACCGGGGATCTGTCTGATCCGAACGAGAAGTTGTACACGCTTGACTACTATCTGAAGCTTGCCGAGCAGATCGTCGACGCGGGTGCGCACATCCTGGCGATCAAGGACATGGCCGGGTTGTTGCGTCCGCAGGCCGCCACCGCGCTGGTCACCGCGCTGCGCAGCAACTTCGATCTGCCGGTCCACGTGCACACCCATGACACCCCGGGTGGGCAGTTGGCGACCTACTACGCCGCCTGGCAGGCCGGTGCGGATGCGGTCGACGGTGCGTCGGCGTCGATGGCCGGGACCACAAGCCAGCCGGCCCTGTCGGCGATCGTGGCGGCGACTGCGAACACCGAATACGACACCGGTCTGGATCTGGGTGCCGTCTGTGACATCGAGCCGTATTGGGAAGCCCTGCGGAAGGTGTACGCGCCGTTCGAGTCCGGGCTGCCGTCACCGACCGGCCGGGTCTACACCCACGAGATTCCCGGTGGGCAGCTGTCGAATCTGCGTCAGCAGGCTGTCGCACTGGGCTTGGGAGATCAGTTCGAGCAGATCGAAGGCGCTTACGCCGACGCCGATCGCATGTTGGGTCGGCTGATCAAGGTCACCCCGTCGTCGAAGGTGGTCGGAGATCTGGCGTTGACCCTGGTCGGTCAGGGCGTCAGTGCCAAGGAATTCTCGGATGATCCCACCTCCTACGACATCCCGGAATCGGTGATCGGATTTCTGCGCGGAGAGCTCGGAGATCCGGCCGGTGGCTGGCCCGAACCCCTACGTAGCCGAGCGTTGGCCGGGCGGGCCGAGCCCAAACCCGAAGTCGCGTTGTCGGATCAAGACACGGCCGATCTGCAGGACCCGGATGCGGCGACGCGTCGAAAGACTCTGAACCGCTTGCTGTTCCCGGGTCCGACCAAGGACTACGAAGAGCACAAGGTCGCCTACGGCGACACCTCGACATTGTCGGCGAACCAGTTCTTCTACGGCCTGCGCTACGGCGACGAGCACCGCGTCGAACTCGAACCCGGCGTCGAACTGCTCATCGGTCTCGAGGCGATCAGCGAACCGGACAAGAGGGGGATGCGCACGGTCATGTGCATCCTCAACGGGCAACTACGCCCAGTGCAGGTCCGTGACCGCAGCCTCGACGTCACCGAAGCGGTGGCCGAGAAGGCGCAAACCGGGAATCCGAAACACATCGCCGCACCGTTCGGTGGTGTGGTCACGATTGTGGTGCAGCCAGGCGAAAAGCTGACCGCCGGAGCAGCGATCGGATCGATCGAGGCCATGAAGATGGAAGCCGCGATCACCGCGCCCACCGGAGGCACCGTGAAACGGGTCGCCATCACGTCGGTGTCGCAGGTTGAAGGCGGCGACTTGCTGGTGGAGCTGGAATAAGACTGTGCGGTAAACAGATTCGCCGGCGCCCTGATGGGCGCCGGCGAACTTGTGTCTATCGCCTTGCAGGCTCTGTCACGTACTCCGTCAGATCGGCGTGGCGGGTCATCGTCCAGTAGTCGATGATTCGCCACGGCAGGACCGCAACCACGCGGCCGTCGGCGTTGCGGTACCAGTTGCTCATGCCGGGGTGGGTCCACACCATCGACGCGTGGGCGTCGTCGACCGACTGGTTGTACTCGTCGTGGACGTCTTGACGAGGCTCGATGGCACCGAGATCGGTATCGACCATCTGCGTCAACGCGTCCATGATGTAGCGGATCTGGCACTCGAGCATGGTGATGAAGCTGCCGCCATGGCCAAGGGCCGTGTTCGGTCCGGTCATGATGAACAGGTTCGGGAAGTCGGGCACGGTGACGCCGAGGTATGCGCGGGCGTCGTGCTCACCCCACACCTCACGGGTACTGGCACCGGAACGCCCGACCACATCCATGGGGTAGAGCAGACGGTCGGTGTGGAATCCGGTGGCCATGATGATGACGTCGAACTCGTGTTCCCGGCCGGCGCTGTCCTTGAGTCCGGTCTCGGTGATCTCCGCGACGCCTTCGGTGATGAGTTCCACGCCTGGGCGTTTCAGCATCCGGTACCAGCCGTTGTCGAGAAGCATCCGCTTCCCGAAGGGCGGGTAGTCCGGCAGGCATTTCTCGATGAGGTCTGGGCGACCTTCGAGTTCGTCGCTGAGGTAGCGCGTGTAGAACGCGCGGTGTCCATGGTTGGTCTTGTTGATCGAGAGCTTCGGCTCGGTCCACTCCGGGTCGACGGTCAGGGTCGGATGAACCTTGTCGTTGAAGATCCAGGACAGCCTCACCCGGTACCACTCGTGGTAGTACGGCACATTGTCCATCAGCCAATGAACGTCGTCGCCGACCTGCGAAAAGTACACGTCGTTGGGGGCGATCCATTGCGGCGAACGCTGGAAGATGGTCAGTGAGGCAACCGAACCGGCGATGGCGGGTCCGATCTGCATGGCGCTGGCACCGGCGCCGACAATGGCAACCCGCTTGCCCTGCAGGTCGATTCCCGATGGCCACTGCGCTGAATGGAAGAGCTCTCCGGTGAATGTGCCGAGTCCGGGTAGCGGCGGGATCTTCGGGCGGTTGAGAAGACCCACCGCGCTGATCACGGCAGTGGACGAGAGTGTGATCAGGTTCTTGTCGGTGTCGCGGGCGGTGATGTTCCACCGCTGTGTGGCTTCGTCGTAGACCACGCTGCTGACCTCGGTGCCGAAACGGATGTTCGTCCGCAGGTTGTAGGTCTTGGCGAAGTCTTCGAGATACTGCTGGACCTCATCGCGTTTACCGAAATGTGTCGACCACGGGTGACGGAAGAACGAGTACGAGTACAGGTAACTCGGCGTGTCCACCCCGGCGCCGGGATAGGTGTTCTCCCACCAGGATCCGCCGACGTTGTCGTTCTTCTCGAGGACCACGTGGCTGATACCGGCCTTGCTCAGGCGGACCGAGGCGAGCATGCCGGCGATACCGGAGCCGATCACCACAACCGAGAAATCTCCTGGAACCGCGCGGGTCGGGTGAGGTTCGGGCGTGTTGTCGAAACCCATCACCTCGGCCATCATCGGGCCGAACTCGTGCGGCACCGGCTCACCCATGGTGAACTCCATGACCTCCATGAGTTCTGAGGTGTCGAGGACGGGGTGTGCGGGCTCTGCGCCGCCGGCCCAGGCGAGGACCGCGTCGACGGTTGCGGCTCGGACCTCGGTCTGGAGGTCGTCGGACAATCCACCGGTGGCGTTGTCGTCCATGCCGCGGCTTCGGGTCGGCTGGTAGCGCGCGGAAAGCCACTGTCGATCGCCGGTCAATTGATAGAGGACGGCGAGGAGTGTGGGGATGTTCGCTGCGTTGACTGCTTGACCCAGCCGGGCGGAGTCGATCCCGTTCGCGGGTGCGGGTGGCTGAAGGTTCACGACACAAGACTAACCACGGATAGTCTAGAAAATGCAAGGGCTTGGACGAATTCCGCCACTTGGCCGTGGGCGAGCAAGAGGGACTTGACAGAACGGCGGTCTACTGGCGATGCTGTGACTGCAATCACGCTAACAGCGGTAAGTAGAAGCTGGTCAGTCATCCGCCGTCGCCTCAGGGCCGCGGGCGGGACCGATCCCGTAACAAGGAGATTTTGATGGAACTTTCCGAGGCGATGCGCACCACCGGAACCTGTCGGCACTACGCGGATACGCCGGTTCCGGAGAAGGTCTTCTACGACGCATTCGAAGTTGCCCGCTTTGGACCGCAGGGCGGCAATCGCCAGCCGGTCCGCTGGATCGTGGTGCGCGATGCTGCCAAGAAGAAGGCGCTGGCAGACCTGTACCTGCCGTACTGGGAGGCCTACTACAGCGCGATCAGTGACGGCACCAAAGACGTCGGTGCGGTACCCAAGACGATTCGCAGTGCCAACGAGTTCGCACACAACCTCGCGACGGTGCCTGCGCTCATCGTGGTGTGCGCCGAGATCGACGGGCTCCATCCCACCGACGCCGAGTTGGACCGCATCAGCGTGGTCGGCGGAGCATCCATCTATCCGACGGTGCAGAACCTGTGTCTGGCGTTGCGTGACCAGGGTGTCGGTAGTGCGGTGACCACGCTGCTGTGTCACGAGGAGCCCGCGGTCCGCGAACTGCTCGGGATTCCCGAGGGTTTCATCACCGCTGCCCACATCGCCGTCGGTTACCCCAGCGGCAAGTTCCCGACCAAGCTCACCCGGAGCCGTGTCGAGGACATCGTCTCGATCGATTCCTTCGAAACGCCAATGTTCGCTTAGTCGATCATTTTTCCGTCCCCGCACTGCTGTGACCATCGCGGCTTGCTGCGGCGCATTGGCTTCGCCAGATCATGGAGTATTGAAAAACAATGTCTTTGAACACGATTGCCTCGAGCCCACTGGGCCGGGCCACGCTCGGTGACCAGCTCCGCCGCCACGCCCGGACCCAGGGTGGCAAGCCGGCATTCATCAGCTACAACGTCGCCGGTGATCGCCATGTCTGCACCTACGCCGAGCTCAACGAACGGGCGAACCGCTGTGCCGACACGCTGCGCGGCATGGGTGTGGGCAGAGGCGATCGTATTGCCGTGATGGCACGCAACCACGTCGACACCGTGGTTGCGTATTACGGCGCGCTCAAGATAGGCGCCTCGTACTCCGGTATCAACGTGATGTTCGGTACGGCCGAAGTCGCGCAGCAGCTTTCGCATCTGGAGCCGTCGGTGGTCCTCGTCGGCGCCGAGTTCACGCATGTGGTGGACGACGTGCGGGACAGCGCGCCGGTCGGTCACCACGTGGTGTTCGGCGGAGCCGACGTCGCGGGATGGAAGTCGTTTGACGCATTGCTGGCAGCAGCGTCATCGGACGAACCGGACTGTGAGGTCGATGAACACGACCTGGCGATGATCGTCTACACCAGCGGCACCGAAGCGGCGCCCAAGGGCGTCATGATCACGCACCGCAACTACCTGATCTCCACCGGTCCGGCATGGAGCTGGGGTCTGCGTACGCAGCCGGACGACATCTGGCTGTATGTCATGCCTTTTCACACCATCGCAGGCATCGGATCGATGACCACACTGACGATGATGGGTGCAACCCTCGTGCTGCCCGCGACCACCGCAGCGGGCGCGTCGTTGTCGATGATCCGGGACGAGAAGATCACGGTCCTGGCCCAGACGCCGACCTTCTACATCGGTCTGTCCGCACATTCAGATTTCGGTCCGGAGACCGTGCGAACTGTGCAGCGCTGCATGACCTACGGCGGTCAGGTGTCGCCGCATGCGATCACGGCGTGGGCGGATGCGGCGCCGGGCGTCACCTGGGGCACGTACTGGGGCCAGTCCGAGCTGTCGCAGCTGGGCAGCGTGGGATGGTTCCACACACTCGATGACATCCCGGACGCCGATCCCACATGGATCGGAAAGCCGGTTGCGCATCTGGAGGTCGAAGTCATCGACGCCGAAGGGAATCCGGCGGAAACCGGTGAGCTGATCTGCCGTTCGCCGTCGGTGATGTCGGGGTATTTCAAAGACCCCGAACGGACGGCGCAGGTCATCCGGGACGGATGGGTGCACACCGGCGACATCGTGCGACGCGATGATGACGGCAACCTGTTCTTCCTCGACCGCAGCAAGGACATGATAAAAACCGGTGGCATGAACGTGTCTTCCCAAGAAGTCGAGCGCGCCCTGCAGAGCCATCCCGACGTGGTGCGCGCCGCAGTGGTCGGCTTGCCCGACGACTATTGGTCCGAGGTTGTCACCGGCTTTGTCGTCCTGCGCGAGGAGTCGACGCTCGACGCCGACTCGCTCATGGCGCACTGTAAGCAGTCGATCGCAAGCTACAAGACCCCCAAGAAGATTCATGCACTGACCGAATTGCCGGTCGACCCTCAGGGGAAGGTGCTCAAACGCGAACTTCGTCGCCTCTATGCCGAGGTGAGTTCCCGGTGACGGCGCAGGAGGCGCCGGCGGCGAATGGGCGGGGTGCGGGGCGTCGCGCCGAGATCGTCTCGGCGGCAGCGGATTTCTTTGCCAAGCAGGGCTATCACACGGTTGGCATGCGGGAGATCGGCGAAGCGGTGGGTATCCGTGGCGCGAGCCTGTACAACCACTTCTCCAGCAAAGAAGAGATCATGTACGCCATCGCGCTCCGCATGACACGCGACCTTCAAGACCTGCACATGCCACTCCTGGACGCTGCGGGAACTCCGAAGGAGCGCCTGTCGAACCTGATGCATGCGCATATCCGGAGTCTGGCCGAGCATCAGACCGAGCATCTGGTGAGTCTGCGTGAGCAGACAGCGCTCACACCCGAACATCTGGCGGAGATCACCGATATCCGTAAGTACTACCAGCGACGGGTGCGCGACGTGATCGCCGCCGGTGTTGCTGCCGGAGAGTTCCATACCGCCAATCCCCAACAGGCGGCGGTGGCGATCCTGGACATGATGAACGGGATCAGCTGGTGGCTGCATGCCGGTCAGGACGTCGGCGCCCTTGCCGATACGTACACCTCTTATGCGATCGACGGTGTGTTGCAGAGCGGCATGCCTGAAAGGAATGACCGATGACAGGGCCGCTGACCGGTATCCGAGTGGTCGAGATGGCCGGAATCGGTCCGGTACCTCACGCAGCGATGATCCTGGCCGATCTGGGTGCCGACGTGGTCCGCGTGGACCGCCGGGCCAAGGCGGCAGCAGCAGATGGTGTCGCCGACGCGGATCGAGCGATGTGGCGGGGCCGCGCACTGGTCACCGCAGACCTCAAGGATGAGATCGACCGGAACCACGTACTCGACCTGATCGCCTCTGCGGACGTGTTGCTCGAAGGCTTCCGGCCGGGCGTCATGGAACGTCTGGGTCTGGGCCCGGACGACTGTCACGAACGCAACCCGCAACTGGTGTACGGCCGGATGACCGGCTGGGGACAAACCGGACCGCTGGCGCAGACCGCGGGCCACGACATCAACTATCTGGCACTGACCGGTGTCCTCGGTGCGATGGGTCCGGCCGACGGCCCACCCGTGCCGCCGTTGAGTATGGTTGCCGACTTCGGCGGCGGATCGATGCTGCTGGTGGTCGGAGTTCTCAGTGCCCTGTGGAATCGGGACAGCGACCGGGCAGGCACCGGAGGCGGCGGGCAGGTCGTCGATGCCGCGATGGCGGACGGCGCCAACCTGTTGTCGCAGCTCCTCTGGTCGTGGCGGGCCGCAGGCCGATGGTCCGATGACCGTGGCACCAACCTGCTGGACGGATCGGCCCCGTTCTATCGCACGTATGAATGCTCGGATGGCGGCTACATGGCGGTCGGATCGATTGAACCGCCCTTCTATTCGCAACTGGTGCGCGGCCTCGGACTGACCGAGGCCGACCTACCGGACCGCTGGGACAAGGAGCAGTGGCCGGTACTGGCCAAGACTTTCGAGGACGTGTTCGCCTCGCGTCCCCGGGATGCGTGGACCACGGTTTTTGCCGGCACCGATGCCTGTGTGACACCGGTTCTGGCCTTCGGGGAGGTTGCTGAGCACCCACAGATGGCCGACCGGGACGCCATCATCGTGGTCGACGGTGTGGTCCAGCCGGCGCCCGCACCACGCTTTTCCCGCACGCCCGTACCGGTGCCGGTGTCACCGACCGAACTCTCCTTGGAGGATTCGATCCGGAACTGGTCTGGGCGCTGACCGGCGGGCCGCCACTGGTCAGCGAGCCGGAAAATTGCCTGCCCGGCTGAGTTGCCCTGGCACATCCTTCGAGAGTTGTCCGCCCAGCCAGACGGCCGTTTCGGCCAGGGCTTCGAGCTTGACGCCGGTCGTGACACCGGATCGGTCGAGTGCGTAGATGAGGTCTTCAGACGCGATGTTGCCGGTGGCGGCCGGGGCGAATGGGCACCCACCGAAGCCGCCGATGCTCGCATCGAGCGCCTGGGCGCCGAGGTCGAGCGCGGTCAGTGCATTGGCGTATCCGGTGTTGCGGGTGTTGTGAAAGTGCCAGCGCAGCGCCACATCCGGTGCGTTGCGTGCAGCGCCTGCGGCGAGTTTGCGAACCTGGGCGGGTACCCCGACACCGATTGTGTCGGCGAGTGCGATCTCGTCCGGTCCGGCCTCAGCGACCCGGCCGATCAGCTCGGTGACCCACGCGGGGTCGACGTTGCCGGAAAATGGACAACCGAACGCGGCGGCGATGGTCACAGTTGTGCGCACGCCTGCTGCCTTCGCCGCGGCAGCAATGTCATTCCAGGCCGAAACACCCTCGGCGACAGTGCAACCCTGGTTTCTCGTGCTGAACTCGTCGGTTGCGACGACCACCACATTGACCTCGTCGACATCGGTGGACAGCGCGCGGTCCAGACCGCGGCGGTTGAGGACGAGTCCGATGTACGAAACCCCGTCGACCCGGGGCACCTGGGCCATCACCTCTTCGGCTCCGGCCATCTGGGGGACCCTGGCCGGATTGACAAAGCTCACGGCTTCGACACGTTTCACTCCGGCCGCGACACTTCGGTTGATCAGTTCAACCTTCGAGTCGACCGACAACACCGTCTTCTCGTTCTGCAGGCCATCGCGGGGACTGACCTCGACCAGTTGCACCGTTTCCATCCGTCCATAGTGCACGTAGCCCAGGTTGTATGCACACGCTCGACGCGTAACCTGGTCGCCGGGGGCGGGAGACAAGACAAACTATGACACTCCGCCTAGATTGTGAACAACAATTGAGGGAGGTCCACGTGACCCGAGCGGTCGACAAGGTGTACGCGCATATCCGGGAGGGAATCTTCGACGGGAGATATCTTCCCGGTGCGCGATTGGGGGAGGTCGAACTCGCGGATGTGACCGGCGCGAGTCGTACGCCGGTCCGGGAGGCTCTGCGACAACTCGAGATGGAAGGCTTGGTCGAGGTTTTGCCGCATCGCGGCGCCCGGGTCTACGACTGGACGGCAGACGACGTCGAAGAGATCTACGACCTGCGAATGGTGCTCGAGGCGATGGCCGCATCGCGGGCCGCTGAGCGGATCGGTGCCACCGAACTGGACCGGTTGGCGGAGCTGTGCGATCTGATGGACTCCGCACTCGCCGATGAGCGGGTCGAGTTGGTCGCCCAGTGCAACGACGAGTTCCACTCGATCGTGCGGATCGCGGCGGCGAGCTCGCGATTGACAACGATGTTGGGCAATGTCATTCAGGTCTCGCTGGTGATGCGCACCTTCCAGCGTTACGACCCGGAAGAACTGTCGCGCAGCTTTGCGCACCACCGTGACCTCGTCGCCGCCCTACGCAATCGTGACGCGCTCTGGGCCGAATCGGTGATGAAAGCGCACGTCCGCGCGGCCAAAGCTGTTCTGTTGCGGGAGTTGTCGCCCGAGGCGGAGTAGCCGCGTCTGGCGTTGGAATCGCGTGTCGTACCCCCCGTCTAGACTCGAAGGTATGTTCGATGGGGAGATCGAAGATGCAGGTGGGGACGATGAAATCGGACCTGTCGAGTCGCTGGGTGTCAACGAGTTGTTGCGTAACACCGAGTTGGCGATGGCCCAGCAGTCGCGGATGGAGTGGGAGCGATACGCCGCTGCGGCGATGCTGCACAGACATCTCGTCGAGCCCACCACCGGGACCGAAGCGGAGATGCGGGCTCTTGATCCGTTCGCGCAGTGCGCGGCGAGATTGTCTGCGGCGCAAGGGTTGACGCAGCGGACCGCGGAGTTGCAGATCAATCGCGGGGTGGCGTTGCGGGATCGCCTGCCTGCGGTGAATGCGTTGTTGAAGGCGGGACGGGTTGCTGCACACCATATCCCTGACATCATTGCGCGGACCGAGTTGATCGAGGGTTCGACCCATATGGCTGAGATTGATCGCGGTATCGCCGAGGCGCTGCGTCGGCGTGGGTCGTGGTCGAAGAATCGGATGCGGGACATGGTCGATGCCATCGTCTTTCGCCGCGATCCGGACCTGGTGCGTAAGAACCGGGAGGATGCGTACAACAATCGCGGGGTGTGGGCCAACAACACCGACCACGGCATGGCGGTGCTGGATGCCCATTCCACGGCTGAGGAATTGGCAATGATCATGGCGCGGCTGGAGAAGTTGGCGATGGCCACGTGTAAGGCTGATCCGCGGAAGAAGTCTGATCGGATGGCCGATGCGTTGTTCGCCACGGTGATGGGCCGTGAGTTCTATTGCCAATGCCCGAATGACCCGAAACATCCCTGCACTGCTGAGATCATCACGGTCCCGGCGGATCAGCTCATCTCCGGTGTCGATGTCAAGATCGTGCTGCACGTCATTACCGATCAAGTCACCCTGGACGGCACCGCCAACAATCCTGCGTTCCTGGACGGGCACGGGGTGATCTCCGCCGATCACGTTCGCGATATCGCGGCCCGGCCGGAAACAATCATCCGGCCGTTGGGCAACACGTTCGAACCGGCCGAGCCGGAATCTGCCGAACCCGCGCCCGAACCCCACCCGGGTGACAATCCAGACGCCACTCCACCGCGGCGGACTATGTACATGCGGGGACCGGAGAACCCAGATCTGGGGGAGTGTCCTGGCACTGCCGATGTCACCGAAGCGCCTTTCCCGCAGGTAGTTCCGTTGCCGGCCACCCAGTTCGGTGACAAGTATCGGCCCTCGGTTGTCCTGGACAGTTACCTCCGGATCCGCGACGTTTACTGCATGTGGCCCGGCTGTGAGCACAAGGCCTGGGGCGCCGACCTGGACCACACGTGCGAGTACAACCACAACGATCCCGATGCCGGTGGCTGCACCCATCCGTCAGAGATGAAGACACTGTGCCGTTTTCACCATCTGTTGAAGACGTACTCCGACTGGCTTGACGATCAATACCCTGACCCACGTACCGGGCGGACCCGGCTCATCTTCACCACACCCGAACGCCGCAACTATCACGGCCCGGGATGGACCGGCGACGACCTGTTCCCGACGCTGAGGCTGATCGTCTTCGACAACCAACGCGGCTCACCGGGCCGGCCACCACCAAGACCGTCGCCATCGCGCCCGCAGCACACCGACCGCCAGCAGTCGCGTACCGCTGCCAAACATGCACGCCGCCAACAGGAACGACTCGCCAATCGTCGGCAGCGCGAACTAGCAGAGCAACTCAACTTGAACGTCGCGAAGAGCGGGGGAGGAACGAACCGCCACCGACATACTGAGGATGGGACAGCCTGGCGATCGGTGGCCCATGTGGTCGGCTAGGCGAGCCAGGTGCGCTGCGGTGTCCAGGACGGTCCGGCGTCGGGTGCGTCGTCACGGGTGACCGTAGCCTGGATCAGGCCGTAGGGCCGGTCGTCGGCGTTGAACACCTCGTTGTTGTTCTCCAGACCGAACTTGGAAAGGTCATAGACGAAGTGGTGGATGTTCGGTGCCGACAGCTTGACCTCGGCGATGTAATCGAACGCCTCCAGGATCCCTTTGCCTATCTGAAACAGTGTCTGTTGCAGGGCCAATGAGTGCACGGTGGCGAACTTCTCGATGATGATCTGCCTGATCGCCGGGTAGACGGCCTCCCAGTCGACGTAGTCGTATGGTCCAGCTCCGCCTTCGGCTTCGTGTCCGGCCGTAAAGCGCCACTTTGCGACCAGAGAGGTGGACATCACCCGGTCGTTGGTCGGTTCCAGGACCGTGTATTCGTCTTCGAGGAAGTCGTGGAACTCCGAGCCGGTCGACTTGAGGACCACCAGGTCTTTCAAACCGCCTATGACCCAGGTCTTTTGATCATCGCCCACGCCGTCGACGGTGATGTCCGCGGTGCGGACTTCCTGTCCCTTACGGACCCAGGTGTGATCGTGTTCGACGCCGTTGACCACGGCGCGTTCCCAGCTGTATTCCTCGACCTCGATCCGCGCGCCGATCACCGGTTCGGTGTTGTCGACGAACCGTTTGGCCAGTGCGAGAGCGTACTTCTCGATGCTCTCGATGCCTTTTTCTTTCGCGTACGCGTAGGCGGTCTGCTTCTGGGTATCGGTCGGCAACACCTTGCGCTGGTCACCGTCGGTGTGGGCGTCGGCGAAATCACCGCGCAGTGAGGTCCCGACGTTGATGTCCTTGATCTCGTGACGGGGTGAATCCCGGTAGATCCGAACAACCCGGTTCTCGGCTTTTCCGTACTGGTTTTCGCCAAGGATGATGCCCATGGGTCTGTGTCACTCTCTTTCGGATCAGCTACCCCGATAGGTGGAGTAGGCAAAAGGGCTGAGCAGCAACGGCACATGGTAGTGCCGCGAGGTGTCGTTCACCGCGAATGCGATCGACACCTCCGGGTAGAAATGCTCAATGTGCCGGGCGGCGAACCATGTTCCGGTGTCGAACGTCAGTCTGTACGTGTCTGCGGCGAGATCATCGTCGGCGATCGACTGTATTCGGCCATCGGAATCGGTTGTTCCAGACGCTATCTTGACTCCACCGGATGTGCTGAGTGTGACTTCCACGCCGGCCGCCGGTAGCCCGGTGACCGCATCGAGTACGTGGGTACTCAAGCCGCTCACCTTGTCACTTCGATCGTCCACATACTCCAGCTCACTCCTACCTCGACCGTCGTGATTCTGATCACGCGGTGTACGCATCTTCCTCGGTGGCGTACCGCACCGCCGGTTCCAGCATGGCGGTGAGCCGCCGCCGATTGATCTTCGACAACTCCATCCGCAGGACGCGCCGCTCGGTCTCCGGGCTGTTGCTCATGCGTTCTTTGAGTATTGCCAGCAGTTCTCCGGCCGGGCGGCCGTTGGCAAACACGAGATAGACATGTCCGAACCTGGCCTCGTACTCGGCGTTGCACCTCTTGAGTTCGTCGAGGATCTCCGCGTCCGCGCCCGCGACACCGGACTGCTCACCGGCCGACGAGGCGTTGTCGGTTTTGTCACCGATTCGGGGGTGTCCGTCGAGCGCCTCATCGAGATCGGCCTCGGTGAGTTCGGCCAGGATCAGGTCGGCGC
The DNA here is from genome assembly GCF_056786475.1 of Williamsia sp. Y844. Taxonomy (NCBI): domain Bacteria; kingdom Bacillati; phylum Actinomycetota; class Actinomycetes; order Mycobacteriales; family Nocardiaceae; genus Williamsia; species Williamsia sp. Y844. Next base: position 860,028 of record NZ_JBXCJB010000002.1, read on the forward strand.
GGTCGAACAAGGCCTCTTCATCGACATAAGGACGTCCTGCCGCCACCCGGAGGGCCCAAATCGTGGACGTGCAGCATTGGTATAGGGCGTGAATTGCCTGACTCTGCCGCAATTCGTTGAAGCTCTCCAGGCCCCGCCAGTCAACTCGTCGCAAGTTGTGACCTCCGTCTTTATCTATGACCTGTCTTTTCTCTTGTGCATCAGCCCAATACGTCTCGGATTGAACCGCGCCGATTTGATTGGGCTTGTCCATTCGCTTCAAGCCGTTGCGAAGTACCATTCTGCCGCACGTCGACTGCTTGAGCGCGGCGATGAGTTCGGTTTCTCGGGGCAGTGGTGGTGCGGTGGCGTGATCGTGTGTGATGGAGCGGCGACAGTTGTCGTCGTGGCAGCGGGTCGGGCGAGGGGTGGGCGGTGAGTCGCGTGGGAGTCGGTGACGACGAGCGAACCGGAGTACCGGTGGTGGTCGGTGTGCTGCTGGCCGCCGGCGCCGGAACCCGATACGGTATGCCGAAAGTGCTTGCCGCAGAAGGGGAGTGGCTACGATCGGGTGTTCGGGTGCTGACTGACGGAGGGTGCGCGCAGGTACTGGTGACCGTGGGCGCCGCCGAGCCGGATATGCCGCCGCAGGCCCGCGCCGTACGGGTGCCGCGATGGCAGGCCGGACTCAGTGAATCGGTGCGAGCCGGCCTGAAACAAGCCCGTGAACACGATGGGTTGATCGGGGTGGTTTTACATGTTGTTGACATCCCGGATGCCACCGCGGGGCAGGTTGCCCGACTGTTGGCTGCGGCAGGTCCGACGCCGGCCGCGCTGGCCCGGGCAACACACTCCGGAAAGGCCGGACATCCGGTGTACATCGGTGCCGCTCATCTGGACGCCGTGCTCGATTCCCTGGCGGGCGATCGCGGAGCTGGACCATACCTGGCCGGCCGGACAGACGTCATCGACGTCGAATGCGGCGACCTCGGCAGCGGCGTCGATCACGACTACCCGGACTTCTGAGCCGGAAAGCACAAAACCACATGTTCCAGTCATTTCCACCGGTTACAACTGGTGGAAATGTCTGGAACATGTGGTTCTGCGAGAAGTACTAGTTGCGGATGGTGAAACCGAGGGCGCCTTCACCGAAGCGGCGGACCACAAGCTTCGCGGCCTCGAGCGGTACCTCGAAGCCGTTTCGGGCGAACCCTGTCAGCGTCGCGAGATAGGTGTCATTCTCGGGTTCGAGCGCGACCTCGGCGAGCATCTCACCGGTGGTCGGTTCGCAGACCGCCCAGGTGAACCGCGTTTCGTTCGCCCAGCCCTGTTCACAAGATCTGACGTAATCGGGATCGGTGACACCGGCCAGCGCCAAGGCCGGCCGGTCCGACACCCGGTCATCATCGCGGTACGCGCGGAGGTACCACGCGCCCGCGTTGATCTCGACCGCTTCGATGGCTGCGGTCCTACTTGAGCTCGAACAGGACGGTGCCCTGCGTGACGGCTGCGCCGGCTTCGATGCTCAGGCCGGTGACAACGCCGTCCTTGTGGGCGGTGACGGGATTTTCCATCTTCATGGCCTCGAGCACCACGACCAGTTCACCGGCCGCGACTTCCTGACCTTCGACGACGGCGACCTTGACAACGGTGCCCTGCATCGGAGCGGTCACGGAATCACCGGAAGCGGCAGAAGCGCCACCCTTGGCGCGGGTACGCGACTTCGGCTTCTTCTTGACCGCACCGTTGCCACCACCGTTGCCGATGGCGAGATCGCCCGGCAGGGAGACCTCCAGGCGGCGTCCACCGACCTCGACCACAACAGTCTTGCGGGGCTCGGTCTCATCCTCTTCGATCGGCTGTGCGCCGGTGTAGGGCTCGATCTGGTTGTCCCAGTCGGTCTCGATCCACTTGGTGTAGATGTCGAAGCTCTGGCCGTCGCCGATGAAGGCCGGGTTCGACACGATGTGGCGATGGAACGGCAGCACGGTGGCAAGACCCTCGACCTGGAACTCGGCCAGTGCGCGGCGTGAACGCTCCAGGGCCTGCTCGCGGTTCTCGCCGGTGACGATCAGCTTGGCCAGCATCGAGTCGAACTGTCCGCCGATGACGTCGCCTTCGACCACACCGGAATCAACGCGCACGCCGGGGCCGGTCGGCTCCTTGTAGACGCTGATGGGTCCGGGGGCGGGCAGGAAGCCGCGACCGGCATCTTCACCGTTGATGCGGAACTCGAACGAATGGCCGCGCGGCGCGGGATCTTCGGTGAACTCGAGCTTCTCACCGGCGGCGATGCGGAACTGCTGACGAACGAGGTCGATGCCCGCAGTCTCCTCGGTGACCGGATGCTCGACCTGCAGGCGGGTGTTGACCTCGAGGAACGAGACCAGTCCGTCGGCGCCGACGAGGAACTCCACGGTGCCGGCACCGTAGTAGCCGGCCTCCTTGCAGATGGCCTTCGCCGAGGAGTGGATTCGTTCCCGCTGTTCTGCCGTCAGGAACGGGGCCGGTGCCTCTTCGACAAGCTTCTGGAAGCGGCGCTGCAGCGAGCAGTCGCGGGTTCCGGCGACGATGACGTTGCCGTGCTGGTCGGCGATGACCTGGGCCTCGACATGGCGGGCCTTGTCGAGGTAGCGCTCGACGAAGCACTCGCCGCGACCGAAGGCTGAGATGGCCTCACGGGTGGCCGAGTCGAACAGTTCGGGGATCTCTTCGATCGTGTACGCGACCTTCATGCCACGGCCACCGCCACCGAATGCGGCCTTGATGGCCACGGGCACGCCGTATTCCTGTGCGAAGGCGACGATCTCGTCGGCGTTCTTGACGGGGTCCTTGGTGCCGGGTGCCATCGGTGCGTCGGCCTTCAGCGCGATGTGGCGCGCGGTGACCTTGTCTCCGAGGTCGCGGATGGACTGCGGTGAGGGGCCGATCCAGGTGAGCCCGGCGTCGATGACGGCCTGGGCGAACTCGGCGTTTTCGGACAGGAATCCGTAGCCGGGATGGATCGCGTCGGCACCGGACTTGGCAGCGGCGTCGAGGATCTTGTCGAACACGAGGTACGACTCGGCCGATGTCTGTCCACCGAGGGCGAACGCCTCGTCGGCAAGCTTCACGAAGAGAGCATCCGCATCGGGTTCTGCGTACACCGCGACGCTGGTCAGTCCGGCGTCTTTCGCGGCGCGGATGACGCGAACCGCGATTTCGCCGCGGTTGGCGATGAGGACTTTCGTGAGTGCTGTGCTGGCGTGACTTGGCACTGGATCTCCTGTCGGGCGCTGGTGTCTGCGCGTTGGTGACACTGTGTTGGATATCGATGTTGGATATCGACGTCTTGTGGTGTGGCGCACTGGTCCATCGGTGGATGGACGACAGCACTCCAGTGGAGTCTAAGCACCTCTCGGATCAGTCTCGACTCCAACCCACGGATCGCTCGTTCGGTCCGGTTTAGCTACTCGCGGGTAACCGAGAAGGCGGTTATTCGTTCATGTTTCCCTACTCGCGGGTAAGGATCCGAATGTGCTCTGATCACCGATCTGCTTGAGGAAGTCGCCGAACCTCGACAGATAGCGGCCGACCTGGTTGTGGGTACGGCCCTGGGCCGGGAAACGAGCCGAGATACGCAGACCAGAGGCTGTCCGATTGATCCAGATGTAGACCTCATCGCTGGAATAGTTGTGGCTGCGCAGAACTCGTGCCCGACCGGCATCGGCCTCGGCGTGTCCGGGTGCGAATCGGAGATCGATGAACGACACGACGAACTTCGGCTCGGGGAAGTCGATATTGCCGGCCCGTGCCACACTCCGCTGCGCTTCGTCTCCCGCCCTGCGAGTGGTCGAGATCCGTTGCGCTTCTTCTCCCGCGCCATGAGCCGAGATCCGCTGCGCTTCTTCTCTTTTCACCTCTCTGAGGATCTCGCCGACCCGAAGGAAAGGGAGGTTGGCCGCTTTGCGGACACGGCGCATCTCGTCGGAGGCCCGCCCGATCAGCTGACCGAAATCGGACACTCCGGTCGTGTCGAGGCGGAAGGGAACGGTTGCCACAAACCAGCCGAGCGCGCCGAACCATTGTTGGTCGCCGCGGGTGTGCCGGGGAATCACACAGCGCAGCACCGGGCCGCCGCCGAGTTCGGCATAGACCGCGGCGAGCGCCGCGAGCACACCCGACATCAACGAACCGCCTGCCGCCGAACACACGGCCGTGAACCGGTTGGTCTGCTCGTCATCGAGCAGGGCTCCGGTCAGCGAGCCCTGAGGGACCAGATCCGAGATCGGGTGCGCCGAATCAGGCTTGCCGTCGGTGGCTGCTTCCTCGGTTTCATCGGGTTGGTCGGTTTCATCGGGTTGGTCGGCCAATTCGAAGGCGGGCAGTGTGCCGCCGGTGTCTCGGAGGAAGTCGGCCCAGACCGCGACGGCTTCGTGGTCGACACCGGCCGCATCGGCCTCGCGCCGCTGATAGGCGCTGAAGTCGACGTAGGAGCCCACTGCGGGCAGCGCATTGTCGGTCCGGCGCCGCGCGGCGGAGTAGAGCGCGACCAGTTCGTGTTGCGCCATGATCAGCGAGTATCCGTCGACCAGTGAATGGTCACCGGCGAACAACAGCGTGAACGATTTCTCCCTGGCGACCGTCGCAAAAATGTAGGCAGGCCATTGCAGGGGCGCGGTGGCCCTGTCGAATGTGCCTGCCAGCTGGTCGAGCAAGGGTGCCGATTCCGAGTACCAACCAACCCGGCCCATCTTGAGCTTGACCGTTCCCGGTCCGGTGGTCAGCCTGGCCAGGTGGTCGCTCCAGATCACCACATGGCTGCGTAGGACCTCGTGGCGGTCGATCCACATCGTGAGCGCGGCGCGGATGGCCGGGATCGAGAGCGGTTCGTCGAACTCGATCGCCAGACCCAGCCAGGACTCACGGCCACCTTCGCGGTGGGTCCGGAGCCGGTGCTCGAACGCACCGCGCAGATGGAGTTCATGATTGTGTGAGGTCGGACGCGAATCCGCGGTCCAACGGGCCATTCCACCCTCGGTGTAAGGGCTCCACTCGACCAGCCCGCCCGGTTCGACGGGCTGGTCCATCATCTGGATGAACTTCATGACCTCGTGGATCGGGCAGGAGGGCCCAGATGCGCCTTGATCCGGCTGAGCATGGCGGACATGCCCCGCAATCGCAGCGGACTGATGGCCGAGTCAAGCCCGAGCCGCGTGTAGAAATCGACCGGAATCGCGAGGATCTCTTCCGAGCTGGCGCCGTTGAGTCCCTGATAAAGGATCGACGCGAAACCACGGGTGGTCGGCGCCTGCGGCGGTGCGCTGAAAAACAACTTCACCGAATCCGGGTTGCTGTTGTCCACCGAGAGGAACAGCGGTGACTGGCATTCGGGTACCGGTTCCATCGCGGCCTCGGCGAGATTCTCGGGTAGCTCGGGAAGCTCATCCGAGAACTCGAGGAGGAGCTGGATCTTCTCGGAATCCGACAGTGCGGCGAAATCGTCGACGATTTCGTCGAGCGCCGCGGTCATCTCTGGCTGCTTTGGGTGCCCGGTTCCGAACCGGTCACGATGGGAGCCCGAACGGCGTTGCCCCATTCGGTCCACGATCCGTCGTAGTTGCGGACCTTGGTGAATCCGAGCAGGTGGGTCAGCACAAACCAGGTGTGCGACGACCGCTCACCGATCCGGCAGTAGACGATCGTCGGGTTGTCGGCGTCGAGGTCGGCGTAGATCGCGTCGAGTTCGGCGCGCGATTTGAACCGGCTGTCGGGAGCGGCGGCCTTGGCCCACGGGATCGACGCCGCGGTGGGGATGTGGCCCCCGCGAAGTGCACCTTCCTGCGGGTACTCGGGCATATGGGTGCGCTCGCCCGTGTACTCCTGCGGTGACCGGACATCGATCAGGGGTTCGGTGCCGATGACTCCGTGGACCTCCGCGGCGAACGCTCGGATGACCGAGTCGTCGCGGGTGACCACCGGGTAGTCGGATTCGGGGTATGAAGGCAGATCGAAGGTGATGTCGCGGTCCTCGGCGAACCAGGCGTCGCGGCCACCGTCGAGCAGCCGGACGTCCTCGTGGCCGAAGAGGGTGAACACCCACAGCGCGTAGGCGGCCCACCAGTTGCTCTTGTCGCCATAGATGACGACGGTGTCGTCACGCCGAATGCCCTTGCTGCGCATCAGTTCTGCGAACTGTTCGCCTGAGATGTAGTCACGGACGACCGGGTCGTTGAGGTGAAGATGCCAGTCGACCTTCTGTGCGGTCGGGATGTGCCCGATGTCGAACAGCAACACATCTTCGTCTGACTCGATGATCTTCAGTCCATCGGTCCCCAGGTGGGCGCTGAGCCATTCGGTGCTCACCAGGCGCTCGGGGTGTACGTACTCGGCGAAGCCGGGGTTGTTGTCGGTCTCGACGGTCACTGTGTCTCTCCAGACGATCGCTGCCGACCAATGGAATCGGCAGGTGCGGATCTAAATGTTTGTTCGAGTCGAGATTACCGACCCTGCCAAATCGACGAGGTCGTCGAGCACCCGCGCTGCGGTCGACACTCCGATGTCGGTAGAAGGATATCGCGCCCGCAGATGCAATCCGTCATGGTCCCGCCAGAACCACAGTTGCAGTGCATCGGTATCGCTGGAACTCGAAATATGCTGCGGCGCAGACCAAGCCGGGAGATCAAAACGGCGATAGTCGACGTACGACACCATGAAGACGTCGTGGCGGACCATCCGTATCCGGTCCCCGAACACGCTGAAAACGGTCGACAATCCCAGATCCGCGGCGAACACCGCCGTCCTCAATGCCCCCGTTGCCTTGCGCATCGACGCGAGCAGGTCTGGATCGGATCCGTCCGCGAGCAATGGCCCATTCGACACGAACCAGCCGACGGCGCGTTCACGGTTCGGCTCGTTCCGGGTGTGAACAGGGATGATCATCGCGGTGCGGTCGGGACCGCCTGCGCGGAAGACGGCCGTGGCGAGGCAGGCGACCATCGCCGGATAGGTGCGCAGACCCTCGGTGCGTGCGATGGCGTCGAAACGGCTCGCGGCGGCGGCATCGTAGATCGTTCGGATGTCGGTGTGAGGGGGCACACGGTCGCCTTCGGTGACACCGAGTTCGAGTGGGAACGCCGGGACCGCCCAGTCGGTCGCGTGCAGCAGGCCTCGCCACGGAACAAGTCGAGGGTCGTCGGCGGGGGCCATGGCGGGCACTTCGGCACCACCGCCGGACAGGAATGAGCCCGCAGCGGGTACCTCGATCCCGCGAAAGTGGTCGAGCAGATCCTCGGCGATGATCGCCAGCGACAGCGCATCGACAAAGCAGTGATCGAAGGCACATACGACGGTGGTCGAGTTCTCGTGACGCACCGCTGCGAAAAAATGTGGGTACGGCTCGAACGGTGTGCACGTCGCGTTGATCGCCGATTCGAGAGCCGCCGCGCCGGTGTCGGCGTCGATGGAGAACTGATCGCCCCGGGCCTGGATGTCGGCACTTCCGGGGTCGTGGGTGAACCGCGTGTACCCGCCATCGGCAGACGCGGCGGCGTCCTGCTCGTCGGTGACAACGAAGTATGACCGCAGGACGTCGTGACGGTCCAGTAGTTCGCGTAACGCTTCGGTGAGGACTTCGGGCAAAAACGGGCCGGGTAGCTCGATCGTGACCGCCAACCAGCCGATACCCCCTCCTTGTACCGACTCGAGGTGGAAGCGTTCGTTTTCCGACGGTCCGGTCGGACTCGGTTGTGCCGCGCGATTTGCCGAGATCGGCCAGGTGTCAACCCGGCCCGGCGCGATGACCACGCGGTCGATTGTGGTGAGTTTCATTGTGCGCGTTTCTAACCGGTCCGTACCGGCCGGTTCTCGCCATTGGCGAACGACGCGATGAAGTCGGTGACCACCGCGATGTACTCGGTGGTGTTCTTGCGCGCCGTCTCGTTGTCCGGGATCTGCGTCAGCAATCGAATTCCGTAGTCACCGCGGTTGATCCACATGTTCGCGTTCCGGGTTCGGCCTTGACCGGGAAGGATCAGGGCGGCCTCCTTCACCGGATCGTCCGCGCGGGGCAGACGGCGAAGGTCGAAATACGAAACCATTTGCGGTGAACCACTTTCGAGATCGATGGAACCTTCGGCCGCGAGATACCCGAGCGCTGCATGCACTGGCAGGGACCCGATTTCGCGTGCCTTGCGGGTCGCTGCCGACGCGGTGATGACAAGGTCGCTGAAGTCGACGTCATCTTCCACGCGGAACGCCACCGGTGCGAAGTTGCACAACCAGCCTTGTGTGCCAACAGTTTCCGGCGTGCGAACGGAAAGGATGGTGGTCGTGAAGAACTCTGAGCTGCCGGCCAGCACACTTTCGGCCGCGGCAAGGGCGGCGAAGATGCACCCTTGCAGGGAGGCGCCGATCTCGCGCAACCGTTCCTCGCAGCGATCGGATCGTGGACCGTCGATCACCGGCTTCTCGATCACCGCGTTCGGCATGGCTTCGCCGCCGGTCAGCCCGAGGTCGAGTGGGAAGCGCGGGACCTTGCCGCCATGGATCTTCAGGATCTGTCGCCAGGCATCGATACGCGCGTCGTCAGGTGTGGTCTGGCCCGCGAGCTGCATCTCGGTGGCCACAAAATCGAAAAAGCTGGCGGCGGGCAGTAGCGGAAGGTCTCTGCTGCCGTCGATCTCGTGCCGGTAGGTCTCGAAGATCTCGTCGAGCGCAAGCGCTTGTGACACCCCGTCGGTATGCGAATGATCGGCAGCGAAATAGAAGCCGAACTGGTCGCCGGCGTCGATGGCCCCGAACGCGAACCCCGGGAGATGGTCGAAGACGGCCTCGGTGTCGATGCGAGAGTGAATGTAGGCGACCAGTTCGTCGGGGGTGCCCGACGGACCCTCGTCCACCGTGGTGAACTCGATCGCCGATTCCGGAGCCACGTGGCGCACCGGTCCTGAGTCGGAGACGTCGTACCAGCACCGCAGTTCGTCGTGCCTGCGTACGAAGGCGGTCAGGGCGCGGGCCATCGCATCGCGGTCGAGTCGTTCGACAACGTCGGTGACGATCATGGCGATGGCCTGGTTTGTCTCACCGGCCGCGCGCTTGGCAGCTGCCGCCATCAGATGGTCACGCTGCAGGAAGGACGGGCCGGTGGAGCTCTGGGCCGAGTTTGCCCGGGCTCCGTCGGGATCGCCTAGGCGCCACTCGATCAGTGCACCGGGTTCGGGCGACCACCAGTCCAGCGTTGAACCCTTCACCGGCGCGCGTCCGGTGAGTGCACGCTGTCTCGACTCGGTTCGTTGGCGGTGTCGGTGTCGAACAGCGCGTCACCGTCGTCGATGACGGTGCGCAGGACGTCATTGAATGTCGAGATGTAGCGGTGTACAGATTCGCTGGCCTGCTGGCTCGCGGAGAACCGCGCCGATATGTTCGTGCCGTTGGGAACCCGGTTGATCCACAAATACACCTCGTCGGAATTCCGGGTCGAGCTGCGCAACACGCGAGCCTGGCGGGCATCCCAGTGTTCGGAACCCTCGGCGTTCCGCAGGTCGATGTAGGAGATGACGAACTGCGGCGGACTGCGGTCACCGATGAGATCGGCGATCGGGTAATAGGGCGAGGTACCCAGTTCCTTGTACTCGGCCGCGTTCTTTCCGAGCTGTGTGATGGCCTCGGAGAAACTCGTCGCCGAGCCCGGACGCAGATGCACCGGGATGATGCCGACAAACCATCCGGCGGATTCGCCCCACTTGGATTCTGTGCGGGTGTGAACCGGGCTGATGAACCGTAGATCAGGATTCCCCGCGAGCCGCGAATTGGTGATCGACAGAGCGGTGTAGACACCGGCCTGCATGTTGGCCCCGAGCTTTTTGCAGACCTGGTGGAAGCGTTCGGTCTCTTCGGAATTCAGAAGCCACGAGGACAGGCTGGCCTGGTACTCGCTGTCGTTGACGGGTGACACACCAGCCGGGCGTTCCGCGACCTTCGGTGCCGGGATCGTCCGCAGAACGGGGAAGCGTGGCATCGAATGCGGCTGGGTGTCGAGCGTGGAATCGTGGTGTGCCTCGAAGAACGCGGTCCACCGCGATACCACTGCGTCGTCGGCGGTGATCTGCGATCCGATGGTGCGTTCGGCGTCGCTGAAGTCGAGGTAGCTGCCGAATTCGTGTAGCTGATCGGGTACGCCGAGCAGTTCCGATTCGTAGATCGCGGTCAGTTCCTTGATGGCGAAAACCTGGGTATAGGCGTCCATCACGGTGTGATCGGCCGCAAAGATGACCAGAAACGACTGTGAATCGTCGGCAGGCGCGATTGTCACCGCGATGCACGGTGGCCAATGCAACGGATTGACCCCGGTGTTGAACAGTTCGCTGACCCGTCCGAAAACAGCTGTGCTGGAGATGACCTCAGGCGAACCGATGGTCTCGACCGACATTGCGTCAGGCGACACCGTCCGCCGGAGGAAGTCGACCCCATCGCTGGTTTCGGATGGCACGACGGAAGCCCGGAACGCCTCGTGACGTGCGTACCAGCGAAGGAGGGTTCGAGAGAATACCTCTGCGTCGAGCCGGTGGTGAATGGCGAAGGCGGTTCCGATCCATTCGCTGAACCAGGCGTCGCCTTCGGCGTAGGCGCGCCGAGCGTGTTCGAGGTGCATGTACGACAGCTGTCGATCGTCGGCGCGCCAGGCGTCGTCATCTGCGACGGCTGGGTACCACTCGGTCAGAACACCGCTCGGCAATGCATAGTCGGCCAATTCGGTATATTCCATCAGAAATCTCCCCGTCTGTTCATTGATGCCTGATTCCGCGAGGGGCGAGAGCCCTTGTCGGTTCTGGCAGATCGTGAAATAAGTTCGAGCCCTTGAACTTTGCGCTCAGGCCGAAATTCCGAGACCCCGTGCGAGCACCGGCCAGCTCTTGTGCATTTGAGCGACCCAGTATGGCCACGAATGTGTGCCCAGGTCCTCGAAATCAAACGTCGCTGGTATGTCTCGATGGGCCAATTCGGTAGCCAACTGTTGGGTGCACCATAGCGAACCCAGTTCGATCGTGCCGCCTACGACGACACGGTCGAACGGGTTGGTGTTTCCCGGATACCCCGGGGCGTCGTACGTACCCGGCAATCCGGATCCGACCGAGACGTAGATGGCTGCATCGCGAAGTCCGCCTGCGCGGAGCAGAACGTCGTGTGCCGCCCAGTCGGGATCGCCCATGGGGCCCCACATGTTGTCCGCATTGCCGCCGAACGCTGCGACGATACCCCTGGTCAACACCTGTGTGCCCGGATCTGCAGTGGAATAGCAGCCGCTGTAGGCCGCCACGGACCGGTAGAAACCCGGGTTGCGGGAGGCCAGAGTGAGCGAAGAGCCGGCGCCCATGGACAGGCCGGCGATCCCGCGGGTTCCATTGCCGTCGAACTCGGCATCCACCAATGGCGGGAGTTCCTCGGTCAGAAAGGTCTCCCACCGATAGCGTCCGAGCTCTGGATCGTCGCGTTGCCAATCCGTGTAGAAACTGCCGTTGCCCGCCAGCGGCAACACGACGTTGACGTTCTTCGATTTGTAGAAGTCGACGGCGTCAGTTTTGCGCAACCACATACTGTTGGTCGGGTCTTCCTCGCCGAGCCCGCTGAGCATGTACAGCGAAGGGCGAGTGGTCGACGTGGCGACTTCGGGTGTCAGGACCTGAACCTTGATGGTCTGGTCCATCGAGGCGGAGTGCACGTACATCGCCCACTGGGTTGGGCCCTCTTGGACGACCTGCTCGACTGTCGACACCGGTGCCGGTTCGGCGGCGGCGGGCGCTGTCATCGCAACGATCGGGGTGGAGAGCGCCGCGAGCACCAACAGCTGCCTGAAGAATCTGTGGCGGCGCGCCGCGCCGTCGGCAGCTGTCATCGGTGCACGTGGCATCAAGTGGTCCCTTCGGGTTTTCGGACAAGAGGTACTCGGACAAGAGGTACTGCGGTGTGATGAAACATCGTCGTCATCGTTCCGATGCAGTTGCGTGATCATAATATGCGTTGGGACACACCTGCGCTCAGATCAATTGATTTGCGATCCAGCGCGTCACCACAGTATGGGTTTGAGATCCCAACGGGCGCACTCGGAGGCGAGTAGTTCGGAGAGTGTGTCCGTGTCCGGCAACGCAACCGGATCCAGGCCGCTGACCGTGAGGTTCATGGTTTCGCCACTGACGATCGCGCAGGCCATCAGGCCGCCACGGAGTTGGACGAGCCGTTCGCGGGTGATGGCGGGCGTGACGGACCTGCCCATGAATTTATCGACTCGGCCGGGGCGCCCGAGGCCACCGAATGTGGCACTGAAGGTCCCCATGTTCGACGCCAACGCCAGCGGCGTCGAGGCTCGTTGGTTGAGCCGGAGCAGTATTCGGTCGCTCAGCGCCTGCGCCAGCGGCTGCAGGAGAGTGATCGTGCTCGGTCGCCGCGCCGAATCGATGTACATGAGTTTTGAATGTGCCTTGACGGCCTCCAGATCCCGCTCCTGGCTCAGTCGGGCCGGAAGGTCAAGGGAGCGGCCGGTGGTCACGTTGGACCGGATGTCGTCGGGGTCCGTGCGGGCGGTCATCGGGACCGACACGCGGACGGTGTCGTCCCAGCAGGCGCGGCCGGTCCCGACCAGGATCCCGACGACCATGGCCACGAACAACGAGTTCCCCGAACCCCCGTGTCTGGCGGCGACATCGAGCCATTCTTTTGTCGGCATACTGGCGACCGCGAACGGCGCGATGTACCCGGGACCATCGTCGGGCACCTCTATATGGGCCGGAAACGGAACGGACAACGAGGTCACGACGTCGGCAGGACGTTCTTCGGCACTGCGTCGAGACCGTATCCACGATGCGGCCAGAGTGCCCAGACCTCCGCAGATCTGACGCAGCTGACCCACCGCGTCGGACAGGTCGTCGCGCGACCGCACCGGTGTGGCAGGCGGGATCGTGGGGGGCTCGGCGGAGAGTGCGGCATCGATGTTCTTGCCGAAGAGGGCGCCGTCCGCCACTGCGTGTGAGAAACAGAGCGACACCAGCTCGCCGCCGTCGAGCAGTGGGGCAGAACGGAGCTCCCACACCGGACCGGCGGTGAGGTCGACCTCGAACTGGGCGGCGGTATCGATCCAGTCGTGGATCTGATCGGCGTCCAATGCGGCCGAGTCGACATGGACAGCACCGGGTGTTCCGCCACGGATCCAGTGGTCGCGGGCCAGCGGCAGCCGCCTCCGGCGCAGGACCCGATTGAAATGCCCTGCCGCCAGCGCGGTCCCGAACTGTTCCAGCTCGCCTGCGTCGAGTGGAGATTTCAATCTCCAGACCATCTGGCTCACGACTCCGAGGCCTGCCGCCCGGTGCATCCGGACGAAGAGATCATCGTCGGGGGTGATGCGTTGAACCGAGGGCGACTGACCCACCAAAACTCCTTCGTTGGGCGGTCGGGCTACAGCCGCCGCAAGTACGTCTTCACGGTCAGCGGTGCGATCACCGCGATGACCACGGTGGAGCCTAACAACGACCACACGATGTGCATGTCGGCTTGGCCCTCATTGGCCAGCGAACGTACCGCGGAGACCAGATGCGAGATCGGGTTGATGTCGGCGATCGTTCGCATCCACTCCGGCATGCTCTCGGTCGGCACAAAGGCGTTGGACATGAAGCCCAGAGTCGTCAGCGTGAGCGCCGAGATCCCCTGAATCGACGAGGCCTTACTCATCAGGACTCCGATGAACGCAAAAATCCAGCTCAACGAGAAGGCCGCGTAGATCACCAAGGCGATTGCGGCCAGCGTGCCAAAGGCGCTCGCGGGCTGATATCCCATGCACAATCCGACCACCAGGGTGATGACGATCGCGATGACATAGCGGACCACGGCGGCAACCAGCGAACCGGCCAGCGGCGCGATTCGCGAGATCGGCAGCGACACGAAGCGATCGAAGACACCGCGGTCGATGTCCACGCGCAATTGGACCCCGACCACGACGGTGCTCGTGATCACGATGTTCACCAGCACCCCAGGGATGAGGACGGGTAGATAGGCGTCGACACTCCCGGCGATCGCGCCGCCGAATATGTTGGCGAACATCACGGTGAACACGATGGGTACCACGATGACGTCGAGTAGTTGTTGCGGTGTGTGTTTGAACTTCAGCAGGCCCCGACGGGCCATGGTCGACGTGTCGCGCAAAGCTTTTCTGGTGGTTATGTGCCCGAGTGCCGGGTCGTTCGACAATTCGGTCGTCCGGTCGATGGTCATGCCGGGCTCCGATCCTCGGTCAGCGCAAAGAACACCTCGTCGAGTGACGGCTTGTGGACGCTGAGTTCCTGCACCTCGATCGACTGGTCGGCGAGTGCCGCGATCACCTGCGCCGAACGCGCCGAATCGCTCACCGACATCGTCAATTGCCGCGTTCTCTCCTCGAACTCGATCGGCCCGTCGAGCAACCGCATGATGATCTCGGTTGCGCGGGCGCGATCGTTTGCGCGGGCGAGCGTGATCGAAAGGGCGTAGTTGCCGACCGAACGTTTCAGCGATTCCGGTGTGCCGTCTGCGACCACGTGACCGTGATCGATGACCACGAGGTGATCGGCGAGGGCGTCGGCTTCATCGAGATACTGGGTGGTCAACAGAACCGTCGTGCCGGCTGCGACCACACCTCGAACCATCTCCCACAATTGGATTCGCGTCCGCGGATCGAGTCCGGTGGTCGGTTCATCGAGGAACAACAGTTCTGGTCGACGAATCATGCTGGCCGCCAAATCGAGTCGGCGCCGCATCCCGCCGGAGAACTTCCGGACCGGGCGCCCCCCTGCAGCGGTGAGCCCGTATTCGTCGACGAGCTCGCGGGCCCGGCTCCGGGCTTCGGCATTGCGTAGACCGAGCAACCTGCCGAAGATGTCGAGGTTCTCGGCGGCGGTGAGATCGTCGTCGACCGAGGCGTACTGCCCGGTCAAGGAGATGAGGGACCGGATTGCGGGTCCTTCACGGACGACGTCGCGGCCGAGGATCAGAGCTGTCCCGGAGTCGGGTCGCAGCAGCGTGGTGAGCATCCGGATCATCGTGGTCTTGCCGGCCCCGTTCGGGCCGAGGACACCGCAGACCGTCCCCCGCGCGACGGTCAGGTCGATGTTGTCGACCGCACGGTGGTCGCCGAAACTCTTGCACAGACTTCGTACTTCGATGGCGAGGTCGTTGGTCGATCCCATCGGTTCAGTTATCACGCGTACAGGCTAGTCGGGCCGCGTCCGCGATGTCATGGTCATCCCCCGGGGGACCACAGGTTCGTGACACTGAGGCCAACCCGATCGAGCAGCGTTCGGACAAGCGGGAGGCTGATCCCGATCACCGATGACGGGTCGCCGTCGATGCCGTCGATGAACCAGCCGCCGAGCCCATCGAGGGTGAACGCTCCGGCGACCTGAAGGGGCTCGCCGGTGCCGACGTACGCGTCGATCTGGTCATCGGTGGGGGAGCTGAAGCGAATAGTTGTTGCGACACTGCCGGTTTCGGTGGACACGATCTCGCCGTCGATCAATCGGAGCAGACAATGTCCGGTGATCAACTGCGCTTCGGTACCGCGCATCTCGATCCACTGGGAGCGAGCGAGGGGCGCGGTGTGTGGCTTGCCGGTGAGCACCCCATCGCGCAGCAGCATCGAATCGCAACCGACGAGCACCGAATCCACCGCGAGATCGGTGTCGAGGCGACCGGCCACGTCCAGTGCCTTGGCACGGGCCAGCAGCGTCACGATCGCCGAAGGTGAGGCCGCGCTGCCTGCTTGTGCAAGCAGCGCGTCCTCATCGACTTCGGAGACCGACACCACCGGACTGATGCCGGCGGCGTCGAGAATCTTGCGACGTGCGGGTGACGCCGATGCCAGGATGAACCGGGTCATCGGCGGTAACCGGGCGTCACCGGGTCAGTAATCCCAGCGCAGGTTCGGAAAAGCGCTGGGCGCCAACGCACCTGCCGGCCGAAGCCGGTCTGCGTGTGAACCCCAGAGGTTGCGGGGGCCGGGATCGGCGGGTGCACCCGACCCGCTTGCTGCCGCGAGGACACCGACCAGGGCAGCGACCTCGACGTCGGTCGGATTGCCCTTGACCACGGTGAGGAACGGCGCAGCGGCCGGGGCGGTCTCGCCTGTGGGTGTTGTGTGCTCGCTCATAGGGGGATGTTCCCGTGCTTCTTCGGCGGCATGCTCACCATCTTGCGCTCAAGGAGTTTGAGTGCGGTGGCGATCTGACCGCGGGTGTGCGACGGCGGGATCACCGCGTCGACGTATCCACGCTCGGCGGCGACATACGGATTGACGAGGGTGTCCTCGTATTCCTGCTGCAGCTGCAGGCGCAGAGCATCGACGTCGTCGCCGTTGGCGGCGGCTTCCTTGAGCTTGCTGCGGTAGACGAAGCCCACCGCGCCCGAGGCGCCCATGACAGCGATCTGAGCCGTCGGCCAGGCCAGGTTCACGTCGGCGCCCATGTGCTTGGAGCCCATGACGTCGTATGCGCCGCCGTAAGCCTTGCGGGTGATGACGGTGATCTTGCCGACCGTGGCCTCGCCGTAGGCGTAGAGGAGCTTGGCGCCGCGACGGATGATGCCGTTGAACTCCTGCTCGGTTCCGGGCAGGAATCCCGGCACATCGACCAGGGTGATGATCGGAACGTTGAACGCGTCGCAGGTGCGCACGAAACGGGCGGCCTTCTCGGACGCGTCGATGTCGAGGCAGCCGGCGAACTGGGTCGGCTGATTGGCGACGAGGCCGACGCTGCGTCCGTCGACGCGGCCGAAGCCGACGATGATGTTCATCGCACGCTCGGCCTGCACCTCGAGGAATTCGTCGTCGTCGAGGATGCGGCGGATGACCTCATGCATGTCATACGGCTGGTTCGGGGAGTCCGGGATGAGGGTGTCGAGCTCGAGGTCCTCGTCGGTCAGGGTCTCCTCGATCGAACCGGCGGCAGGCGCGGCAACCGGCAGGCGAGGGGCCTCGCCGCGGTTGTTGCTCGGCAGGTAGCTCAGCAGATCCTTGACGTACTCCAGGGCGTCTTCTTCGTCGGTGCCGACGTAGTGCGCAACACCGGATTTCGCCATGTGGGTGTGGGCGCCGCCGAGGTCTTCCATCGTGACGTCCTCGCCGGTGACGGTCTTGATCACGTCGGGGCCGGTCACGAACATCTGGCTGGTCTTGTCGACCATGACAACAAAGTCGGTCAGGGCGGGGGAGTAGACGTGGCCGCCGGCCGCGGCGCCCATGATCAGTGAGATCTGGGGGATGACGCCAGAGGCGCGCACGTTGCGGTGGAAGATCTCGCCGTACAGACCCAGGGAGACAACGCCTTCCTGGATGCGGGCGCCTGCGCCTTCGTTGATGCCGACCAGCGGACGGCCGGTCTTGATCGCCAGGTCCATCACCTTGACGATCTTCTCGCCGTAGACCTCGCCGAGGCTGCCACCGAACACGGTGACGTCCTGGCTGAACACGCAGACCTCGCGGCCGTCGATCGTGCCGTATCCGGTGACCACACCGTCGCCGACCGGACGGCGATCGCCCAGTCCGAAGTTGGTGCTGCGGTGACGGGCCAGTGCATCGAGTTCGACAAACGAACCGTCATCCAGGAGATGGGTGATGCGCTCTCGTGCAGTGAGCTTGCCCTTCTCGTGGGTTTTCTCGACTGCTGCTTCGCCGACCGGGTGCTTTGCCTCGGCAAGGCGATTGTGCAGGTCAGTGAGTTTTCCGGCAGTTGTGTGGATGTCCGGCGCCGCTTGCGCGTCCTGGGGGGAACTCGTCATGGCTTTGATGCTATCCACACTGTGTGAAGGGGGTGCGCGCCGGGCTAACCTGAGGTTTAACTCACATTTGAAGTGGTACCGCCGGATACAGGTAAATCTTCGTCTCGAACTCGCTGCGGACAGCCGAGAATCTCCTCGATGTCGGCCCCTACGCTGATGGCATGAACCCGCAGGCAATCAAGCGTGATCCGATCGATGAGCAGGCACTCCGAGAAGCGGTGACCGGTACCCGCTGGAGCTCGGTACGGGTGGTCGAGGAAACCGGTTCGACCAATGCCGATCTGGTGGCGCTGGCCGCGACATCGAACTGTGTCGGGTCCGTTGTGGTCGCCGAACACCAGAGTGCGGGCCGTGGACGTCACACGCGGCAGTGGGTGAGCCCGCCGCGCTCGCAGGTGGCGATGTCCGTGGCGGTGACGGCGGATACCGCAAACGCTCCGGCCGCGCTCGGCTGGTTGCCACTGCTGGCCGGCCTTGCGGTGGTCGATGGCATCGGGGCGGTCAGTGACCTCGAGCCGGTGCTCAAGTGGCCCAACGATGTTCTGTTACCGGCGCCCGGCGAGACCACCGAAGGTATCGGCGGCCGGAAGGTCTGCGGAATCCTGGCCGAACTGACCCGTGGACCCTCGGGTGCGGCGGCGATCATCGGGATCGGGATCAACGTCAGCCTCACCGAGGCCGAGCTTCCGGTCCCGACGGCGATCTCGCTCGAGCTGGCGGGTGCCCACGTGAACAGGCAAGACCTCGCCGCAGCCGTTCTCGTCGCGCTGGACCGCAGGCTGGGGCAGTGGCCGGATGACCTCGACGGGCTGCGGCAGGACTATCGCGAGCGCTGCGCCACGCTCGGCCATCAGGTCCGGGTGGAGTTGCCCCTCGACAAACTCCTCGAGGGTGTCGCGGTCGAGATCGACAGCACCGGGCGGGTTGTCGTGCAGGACAAGCGCGGGGAGCGGGTGGCGGTGTCCGCAGGCGACGTGACGCACTTGCGCATCACCGACTGATCCCCGCGCCCGCGAGCTCGTCGGACTTCAGATCAGTGGCGGTCCATGCTCTTCGTGCCCATCGCCGGGATGAGGAACATGATCGGAAGACCGATCACCGCGTGGACGATTGCGGTCGAGATGCCGGTGGTCCATTCCCGCGACAGCAGCAGCGGGATCAGGATCGCCGCGACGATCAGCAGTCCGACGATCCACTTGAAGAAGTCGTTGGGTGCCGGGGTCGCCAGTTGCAGGACGTACCAGAGCGCACCTGCGAAGATGGCGCAGAGGAACGCCACGACGGCAAACCAGTACTCGTCGTTGGCCATCGGATTCCACACACCGAGCGCACCGGTTTCGTTCACGCGGGTGATGATGAGCCGGATGATCCACGCGACCAGCCAGGCCGCGAGTCCGGTGACCACGGCCGTGGCCAAGACGCCGCCGATGAACATCGTCGGATTGACCTGTGGCCGATTGGGTTTCGGTCGTCGCTTCGGCGCCGCCGGGGGCGCGTAGTTCTGATCGGCGGGGTACTGGCCTGCCGGATACTGATCGTGGGGTTGCTGGTAGCCCTGCTCGGGGTAGGCCTGGCTGTATGCCTGCGAATCGGGGTCCTGTCCGCGGTCGTAACGCCGGGTGCGTGGGTTGTTCGGATCATTCGGGTACATCGGGCACCTCCCTGCAGGTGAGTCTACTGATCACCGAAACCTGCGGTGTTCAATGATGAGGCGACAACCGTAACCCCCACCGGCCCGGACCCGGCGTCAGGAGTGGCCTGCGGGTGGTTTGATTGCGGCACGTCCAGATGTGGCGGACCGGCGCGTCGGGTCATATGCGTATCGAGAGGGAAGGCCTGTTGATGGGGTATCCGGAGAGCATTTTGGCCCAGGGTGAACGCGTGATCCTGCACCACCACCCGCACTGGAAGTGCCTGCTGATGCCGATCCTGGTATTTGTTCTCGGTACGGCTCTGGCCGGTGTCGCGGGCGGATACCTGTCGACCTCGGATGTCGGATCATCCACGAAGACGATCCTGGGCATCATCATCGCGGTGGCGTGGCTGGCCCTGGTGTTGTGGTTCTTCATCCGGCCGTTCATCAGCTGGCGGACCACCCATTTCGTACTCACCGATCGTCGCGTGACCTACCGCAACGGCATCATCACCCGGTCCGGGATCGACATCCCGGTCCAGCGCATCAACTCGGTCGAGTTCCGGCACGGCCTGATCGACCGGATACTGCGGACGGGAACGCTCATCATCGAGTCGGCATCCGAGGATCCCCTCGAGTTCAACGACATCCCACAGGTCGAACGCGTCCATTCACTGCTCTATCACGAGGTCTTCGACACCGCCGACGGCGAAGACTTCCGTGGTCGCAGGTGAGTGACGTCGCAGACTTTCCAGGTGCAGACATGGGCGTTGGCGGCACATCTGTGCGCCGGGGGCCTAAGTTGATCAAGTGACCGACGTTCTGCTCGCCGAAGACGATGAAGCGATATCCGCGCCGCTGGCACGTGCGCTGACGCGTGAGGGTTACGGCTGCGAGGTTGTCACCACGGGTACCGACGCACTCGAACGCGCCGCCAGTGGCCGGTTCGACCTGTTGGTCCTCGACCTCGGTCTACCGGAGATGGATGGTCTCGAGGTGTGCCGCCGCATCCGGCAGTCTCGACCTCAACTGGCCGTGCTGATGCTCACCGCCCGCACCGACGAGGTCGACTTCGTCGTCGGTCTCGATGCCGGAGCGGACGACTACGTCGGGAAGCCCTTTCGGCTTGCCGAACTGCTGGCCCGGGTCCGAGCGTTGTTGCGCCGCAAGCAGACCGCCGACGTGGTGCTCGAGGCCGGCGACATCCACCTCGACGCCCGGGGGCGACGTGTCCAGGTGTCCGGTGTGGACACCACGCTCGCCAACCGAGAGTTCGACCTGTTGCGTTACCTGATGGAGCGGGCCGGTGAGGTGGTCAGTCGGGAAGAGATCCTGACCGAGGTCTGGGGCACCCCGGATCTGCTCTCCTCCAAGACGCTCGACATGCACATCTCCTGGTTGCGCCGAAAGATCGGGGACGACCAGCCCAACCGTCGGAAGCGGATCGTGACCGTCCGCGGTGTCGGCTTCCGCTTCGATCCCGACTAGACGTGCGCGGCCGCATTCTCCGGTCGATGATCGGCATGGTCGTGGGCATCGGGCTGCTCCTCGGCGTGCCCCTGATGGTCACCGCCTGGTGGTGGGTGGACGACACCGCACACCAGGACCTCGATGACCGCCTCAAACGTATCTCGACAGAACTGCTCCTCCAGGAAGGCTCCGACGGCACGATCACCGGGGCACTCGATCGGGAGAAGTTTCGCCTGCTCATCCCTGCCGAGGGCCGATTGGTGATCACTTTTCCGGTGGCGACGACGAGCGGGACCGAACAACGGGAAGTCGGCATCGGCACCGAGTTCGATGAACGATCGGTCAGCGAATCGCTCGCCTTGGGGGAGGCGGGGTCGTTGACCCTGTCGATTCCGCAGACCCAGGTGCGCAGCAGGCAGTTGGCTGCCGTCGGCGTCGTGTCGCTGGTCGTGACGATGTCCGTGATCGCAGGCGTCGTGGTCGCGGCCGTCACCGCCGGGCGGCTGGCCGATCCACTCGAAGATGTCGCGGAGCGCGCGGCGCGGATGGCGCAGGGTGACTTCGGGACCGAAGGCAGGCACTACGACATCGAAGAGCTCGACCGGATGTCGTCCGCTCTCGACGCCGCGAACCGGGAGATCATCACCCGGCTCGAACGGGAGGGCCGGATCGTCGGCGAGGTATCCCATCAACTTCGTAGTCGGCTCACCGCGATCCGGCTACGGCTCGAAGAGTTGTCGATCCATCCCGACACCGATGTCGTCAGCGAAGCGGAAGCGGCCTTGGGACAGGTGGAACGACTGACCAACGAACTCGACGAGCTGATCACCGCGGCCCGCGGCGAACAGGTCGCGATGCTCGAGCCGGTCGACATCTCGCAGCAGGTCGCGTTGGTGGTCTCCGACTTCGATCAGGCGTTCGCGGTGCAGGGTCGTCAGTTGACCGTGCAGACGACCGGACAGGCTGCCGCACGGGTGACGCCCACCCGGTTGCGGGAGGCGCTCGCGGTGCTCGTCGACAACGCACTGCAACACGGTCAGGGCGATACCGTCGTCGACACCCAGGAACTGCCTGGCAGCGGCATGATCCGGATCTCGGTGTCGGATCAGGGTCCGGGCGTGACCGACAAAAGTGCGCCGCACGTATTTCAGCGCGGCTATTCGGAGGGCGGTTCGAGCGGTGTCGGACTGTCGCTGGCGAGATCTCTCATCGAGGCCGATGGCGGTCGGCTGGATCTGTTGCATCGTCGTCCACCGACGTTCGCGATTGTCGTGCCCAGGTACGACGTCGAGGAGGACAGCGCGGATGCATCGAACAGCCGGGTAGAGCCCCGGTGAACCCCGGACCGCTCAGCTGTGGCCGAGGTCGCCGGGTGCTGGTTCGAGACCGGTGGGGACCGATCCGCCTGCGTCCAGCTCGGACTCGGGGAAGGCGAAGCGGCGCAGCGCCCAGAATCGGAATGCCATCTGGAGCAGATTGCCGATGATGTAGCCCAGGACGAAGTCGATGAAGACCAGCTGGGTGACATCGACCGAACTACGGATGTCGAAGAGGTTGTTGGCGACGAACAGCGGCGCTGCCTGCAACACGACGCCGACGCCGCTGATCGCGAAGAACAGCATGGCTTCGTGGTGCGTTTCGCGGCCGCCACGGTTCTTGAATGCCCACTCGCGGTTGAGGACGTAGCTGACGATCGTGGCCAGTACACCGGAGATGATCTTGGCGATGACCGGCTTGTTGTCGAGAACGGTCAAGCTCAGCGAATAGAAGATCGCCATGTCGAGGATCATCATCGATCCGCCGATGATCGCGAACTTGATCAGCTCGTTGTGACGCATCGCCAGCGCTCGGATCGGCGCTGGAGTACGGGACAGCAGCCCGTCGATGAATGACACAAGGATGCAGTCTACGAAATAACCACCCGCCGGAACGAATCTCCGTGCGTGTGGCCTGCCCGTGTCATTCATCTGGGGTCGAACATGACACGATTGGTAGCCGTGACGAGTGATCGAATCCCATCCCCTGAATCGATCGTGGCAACGGCTCCGCCTGCCCCTGCCCCGGCCCCGGCAGGAAGCGCCGCCGCGGCGACCGGCAGTCGGCAGGCAGCGGTATCGGGTATGCCGGTGGTGACCATGATCGGCGGCGGTCAGCTGGCCCGGATGACACACCAGGCAGCGATTGCGCTTGGCCAGCGGCTGCGGGTCTTGGCCGCTTCAGCCGACGAACCCGCCGGTCAGGTGACCCCTGACCTGGTTCTGGGTTCACATACCAACCTCGACGATCTGCGAGCCGCCGCCCGCGGTTGCCATGCGCTGACCTTCGATCACGAAGGTGTGCCCGTCGAACATCTCGAGGTTCTCGTCTCCGAGGGCGTCAAGGTGTTTCCGCCGCCGACCGCGTTGATCTACGCCCAGGACAAACTGGCGATGCGCGGCAAACTGGCATCACTGGGCGCCCCGATCCCGGACTACGTGGAATTGGCGGGCGCTGATCCGCAGGCTCAACTGATCGAATTCGGTGACCGACATCACTGGGAGATCGTCCTCAAAGCGATCCGCGGCGGCTACGACGGGCGTGGTGTCTGGCTCCTGGAGAGTCGGGAGCAGGCACTCGAAGTCCTGGCGAAGGCCCCCGAGGGAACGGCGTTGATGGCCGAGCAGAAGGTGGCGCTGCGCCGTGAACTGTCGGCGATGGTCGGGCGCTCACCCTTCGGTCAGGGAGCGGTGTGGCCGGTCGTCGAAACCGTGCAGCGCAAAGGTCAGTGCGCCGTCGTGATCGCGCCGGCACCGTCCCTCGACCCCGATGTCGCAGCGCAGGCGCAGCGTCTGGCGTTGTCGCTCGCCGCTGAACTCGGTGTGGTGGGCGTGATGGCGGTGGAATTGTTCGAAACCAAGGATGGCGAGCTGCTGGTGAACGAGCTGGCGATGCGGCCGCACAACAGTGGCCACTGGAGCATGGACGGCGCGGTCACCGGGCAGTTCGAACAGCATCTGCGCGCCGTGCTCGATTACCCGCTCGGCGACACCGGCGCCCTCGTGCCGATCACCGTGATGGCCAACATCCTCGGTGCCGAGCAGGCGCCGGAGATGTCGATGGACGAGCGCCTGCATCACCTGTTCGCGCGGATTCCGCAGGCCAGGGTGCACCTCTATGGCAAGGGCGAACGGCCGGACCGCAAGATCGGGCACATCAACGTGCTCGGCGCGGCGTCCGACGACATCGACAACCCGGCCGATGTGGCGCGGGTGCGGGAGGTTGCCGAACGGGCGGCACACTGGATGTCGACCGGGATCTGGACCGATGGATGGGATGTGCACGGTGAGTGAAACTGCAGGGGCGGCGTCAGGACCGCGGGTCGGCCTGATCATGGGCAGCGATTCGGACTGGCCGACGATGGAGGCCGCCGCCGAGGCGCTCGCGGAGTTCGGCGTTCGATTCGAGGTGGGTGTCGTCTCCGCGCACCGCACACCGCAACGCATGCTCGACTACGCCAAAGATGCTGCCGGCCGAGGTATTTCGGTGATCATCGCCGGCGCCGGCGGCGCCGCGCACCTGCCGGGCATGGTGGCATCGGCGACGCCGCTACCGGTGATCGGTGTACCGGTGCCGTTGAAGTATCTCGACGGCATGGATTCATTGCTGTCGATCGTGCAGATGCCGGCCGGAGTGCCGGTGGCCACCGTATCGATCGGCGGGGCCCGCAATGCCGGCCTGCTGGCGGTCCGGATCCTGGCTTCGTCTGAACCGGCGCTGCGGGCCCGGATGGAACAGTTCCAGGCCGACCTCAACGACATGGTCCTGGCCAAAGATCAAGCGCTGCAGGACAAACTGCTCGGCGAGTAGTGATGGTCGCGTCGAGCGTGTAGTTGTGGCGAGGAGCACTCGGTCGATGCCGCGGCAACTACACGCTCGACAACAACTTGCGGCGGAACAGGTCGAGGACTTCGTCAAGTGCCTGTCGGGTGGGCTGGCCGGGTTCGTCGATGAGGTGTTCGGTCAATGCCGAGTGCGGCGGCATCGGTGACGGCCCGGCTGCGCTGTCGTCGAGTTCGATCGCCACAAATGCGTCACCGAGCTGTTTGCGCAGAAATTCGAAACGCTTTGGGGGAGATATGTGGTCGCCCTTGAATCGGACGCCCAGTACCTGAAGGCCTTTGGCGCAGCGGCCTTTGACGGTGTCGAGCTCCTCGGGCGAGATGTCGATATTGCCTGCCAATGCGTTGATCGGCCGAAAAGGCAGCGACGGTTGGGCGAGCACGGGTGCCAGTAGCCGTTCGTCGGTGGCCATCGCCAATGCGAACCCGCCGGTGAAACACATTCCGATCGCGCCGACGCCTGGTCCGCCACAGCGACCGTGTTCGTCGGCGGCGAGTGCGCGCAGCCAGGTGACGACCGGCGAGGACTTCCCGGTGGCCAGGGTGGTGAACTCGCTGCTGATACAGGTCGGGATGAGTGAGGCGGCCATTTTTGCCAGGTCTGCGGGCCCGGAACTGTTGGGGTCCAGACCGTCGATCCCAAAGAGGCTGGGAAGCACTGCGGTGCAACCGATATCGGACACCTTGCGGGCGAACTCGAGGACTTTCGGTGTGATGCCGGGTATCTCGGCGATGATGATCACCGCGGGTCCGTGTCCACGCCGGTAGATGGTCCTGGTCTTGCCGAAATGTGTGAAATCCGTCTTCTCGAAATCGGAGAGTGCTTCTGTCGGTGCTCTCTGGCCGCTCATCTGTGATCGCCTTTCGACATGCGGGTCTTCGGGTGCGCCAAGGCTAGCTTTCGTGGGCGTGTGACGGGGCCCGAACAGACTTCAGTTACCCGGCAGTAACTGAACCGATCGCCGGTACTAGAATTGCGGCGAAGGAAAATCGCACTGGCGCCTACTAGGAGTGTTCTGATGGCCGGCAATCCCGACTTCGATCTGTTCAAGCTCGCTGAAGAGCACGATGAGCTGCGTTCCGCGATTCGGGCGCTCTCGGAAAAAGAAATCGAACCACACGCGGCAGACGTCGATGAGAATGCGCGATTCCCGGAAGAGGCGCTCACCGCGCTGAAGGCTTCGGGTTTCAACGCCATCCATGTGCCCGAGGAATACGACGGCCAGGGCGGTGACTCGGTCGCGGCGTGCATCGTGATCGAAGAGGTCGCCCGCGTCTGCGCGTCGTCCTCGCTCATCCCGGCCGTGAACAAACTCGGCACGATGGGATTGATCCTCAAGGGTTCCGAGGAACTCAAGAGGCAGGTTCTGCCGACCCTCGCCAGTGGCGAGGCGATGGCCTCCTACGCGCTGTCCGAGCGCGAAGCCGGTTCCGATGCCGCATCGATGAAGACCCGCGCGAAGGCCGTCGGCGACGACTGGGTGCTCAACGGCTCCAAGTGCTGGATCACCAACGGCGGTAAGTCCACCTGGTACACCGTCATGGCCGTCACCGATCCCGACAAGGGTGCCAACGGCATCTCCTCGTTCATCGTCCACAAGGACGACCCCGGCTTCACGGTCGGCCCGCTGGAGAAGAAGCTCGGCATCAAGGGTTCACCGACCGCGGAGCTGTACTTCGAGAACTGCACCATCCCGGGTGACCGCATCATCGGCGAGCCGGGCACCGGTTTCAAGACCGCGCTCGAGACCCTCGACCACACCCGCCCGACCATCGGCGCACAGGCCGTCGGTATCGCACAGGGCGCGTTGGACCAGGCGATCGCCTACACCAAGGATCGCAAGCAGTTCGGCAAGTCGATCAGCACCTTCCAGGGTGTGGAGTTCATGCTCGCCGACATGGCGATGAAGGTCGAGGCCGCCCGCCTGATGGTGTACACCTCGGCAGCGCGCGCCGAGCGGGGCGAGAAGAACCTCGGGTTCATCTCGGCCGCTGCCAAGTGTTTCGCCTCGGATGTGGCCATGGAGGTCACCACCGACGCGGTGCAGCTGTTCGGTGGCGCCGGCTACACCCGCGACTTCCCGGTCGAGCGGATGATGCGCGATGCCAAGATCACTCAGATCTACGAAGGCACCAACCAGATCCAGCGTGTCGTGATGTCGCGCGCACTGTTGCGCTGACCTCATCTGGTGGCCCCCGGCACAGATCAGACCGTGGTCTGATGCCGGGTACCACCGGTGGCCACTAGGTTGAACGCAATGAACACCCAGCGGATCCTCGAACGCTGGAACCGGTTTGCCGAGCCGCGACGGCTCCTGCTCGATTCACTGCTCGCCGCCGCACTTGTGGTGGCCGCGGTGGTGCCCGAACTCTGGGAATCGATGGGTGAACACCGTTGGTGGCGGATTCTCCTGGGGTCGGTCGTGTGCGCGGCACTCGCGTTCCGCAGGACCCGACCTGACATCGCCGGCCTGACCATCGCCGGTGCCGCGGTGATCCACGTCATCGTTGACCAAGACGCCAGCCCGGCGGTCAGTGTGACCGCTCTGATTGGCCTCTACTCGATGGCCGCCTATGGATCCGAGTGGGGAACCCGCGCTGCTCTGGTGCTGGGGATCGGCTGTGCGGTTGCGGCGTCGGGAAAGTACTATTCGGTCCCCGACGAAGGACATTCCTTCAACTACACCGTCACAGGTGTCGCCTTCCTGGCCGCGTTCGCGGCCGGGGTATGGGCGGTCGGAATGCTGCGGCGGACGCGGATTCGTGAGGTCGCAACATTGCGCGAACGGGCGCGGCTACTCGAACTCGAGCGTGCCCAGGAGGCCGAACTCGCCGCGGTCGGTGAACGAACCCGCATCGCCCGGGAGATGCACGACATCATCGCCCACACCCTGACCGTTGTCATCGCTCAGGCTGATGGCGGACGCTATGCGGCACAGCAAGATCCGGACGTGGCGGTCAAGGTGCTCGCGACGATCGCAGACAATGGCAGGCAGGCGTTGTCGGACATGCGGGCGCTGCTCGGGGTTCTGCGAGATGACGGCCCGCGCGAGATCCGTGCGGTCCCGGGTATCGCCGATCTCCCGGACCTGGTGGCAACAGTCCGGTCGGGCGGGTTGCCGGTCCGGTTCCAGGCGATCGGTGAACCTCGGGACGTGTCGGTGGGGTGCGCGCTGACCGCGTATCGAATTGTCCAGGAATCCCTGACGAACATTCTCAAACACGCGGGGACCGACGTCACCGCAGATGTCGAATTACGCTGGGAGAATGAGATGTTGACGATCGTTGTATCCGACGATGGACGCGGCCGAACAGGGTTGGCGACCGAATCCACCGGGAAGGGTCTGCTCGGGATGCGGGAGCGTGCGGAGTTGCACGGCGGATCAGTGAGTACCGGAAGTCGTTCGGACCGTCCCGGATATCAGGTGCGCGCGGTGCTGCCGGTGGGGGTCTCGCGATGACCGACCTGATCCAAGTGGGCCTCGTCGACGATCAATCTCTCGTCCGGGCCGGGTTGGGCATGGTCATCAACTCGCAGCCGGATATGGCGGTGGTGTTCGAAGCCGGTGACGGAGCCGAATCCATGACGCGGCTTTCAGGGGCGTACGCCGACGTCCTGCTCATGGACGTGCAGATGCCGGGTGTCGACGGAATCGCGGCGACCCGGGCGATTTTAGAGCGCGGTCCCGCCGCACCAAAAGTGCTTATCCTGACCACTTTTGACACGGATGAGTATCTCTTTGCGGCCATCTCGGCCGGTGCCAGTGGCTTTCTGCTGAAAGACGCACAGCCGGAGGACCTGCTGGCCGCCATCCGCACGGTGCACGCCGGAGACGCGGTGATAGCGCCGCGGTCGACCCGACGTCTGCTTGCACACGTGGCCGCGACCGCTTCCCTGCCACCCCGCTCCGCCGCATCGGGTGGCGGCTCGGTTGCGACGACATTGATCGATGCCCTGACACCACGCGAAACCGAAGTCCTACAAGCGATTGCGATCGGTAAAACAAACACCGAAATCGCCGCGGACTTCCACCTCTCGCTCGCCACCGTGAAAACCCACATCGGTCGGATCCTGACAAAAACCGAGTCCCGGGACCGCGTTCAGGTGGTGCTCTACGCGTTACGGTCCGGCCTGGTCGGGATCGACGACATCCTCGGTCTCCACCAGTAACCGCAGGACCCTACCGGCCGGCACGGTCATCCCGCCGGCTGATGACGTCAGACCGTGGTCTGACGTCTCGTGTGCTGTGAAAGTCGTTCCGTGCGCTGATGTTCGATGACCCATCGCGGCAATACGTTTGTCCTGCAGATCAAACGATCTAGCAGACAACGGAGGGTACGTCGATGTCGGAGACAATCGCGGCACGTGCGATAGGGGTACACAAGTCATACGGTGACGGTGGGGCAGTGGTGCATGCACTGCGCGACGTCAGTGTGGACGTCCCGGCGGGGAAGTTCACAGCCATCATGGGTCCGTCGGGGTCGGGTAAGTCGACACTGATGCACTGCCTGGCGGGCCTGGACACACCCACCGCGGGAACAGTGATCATCGGGGACACCGATCTTTCCCGCTGCAACGATACTGCGCGCACCCGACTTCGGCGCCGTGAACTGGGGTTCGTGTTCCAATCGTTCAACCTGTTGCCGGCGTTGACGGCGCGCGCGAACATCGTCTTGCCACTGACACTCGATCGGCGGTCCCCGGACGCGGCCTGGTTCGACGAACTCGTCGATGTGCTCGGTATCGCCGAGCGTCTTGATCACAAGCCCAACGAACTCTCCGGCGGCCAGCAACAGCGTGTTGCGATCGCGAGGGCCCTGCTCGGTCGGCCGCGACTGGTTTTGGCCGATGAGCCCACCGGCAACCTCGACAGTGCCTCCGGCGCACAGGTGTTGTCGCTGTTGCAGGCGAGCAGCAGGAGCGGTGGCCAAACCATTGTCATGGTGACACACGATCCGGTGGCTGCGAGCTACTGCGACCAGGTGCTGCTGATGGCCGACGGCGGCTTGGTCGATCGAATCGACTCTCCCACAGTCGAATCGGTACTCGAATCTCATCTGCGCCTCGGTTCGGCGGCAGTGCCTCTGGTGAGAGAGCAACGATGAGGGCCTACGCGTTGGCGCAACTTCGCGCGTACAAGGGGCGATATATTGCTTCCGCTCTGGCGGTGATGATCTCCGTGGCCTTTGTTGCAGCGACACTGACCCTGACGGCAACGTCGACTGTGTCGATGCGTGATGCGGTCGCGGGCCAGTTCTCCGGAACCGATGCCGCAGCGGTGGTTCCAGGGGAGTTCGCCGACCGCATCGCCGAAGAGTTGGTGGATCTTCCTGGCGTCGAGGCAGTAGCCGTGGATCGGACCCGCTGGGTCAATGTCAGCAGTGGCGGCAAGACGTACAACCAGGTGGAGTTGGGTGCGATGGCTACCGACAATGCACTCCGGTGGCACCAGCTCTCCACCGGGACGTGGCCGGAGGGCCCGGGGCAGGTGGTGGCCTACGCCGGCTCGAACTTCGCTGTTGGGGAACGGTTGTATCTGCGGCCCGACGTCGGCACAGCCACCGATCAAGAGCCTACCGAGATGGCAGTGGTCGGCCTGCTGGAAGCGACCGGTGCGGCCGATGGCGCGCAACTCTTCGGAGCCGCGGAGGCGGTCTCTGCCATGGATACCGGGCGAAGCTTCGAAGGCGCCGAGGGTGTGATGATCCGAACCGCGTTTGCACCCGGAGCCGATTCGGATGCCGTATTCGACACGGTCCGGACGCAGGTCACCGCAATCCCCGGAGGTGAGGTCCTGAGCGGCGACGAGGCAGCGGACAGGAAAGTCGGCCTGTTCACCGGAGGCTCCGACGTGCTCGCCACGGTGTTGCTGACGTTTGCCGCCATCACAGCACTGGTGTCCTGTCTTGTCATCTCCAATACCTTTGCGGTCTTGGTGACTTCGCGTGCACGTGAACTCGCGTTGCTGCGTTGTATCGGGGCCGAGGGATCGCAGGTGCGTTTCGCGGTGCGTCTCGAGGCCCTGATCCTGGGTGTCCTTGCGTCGGTGATCGGGGTGGGGGTTGGCATCGGAGGTGTTGCGTTGACAACGGTCATCGCGCAGGTCAGTGGTGCGCGACTACCGCTGACCGATCTGTCGATTCCGGTGTCGGCGTTGGTGGTTCCACCAATCCTCGGTGTGGTGATGACGTTGGTGGCGGCGACGGTGCCGGGCCGGTTGGCCACGAGAGTCTCACCGTTGGCCGCAGGTGCCGGTCGAGAGGTCGCCGACGGCAGGCGAAAGCCGATCGGTCGACTGGTGAGCGCCGCCGCCCTCGCGATGGTGGGTGGGGTGTCGCTGATCGGCGGCGTCGCATCCGGATCTGTTCTGGTCGCCGCGGGTGGTGGTGCGATGACTTTCCTGGCCATCATGCTTGCCTCGGTTGTGCTCTTGCCGCCTCTGGTCCGTGGTGCAGGCCTGGCCGGTGCCCGCCTCCTGCGACCAACAGCTGCCGGACCTATTGCCGAACTGGCCGCCACGAACGCGGGCCGGTCGCCACGCCGTACGGCCGCAACCGCATCGGCTCTGATCATCGGGATCACCCTGACCACGATGATGGTTGTCGGGGTCGAAGCGGTGAAATCGAGCGCCACTCAATTGATATCCGAGCGGGAGCCGGTCGACATGGTGATCTCGTCGGGAACGCCGCTACCTGATGAGTTGGTTGCCTCAATCGGACGGACTGCGGGAGTGGTCGAGGTGGCCACGGTGACCCGCACCCCGATCGTGGTCGACGGTGTACCGCTGACAGTGGGTGCAGTCGCACCGGCGCAATTGCAGAAGGTGATGCGAAGTGGCCAGGCCCCGACGGCCGGCACGATCGCCCTGGCCCCAGCGGATCGTGCACTCGCTGACGTCGAGATGGGGGAACAGGTCGTCGTGGAGTCAGCCGGAATTGCGCGGACGCTGACGGTGATCGACGGGGCAGCGGGTTCCTATGCCGATCGTGGCGTGATCTCCGCCGCCGCGGCGTCGACCGGAGTCGCGGTCCGGTTGGACTCGGTTGGTGCCGACAGCGCCGCTGTCGTGACAGTCCTTCGTGGTTTGATCGCCGACGCCATACCGGACGCGACACTCTCCGGCGGGGTGGAGGTCGGCAGACAACTCGACGACATGCTCACGTTGATCCTGGGAATTGTGTTGGCATTATTGGCGGTTTCGGTGCTTGTTGCGCTGATCGGGGTCGGGAACACCATGGCGCTGTCGGTGATCGATCGACGCCGGGAGAACGCACTCCTGCGGGTGATCGGACTCAGTCGGCGCGGTGTCACGGGCGTGCTCCTCGGCGAGGCGGCGGTCATCGCGGCGGTGGCGTCCGCGGTGGGCGTGGCACTCGGGACCGGGTACGGTCTGGCCGGCGCGGCATCGGTGCTCGGGATCGACAAGTTTGCGGCCCCGGATATGCCGTGGATGGCGTTGGCGGGGATTGTTGCGGTCGGCGGACTTGCCGGCCTGCTCAGCGCTGCTCTGCCGGCCCGGCAAGCACTCCGGGTGGATCCGGTTGCGGCGCTGTGATCTACGCGGGGGGATCACCTGTGTTCGGGTGATGGACTTGACATCAAATAGAACGGATGTTCGACTGGTCACATGCGATGGGACGGGCAACTCCTCGACGCCGAACCCGACGCGGGGGAGGACTCGGCCGCTCCAGCCTTACCGGGGCTGGAGCGGGCCGGTCTCGTCCGATCGGTACAGACGCCCGACTTCGACGGCGTGACCTTCCATGAGGTCCTCTGTAAGAGCGCGCTCAACAAGGTGCCCGAGGGGCCGCAGGTGCCGTTTCGGTGGACCATCAATCCGATGCGAGGATGCCTGCACCAGTGCGTGTACTGCTTCGCCCGCGGAACACACGAATACCTCGACCTCGATGCCGGACGCGACTTCGACACGCAGATCGTCGTGAAGATGAATGTGGCCGCGGTGCTGCGAAAAGAGTTGTCGCGCAGGAGTTGGAAGCGTGAACCGGTGGCGCTCGGCAGTAACTCCGATCCCTACCACCGGGCAGAAGGGCGCTATCGGCTGATGCCGGGGATCATCGGCGCGCTGGCCGATTCCGGCACTCCGATGTCGATCCTCACCAAGGGGACGTTGTTGCGCCGCGACCTTCCGCTGTTGACGCTTGCGTCGCAGAAGGTTCCGGTGTCGATCGGGATCTCTTTGGCGCTTCTCGACGAAGATCTGCGCAAGCAGGTGGAGCCCGGTGCCCCGTCGGCCCGCGCGCGCCTGGATCTGATCACCGCCGTCCGGGACGCTGGATTGGATTGTCATGTGATGGCGGCGCCAATTCTGCCGCAGCTCACCGATTCTCGCGGGGCACTCGACGAGTTGTTCGGTGCGCTGGCGGCCGCGGGCGCCACCTCGGTGACCGCGTTTTCGATGCATCTCCGTGGCCCCACCCGGAACTGGTATCTGACGTGGCTCGGGGAGAACCATCCGGCATTGATGAAGAGCTACCGTCAGATCTACGGGCGCGGGGCCTATGCCGCACCGGAATACCAGCGGTGGTTACGCGACCGCACGACGCCGCTCATCGAGAAGCACGGGCTCGCCTGCACCCCGGACGACGGCTCGGAGGACGTCGGCCAGAACCCGCTCCGTGGAACGTTGCCAACGCATGCGCCGGTGAAAGAGCCTGAGCCCACACTCTTTTGAGCTCAGAGCAGGGTCGCGGTGACCTTCTCTGTGGTGGCACGTGCGGCCAGCTTGCTGTCATCGGGATGGGCCACCTGCACCAGTGAACCGCCGGCGATCAGGGGCATCAGCAGGTTTGTGATCAGGCGGTCGGCGGTGTCCCAGGTACCCGTGGACATGACCCGTGAACCCGCCACGATCCCGGTCTCGTCGGCAACAGCGGTGGCCGCTGAGACGATCTGCGCCACGGTTCGACCGTCGAGCGCCAGGTCGGCGGGCCCGCTCGGACGAAACTGGTCCCCGTGCACCCGCACCGACGCCGCATAGTCGGTAAGGCCGATCGGCAGATCACGCATGGGCATACCGAAGGGGTCGAGCGAGACCACCGCGATCTCGGGTGCCTGTTCCATGGCCTCGAGGGTGTCCATCGAGCAGAAGGCCAGTGCGGCATCGTCGCTGTATCCCAGGCGCACATGCATTCCGGCCCACCATGCGCCGAGCAGGACCCCTGCGGTCTGCCAATGTGCAGGCAGATCGACGGCCACGACATCACCCGGCATCAATCCGAACTCATCACGAATCATGTTCGCGGTCTTGGCAGCCCAGTTGGCAGCGGTCAGACCCGACAGTTCGGTCCGCTCACCGGTGGTGTCATTGTAGTAGGTCAGAAGCGGTTGGGTGCCGTCTCTGGTCAGCGCCGGATCGAGTGCGGCGTCTGCAAGGGTCATCAATTGACACACTCCGGGCCGGTTCCACCGGCAGTGATTCGAGGGGCGGGTGGAGCGGGGGGTGCGATGTCACCATCAGAATCCTGGCTGCCCTGTGGACCGGAATCATTGATCGAACCCGGCCCGGTGTAGCTGTCGGTCAGTAGGACACGAACGGTGTTCGGGGGCAGCGACGGATCCGCGATGATCGACAGTCCGCCGAGATCTTTGGCCACAGCTTTCGCGCCGGGATCGTCGGTGGTCGCCGCGAGCACCTGGCTGTCGACGGTGTCGTTGAGGTCGTTGTCCGTTTCGCCGGGGAGATATCCCTTGCCCGCAACGATCCGCGACACATTGGTTGCCAGTCCGTCGACCGTGCCGGTGTTGATCACGTCGACGGTGTAGTCGGCGGCCACGAACACAGTGGTGCCGGAGGCATCCTTTTCGCCGAGCAATCCGGCGGTGAAGGACTTGACCGCGGCCGGATCGACCTCGACCACACTCTGCAGGCCGTCGTCGCTCCAGCCCTGTTCGGTCACCACGGGAATGGTTGCGAACTGGACACGGCCACCGGACAGATCCTTGAGCTGTTCGACGAACTTGATGACGTCCCAGCTTTCGTCGATCACCACGGAGCGCGATACCGCGTTCTGGAGATCGGACAGTTTGCCGGGGCTCGACAGGGTGCCGGCCGAGAGGACCTTCTGTGCCAGCGAGGCCATGAAGACCTGCTGACGCACGATGCGGTCGAGATCACCGCGTGGCAGGTCATGGCGCTGACGGACAAAGCTCAGCGCCTCGGACCCGTCCAGGGTCTGTGCTCCGGCCGGGAAATCGGCACCCGAGAACGGTTCGGAGACCGCCGCTTTGAGGCAGACATCGACTCCACCGACCGCATTGGTGAGCAGGACGAATCCCAGAAGGCCGATTTCGGCGTAGTGATCAACCTCGACGCCGGTGAGTTCGGTGACGGTGTCGATGAGGGCGTCGCGTCCGGCCTCCACGGATTTCTTGTCGGCTTTGTCCAGGTCCATGCCGTCGGTGACCAGCTCGCGGCGGCGCTCCTCCTTGGCAGCACCGTAGGCGGAGTTGATCTTGTTCATCCCGACCCCGGGGACGTCGACGTACGAGTCACGGGGAATCGAGATCGCGGTGGCCGAGGATCCGTCGTTGGGGATGCGGATGAGCAGGATCGTGTCGGTGTTCGTGCCGACATCATCTGCGGAGTGCAGCTGGGCCAGTTCCTTCTCCGAGAGCGGGTTGCCCTGCGCGTCGGTGCGTGAGTCGGTACCGACCATCAAGATGTCGACGGCGCCGTCCTTGCCGCTGCCCAGGCTCAGGCCGTCGAGCTTGGTAATGCTGTTCTCGAGGTTCGTCATCTGGTTCCAGGCGTAACCGGTCGCGACCATGACGGCGACCGAGACCACGGCCACCGCGATCCGGCTGATGGAACGAGCCGATTTCTTGTTCTCGGCGGCATCATCTGTCGCCGAGATGCCCCCTGCCAGGGCCGTCTTCTTCGGACGACCTTCGGGGGTTGGCCGGTCGCTGCGGCGGGCCCTCGGTGGTGGATCGCCTGCTTGCGGTCGCGACGGGCGGCGACCGCTTTCGGGGTCTTCCCGTCGACGCCGTGGCCGTCGCTGTTCGCCAGGCACCGCGGCGCGGGGATCGTCCGGCGATGCCCGGCGGCGTGCACCCGGCGGAGTGGGTTCGCCCGAGGGGGTGCGCGGTTGGCGACCTTCGCGCGGTGATCCGCTGCGGCGCTCACCCGACGGTCGATCCGAAGAGGGACGGTCCACGGCGGGCGGCGCTCCTATCTCTGTGTGCTGGCTCTGGCATGGATCGGCTGGGGTCTCCGGGCGCGATGTGCGGTACACCGGGGACGGACTGGTGGCAATGCTACGTGCGATTCTGGCGGCGTCGCCGGAGCTGCACCGGCGCGCCCGTGATGATGTTGTTCACGTTGGCGAATCGGGGCTCGATGCGCGGAGGCCGACCGAACCGGACATGATGGTCTGTATGCAAAGGCAATTGGGGTCTGTGGTCGTGACCGGTGCCGGCGGCCAGTTGGGCAGTCGGCTACGTATTCAAGGGGGCGAGCTGGTGCGGCCTCTGACCTCGGCCGATCTGGACATCACGGACCCGGTGGCAGTGGATTCGGTGCTCGGCGGACTCGGACCTGCCGACGTGATCATCAATTGCGCGGCCTACACCGCGGTGGACGCGGCGGAGACGGACCGGGACCGCGCATATGCGATCAACGTCACCGGACCCGCCAACCTGGCAGCCCTGACCGCCTACACCGGCGCGCACCTGATCCACATCTCGACCGACTACGTGTTCACCGGTGTGGCCGATCGCCCGATGGAACCGGATGATCCGACCGGACCGACGTCGGTCTACGGCGAGACCAAGCTGGCCGGCGAGGTCGCGGTACGCGCAGGTGACCCATCGGCGACGGTGGTCCGCACGGCGTGGGTGTACACCGGTGCGCCCGGCTGCAATGACTTCGTCGCAACCATGCGCCGGCTCGAGGGCGAACGCGACACCGTGTCGGTGGTCACCGATCAGGTGGGCTCGCCGACGTACGCGGCCGATCTGGCCGACGGCCTGCTGCAACTCGCCGCCGACATCTGCGCAGGTGGTTCACCGGCGACCGGAACCATCCTGCACGCCACGAATGCGGGGAGTTGCAGCTGGTTCGACCTCGCGCAGGCCGTATTCGCCGAGGTCGGGGCCGACCCGGCTCGGGTGCTGCCAACCACATCAGACGCATTCCCGCGCCCGGCGCCACGTCCGGCGTATTCGGTCTTGTCCGGTCAGTCGTGGCAGAAGGCCGGATTGACCCCGCTACGGGACTGGCGTTCGGCGCTGGCAGCCGCGGTCAGGGCTTGACCGGCGGTGAGGGCGTGATGGGAGGGGACATCGCGGTATCCGGCTACCCTATGGCGGTGAGTGATGAGCAGGTTTCCGACCGTGTCGCTGTGGTGACCGTGACGTATTCGTCCGGTGACTACCTGGCCCGATTCATCGAGACGCTCGATGACGCGATGACCGGGACACCGGCGGTGATCATGGCGGACAACGGATCTGACGATGGTGCCCCCGAGTTGGCGGCGCAGAATTACGACCATGTCTCGTTGTTGCACACCGGTGGCAACATCGGCTACGGCGGCGCGGTCAATCGGGCGGTTGCCGAGGTGGATCCGAGCATCGAATACGTGATCGTGGCCAACCCGGACGTCGAGTGGGCGCCGGGTTCGATCGACCGGTTGCTGGCCGCAGCCGATCGCTGGCCGCGGGCCGGTGCTCTGGGACCCCTGATCCGCGAACCCGACGGGACCATTTATCCGTCGGCGCGCCGGGTTCCGAATCTGGTCTCCGGAACCGGACACGCGATCCTGGGGACGGTATGGAAGTCCAACCCCTGGACCGCGGCGTACCGGCAGGATGCCGTCGATGTGTCCGAACGCGCCGTGGGGTGGTTGTCCGGGTCGTGCCTGCTGGTGCGCCGCGATGCCTTCGACTCCATCGACGGTTTCGACTCCCGCTACTTCATGTACATGGAGGATGTCGACCTCGGTGACCGGTTGGGCCGGGCCGGCTGGCTCAACGTCTTTGTGCCCGACGCGGAGGTTTTGCACACGAAAGGTCATGCGGCCGGGCGTGACCCGGGAAAGATGTTGCCTGCACACCATCGCAGCGCATATCGGTTTCAGGCCGATCGGCACCCGCATTGGTGGCAGGCGCCCTTGCGACTTGCCCTGCGCGCGGGACTCACAGCGCGGTCGGCAGTGGTGGTGGCAGCGGCCAAACGTGCTGCTCGCCAAGAAGATTCATCAAACAACTCGACGATCGACAGTTCGACGAAAGGTGCAAAGTGACCCTCGATAATGGTGTGACATCCCCGGCGACCGACGCCCCGACAGATGATGTCCAGGCCGTTATCTTGGTCGGCGGCAAGGGAACTCGACTGCGTCCGTTGACGCTGTCGGCGCCCAAGCCGATGTTGCCGACGGCGGGTGTACCTTTTCTGACCCACCTGCTCGCCCGGATCAAGGCTGCCGGGATCAAGCAGGTCGTCTTGGGAACCTCGTTCAAATCCGAGGTTTTCGAACAGCATTTCGGTGACGGGTCGAAGATGGGCCTGTCGATCACCTACGTGCACGAGTCCGAACCGATGGGTACCGGTGGCGGTATCCGCAATGTGCTCCCGCACCTGACGGCCAAGACCATCCTGGTGTTCAACGGCGACGTCCTCTGTGGCACCGATGTCCGCTCCATCATCGACACCCATCGGACCTCCGGTGCCGAGGTGACGCTGCATCTGGTGCGGGTCGGAGATCCGCGGGCATTCGGTTGTGTGCCCACCGATGAGTCCGGACGCGTCACCGCATTTCTCGAGAAGACGCAAGATCCGCCGACCGATCAGATCAATGCCGGCTGTTACGTCTTCAACCGTTCGGTGATCGAACAGATCCCCGCCGACCGTCCGGTCTCGGTGGAACGCGAGGTCTTCCCCGGACTGCTCGCCGACGGCGCGCACGTGCAGAGCTACGTCGACTCCGGTTACTGGCGTGACATGGGCACACCCGAGGACTTCGTCCGCGGCAGTGCGGACCTGGTGCGCGGTATCGCACCGTCTCCGGCACTGAGCGGACCTCGCGGTGAATACCTGGTCCACGAGGGTGCCGGGGTGGCTCCCGGGGCGCTGCTCATCGGTGGCACGGTGGTCGGCCGTGGCGCGGAGATCGGTGCAGGCGCACGACTCGACGGCGCCGTCATCTTCGATGGTGCGGTGATCGAGGCGGGTGCGGTGATCGAGCGGTCGATCATCGGTTTCGGAGTCCGGGTCGGACCACGTGCCCTGATTCGCGACGGCGTGATCGGAGACGGTGCCGACATCGGGGCCCGGTGTGAATTGCTTCGTGGAGCGCGCGTCTGGCCAGGGGTGAAGATCCCCGACGGTGGAATCAGGTTCTCGACAGATGTCTGACGTCGTCGCCTCACCATCATTCAAACGCTTTGTCGCCCTCGGTGATTCGTTTGTCGAGGGTGTGGGCGACGTGGAGTCCCGCTGCCCGAACGGGGTGCGGGGCTGGGCCGATCGGGTGGCCGAGGTGATGGCCCGCGCCGATCCCGAATTCCGGTACGCGAACCTGGCGATCCGCGGTCGGCTGATGTCGGCGATCGTGTCGGAGCAACTGGGCCCGGCCCTGGAGATGAATCCGGATCTGGTTGCCATCAGCGCCGGTGCCAGCGATCTGTTGCGGCCGAACGCCGACATCGACACCCTCATGGAGGACTACGACGCCGCGATCGGCCGGTTGCAGGATGCCGGCGCCAAGGTGGTCACCTTCACCGTTCACGACACCGGCGGCAAACCGGTGTTCGGGGCCTTGCGCGGCCGATTCGCGGTCTACAACGAACTCCTGCGAGAAGTGGTCGAGCGGCGCAATCTCACACTGGTCGACTTCTGGCGGATGCGGGTGTTCCGCGAACGTGGAATGTGGGAGTTCGACCGGATGCACATGTCGACTGCCGGGCACGTCTACATGGCCATCGAGGTGCTCGATGCGCTCGGTATCGAACACGATCTGGTTCCGGTGGAACTCGGTCCGCCGCAATCGATTTCGCCGACGCAGCGTCGTCGGGACAGTCGGCAGTGGACGGTGGAACACGCGATGCCGTGGGTGGGCCGCCGACTACTGGGTGTTTCGACGGGCGACACGATCGCACCGAAGTACCCCGAACTCACCGCGATGACACCCAGCACCTGACCAAACGCTCCACTTCTACGAAGACGCTCCGGAAATATGTGGAGCGTCTTCGCAGAAGTGGAGCGTTTGGGTAGGAGACCGGCTAGTCGGCGGCGGGTGCCTTGGCCGCTGCGAGCAGTCCGCGGCCCAGCGGGATCACCACCGGCAACAGTGAGTCGTCGTCGGCGACGAGCATTGCCGCTTCGCGCGCGGCGAGCGCGGCCTGATCGGACGTGGCCGGGTCGGCGACGGTTCCGTCGGCAGAGGCGTTGTGGATGACCAACACGCCGCCATCGCGCAGCAGTCGGAGGCCTTCGGCGACGAAACGTGGCTGGTCGGTGACCGCGCCGTCGATGAACACCAGGTCATAGCCACCGTCGGCGAGACGGGGGAGAACCTCTGCGGCCCGTCCGTTGATGAGGCGGGTGCGGCCAGGGCTGATCCCGGCCGTGTTGAACGCCAGTTTGGCGGCGCGGTGATACTCGCCTTCGGAATCGATGGTGGTCAGCACACCGTCGACACGCATGCCGTTGAGGAGCCACAATCCGCTGATCCCGGCGCCGGTACCGACCTCGACGACGGCCTTAGCATTGACCAGTCGGGCCAACAGTGACAGCGCGGCACCCACGGCCGGGGTGATGGAGGGGGCTCCGAGTTCGTCGGAACGCTCGCGCGCCAGACGCAGGGCCTCGTCTTCGACGATCGCGGCCTCCGCATAGCTGCTCAGCACTGCTGGGTCGATGACAGGCGGCGGGGAATCGGTGTTGGCGGGCTGGCTCTCATCGGACACAGATCTGAGGTTAGCGCCGCGCGCGGAATTGGCCGCCTAGGCGCGCTGAGCAGCAATATCGGAAGTCTGTTGCTCCGCGCGCGGACTCTCAGGGAACGCTCAGCCCGCTCATAGTGCGTACACACCCCGGTCGGACAGGGTCATAGGGGAACAACCGGCCTGGTGTCGGCGTTGCCTTCGGTAACAATTCTTGACGATGTAATGCGTGTAGCAATTGACCGGAGCAGGCGGCCGGTCCTGGGAGGAGAGTTGCAGATCGTGACAGAGACCAACCGCAAAGACGGTAACGGGACTCTCGACACCAACGATTCCGTGACAGAACAGCCGGGTGGTACGGCGCGCTTCGACGCGACCGGCGACGCGACCCTGATGCCGGCCTGGGATGAGCTGGTCCGTGAACATGCCGACCGGGTCTATCGATTGGCCTACCGACTCTCGGGCAATCAGCATGAC
This sequence comes from Williamsia sp. Y844, assembly GCF_056786475.1. Taxonomy (NCBI): domain Bacteria; kingdom Bacillati; phylum Actinomycetota; class Actinomycetes; order Mycobacteriales; family Nocardiaceae; genus Williamsia; species Williamsia sp. Y844. The sequence continues at coordinate 901,141 of NZ_JBXCJB010000002.1, forward strand.
GCCGAGGATCTGACGCAGGAGACCTTCATCAGGGTCTTCCGGTCGCTCTCGAGCTACAAGGCCGGCACCTTTGAGGGCTGGTTGCACCGCATCACCACCAACCTGTTCCTGGACATGGTCCGGCGCCGGAACAAGATCCGGATGGAAGCACTTCCCGAGGACTACGACCGGGTACCGGGCAGCGATCCCGATCCCGAGCAGATCTACAACGACGCCAATCTCGATCCGGATCTGCAGAGCGCCCTCGACTCCCTGGCACCGGAGTTCCGCGCCGCAGTGGTCCTGTGTGACATCGAAGGTTTGTCGTACGAGGAGATCGCCGCGACGCTGGGAGTCAAGCTCGGCACGGTCCGCAGCCGCATCCATCGGGGTCGGCAGGCCATCCGCGGACATCTGGCGGCCAGTGGTCATCACTCGGGGCGATCGGTGATGACGCAAGACTTCTGACCCGCGTACCGAACGGGAACCTGAGGGGACGTGACTTCGTTGTTGATGTTGGACGGGGAGGCGACGAACATGCGCCCGAGTCCGTAGAGTCGAGACGAATTGTCGAGACGCCCAAAAGGTTTGTCCTGTACTCCAGGATCCCGGTGGGCACGTAAGAGGAAGGAGCGAATGCGGTGAGTGAACGTACACCCGATGACTCCGGCCCCGCAGCTTCGAACGGCGCCGAACCGACAGGCAACGGAGAACGGCCCGCAGCAATGCGGAACCGGCGACGGGCGCTGGGATGGTTCCCGGCGTCGTCGATGGTCTCGGCAAACAAGAACTATCGAGCACCCGGCAGCGTCGGCGGACGCCGATTCCTGTCCACCGAGCATCTCGCCACCGAAGCGGTGGCCGCATATGTGGACGGCGAGCTCCGGATGAATGCTTACATGCGTGCCTCACAGCATCTGGAGATGTGCGTGCAATGCCGCACAGAGGTCGACGCGCAGAGTTCAGCGCGCGCGGCACTGCGACGCTGTGGCGAGGTCGTGATGCCCGCGGGCCTGTTGGGCGCGCTCAACCAAATTCCCACTCGCGAAATCGACCTGCGCGCGACCTCTGGCAACCCAGCACATGTCGCCCCTGACGAACCTCTACTCGATGCACCCGGCTCGCCGGCGCATCGGGACCAGCGTCGACGCAACCGCTGAGAATAGTGTCCGCGGCAGCGCCGCAATCGGTGTCCGCGGCAGCGCCGCAATTGTTTTGTACCGGCAGCCGGGTAGCCTCGGTGAGGGTTGATCGGCGGTGCCGGTGAATCTGCGACCGAATAGCCGCGAGCGAGGGGTTCGAGTTTTTCATGAGACCGGATAACCGGGCGGGCCGGTGACCGATACTGACAAGTACGGCCTCGGCGCCACACCTCCTTCCGAACCACGCGAACTCGGCGAGGCCCCTCGTCTGGGGCCGCGGCCGAATGAACGTCCACCCGTGCCGCAACAGACAGCCGCCGTCTTCGGGCGTCCTGCCGGTGTCGACGGCGCATTTGCGCCTTCAGAGTCCGCTCCCTCGCGAGCGCCACAACCGGTCGTGTCGAATCCCGATCCGGTGTTGCGTGAGGCGTTTTCCCGTCCCGAAGGTTCAGACAGCCTGCAGCGAGATCCGGATGAAGAGTCCGGTGATGTCGAGCCGGTACCCGCACCCGAGGATCCGTGGCGCGATCCCGATGCCGCCGCCAGCCTGAGCGCGCCTGCCATCGAGACCGAGGTGCCACCGGTGCCGACGACACCCGGGCCCAAGCTCGGTGTCCGCGAAGTGCTCTTCGACCGAAAGGTCAGCTGGCAGGCCCTGGCCGTGCTGGCGGTCATCGCAGTGCTGGTCGGTGTGGTCGGTGGGCTGATCGGCAGGCTGACCGCAGAGGTCACCTCGCCACTGCACTCGAACACCGTGAGCCTGTCCGGCAGCGACGACGACAACGAGGCCGAACCGCGCAGCCAGGTCGCCCGTGTGGCCGAGGCCGTCGAGAAGTCGGTGGTCATGGTCGACGTCCGCCTGCCCAACGGTGGCGGTACCGGATCCGGTGTTGTCATCGACGACGAGGGTTACATCGTCACGAACAACCACGTGATCTCGATGGCGGCCAACGACAACAGTGCAAAACTCGAAGTGGTCTTCTCCGACGGCACCCGCGTGCCTGCCCGCATCGTCGGCCGCGACATCCGCACCGACCTTGCGGTCCTCAAGGTCGACAACGTCGACAACCTCACCGTCGCGAAGCTCGGCGACTCGGACAAACTCCAGATCGGCGAAGAGGTGGTGGCGTTCGGAGCGCCCCTGGGCCTGGATCGCACGGTCACCAGCGGAATCGTCAGTGCGATCGATCGTGCTGTGCCACTGCGCCCGGACGAGACATCCGACACCGACGCGGTGATCGACGCCATCCAGACCGACGCGGCAATCAACCCCGGTAACTCGGGTGGTCCGCTGGTCGACGATCAGGGTCGTGTCATAGGCATCAACACCGCGGGCCTGGCGCCGAACGGCGGTTCGATCGGCCTCGGGTTCGCAATCCCGGTCAACGAGTTCCTGCCGGTCGCGCAGGCGCTGATCAACGACGGACGGGTGGTCCACGCGCAGATCGGTGTGAACGCGAGTTCGGTTCGCAACGACCAGGTGCTCGGTGCCCAGATCCGCAATGTCGTCGAGGGCTCGCCCGCGGCGCAGGCTGGTATCCGCGAAGGCGATGTGATCACCAAGTTCAACGGCCGGATGACCGACGACGCCGACGAACTGACGGTGGCCGTCCGCACAGCCGACATCGGTAAGCCGGTGAAGTTCGAATACTGGCGCGACGGCCGGACCTTCGAAGGAACCGTCACCCCGGCCCCTGACTGAGTCCCTTACTGCGCCGTCCGGTGAGTGGTTGTCTGGGAGGTTGCTGTCAGATCCCCGGGGAGGTTCCTGCCAGATCGCCCGGTCGATTCGACAGCAGCTCAGTTACCAGTAATCTGGAACGGTGTTCAGCAGCGTTGGGTGGGGCGAAATCCTGATCTTGATGATCGCGGGTCTGGTGATCCTCGGTCCCGAGCGATTGCCTGATGCGCTGAAGTGGACTCTGAAGTCGGTGCGAGAGGCCCGCGACTACGCCACCGGTGCCACCAGCCAGCTCAAAGAAGACCTCGGCGCCGATTTCGAAGATCTGCGCAAGCCGCTGGCCGAGCTCAACGAGCTGCGGGGGATGAGTCCACGGAAGGTCATCACCAAACATCTGCTCGACGGCGACGACTCGTTCTTCACGGGCAATTTCGACGCACAGACCAAGATCAAGCCGGTATCCCAGCCTCTGCCGTCCACCGATGAGAACTCCAAGGTCCTCTCGCCCGGTGCGGTCGACAAGCCTGCGCCGCCGTCGCTGTCCAAAGCCGTCACCGCGGCGCCCGCTCCGGCCGTCGACGCCACCGGTGTGGATCGCTGGGACGCCACCTAAAAACCTCGACGTCAGCTCCGCAGCTTGCGATGAGCGCTTTGACCGTCCGTGACCTTGCATGTGCCGGTGGACGCCTCGGAGAGGGGCTTCACCGTACACCGCACGCGATAATGTGGACAGATGGATGATGCGCAGAGCCCACCGCAGGTGGACCGGACTTTGGGGTTGCTCTGGCGCCACCAGGCCGGGCGGCCGCAGGGTTCCCGCGGGCCGAGACAGCGGGTCAGTGTCGACGAGGTGATCGTGGCGGCGATCGCGCTGGCCGACGAGGAGGGGCTCGCTGCATTGTCGATGCGGAAGGTGGCCCAGCGGCTCGGACTCGGTGCGATGTCGATCTACACCTACGTACCCGGCAAGAACGAACTCGTGGGATTGATGGTCGACGAGGTTGCGGGGGAGGTCGACTACCCGGAGCACACCGGTGACCTACGGGATCGGATGATCGCGGTAGCCCGGCAATCATGGGACGAATACCACCGGCACCCATGGCTTTTGCACGCGCAGAAGGCCAGGCCGTGGATCGGCCCCAACGGGTCAGCGCGCTTCGAGTGGCAGCTCCGGGCGATCGAGGGCGTCGGTCTCGACGACCTGGAGATGGACAACACGATCGCGGTGCTGACCGGATTCGCCGAGAGTTCGGCCCGCGCGTCCATCGACGCGGCCGGTGCGCGCACCGAATCGGGTATCACTGATCTTCAGTGGTGGGAGATCAACGCGCCCGTCCTCGAGCAACTGATGGCGGGGACCGACTATCCGATTTCGAGACGGGTGGGGCAGTCCGCAGGCGAAGCCTACGAATCGATCGGTGATGCGGCCCGGTCGTTCGACTTCGGCCTGGCGCGGATCATCGACGGAATCGAGTTGATGCTCCGCCGATGACCGATGACCCGGTACCCGGAGCCCTGATCAGAGCAGCGGTTTGGCTGCGCTGCGGGCTGTGTCGATACCGAGGTTCATGCCGGCCAGGCCGCGTTTGCGGACCGCCAGTTTGTCGGCCACCTGACGTAGCGCGGCACCGGCCGCGGAATCGGGAGCCGAGAGCACCAGCGGCATACCTTCGTCGCCGCCTTCGCGCAGGGCGGGGTCGAGCGGAATCTGACCCAGCAGAGGCACTTCGGCGCCGACCGCGATGGTGAGTCGCTCGGCGACCTTGGCGCCACCACCGGAACCGAACGGCTCCATCCGGGTTCCGTCGGGTAGCTCCATCCACGACATGTTCTCCACGACACCCAAGATCTTCTGGCGGGTCTGAAGCGCGATGGCTCCGGCGCGTTCGGCGACTTCGGCAGCCGCTTGCTGCGGTGTGGTGACCACCAGGATCTCGGCGCCCGGGATCAACTGTGCCACCGAGATCGCCACGTCGCCGGTGCCCGGCGGGAGGTCGAGCAGGAGGATGTCCAGGTCACCCCAGAACACGTCGGCGAGGAACTGCTGCAATGCCCGGTGCAGCATCGGCCCGCGCCAGACAACCGGGGTGTTCCCGCTGGTGAACTGTGCAATCGAGATGAACTTCACGCCGTGCGAAATCGGCGGCATGATCATCTTCTCGACCTGCGTCGGCTTGGCGTCGTTACCCAGCATGCGGGGCACCGAGTGGCCGTAGATGTCGGCGTCGAGCACACCGACCTTCAATCCGCGTTCGGCCAGCGCCGCAGCAAGGTTGACGGTGATGCTGGACTTGCCGACACCACCCTTGCCGGAAGCGACCGCATAGACGCGCGTCAGCGAGCCGGGTTGGGCAAACGGGATGACCGGTTCGGCACGGTCGCCGCGGAGGTTCTTACGCAGTTCGGTGCGTTGTTCGTCGTTCATCACGTCGAGTTCGACGGACACCGTTCCCACACCGGGGACGTCGGCGGCGGCGGTGCTCACCCGCTGCGTGATCTCGGTGCGGAGCGGACAGGCGGACGTGGTCAGGTAGATCTCGATGGCCACGGTTGCGTCGTCGGCGATCGAAATCGACTTCACCATGCCGAGGTCGGTGATGGGTTTACCGATCTCGGGATCGTTCACTTTGGCCAGAGCTGCGCGAATGGCTGACTCGGTCGGCAATGTTGCTTGTGTCATCAGGCGATCAGTTTACGCGCGCACCGAATCTGACCGGATTCGGCTGGGGTCGAGGCGCCCCGGCGGGCCGGATCGGGTCAGCCGGCGGGCCGGATCGGGTCACGGAGGTGGCAGCGTTGGCAGTAGTGACTGCACTTCCGGTGGGAGGCAGATGATCACGCAGGGACCGGGTGTTGGTGACGGCGACGAGCTCGACGAGGAACTCTCGCTCGGGCCGGGCGAGGGACTGGTGCTGCTGGAAGAGGACGAGGAGGACGAACTCGAGCTCGAACTCGAACTCGAACTCGACGGTCGCGGATCCGGAAGTGGGCCGGTTTCGGTTGGCGCGGCGTTGGTGGCGTATCCGGTGGCCCAGGAGAGCACGTTTGCCACGTATTCCATCGAATTGTTGTACCGCAGAACCGCGCTGACCCGGACCTTCTCCGACATGATGTCGGTGACCCCGGAACACAGGTACCGGCCTGCGGAGTAGGTGGCGTCGAAGATGTTGTTCGGATTCACGATGCCGTCGCCGTTGGCATCGGAGCCCCAGGCGGCCCACGTCGATGGGATGAACTGCATCGGACCCATCGCCCGGTCGTGTTTGATGTCGCCGTCCACGCGACCGCCGTCGGTGTCGGTGATCACGGCATTGCCTGCCACCGTGCCGTTGAGCACCGGTCCGGCGATCGTGGTGAGCGTGGTGCCGGAACTGTCGACGTTGCCACCCCCGGCATGTCCGGATTCGATCCGGCCGATGGCCGCGAGCAGGAACCACGGCAGTTTGCACTGCGGGGTCTCGGCGCCGACGCGTTGTTCGGCGAGTTTGTAGGCGTGCAGGACGATTCCCGGGATTCCGAGCGGTCCGGTCGGGAGCAATGTCGCGGGCACGCGCTGGGGTTCGATCGCGGCGGGCACAGGGAGGACCTCGCGCGGCGGCGGCGGCGGCGTGAAGGCGAGGTCGGGGCGAGCTGCCGCGGGCAGGATCTCGGCTGCGGCGACGACGTGATCCACCTCGGTGTTGGCGGTCAGCGCAGGCGCCGGACCGATCTGTGCACTCGAGGTGACCGCAGCCAGCACTCCGACACCGATGACCGCACAACCGGTCAGCATCTGGACTCGACCCCACTGCACGCAAAAGCTCCTGGTTCATCTCCCCGACACCCGGAATGGTCCGGGCGAATGTGACCCACGATACATTTTTGTTACTGGCGTGCATGGAGAAATCAATTAGTCACAGATAAGTAACGATTGGCAATCCGGCGGCAGATCCGCTGCGCGCGGGACGTCAATCGGAATGCGAAGCACCTGGTTTCGAGGACTCCTCGGCCTTGGCCTGATCGCCGAGAATTCGCTCGGACAGTTCGGTCAGCAGATCGTCGAGCTCGCGGCGCAGATAGTCGCGGGTGACGGTGTCGCCGACCGCAAGCCGGACCGCGGCCAGCTCCCGTGCCAGGAACTCGGTGTCGGCCTTGGTCTGCTCGGCGCGCACCCGGTCTTCCTCGAGCGAGACCTTGTCCCGGTTCTCCTGGCGGTTCTGGGCCAACAGGATCAGCGGTGCGGCATAGGCGGCCTGGGTGGAGAACGCCAGGTTGAGCAGGATGAACGGGTACGGATCCCATTGCAGCGTGACGACTGCGAGGTTCAGGAAGATCCAGACGATGACGAGCATCGTCTGGATGGCGAGATAGCGCCCGGTGCCCAGGAAACGTGCGACGCGTTCGCTGTAGACGCCGACCACGTCCGAATCGAGATTGAGCTTCCATCGGCGTCGCTCCCCGGGGGTGTCCAGGCGTCGTGCCGAACGCGCACTCTGTCGTTCTGCACGGTCCTTGACGTGCGAATCGGAACCGTTTGAACTCATCACCGCATCCTTTCGGTGGTGGCTTCGTCGTCGACCTCGTCGTCGGCCTCGGTCTCGCGCCAATCCTCGGGCAGCAGATGGTCGAGGAGGTCGTCCACCGTCACCGCACCGATGAGGTGTCCGTCGTTGTCGAGGACCGGTCCGCAGACGAGGTTGTAAGTGGCGAAATAGCGGGTGACCTTCTCCAGGGAATCGTCGGATCCGAGGCAGGGGAGCCGGTCGTCGAGGATGCCGCCGACGAGATTTGCCGGTGGTTCCCGCAACAGGGCCTGGATGTGGACACAGCCGAGATATTTGCCGGTCGGTGTGGAGGTCGGTGGTCGCACCACGAATGTGAGGGATGCCGATGCGGGTGTGAGGTCGGGGTCGCGGGCCCGGGCCAGCGCCTCGGCGATTGTCGTCGAGGCGGTGACCACGAGTGGTTCGGTGGTCATCATGCCGCCTGCGGTGTCGGGCGAGTGCCGCATGAGCCGGCGCACCGGTTCGGACTCCTGGGGGTCCATCAACTGCAGCAACGCCTCGGCCTCGATGTCGGGGAGTTCACCGAGCAGATCGGCCGCGTCATCGGGGTCCATGGCCTCGAGGACATCGGCGGCCCGTTCTACCTTCATATGACTGAGCAGCTCGGTCTGGTCGTCCGAGGGGAGTTCCTGGACGACGTCGGCCAATCGCTCGTCGTCCAGTGCCGAAGCGATCTCCAGGCGACGTTTTGCGGGCAGTTCGCGTAGCGCGTGGGCAACATCGGCGGCCCGCATGCCCTCGAACTGCGACAGGATCTGGGCGACGCCTTGCCCGGGCAACGCCAGTGCGCTCTGCGTCAGGCCGAGCACGTGGTTCCACTCGACCACATGCGTCTCACCGCGTCGGCCGAGTCGGGTCCGGGCGCCACGGACCGCCACCCGAGAGATCACCCAGTCGCGGGTGCGTCGTCGCTCGATCGCCAGGTCGACCACTGTCAGGTCTTCGCCGTGCAGGTGCTCGAGATCCGGATCATCCACGCGGACACGCGATTCGACGATCTGACCGAGCACAAGTGCCTCGCCCGGGCGGATGATCAGCCGGCGCAGGCTCACGGTTCCGGTGTTGAGTGTCACGGAGTTGGGTTCGATGGCGGTGACCCGCGGCATCGGTACAAAAATGCGGCGACGGGTGGTCAATTCGACCGCCAGACCCAGAACCCGGGGTTGCCCGGTGCCAAACCTGATCGAGACCACCACGTCGCGGACCCGACCGATGGATTCCCCATCCGGTCCGATCACCGCCAGACCGGCCAGCCTGGCCACGAATGCCTTGCTCACCGCTGCCATGGCTGTAAGGGTAGTTGGGCACCTTCGCCCTGCTCGGCAGCGCCTTCGGTACGGCCACGTCCACCGCAGATATCAGCGCCGGGCAGAATCAGACATGGGCAGAATCAGATACGGGGAGAATCGGAGTTGTTCGCATCGAGCAGCGGGTTCGAACACCGGATGTGATCCTGCGAAGCTCTTGTCGCCAGTAGATGACCGAACGCCACACCATCGTCACGAGGAGTCACATGCACGCCGCCGCCCGCCGGTCCATTCTCGCCGTACCCGCCAGCAGTTCGCGGATGCTGGAGAAAGCGCGCGGTCTGCCTGCCGACGAGATCTTCCTCGACCTCGAGGACGCCGTGGCCCCCGGAGCGAAGGAGGCCGGTCGGGCCGCGGTCGTCACTGCGCTCGCGGCCGTTGATTGGGCCGGCCAGGCCCGGGTCGTCCGGGTCAACGACTGGACCACGCCGTGGACCCTCGACGACGTGGTGACCGTGGTGCGGGGTGCCGGTGCACATCTGGATTCGATACTGCTCCCCAAGGTGACATCTGCCGCGCAGGTGACCGCATTGGACATGCTGCTGCGCCAGCTGGAGATCAATTCGGGGTTGCCGGTCGGGCAGATCGGCGTGCAGGCGCAGATCGAGAATGCCCAGGGTTTGGCTGCCATCAACGAAATCGCCTCGGCGAGTGACCGATTGCGTTCACTGGTGCTCGGTCCCGCCGACATGATGGCCAGTTTGGGTATGCGTGGCCTGGCGGTGGGAGAGCAACCGCAGGGCTACGTCCATGGCGACGCGCATCATCACGTGTTGATGACCATCCTGGTCGCCGCGCGTGCACACGGTCTGACGGCCATCGACGGTCCCTACCTGAAAATCGATGATGCGCAGGGGTTCCGGGCGGTCGCGGAGGCGTCGGCGGCGCTCGGCTACGACGGCAAGTGGGTGGTTCATCCGAGCCAGATCGACATCGCCAACGAGGTCTTCAGCCCGCGTCAATCCGACTACGACACCGCTGAGAACCTCCTCGATGCGTACGCGCATGCCACGTCGGCCGAAGGTGGCGAGCGCGGTGCGGTCCGCTTCGAAGGTGAGATGATAGATGAGGCGAGCCGGAAGATGGCCGAGGTGATCGCCGCCAAGGGGCGGGCCGCGGGCATGACCCGGACACCGGCCGAAGCGTCCACGAAGGGCTGAAGCAGCATTCGGCCCCCGAGCACGTAAGCCGGCGCACGTAGGCCAGCGCACGTAGACCCGAGCACGAAGACCGAGCACCTAACCCAAGGACATGGTGACGATGAGTAATCCGATGCGACCAAATCCACGACCAGGCCTGCCCACACCGCCCAAGGGGTGGCCGATCGGTTCGTACACGACCTACGCCGAAGCGCAACGCGCCGTCGACTTCCTGGCCGACGAGCACTTCGAGGTGCAGGATGTCACCATCGTCGGTGTCGACCTGATGCAGGTCGAACGGGTTCTGGGGCGACTGACCTGGGGCAAGGTGATCGGCGGTGGGATCGTGTCCGGCGCCTGGCTGGGTCTGTTCTTCGGTCTGCTGGTCGGGATCGTTGTCGAGGACCCGTTGATGCCGTTGATAATTGGCCTCGTCGGCGGCGTCATCTTCGGAGTCGTGTCGACGTCGATCCCCTACGCGGCCACCAGGGGACAACGGGATTTCGCATCGACGATGCAGTTGGTTGCCGGCCGCTACGACGTGCTGTGCGATCCGAAGAGCGCCGAACGGGCCCGCGACATGTTGACCCGCCTGCAGCCCTAGCCGGATCCGGCCGGTCGCGACACGCCTGCGGCCCCACCGCGTTACGCCGACGACGCTGCGACACGCCTGGAACGGCGTTGCCTTGCGCTATTCGATGACTTCTTAGTACAACTATGTCCATAGTGCTGCGCGTCACGTTTTGACGCCTATAACGTAAGTGCTGGGCATTCAGGTGTGCTTGGAAGACCGCGCGCACCTCCGACGCATCGAGGAGGCTGCGTGAAGCGCACAGGCGATCGCCCCGTGGACGGGGAATTGTCCACAGGTTTTGACGGAGCGGCGTCCCAGGATTCGGGGCCGAAGAAATACGGCGGACTCAAGAAATTCGGATTGTCGTGCGCTGCAATCGCTGTGGCGCTCCCGGTGATCAGCGCCTGCGGTTCCGGTTACACCGCCGGAACAATCAACATTTACGCGCCCGCCGATGGTGCCTCATTCATCGAAGAGGCCGGCAATACCTGCACCAAGAATTCGAATGGCGAATACAAGATCAAGACATTCGCCCTCCCGAAAGCCGCCGACGATCAACGGTTGCAGTTGGCGCGCAGGCTCGCAGGCAACGACAAGGGCCTCGACCTCATGGGCATGGATGTGGTGTGGACCGCTGAGTTCGCCGACGCGGGCTGGATCGAACCGGTCCCGGATGACATGGCCGCCACCATCGCCGACACGACGCTCGGTGGGCCGGTCGAGACCGCGCTGTGGAAGACCGACGAAGACGAAAAAGAGCGTCTCTACGCGATTCCCACCTGGACCAACACCCAGCTGCTCTGGTATCGGAAAGACGTTCTCCAGCAATATCTGAACCGGACCACCCCGCCCACGACGTGGGACCAGATGCTGGTCGAGAACGAAGAGATCCGCAAAGCAGGCGGACCGAGCTACATCATGGTGCAGGGCAAGCAATACGAGGGCCTGATGGTGTGGTTCAACTCGGTCCTCGTCAGTGCCGGTGGGCAGGTACTCGACCCGGAGAACCCCAACAAGCAGACACTCAACGACACCCCCGAACACCGGGCCGCCACGCTGCGGGCGCTGCAGACACTGAAAGCTGTTGCCACCGCGCCTGGCGCCGATCCCTCGATCACGAACAGTGACGAGTCGTCGGCGCGGCTCGGGATGGAAAGCGGCCTGGCCACCTTCGAGGTCAACTGGCCGTTCGTGTTCCCGTCGATCCGGTCGAACTCCGCCGCCGGTGACGTCGCGTTCATGAAGGAGGTGCAGCAGCAGTTCGGTCCGCTGTTCGCCGATCCCGACAATCCGCCTGCCGATGAGGATCTGGCTCCGGCCAACGACCTGGTGCGGAACAAGTTCGACTTCGCCAGGTACCCGGGTGTGGAAGCCGATCAGCCGTCAAAAGTGACGCTCGGTGGCGTCAACATCGCGGTTGCGGACACCTCGCAGCAAAAAGAACTGGCGTTCAAGGCCGCTCAGTGTCTGACCGACGAGCAGTCACAGAAGCTGTACTCGATCAGCGGTGGCACCCCTCCCACGATCGAGTCCATCTACAGCGACCCCGAGTTCAAGGCCGCGTACCCGATGGGCGATGCGATCAAGGCTCAGTTGGAGACCGGTTCGGCCGCACTGCGTCCGGCCTCGCCTGACTACCAGGCGATTTCGACGCTGATCACCGCAAAGCTCAGCCCGGTCGGCTCCTGGGATCCGGAACCGATGGTCGACATACTCGCCGAACAGGTCGACAAGGCCATCAAAGGGGAGGGACTGATCCCATGACCGCAACGATGGACAGAGAATCTGCACCGAGCAAGAAAAAGAAGAAGCCCCCGCTCAGTGAGGGCAAGCGGGCCGAGCGGCGGCTGGGCCTCTGGCTGATCACCCCGGCGGTGATCATGATGATCCTCGTCACCGGATACCCGATCGTGTATGCCTTTTGGCTCAGTCTGCAAAAGGCGAGCCTGTCGGCGCCCGGCGATGACGAGTTCATCTGGTTTTCCAACTACGGCACCGTACTGACCGACAGTTATTGGTGGACGGCGCTCAGTGTCACGCTGTTCATCACGGTCGTGTCGGTCGTCATCGAGTTGGTGCTCGGCATGGCGATCGCACTTGTCATGCACCGCACGCTCTTTGCCAAAGGCGCGATCCGCACGGTGGTCTTGATCCCGTACGGCATCGTGACCGTGGTCGCGGCGTTCTCCTGGTACTACGCCTGGACACCGGGTACGGGTTATCTGGCGAACCTCCTGCCGGACGGCAGCGCACCGCTCACCGAGCAGTGGCCGTCATTGGCGATCATCATCCTCGCCGAGGTCTGGAAGACAACACCATTCATGGCGCTGCTGCTCCTGGCCGGATTGGCTCTGGTCCCGGACGATCTGCTCAAGGCGGCACAGATGGACGGTGCCGGTGCCTGGACTCGGCTGTGGCGGATCATTCTTCCGCTGATGAAGCCCGCGATCCTGGTGGCGCTGCTGTTCCGCACCCTCGATGCCTTCCGCGTATTCGACAACATCTACATCCTGACCAGAGGTAGCAACAACACCTATTCGGTCTCGATGTTGGGCTACGACAACCTGTTCAAGGCGTTCAACCTGGGCGTCGGCTCCGCGATCAGCGTGTTGATCTTCCTTTGCGTTGCGATCATCGCGTTCATCTTCATCAAGTTGTTCGGGGCCTCGGCGCCCGGCTCTGACAACGAGGGGCGGTAGGCACCGATGAATAATTTGATGGGACGCCGTATCGGGTGGTCGGTCGTCAACCTGCTCGTGTTGGTCTACGCGTTGATTCCGGTCCTGTGGATCATGAGCCTTTCGTTCAAGCCACCGGGGTCGGTGAAGGACGGTAATTTCATCCCGTCCGAATGGACGTGGGACAACTACACCAGCATCTTCGAGACCAGTGCATTCACCTCGGCGCTGCGCAACTCGATCGGAATCGGGTTGATCACCACGGTGATCGCCGTGGCCCTGGGCACGATGGCCGCCTATGCCATTGCGCGCCTGGACTTTCCGGGCAAGAAGGCGTTGGTGGGCGCGGCTTTGCTGATCGCGATGTTCCCGCAGATCTCATTGGTGACACCGTTGTTCAACATCGAACGCAGGCTCGGTCTGTTCGACACCTGGGCCGGTCTGATCCTGCCGTACATCACCTTTGCGTTGCCGCTGGCGATCTACACGTTGTCGGCCTTCTTCCGGGAGATTCCCTGGGAGCTGGAGAAGGCCGCCAAGATGGACGGCGCCACTCCGGCACAGGCTTTCCGTAAGGTGATCGCGCCGCTGGCCGCGCCGGGTATCGTCACCGCGGCGATCCTGGTGTTCATCTTCGCCTGGAACGACCTGCTACTGGCCATCTCGTTGACATCGACAGAGCGATCGATCACGGCTCCGGTGGCGATCGCGAACTTCACCGGCAGCAGCCAATTCGAAGAACCCACGGGATCGATCGCGGCGGCGGCCGTGGTCATCACGATCCCGATCATCATCTTTGTCCTTCTGTTCCAACGTCGAATCGTTGCCGGTCTGACCTCCGGCGCTGTGAAGGGATAACCAATGTCCGATATCGTGCTGGACCAGGTGACCAAGAAATACCCGGATGGTTCGGTGGCCGTCAACGATGTGAACATCAACATCGCCGACGGTGAGTTCATCATCCTGGTCGGCCCTTCCGGCTGTGGGAAGTCGACAACGCTCAACATGATTGCCGGCCTGGAGGACATCACCTCGGGGGAGTTGCGGATCGCCGGCGAGCGGGTCAATGAGAAGGCGCCCAAGGACCGCGACATCGCCATGGTGTTCCAGTCCTATGCGCTCTATCCGCACATGACGGTGCGCCAGAACATCGCGTTCCCGTTGACCCTGGCGAAACTGTCCAAGGCGGAGGTCTCGGAGAAGGTCGACGAAGCTGCGCGCATCCTCGACCTCGGTCAGTACATGGACCGCAAGCCGTCGAATCTGTCCGGTGGTCAACGACAGCGCGTGGCGATGGGCCGGGCTATCGTCCGTTCTCCCAAGGCCTTCCTGATGGACGAGCCACTGTCGAACCTCGATGCGAAGCTGCGCGTGCAGATGCGGACCGAGATCGCGGTACTCCAGCAGCGCCTGGGCACCACGACGGTATACGTGACCCACGACCAGACCGAGGCCATGACCCTCGGCGACCGGGTCGTGGTGCTGCGGGCGGGCAATGTTCAGCAGATCGGGACGCCCGCCGAGCTCTACAATTCGCCGGCGAATCTGTTCGTTGCCGGATTCATCGGGTCGCCGTCGATGAACTTCCTGCCGGGACGATTGACCCAGACCGGCATCGAAACCGCCATCGGTGAGGTCGTACCCATCGACGTGGGCAAGGTCATCGACAACGCCAAGCAGGTCAAGAGCAACGGTGAGGTGCTGATCGGTATCCGGCCCGAACATTTCGAGGACGCGAATCTGGTTGATGCGATTGCGAAGTCGCGAGGCGCGACATTCGACGCGAAGATCACGGTGCTCGAGTCGATGGGTTCGGACAACTACGCGTACTTCAACATCGAGGGCGGACAGGCATCGTCTGCCGCGCTGGCCGAGATCGCAGCCGATGCCGGTCAGGAGATGGGCAGCGGTCAGTTGATCGCACGGCTTTCACCCGAGTCGCCGATCGCCAAGGGGCAGCAGGCAGAACTGTTCTACGACACCTCGAAGGTCCTGGTGTTCGACCAGCACAGCGGCGCAAACCTCAGCTTGTAGGGGCCGGCGGTCAGGGCATCAGGGGAGCTTGCGGCGACGACGCGCGCGGGTGAGGAGTTCGTCGATGATCTCCTCATCCCAGACGTGCCTGCGCACCAGACGGTAACGCTCGCACGCCAGCCACAGATACAGTTCGGCGTCGCTGTCGATGTCGGGCAGGACCTCCGCGCGGCGAGCCATCCTGACCACCGGTAGGAATTCTTCGCCGAACCAGCGGCGCGCGACCTCGGTACGGTGAAGGAATGTTCCCGTTTCCTGGCTGAGCCGAAAACCCCACGCTTCGATGTTCTCTGCCAGTTCGGCGTAGTCGAAGGGGTCGTCGAACGAGATCGCCTCGCGCTGTTTGCCTTCCAGCGGGACGCGGGACAAGAAGAGCCGACGGTGATCCTTCATGATCAGGTCCGAGCGGGCATTGATGCCCTCGGGGGATATCCGCGTGTGGATCTCGGTGACATAGGCGTCGATCGTGCTGAATTTCCGGGCGATGGCGATCGACACGCGATGATGACCGTCGATGACAAAATGCATCTTGCCGATGCGGTACAGCTGGACCGGTGGTACGGATTCGCCTCGGCGCTGGGCGGCGGCGAGCCGTTGCCATCGTTCTCGCACCCGGGCCGATGTCGGCCGGAAGTAGCGGTCGAAATCGCGGGTGCGGTCGACGCTTCCGACAATCGTGGAGACTTCCACAACGACCAGGCCGAGGTAGGTTTCACCGGTCTTGCCCAAGGCGGCAACAACTTCGTCGAACGGCAGAATCGTGTTGACGTCGGCAGGCTGCCGGGTCAGCCAGGCCGACAGCCGGGCCAATTCGGCTTTTCGACGTTGCCTGCTGAAGTCGTTTTCGGCGTCGGGGCCGGGAAACCCGGTGTCACGAGCCATGTCGCCTCCGTTGGACCGTGATCTCGCCGCCGCCCGGTTCGATGTCGAAGACGCTGTATCCGACGGTGTTCATCGAGATCGTGCTCGAACGCAGCGACCCACCGAGCCTTCGCTTCTTGTGCAAGATCGTGTGGTCCATCGGCGTCTGTCCGTGAGGATGGATGTGTCCGTGTACCAACAGTTGTGGGCGCAGGCGGTAGATCAGCGGCAGGTAGCAACGGAAACCGCGATGGGGTCCGTCTTCGGCGTCTCCGATACCGCGGGGCGGGCTGTGGGTCAGCAGGATGTCGATGTCACCGAACCCGGGTGTGAAACGGTAGCGGAACCGTTGGAGCGCAAGCCGGTTGGCGTGTCGGCGCTGGGTGGCCTCGCGGTACTGGTTGGGTCCGTCGCTGTAGCGGATGCTGCCACCGAGCCCGGCGATGCGCAGTCCGGCGACCGTCACGATCCGGCCGTCGGCGTTCACCGCCCCCTGCGGACCGGGGTCTGTGGTCGGTAGTCCGGCTCTGGTCCAGCCGCTACGTGTGCGTTTGTACCCGCTCAGGTCGCGGTCGTGGTTACCTGGCACGAAGACGCAGGGCGCCTCGAACCGGATCATCAGCTTTTCGAGATAGTCGAAGGGCAGGTCGCCGGCACCGATGATGAGGTCAGGCGCGAGTTCGTCGGCCGCCCCATGTTGGAGGCTGTCGACGACTTCGTCCGAGACCGCGAGCACACGTACCACTTCACCGACCCTAGCCACTTCGCCGACCTCAGCCATTTCATCGACCCTAGCCACTTCGCCGACCTCAGCCATTTCATCGACCCTAGCCTCGTGGGGCCGTCGAGATACCGAAGATGGTGGTGTTTAACTAGGCAGTGCAATGAGTGATTCAGAATCGTCGGTGATCGAACGGGTGTCGGCGCACCTTCAGCAGGCATTCTCCGGTGCGGAGCCCCAGCGGGCATCGGTGACCTTTTTGGGTTTGGAATCGATTGACGTACTGCGATTCACCGGCGGTTTCGATGCTGCCGGGGGCGCTTCGGACGGGGCTGTCGAGGTCGCCTATGTCTCACTGGGTTGCAGCCGCCATCCGATGGGTGAGCCGGATCAGATGCTGGTCGATCCCAGCGTTGGTCCCCGTGGCGAGATCGTGGTCCGGATGTACGCTGCGTCGCCGCTGCCGGGACTTCATCGCAGCGTCGCGATGCTGGCGGCGGCACCGGCGGTCGAGGGCCTGGTGCTCACCCCCGACGGTTTGATCGACCTCGGTGAGCCGCTCTGGGAGGGTTCGAACTGCACGGCCGTGGTGTTGGAGGCCGACGCCGTCGCACCGTGCCCGCTGCCCGGCGACCTCGAAGACGTGATGTTCTTCCGGGCCATCCCGATCACTGCCAACGAGGCCGCCTGGGTGCGCTTGAAAGGTCTCGACGCCCTGCGCAGCGCCTGGACCGAGGCGGGTATCGACGTCCGCGATCCGGTCCGCGCCGGCGCCACCATCGGCTGAGCCCGACCGGTCAGAGGCGGGGCGGGCCCTGTGCAATCCGCTTGCGGGTGGCCTCGAGATCACCGCCCGCGGTGAAGCTCGATTCGATCCACCAGGTTGCACCGGCGGTGCGGCATGCCTCGACAACGGCGTTGTCCGACGGACTCTCGGTGGTGCCGAATCTGATGACGTCGTAGGGATCCTCGCCAGTGCGATGGGTGGTGACGTAGTCGACCGCGCTGCGGACATCCTCCGGGGCGACGTCGAGTCCGTAAGTACCGGCGGTGACCAGCCCGTCCCACCGCGCAGCGCGCCGGAGCGGGCTGCGGGCAGGCCACGACGCGGCGACCCAGATCGGTACCCGCGGTTGCTGTACCGTGGGTGTGAATGCGGCGCATTCGATGTCGTAGTGGTCGCCGTGATGGTTCACCGGTTGTCCGCTCAGGAGCTGAGCCAGGACGTCGAGACCTTCGTCGAGCGCTTCCGCCCGTTCCTTGGGGTCGCTGCTGTCGCCGAATGCGGCGTAGTCGGGGAGGTACGGGTAACCGGCACCGACCCCCAGGGTCAGGCGTCCGCCGGAGAGATGGTCAAGGGTGATGATCTCGCGAGCCAGTTTGCCCAGATGTCGTCGGGGGACCGGGGTGACCAGTGTGCCCAATCGGATGCGCTCGGTTTGCAATGCCATCGCGGCGAGTGCGATCCACGGGTCGACCACGGGTTCGGTGAATTGCAGATGGTCCCAGAGGAAGAATCCGTCCCATCCGGCCGCTTCGGCGTCCGCCGCCAGGCCTGCGAGAACCCGGGCGTCGCCGCAGAAGTCGAAGTTCGGTGTGTAGTAACCGAACTTCATCGGAGGAACCTGTGTGGATGTGGGAGGCATGGGCCAGAATGTTACAGATATTCCAGTTCTTGTAAAGTGTGTATGTGACGATTGATGGGCGTGGTGACAGCGATTCCAGCCGGACGCGGATCCTCCGGGCGACGGCGACGGTGCTTGCCCGGATGGGTCCGAGCCGGTTGAGCATGTCCGAGGTGGCGACGGCTGCGAAGGTGTCGCGGCCCACGCTGTACCGGTACTTCCCATCGAAGGAAGCGCTACTCGATGCGCTCGGTCAGCACGAGCAGGAGCGGGTGCGCGCGGCGGTGGCGGCCGCGGTTGACGGATTGAGCGGCCGCGAACGACTCGAGGCGCTGTTGCGGTACATGGTCGAGTCGCACAACTCCTATCCGCTCCGGAACCTCATCCTCATCGAACCCGAGCATGAGTTGGGCGAGATCGAACGCGTGCTACCTGTTGTGCAGCAATGGATTGCACCCGAATTCCCTGGCGAGGGTGGCGCCACGACCGCAGGCGCGATCGCGCGTATCGCGATCTGCCACTACCTTTTTCCCGCAGACGACAACGGTGCGTCGTTTCTCGCCCAGCTGCGTCAGGTCGCCGGGCTCGGCGACTGAGGAAGCAGGATGTCCCGGCTCAAACGTGAGACGTGTTCAGAGCCAATGATTTTTGCGGAACGTGCGCCACAGCGCAGTGCAGACGCCGACGAGGAAGGCCAGCACGATGAAGTAGCTGTACTTCCACTGCAGCTCGGGGATGTTCTCGAAGTTCATGCCGTAGATACCTGCGACCATCGTCGGCACCGATGCAATTGCAACCCAGGCCGAGATCTTGCGCATGTCGGTATTCTGTTGGATACCCACCTTGGCTCCGGCCGCATCGATGAGCGACGTCAGCACCTCGTCGTAGCTCGCGATCTGCTCGTTGACGCTGCTGTGGTGGTCTTGGACATCGCGGAAGTATCGGCGCACTTCCTTGGGCACCAGCTTGTCCTCGGATCCGGTCAGGCGGCGTAGTGCCAATTCGAGTGGATCGACCGCCCGCCGTAGTTCCATCACCTCACGCTTGAGGAGATACACCGGTTCGATCTCGACCCGGCGGCCGGGAGAGAAGACGGTCTCTTCCATGGCGTCGACATCCACCTCGATGCGTGCCGTGACGTCGATATAGGTGTCGATCACGTGGTCGGCCACCGCGTGCATCACCGCGCTGGGTCCCAACACGAGCAGCTCGGGACGCGCTTCGAGATCTTTGCGCACTCCCGCCAATCCGGTGTGATCGCCGTGGCGGACCGTGATGACGAAGTCGGGGCCCGATATCACCATGATCTCGCCCGTTTCGACGACTTCGTTGGCGACCTGAAGTGTTTCGTGTTCAAGATATTTCACGGTTTTGAGCACCAGGAACAGAATGTTGTCGTACTGCTCCAGTTTGGGGCGCTGGTGTGCCAGGACCGCATCTTCCACAACCAGTTCGTGAAGCCCAAAAGCCTCTGCGACACTTTCCATCTGGCGGTTGTCAGGGGCGTGCAGACCGACCCAGACATAGCCTCGACCGGTCGTCTGGACCTCTTTGAGGGCGCCGGAGAAGGTGCGCATGCCGGGCAGGCGGTGACCCTCCACGTACACCGCGCAGTCGACAACCGCTCGTGATGGTGGAATCGGCACCGGTGCCGCGACTTTCGGTTCGACGGCGCCGGGGCGAAGATGTGGCCGCGAGGGCATGACAGCCTCCTTCGTTGCGGGTGTCGAACTCAGACTCGACCCCTCGAAGATCGTACGCCCTCCATACCACCCGGCGTCGCCATCGGCCATGGGTTGCGAATCAGGTGAGAGACTGTGCGCCATGGGCTTCGACACCACGCTCTACCTGACCATGTTGATCACGCTCGTGGTGATCATGGACCCGCCCGGACAGGTGCCGCTGTTCCTGTCGCTGGTCGGTCATCGTCCGCCTGCGGTGCGAAACCGTGCCGCCTGGCAGGCACCGGCCGTGAGTTTCTTGGTGATCACGGTGTTCGCGATCGCGGGCAACGCGATATTGAGCTACCTGCACATCGGCATACCCGCGTTGCAGGGCGCCGGGGGACTGTTGCTGCTGCTGGTGGCGCTGCAGCTACTGACCGGCCTCGGTAACGCCGGGAATCCGCAGTCGGTCTCCGACGATGTGAATGTCGCGCTGGTGCCGCTCGGGACCCCGCTGCTCGCCGGTCCGGGCGCCATCGCGGCGGTCATCGTCAACGTCAGTCAGGCCGACGGTGACACCGCCGCCTACCTCGCGATCGGTGCCGCGATCATCACCGTCCACATCGTGCTGATCGCGGTGCTGCGCTTCTCGACGGTCCTGATCAAGGTGCTCGGTATCGGCGGGATCACCCTGATGGCCAAGATCGCGGGCCTGTTGCTCGCGGCGATCGCGGTCCAGTTGATCGCCGATTCCGTGCGGGGCTTCATCGTCGCAGGCTAGTGACGCGAACCGATCGATATGTTGCCTGATGCTCACGATCCGGAGGTCTTGGAGTGTGAGCCCGGTCATCTGAAGTAGCGTTGTCGCCGTGACCGAGCCCCGGGGCGTCGAATCGCCCGTAAACGATGACAGTGCAGCAACAACGATCACCCGCGAGGAGATCTTTGCCGGCCATGAAGGCGGCAAATTGTCGGTGAACATCACCGCGCCACTCGATACCAAGCGGGCGTTGTCCATTGCTTACACACCCGGCGTTGCCGAGGTGTCCCGGGCGATTGCGGCCGACCCCGAACTCGCGCGCCGCTACACCTGGACCAACCGCCTGGTGGCAGTTGTCAGTGACGGCAGTGCGGTGCTCGGACTCGGCGACATCGGGCCGCTGGCCTCGTTGCCGGTGATGGAGGGCAAGTCTGCCCTGTTCAAGAACTTCGCAGGCCTCGATTCGATCCCGCTGGTGTTGAGCACGAAGGATCCCGACGAGATCGTCGAAACCCTGGTTCGGTTGCGGCATTCGTTCGGTGCGGTCAACCTCGAGGACATCTCTGCGCCCCGCTGTTTCGAGATCGAGAGGCGGGTCATCGAGGCTCTCGACTGCCCGGTGATGCACGACGATCAGCACGGCACCGCGATTGTGGTCCTGGCCGCGCTGAAGGCCGCCACCAAACTGCTCGGCAAGCCCCGTGGCTCGCTGAAGATCGTGATCTCCGGTGCCGGTGCCGCCGGTGTGGCGTGTACCAACATGCTGCTGGCCGACGGTATCGCCGATGTCACCGTGATCGACAGCAAGGGCATCGTGCACACCGGACGCACCGACCTCAACGACGTGAAGGCCGAGCTGGCCTCGCGTACCAATCCCGATGGCCGGGTCGGATCGTTGTCGGACGCGTTGGTCGGCGCCGATGTCTTCGTGGGCGTCAGTGCGGGCAAGGTGCCCGAGGCGGCGCTCGCGACCATGAACTCCGACGCCATCATCTTTGCGCTGTCGAACCCCGATCCGGAGGTCCACCCCGAGATCGCGGCGAAGTACGCGGCAGTGGTGGCCACCGGGCGTAGCGACTTCCCCAACCAGATCAACAACGTGCTGGCTTTCCCCGGCGTGTTCCGGGGTGCGCTCGACGCAGGCGCCCGGCGCATCACCGAGGCGATGAAACTCGCTGCCGCCGACGCAATCGTCGAGGTGCTCGGCGACGATCTGTCGGCGCAGATGATCGTGCCCAGCCCGCTCGATCCACGGGTCGCGCCTGCGGTCGCCGCCGCAGTTGCCCGGGTCGCCGCTGAGTGAGCAGTTTCATGAACCGCGGGTCTCGGCGGATGCTGCCGGCGTTGGTGCTGGCAGGCGCACTGATCCTCGGGGGATGCTCAGAACCCGGCCCGACGGCGCAGCCGTTGGTCACCGGGTCGACCCCGGACACCCCGAGCCGCGTGGTGACGGCGATTTACGCCGGCGCTCTGCAGCACGCGGGCGCCGACGTCTCCGACGATCATCCGGTGGGCGACTACTCCGAGCTGCTGGCCGGGATGGACGAGCGTTCGGTCGATCTGATGCCGGCCTGGTCGGGGGAGTTGCTCAGCCAGCTCAATCCCGGTGCCACCGGCCGCAGTGCCGAAGACGTCTACAACGAGTTGAATCAGGCACTACCGCAGGGTGTTTCGGTGGGTGATGCGACGTCGGTGCAGGACAAGACGCTCGTGTACATCTCGTCGGAACTGGCCACCACGGCCGACGTCGACGAACTCTCCGATTGTGGTCGACTCCCGGCCGGTCTGCCGCTGGTGACCGTCACCGAGCCCGACCCGGTCACGCTGACCGAGTTGGGCAGTGCCGGTTGTGCTTTCGCATCACCGGTGGTGCTCGGTGTCGACGAGGCCATCGCGGAGGTCGCGGCAGGCCGGGCCGCGGGACTGTTCTCGGCGCTGGGCGTCGTCGGCGACGATTCCGGGCTGCAGGCCTTGGCCGATACCACCGACACATTGCGTGCCCAGGATCTGGTGCCGGTCTTCCGGACCGCGGCCCTGGACCGCGACCTGTTCCGCGCGATGAACAAGGTTGCCGGAGAGCTGACCACCGCCGACCTCACCACGATGGCGGAGCAGGTCGACGGCGGTGCCGAGGTGTCGGCTGTGGCCGGTCGCTGGCTGGCCGAACACAGCAGCTGACCGCCCCCTACGTCTGGACGACCGCTAAGTCTCGACGTCCGCGCTGGTTCTGGTCAGGTGCCCGGTCAGGAAGCCGCCGAGTTCGTCGACCGCCGCTGCGGCCGCCGGCATCAGGGGTGCGGCCACGTGCCCGACGTGCCAGAGCCGACCCAGGTCGCTGAAGGTCGTGTCGACCCCGGCCGCCTCGAGGCGGCCGGCGAAGTCGGTGACCTGCTGCAGCAACATCTCCGGCCTGCCGACCTGGACCAGGGTCGGCGGTAGCCCGGTGAGGTCGCCGCGCACGGGTGCATACCTCGGATCGTCGGGATCGCCGTCGCCGAGGTACATTTCGGCGCTTCGGTTGGCCCAGGCAGCATTGACAACGATGTCGGTGCCGTTGTCGTCCTGCCGTGCCGTGGGATCAACCCACGGCGAGATCAGTCCCAGCGCGGCCGGGCGCAGGCCGTGCTCGTCGATCAGGACCCGTGCGGTCGCCACGCTCAATCCGCCGCCTGCCGAGTCACCGGCGATGGCGATGGACTCGGGTTCGTACCCGCGCGTCACCAGATCGCGAAATGCAGCCACCGCGTCGTCGACTGCTGCCGGGCACGGATGTTCCGGCGCCAGGCGGTAATCGAGGACATAGACCTCGGCCCGGGCGGCCGCCGCCAAACTGGTTGTCAGGCCGCGATGGGACCTCGGCGACCCGGTGACATAGGCGCCGCCGTGGAGGTAGAGGATCGCTTGGGCGTGCTGGGTCGGTCCGACGGTGATCCGTTCGGCAGGCAGGCCGCCCAGAACGATCTTGCGGATCACCTGATCGGCGACCGGAGGTATCAGTAATGCGCTGGCATCGAGCAGCCGTCGCGAAACGGTGGGCGTCAACCGAGCATTCAACGCCAGCCGGAAGACGGGTTTGAACAGACGTTCGCTGAGTGGAATCGACAGGGCCAGAGAAGGACTCATCGCTCGATCACAGCACCGACGACGGGCTGTGTGGGACCTTTTCCGGCTTCGGTGCAACCCGGCCGGCGAACTTGGAGATCACCACTTCGTACAGTGAACCGCCGGCGCGGACCAGGACGTCGATGATCTTTGCATCGGCACCGACCAGCACGCGGGGACGGTTCTTCTCGATCGCGGCGATGATGATCTCGGCGGCGCGCGGTGAGGTCGTCCGGGCCAGCTTCTTGTCGAAGAGTTCGGCGGCGGTGCGCTGATCGTGACCCTCTGACACCGTCGAATTGCGCGCGATGGCGGTCTTGATGCCGCCGGGATGCACGCAGGTGACCTGCACCGGATGCCCGGCGATCCGCATCTCCTGGTAAAGCGACTCGGTGAATCCGCGCACCGCGAACTTGGCTGCGTTGTAAGCGCTTTGGCCGGGCATCGCCAGGATCCCGAACAATGACGAGGTGTTCACGATGTGGCCGTCGCCCGATGCGATGAGGTGGGGGAGGAAGGCCTTGGTGCCGTTGACCACACCCCAGAAGTCGACGTCCATCACGCGCTCGTATTGCTTGAACTCGGTGATCTCGACTTCGCCGTGATGGGCGATGCCTGCGTTGTTGATGACCAGGTTGACCTTGCCGAAATGTGCCGCGACGGTATCGGCGTATTCGAGTACGGCTTCGCGTTCGGCGACATTGAGCAGCTGCGAATGAACCTGTGCACCGCGAGCTTTCAGTAGCCGTTCGGTCTCATCGAGTCCGGAAGGGTTGACGTCGCTGATCGCGACGAGCGCGCCCTTGGCCGCCAGCTGCAGTGCCAGGTCTCGGCCCATGCCTGATCCGGCCCCGGTCACCACGGCAACCTTGCCCTTGAAGTCCTTCACGATGTCACCGTTTCTGTTGCGGGTCGGGTGTGTTCGGCCGTCGCACCGGTGTGCGCACTGGCGGTGTCGTATGCGGCCAGATCGAACTTACGCGTGATACGGCGGTAGTTGAACGTGAATCCGGGCCACAGTGTGGTGATGTTGCCGAAGGCGTCCTTGTACCAACTGGCGCAGCCGCCGGTCTCCCAGACGCTGGATTTCAGGTTCTTCTGGATGCCGACGTTGTAGTCGTGCTGTACATCGGATCGGACCTCGACGCGGGCGATGTCGTACTTGCGTTGCAGTTTGAGGTAGTCGACGAGATAGTTCAGCTGCGACTCGATCATGTAGACCATCGAGGTGTGGCCGAGGCCGGTCGAGGGACCGACCATCAGGAAGAGGTTGGGGAACCCGTGCACGGTGGTGCCCTTGTACGCATTCATCCCGGTCGCGTCCCAGACCTCGGTGAGGCTGGCGCCGTCCTTGCCGATCATGTGCTCGAAGGCGGGGGAGTCGGTGACATGGAAGCCGGTCGCGACAACAATCGCGTCGACGTCGCGGACGACCCCGTCGGCGGTGATGATCCCGGTGGCGGTGACCTCTTTGATGGGGTCGGTGACCAGGTCGACATTCTTCTGGCCCAGCGCCGGGTAGTAGGTGTTCGACAGCAGGATGCGCTTGCATCCGACCTTCCAGTTCGGGGTGACCGCGGCGCGCAATGTGCGGTCGGAGATGCCGCGCGCGATGTTCCGCTTGCCGATGATCTTGGCGGGCGCGAGCACATTCGGGGCGTGTGTCAGGCCGAAGGAGACCAGCTCGTGCGAGGCGTAGATACCGCCCCTGGCGGCCTTCTGGAACCCGGGAATGTTCTTGAACGCCCAGTTCTCGGCGGCCGAGTACGGGCGATCCGCGCGCGGCAGCACCCATGGCGCGGTCCGCTGGTAGACGTCGAGTCGGCCGACCTTCTCGGCCAGTTCCGGAATGATCTGGATGGCCGAGGCGCCGGTACCGATGACCGCGACCCGTTTGCCCTCGAGGTCGTAGTCGTGGTTCCACTGCGCCGAGTGGAAGACCTCGCCCGTGAAGTCGCCGATGCCCTTGATGTCGGGGAGTTTGGGTTCGCAGAGCGGTCCGACGCCGGCGATCACAAACGTCGCGCGGTAGTCACCGGTAGAGGTCTTGATGGCCCACTGGCCGGCAGGCTCATCCCAGGTGATGCTGTTGACCTCGGTGTTCCACTGCGTGTTGGGCGCAAGGTTGTGCTGATCTGCGACCGCGTTGATGTAACGGTGGATTTCTGGCTGCCGGGAGAACGAGCGGCTCCACGAGGGATTGAGTGCGAACGAATACGAGTAGAGGTGAGAGGGCACATCGCAGGCGGCACCGGGGTAGGTGTTGTCGCGCCAGGTGCCGCCGAAGTCACTTCCGCGATCAAGGATCACGAAGTCGTCGATACCCTGTTGCCGCAGCTTGATCGCGGCGCCGAGTCCGGAGAAGCCCGCGCCGATGATGGCGATCTTTACAACGTTCATGGGTACGAACATACCCACTACTGACCGAGTGTCAATAGGGATGGGTCCAGCTGGCTGCACTTCGTGTCCACTCACGGGTCCAGCTCCGCTGCGCTTCGTGTCCACTCTTGGGTCCAGCTCCGCTGCGCTTCGTGTCCACTTATTGACGACAAGTCAGTAGGGTGAACATTCATGACCACTGCCCGTCGTACCCGAATGAGTCCGCAGGCCCGTCGCGATCAACTGATCGAACACGGACTGCAGATGCTCTCCGACCGGGCGCTGGACCAGGTGTCGGTCGAGGAGGTGGCCGAGGCCGCCGGCGTCTCACGCGCCCTGCTGTTCCACTATTTCGAGTCCAAGCAGGACTTTCTGGTGGCGCTGACGACCACGCAGAGTCAGCGGATGCTCGAACGTACCGAACCGGATCTGAGCCTGGGAGATCCTCTCGCGATCGCTCGCGCATCCCTCGCCGAATTCATCGACTACGTCTCGGCCAACAGGTCGGCCTATCTGGCGATCCTGCAGGGTGTCGGCGCCTCGGATCCGGCGATGCGCAAGGTCGCCGACGACACCCGCGCGGTCATGGCCGAGCGGGTTCTCGGTTTGGCCGACCTACTGAATCTGCAGCGCACACCGATTCTCGAACTGGCGGTGCACGGCTGGGTCACGTTCAGCGAACAGGTCACCGTCCGCTGGCTACTCGATGACACCGGCGTCACGCGCGAGACCCTCATCGAACTGATCACCCGAGCCCTGCCGCTGCTCGCGACCACCGCCGGAACCTTGGACACTGTCGGCGACTAGCCCCCGGATACCAATAATGTGCCCTTCTGGCGACTGAAAGCCCTGGTGGGCGCCGCCAAAAGGGCACATTATCGGGGGGTTGGATCAGGCGAACGCGGTATCCACGATCTCCTGCTGCTCGACGGCATGGACCTTCGACGAGCCCGATGACGGTGCGGACATCGCGCGACGCGACACGCGCCGCAATCCGCTGAAGTACTCGGGCAGCATCTCCGGCAGCGTCAGGCCGAAGTACGGCCATGCACCCTGGTTCTTCGGCTCTTCCTGGACCCAGAACACTTCTTTCATGTTCGGGTACTGGTCGAGCGCGTTCTTGAGGCGCTTGTGCGGAACCGGGTAGAGCTGCTCGATCCGGACGATCGCGATGTCATCGCGGTTGTCCTTCGCCTTGCGTGCGGCCAGCTCGTAGTAGAGCTTGCCCGACACCAGCAGCACCCGCTCGACCTTGCTGCGATCGCCGCCACCATCGAAAGCCGGATCGTCGATGACCGAGCGGAACTTGCCATCGGTGAACTCGGAGATCGGGGAGACCGCTGCCTTGTTGCGCAGCATCGACTTCGGGGTGAAGACAACCAGTGGTCGGCTGATCCCGTCGAGGACATGGCGCCGCAACAGGTGGAAGTAGCTCGCCGGTGTCGACGGCAGTGCGACGGTCATCGAACCCTCGGCGCACAACTGCAGGAACCGCTCGATGCGGCCCGACGTGTGGTCGGGACCCTGACCCTCGTGGCCGTGCGGGAGCAGCAGCACCACGTCGGAGGTCTGGCCCCACTTGGCCTCACCCGACGAGATGAACTCGTCGATGATCGACTGTGCGCCGTTCACGAAGTCACCGAACTGGGCTTCCCACAGCACAAGTGCGTCGGGATCGCCAACGGAGTAGCCGTATTCGAATCCGACGACCGCGTACTCGCTCAGCGAGGAGTCGTAGACGAGGAACTGGCCGGGGCTGTCCGGGTTGGTCTCGGCAACCGTGCGCAGCGGCGTGTACTCGTCGCCGGTCTCCCGGTCGATTAGCACCGAGTGTCGCTGGGTGAACGTGCCACGACGTGAGTCCTGGCCCGACAGGCGGACCGTGCGGCCCTCTTCGACGAGTGAGCCGAAGGCGAGCAATTCGCCGAACGCCCAGTCGACGTTGCCGTTGCGCGACATGTCCTGGCGCTTCTTGAGCACCGGCTGGACCCGCTGATGGACGGTGAAGCCCTCGGGCACGTTCGCGAAGGCGTCGCCGATCCGTTCCACGGTCTCTTTGCTGACCTTGGTCTCCAGTTTCACCGGGAGAGCCTGATCAGATTCGACCGACGGGCTCGGAGTGGCCTGGTACTTCTCGAGTTCGCGGACCTCGTTGAAGACCCGTTCGAGCTGACCCTGGTAGTCGCGCAGGGCGTCTTCGGCCTCTTTGAGCGAGATGTCACCGCGGCCGATGAGGGCTTCGGTGTAGCTCTTGCGGACGCTGCGCTTGGTGTCGATCACGTCGTACATGGCCGGCTGGGTCATCGAGGGATCGTCACCCTCGTTGTGACCGCGACGGCGGTAGCACACGAGGTCGATGATGACGTCCTTGTTGAACTTCTGCCGGTAGTCGACGGCCAGCTTGGCCACCCACACGCAGGCTTCGGGGTCGTCGCCGTTGACGTGGAAGATCGGCGCACCGATCATCTTCGCGACGTCGGTGCAGTACTCCGACGAACGCGACGATTCCGGAGCGGTGGTGAAGCCGACCTGGTTGTTGACCACGATGTGGATCGTGCCGCCGGTGCGGTACCCGGGGAGCATCGCCAGGTTGAGGGTCTCGGCGACCACACCCTGGCCTGCGAATGCGGCGTCGCCGTGCAGCATCAACGGCAAAACGGTGAACTCTTCTTCGCCACCCTTGTTGTGTAGATCCTGCTTGGCGCGGACCAGTCCCTCGAGCACCGGGTCGACGGCCTCGAGATGCGACGGGTTGGCGGTCAGCGAGACGAGGATCTCGTTGTCGCCGAACATCTGGTAGTACTTGCCCTCGGCGCCGAGGTGGTACTTCACATCGCCCGACCCGTGTGCCTGCGACGGATTCAGGTTGCCCTCGAACTCGGTGAAGATCTGCGAGTACGGCTTACCGACGATATTGGCCAGCACGTTCAGCCGACCGCGGTGCGGCATACCGACAACAACCTCGTCGAGTGCGTATTCGGCGCTCTGGTCGATGACACCGTCCATCATCGGAATGACGGCTTCGGCACCTTCCAGCGAGAAACGCTTCTGCCCGACGTACTTGGTCTGCAGGAACGTCTCGAAGGCCTCGGCGGCATTGAGCTTCGACAGGATGTACTTCTGCTCGGCCACCGGCGGCTTGACGTGCTTGATCTCGACCCGGTCCTGCAGCCACTGCTGCTGTTCGGGTTCGAGGATGTGCGTGTACTCGACACCGACGTGGCGGCAGTACGAATCGCGCAGGATCGACAAGATGTCGCGCAGCTTCATCTTGTTCTCGCCGTGGAATCCGCCGACCTTGAAGCTGCGATCGAGATCCCACAGCGTCAGGCCGTAGGTCAGGACGTTGAGGTCGGGGTGGGAGGCGCGTGCATCCGAATCGAGCATCAGCGGATCGATGTCGGCCATTAGGTGGCCCCGATTGCGGTATGCCGCAATCAGTTCCAGAACCCGTGCGTTCTTGTCGACTTCACCTTCGGAGATGTCGCGACGCCACCGGATCGGCTCGTACGGGATGTGCAGCGTCGTGAACATCTCGTCGAAGAAATCATCCGACAGCAGCAACTGGTGGATCGTCCGCAAGAAGTCGCCGGACTCGGCGCCCTGGATGATGCGGTGATCGTAGGTCGAGGTCAGCGTCATCAGCTTGCCGACGCCCATCTCGGCGATGCGCTCGTCGCTGGCGCCCTGGAACTCGGCGGGGTACTCCATCGCGCCTGCGCCGATGATGGCGCCCTGGCCCTTCATCAAACGGGGGACCGAATGCACGGTGCCGATGGTGCCGGGGTTGGTGAGCGAGATGGTCACTCCGGCGAAGTCGTCGCCGGCGAGCTTGCCTTCGCGGGCCCGGCGGACGACGTCCTCGTAAGCGGCATGGAACTCGGCGAAGTTCATGTTCTCGCAGCGCTTGATGGCAGCAACCACCAGCATGCGCGATCCACCCTTGCCGGGAAGATCAATGGCAAGGCCGAGATTGGTATTCGCAGGTGAGACGATATTCGGCTTGCCGTCGACCTCGGCGAAGTGCCGGTTCAGGTTGGGGAACGACTTGATGGCCTGCACGATCGCGTAACCCAGGATGTGGGTGAACGAGATCTTGCCGCCGCGGGTACGGGCGAGATGGTTGTTGATGACCGTCCGGTTGTCGATCATCAGCTTCGCCGGAATCGCACGCACACTGGTGGCGGTCGGGATCTGCAACGATGCCGACATGTTCTTGGCAACGGTGGCCGCTGCGCCGCGCAACACCTGAGAGGAAACCTCGGTGGCAGCCGGGGCGGTCGGCTTCTTTGCGGTGGTCTTCTTCGAGACGGTTGCGTCCTTGGTCGGCGCAGGCGACTTCGCCTTGGCCGGAGCCTTGGGCGCATCTGCCTTTGCCGCAGGCGCGGTGGTGGCCTTTGCCGAGGACGCGGTGGTGGCATTGGATCCGTCGCGACTGGTTTCTGACTGACCTGCTGCGGCCTTGCTGGCGGGCGTCGAATCGACTGCCGGCTTACTCGAACCCGATCCGTTGGATGCGGAGGTGTCGGAAGCGGAGGTGTCGGATGTGGTGGCAGGCGTGGCCTTCGCCGTGTCACCGGTGGTTGTTTTCGTTCCGTTGGCCTCGGCTGCATAGTTCGTCAAGAACTCATGCCAGCTCGGATCAACCGAGGTCGGGTCTTTTTGGAAGCGCTGGTACATTTCCTCAACCAGCCACTCGTTCTGTCCGAAGTCTGAAATCGAACTGCTGCTCACGGCAGTATCTCGCCTCAATTCATTAATTGGTCGGCGTGCGTTTCCGACCTACGTGCGTTGCGAAGTCCCAGATAACAAGGTTAGACCCCACTGGACTGCGAGGCTATGCCGGTTGGCTGCCTTCGTGGCGTGGGTCACTTTGTTCGATCTCATCCGGTGTGATACCCGCTGTCCACAGAGCCCGGTACCGACCATTCAACGCCAGCAGATCCCGATGTGTTCCGAGTTCAACGATACGACCGCCGGACACCACCGCAATGCGATCCGCGCGAGCCGCGGTGGCCAGCCGATGGGCGACGATCACCGACGTCCGAGATCCGGTCAGGTGCCGTCCCGCAGCCAGCACTCGGCGCTCGGTCGACTGATCCAGGGTGGCGGTGGCCTCGTCGAGCAGCAGCAGGTCGGGGTCGACCAGCTCGGCGCGGGCCAGCGCGATCAGTTGTCGCTGACCTGACGACAACCCCTTTCCGCGTTCCCCGATCGGATGGTTCATCGCCCCCGACAGACCCGCGATCATCGACAGGGCGCCGACGGCCGCGGCGGCTGCGGCGATCTCCTCACGGGTCGCATCGGGCTTGCCGTAGGCGATGTTGTCGGCCACGGTCCCGGTGAACAGGTGCGGCTCCTGCGGTACCACGCCGAGCCGGGACCGGTAGTAGCTCAGCCGGAAGTCGCGGATGTCGGTGCCGTCCATCCGGACCGAACCGGTGGTTGGGTCGTAGAAGCGCGCGAGCAGTTTGACGATGGTCGATTTGCCCGCGCCGGTCTCACCGACCAACGCCAATGACGTCCCGGCCGGTAGATCGAGGTCGACGGTCGACAGGGCATCGCGCGACGCACCGGAATAGCGGAATGTCACCCCTCGCAGTTCGGCGTGGCCATCGAAGCCGCCGGGCGGTGGTGGGACGGTCTCGGCCGGTCCGCCGTCACGTGACCCGAAGCTGTCCGGGCACTGCACACTGCTGCGGGTCGCCAGCAGATCAGAGATGCGCCGGAGTCCGACCAGTGCCTGCTGATAGCCGTCGAACACCTGGGACAACTGCTGAACGGGACCGAACAACATGCCGAGATAGAGGACAAACGCGACAAGGGTGCCGGGGCTGGTCTCGCCGCGGGCCACCTGGTGGGCTCCGACCGCGATGATGCCTGCGGTGGCCAGATCCGCCATCAGGGTGATGAACGGGAAGTAGATCGAGATCGCTTGCTGGGAGACCATCCGGGCCCGGACATAGGTCGCCGCACGGGTGGTGAACCGGGCCATCGCGAAGCCCTCGTGGCGGTAGGCCTGCGTGGTGCGGACGCCGCCCACGTTCTCCTGGAAGTCGGCATTCACCTCGCTGATCAGTTCGCGCGATCGGGTGTACGCGCGCGATGAGATCCGGCGGAAGACGATCGTCGCGATGATGATCGGCGGGAAAACCACCAGCATCAGTAGACCAAGCGACAGATCGGTGAGCACGACCGCCACCCCGACCCCGACGATCGTCAGGGTGCTCACGATCGCCGACGACAGTCCGGTCTGCAGGAACGTCGAGAGCGCGTCGACGTCGGTGGTCATCCGCGTCATGATGCGCCCGGACAATTCCCGCTCGTAGTAGTCCAGCCCGAGGCGCTGCAGGTGTGCGTAACTGCGGACGCGCAGCGCGTAGAGGACGCGCTCGCCACTGCGCGCGGTGATCACGGTCATCACCGCGGCGGCGACAAAACCGACGGCCACCGCACCGAGTCCCAGGCCGGTGGCAATCCAGATGCGACTTGACTGATCATCGCTCGCGCCGTCGATCCCGAACCGGGCGATCGTCGGGAACGCCAGGCCGATCAGGGTGTCGACACTGATGCAGACGACCACCGCGGCCAGCAGCCATCGAACCGGCTGTAACAACTGGCGCAGCGAGAAGTCGGGACGGTCCCGGCGGATGTCGGCGTCGTCGGTGGGAGGCGATTCGTCCGCAGGCGGCAATGCGGCCACGGATTCGAGGAGTTCGGGTGTGGCGGGCATGGCTCCGAGCGCGCCCGCGATTCCGCCGCCGCCGCCGCGACCCCTGCCGCCGATCGCGTTGGTGACGGCGCGGGTCGGTTCGACCGCGTCCGGCGCGTCGGCCGGCCACAGCGCCGCGGTGTCGACCGAGGGATCGTCGATCGCGGGGTCATCGCGAAATGCGTTGTCGGGATTCGCGAGTTCGCCGTCCAGGGCGTCGAGGTCGGTGGTCATCAAGGCCCGGAACTCGGGGCACCGCTGCGTCAGTTCGGCATCGGTGCCGATGTCGATGATCCGGCCACCTTCGAGCACCGCGACGCGGTCGGCCAGGGACAGGGTCGATCGGCGATGGGCCAGCAACAGCATGGTCCGGGTTGAGGTGCGCAGGTGGGCAAAGATCTTCGCCTCGGTCTGGGCATCGACCGCGGAGGTGGCGTCGTCGAGGATCAGAACGCGAGGGTCGGCATACAGCGCTCGGGCCAACGCGATCCGCTGTCGCTGGCCACCGGACAAGGTGAGTCCGCGTTCGCCGACGATGCTCCGGAAACCGTCTTCGAGTGCAGTCACGAAACCGGTGGCCTGTGCCTGCGATGCGGCGTCGGCGATGCCCGCAGGTATGGGACCGTCCTCGTCGAACTTGCCGACGTGCGCGTTCGGCGCGATGTTCGCGGCGACGGTGTCGGAGTAGAGGAAGGGTTCGTCGAACACCACGCCGACCGCACCACGAAGCTCCTCGGTCGCGATGGTGTTGATGTCGTAGGTGGAGGGCAGCCGGGGGATCTGGGACCAGGCGGTCCCGGCGTGCGTCGTCAGTTCCACCGAACCCGAGTCGGGTCGGTAGAACCGGTCTGCGAGCATGGCCAGGGTGGATTTGCCGGAGCCCGGGGCCCCGACCACCGCGACGACCTCGCCGGGCGCGATGGTCAGATCGAGATCACGCAGGACCGGTTCGGCGGCACCGGGATAGGTGAACGTGACGTCGCGGAGCTCGAGTCCGAGTGTGCCGTCGGGCAGCAGGCCGGTTGCCGCCAGCCCGGGATCTGCCGGCTGATCGATCACGCCGTACACCCGCTCTACGGCAGCCCGGGCCAGCTGTGCGGAGACGATGAGCGACGTCAGGACACGGGCCAGTCCGGTCATGGTCGTCACGTAGGTGGCAAACGCCAGGAAGGTGCCGATCGAGATGGACCCGGTCATCGTCAGGTAACCGCCGAGCGCGATGATCGCGACCATGCCCAGCTGGGGCACCGCGGCCAGTGCCGGCGCGAAACGCGCGTTGATCTTCGCGGCCCGCAGGCGCAGCGAGTAGAGGCGACGCCCGTACCCGACGAGTTCGTCTACTGCGCGATCCTCTTGACCGAAACCCTTCACCACCCGGACACCGGTGACGGTCTCTTCGACATGCTGCGCCAGATCCGCGGCGGCCTGCTGCGCCGACCACGTGGCCGCGAACATCCGCTTGCGGCTGTTGAAGGCGATGACGGCGACGCAAGGGATGACCAGGAGCGCAACGACGGTCAGCAACGGTGACAGGTAGAACATCACGCCAATGGCAAGGACCACCTGGAGTGCGGCGCCAAGCGACAGCGGCACCATCGCGAGCAGACCCTGCACCAGTTGGAGGTCGGTGATGGACCGCGACACGACCTGGCCGGTGCGGATCTGGTCCTGTGCGGCGCCATCGGTCCGCAGCACTGAATCCAGGACCAACAGCCGCAACGAGTTCTGCACCTTCAACGACAGCTTGCCTGCGGTCAGCCTGCGGCCGTACTGGCATCCGTACCGCACAAATGCCAGGACCACCATCACCAGCGCGATGGCGCCGATCGTGTAGCCGTGACGGGCGACCCCGGTTGCTTCGTCGATCGCGGCCCGCGTCAACAGGGGGAGGGCGAGATCGATCACGACAGCCAGTGCGGTGACGGCCAGCGTGATCGCAACGAGCCGTCGGTGGCGGCCGCACTCGCCGATCAGACGTCGGATCCAACCGGACCCGGTGGATGCAGTGTGTGGTCGAGTCAACTAGCGCTCGGCCCGTCGCCGGAGGCCGGGATCTGTGGGGTGCCGACGGCGTTTTGGGGATTGCCCACTGCGTACAGGGGGACATTCGGATCGCGAACCGGCCAGTAGGGCGGCGGTGGTCCGAAGACCTGCCGTGAGTTGTTCACGATGATC
This sequence comes from Williamsia sp. Y844, assembly GCF_056786475.1. Lineage (NCBI taxonomy): Bacteria > Bacillati > Actinomycetota > Actinomycetes > Mycobacteriales > Nocardiaceae > Williamsia > Williamsia sp. Y844. Next base: position 936,218 of record NZ_JBXCJB010000002.1, read on the forward strand.
CTGCCCAGCGCCCGGTTGCCAACGCCGCCGACGAGCGCACCGAGTCCGGCGGGGAGCAGTTTGCCTGCCGCCAGCGGCAGCTTCTGGAGCGCGTACTTCTTGAAGTAGGTGCGGATCAGCTTCTGATTGAGCGTGCGCAGGACCGGCGCTGGGATGAATCCGCCGAACACCCTGGCCATGGTTCCCGACTTGGCGCCCAGTGAATCCCGGACCACCGCAAGTCCGGATTCACCGAGGGCCACGGTCAGCACCAGGGCTTTGCGGCGTTCCCGATCATCGATCGGGACTCCGTGAACCTCGGCGATCGCCAGCGACAACAGCGCTGAAGCCTCGATGAAGAAGGCGGTTTCGGCGCCGAGCGAGGCAAGAGACACCATCGTCCCGATACCGGGGAATGCGGCGGCCGCACCCACCGCGCCGCCGGATCCGGTCACCGCGAGCAGGAACCGATTTTCGAGTCGTTCGATGATCTGCGCGGGTGACTCCTGCGGATGCTCGCGTCGAAGGCGGTGGATATATTTCGTGACTGCCGGTGCCTGCAGATGCTGGGCATGATCGACCAGGGAATCGATCATGCCCTCGGTCTTGCGGGTCGCGCCGATCGCGTTGCCGTTGCCGATCGACGAAAGTTGTTTCTTTGCCACGTCTTTTCAGGCTCCTTGTCCGGCGGGTACGCGTTCGGTGGGCAGGGGCGGCGGTGGCGGGGTCCCATCGCCGAAGGGGCGGCCACCGAGTTGTTCGCGGTGATGTGTGCTGCGCCAGCCGGACAGGTCGGGCCCGCGGGGCACGATCCGGCTGGGATTGATGTCGCTGTGGACGATGTAGTAGTGCTGCTTTATCTGGGTGAAGTCGACGGTGTCTCCGAAACCGGGCGTCTGGAACAGGTCGCGGGCGTAGGCCCAGAGCACCGGCATCTCGCTGAGTTTGGAGCGGTTGCACTTGAAATGGCCGTGGTAGACGGAGTCGAAACGGACGAGTGTGGTGAACAGCCGGATGTCGGCCTCGGTGATGGTCTCGCCCACCAGATAGCGCTGCCCGCGCAGTCGCTCCGACAAGTCGTCGAGGCGTGCGAACAACCGGTCGTAGGCCGCGTCGTAGCTGTCCTGGCTGCCTGCGAATCCGGCCTTGTACACCCCGTTGTTGACATCGGTGAAGATCACGTCGATCACCTCGTCGATCTCGGTGCGCAGGTTCACCGGGTAGAGGTCGGGTGCACCTTCGCGATGGAAATCGACCCATTCGGTGGAGAAGTCGAGGGTCATCTGCCGGAACTCGTTGGTGACCACGGCCCCGGTCGGGATGTCCACGATTGCGGGCACGGTGATGCCGCGCGGGTAATCGGGATAGCGGGTGAGATAAGCCTGCTTGAGGCGATGGATCTTCAGGACCGGATCGATGCCGCCGGGGTCGAGATCGAACGTCCAACTGTCCGAGTCATGGGTGGGCCCGCACATGCCCATCGACAACGCCTGCTCCAGCCCGAGTAGGCGGCGCACGATGATCGCGCGATTCGCCCATGGGCAGGCGCGGGCGACGACCAGGCGATAGCGGCCTGCCTCGACCGGGAACGTCTTGCCCGCCGGGCCGATCCCATCACGGGTGATCCGGTCGTCGATGTAGTTGGTGTCGCGCACGAACTCCTGGCCGACGGTCACGTAGCCATCGGGCACATTTCCTTCGGGCACATTTCCATCCGCCGAACTCTGATCGGAAGTCCTCGCCTGAGTGCTCATCGTTTTCCAGACTAGCCGTCCGAAAAAGTCTGGGCACCAGCTCTTTCTCGCGGTATATTCCGCAAGGAGTATTCGACGCCGAATAATCGTCTGGGGTATCTGATGGACGCGCGACCCGGGGTGGCAGCAGCCGCGTTGACGCCGATGGGTGTGATGGTCCTCGGGCTCCTCGTCGAACAGCCGATGCACCCCTATGAGATGTTGCAGACGCTTCGGGCGCGCAAGGAAGACCGGTTCGCAAAACTGCGGCCGGGTTCGCTCTACCACACCGTTGATCGGCTCTGCTGCCGAAACCTGTTGCAGATCAGGGATGTACATCGCGACGGGAACCGGCCGGAACGAACGGTCTATGCGATAACCGGGGAGGGGCGAGAGGCGTTGGAGAGTGCGCTCGTATCCACGCTGCGCACACCGGTCGTGGAGTATCCCGTGCTCTATCTCGCGTTGGCAGAAGCCCACACCCTGGGCCGGGACGAGGTTGTGGCGTTGCTCGATGAACGTCTGGCAACCATGCGTACCGAGTTGTCGGATGTGCGGTCAGCGATGTCCGAAGCCCTCGGACAGGGACATCCAGAGATGTTCCTGCTCGACGTCGGGTGCCGCCAAGCTGTACTCGATGCCCAGATCAGCTGGCTGGAGCAGCTACGCACGCGGCTCGCGACCGGCGAAATGATGTGGCTGCCGGAGTACAAGGAATTGCGTGACGCCGACCCGCAGCAGGGTCACACCGATATCACCGGGCCGATCGCCCGCTCAGGGAACGAGGTACGCACGTGAGTAGTCCCACCGCGGAGACCAACGCGCCGATCACCACCAGACCATGGCTGGCGTTGGGCGCGTTGTGCATCGGGTTCTTCATGATCTTGGTCGACATGACCATCGTTGCCGTTGCCCAGCCGGCCATTCAGCGGGCCCTGGACACCGACGTCAACGGCGTCATCTGGGTCTCGAGCGCCTATCTGCTCACCTACGCGGTGCCCATGCTCCTCGCCGGCCGACTCGGCGATCGCTTCGGGCCGAAGAACATCTACCAGCTCGGGCTGATTGTCTTCACCGTGGCGAGCGTGCTGTGTGGTCTGGCGCAGTCGATCGAGATCCTGATCATCGCCCGCGGGCTCCAAGGCGTGGGAGCGGCCCTGATCACCCCGCAGACCATGGCGCTGATCACCCGGATGTTCCCGGCCGACAAACGCGGTGCGGCGATGGGCGTGTGGGGCACCGTGGCCGGCGTGGCGACGCTGGTCGGCCCACTCGCCGGCGGAATCCTGGTCGATGGCCTGGGCTGGGAGTGGATCTTCTTCGTCAATGTGCCGGTCGGCGTGATCGGTTTGGTGCTGGCCTGGAAGCTGGTGCCCACGGTGCCGACCAGCAAACGCAACTTCGATCTCATCGGTGTCGGACTCAGTGGTGTGGGTCTGGCCGCTCTGGTGTTCGCGATCCAGGACGGCGAGAAGTATGACTGGGCCGGGTGGATCTGTGCCCTGATCGGCGTCGGTCTGGTGTTGATCGCCTTGTTTGTCTACTGGCAGCACAAGATGGTGACGCTGCGACCCGGATCCCAACCGCTGGTCCCGTTGAATCTCTTCCGTGATCGCAATTTCTCGCTGGCGAGTCTGGGCATCGCGACGATGGGTTTCGCGACCGCAGGCATGATGGTCCCGCTGATGTACTACTTACAGCTCGTCGGTGGTCTGTCCCCGACCGAATCAGCGGTGTTGACGATTCCGATGGCGGTCCTGACCGGTGTTCTGGCCCCGATCGTCGGGCAGCAGGTCGACCGGATCCACCCGCGGTACATCATCACCACGGCCTTCCTTCTCAACGCGATCGCGATCGGCTGGATCGCCGTGCTCGCGACCCCGACCACACCGATCTGGCAGTTGCTGCTGCCGGTGAGCCTCATGGGTATCGCGAGCTCCGGTATCTGGGCGCCGCTGGCGGCCACCGCCACGCGGAATCTGCCGATGAGCAGTGCCGGAGCAGGTTCTGGCGTCTACAACACCACGCGCCTGATCGGTTCGGTGCTCGGCAGTGCGGCTGTGGGAGCCCTGATCCAGACGCGTCTGGCAGCAGAGTTGCCGCAATTCGGTGACAACTCGATGGATGATGTGACCGGGCGTCTGCCCGAACAGGTGCGCGACGGTTTCGCGACCGCCATGGGGCAGACCTTGTTGCTGCCTGCGGCCGCATTGCTTCTGGGTGTGGTCGCGGCACTGTTCTTTGCCCGACCTCGGCATATGAGCGCATCGGGCGTTCCGGATCCGACGCCGCCGACGCAGGATGAGGCGAAGGTGGCCGACATCCGCGCGAGCGGCGGTGTTTGACGGAGCTGCGCGGGCGGGATGTACTGGGCGACATGCACAGTGACGTCCCGGGTCCGCGCCGCCTGTCCGTCGAGGATCGCCGCGCACAGTTGGTGGAGAGCGCACTGGCACTGGCCGATCGCGGTGGGATGAGCGCGGTGACCGTGCGCGGAGTCGCCGAAGAGGCCAAAGTCTCACTGGGCGTTGTGCATTACTGCTTCGACGACAAAGAGCAACTGGTCGCGGCGATGATCGAGAAGGTGATCACCGAACAACTCCAAGCGCTGATCGGTTCGATTCCGACCGGCACCCTCGAGACCGGCCGAGATGCGTTGCGCACCTGGGTAGAGGAGGCGCTCACCGGGGTGTGGCGCCGCGCCGCGGAATTTCCCGGTCGGTGGCTGCTGATGATCGAATCGATGCTGTTCTCGCTGCGTCAGCCGAGCGGTTCGGCATCCGCGGGTCAGGCGTTGGTACAACATCAGACCGCCGAGAAGTACGGCCGCGCTTATCTATCGGAGATCGGCGAACGCTGTCAGATGAAGTGGGACATTGATGAGCGAACACTGGTGCGGTCTGCGTTGCAGATGCTCTTCGGAACAGTCCAATGGTGGCTCGTCGATCGCGACGATGCCGCTGCGCGCAGGTCACTCTCGCTCGTGGCGGGCCTGATAGCCGATTCCGCATCACCCAACTAGGACATACGGCAACAAGACGTACGACATCGGCGGTCAGCCGACCACCGACACCGCGATGGTGTGGAGTCCGGTTGCGCCGTCCGGAACCGAGGGCGCTTCGGCTTCGATCTGCTGTTGCCCGTCGCCGTCGACGGCGCGGACGGTCAGTTGATGTTTGCCGGGTTCGGCGTTCCAGTCCCACTTCCACAACCGCCAGGCATCGATCAGGTCCGGTGGCAGGACCTCGGCATCGTTCCATGGGCCGTCGTCTACCCGGACCTGGATGGCGTTGATTCCCCGGCCCTGGGCCCAGGCGACGCCGCCAACCGTCACCGGTCCTGCCGCCACCGAGGAATTCGGTCGAGGAACGTCGATGCGCGAACTGCTTTTGATCGGACCCTTTTCGGCCCAGCCGAGGGTTGTCCAGTAGGCCCGGGCCCGGTCGAATCGTGTCACCTCGAGCGAGACCACCCATTTGGTCGCCGAGACGTATCCATAGAGTCCCGGGACGACCATGCGCACCGGGTAACCGTGCTCCACCGGCAGGGGTTGTCCGTTCATTCCGACCGCGAGCATCGCGTCTCGGTTGTCGGTCAGTGCGGTCAGCGGTGTTCCGGCCGTCCATCCGTCCGCACTGGTGGACAGGACCATGTCGGCGTCGTCCGCCGGGCCGGCCAGGGCCAGCAGATCGCGGATGCGGTAGCCGGTCCAGGTGGCATTGCCGACCAGATCTCCGCCGACGCTGTTCGACACACACGTCAGCGTCACCACGGCGTCGAACGGGGTGTGGTCGCGGCGCAGTTGATCGAGATCGATGCGGACCTCGCGGTCGACCATCCCGTGGATCCGCAGCGACCACGAATCGCTCTTCACCTGCGGCACCGTGAGCGCCGTGTCGATGCGATAAAAGTCCTTGTTGGGGGTGATGAACGGGGTGACATCTTTGAGTTCCGGGGCGACGGTGGTCACGGTATTGGTGGCCGACGGCACATCGAATGCAGCACGATCGGCGCCGACCGAGCCCGTGTTGCGCCACAACGCCGTGGCGCCGAGGCCGGTGACCGCGACGGCGCCACCCACCACGGAAGCACCGACGAGGAACTGGCGGCGTTCGACTTCCCGTGGTTCGACGTCCCGTGGTTCGACTTCCCGCGTCCGCACCGCTTCCGGGTCCAGATGTGAGCGGGCGTCGGTCGACTGATCGAACTGGGGCGCCGGCGCTGTTGCAGCGCTGTTGATGCCGGGTTGAATGCGGCCTATGAGGATATGCAGCGCGACCATACCGACAGCAACGCCGAGCAGCGTGGGCAGCGCCCAGGTCCACACCGCGGTCGGCCGGTCCAGCGCGGCGGCGATCCCGATCGCGCCGACCACACCGAAAATCACCAGTCCGACAGGAGGCCGCCTCGACTCTGCGAACCCGGCGACGGCCGCGATGAGCGCCATGATCGCGCCGATCGACGCGAGGAGCACAGGTTTGTCGTTGGTACCGAATGCGTCGATGGCCCATTCGCGCATCGACGCGGGCGCGCCGTCGATGACAGCGGAACCGACCGCGTGAAGCGGCGCGGCGCCGCGGTCGACCGCGAGTGCGCACAGGTAACCGATGCCGACACCGAGGGCGGCACACAGGACTCCGCCGACCATCGCTGCGAGCGTCCGTTCAGGCGGTGAGAAGGGCATGCAGACCAGTATCCTCGCGCCGATCCCCGTTCGTCGCCGACGAATTGAACCTTTGGGTTCGAACAGCGTCGACGAAGACATGGAATGGCCGGCGACTGTCGTACGATATGACCCTTGCTTCGGGGGGTTGTAAGGGGAGGAACGCATATGTTGCCAGGGGTGGTTCCCACGCGGGCCGATCGAATGCGTGACGTCATCGCGGTGGTTGCGCTCCTGGTGTCGATGGGCCTGGACTGGAACGCGGACTCGATCGCGTTGCTTCGGGTGGATGCGACGCTCATCACCGGGATCTCGCTGTTGTCGTTGCTGTTGCCGGCGGCGAGCCGGCGGGGTCTGTTCGGTCCCACCTGGTCGCCGGCGCGGTTGCGGGCGGCGAAAATGATCGCCGGTGTGCCGTATCTGGCGCTGGTTGCGGTGTACCTGTTCTGGGACATCTCCAGTCGGTGGATCGAAGTGTCCTACGGCAGTACCGGATTGGGGCCTGCGGTGTGGGTCGGTTTGGCCGGAGCCGTACTGGCGGCTCAACCGCGAGAGTCGGATCTGTTCGATCTGACTCCGGGTATGCCCTCGCGGGTGGATCTGCACGCCCGGCTGGTGCTGATCTGTCTCGGAGTTCTGTTCGCCATCTCATCCGTCGCCGGAGCGGCGACGTCGGTCTTCCGTTTCGTCGACGGTATCGATGCGGTCGCCGGACTCCGCGTCGGCGCGCTCAACCCGCTCGTCGATGCGATTGCGGCCCTTGTCTGGCTGGTCATCATCGGCCGGTTGGTCTGGTCGGCTGCGGTCGGTAAACCGGCTGCCGGACTGGCACTTTCGCTACCGGCCTGGGCGGTTGCCGGATGGGCGGTGATGGTCTCACTGCCGGGTATGCCATATCTGTCGGTGGACACCGTGCAGTTGAGCTATCTCGGGGTGGGCCTACTCGGCGGGATCGGGGCCGCAGCCCTGTCGCCGGCTCTGCCCACCCGCCCGGCGCTGACCCAGGCCCAGTACTATTTGCCGCCGCTGGGGTTGGTGGCCGCGATCTCGGCGTTGTGGATCGCTCTGTCGGTGGTTCGGCTGACACTGTATTCCGCGTCGGCCGCGACGCTCGGCGCACTGTTGTTCTTCACGATTGCACTCGCCGGGGCGGTTCTCACCCGAGATCGACTGGCGAGCAACGACGCCGATCGGCGCAACACGCTGCTGGCGCTGGCGGCCACCCTGTTCGGGTGTGGGCTGGCGGTTCTGCTGCTGATGAGCCTTCGGGTCGACTGGAACCAGCCCGCGCCGATGGCGTTGTGGCTCAACGCACTTGTGGTACCGGTATTCATCGTCTGGCGAGAAGCGCTCGCGCCTGCGATGGCGGCCCCGGGGGCAACGTCGGCGAAGACATCGGCGAATATGCATGCGAATACGTGGGAAAGCGTCTGACGGGTTCGAACGCGGTTCAGAGCGGGTCACAGTACGGGTACGAGGTGACCGGCGGCACCCGTGTTGTCGGTGGCAGGGCAGGTGACGGTGGAGAGCGAGTGCTCGTGATCGGTCGGTGACCCACCGCGGCAGGTCCAACGCTCTGTCGTAGTGCCCTCGTAGGATCGTCGCAGTACCGACGAAACCGAGAGGAGTCACCTGTGAGTGTCGCGCTTCCACTGTTCGAGCCCGCCACCGAGGTGACGTTCATCCATACCGCCGACTGGCAGTTGGGCATGACCCGGCATTTCCTGAAGGGCGATGCACAGGCGCGGTACACCGCTGCGCGCCAAGAGGCGATCGGCCGTATCGGTCAGTTGGCATCGCAACACAATGCCGAGTTCGTCCTGGTGTGTGGCGATGTGTTCGAGGATCGGCAGGTCTCGTCCCGCGTGATCCGGCAGAGTCTCGACGAACTGTCGCAGGTGCCTGTCCCGGTGTATCTGCTGCCCGGCAACCACGATCCGATGGATGCGTCGAGTATCTACGGCTCCAGGGTCTTCACCGAACACCTGCCGCCCAATGTGCACGTCCTGGGCACGCCCGGCCCGGTGCAGGTCCGGCCCGGGATCCGGATCATCGCGGCGCCCTGGACCACCAAGGTTCCGTTGTCGGATCTGCTGGCCAGGCAGGTCGACGGATTGGCGCCGGGCGACGACATCCGAATTGTCGCCGGGCACGGCCGCGTCGACTACCTCGCACCCGACTCGGACGACCCCACCCTGATCGGTGTCGGTGACCTCGAGAGGGCGATCGACGACGGACTGATCGACTATGTGGCACTGGGAGATCGGCACTCGGCCACCGATGTCGGCCGGACCGGGCGCATCTGGTACTCCGGTGCCCAAGAGGTCACCAACTACGACCACCGGGAGACCGACCCCGGGCAGGCGCTCGTGGTGACGCTCACCCGTGGAGCCGGTCTGCCCGGCCACGACCCTGATGCCGGCCCCCAATCGGTGACGGTGACGCCACACCCGGTGGGGCAATGGTCTTTTCGCACCATCGAGCACGACGTGAACGGTGCCGACGACATCGCCGACCTGCGTCGCCGGCTGGACGAGATCGACAACAAGACTCGCACCGTGGTCCAGCTGGCACTGCGTGGTGCGGTCACCATCACGCAGCGCGCAGAACTCGACGAGATGCTCGAGCAGTTCGCCGACCGGTTTGCCGCCCAGACATTCTGGGCGTTGAAACACGATCTCGTGATCCGGCCCGGGCCGGACGACTTCGACCAGCTGGCGCTGAGCGGTTTCATCGGCGACGCCGTGGCCGAATTGTCGGGCGCTGCAGGCGGCACTGATCCGGAAGCGGTCACGGCGCAGGAGGCCCTGGCTTTGCTGTTCCGGTTGGCAGGGGACCGTCGGTGAAGCTGCATCGGCTGCGGCTCAGCAATTTTCGCGGCATCACCGAGCGCGAAATTCACTTTGCCGCAGTGGGTGTGACGGTGGTCGAGGGTGCCAACGAAGCCGGCAAGTCGTCGATGATCGAGGCGTTGGACCTGCTGTTGGAGATTCGTTCGGACAGCAAGAGCACCCGGGTGCGTGCGGTCGCTCCGGCCGGTGTCGATGCCGGTAGCCTCGTGGAGGCCGATATCAGTTGTGGCCCTTACCGGTTCACTTACACCAAACAGTACAACCGGGCGGCCCGTACCGAGCTGGTCATCCACGAACCGGCACCGGAGCAACTCAGCGGACGGACCGCACACGACAAGGTGTCCGAAATCCTTGACGGCGCTGTCGATATGGGATTGTTCAAGGCGCTGCGGCTGATGCAGGCCGCCGATCCGAGTGTCGGCGATCTCAGCGGAAGCTCGGCATTGTCGCGCGCACTCGATGCCGCCGGTGGTTCGCCCGGTTCCGCCGTGGACGGCAGTGACGACAACTCGATTTTGATCGAGCGGGTGCGAACCGAATACGAACGATACTTCACCGCCGCGCAAGGGCGTCCGTCCCGCGAATTGGCCGCAGCGACTGCGGATCTGGAGGCCGCAGAGCTTCGGCACACCGAAATGGTCGCGGTCATGGCCGAGATCGCCAAGGATTCGGCCCGGCTCGACTCGCTCACCGACTCTCGTCGGGAGGTCGCCAACGCCGTCGAATTGGCAACGGTCGACTTGGCGGCGCTCAGTGCCGAACGCGAACAGGCTGCCGGACTACAAGGCCGTCAACATGACGCGCAACAGACGGTGCGTCTGGTCGGCCAAGAACTTGCGCTGCTCGACCGTGACCTGGCGGCCCGCGCCGAGATCGATCGGCAGATCGCCAACCGCAACAGCGGCATCGAGGAGTCCGACCGGGCGCTCGGAGATCTACGCGAGAAACTTGATGACTGCGTCCGCGAGGTCGAGGTGACAGATGAGCGCCTGGATGCCGCCCGCCGGCGTGATGTGGAGGCGACCGAGCGCGTGGCCGCTGCGCGTGTGAGCGCCCGCCTCGACAGCACCCGGGCGCGCCACTGTGAACTCATCGGAATCCTGGAACGCGTGGACCAGGTGCACGCCGAATTGGCGCGCTGTCGCCGTGACATGGCCGCGGTGGCGTACGGCAGCAACGAGATACCGGTTGCCGAGGCGCTCTCGAGCGACGTCGCCGTTGCTCGAGCGAACGCAGAGCTCGCTGCCGCGACGATGTCGGTGACCCGGCTGGGCGAGACCGTCGTCGAGGTCGTCGGGCATGCAGATGCCAACGGCCATGGCGCCGTCGACACAGAGTTCGCGGTCACCGGCGAGACCGTGGTCGAAGTGGCGGGTGTGGTGCGGGTAGTGGTCACACCCGCCGCCGGGTCCGCGACGCTCTCGCATCGCGTGACCCAGGCTGAGCGAGCGCTGGCCGGGTTTTTGTCCGAGCGTGGTGTCGAAGACGTGGCGGAGCTACGGGCGCTTGTGCGGCGACGTGAGCGGGCAGAGAGTGCCGTCGAGGCTCAGCAGGCGCAGCTCGCCGGGATTCTCGGCGAACGTGACGAAGTGGTCCTGCGCGCCGAATGCGCCGAACTCGGTGAGCGCGTGGGTGCGTCGAGTGGATCCGATGATGTTCTCGACGTGGCAGAGGCCGAGCAGGCATCGAATCTGGCGGCTGCCGCTGTGGCCCGGTTGTCCGAGACGGCCTCCGAGTTGCGCAGCCGCCGAGGCGGTCTCGACGCCGAACTGCGCAGGCTGGGGGACAACGCATCAGAACTGCGCAGGCAATGTGACGAACTGCAGACGCAGCGCGCCGAGCTGAGTGAGGCCGCAGATGATGCAGACCTGTCACGCCGTCGCGTCGACCTCCTCGATCGGTTGGTCGATGCAAAACAGGCGCTCGGGCAGATCGACGCGCAGATCGCGGAAGCAGATCTGGAGACCCTCGAGATGCAGTACTCGAACAAGGCTGCGGTGGTCGAGCAGGGCCAACCCAAGCTCAAGGCGCAGGGCGACGAGATCAACGAGCTGCGGGCCCGCATCGACATCCGGCGTGACGACGGCAAGCTCGACCAGTTACACCGGGCAGCAACCGAATTGGAGAGCGCGAAGGCCGAACACGAACGGGTTCGGCTGCGGGCAAGTGCTGTCGCCCTGCTGATGCAGACTTTGGAACGGCATCGGGACAACACGCGGCGTCGGTACGTTGCTCCATTTGCCGACCAGATCCTGCGGCTCGGAAAAGTGGTGTTCGGCCCGACGTTGCAGATCGGGGTCGACGAGGATCTGCGCATCACCACGCGAACCCTCGACGGCGTGACCGTCGACCATGAGTCGTTGTCCGGGGGAGCGAAGGAGCAACTCGGCATCATCAGTCGCCTTGCCTGCGCGATGCTGGTCGACCCGGTCGACGGCGTACCGGTGATCATCGACGACGCGCTCGGATACACCGACCCGGGCCGCTTGGCGGGCATGGCCGCGGTACTCGGGCGTGCCGGGCGGCAGACCCAGGTCATCGTTTTGACCTGCACGCCTGCCCGCTATTCCGGTGTCGGTGGTGCGCAGCTGGTGATGGTCTAAAGACTCGCGCGTCCTGGCGTTTTGGGTTGGCTGAGTCTGATGCGCTACGCTGATCCTCGCCCGATGAGCCCCCGTAGCTCAGGGGATAGAGCGTCCGCCTCCGGAGCGGAAGGCCGCAGGTTCGAATCCTGCCGGGGGCACTTATTTTCTTTCTGGCAACGCTCCGCTTTTCAAGCCGAGTTGCCGTTCTTCTTCCAGGTACCGCGTCAATAGCGTTGTGGTTCAGTGGAAGTCGTCGACCCGTTGGCGAACCGGTAGGATTCGGCGTTCCCGGCCAGTAGGCCTCCGGTACCGAACTGTGGTTCAGTCCACGTTCACGGACATTGCATCAACTCCTTCGTGGACATATAGTTAGTGCGATAACTATGTTGGCACGATCAAAGAGGTGCGATGTCTGATGGGCTGTTGATCCAGGGCGATCCGTTGGCGCTCGAACGGCAGGTCTGCTTTGCGCTGGCCGTGGCCAACCGGACGGTACTCGGTGTGTACCGGCCGCTGTTGGAGCCGTTGGGACTGACGCATCCGCAGTACCTGGTGATGCTCGCGTTGTGGGAGCGGGCGCCGATGTCGGTGCGTGAGATCGCCGAAGCCCTTCGGCTCGATTCGCCGACACTCTCGCCGCTGCTCAAACGCCTCGAGGCGGCCGGATTGATCACTCGCACACGCAGTGTCATCGACGAGCGGCAATTGGTCGTCGAACTCACCGAGGCCGGACGTGACCTCCGGACCCAGGCCGAGAAGATCCCGTACGCGGTCGTCCGGACGCTCGGCGTGGATCTTGATGTTCTCGAAGAACTGCACCGGGTTCTCGGCACCGTAAACCAGGCGGCGGAAGCGGCCATCGCCACCGGCTCGATCACCCTGGAACCGTAGGGTTCCAATGCATTTCAGGAGTAACAAGATGACGCAGCGCAAACGGCCGAACCCCTGGCAGTGGATCGCCTACAGCTGGGGGCGCAAGCTGCCCGACGAGTTGCAGGATTGGGTTCGGCACGACCTGACGGGCCGCTGGCGGGTTGCGCGGCACCTCGTGCGTGGCATGATCCCGTTCCTCCCCGTGTTCGCGCTGTTCCTGCTCTTCCCGGGGCCGATCTACTTGCGGCTGGCGATGATCCTGCTCGGACTCATCCTGGCGCTGTTCTACTGCAGTGCCTACATGCAGATGAACCGTGAACACCGGCTCGAACTCCATGGGCTGCCCGCCGACCTCGAGAGCCCCGCACAGGCGCGCAAGCATGATGCGAACCGGGTCGCCTACGAGAAGATCCACGGCCGCAGCGTCCCGGTGCAACAACGGCGCCACCTGAGCTGATCACCTCTGCACCGAACAACGAAAAGCCCCTGTCCGACATCGGACAGGGGCTTTTCGTGTGTTGATCAGTTGTTGGTCTGATCAGTTCATCGGAAGTGGTGCAGCGCCGCGGCTCTCGAGCATCTTCGTCATGGTCTCCGACTCGGAACTCTGAACGTTGATCATCTGCTGGGCCAGTTCGCGGACAAACTCCTCGCTGACATGGTCGGGCTCCACCGCGTACTCCATCATTCCGATGCCGCCCTGGTGGTGGCGCAACATCAGTTGCAGGAAGTAGATGTCGAGCTCGCTGCCCTGCAGGGATCGCAGCTTGTTCATCTCCTCGGTGGTGGCCATACCGGGCATCGGCACGCCGGACGTCGACATCTCCATACCGGAATCGGTGGATCCCTTGTCCGTCGAATGCCCGTGTCCGGAGCCGCCGTCGGTCATCCAGGCCATGGGTTGGCCAGGATTGCCCAGCGGGTAGTCCCAGCGGGTCAGCCAGGACTGCATCTGACCGATCTGGTTGACCTGCGTCGTCAGGATGTCGTAGGCCAGGCTACGGACCTGCGGATCGCTGCCGCCGTACAGCTCCAAGGTCGCCATCTCGACGCCCTGCTGGTGATGTGCGCTCATATCCTGCGCGAACCCGACCGCAGCCGAATCCTCCGCGGGCCGGTTGCTGCCGTCATCACCGTCGAACGTGGTGCGGAGCAACAGTCCGACCACAACGCCGACGAGAAGTACTGCGATGGCACCGAGGACGAGCACCGCGGTCTGCTGGCTCCGGTGACCGCGCGACGGGTGCCGATCGGTGGTATTCCGATCGGACTCGTCGCGGGGGTCCTCGCCCGGTGCCGTCATCAGCCCGCCGGGTTCGGCGTGGTCGGAACCATGCCGCTTTCGTCGGTGGCCTGCGTCGTACCGGTGCCATCCATCTGGATCGCGTCAGCCGGGAGCGGTCCCACGTCGGCGGCAGGCGGGTTGCTCGGATCGAAGGATCCCGGGATTGCCGCACACTGAGCGCCGACCTCGGGATAGGCGGTCGCGTCCGGATAGTCCGGGTAGACGCCGGTGTTGCTGTTCTGGCGCAGCGCCTCGATGAACTGGTCGATACGCGGGTCGCCTGCGGAGTCCAGCTTGAGCTGGTGGCCCCAGGACTGCAGCGAGATGGGCCGGTCCAGCGTCGGGTACGGCGAGAGCAGCATGTACTGCTCGCTGTCGACCTTCGACTTCAGGATGTCGAGGTCGCCGGGGGCGATGGTCTCCGGGTTGTACGCGATCCAGATTGCACCGTGCTCGAGCGAGTGCACCGCGTTCTCGGTGCGCAACTCGTTGGGGTAGGCGACGCCGGTACACGTGGCCCACACGGCGTCATGCGGCCCGCCGAAGGGCGGCGACTGGTCGTAGGCGACCCGCTGGGTCGGCTCGACATGCTGACCGGCCGGGTAATAGATCTTGGTGACGCCCTCGATCTTGTCCGAAGGATCGGGATTCGAGGCGGACGGCGTGTACTGCGCGACCTCCTGTTTGTCCTCGTACTTCGGGATCAGATAGACGGCGAGTCCGGCGACGATGAGCAGGACCACCGCCACTCCACCGATGGTGCCCCACGGGAACTGGCGTCCACCGCCGGCCTTGACCACCGGTATCTGACCAGCCTTTTTCTTCTTCCCGGAGCCCGCAGGCCTCTTCGGGATGTTGCCTTGGTTCTTGGCGTCAGCCATGGATCTCTTTCGGTGCAATTCTATGGAGAGCGGACGTCGCACTGCCGACTTGTTCACCGGCGATACGAGAGTCTACGTGGGCACCTCCACACCGCCGAGAGTTGACAAGATCGAGCCGACCGCTCGGGCAGTGACAGGCGTCAAGTCAATGCGATTGTCTTTGATGATCGGTCGGCCAATAGGATGGTGCATCGTGACCCCCGCCGACCTCGCGGTACTCCTGCATGCCGCCACCTCCACAGTGCTCACCGACCACGGACTCGATGTGTCCGCGTTGCCGGAGTCTGTTGTCGTGGAACGCCCACGAAACCCTGAGCATGGCGATTACGCCACCAACATTGCGCTCCAACTCGGCAAGAAGGTCGGTGCGAATCCCCGTGAGCTGGCCGGATGGCTCGCGACCGAGCTCATCTCGCGCGACGGTATCGCCACCGCGGATATCGCCGGACCCGGATTCGTGAACATCACACTGGCCGCCGATGCGCAGAACGCGGTTGTCGCCGATGTACTGACCGGCGGCGGTGCATACGGCACCAGTGAGATCTATGACGGTCTGAAGGTGAACCTCGAGTTCGTCTCGGCCAACCCCACCGGACCCATCCATCTCGGTGGTACCCGCTGGGCCGCCGTCGGCGACGCCCTCGGCCGGGTTTTGTCGGCCGCCGGTGCCGCGGTGACCCGCGAGTACTACTTCAACGATCACGGCGCCCAGATCGATCGGTTCGCGCGATCACTGCAGGCCGCTGCGCTGGGTGAACCGACCCCCGAAGACGGCTACTCCGGCGCGTACATCAACGACATCGCGGCACAGATCGTCGCCGAGGTGCCCGATGTGCTCAGTCGGCCGGAAGCGGAGCGTCTCGAAACGTTCCGCTCACACGGTGTGGACCTGATGTTCGGGCAGATCAAGAAGAATCTTCACGAGTTCGGCACCGACTTCGACGTCTACACCCACGAGAACAAGATGTTCGAGTCCGGTCAGGTCGACAAGGCGATCGCCGAACTCAAGGCCAACGGCAACCTGTACGAGAACGACGGTGCGTGGTGGCTGCGGTCCACCGCCTTCGGCGATGACAAAGACCGCGTGGTCATCAAGAGTGACGGCGAAGCGGCGTACATCGCAGGTGACATCGCCTACTTCAAGGACAAGCGTGATCGCGGCTTCGACCTCTGCATCTACATGCTGGGCGCCGACCACCACGGTTACGTGGTGCGCCTGAAGGCCGCCGCGGCCGCCCTCGGTGACGACCCGGACCGGTTGGAGGTTCTGATCGGCCAGATGGTCAACCTGGTCAAGGACGGGCAACCGGTACGGATGAGCAAGCGCGCCGGAACCGTGATCACCCTCGACGATCTGGTCGAGGCCGTTGGTGTCGACGCCGCCCGCTATTCTCTGATCCGGTCCTCGGTGGACGTCAACATCGACATCGACCTGAACCTGCTCGTCAGTCAGTCGA
Organism: Williamsia sp. Y844; assembly: GCF_056786475.1. NCBI lineage: Bacteria > Bacillati > Actinomycetota > Actinomycetes > Mycobacteriales > Nocardiaceae > Williamsia > Williamsia sp. Y844. The sequence goes on from NZ_JBXCJB010000002.1 coordinate 952,526, forward strand.
ACGAGAACCCGGTCTACTACGTGCAATACGCACACGCCCGGCTCTGCGCGATCGCTCGTAACGCGGCGGCACTGGGTCTGGTCGGCTCCTCCGATCACCTCGAGTTGCTGGTCGATCCGGCCGAAGGCGACCTGATCCGCACACTCGGCGACTTCCCGGCAGTGGTCGACACGGCCGCGCAATTGCGTGAGCCGCACCGTGTTTGCCGTTACCTCGAGGCGCTGGCCAGCACCTACCACAAGTTCTACGATCGTTGCCGCGTGTTGCCGCAGGGCGACGAAGAGCCGGTCGACATCCATGCCGCACGGCTGGCACTGTGCGGTGCCACCCAGCAGGTCATCGCCAACGGTTTGGCGATGGTCGGCGTCAGCGCACCGGAGCGAATGTGAGCGCCAACCCCGTCGGCCCGCTTCACGCGGAGATACTTGCCGAGGTTCTCGCCGAACCGCGGCTTGCCGAACGTCCCAACAGCGCAGCCGATCTGGCGCAGTTGCCTGCCAACGTCTATCCGCAGGGCACCGACCGCGACAGCAACGATGTCGCCCGGATCGGCGGCATTCCCGTCACCGAGTTGGCGCAGACGTACGGCACGCCACTGTTTGTCATCAATGAGGACGACTTCCGGGCCCGCTGCGCCGCGATGGCCAAGGCATTCGGTTCCGCCAAGCACGTGCACTACGCATCCAAGGCGTTTTTGTCGTCGGAGGTTGCGCGGTGGGTGAAGTCCGAGGGGCTCTCACTGGACGTCTGTTCGGTGGGGGAGCTGACCGTCGCCCTGCGCGCGGGTTTCCCGGCTGATCGAATTGCATTGCACGGCAACAACAAGTCGGTTCCGGAACTCGAACTGGCTGCGTCGTCCGGTGTGGAACACGTGGTGCTGGACTCGATGATCGAGATCGAGCGCCTCGATGAGATCGCCGGCCGCCTCGGTGTCGTGCAGGACGTACTCATCCGGCTCACGGTCGGCGTCGAGGCGCACACCCACGAGTTCATCTCCACCGCGCACGAGGATCAGAAGTTCGGATTTTCGTTGGCCGGGGGCCTGGCCATGGACGCGGTCCGCCGGGTCTTCGCGACCGAGCACCTCCGCCTGGTCGGACTACACAGTCACATCGGCTCACAGATCTTCGACGTCGACGGATTCGAGCTGGCGGCACGCCGCGTGCTGTCGCTGGTGCGTGACGTCGTCGCCGAGTTCGGCCTCGACAAGGCCGCGCAGCTGTCGATTCTGGATCTTGGTGGCGGACTGGGTATTTCGTACCTGCCGTCGGATGACCCGCCGCCTGTCGAGGAAGTTGCCGACAAGCTCGCCCACATCGTCGAAACCGAGTCGGCGGCTCTGGGGCTACCCACGCCTACCATCGTGGTCGAACCGGGCCGCGCGATCGCCGGACCGGCCGGTGTCACGCTTTACACCGTCGGCACCGTCAAAGACGTGCAGATCTCACCGGGTGGGGCGCATCGCCGCTACGTGTCGGTCGACGGCGGGATGAGCGACAACATCCGGGCCGCGCTGTACCAGGCGGAATACGATGTGCGCCTGGCCTCCCGGATCTCGACCGCCGACGCGGTGGTCAGCCGCGTGGTCGGAAAGCACTGCGAGAGCGGCGACATCGTCGTCAAGGACTGTTGGCTGCCCGGCGACGTCGGACCCGGAGATGTTCTGATGGTTGGTGCAACGGGCGCGTACTGCTACACGATGTCGAGCCGGTACAACATGGTGACCCGACCAGCTGTGGTCGTAGTTGAGGGCGGCGTATCGCGAGTGATGCTGCGGCGCGAGACCGTTGAAGATTTGTTGAGCCTGGAGGTGAACGAATGACGGAGAACGGCACGCGCGCCATTGGTGTTGCGGTACTCGGAATGGGCAACGTCGGTACCGAGGTGGTGCGGATCCTCACCGACAACGCGGCAGATCTGACGGCCCGCGTCGGTGCACCGCTGGAGATTCGTGGTGTGGCGGTTCGCGACCTGACCAAGCCGCGCGGTATCGACCCGGCGCTGCTCACCGACAAGCCCGAAGAGCTCGTGGCTCGCGACGATGTCGACATCGTGGTCGAGCTGATGGGCGGTATCGACCCGCCGCGCATGCTCATTCGTGAGGCACTGCAGAGCGGCAAATCGGTGGTGACCGCCAACAAGGCGCTGTTGGCCGACTACACCGGCGAGCTGGCGACGGCCGCGGCAACGGCAAAGGTCGACCTCTATTTCGAGGCGGCCGTGGCCGGGGCGATCCCGGTGATCCGCCCACTGATGCAGTCGCTGGCCGGTGACACGGTGACCAAGGTGGCCGGAATCGTCAACGGCACCACCAACTTCATCCTCTCGTCGATGGACGCCGACGGCAGCGACTACAACGAGACCCTCGCCGAGGCCGGCCGACTGGGATATGCCGAAGCCGACCCCACAGCCGACGTCGAAGGGTATGACGCCGCAGCGAAGGCAGCGATCCTGGCGTCGATCGCGTTCCATTCGCGGGTGACCGCGCTGAACGTTTATCGCGAGGGCATTTCGAGCATCACCGCTGACGATCTCGCCTCGGCGCACGCACTCGATTGCACGATCAAGTTGTTGTCGATCTGCGAGCGCATCGTCGATGAAGATGGCAGCCAACGGATCTCGGCGCGCGTTTACCCCGCGCTGGTCCCGTTGGAACACCCGCTCGCCGGGGTGAACGGCGCTTTCAACGCCGTGGTGGTCGAGGCCGAGAACGCCGGTCGTCTGATGTTCTACGGCCAGGGTGCCGGCGGCGCACCGACCGCATCCGCAGTGTTGGGAGATCTGGTGATGGCGGCACGGAACAAGGTCCACGGCGGACGCGGTCCGCTGGAATCGACCTACGCGTCATTGCCGATCGCCCCGATGGGCGACGTGCGTACCCGCTACTACGTATCGATGCGGGTCGCCGACAAACCCGGGGTTCTGGCAACGGTTGCCGGTGAGTTCTCCGCCCGTAACATCAGCATCTCCACGGTTCGTCAGGAAGGCGCCGGTGAGGATGCCCGACTGGTTGTGGTCACGCATCGTGCGCCGGATGCCGCGCTGTCGGAAACCGTTGCGGCGCTGGAGAAGTTGGATGCGGTCTTGAGTGTTTCGAGTGTTCTGCGACTGGAGGGTACCAATGAGTGAGTCAGCAGCTGTGCATCGTGCATGGCCGGGCCTGATCGAGGCCTACCGGGATCGACTCCCGGTCGGCGACGACTGGAAGGTTGTCACCCTTTTCGAAGGCGGCACCCCGCTGATCAGTGCCCCGCACCTGTCCGAGATCACCGGTTGCGACGTCTATCTCAAGATCGAGGGCCTCAACCCGACCGGTTCGTTCAAGGACCGCGGGATGACCATGGCTGTCAGCAACGCCGTCAACAACGGCAAGACCGCGGTCCTGTGCGCATCGACCGGTAACACCTCGGCCTCCGCCGCGGCGTATGCGACCCGCGCCGGGATCACCTGTGCGGTGTTGATCCCCGAGGGCAAGATCGCCATGGGCAAGCTGGCCCAGGCAGTCATGCACGGCGCGAAAATCATTCAGGTGCAAGGCAACTTCGACGATTGCCTCGAGCTCGCCCGTAAGGCGACCGCAGAGTTCCCGCAGATCGAGTTGGTCAACTCGGTCAACCCGGCGCGTATCGAGGGTCAGAAGACCGCAGCGTTCGAGATCATGGATGTGCTCGGCCGGGCTCCGGATGTGCACGCGCTGCCTGTCGGTAACGCCGGAAACATCACCGCGTACTGGAAGGGCTACACCGAATACCATCGCGACGGTCTTGTCGATTCGACGCCACGGATGTTGGGTGTCCAGGCTGCCGGCGCCGCGCCGCTGGTGACCGGCGTTCCGGTGAAGGATCCCGAAACCATCGCCACCGCAATCCGCATCGGCTCTCCCGCCAGCTGGAACCAGGCTGTGGCGGCCAAGGACGAATCGGGCGGGAAGTTCCTGGCAGCAACCGACGAAAAGCTCCTCGAGGCATACCGGTTGATCGCAGGCCGCGAGGGAGTCTTCGTGGAGCCGGCGTCGGCCGCGAGTGTGGCCGGCCTGCTGGCCGCCCGCGCCGACGGCTGGATCTCCGCCGGTGAACTGGTGGTCTGCACCGTCACCGGCAACGGTCTGAAGGATCCCGATACCGCGCTGGCGGGCATCCCGCCGGTCGAGGCCATCCCGGTCGACCCCGTGGCGGTCGCAGCCGCGCTGGGACTGAGCTGATGACCACCCCGGCGCATGCCGTGCCGAACGTCTTCGCGAGTTGATGGGCGCGGTATGAACCCCGTTCTGCCTGTGGGCCTGCAGGTGCGCGCTCGCGTGCCTGCGTCCAGTGCCAATCTGGGGCCCGGCTTCGACTCGCTGGGCATCGCGCTGGGGATCTACGACGACATCTCGGTGACCGTCTCCGGTCCCGGTCCCGGTCTGCGGATCAGCGTGAGCGGGGAAGGTGCGCAAGGGGTTCCCCTCGACGAACGCCATCTGGTGGTTCGTGCGATCAACCGTGGGCTCGAGGCGGCCGGTGTCACGGCCCCGGGTCTGGATGTCGAGTGCCGCAACAGCATTCCGCACTCCCGTGGCTTGGGTTCATCGGCTTCTGCGGTGGTCGGGGGACTGGCCGCAGCCGCCGGACTGGTTCGCGCGGCGGGCGTGGGCACCCCGTTGTCGACCGATGCGCTCGTGCAGTTGGCCTCGGAATTCGAAGGGCACCCCGACAACGCGTCGGCCAGCGTTCTCGGTTCGGCGGTGGTGTCGTGGTCGGAGGCCGCCTGCGGTGAGGTTCCGGCGGCGCTGGAGACAGATACGTCGCACGAGGTGAGCTATTTCGCCAGGAAACTCGACGTCAATCCGTCCATCCGGGCGTTTGTGATGATTCCGCAGGTCGAGTCGTCGACCGCCGTCACCCGCGGGCTCTTGCCGGACGCGGTCGCACGGGTGGACGCGGTCTTCAACGTCAGCCGTGCCGCGCTCGCCGTGGTGGCACTGACCACCGATCCGGGTCTTCTGCTCGCCGCGACCGAGGATCGGCTGCACCAGGACTACCGCGCCCCCGTCATGCCTGCCACCGCGCAAATGGTTCGTTGGCTACGGGACCGGCAGGTTCCCGCCACCGTCTCCGGGGCCGGCCCGACCGTCCTTGCACTCACGGCGTCACCATTGCCCGACGGGTCGCATGAGAAGGCAGCTGAACTGGGATTTGTGCTCGACGAGGTAGAGATCGCGCCGGGAGTAGTCGTACACTGAAAAGCGGCCGGGTCAGCTGGCTCATCCACTGTTAGGGAACACGCCGTCGTCGCTGGGTGTTGCTCATACTGTTGAACGTGGTTAGCATGTACCCGTCCAGCCGCGAAAGTTTCACCACGCGTGCTTCTCACAAGAAATGTGAAATTCTACGGTCAGAGCCCGCGGGCGTAATTCCGTGAAATCGAAGCGCGGCATACGACACAAAGCCTAAAAGACCGCTCCAAATAGCGGCACCTCTCACCTGGTCTCCGGGTGCGAGAAACACTGCCCCCGCGAATCTACCGGCGGGGGAAGGAAAGGATATCCGTTGACGGATACGGACCTCATCACTGCACAGGGTGCGCAAAACACGCTTGACCTCGGCGGAGTCGACACTCCCAAAGCCGAACGTCGTCGTGGCACCGGACTGTCGGGGATGGTTCTCACCGAGTTGCGCGGCCTCGCCGGCGAGCTCGGCATCAAAGGCACGTCAGGTATGCGTAAGAGCGACCTGATCGCGGCCATCAAGGAGCGCCAGAGCGGTTCGACCGCCGCTGCTGCGCCTGCAAAGACCAAGACGGCCACCAAGGCGCCGGCCGAGAAGACCTCGGCCAAGGCCGATGTGGCCGCGCCGACGAACGCGGCGGATGGTCAGTCGACCGAAGCGAAGACCGAGCCGCCCGCGAAGACCGGAGCCGTGCAGGATGCCAAGAAGGCACCGGTTGCCGAGGCCAAGGGTGAGTCGGCCCCGGCGGAGACGGTTCGTCGTGATCGGCGCCGTGGCGCGTCCACCGACAACGCGGAGTCGGTAGCCAAAGACACCGGTTCCGACACCTCAGCGCAGGTCAACGCTGAATCAGGCGACGACAACGAGTCTGCCGACGGTGCTGATGCGCGTCGGCAGCGTCGTCGCGGACGCGATGGACAAGACCGCGCCGGAGCCGGCCGTGACGGCCAGGGCGCTGCTCGTGACAACCAGGGCGGACGCGACAACCAGTCCGGTGGACAGAGCCGCGACGGCGGACAGAACCGCGACCGGGGTGGCGACACCCGAACCGCGGACCGCGACAACCGGGGTGGCGACAACCGGGGTGGCGACAACCGCGGTGGCGACAACCGCGGTGGCGACAACCGCGGTGGCGACAACCGCGGTGGCGAAACCCGGAACGCAGACCGAGACAACCGCGGTGGCGACAACCGGAACGCAGGCAACCAGAACAGCGGTCCGCGCAACAACAATCGTGACAACGGTCCCGACGACGACGATGGTGACGGCCGCGGCCGTCGTGGACGTCGCTTCCGCGAGCGTCGCCGTGGACGCGATCGCACCGACGGTCCCGGTGGCGGCGGCGAGCCGCAGGTATCGGACGACGATGTGTTGCAGCCGGTGGCGGGCATCCTCGACGTCCTCGACAACTACGCGTTCGTACGGACCTCCGGGTACCTGGCCGGTTCGAACGACGTCTACGTGTCGATGAACCTGATCCGCAAGAACGGTCTGCGTCGCGGTGACGCGATCACCGGTGCGGTCAAGGTTGCCCGTGAAGGCGACCAGTCGAATCAGCGTCAGAAGTTCAACCCGTTGGTTCGGATCGATTCGGTGAACGGTGCCGACGTCGAAACCGCCAAGCGGCGACCGGAATTCAACAAGTTGACCCCGCTGTACCCGAACCAGCGACTGCGGTTGGAGACCACCAGCGATCGGATCTCGACCCGCGTCATCGACCTGGTCATGCCCATCGGCAAGGGCCAGCGTGCGCTGATCGTCTCGCCTCCCAAGGCGGGTAAGACCACGATCCTGCAGAACATCGCCAACGCGATCTCGATCAACAACCCCGAGTGCTACCTGATGGTCGTACTTGTCGACGAGCGGCCTGAAGAGGTCACCGACATGCAGCGTTCGGTCAAGGGTGAGGTCATCGCCTCGACCTTCGACCGGCCGCCGTCAGATCACACGTCGGTCGCCGAGCTTGCCATCGAGCGGGCCAAGCGTCTCGTCGAAGACGGTAAAGATGTTGTCGTCCTGCTGGATTCGATCACCCGCCTGGGTCGCGCCTACAACAACGCGTCTCCGGCATCGGGTCGAATCCTGTCCGGTGGTGTCGATTCCACGGCGCTGTACCCGCCGAAGCGTTTCCTGGGTGCGGCTCGAAACATCGAGAACGGCGGCTCGTTGACGATCATCGCCTCGGCGCTGGTCGAGACCGGATCCACCGGTGACACCGTGATCTTCGAGGAGTTCAAGGGCACCGGCAACGCCGAGCTCAAACTGGACCGCAAGATCTCGGAGCGTCGCGTGTTCCCGGCCGTGGACGTCAACCTGTCCAGTACCCGTAAGGACGAGTTGCTGCTGTCGCCGGAGGAGTTCTCCATCGTGCACAAGCTGCGCCGCGTGCTTTCCGGATTGGATTCGCAACAGGCCATCGACCTGCTGGTCAGCCAGTTGAAGAAGACCAAGAACAACATGGAGTTCCTGATGCAGGTGCAGAAGACCGCACCGGGGAACATGAAGGACGACTGAATCGTCCCCGGCACCAACAACAACCCACTTCTTCCCACCCGGGAAGAGGTGGGTTTGTTCGTCAGCTCTCGGGGACGGTGCCCGGTCCCGGATCAAAGGGCGGGGGATCGGATGGGTCGAATCGTCCCGGCACCATCGCGCACGTGGCGCCGGGTTCGGGATAGCCGGTTGCCGAGGGGCTTTCGTCGTACACGCCGGGTTGCGTGTTCTGCCGGGTGGCGGTGATGAACTGGTCGATCCGCAGATCGTCGACGTCGTCGACCCTGAGTTGGTGTCCCCAGGACTGCAACGAGATCGGCTTGTCCAGACCGGGATACGGCGACATCAGCATGTAGTTGAGGCCGTCGACCCGCTGCTCGAGTTCGGCGATCTCACCTGCGTCGAGATCGTCGGGGTTGTAGGTGATCCACACGGCGCCGTGTTCGAGGGAGTGGACGGCGTTCTCGGTCCGGATGGCGGTGGGGTACACCATTCCGGTGCAGGTGGCCCAGACCGAGTCGTGTCGTCCGCCCATGGGCGGCGAGTACGTGTATTTCACCTTCTGGTTGTCCAGGACGTGCTCGGCCGCCGGGTAGTAGACCTTGCGCACGCCGTCGATCTGATCCGTCGGATCGGGATTGGAGCTGCTGGGGACGAAGGCCCGGGTTGAACTGCCACCGTTTCCACCACTGGTGGTCGCGGCTTGTGGTTCGCCCGTCTGCGACGAACTGCACGCGCTCAGGCCGATGACCAGTAGGAATCCGGTTGCGGCAAGCTTTACCACTGGTTTCACGTTCGTACCTGTCTGGTCGGCTTGATCGGGGCGTTGGTTCCTGCTGGGCCATCATCCTGTCAGAGCCGCCATCCTGTCAGAGCCGCCATCCTGTGAGGGGCGGCAACCCGTCGGAGGTGGCGACGTGTCAGGGCCGGCATCCGATCAGATGTCAGGTCTCGGGCACCGTGCCCGGTCCGGGCTCGAACGGTGGGGGATCTGCGGGATCGAAGGCATCCGGCACCGCGGTGCAGCTGGTCCCCGGGGTCGGGTGGGCGGTGGCGGCCGGATCCTCGGGATACACGTTGGACTGTGCGTTCTGTTTGGTGGCGGTGATGAACTGGTCGATCCGCGGGTCGTCGGCGCTCGCGACCTTGAGTTGGTGTCCCCAGGATTGCAGTGAGATCGGTTGGTCCAGACCCGGATACGGCGACATGAGGGTGTAATCCACATTTGCGACCCGCTCGGCCAGCGCGTCGACCGCGTCGACGTCGAGATCGGGGCTGTACGTGATCCAGACCGCCCCGTGTTCGAGCGAATGGACGGCTGTTTCGTTGCGGATCGCGACGGAGTACACCACGCCGGTACATCCGGCCCAGGCCCAGTCGTGGGTTCCGCCGAACGGTGGCGAATACGTGTAGCGCACCTTTTCGTCACGTTCGACGTGAGCCGGGGACGGGTAATAGACCTTCAGCACACCCTCGATCTGATCAGTGGGATCAGGATTGAGTCCGCTCGGTACGAAATCCAGGAGAGTGAGGCTATCCGTTGCCGACGGTTGCGAGACCTCCTGGCGTCCCGAGGCATCGTCAGACTGTGTTGAACTGCATGCGGTCAACCCGATGAGCAGTGCAAATACGGTCGTTCCGAAACGTGCTGCGTGTGTCAACGTCAAACCTGCCTGGCCGGAATGAATCTGGGCGCGTTGTTGTTGGGATTATCGTGCCGCAAGAACAGGGCAGCTCCTCAACTGGTACCAGCGATTGGCAGGTCGGGAGGCTGTTCTGGCATACTGAGCGGTCGAGTCCGGTTCCGGTTCACACCTTCGATCCGCGCAGGTGACCCGGCGACCATGAAAGGGACACCAGAATGAAGCAGGGAATCCACCCCGAATACGTCGAGACCACTGTGGTCTGCGGCTGCGGGAACACTTTCCAGACCCACTCCACCCAGGTGTCGGGTCGGATCAACGTCGAGGTCTGCTCGCAGTGCCACCCGTTCTACACGGGCAAGCAGAAGATTCTCGACACCGGTGGCCGTGTTGCGCGCTTCGAGAAGCGCTACGGCAAGCGGGCCGCTGCAAAGAAAGACGCAGCAGACAACTAGCTTGTATGACCGGCGTCTGACTCTGCCCTGCGGCAGGTCAGGCGCCGGTTTCTTTTTTCTTTCGCAGCCCCAATCCGCGCCGTCCGCCCTGCACTCGGGTGTCCACCTTCACTCGGGTGTCACAGCCACACCGTCAAGGAATCAGGTCATGAGCATTTCCGATCCGTCCGCGATCGACGACATCCTTGCCGAGCATGCCGGCTTGCAGAACCAGATGTCCGATCCGTCCTTGCACGACGATCCGACGGCCGCCCGGCGAGTTGGCAAACGATTCGCCGAACTCGCTCCGATCATGGCGACGTACACGAAACTTCAGGCAGCACAGGGCGATCTGGAAGCTGCGCGCGAACTCGCGGCCGACGACAGTGCTTTTGCCGCAGAGATCCCGGAGCTCGAGCAGACGGTCGCTGCCCTCGATCAAACGCTCACCGACCTGCTCTCCCCACGCGATCCGCACGACGGCGATGATGTGGTGCTGGAGGTCAAGTCCGGGGCCGGCGGTGAGGAATCGGCGCTGTTCGCCGCCGATCTGGCGCGGATGTATCTCAAATACTGTGAGCGTCAGGGCTGGAAGGCGCAGATCCTGGGTGTGACCGAATCCGACCTGGGCGGGTACAAGGACGCCACCATCTCGATCAAGTCGAAGGGCGACGGTCCGGACGGCGTGTGGTCCCGGTTGAAGTTCGAAGGCGGCGTGCACCGCGTTCAACGCGTTCCGGTCACCGAGTCGCAGGGCCGAATCCACACCTCGGCGGCCGGTGTCCTGATATATCCGGAACCCGATGAGGTCGAACGGGTCCAGATCGACGAATCCGATCTCCGGGTCGACGTCTATCGCAGCTCTGGCAAGGGGGGACAGGGCGTCAACACCACCGACTCCGCGGTCCGGCTCACCCATCTGCCCACCGGGATCGTGGTGACCTGCCAGAACGAGCGTTCCCAGCTGCAGAACAAGGCGCGGGCGATGCAGGTCTTGGCTGCCCGGTTGCAGGCCGCCGCAGAAGAGGCCGCCAATGCCGAAGCGTCGCAGGGGCGGGCCGCACAGATTCGCACCGTCGACCGCTCGGAGCGAATCCGCACCTATAACTACCCGGAAAACCGCGTCACCGACCATCGCATCGGCTACAAAGCCCAGAATCTCGACGCGGTGCTCGCCGGTGACATGGATGCGCTCCTCGACGCGCTGCGTGCTGCGGATCGTCAGGCCCGCCTCGAGGCGGAGTGAACGCCAGAGATATCCGCCGCGCCGCCGTCGCACAGCTGATCGCGGCCGGTGTTCCGAATGCGCAGGTAGATGCCGGGTTGCTGCTGGCATTCGTGCTCGATCGGTCGGTCGGTGAACTGATCGCCGTCGATGAACTCTCAGATGCCGACGCCGCCCGTTATCGCGAACTCGTCGACCGCCGCGCGCAGCGCGAACCACTGCAACACATCATCGGACGTGTCGCATTCGGGCCGATCGACATCGAGGTCGGCAGGGGGGTCTTCATCCCGCGAATGGAAACCGAACTGCTCTACGCGTGGGCGGCGGCTCGGATCGAGACGATGACACATCCCTTGGTCGTCGATCTGTGCAGCGGTAGCGGCGCGCTGGCCCTGGCTTTGGCCGCGTCCCACCCCGGCGCACGGGTCCATGCGGTCGAAATCGATGGCAGCGCGCATAAATGGTTGTGCCACAACTTGTCTCGTATGCCCGCCGACGTCCGGGAACGGGTCACCGTCCACCTGGGCGATGCGGCCGACCCGAACATCTTGTCGGACATCAGGGCTGACCTGGTGGTGTCGAATCCGCCCTACATCCCGGTGGGCGCGGACCTGCCGGTCGAGGTGGCCGATTACGATCCGGCACTGGCGTTGTTCGGTGGTGCCGACGGGATGTCGGTGATCACGCCGATGATCTCGGTGATCGCGCGGATCCTGCGGCCAGGTTGCGCAGTCGGGATCGAGCACGACGACAGCACCGGTGACCTGGTGATGGATGCGCTCGATACGGACGGCAACTTCGACTCGATCACCCAGAAACCCGATCTCGCCGGACGCGCGCGGTTTGTCACCGCCACGCGTCGCTGATCGCACGCAGGCAACGTGCAAGGATGGACGCCGTGAGCACTACGTTCGATTGCAGCAATCCCGGATCTCGGTCCGCAGGCCTGCGCGCCGCGGTCGGCGCCGTCAAAGGTGGGCGCCTGATCGTCATGCCCACCGACACCCTCTACGGAATCGGTTGTGACGCTTTCGATTCCGAGTCTGTGAATAGCCTGCTGGCCGCCAAGGGCCGCGGCCGTGACATGCCCGTGCCGGTCCTGGTCGGTTCGTGGACGACGATCGACGGCCTGGTGCTGTCGGTGTCACCGACAGCCCGTGAGCTGACCCGCGCGTTCTGGCCCGGTGGCCTGAGTCTGGTTGTGCATCAGGCTCCGTCGCTCGCCTGGGATCTGGGTGACACCCGCGGCACCGTGATGCTGCGGATGCCATTGCATCCGGTGGCGATCGAGGTGCTGCGTGAGGTGGGCCCGATGGCGGTGTCGAGCGCGAACATCTCCGGTCGCCCGCCGGCAACCACCGTCGAGCAGGCGCGGGAGCAATTGGGGGAGTCCGTGGCGGTCTATCTCGACGGCGGACCTGCGGCGAAGGCGGTGCCGTCGACGATTGTCGACCTCACCGACGTCACACCCAAGATCTTGCGGGAAGGTGCGATCAGCGCGGAAGAAATCGCCGAGGTCATCGGCGCCGACGTCGAGAGTCTTCGGGTCTGACCCGCATGCCCGACCTCTGTAGCGTCCGTACTCGTGGCCTATTCGACAACGTTGAATGAGGGCAGTGGTGTGTTGATTGCCGCCCAGTCCGGCCTCACCAGCAGTGGTGCGGGTGTGCCGCTGCGCGAATTGATGCTGGTCGGACTGTGTGCAGCGCTGATCACGTACCTGATCACCGGCCTGGTGCGAGTTGTCGCGACCCGAACCGGTGCGGTCGCGGTGCCGCGTAGTAGGGACGTCCATGCGGTTCCGACGCCCCGTCTCGGCGGCGTCGGCATGTACGTGGGTGTGCTTGCCGGAATGGTCCTGGCCGGTGAGCTACCTGCGTTGACCCGAGGCTTCGACTACACCGACGACATGAACGCCGTCGTGGTGGCGGGCGGGGTGATCGTCCTGGTGGGCATCATCGATGACCGGTGGGGGATCGACGCGCTGACCAAGTTCGTCGGTCAGCTCACGGCCGCCGGGGTGCTGGTGATCATGGGTCTGAGCTGGACGGTCGTGGCGGTGCCGTTCGGGGGCATCGGGACCGTCGTCCTCGATCCGCTGCAATCGGGGCTTCTCACGGTCGCGGTCACTGTCGCGACGGTGAATGCGATGAACTTCGTCGACGGGCTCGACGGGCTCGCTGCCGGCCTGGCATTGATCGCGGCGCTGGCAATCTGCGTGTTTTCGCTGGGCCTTCTGCACGATCAGGGTGGCGACGTCAGCTATTACCCGCCTGCCCTCATCGCGGCGATTCTCGCAGGCGCCTGTCTCGGCTTCCTCCCACACAACTTCCAGCCGGCCCGCATCTTCATGGGCGACTCCGGTTCCATGCTCATCGGCCTGATGCTCGCCGCGGCGTCGACCAGCGCCTCCGGCCGTATCGCCATCAACGCATACGGTCCGGCCGATGTCTTCACGCTGCTTTCGCCGATCATCCTGGTGGCAGCGGTCATGTTCATCCCGATGCTCGACATGTTGCTCGCGGTCATCCGGCGTACCCGTGCCGGCGTCGGTTTCTACACACCGGACAAGATGCACCTGCATCACCGGCTGCTCGAACTCGGCCACTCCCATCGTCGTGTGGTTCTGGTGATCTACCTCTGGGTGGGTGTCCTGGCATTCAGTGCCGCTGCGAGCACGCTGTTCTCGGCCTCAGTGGTGCTTCCGGTCCTCGGTGGGGGACTGATCATCGCGATGCTCGCGACAATCGTTCCCCGACTGCGGAACCGTCACCGAACGGGTGTGAGTATCAGCGGCTCGTGAACGACCCTTACCCTGGAAGCGTGAACGAAGCTTCTGAACCAGCACTGACCACCCCGAACGACGCAAAACAGATCACCCCATTGCAGAAGGCGATCCGCTACGGCGCGCTCGGACTTGTCGCACTCACCGTGATCAGCGCGGGTGCGTGGGCGTTGATCGATGGCACCGAGGGCTTGTGGGGTGCGCTGGTGGGTGCGGCGTTCGGCGGCGGATTCATCCTCTTCACGGTGATCGTGGTGGTGCTGACCGCCAATGTGTCGCCGAATACCGGCGGTGCCATCCTGATGGGCACCTGGCTGCTCAAACTGTTGCTGGCCATGCTCGCCCTGGCAGCACTCAGCAACGTCGATTCGCTCAACCATGTCGCCCTCGGTGTGACCGCCATCATCGCGATGGTCATCGTGCTGGCCTGCGAAACGTACGCGATCATGACCACCAAAGTGCCGTACGTCGACGTCGGGCCGGAAGGCAACGTTGATGACGAAGATTGAATCCGGACATACTACACAGGGTAGTAATAACGTCCGGTAGATACCCGCACTATGAGGGTCACCTACGGTGTTGCTAAAGTTGCCCCGCAGAAGAGAACCGGACTTGACCAGCCCGGTGCTCAGACTGTCGTGCCACGCGAGAAGGCGCAGTAATGCGACTTCAGCCCGGGTGAGACCCGGGCCGTGTACGGCACGAAATCTGAAAGAACTTTTTGCTTGATCTGAACTTATGTCCGGTCGAACTGCAGGCAGGCTGCCTGCGGCCAGAGCACGGGAGAGAGTGCTGAGCGTCTTGAACCTCGCGGCAGGCGATGGGGGTTACCACCCGCCTTCGCTGTCCGACTTTTACCCTGATGCAGTCCTTTTTGAAGGAACGATCTTCGAACTCGATCGTCTGATGCTGATCCGGCTGTTGATGGCCGGTGTCTGTGTCGTCTTCTTCTTGCTGGCGTTCCGGAGCCCGAAGCTGGTTCCTCGCGGCCTGCAGAACGCAGGCGAGATGGCGTTGGACTTCGTCCGTATCCAGATCGCAGAGAGTGTCCTCGGGAAAGAGAACGGGAAGCGTTTTCTCCCGATCTTGGTGACGATATTCTTCACGGTGTTGTTCCTGAACTTCTCCGGTGTAATCCCGCTCTTGAACATCTCGTCCAACGGTTTGATCGGTATGCCGATCGTGTTGGCTGCGCTGGCGTACATCGTCTTCAACTACGTCGGCATCAAGAAGTACGGGTTCTTCGGTTATGTGAAGTCGAGCATCGTGGTGCCGGATGTGCCGCCCGCGCTGCACATCCTCCTGATCCCGATCGAGTTCCTTTCGACCTTCATTCTGCGGCCGTTCACGCTGACGGTCCGTCTAATGGCCAACATGCTTGCCGGTCATATCCTGTTGGTACTGTTCTTCAGCGCCACCCAGTACTTCTTCTTCACCACGGAGGCCTGGACCTGGATCTTCGGCTTGCCGGCATTGCTCGGCGGCATCGCATTCACTTTCTTCGAACTCTTGGTGATCGTGTTGCAGGCGTACATCTTCGCCCTGCTGACAGCCGTCTATATCGACCTGGCTGAACACGCCGCCGACCACTGACCGAAGCACCACCCCCAGATTCATCTAGACCAACAAACTGGCCGCTGCGGCTAACCTCGCCCAGCGGATCAAGAAGAAAGGGATCCAACACCATGAGCAACCTCGCGCAAGTATCCGGTGAGATCAGCGAACTGAACTTTGGCGCCATCGGATACGGTCTGGCTGCCATCGGCCCCGGTATCGGTATCGGTATCGTCGTCGGTAAGACCATCGAGGGCACCGCGCGTCAGCCGGAGCTCGCCGGACAGCTGCGTACCACCATGTTCCTTGGTATCGCATTCACCGAAGCGCTGGCCTTGATCGGCTTGGTTGCCGGCTTCATCTTCTGATCCGATGAGTGCCAACTCCTTGATTCTCGCCGCCGAAGAGGAATCTCATAATCCTCTTCTGCCTGCGACCTACGACATCACCTGGTCCATCGTGGCCCTCGTGGTTGTGGGACTCGTCTTCTGGAAGCTAGTGCTTCCACGTGCACAAAAGGTTCTCGAAGAGCGCACCGACGGCATCGTCGGTGGACTCAAGCGGGCCTCTGATGCACAACTCGAAGCCGACGCCCTGCTCAAGCAGCGTGAAGAGCAGCTGCTCGAAACCCGTGCAGTCGCCGCTCAGATTCGCGAGGACGCACGACTGCGCGGACAAGAGATCGTCGCCGAACTCCGCGCTCAAGGCGAAGCGGAGAGTGCGCGCATCGTTGCCGCCGGACGCTCGCAGCTGAAGGCCGAACGCGATCAGATCGTCACCGAACTCCGGTCGGACCTCGGTCGGACCGCTGTTGACCTGGCGGAGAAGATCGTCGGCGAGCACCTGGAAGAAAGCGCCAAGCGCGGACAGACCGTTGATCGGTTCCTGGCTGAGCTCGACGCAACTTCTGCGCAGAGGAAGTGAAGGCGATGTACGCAGCCAGCCGCGACGCTTTGAGCGGTACCCGGGCAATCCTGGCCGAGACGATTTCAGCGGCAGGCGGCGACGCCGCCACGGCCGCGCAGCAGATCGGATCCGATCTGTTCGCAGTTGTCGGGTTCCTCGACAGCGAGCGATCGTTGCGTACCGCGTTCGGCGACATCTCCGCACCTGTGGATGTCCGGCAGGATCTGGCACGCCAGTTGTTCGGCAGCCAGATCGGTACCGGCTCTCTGGCGGTGGTGGTCGAGGCAGTCGGCCGTGACTGGTCGAACATCTCCGACCTGCTGGACGGGCTTGAACTCCTCGGTCGCGAGGCGTATCTCAAGTCGGCGGCCGAAGCCGGAACACTTGACGCGGTCGAGGAAGAACTGTTCTTGCTCGGCCGGACGGTCGCCGCTCATCCCGAGCTCGAGATCATCCTCAAAGACAAGTCCCGTTCGGCCAAGGCGCGCCAGGAACTGCTGGCGTCGCTGACCACCGGCAAGGTGTCAGCGGTCACCGAAGCACTCGCGGTGCAGTCGATCGCCCGGTTGTTCGATCAAAAACCGGCTGACGCACTGGACGCATTGTCGAACCTGGCCGCCGGACAGCGGGATCGTCTGGTTGCGAAGGTGCGGGCATCCGTCGAGTTGACGAGCTCGCAGGTGGAAGCCTTGACGTCCACACTGACGCGTATCTATAACCAGCCGATCATCACCCATGTTGTCGTCGATCAGGACCTGCTCTCAGGCTTGGTCGTCAAGATCGGTGACGAAGTGATCGACGGTTCAGGCGCCGGCCGATTGGCCACGATCCGCAAGTCGCTGGGCTGAGCTTCGCCGCAGACGACGCACGACACCGATTCCACAAAACTCACGACCACGCAGGAAGAGCAGGGCAAGAATATGGCGGAGTTGACGATCACCTCCGATGAGATCCGAAGTGCGATTGAAACCTACACCTCGAATTTCTCAACGGAAGTTGCACGTGACGAGGTCGGGTATGTCACTGATACCAGCGACGGAATCGCACACATCAGCGGACTGCCGTCCGCAATGTCGAACGAACTCCTCGAGTTCCCCGGCGGCGTCCTCGGCGTGGCGCTGAACCTCGACGAATCCGAGATCGGAGCAGTCATCCTCGGTGACTACGAGACTCTCGCAGAAGGTCAGGAAGTCCGCCGGACCGGCGACGTGTTGTCGGTTCCTGTCGGCGACAACTTCCTCGGCCGCGTCGTGGACCCGCTCGGCAAGCCGATCGACGGCCGCGGCGACATCGTGTCGTCGGAGAACCGCGTCCTCGAACTCCAGGCGGCCTCGGTGCTCGAGCGCCAGCCCGTCGAGGAGTCGCTGGCCACCGGTATCAAGGCCATCGATGCGATGACCGCAATCGGTCGTGGACAGCGTCAGCTGATCATCGGCGACCGTAAGACCGGCAAGACCGCGGTCTGCATCGACGCGATCATGAACCAGAAGGCCAACTGGGCGACCGGCGACCCCAACAAGCAGGTTCGCTGCATCTATGTGGCAATCGGCCAGAAGGGTTCGACCATCGCGGGCGTCAAGACTGCCCTCGAAGAGTCGGGCGCGATGGAGTACACCACCATCGTTGCTGCTCCGGCTTCGGATTCCGCCGGCTTCAAGTGGCTCGCGCCGTACACCGGTTCGGCCATCGGTCAGCACTGGATGTACGAGGGCAAGCATGTCCTCATCGTGTTCGACGATCTGTCGAAGCAGGCTGAGGCCTACCGCGCGATCTCGCTGCTGCTGCGTCGTCCGCCGGGCCGCGAGGCATACCCCGGTGACGTCTTCTACTTGCACTCGCGTCTGCTGGAGCGTTGCGCAAAGCTGTCCGAGGCAATGGGTGGCGGTTCGATGACCGGTCTGCCGATCATCGAGACCAAGGCCAACGACGTCTCGGCGTTCATCCCGACCAACGTCATCTCGATCACCGACGGTCAGGTCTTCCTCGAGTCCGACCTCTTCAACAAGGGTGTGCGTCCGGCGATCAACGTCGGTACGTCCGTCTCCCGTGTTGGTGGCGCCGCTCAGACCAAGGGCCTGAAGAAGGTTTCGGGTTCGTTGCGTCTGGAGCTCGCTCAGTTCCGTGAGCTGGAAGCCTTCTCGGCCTTCGCCTCGGACCTCGACGATGCCTCGAAGGCTCAGCTCGATCGTGGCGCCCGCTGGGTGGAGTTGCTCAAGCAGGATCAGTATTCGCCCGTGTCGGTGGAGGATCAGATCGTCTCGATCTACCTCGCCGGTGAGGGCCACTTCGACACGGTGAACATCGAAGATGTCCGCCGCTACGAAGCGGAGCTGATCAGTGACCTACATCGCTCGGCATCCGGTGTCTACGAGACCATCGCCGGCGGCAAGGCACTGACAGACGAAGCCGCTCATGCTCTGGTGGCCGCTGCTGACAAGTACAAAGAAAGCTTCTGGGCCAGCGAGAAGTCTGACACCGTGAACGAAGCAGCTGCTTCGGCTCTCGCCGCAGACAAGGTCGAGGACGAAACCGTCAAAGTTCGCAAGTAATAGGGAATCGTTTGATGACTGGTAAAGGTTTGACGGGCCGGGAAGGGCTGTGACAGTAGATGGCTAGCATTCGCGAGCTACGTTCGCGCATCCGGTCTGTGCAATCGACCAAGAAGATCACGAAGGCACAGGAGCTGATCGCGACTTCGCGCATCACCAAGGCTCAGGCTCGTGTGGCGGCCTCGAAGCCTTACTCGGAGGAGATCACTGCGGTCCTCTCCGAGTTGGCTTCGAGCGCCACCTCGCTGACCCATCCGTTGCTGACGGAGCGTCCCGAGCCGAAACGTGCTGCGGTGCTGATCGTTACGAGCGACCGTGGCATGGCCGGCGGTTACAACTCGAATGTCCTGCGCGAGGCTCGCCGGCTCATCGAGTTGCTGACCGAGGAGGGCAAGGACGTCGTTCTTTTTGTCACAGGACAGAAAGGCACGACGTACTTCAACTTCCGGAAGCTGCCGATCCAGGGGAGTTGGACCGGGTTCTCCCAGCAGCCGGCCTACACCGATGCCTGGAACGCCTCCGAGCATCTGATCGACCTGTTCATGGCGGGATCGGGCACCTCGGTCGAGTCGCCCGACGGCAGTCAGACCGAGGGCGTCGACGAGTTCCACATCGTGTACACGCGCTTCGTCAGCATGCTGACGCAGACACCGGTTGTTCGTCGCGTCGCACCCCTGGTGGTGACCGTGGACGAGAGCGGGGAGAGCACCGGAGCTTCTCGGAACTACGAGTTCGAGCCTGGTGCAGAAGCGTTGTTGTCGGCGTTGCTGCCGAAGTACGTGGCGACTCGGGTGTACTCGGCGCTGCTCGACTCGGCTGCTTCGGAGTCGGCGGCCCGCCGTACCGCCATGAAGGCGGCCACGGACAACGCCGAAGAGTTGGTCACGAACTTGTCCCGCGAGGCGAACCAGCTGCGACAGGCCCAGATCACACAAGAGATCAGCGAGATCGTCGGCGGTGTGGATGCCCTTTCGTAACCGGACTCGACACTTTTCAGGCAACCGGCCGGTGGGGTCGCCGTTCGCGAAACATGCCAATGCCATCGTCACAGAGGAAGAGACATCATGACCACAACTGAAACCCAAACTTCCCGGAAGGGTTCCGCTGGGCTGACCGGCCGCGTCGTGCGTGTCATCGGTCCGGTCGTCGACGTGGAGTTCCCGCGCGGCGCCATTCCGCCACTGTTCAACGCACTTCACGCCGAGATCACCCTGAAGTCGGTTGCCAAGAAGCTGACGCTCGAGGTTGCCCAGCACCTCGGCGACAACTTGGTCCGCACCATCTCGATGCAGCCGACCGACGGTCTGACCCGCGGCACGGAGGTGACCGACACCGACAAGCCGATTTCGGTTCCCGTCGGTGACGTCGTCAAGGGCCACGTGTTCAACGCACTCGGCGATTGCCTCGATGCTCCGGGCACCGGTCGCGACGGCGAGCAGTGGGGCATCCACCGGAAGCCCCCCGCCTTCGATCAGCTCGAGGGCAAGACCGAGATCCTCGAGACCGGCATCAAGGTCATCGACCTGCTGACCCCGTACGTCAAGGGCGGCAAGATCGGTCTGTTCGGTGGTGCCGGTGTCGGCAAGACCGTTCTGATCCAGGAGATGATCACCCGTATCGCTCGCGAGTTCTCCGGCACCTCGGTGTTCGCAGGCGTCGGTGAGCGTACCCGTGAGGGCACCGACCTCCACCTCGAGATGGAGGAGATGGGCGTTCTGCAGGACACCGCGTTGGTGTTCGGCCAGATGGATGAGCCGCCGGGCACGCGTATGCGCGTCGCTCTGTCCGCGCTGACGATGGCGGAGTACTTCCGTGACGTCAAGCGTCAGGACGTGCTGCTGTTCATCGACAACATCTTCCGTTTCACGCAGGCCGGTTCCGAGGTCTCCACGCTTCTCGGCCGTATGCCGTCTGCCGTCGGTTACCAGCCGACGCTGGCCGACGAGATGGGCGAACTGCAGGAGCGCATCACCTCGACGCGTGGTAACTCGATCACCTCGCTGCAGGCCATCTATGTGCCCGCCGACGACTACACCGACCCGGCGCCGGCGACCACGTTCGCCCACCTGGATGCCACCACGGAGCTCTCGCGTCCGATTTCGCAGCTCGGTATCTACCCGGCTGTGGACCCGCTGACGTCGACTTCGCGGATCCTCGAGGCCTCGATCGTCGGTGACGAGCACTTCCGCGTCGCCAACGAGGTCAAGCGCATCCTGCAGAAGTACAAGGAACTCCAGGACATCATCGCGATTCTTGGTATGGACGAGCTCTCCGAGGAAGACAAGATCACCGTGCAGCGTGCGCGGCGCATCCAGAAGTTCCTCGGACAGAACTTCATCGTTGCCGAGAAGTTCACCGGCCAGACGGGCTCCGTTGTGCCGCTTGCCGACACGATCGAGGCTTTCGACAAGGTCGCCAAGGGCGAATACGATCATCTTCCCGAGCAGGCGTTCAACAGCTGTGGTGGACTCGACGACGTCGAGGCCGCTGCCAAGAAGATCACCGGAAAGTGATATCACCCGATGCCTGACACGCCATTTCACGTCGAGTTGGTCGCGGTTGAATCGCGTATGTACTCCGGCGAAGCAACGTTTGTAGTGGCTCAGACCACCGAGGGCGCTGTTGGTCTGTTGGCCAAACACGAGCCGATGCTGGGTCAGTTGGCACCGGGCGGGTATGTCGCGATCGACGAGGTCGATGGCAAGCGCCGTGTGGCAGCTGTTCAGGGTGGTTTCATCTCGGTGACCGGTGAGGTCGTCACGATTCTCGCCGAGTCCGCCGAGTGGGCCCGCGACGTAGACGAAGCTGCCGAACGTTCGGTTCTCTCCTCTGCCGAGAAGGGCAGTACCGAGTACCTGCGTGCCGAATCTCGTCTCCGCGCGGTGGAAGTACTGCAGCAAGTCAAATAAAGTGCTGCGCGAATGGCATCCTGTAGAGCAGGGGCCGTTCGAATGGCTAATTGTTCTACGGTCCCCGCAAACTTCAGACAAGTTTGCGGGGATCGTTGTATTTGTGGCGGGGGCTGAAGGAGGTGTCGTCTGTGAACTGGAATCTGGCTGCCCTTGCGGTGATCGTGCTTGTTCTTGTGTTTGTGCTCTACATGCTTTATCGGATCAACGAGCTGCGCGGTTCGGGCACTTCGGCTTTGCTGCGTGAACTACCCGCAGACGACGGCCGGGCCTGGCGGCACGGAGTGGTCCGCTATGACGATAATGCGCTCGAGTACTTCCGCCTTCGCAGGGTGCTGCCCGGTCCACAACGGCTGGTGTTGCGGCAAGCCGTGACCGTGAGCGGTCGACGGTCACCCACCGCCTCGGAGGCCGATGTCATCGACGACAACATGGTGATCCTCGAACTCGAAGATCGCGATGGGGAGTTCGAGCTCGCCCTGGACAGCGGTGGTGTCACCGCATTCCAGTCGTGGCTCGAGTCCCGGCCGTCCCAACGCGCAGAACGCAGACGCCGCGACCACTAGCGCCAACCGCTCAACAGCGTCGACGAGTGTCCTCACAATCGACAAAAAAGGCCCAGACCGAATTCGGTCTGGGCCTTTCTCGTGTCTCTGATCAGTCTTCCTTCGACCCGCAAGGGTGTCGGCAGGTCAGGTCTTGTCGGGCTTGCTCGTGTCGCGTTGGGCGCGCTTACGCTGCTCTCCTGGCTGCCACAGGATGTCGCCGCCCGGGTTCGCGATTCTGGAGAGGATGAACAGGAGATCGGACAGCCGGTTGAGATACTGCGCGGGCAGGGGACTGGTGTTGTCCGGGAAGGCCTCGATGGCCGCCCACGCCGTCCGCTCGGCGCGTCGGGTGACCGTCCGTGCGACGTGCAGGTACGCACTGAGCGGGCTACCGCCGGGCAGGATGAACGAATTGAGCGGATCGAGCTTGTCGGTGTAGTGATCGCACCAGACCTCGAGGTCGTCGATGTAGCTCTGCAGGATGCGCAGCGGCGGGTACTTCGGATCCTCGACCACCGGAGTCGAGAGGTCGGCGCCTGCATCGAACAGGTCGTTCTGTACCCGCAGCAGGATCTCGGCGACGTCGGGCGTCGGGTTACCCATTGCCAGTGCAACACCGATCGCAGCGTTGGCCTCGTCGCAGTCGGCATAGGCGAGCACGCGGGGATCGTTTTTGGATACGCGCGAAAAGTCGCTGAGTCCAGTGGTTCCCGCATCGCCGGTACGGGTGTAGATACGGGTCAGATGAACAGCCATGAGAGCAAAGCTACCCGGTATCCTCGCAGTGGTAATGGCCGGTCAGGGCCGCGACCACTTCAATCGGGAGACACCGTTGGCGCCACAGCCCTACACCATCGAACGATCCATCACGATCGCGGCGCCGGCCGAGGCGATCTACCCATTGGTCGTGGATTTCCATCAGTGGAGGCTCTGGTCACCTTGGGAGGATTTGGATCCATCGCTGGAGCGGACCTATGACGGACCGGCAGGCGCGGTAGGCGCGAGCTACGCCTGGAAGGGCAATCGCAAAGCGGGTCGGGGATCGATGACCGTGACCAATCGTGTTGCCCCGGAGTCTGTGTCGGTGCAATTGGACTTTCTCAAGCCGTTCAAGGCGTCCAATCTGGCGGTGTTCACTCTCAGTGAGGATCCCGCGGCCGCAGGCACCGTCGTGAAGTGGACGATGACTGGTGAAAATGCCGGGGTGGCAAAGCTATTCGCGAAGATCGTGCCCACCGACAAGCTGATTGGCGGCGATTTCGAGAAGGGACTCGCCTCGCTGAAGCTCGTAGTCGAGAACCGGTGAACACTATTGCGGGCCGTCGGTCGCCGCTGTGTTCCGGTCGCCTAGGCTACGTCCGTGGTTGATGATCGTTTTTTGGTGACCGGGGGCGCACGACTGACTGGCGAGGTCGAAGTCGTGGGCGCCAAGAACAGTGTTCTCAAGTTGATGGCTGCGGCGTTGCTCGCCGAGGGCAGGACGACCATCACCAATTGTCCGCAGATCTTGGATGTGCCGTTGATGGCCGATGTCCTGCGGGGCCTGGGTGCTGTTGTCAGCCATGACGGTGACACCGTGGTGATCGATACGCCTGCCGAACTGAAGTTTCACGCGGATTTTGACGCGGTGAAGCAGTTCCGGGCGTCGGTCTGTGTGCTCGGTCCGTTGGTGGCGCGTTGCAGGCGGGCCGTGGTTGCTCTGCCGGGTGGCGATGCGATCGGGTCGCGCCCGCTGGACATGCATCAGGCCGGTCTGCGGCTGCTCGGCGCGCATAGCGTGATCGAACACGGGTGTGTGGTCGCCGAGGCGGACAAACTGATCGGCGCACCTATCAGCCTGGAATTCCCGTCCGTGGGTGCCACCGAGAACATCCTGATGGCGTCGGTGCTGGCCGAGGGTGTGACAACCATCGACAATGCCGCTCGCGAGCCCGAGATCGTCGACCTTTGCGTGATGTTGCAGCAGATGGGCGCGAAGATCAGCGGTGAAGGTACCTCGACCTTGACGGTCGAGGGTGTCGAGCGGCTGCAGCCGGTGACCCATCGGGTGATCGGTGATCGGATTGTCGCCTCGACCTGGGCTATCGCCGCCGTCATGACGCGAGGCGATATCACGGTTCGCGGGGTCGACCCGCGCCATCTGCAGTTGGTGCTGTCCAAGCTCGTCGGCGCCGGGGCGTCGGTATCCCAGTTCGAGAACGGCTTCCGTGTCGTCCAGGTGGGCAGGCCCGCGGCCGTGAACTACTCGACGCTGCCATTCCCCGGTTTCCCCACCGACCTACAGCCGATGGCCATCGGACTGGCCGCGATCAGCGACGGCATGTCCGTGATCACTGAAAACGTCTTCGAGGCCCGCTTCCGATTTGTCGAGGAGATGGTGCGGTTGGGTGCAGACGCCCGGACCGACGGCCATCACGCGGTGATCCGTGGCATCGAACAGCTGTCGAGCGCACCTGTGTGGAGTTCGGACATCCGCGCCGGCGCCGGATTGGTTCTTGCCGGTCTGGTCGCCGACGGTGTGACCGAAGTACACGACGTCTCGCATATCGACCGGGGCTATCCCAATTTCGTCGAGATCATGCGCAGCCTTGGCGGCGAGATCGTGCGTGTGACGCCGGATTCGACGCCAGGTACTGACCGGTAGGTTGTCAACGCAACGCGCCTGAAGGTCCTCGGTGGTGGTCATCACAAGGGCAACTTCGGGCGAAAGTTGCCGTCCGGTTACGGTCACGAGGTTGTCGAGAGGCGACTGACCTGCACGGATGCTTCTCGAAGCCACTGCGCACCAGGCGATTTGACGCCGACGGACTTGTTCCCGTAACTTTCTTCAAGTCAGCCAGTGAGGCGCCGGAGAGCAAGAAGCCCGGAGCCGAGAACACCGACAGGGAAGTCTTTTCCTGAAGGAACAAGGTTGACCGCCCATAGTTGAATGTGCT